>CAVUIV010000007.1:0-654221 GCA_963741595.1 uncultured Alphaproteobacteria bacterium
TGTGTGCGTGCCTGACAACTCATATGGGCGAGCGGGAAATTCCCTTGAGCCCGTTCTTCTCGGCGGCGGCGAGGCTATAAATGGCGTAGGTCTTGCTGCCGACCTTGAGTGGCTTGCAGCACCGGAAACTGTCGAGTGACGTCATGTGGGCCGATTCCCATCCCACCGGATGCTGAGGCAAGGGTCTTGAGGCAGGTTGCCGGGGCGCCCCTGGTCGCCGGCTGCGACACCCGGGCGTTCACGGTTAGCACGCCCGGACGGACGGGCTTATAAGGGCTTTTTTGGTGCGGTTCCAGAAAATCGATTCGCCTCAACAAGATGTCCGAGAAATGCCCGGATTCCAGCGCGGCCGGATCGCCATTCCGCCGGCTCCTGGGACGGGCCGGCCGGAACCGCCCGGCCGGCAGGGGCGGGAGGCCGTGATGCCCCAAATCGGTGGCCGGCGAGGCTTCGCGCGACCGAACTCGTTTGTGTCCGGGGCGGCCGGATGGTGCTGTCGGGGGTCAGCTTTGCGGTGGGCGCCGGCGAGGCCCTGCTGGTCACCGGGCCGAACGGCGCCGGCAAATCCTCGCTGCTGCGGCTGGTTGCGGGCCTGGTGCGGCCGGCGGCCGGACGGCTGGAACTGGAGGGCGGCGACCGCGAACGCGACGCTCGGCGAGCAGGCGCACTATCTCGGCCACCAGGACGCGCTCAAGCCGTCGCTGACGGTGGCGGAGAACCTCGGTTTCTGGGCGCGCTATCTCGGCGGCGGCGACGGCATGATGCCGCAGCGACGCGGCGCTCGCTGCGGTCGGGCTCGGCGGCATGGCCAGCCTGCCGGCGAGCCTACCTCTCGGCCGGTCAGCGCCGCCGGCTGTCGATCGCCCGGCTGATCGCGGTCGAGCGCCCGCTCTGGCTGCTCGACGAGCCGACCTCCGCGCTCGACGCCGCCGCGCAGGCGATGCTGGCGGACCTCATGCGCGCCCATCTCGCCGGCGGCGGCATGATCCTGGCGGCGACCCACGGCCCGATCGGCCTCGACGGCGCGAAGGAGTTGCGGCTGGGAGGTCGGCAATGACGTCCGGTGCGAATGTACGGCGCTTGTCGTGCACCCTCGCTCGAGGGTCGTGCACCCTCCCCCGACTTGTGGGGGGAGGGGTGGGGAGGGGGCGGCTCGCTCGACTTCGCCTACCCCCTCCCTGACCCTCCCCCCAGGCGGGGGAGCGAGACGCCGACGCACGCGCTGGCAGCGGATGGAGCTGTGCGCGGCTCGGTGCGACTCGCGGAGGCCGACGCATGACCGCGCTCGCCGCCCTTCTCGCTGCGCGACATGCGGCTCGCGGTGCGGGTCGGCGGCGGCGCGCTGATCGGCGTGCTGTTCTTCCTGATCGTGGTGACGCTGATGCCGTTCGCGATCGGCCCCGACCTCGCGCTGCTCGGCGCGGATCGGGCCCGGCGATCCTGTGGCTCGGCGCGCTGCTGGCGAGCCTGCTCGCGCTCGACCGGCTGCATCGCCGTCGGACCACGAGGACGGCTCGCTCGACCTGATCCTGATGGCGCGCGCGCCGCTCGAACTTGCGCTCGCCGCCAAGGCGCTGGCGCATTGGCTCACCACCGGGCTGCCGCTGGTGATCGCCGCGCCGCTGCTCGGCCTGCTGCTCAATCTCGATCCGGCGGCGACCGGCGCGCGTCGCGCTGACGCTGCTGGCCGGCACGCCGGCGCTGACCTTCATCGGCCTGATCGGCGCGGCGCTCACGGTCGCGCTGCGGCGCGGCGGCTTGCTGCTCGCCGTGCTGGTGCTGCCGCTGACGATTCCGGTGCTGATCTTCGGCGTCGCGGCCTCGAACGCCGCGATCGTCGGGCCGGTGCCGTTCGGCACGCCGTTCACGATCCTGTGCGCGCTGACCCTGGTGAGCCTGGTGGTCGGCCCGTTCGCCGCCGCCGCGGCGCTGCGGCAGTGGACATGGAGTGACGACGTGCGACATGTGCAATCGCGACAATGCGCCACATTGCGGTCGCTCGATGCACGCGATACGAGGGCGCCGCATGGCCCTGATCGATCTCGCCAATCCGACCCGCTTCCTCGCGCTCGCCGAGCGCGCTGCTGCCGTGGCTCGTCGGCCGCGACCGCGCTCGCCTTCGCGCTCGGCATCAGCTCAGGCCTACGGCGCGCCCGACGACTACCAGCAGGGCGCGACCGTGAAGATCATGTTCATCCACGTGCCGGCGGCGTGGCTCGCGCATGTTCGGCTGGGCGCTGATGAGCATCGCCGCGCTCGGCACGCTGGTCTGGCGCCATCCGCTCGCCGATGTCGCCGCCAAGGCCGCGGCGCCGATCGGCGCCGCCTTCACGTTGATGTGCCTGGTCACCGGCTCGCTGTGGGGCCGGCCGATGTGGGGCACCTACTGGGTGTGGGACGCGCGGCTGACCTCGGTGCTGGTGCTGTTCCTGATGTATCTCGGCGTGATCGCGCTGTGGCGCACGGTCGAGGATCCCGTCGCGCGCGGCGCGCGCCGCCGCGGTGCTCACGCTGGTCGGCGCGATCAACATGCCGATCATCAAGTTCTCGGTCGACTGGTGGAACACGCTGCACCAGCCGGCGTCGGTGCTGCGGCTCGGCGGCCCGGCGATCCATCCGACCATCCTGATGCCGCTGCTGGTGATGGCGCTCGCGTTCACGCTGCTGTTCCTGACGCTGCATCTCGCCGCCATGCGCAACGAGATCATGCGGCGGCGCGTGCGCACCATGCTGATGCATGCAGGCGGACGCGCGCGCCGGGACGCTGACGATGAATCTCGGTCCGCATGCCGCCTTCATCGTCGAGCGCCTATGGCGGCGGCGATCGCTGATCGTCGCGGCGCTGATCGCCTGGGTCGTGCTCGATCACCGCGCGGCAGACGCGCGCGCTCGACGAGCTCGAAGCGCACGGCATGACGCGCCGCTCGGACGCAGCGCGACGAGGACACGCGTGAGCGCGACCGACAACGCCGCGATGCCGGCCGGCGCGCGGCGGCGCCGCGATCGCTGGTGCTGCTGCCGCTGCTGGCTTTTCTCGCGCTCGCGGCGCTGTTCCTGTTCCGGCTCGGCGCCGGCGATCCCTCGCGCATGCCGTCGGCGCTGATCGGGCAGCCGGCGCCGCAGACCGATCTGCCGCCGCTCGCCGGGCTCGAGCGCGACGGCAAGCCGGTGCCCGGCCTCGACCAGCGCGGATTTCAAGGGCGAGGTGACGCTGCGTCAACGTCTGGGCGTCGTGGTGCGTGCCGTGCCACGACGAGGCGCCGCTGCTGATGAAGCTCGCCGCCGACCAGCGCATCCGCGTCGTCGGCATCAACTACAAGGACCAGCCCGACAATGCGCGCCGCTTCCTCGGCCGCTACGGCAATCCGTTCGTCGCGGTCGGCGTCGATCGCCAACGGCCGCGCCTCGATCGAGTGGGGCGTCTACGGCGTGCCGGAGACCTTCGTGGTCGGCCGCGACGGCCGCATCGCCTACAAGCTGATCGGCCCGATCACGCCGGACAATCTGGAGACGGCGCTGAAGCCCGCGATCGAGAAGGCGCTGGCGGCTCCGGCGTCGTGACCAGTCGCTCGCGCGCTACTTACTTGTCGCCTCGTCTCCGGCGCCGCGTATTTCGTCAGCAGCGGATACTGCAGCCGCCGCAAACACGAAGGTCAGCGGCAGGAAGCCGAACACCTTGAAGCTGACCCAGAGTCGGTCGGACTGCGTGCGCCAGACGATCTCGTTGAGCACCGCCAGCGCGAAGAAGAACAGCGCCCAGCGCAGCGTGAGCTTGCGCCAGCCTTCGTCGGTGAGATTGAAACACCGAATCGAACACCATGCCCAGCAGCGGCTTGCCGAACAGCAAGCCCGCCGAGCAGCACGCGCGCCGAACAGCAGATAGATGATGGTCGGCTTGAGCTTGATGAAGGTCTCGTCCTGCAGGACGAGCGTGAGCGCCGCCGAACACGACGCACGATGATCGCGGTGACGACCGGCATCGACCGGCAGGTGCCGCGTCAGCGCATAGGAGACCGCAAGCGCCGCCACGATCGCGAGCATGAACACCGCGGTCGCGACGAAGATGCCGGCGCGCTCGCCGGTCAGCGAGCGCGGCCGGCAGGAACGGCGCGAGCAGCGGCGCGAACAGCGCCGGCCGCGAGTTGGCGACGAAGAACAGCAGCAGCGGCCCGAGATCGAGCACGAGCTTCAGGCCGGGGTTGAGCTGGGGTTTGGCAGGCGCTTCGGTTGGTCATGGGCGATGTGTAGCGCGCCCTTGGTTTTGTGTCATTCACCCTCGCGTGACCGGGACGCTCTCGCCGGTCTCGGCTTGCGATCGATCCGGCGATCAAGAACGACTACATGCGCGTCATCAGCCTGCCGAGCTCCGGCATCGCCGGCAACGGAGCGAGCGTCGCGGCAAGCTTACGCAGGCAACCCCACAGAACGGCTTGGTTTGAGTTGACCACCGGCTTGCCGAGTCGCCGCTCGATGTCGGCGATGGCCTCGATCTGCGTGGTATTGGTGCAGGATAGAAACACGCCGTCGACATCCGGCCCGTCGCAGTCCTGCGCGAGCGCGGCCCATTGCGCCGGCGTGACCTTGCCGAAATCCAACGGCTCGCGCTTCAGCGCCACGTCGCGGACCACCTCGACGCCGGAGGCCTGCAGGTAGTCGATGATCGACTTGTTGTTCTGATACGGCGTCAGCAACGTCACCCGCTTCAATCCGAGCGCCTGAAGCGCTTCCAACACCAAACGGCTGGTGGCGACCGCATCGATGCCGGTCGCGTCGCGCACGATATCGAGAATTTTCCCCTCGCCCTGCGGCCCCTGCGACATCGACGTGTCGGTGCAGTGGAACACGATCAGGTCCGGCGCGCAGTCGGCCAGGAGTTGCGCCGCGACGGCGATCTCACCTGCCATCTCCGGCAGCGGCCGTTTCCATCGGCCAGCGACCCGCGCTCGCGCGACATGAATGGCCAAGCCCTCAGGTGCAAACCGGTTGAATTGCGGTTCGCTGAAGGTGTTGACCGACGGGATGATGAGACCGATGCGCGCACGCGGGAGCACGGAAGCGCCGGCTTCGATGGCGGTGGCGACGTTCATGGCGAAACCTCCCCAGGTCCTGATTCATCGATCCTTCCGGATCGATCGATCCTATTCAAGTTGTTCTTGTCTTGGAACGTCCGTAACGCTTGTCTCCGCTGCGTCCGATCCGGACGCATGGCTCATTCACTCGACCCCCGCGATCGCCTTGGCGAAATCCTTGGCCGCGAACGGCGCGAGGTCGTCGATGCCTTCGCCGACGCCGATGAAATGCACCGGCAGCTTATACTTGGCCGCGATCGCGACCAGGATGCCGCCGCGCGCGGTGCCGTCGAGCTTGGTCATGACCAGCCCGGTGACGCCCGCGATCTTGCGGAACACCTCGACCTGCGACAGCGCGTTCTGGCCGACGGTGGCGTCGAGCACCAGCAGCACCGCGTGCGGCGCCGTGGCGTCGAGCTTCTTCATCACCCGCACCATCTTCTCCAGCTCGTCCATCAGCTCGGCGCGGTTCTGCAGGCGGCCGGCGGTGTCGACCAGCAGCACGTCGATGCTCCTCGCCGCTCGCTTCCACCAGCGCATCGTAGGCGAGGCCGGCGGCGTCGGCGCCGGGCTCGCGCGCGATCACGGCGCGCCGGTGCGCCCGCCCCAGATCTTGAGCTGATCGATCGCGGCGGCGCGGAACGTGTCGCCGGCCGCCAGCATCACCCGCTGCCCTCGGCGTGGAACTGCGCGGCAAGCTTGCCGATGGTGGTGGTCTTGCCCGAGCCGTTGACGCCGACCACCAGGATCACGAACGGCTTGCGGTCGCCGGTCGTCAGCGGCTTCGCCACCGGCGCCATGATCTTCTCGACCTCGGCGGCGAGCACGCCTGCACCTCGTCGAGGTTGCTGGTAGCGGCCCTCGCCCATGATGTCGGCGATGCGCGCCGCGACATCGACGCCGAGATCGGCGCGGATCAGCGCCTCCTCGATCTCCTCGATCCGCTCCGGCGTGAGCGGGCCGCGCGTCACCAGATCGGAGATCGCCGTGCCGATGGCGCTCGACGTGCGCTTGAGCCCGCCGCTGAGCCGCTGCCACCAGCGATTGAGTGCTGTCATTCATGCCGTTCCCGACCGTGATCGTCATCTCCAGCTGCCCGGGCGCCTCGGAATTGACCTCTCGAATGGAGACGGTTCACGAAACTCGGGCTTGCCCGAGTTGCGATATGTCGTCACAAGCCCTGCAATGAAGCCGACATGACCCCGGAAGAGATGGTCGCTCGCCTGCTCTATCGCGACGGGCTGATGCTGATCATCGACAAGCCCGCGGGCTTCGCCGTCCACAAGGGCCCGAAGGGCGGCGAGAGCCTGGAGGACCATTTCGGCGCGCTGCGCTTCGGCCTGCCGCGCGCGCCCGCGCTGGCGCACCGGCTCGACCGCGACACCTCGGGCTGCCTGGTGCTCGGCCGCCACCGCAAGGCGCTGGCCGACGCTCGGCCGGCTGTTCAAGGCGCGGCAGGGTCGGCAAGACCTATTGGGCGCGTGGTCGAGGGCGGCCCGGCGGAGGACGAAGGCCGCATCGACCTGCCGCTCGGCCGCCGCGACGAGAGCCGCGGCTGGTGGATGAAGCTCGACCCGGACGGCCAGCCGGCGGTGACGACGTGGAAGGTGATGGGGCGCTGCCGGAATTCGCCGCGAGCACGAATCGATTGTGAGCAACGCACGCGCCGCGCGCGTCTCCCCTCCTCCCATTCGTGCAACGAATGGTGGGGAGGGGTCGGGGGTGGGGGGTGTCGAGAGTTTCACAAGATCTGCCCCCCACCCCTGCCCTCCCCACCGCTTCGCGGGGGGAGGGAGCAGACCCGTCGCGCGGCAACGACATCGATCAACCAAAAGGCCGTCAACCCGCCTCACCTGGCTGGCGCTGGAGCCGCTGACCGGCCGCACCCATCAGCTGCGCGTGCATTGCGCCGCGATGGGCTGGCCGATCGTCGGCGACACCATCTACGGAAACGCGCCGCGCAGCGGCGGACCCGGCCTGCACCTGCATGCGCGCGAGATCGTGGTGCCGCTCTACAAGAACAGGGAGCCGATCCGCGTGATGGCGCCGGTGCCGCTGCACATGCAGGAGCGGCTCTACGCCTGCGGCTGGCAGGGCGAGGTGTTCAGGCTGGTGGACTGACTGGCGTCGTCCGCCGGCCACACGATCTCGTTCAGTACGATCGTCTCGTTCAGATAAATCGTCGCCTTCATCCGCTCGGGCGCGGCGCGGTCGTGCTCGGCGCCGCCGAGCTTGCCGTCGGTGATCTCGGCGAGGATCGTGCCGGCGCTCGGCAAGCTCTTGCGGTCGACATGGCGCGACGCGTCCCACAGCTTCGAGCGCACGATCGCCTTGGCGCATTGGAAGAACACCGCGTCGACCGCGACGACCAGCACCGAGCGCGGCGTCTTGCCCTCCATGATGAACTCGCTTGCCAGCGCCGGATCGGTGGAGATCGACGCGCGGCCGATCACGCGGAGCGTCTCGCTGCAGCCCGGGATCAGGAACAGCAGCGCGACGCGCGGGTCGTGCATGATGTTGCGCAGCGTGTCGATGCGGTTGTTGCCGCGCCGGTCCGGGATCAGCAGCGTCTTCTCGTCGGCGACCCGCACGAAGCCCGGCGCGGATCGCCGCGCGGCGAGCAGTCGAGCCCGCCCGGCCCGTTCGACGCCAGCGCGAAGAACGGCGCCGCCTCGATCAGCTGCGATAGGCCGGCGTGATGCGGTCGGTCTCCTTCGCCTTCGCGGGCGGATAGACCTCGCCATAGAGCCGTTCGAGACTCCGCCATCGTGGTGATGAGGTGCTCGCCGCCCGCTGCCATGATGCTCTTCCTGTTTGTCTTGGATTTCAGTCGACCAGCGCCTGATAGACCAGCGCGTTGATCACTTGCCGGAAGTGCCAACGAATGGTGCCGGGCGAATGCGCCATCCACACCACCGTCAGCTCTTCGCGCGGATCGACCCACCAATTGGTGCCGCTGGCGCCCGGCCAGGAGAATTCGCCGACCGAGGTCATGGTGCGCGAAATGCCGGGCGTGGTGCGGACCGCGACGCCGAGCCCGAAGCCGTAGTCGGCGCGGGTCGGATCGCCGGTCTGGCCGATCATATTGACCACGCCGGGCGCAAGATGGTTGGCGGTCATGTATTCGACGGTCTTGCGGCTGAGCACACGCTGGTTGGCGTAGGTGCCCTTGTTGGCGAGCATCAGCGCGAAGCGCAGATAATCATTCGCCGTCGAGGCCGTGCAGCCGCCGCCGCACTCGAACTTGCCCGGCTCGGTCAGCGGGCGTAGCGCCTGCGGTTTGCCGGTGGCCGGATCGATCGGCAGCGCCTTGGCGTAGCGCGCGACCTTATCGGCGGGAACGACGAAGTGCGTGTCGACCATGCCGAGCGGCTTCCACACGTTCTCCTGCAGATGGCGGCCGAGCGATTGCTCGGTGAGCTGCTCGACAATCAAGCCGAGCACGTCGAGGCCGAAGCCGTAGTCCCAGACCGCGCCCGGCTGGTAGAGCAACGGCGCCGCACTCAGCCGATCGAGAAACTCCGCTCCGGTCATGCTGGTCGATGCCGGGGTGCTGCCGCTCGGAAACGATTTGTGCACCGGCGTTGTGCCGCGGCCGCCATAGACGAGCCCGGAGGTGTGCCGATACAGGTCCTGGATCGTGATCGGCACGATTGGGCGCGACGCGCGCGACGATATTTTCCTTCTTCTCGTCCAGCACCGCGACCTGCTGCTTCGCGAACTTGGGAAAGTATTTCGAGACCGGATCGTCCATCAGCAGCCGGCCCTGCTCGTAGAGTTGCAGCGCGGCGACCGCGGCCATCGGCTTGGTCATCGAGGCGATGTTGAAGATCGCGTCGGTGCGCATCGGCACGCCGGCGGCCTTGTCGAGGAAGCCGTAGGCCTCGAAATGCACGAGCTTGCCGCGCCGCGCGATGGCGAGCACCCCGCCCGGCAACTGGTCGCGCGCGACCTCGGCATCGATGCGCTGCCGGATCAGCGCCAGCCGCTCCGACGACATGCCGACGGCTTCGGGCTTCGCCCGCGGCAGCGGATCGTTCCCTGCGCCGCGGCCGGCAAGCCCATTGCGCACGACATCAAGATGGCGACTGCTACTTTTTTCATGACGTCCTCCCTGTTTGTTGCGGGAGCATAGCGGTATCCGTGCGAACGAGACAGGCGTTTGTCAGCCGCCAGCAACTGCCGTCCGTCATGCCCCGTGACCGTCACCTCGACAGCAGCGCCCGGCTGCTGCGGTTGAGCGACGTGCACCGGCGTGAACTGCTCGGTGCGGCCGACGCTGTCCGATTCCATCAGCACGCGGCGGCGCTTGCCGACCTCGCCGTCGAGATGGCGACGCAGCGCCGCGTCGCCCTTGTCGCGCAGGCGCCTGGCGCGCTCCTTGACGACCGCGCGCGCGACCTGCGGCATCTTCGCCGCCGGCGTGCCCGGCCGCGGCGAGAACGGAAAGACGTGCAGATGCGTCAGCCCGCATTCGTCGACCAGGTCGAGCGAGCGCGCGAACATCGCCTCGGTCTCGGTCGGGAAGCCGGCGATGATGTCGGCGCCGAACACCACGTCCGGCCGCAGCCGCCGCAGCTTCGTCGCAGAACGCGATCGCGTCGGCGCGCGAATGCCGCCGCTTCATGCGCTTGAGGATCAGGTCGTCGCCGGCCTGCAGCGACAGATGCAGATGCGGCATCAGCCGCGGCTCGCTGGCGAAGGCGTCGATCAGATCGCGGTCGGCCTCGACCGAATTCGATCGAGGACAGCCGCAGCCGCTCGAGCTCCGGCACGTGCTTGAGGATCTGCTTCACCAGCGCGCCGAGCTTGGGCGCGCCCGGCAGGTTCGCGCCGTAGCTCGTGAGATCGACGCCGGTGAGCACGACCTCGCGATAGCCGCGCGCGACAAGCCGGCGCACCTGCGCCACCACCTCGCCCATCGGCACCGAGCGCGAATTGCCGCGGCCGTAAGGGAATGATGCAGAACGTGCAGCGGTGGTCGCAGCCGTTCTGCACCTGCACGAACGCGCGCGCGCGGCCCTCGAGCGCCGTCGATGAGGTGCGCCGCGGTCTCCCTCACCGCCATGATGTCGTTGACCGCGATCTTTTCCTCGCGGCCGAGCCCGAACGCCGGCGCGTCGAGCGCATCGCGGGTGTCGCGCCAGGACGCCGCGACGAGCTTCTCCTCGTTGCCGAGCGACGCGGTCGACTTCGGCATGGCGGCAAACGTGTGCGGCTCGATCTGCGCCGCGCAGCCGGTGACGACGATGCGCGCGTCCGGCCGCTCGCGCGCGAGCCTGCGGATCGCCTGCGCGCCTGCCGCACCGCCTCGGCCGTCACCGCGCAGGTGTTGACGACGACCGTGTCGCCGAGGCCCGCGCGCCGTCGCGCCTCGCGGCGGATGACCTCGGACTCAGTAGGCGTTGAGCCGGCAGCCGAAGGTGACGACGTCGACGCTCATCACGCCGCTCCGGCGGCGGCGAACAGCGCCGGATCGAAGCGGCCTTCGAATTCGTATGCGACCGGGCCGGTCATCAGCACGTGGTCGTCGCGCTCGCGCCATTCGATCAGCGAGGTCGCCGCCCGGCAGCGTCACCGTCACCTTGCGGTCGGCGCGCCGCAGCCGCGCCGCGGCGACCGCCGCCGCGCAGGCGGCCGAGCCGCAGGCCTTGGTCAGGCCGGCGCCGCGCTCCCAGGTGCGCATGACGATGTGCTCGCGCGAGACCACGTGCGCCAGCGAGATATTGGCGCGCTCCGGAAACATCGGATGGTTTTCGAGCAGCGGCCCGATCTTGCCGAGGTCGTAGGCGTTGACGTCGTCGACCCAGAAGACCGCGTGCGGATTGCCCATGCTCACCACCGACGGCGAATGCAGGATCGGCTTGTCGATCGGCCCGATCTGCAATTCGATCGCGCGGGTGTCCGCGAAATTTCTCCGCCAGCGGAATCTCGTTCCAGGCAAAGCGCGGCGCGCCCATGTCGACGGTCGAGATGAGCGGCGCCTCGCCCTTCCAGCAATTGATCAGCCCGGCCTTGGTCTCGAAGGTCAGCGCGGCCTTGCCGGTTTCCTTGAACACGATGTCGGCGACGCAGCGCATGCCGTTGCCGCAGGCGCCGGCTTCCGAGCCGTCATTGTTGTAGATGCGGACGTAGGCGTCGGTGCCGGCAGCGCGCGGCGCATGCAGCACCATGAGCTGGTCGTAGGGCGCGCCGTCGGGCTGCGCCGCCGCGCGCGCCTCGTCCGCGCGTGACCGCGCCGTTCTCGCGGCGCATGTCGACCACCACGATCTCGTTGCCGAGACCGTTCATCTTCACGAAGGCATGGTTGGCGAGCGCGCTCATTCCGGGGACCTGTGACTGCCCGCCTTATATGGGCAAACGCGCGGCTTTGGCCAGTGCGGCCGCTATTCCATGACCTTCTTGCCGACCGCGCGCACGTCGTCCGGTGCATTGAACTTCATGGCGACGACCTTGGCGATCTCCTCGCCGGTCAGCGGCGCGACGTCGAGCCTCGCGCGGCGGGCGTCGTCGAGGAATGCCGGGTCCTTCATGGTCGCCGCGAACGCCGCCCGGATGGCGGCGACCCGCTCCGCCGGCACGCCCGGCGGCATGAAGAACGGCCGCCCCATCGCCGGCACCAGGCACAGGAATTCGAAGATCTCGCGGTGCTTGGCGTTGGTGGCGAGGTCCTGCAGCATGCGCACCTTCGGCAGCTCGGCGGTCTTGCGCAGGCCGAACTGCAGCATGACGTTGGCCTTGCCGGTCGCGATCCAGTCGCCGGTGATCTTGAGCGACGTCCAGCTCACGACGCGGCCGCCGACCTCGCCTTTCTCGATGGCGAAATCGAGCTCGTTCGAGCCGGGATAGCCGGACGACGACCTTGAACTTGGTGCCGAGCAGCTCGTTCATGATCCGCGGATAGTAGGTCGTCGGCGAGCCCGGGCCGGTGGCGCCGACGACGAATTCCTGCGCTGCGCGCGTCCTCGATCGTCTTCACCGGATTGGTGTGCCAGCCCCAGAACACGTTGTTGTCCTCGACCGGGCTGCCGATCCAGTTGAACTTGCGCGCGTCGAACTTCACGCCCTCGGTGCCGAGCGCCTGGTCCATGGCGATGCCCTGGTTGGGCAGGCCGATCATGGTGCCGTCATGCGGGCCGACATTGGCGAGCGTATTGGCGAGCCGCCGGCTGCCGGCGCCCGGCATGTTCTGCACGATGACGGTGGGATTGCCCGGGATGTGCTTGCCGATGTGGCGCGACGACCAGCCGCGCATAGAGATCGTAGTTGCCGCCCGGGCTGAAGCCGACCGCGATCGTGACCGTGCGCTTGCCGTAGAACTCGGCGACCGCTTTGTCGTCGGCGGCGGCGGCCGAGGGAGCAAGAGCACAAGCAAAGTTGCGAGCAACGCGAGCGACATGTGTTCCGCCCTCATCCTGAGGAGCGCGCGAAGCGCGTCTCGAAGGATGGGCGCGCCATGCTTCGAGACGCGCACTTCGTGCGCTCCTCAGCATGAGGCCGATCAGGTATCACTGCAAGCTAGTCGCCAGGGAGAAAACCATGCCCGCATTCAACACCATCACCGTCACGCGCAGCGGACAAATCGCCACCGTCACGATCCAGTCGAAGGACCGCAAGGCGCTGACCGGCCCGCATGTCGAGATCGGCGCGGCGATGGCGGAGCTGCGCTACGACAACGGCGTGCGCGTCGTCGTCATCACCGGCACCGACGACGCCTTCTTCCTGCCGCCGAAGGGCTCGCCCAAGGCGTCCGGCCACACGCCCGGCCACGACTGGGACCTCACGCAGGGCATGCACCGCACCTACCAGTCGATCATCGAGATGGAGAAGCCGGTGATCGCCAAGGTCAACGGCAATGCGATCGGCTTCGGCTCGAGCCTCGCCTTCGCCTGCGACCTCATCATCGCGAGCGAGGACGCGATCTTCTGCGATCACCATCTCGCCATGGGCAAGAGCCTCCAGGGCGGGCGCAGCGATTTCGGCACCGTGCCGGGCGACGGCGGCACCGTGTTCGTGCCGCTGCACATGTCGCCCTGCCTGGCGAAGGAATATCTCTGGCTGGCGAAGGAGATGACCGGCAAGGAACTGGCGGCGGCGCGCATCATCAATGCGGCGGTGCCGGCGGGCAAGCTCGACGCCACGGTCGACGCCATGGCGAAGGCGCTGTTGGAGCGCACGCCCTATTCGCTCGCGCTCGCCAAGCGCGCCGCCAACAAGGTCCACGCCGAGCGGTTCAACCTGACCTACGATCTCGCCTGGAGCTACGAGCTGCTCAATTTCTTCCAGCACGGCCAGCACGTCGACGAGCGCGGCGTGAGCACGCTGTAGGGCTAGTGTCTCGACGCGTGCAGCGCGCGCTCGCGCGGTGCCTGCTGATCCGTGACCCCGTTGCGTTCGCTCGAGAGGCCGAGGTCCCGAGGTATGGAGCGCGCTACACGGAGCTCGCCGCCAGACTGCGTACACTCGCTGCGCGCGTCTGCGCTGCGCCCGGGACGACGCGTCAGCTACTACGTCGGCCAGAGACCCTTGCCGCGCAGAAACTCCATCACCGCTCCATCGAACGCCGCCGGGTCCTCGATGCAGCAGGCGTGGCCGGTGCCGGGCAGCGACGACGTGCTGCGCGCCCGGGATCATCGACGCGGTCTCGCCGCCGCGCTGCAACGACACGTCATGCGCGCCGTTGATGACCAGCGTCGGCGGCTTCATGCCGCGCGAGCCGGCCGCGCATGTCGCAGGCCTTCGCGGGCGCGGAAGATCTGCGCGATGCATTGGCCGGACAGCTGCTGCGCGTTCTCGGAAAAGAGATCGAGCACCCACGCGCCCAAGCTTGGTGTCGCAAAATCCCGGCGCGACCAGTTCGCGGATGTGCGAGCGCTGGTAGCCGCGCAGATCGGCCGAGGTATAGCCGGCGACGCGGCCGGCGATGTCGGCGCCGCCTTTGCTCGAGCCGCCGACCAGGATGACGGCGTCGCACATCTCGCGGCCGGTCGAGCCCGATCAGCAGCGACATGCCGGAGCCGACGCTGACGCCCATGAAGATCGCGCGCGCAATCTTCTCCTGCGCGCAGACCGCCAGCACGTCGTCGGCCATGTCGTTGAGCGTGAACGGCGTCGCCGGCTTGTCGGAGCGGCCGTAGCCGCGGATGTCGAGCGCGACCAGCCGGAAGTACGGCGCGAAGCGCGCGATCTGATAGGTGAACAGCCGGCGGTCGAACGGGTTGGCGTGGACCAGCACCATCGGCGGCCCGTCGCCATAGACCTCGTAGTAGATGTTGACGCCGTGGTTGCTGGCGAATGGCATGACTATCGTCTACTGCGTCGCGAGCGACGCCGGCGCGCTTCACGACGTCGCCCCAGCGCGCGATCTCGGATTTGACGAAGGCCTGCAGTTGCCGCCGGCGTGCCGCCGTCGAGCGGGATCAGGCCGCGGCCGCGAGAACTCCTCCTGCACCGCCGGCTCGGCCACGATCGCGCGGCATCTCGGCGTTGAGCCGGTTGAGGATGTCGGGCGGAATCTTTGCCGGCGCGATCATCATCTGCCAGGACGAGGCGTCGAAGCCCTTCAGCCCGACCTCGGCAAGCGGCGCGAATCTCCGGCGCCGGCGGCGACACGCTGCGCGGTCGAGACGCCGAGCGCGCGCAGCTTGCCGGCCTGCACCAAGCGGCAGCGCGGTGGCGAAGTCGCCGAACATCATCTGCACATGGCCGCCCATGATGTCGTTGAGCGCCGGCGACGAGCCCCTTGTAGGGCACGTGCACCAGCTTGATCCCGAGCTCGCCGCCCATCAGCTCCGCGAACAGATGCGCGGCGCCGCCGGCGCCGTTGGAGGCGTAGGTCAGCCCGTCCGGCCGCGTCTTGGCGTAGGCGCGCGAGATCGGCGAGCGATGTTCACCGGCAGCGCCGGGTCGACCACCAGGATGAACGGCACGCCCGCGACCAGCGCGATCGGCACCAGGTCCTTGGTCGGATCGTAGGGCAGCTTCTTGTAGACGCTGACATTGATCGCCATCGTGGTCGAGGTGCCGATCAGGATGGTGTAGCCGTCGGGCGCCGAACGCGCGACAGTGGGTGGCGCCGATCACCGACGCCGCGCCCAGCCGCTGCTCGATGACGAACGGCTGCCCCATGCGCTGCTCGAGCCGGTTCGCCAGCGTGCGCGCGATCGCGTCGGTGTTGCCGCCGGCGGCATAGGGCAGGACGATGGTGACGGGGCGCGGCGGGATAGGTTTGCGCCGACGCCTGCAACGGCAAGCAGGTCAATATCGCGGCAGCGAGCAATATCCGGCGCATCATGGCTTCCTCCCGCGGACAGCGTGTTATTCGCTCTGCTATTGCGAGCCGGCGATGCCGGCCTGCTGCACCACCTTGCCCCAGCGCGCGATCTCCGACTTCACGAACGCCTGCGAGGCCTCGACCGTCGGCGTCGGCATCGGCAGCATGCCGGTCTTGGCGATCTGCCCGGACACCTCGGGCGTCGCGAGCTGCCTCTTGAGCTCCGCATGCAGCCTGTCGACGATCGGGCGCGGCGTCTTCGCCGGCGCGGCGACCATCTGCCACGACGCGACGTCGAAACCCTTCACCGTGTCGTTGATCGGCGGCACATCGGGAAGCGCGGGCACTCGCGCCGCGGTGGAAACGCCGACCGCACGCACCTTGCCGGCCTGGATGATCGACAGCGCCGGACCGAGATCGACGAACATCAGCGGCACGTGTCCGGCGACGACATCGGTGACGGCGGGGACGCTGCCCTTGTACGGCACCGGCGACATCTCGATGCCGGTCATGCTCTTGAGCAGTTCGGCGAACAGATGATGCGGCACGCCGGCGCCGGCGGTGCGCGTACGAGACCTTGCCCTTCTGCTCCTTCACCCACTTGATCAGGTCGGCGACCGATTTGATCGGCAGCGCCGGATTGACCACCAGCACGAACGGCGTCTGCGCCGCCATCGCGAGCGGCACGAAATCGGCGACCGGGTCGTACGGCAGTTTCTTGTAGAGCGTGACGTTGACCGCCATGGTCGGGCTCGGCGCGATCATGATGGTGTGGCCGTCCGGCTCCGCCCGCGCGGTCGCGACCGCGCCGATGACGCCGCCGGCGCCGGGCTTGTTCTCGACCACGAACGGCCGGCCGAACGTCTTTTCCAGCCGCGGGCTAAGCATGCGCGCCGAGGATGTCGCCGGCGCCGCCCGCCGCAAACGGAATGACGATCGTCACCGGCTTGGTCGGATAGTTTTGCGCGAAAGCGGGCGTGCAGACGATCGCGATCGTTGCAGCGATCAATAGATGACATATGGACCTGAGGAACTGCACGGCGATCTCCCTAGTCCGTCATGCGCGGGCATATCCCGTCGAAGACGGGCATGAACGCCCTCGACCCGCGCATCCATCATCTGCGACGAGGATGGATTGCCGGGTCAAGCCCGGCAATGACTTCCGTCGTTACTGCACTACTGCGTACCTTTGGCGCCGGCGGCCTCCACCACCTTGGCCCAGCGCACGATCTCGGACTGCACGAATTTCTGCAAATCGCCGACCGGAGGCGTGGCGACCGCGACGTGGCCGCGGCCGTTGATGTCGGCCATGGTCGACGGCTCGCGCACGATGGCATTGAGCTCGGCATTGAGCCGATCGACGATCTCGCGCGGAAGTCTTCGCGGGCGCGACCAGCATCTGCCAGGCGGACGCGTCGTAGCCGGGCACGCCGGCTTCCTGCAGCGTCAGCAGATCGGGCGCCGCCGGCGCGCGATCCTTGGTCGAGACGCCGAGCACGCGCAGCTTGCCGGCACGAATGTGCGGCAGCGCGCCGAGCAGGTCGGAGAACATCACCGACACGTGCCCCGCAATCGTGTCCTGCAAGCCCGGCGCGTTGCCCTTGTAAGGCACGCCGGTCATCGGGATGCCGAGCGCGTTCTGCAACAGCACCATATAGAGATGCGCGGCGGAGCCGGCGCCGGTCGAGGCATAGGCGAGCCCGCCCGGCTTCGCCTTCGCCTCGCGCACCAGATCGGCAATCGACTTCACCGGCAACGCGGCATTGACCACCAGCACGAACGGCACGCCCGACACCAGCGCGACCGGGATGAAATCCTTGGCCGGGTCATAGGCCAGGTTTTTGAACACGCTGACGTTGATCGCCATCGTCGTCGAGGTGGTCATCAGCAGGGTGTGGCCGTCGGGCGGCGCTTTCGCCACCGAGACCGCGGCCACCACATTGGCGCCGCCGGGCCGGTTCTCGACCACGAAACTGCCGCCCTTGAGACGCTGCTCGAGCTTCTGCGACAGCATGCGGGCGAGCCAGTCGGTCGAGCCGCCGGCCGGGAACGGCACGATCACGTTGACCGGCCGCGACGGGTAGCCCTGCGCCTGCGCCCCGCCGGGGGGGCCCAATACCAGCGTTAAGGCGACGAGCGGCGGCTCGAGCGCGGACGAAACTCATGGGCATTCCCCCGGGGGTTGATTGGCGCGGGAGGGCCCGCCGCCGCAACCGCTTGAAACCGACTGTAGCGTAGGGTTTTGGCCGCTGTCAGCGCGTTTCCTTGACACAGCGGGCTCGCATCGCCATAAACCCGCCAGCGTGCAGGCCTTTAGGGTCGGCGCGCGTTGATTGCGGGCCTTCAGGGCGCCGCAGCCGAAACCCCAAACGACTGGAAGAAGCCGGTCCGGACCACGTTCCGCACACCGGGATCGAACACGAGGGAAGAACGATGTTCGCAGTCATCAAAACCGGCGGCAAGCAATACCGGGTCGCCGCCGACGACGTGCTCAAGGTCGAGAAGATCAAGGGCGAGCCCGGTGAGATCGTCCAGTTCGGCGACGTGCTGGTGGTCGGTGGCGACAGCGTGGCGCTGGGCGTCCCGACGGTCGCCGGCGCCTCGGTCGCGGCCGAAGTGCTGGACCAAGGGCGTGGCGCGAAGGTCATCGCCTTCAAGAAGCGCCGCCGCAAGAATTCGCGCCGCAAGCGCGGCCATCGCCAGGAATTCACCCTGGTCCGGATCACCGAGATCCTGACCGACGGGGCGAAGCCGACCAAGACCGCGCGGCCCAAGGCCGGAGCGCAAGCCGAAGCCGGTCGAGGCCGCCGCCGAGGCGGGCGACGCGGACCAGGCTCCGGCCAAGGCCAAGGCCAAATCCGGCAAAAAGCCGGCGGCCAAGGCCAAAACGGCCAAAAAGCCGGCGGCCAAAGCCAAGTCAAAGAAGTGATGATTTGGTCACAAAAATCGATTAGATAGGCTTCGACTGAAGGACCTTTGTCATGGCTCACAAGAAAGCAGGCGGCTCATCCCGCAACGGGCGCGACTCCAATAGCCAGCGCCTCGGCCTGAAGATTTTCGGCGGCCAGAGCGTGCTGGCCGGCAACGTCATTGCGCGCCAGCGCGGCACCAAGTGGCACCCGGGCAGCAATGTCGGGCTGGCCAAGGATCACACGCTGTTCGCGCTGACCGACGGTCACGTCGAGTTCCGTACCAAAGCCAAAGGCCGCGTTTTCGTGTCGGTCATGCCGATGACGCAGGTGGCAGCCGAATAGACGGCGAACCAAAATCAGGTTCCGCCGGCTCCCAGTCGAACCGGCGGACCCACACGGGTTCCTATGAGGGGAGACGGGATGCCGGCTCCCCTCTTTGCTTTTCGAAGCGAATTCTTTGGAGCCCTGCAATGACCTCGCTGCAGCCCAAGCGGACGGAAGCCACGCCAGCGGCGCGCACGCCGATCCTCAAGACCGAGCGACTGACCCTGCGCGCGCCGCGCGCCGATGACGCGCAAGCCCTCGCCGCGCTGATGAACGACCGCCGCATCGCGGAAAACACCGCACGGGTGCCGCATCCCTATACGTTGCAGGATGCCGAGACGTTCATTGCGTATATCGCGAACGGCGGCGAGACGGCTTTCGTGATCACGCTGGCGGACGGACGGATGGTCGGCAATTGCGGCATCGGCAGGTTGCGCGCCGACGGCCCCGAAATCGGGTACGCGATCGGCGTCCGCGATTGGGGCAACGGATACGCCACCGAAGCCGCGCGCGCCATCATCAACCACGCCTTTACCAACCTCGGCTTCGAAGAGCTGCACGCCGGCGCGCGGGTGTCGAACCCGGCGTCCCGGCGCGTGCTGGAGAAATGCGGATTTCAGTGGACTGGCGTGGTGCTGCAGCGCGTGCGCGCGCTCAACACCTCGGTGCCGTGCGACCGGTTCCAGCTCGATCGTGCGGGGTGGGAATTGTTACTGAATGAGAGCAGGGTGCAACGCGTCGCTTAACGACAACGACACACTCGATCGCGAGCGCTTAACGAAGGTTGACGCGATGCAAATTCCGAGGCCCGCATCGCGCGTCGTCAGCAATAACGCATTCTTCCGCGTTGGCCGCGACTTTGAACGGTGTCGTTAAATCAGGCCGCAACGCAACGGGAACGCCGCTCGAACAAAGCGGAAGCGCCCCCGAACAGGATGCGCACACGTTTATGAGTTCAGAAATATCCACGCTCACCCGGTTGACCACGGCCATGGCTAATGTAGCGTTCCGCGCTTCACCATCATCGTCGTGAGGGAGGTCAGAATGTCTTACGATCTCGATCAGTTCATCTCCGACTGCCGCAGCTTCCTCAAGCGCGATCCCGGACCGAACGGCCGCGAGCAGGTCCGCGCAGCATCTCGAACAACTGCTTAACAATCAGGATTTCGTGCGAGAACTATTGCGGCGACGACGCGCCGCGCGGCCTGAAGGTGCTGTACGAGGATCCCGAGCTCGGATTCCAGATCCTCGCCCACATCAACGACAAGGCGCGGGTGTCGCCGCCGCACGACCACGGCGCGTCCTGGGCGATCTACGGCCAGGCCACGCAATACACCGACATGATCGAATGGGAGCGCGAGGACGACGGCGCCGATCCCAAGCACGCCAAGCTCAAGCCGGCCAAGAAGTACCGGCTCGAGCCCGGCCATGCCGGCATCTACCAGGACGGCAAGATCCACTCGATCGACTATCCCGACAAGCTCGCGGTTCGTGCGCGTCACCGGCACCAATCTCGACAACATCAACCGCATCCGCATCGACCTCAAGACCGGCGAGGTCGCAGCAGATGACGCCGCAGCAGGCGACGTGACGGCGAGCGTGCACCGTGCTCCGTCACGTCATGGCCGGGCATGTCCCGGCCATCCACGCTTGCTGCATCAGCCACATGGACGCCCGCACATGCGCCGGCATCGACGCGCGAGGCTGACGGAGACAGTCGCATGAGCCTCGATCGCCGCACGCCGTCAAGGCCATGCTCGCCGATGGCGCGAGCTCGCGCTGATCGACGTGCGCGAGGAGCTGATCTTCTCGCAGAACCATCTGCTGTGGGCGCGCTCGGTGCCGCTGAGCCGGCTGGAGCTGCGCTTCGCGCGACTGGTGCCGCGCAAGGCAACCCGCATCGTGCTGTGCGACGACGCCGACGGGCTGGCGAGCGCGCCGCCGATGTCCTCGCGCGCGCCGGCTACACCGACCTGTCGTATCTCGACGGCGGCGTCGCCGCCTGGGCGGCGGCGGGCTTCGAGCTGTTCTCCGGCGTCAACGTGCCGAGCAAGGCGTTCGGCGAATTCGTCGAGCACGCCTGCCACACGCCGAATATCGGACCGGAAGAGCTCGACCGCCTGATTCGCGAGCGGCGCCGACATGGTGGTGCTCGACAGCCGGCCGTTCGACGAATACCGGCGCGTCTCGATCCCGACCGCGACCAACGTGCCGGGCGCCGAACTGGTGCTGCGCGTGCGCGACATCGCGCCCTCGCCCGACACCCTGGTGGTGGTCAATTGCGCCGGCCGCACCCGCAGCATCATCGGCGCGCAGTCGCTGATCAACGCCGGCGTGCCGAACAAGGTGGTGGCGCTGCGCAACGGCACCATGGGCTGGAATCTCGCGGGCTTCACCTGCGACAGCGGCAAGGACAAGCGCGCGCCGCGCGTCTCCGCCGACAGGCCTCGCCTGGGCCAAGGACGCGGCCGCGCAGCGTGGCGCAGCGCTTCGGCATCGAGCGGATCGAGCGCGACACGCTGGAGCGCTGGCGCGCCGACGACAGCCGCACGCTCTACCTCTTCGACGTGCGCGACCCGCCGGAATACGCGCGCCGGCCATGTGCCCGGCGCGGTCTCCGCGCCCGGCGGTCAGCTGGTGCAGGCGACCGACCAATACGCCGGCACGCTCGGCGCGCGCATCGTGCTGGTCGACGACGCCGAGGTGCGCGCGGTGATGACCGCGTCGTGGCTCAAGCAGATGGGCTGGAAGCGACGTGTTCGTGCTCGCCGAAGCGGGCAGCGAAACCGGCGTGCCGGCCGCGCCGGTGCTCGGTTCGCCGCCGCCGGCCGAGCGCGCATCGACTGCGACGGCGCTTGCCGCGCTGCTTGCGCGAGGAGCAGCGACCGTGGTCGACCTCTCGCTCAGCCCGAACTATCGCAAGGGGCACATCCCCGGCGCCTGGTTCGCGATCCGCTCGCGGCTCGAGCGGGCGCTGCCAAACATTCCGGTGCAGGGCGAACTGGTGCTCACATCGGAGGATGGCGTGCTGGCCGGCCTCGCGGTCGCGGAAGCATCCGCGCTGACGACCATGCCGGTGCGCTATCTCGACGGCGGCAACGCCGCCTGGCAGGCGGCCGGACTGCCGCTCTCCACCGAGCCGCACATGGCCGACGACCCCATCGACGTCTGGCTCAAGCCCTACGAGCGCGCAGGCGACACCAAGGGCGCGATGAGCGAGTACCTGTCCTGGGAGGTGGATCTGCTCGCCGCGCATCGAGCGCGACGGCACCTGCCATTTCAGCCACTGACGCGGCCGTGCCGCCATGGAACCCGGAAACAATTGGTGACAGCGGAGACGTTGACAATCGTCCCGTTCATACCCACGATTTCAACGCAGGCGCAGTGCGCCATCGCCGACTGCGCCACCAACAATGGAGGCGCGATGCCACCGGGGTACCAAGGCCGCGATAATCGCCGGGCAATGTTCGGGTTGCGGCGTAGCGGCTCATAACGAACAGCCACGTCGGGAGCGGCTCATCGGGCCGCATCAGTGAGGCATGGCCCACCCTGGCCCCTCCCGACGAGGGTTCCGTCAATTTCCCCTCAACGATGTTTTGCGATACACGCTGCGGCGACAGCCCGGCCTGCCGCACGGGCGTCGGCAACCCTGTATTGCAGTCACCATGAAATTCCTCGACGAAGCCAAGGTCTATATCCGCTCCGGTGACGGCGGGAACGGCTGCGTGGCGTTCCGGCGGGAGAAATTCATCGAATTCGGCGGGCCGAGCGGCGGCGACGGCGGCAAGGGCGGCGACGTCATCGCGGAGGCGGTCGAGGGCCTCAACACCCTGATCGACTACCGCTACCAGCAGCACTTCAAGGCCAAGGGCGGCGTCGGCGGCATGGGCAAGGACCGCCATGGCGCCAACGGCGCCGATATCGTGCTCAAGGTGCCGGTCGGCACCCAGATCTACGAGGAGGACGGCGAGACCTTGCTGGCCGACCTCGACAAGATCGGCGAGCGCGTGGTGCTGGCCAAGGGCGGCAATGGCGGCTTCGGCAATGCCCGCTTCAAGACCGCGACCAACCGCGCGCCGCGCAACGCCAACCCCGGCCAGCTCGGCGAGGAACGCACCATCCGGCTTCGCCTCAAGCTGATCGCCGATGCCGGCGTGGTGGGCCTGCCAAATGCCGGCAAGTCGACCTTCCTCGCTGCGGTCAGCGCGGCGCGGCCGAAGATCGCGGACTATCCCTTCACCACGCTGCACCCGCAGCTCGGCGTGGTCGAGATCGACGAGCGCGTGTTCGTGCTGGCCGACATCCCCGGCCTGATCGAAGGCGCGCACGAGGGCGCCGGCCTCGGCGACCGCTTCCTCGGCCATATCGAACGTTGCCGGGTGCTGCTGCATCTTGTCGACGGCACCGGCGAGCACGCCGGCGAGGCCTACAAGACCGTGCGCGCCGAGCTCGATGCCTATGGCGAGGCGCTCGCCGACAAGGCCGAGATCGTCGCGCTCAACAAGGCCGATGCGCTGACGCCGGAGCAGTTGAAGCAGCAGGTGGCGCGGCTCAAGCGCGCGTCCAAGAAGACGCCGCTGGTGATCTCGGCCGCGACCGGCGCCGGCGTCCCGGAGGCGTTGCGCGCCTTGATACAAGTGATCGGCGAACAATCGTCGGTCAAGCGCGACCGCAGCAAAGTACCGGCCTGGCAACCATAACGCCGCTTGGCTGGCGCAACTCTTGGCGCAAGCCGTCGCGCCCGTGCTAGACAACGCACGGCCACGATCGCCGCGCCGGGACCCCATGTCGACGAAGCCCCCTGCCCTCACCGACTTCCGCCGTATCGTCGTAAAAGTCGGCTCCGCGCTCCTGGTCGATTCCGAAGCCGGCCGGGTCAAGGAGGATTGGCTGGCCTCGCTGGCGGAGGATATCGCCGGACTGCACAAGGCAAACCGCGACCTGCTGGTGGTGTCGTCGGGCGCGATCGCGCTCGGGCGCGCGGTGCTCAAATTGCCGCGCGGGCCGCTCAAGCTCGAAGACAGCCAGGGCGCCGCGGCGGTGGGACAGATCGCGCTGGCGCGCACCTGGGCGGAGGCGCTGTCGCGGCACGGCATCGCCGCCGGTCAGGTGCTGGTGACGCTGCAGGACACCGAGGAACGGCGGCGCTACCTCAATGCGCGCTCGACCATCGAGCGGCTGCTCGCCTGGCGATCGGTGCCGGTGATCAACGAGAACGACACCGTCGCCACCAACGAAATCCGCTACGGCGACAACGACCGGCTCGCCGCGCGCGTCGCCACCATGGCGAGCGCCGATTTGCTGGTGCTGCTCTCCGACGTTGACGGGCTGTATGACGCGCCGCCCGGCAAGGACTCGCAAGCCAAGAGGATTCCGCTGGTCGAGCGCATCACGCCCGAGATCGAAGCGATGGCGGGCGCCGCGGGATCGGAGCTGTCGCGCGGCGGCATGCAGACCAAGCTCGAGGCCGCCAAGATCGCGACGCAGGCGGGTACGCACATGGTGATCGCCTCCGGCCGCATCGACCATCCGCTCAAGGCGATCGCGGACGGCGCCGCCTGCACCTGGTTCCTGACCGCCGCCAATCCGGTCACCGCACGCAAGAAATGGATCGCCGGATCGCTCGAACCGAAGGGCGTGCTGACGATCGACCAAGGCGCGGTGGCGGCCCTCAACAGCGGCAAAAGCCTGCTGCCCGCCGGCGTGATCCGCGTCGACGGCGCATTCGCGCGCGGCGATGCGGTGGTGATCCGCGGCCCCGACGGCGCCGAGGTCGCGCGCGGCCTCGTCGCCTATGACGCCGAAGACGCCGACCGCATCAAAGGGCGGTCATCGTCCGACATCCTGCTGATCCTCGGATTCGGCGGGCGCGCCGAAATGGTGCATCGCGACCATCTGGTCGTCGGCCGCACCTGATCGCTCCTTGATCGCCCTTGGCCGCGCGCTCAACGGCGGCCTTTTCCCACGGACCCATTCCACCGCGACACACATTGTGGCGCCCTCGCCGCAATCGGCCGCCCTGGGCGACTTCCTCGGTCCACCAGACGATGAACCTTTTGCATCGCTCGGCAACCAAGTCAGGTCACGCGCCGGCCGCAGCCGACGTCCAACCCAAGAGTCAGGAGCCATCCGATGCGAAGAATCATGTCGTTCGCGTTTGGCGTCGTCGTTGGGACGATCGTCGCCACCGCCTGGGCCAATTACCCCACCACCTCGCCGGCAGGCGCGTCCGCCAATCCAGCGGCCGCGGTGAGCCCGTTCGAGATGATGGCGCAGGCCGGATCGATACCGATTCAGGATCACGTCGACGGCTTCTGACGCCGGAACGCTCATCGCGCCCGACATCTGCCCGACATCGAAACGTGTGCGCACAGCAAGCGCGCATGCACGTCGGTGATTCCCGAACCGGTTATTTTCGACCCGAGCGCCGCGTGTTCGACTGGCGCGCGGGCGCGCGCAGTCCCTCGGCCGGCAGCACCACTTGGCGGCCGTTGGGAAACTCGAGATATCGGCGTTGAACACGACCGTCGCGACCCTCGATCACGAATCGGGTGCCGACAGGGAAGCGGCTTGGCAAACGCACTGCTGACGAACTCATGCAACCCTCCTGGGGAATCAACTCCCCCCAACAAGGTGCAGTGATGCCTTTGCATCGCGACCGTTCCGCGACGACGAAAAATGGCGTCGCGATTTCTGTGGAGCGATGTGGAGAACGTTGAGAAAGCGACGATCTTGCAGCCGCTTAAACGGCAAGTCCCGATGCCTCGGCGAGCGCCTTCAGCGACGTTTCCGGGCGCGCGCCCATGTGCTGAATCACTTCGGCCGCCGCAATTGCCCCAAGTCGGGCACAATTGCGATGGTCGGCGCCGCGCGCCAGCCCGACCAGGAAGCCCGCGGCGAACAGGTCGCCCGCGCCAGTCGCGTCGACCACCTGCTTCACCGGCTCCGCGCGCACCGCGTCGTTCTGCTCGCGGGTGATTACGAGGCTGCCTTTCTCACTGCGGGTGATGACCGCAAGCTTGGCCTCGGTGCGGATCGCATTCACCGCGGTGTCGAAGTCCGCGGTTTGATACAGGCTGTGCAGCTCGCGCTCATTCGCGAACACGATATCGACGGTGCCGTTGCGGATGAGGTCGAGAAATTCGGCGCGATAACGATCGACACAGAATGCGTCGGATAGCGTCAGCGCCACCTGGCGGCCGGCGCCATGGGCGATTGTCGCCGCCTTGAGGAATGCCTCCTTGGCGTGCGGCGGATCCCACAGATAGCCCTCCAGATAGGTGATCCGCGCCGCGGCGACGGCGTCGACATCGATGTCGCGCGGGTGCAGGTCCTGCGCCGCGCCGAGGAAGGTGTTCATGGTGCGCTCGCCATCCGGCGTGACCAGCACGTAGCAACGCGCGGTAGCCGGTCCGGTGGAGGCCGGCGGCGTATCGAATGCGACGCCGGCGGCGCGGATGTCGTGCACGAAGATGCGGCCGAGCTCGTCGTCCTTCACCTTGCCGACGAAGGCGCCCTGCCCACCCAGGCTCGCAACGCCGACGATGGTGTTGGCGGCCGATCCGCCGGAGACCTCGACCGAAGGCCCCATCGCATCGTAGATCGCCTCCGCGCGCGGCTGGTCGATCAGCATCATGCCGCCTTTGGCCATGCCTTGCTTGACCAGGAAATCGTCTTCGGCGCGTGCCAGCACATCGACAATGGCGTTGCCGATGCCGAGAACGTCGTAGCGGAGCGTGGGCATGATGGTCTCGCATGGTTGGGGGGAAGGCGGGACTATAGCCACGTTCGCAGAGGCAATTGCGGACATCCCTATGCTGTGCCTTAGCTACGGGGCTGGTTCCCAGCCGATACCGTGGCGCCGCAGGAACGACCGCACACAATGGCCCTGACACGATGTCCCTGGCGCGCGATGTCAGGCACCGTCGGCGGCGCGACCCTGCTGTCGCGGGTGCTCGGCGTTCCTGCGCGATGTGGCGATCGCGGCAGTGCTCGGCGCCGGCGCGCTGGCCGATGCGTTCTTCGTGGCGTTGCAGGTCCCGAATCTGTTCCGGCGCCTGCTGGCGGAGGGCGCACTGAACGTCGGCGTTCGTGCCGCTGTGGCTGCGCCGCCGCCAGGAACGACGGTGACGCGCGGCGCGCGCCGCTTCAGCGAGGACGTCCTCGGGACGCTCGGCGTCGCGCTGGCGGCGATCGCCGCTGCTCTGCATGCTGTTTGCGCCGGTCGCTGGTGGCCGATGCTGGCGCCGGGATTCGCAGCGGAGCCCGCACAATCTCGCGGTCGACTTCGTGCGGCTCGCCGCGCCCTATCTCGCCATCGTCGGGCTGGTCGCGGTGCTGGCGGCGACGCTGAACGCTGCCGGACGCGTGCGGCGCGGCCGCTTGTGGCCCGGCGGCTTTCAACGTGGTGATGATCGTGGCCGCCGCCGGGTCGTCGCGCTCGGCAGGCTTTGGCAACTGCGACCGCGGGCGCCGTGCTGGCCCGAGATCGTCGTCGGCGGCGTTCTGCAATTGCTCATGGTCGGCGTTGCGGTGAGGCGGCTTGCCCGATCCGCCGCGTGCGCCGCAGCTCAGCACGTCGAGCGACGTCCACCGGTTCTTCCGGATCATACTGCCGGGCGTGATCGCCGCCGGCATTCCGCAGTTGACGCTGATGCCGGCACCATGGTGGCGTCGTCGTCGCCGTCGGCGGTGTCGTGGCTGTACCTATGCCTATCGACTCTACGAATTACCGCTCGGCATGGTATCGGTTGCGATCGCCGCGGTGATGACGCCGGCGATCGCCGCGCATGTCCGCGCCGACGATCACCTCGCCATCGCCGCCACACAATCGCGCGCGTTCGAGCTCGCGCTCGGCCTCGCGTTACCGGCGGCGGCTGGGCTTGGCGCTGCTCGCCGACACCGATCGTCGCCGGCCTGTTCGAGCGCGGCGCCTTCAGCGCGCGCGACAGCGCGGCGGTCGCCGGCGCGCTGGCCGCCATCGCCGCTCGGGGTGCCCGGGCATGCACTGGAGAAGGTCCTGGCCGCGGTGTCGTTCGCGCATGAAGACACGCGCACGCCGATGCTGACGGCGCTTGGCCGGGCTTGCCGCCTCGGCCGCCGGCGCCGTCGTCCTGTTCCCGCTCTATGGCCATGTCGGGATCGCCGTGCGCGATTGCGGCCTGTGGCTGGGTGAGCGCGGCCCTGCTGGGCATCGCGCTGTTGCGGCGACGGCTGGCTGACCGTCGATGCGCCATTCCGGCGGCGGATCGCCGCTGATCCTGGTGGCGACAGCGGTGATGGGCGGGCGCGATCGCCGGACTGCGGACGCTGCTGCGCGCCGCCGGCTCGCAGCGGCTCGTCGATCCGTCGCTGGTGATCATGATGATCATGGTCGTGGCGGGCCTTGGCGTCTACCTCGCGGCGCTGCGGCTGTTTGGCGTGCGCCGCCGATCACGCTGCGCCGCAATGACGGACCGCGCGGTCATGACCTCGCCCTTGCGCGGGCAGCGCCGCGCCGTGGCATGGGACAGCCGCACATTCGAAGGGCCGCCGCCATGGCATTCAAGCAACGCGTTTTCTCAGGGATGCAGGCGACGGGCAATCCGCATCTCGGCAACTATCTCGGCGCGATCGTGAAATTCGTCGAGCTGCAGAACAACTACGATTGCATCTATTGCGTCGTCGACCTGCACGCGATCACGGTCTGGCAGGACCCGAAAGAGCTGCCGCGCGCGATCCGCGAGGTAACGGCGTCGTTCATCGCAAGCGGAGTCGACCCGAAGCGCAATATTGTCTTCAACCAAAGTCAGGTGGCCGAGCATGCCGAGCTCGCCTGGATCTTCAACTGCGTCGCGCGGATCGGCTGGCTCAACCGGATGACACAGTTCAAGGAAAAGTCGGGCAAGGATCGCGAGAATGCATCGGTCGGGCTCTTCGCATATCCGACGTTGATGGCTGCCGACATTCTGCTCTATCGCGCCACACTCGTTCCCGTGGGCGACGACCAGAAGCAGCATGTGGAGCTGGCGCGCGACATCGCGCAGAAATTCAACAACGACTTCGGCGAGTCGATCGCGGCGCACGGCTTCGCCGACGCATTCTTCCCGCAGCCCGAGCCGCTGATCCAGGGACCGGCGACGCGCGTGATGTCGCTGCGCGACGGCACCAAGAAGATGTCGAAGTCGGACGCGTCGGATCAGTCGCGCATCAACCTCACCGACGACGCCGACACCATCGCGCTTGAAGGTGCGGCGCGCGAAGACCGACCCCGAGCCGCTGCCGAGCGAGGTCAAAGGACTCGAGGCACGCCCCGAAGCCGACAATCTGGTCGGCATCTACGCCGCGCTCGCCGGCAATGCCAAAGCCGACGTGCTGAGCGAGTTCGGCGGCGCGCAATTTTCGACCTTCAAGGCGGCGTTGACCGATCTCGTGGTCGCCAAAGGTCGGCCCGATCACCGCCGAAATGCGGCGGCTGGTCGCCGACCCGATCTATATCGATTCGATCCTGGCCGACGGCTCCGCCCGTGCACAGGCGCTCGCCGCCGAAACCATGAAGGCGGTCAAGGACATCGTCGGGTTCATCCGCCGCTGAGTCAGAGTATCGCGTGCGTGAGTCAATGCGTTCGAACCGCCACCTTGATGAGTTGCTAGTGTCCTTGCCATCAGACCCCGCCGCGAGATCGTACGCTCGGATGGACGTCGCGCACGACCGGCTTCCCGAGCGGCGTGCCAGATCGAGCATCAAGCGCCGAAGCTACGAGGCCGGCCACTCACCCAAGTTCCTGGTGGTCATCGACGATACGCCGGAATGCGATCGCGCCGTCTACTTCGCCAGCCGCCGCGCTTTGCGCACCGGCGCCAGCGTGATCATGCTGCGCGTCATCGAGACCCAAGATCGCAACCAGCAATGGCTGGGCGTCGCCGACATCATGCGGGCGGAGGCGCACGAGGAAGCCAATGCGGTGCTCGACCGCCATGCCGCGCGCGCCGCGAGCATCACCGGCGGCATGCCGGAGCGGGTGATCCGCGAGGGCGAAAAGACGCAGGAAATGCTCAAGCTGATCGAGGACGACGAGGACATCGCGCTGCTCGTCCTCGCCGCCGCAACCGGCAAGGAGGGTCCGGGTCCGCTGGTGGTCAGTTTCGCGAAGAATGCCGGCGAGTTCCCGATTCCGGTGGGCGTCGTGCCCGGCCACCTGAGCGACGAAGACCTCGATTCCATGTCGTAAAGGGCGTGGGCCTGCCAGCCCCGGCTACGGCCACAAACCCTTGAACTTCCTATGGGCGGCGCCACCTAGTACAATTAGAAGCTGGTGTGGCGGTTCAATCGTTAACGCCGCGCCCGCGATGGAGCGAGACATGTTCATCCAGACCGAAGCGACCCCCAACCCGGCCACGCTCAAATTTCTGCCCGGCCGCACGGTGCTGGCGCACGGAACGCTCGATATGCGCGACACCGACGCCGCGGCGCAGTCGCCGCTCGCCGAGCGCCTGTTCGCGATCGATGGCGTGTCCGGCGTGTTCCTCGGCTCGGATTTCATCACCATCACCAAGTCGCAGGGCGACTGGCAGCAGCTCAAGCCCGCGATCCTTGGCGCCGTGATGGAGCACTTCATGTCCGGCGCGCCGATGCTGCACGATGAAGCGAGCGCGGCGACGGGTGCCGCAGCGGATGAGTTTTTCGAAACCAAGGATACCGAGACCGTCGCGACCATCAAGGAATTGATCGAGACGCGGGTGCGCCCGGCGGTCGCCAATGACGGCGGCGACATCACCTTCCGTGGGTTCCGCGACGGGGTCGTCTATCTCGACATGAAAGGCGCCTGCGCCGGCTGCCCGTCCTCGACCGCGACGCTGCGCCATGGCATCCAGAACCTGCTGCGCCACTACATTCCGGACGTGGTCGAAGTCCGGCCCATGTCGTAAGGCTGTGTAGGGCCTAGGCCCAGGGTCGACGGGAGCATCCAATTCGTTTGGATCTGGAGCACCCGCCCGGGAGGATGAGGGGGCGGCCGCTAAGCCATGCGTGTTCTTGCCATCGATACCGCGCTCGGAGCTTGCGCGGCCGCCGTGCTCGATACGCAGCAGGCCACGGTGGTCGCGTTCGAGACGCTTGCGATGACGCGCGGACATGCCGAAGCCGTGATGCCGCTGATCGCGCGCGTGATGGATCGCGCCGGCATCGGCTTCGCGGCGCTCGATCGCATCGCGGTGACCACCGGCCCGGGCAGCTTCACGGGCTTGCGGGTCGGCCTCTCCGCCGCGCGCGGGATCGCGCTGGCTTCCGGCAAGCCGGCGGTGGGCCTGTCGACACTGGCGGGATTTGCGGCGCCGCTCATCGCCGAAGACGATCAATCATCGGTGGTGGCGGCGATCGATGCCCGGCACGACCACGTCTATTTGCAGGTATTCGGCATCGGCGGGCGCACCGTGGTACCGCCGCGGATCACGCCGCTGCGGGACGCCGTGCGGTTCGCAACCGCCGCGCCCGCGAGGATCGTCGGCTCGGGCGCCAAGATGATCGCCGCGCATTGGCCAGACACCGCGCCGCCGCCGATGCTGGTCGAGCAAAGCGACGCGCCGGATATCGGCTGGATCGCGCGGCTCGGCGCCGCCGCCGACGTCGATCACGGCCCCCCGAAACCGCTCTATCTGCGCGCGCCCGATGCGCAGCCGCAGGACGCCGCGCGCCTGCCACGCCGATGATCGGATTCCTCTCCCGCCTGTTCGGCCGCAGCGAACCCGTGTTGGCGGAGGCCTCGCCCCGCGACGCCGCCGCCATCGCCAGGCTTCATGCCGCCTCGTTCCACCGCGGCTGGAGCGAGGTCGAGATCGAACGCCTCATGATCGAGCGCAACGTGCTGACCCATCGCGCCACCGCGAACGGCCGGCTGATCGGGTTCATCATGTCGCGCATCGCCGCCGGCGAAGCCGAGATTCTGTCGGTGGCGGTGGCGACCTCGCAGCGCGGCAGGGGGATCGCACGCCGGCTGCTCAACCTTCACATGGGACGGCTGTTGGGCTTCGGGGTCCGCGTGATCTTTCTCGAGGTCGATGACAGCAACGCAGCCGCGCGCCAGCTTTATCGCCGCGCCGGCTTCGGCGAGGCCGGACGCCGCGAGGGGTACTACGCCGCGCCCGACGGCAAACGTGCGACCGCGCTGGTGCTGCGCCGCGATCTGGCCTGAGACAATCGTTATCCAATCGGGCGATGGATTTAAGCCCCCTCGCCGTGATATGCGGACTGACGGAGCAGGGTCGTGAACGAGCCAAGATCGAAGGACATCGAAGCACTGTGCGCCGCCAAGGGCATGCGCATGACCGAGCAGCGCCGCGTGATCGCGCGGGTGCTGGCGGCCGCCGAGGACCATCCCGACGTGGAGGAGCTCTATCGCCGCTGCTCCGCCGTCGACGACCGCATCTCGATTTCGACGGTGTATCGGACCGTGAAATTGTTCGAGGACGCCGGCATCATCGAACGGCACGATTTCCGCGACGGCCGCGCGCGCTACGAGCAGATCCCGGAAGCCCATCACGACCACCTGATCAATCTGCGCACCGGCGAGGTCATCGAGTTCCAGTCGGAGGAAATCGAGCGGCTGCAGGCCGAAGTGGCGCGCAAGCTCGGCTACAAGCTGGTCGATCACCGGCTGGAACTCTACGCCTTGCCGCTTGACGACAAGCCGCGGCGCTGACGCCTGGCCTCAGGGTCGCCGGGCCAGGGCGCCCGGGTGCATTTCGGCCGGCCGGGCGGCCATCGGCCACGGCCATTTCAATTCACCGCAAAACCCGCTAAACCCGCGCCGTCCCAGGACGGCCGCTGGATCGTCCTGGCCGATCGTCTACGTCGTTGATATCGTTATCAAAGCCGCGCCACGATCGAAACCGGAGCGCAAACTACCAGACCGGCATGAGCGGAGCCCGCAAGGTCCATATCAAGTCATTCGGCTGCCAGATGAACGTCTACGATTCCCATCGTATGGCGGACATGCTCGCGCCTGATGGTTTCGCGGAAACCGCGACGCCTGACGACGCCGATCTCGTGATCCTCAACACCTGCCATATCCGCGAGAAGGCGGCCGAGAAGATCTATTCCGAGCTCGGGCGCATCCGCGTGATCAAACAAGCGGCGGCGCGCGACGGCCGCCGCGTGGTGATCGCGGTCGCCGGCTGCGTCGCGCAAGCCGAGGGCGACGAGATCCTCCGCCGCGCGCCGGCGGTCGACCTGGTGGTGGGACCGCAAAACTATCACCGGCTGCCGCAATTGCTGGCGCGCGTCGCCGGCGGCGAGACCGTGGTCGACACCGAGTTTCCGGTCGAAGACAAATTCGACGCGCTGGCCGCGCCTTCGCGCGCGGCAACACGCGCACGCGGCGTGACCGCGTTCGTCACGGTGCAGGAAGGTTGCGACAAGTTCTGCACGTTTTGCGTCGTGCCCTATACGCGCGGCGCCGAAGTGTCGCGGCCGGTCGCCAAGATCGTCGCCGAGGTCGAGCGGCTCGCCGATGCCGGCGTGCGCGAGGTTTCGCTGATCGGGCAGAACGTCAACGCCTACCATGGCGAGGGGCCGGACGGGCGCCCGTGGACGCTGGGCGCGCTGCTGCATCGGATCGCCGAGGTGCCGGGCATCGTACGGCTGCGTTACACCACCAGCCATCCTTGCGATATCGACGACAGCCTGATCGCCGCGCATCGCGACCTTCCGGCGCTGATGCCGTACTTGCATCTGCCGGTGCAATCGGGCTCCGATCGCATCCTCGCCGCCATGAACCGCCGCCACAGCCGCGCGGACTATCTCGCCGCGATCGCGCGCATGCGCGACGCGAAGCCCGCGATGGCGTTCTCCTCCGATTTCATCGTCGGATTCCCCGGCGAAACCGACGACGACTTCGAAGCGACGTTGTCGTTGATCGACGCGGTCGGATTCGCGGGCGCGTTCTCGTTCAAATACTCGCCGCGCCCGGGAACCCCGGCGGCCGAGATGGCGGCGCAGGTGCCGGAGCCGGTGAAGAACGAGCGCCTGCAGCGTTTGCAAGCCGCGATCGACCGGCATCTGAAGGCGTTCAACGCGCGCTGCGTCGGCAAAACGTTCGACGTGCTGTTCGAAAAATCGGGCCGTCGTCCCGGCCAAGTGGTCGGCCGCTCGCCGTATCTGCAGCCGGTCCAGGTCATGGCGGCGTCATCCGTCATCGGCAGCATCGGTCGTGTAACGATCAACGAAACCATCGCCTACAGCCTGTTCGGCGAACTGGCTCAGTCGCACCCGCCGGTGCGCGAGCCGCAGGCGGCAGAAGCAGGAGTTTAGCACCGTTGCGCACGACCAAGTCGGAGACCGGAACGACGATCACGGCGGAAGCCGTGGAGCAAGGCGCCACGATGCAGATCGTTCTGACGTTCGACGACAATCGCCTGGCGTCGCAACTGTTCGGCCAATACGGGCAGAACCTGTCGTTGATCGAGCGGCGGCTGGGTCTGTCCGCCGATCAGCGCGGCAACCAGGTCACGCTCGAAGGGCCGCGCGACGCGGTCGAGCAGACGCGCCGCGTGCTGCAGGAGCTGTATGACCGGCTCCGCCGCGGCGACGAGGTCACGTCCGGAGACGTCGAGGGCGCCATCCGGCTCGCGATCTCGCAGGGCTCGCTATTCGAGTCCGATCCGACGACGGCGCGGCCGCACTTCGATGAGATCAACCTGCGCAAGCGGCTGGTGCGCGCGCGCACCGCGGCGCAGGACGCCTATATCCGCGCGTTGCGGCGGCATGCGCTGGTGTTCGGCACCGGCCCCGCCGGCACCGGCAAGACCTGGCTCGCGGTCGCCCACGCGGTGCAGCTGTTCGAGCGAAAGAGTGTCGACCGCATCGTCCTGTCGCGCCCGGCGGTGGAAGCTGGCGAACGGCTCGGCTTCCTGCCCGGCGACATGCGCGAGAAGGTCGATCCGTATCTGCGGCCGATCTACGACGCACTTTATGATCTCATGGACGCCCGCATCGTCGAGCGCGCCATGCAGGCCGGCGAAATCGAAATTGCACCGCTCGCATTCATGCGCGGACGCACCTTGTCGAACGCGGTGGTGATCCTCGACGAAGCCCAGAACACCACGTCGATGCAGATGAAGATGTTCCTCACCCGGCTCGGCGAGAACAGCCGCATGATCGTCACCGGCGACCCGAGTCAGGTCGACCTGCCCAACGGCCAGGTCTCGGGCTTGGCCGAGGCGACCCGCCTGCTCGCACGCGTCGAAGGGATCGGACACGTTACCTTCAGCGCGCAGGACGTGATCCGTCACGAATTGGTGGGGCGCATCGTCGAGGCCTACGACTCAGCGGCGCTGGCCTCCCGCGAGCCCAACGTCCGCGAGCCGAAGCCGTGAACAGCGAAGCCGAGCCGGACACGGTTTGCGTCGCGGCCGATGGCCTCACACTTGAGATCGGCCTCGCACCGGGCGCGGTCGCGATGCAAGCCGACCTGGCGACGGTGATCGCTGCAGCGATCGCCGCAGCCAACCGGGCGACCGGCCCCACCCGCGGCGAGGTCACCGTGATCGTCGACGATGACGCACGGATCCAGTCGCTCAACCGGCAATGGCGGGGGTTCGACAAGCCGACCAACGTGCTGTCCTTCCCGGCCCCCGACCACCAGCCCGGCGACCCGCCATATCTCGGCGATATCGCCATTTCCTACGAGACCGCCGCCCGGGAGGCCGCCGACGAGGGAAAATCGTTCGGCGCCCACCTCGCCCACCTGTCGGTCCATGGCTTTCTCCACCTCATGGGCTACGACCACGAATCGGACAGCGACGCCGCCGAAATGGAGGGCCTTGAACGCGATATCCTCGCCCAAATCGGGATATCCGACCCCTACATTGCGCCCGCGGCCGAGGGCTGACATCTAATTCCCCTATGCCCGACACCAATTCTCCAGGTCCAGGTTCGCAGGGGCCGAATGCCACGGGGTCAAGTTCCGGCGGGCCAAATCCCAGCGGCCCGAATTCCGGCGGGCCGAGCGCTTCGGCGTCGGGCGCAGCAGAGCCAAATCTCTCGTCCGGGAGCGGCAGCCGTAATTTACCCGCCCTGGTCCCAGCGGCGACCGCCGGCGGCCAGAGTGAAGGCGAAAGCTGGTTCACGCGCGCGCTGCGGGCGCTGTTCTGGTGGCGGCCGGAAACCTTTCGTGCCGACCTGCGCAGCGCGCTCGAAGGCCGCGCCGCCGATATCGGGCTTTCGCCGCGCGAATCGACCATGCTGCGCAACATCCTCGGCCTGCGCGAGCGCCGCGCGGTGGACGTGATGGTGCCGCGCGCCGACATTATCGCGGTTCAAAAAGAGATCCCGCTCGGCGATTTGATGAAGGTGTTCGAAAGCGCGGCGCATTCGCGGCTGGTCGTCTATGACGACACCCTCGACGATGCGATTGGCATGGTCCACATCCGCGATCTGATCGCCTACATGACCGCGCATGCAACGGCGAGCGCCAAGGCCAACACCAAGCGCAAGAAGCCGTTTCCGGCCGATCTCGACCTCAAGGCCATGGATCTATCGCTGCCGCTGTTCAAAGCCAGCATCGTCCGCGAGATGTTGTTCGTCCCGCCGTCGATGCCGGTGATGGACTTGCTTGCGCGCATGCAGACCAGCCGTATCCACCTGGCCCTGGTGGTCGATGAATATGGCGGCTCCGACGGCGTCGTTTCGATCGAGGACATTGTCGAACAGATCGTGGGCGAGATTGCCGACGAGCACGACGAAGAAGACGCACCGCGCGTGGTGCGGCAGCCGGATGGATCGTTCCTGGCCGACGCGCGCGCCAGTCTCGAGGATGTGACCGCGATCGTTGGGCCCGAGTTCGAGGTCGGCGAAGTGGCGAACGACGTGGACACCCTTGGCGGCTATATCGCAACGCAGATCGGCCGCGTGCCGTTGCGCGGCGAGCTCGTCCCCGGTCCCGGCCGTTTCGAAATCGAGGTGCTCGACGCCGATCCCCGTCGGGTCACGAAACTCAAGATCTACCGCAGCCTGGATTCGGCGGCGCGCCGCGACCCCGCTCCGCAGCAACGCGCGACGCCCGGTTCGGCCGACGCGCGCCCGCCCCGTCCTGACCTGCCCGTCAACCGCGATGCGTCGGTGAAACTCTCGCCCGACGAACCGCCCTCAAAGGCTCCGCGCACACCGTGAAAGCCCTCCGCATTGCCCACGCGATCACGCTGACATGGGGTTGGCGCCGCGCACTGATCGCGTTCACCGCGGGCGCCGTGACCACGCTGGCGCTGCCGCCGTTCAACCTCTGGCCGCTGCCGTTCCTGACCGTCCCCGTGCTGGTGTGGCTGATTGACGGCTCGGCGGCCGGCCGGCTGCGCGGCGCGGTGGCGGCGGCAACCGCCGGCTGGTGGTTCGGCTTCGGCTATTTCCTGGCCGGCCTTTATTGGATCGGGCACGCGTTCCTGGTCGACGCCAAGACCTTCGGATGGCTGCTGCCCATTGCCGTGGCGGGCCTGCCGGCGGGGCTGGCGCTGTTCATGGCGTTGGGCACCGCGCTGGCGCGGCTGCTCTGGGCGCGCGGCGCCATGCGCGTGATCACGCTGGCGGTCGCGCTGACCGCCGCCGAATGGCTGCGCGGCCACCTGCTCACCGGCTTCCCCTGGAACACGTTCGGCTATGCCTTGGCGACGCCATTGGCGCTGGCGCAGACCGCCTCGGTCATCGGCATCTGGGGCCTGACCTTCATCGCGGTCGCCGCCTATGCGTCACCGGCGGTCCTGACCGACGATCGCGCCGACACCCGGCGGCGGTGGATCGCCCCGGCGCTGGCCGTGGTCGTCATCGCTACCCTCGCCGCCTACGGCGTATGGCGGCTCGACCGGACGCCCACGCGCCTGGTGGAGGGCGTGCGGCTGCGGTTGATGCAGCCAAACCTGCAGCAGGATCAACGGTTCAACTACTCGCAGCGGCACGCCGTGATGGCCCGCTACGCCGCTTTGTCCGATCGCGTCAACGGCGCCACCGGAACCGGCCTCGACGACATCACCCACCTGATCTGGCCGGAATCGGCATTCCCGTTCTTTCTGACCCGCGAAGCCGAGGCGCTGGCCCAGATCGCCAAGCTGATGCCCGCCGGCGCCGTGCTGATCACGGGCGCGGTTCGCGCGCCCGAGACCGTGCCGAGCGAGGCCGTGACCCGCGCCTACAATTCGATCTACGTGCTCGACCACGACGCCACGATCCTGTCGGTCTACGACAAGGTGCACCTGGTGCCGTTTGGCGAATACCTGCCGTTCCAGGATACCCTCGAACGCCTCGGGCTGACCCAGCTCGTCCAGGTGAAAGGCGGGTTCATACCGGGCGACCGCCGCCGCGCCATCGCAGTGCCGCGCGCGCCGCATATGCTGCCGCTGATCTGTTACGAGGTGATCTTCCCCGGCAAGGCCGTGCCGCGCGGCGAACGACCCGGTTGGATGCTCAATCTCACCAATGACGGCTGGTTTGGACGCAGCTCCGGTCCTTACCAGCACCTCCAGCAGGCCCGCATGCGCGCCATCGAGGAAGGACTGCCGCTGGTGCGCGCCGCCAACACCGGTATCTCCGCCGTCATCGATCCGGTAGGGCGGATATTGACCTCGTTGCCGCTTGGAACTGAAGGCGTGCTGGATGCCGCGTTGCCGCGCGCGCTGCCGCCAACTCCCTATGCCCGCTGGGGCGACGGTCCGGTGGCCTTATTGATCGCGGCGGCGTTCGGACTGGTTCTGCAGGCCCGCCGGCGCCAAGCTGGCTAGCCATAAGCGGGCTTGTCACAAGAACGGTGTGCTTCATGACACCGGCCACAAACGAGCCACAGAGTAAGCGGCTTAATCCGGCCTCATTTGGGGGCTGCCATGACGCTGAAAATAGCGCTTAAGTTGTTGATCTTCATTGTACATCTTTGGATAGTAACCACTTTTCACAGTTCTTGCGTGCGACTAGGGAATTCCTGCAAGAAGCGGATTGCATTCCTGACAGTGTCATGAACATTCACACTCTGAAAAGCATCGGTATAGGAGAGCGTTATGGCTAAGAAGGCCCCAAATCCCATCGATAAGCACGTCGGGAGCCGGGTGCGAATGCGCCGCATGATGCTGAGTATGAGTCAGGAAAAACTCGGCGACGCGCTCGGCCTAACCTTCCAGCAAGTGCAGAAATACGAAAAAGGCACCAACCGGATCGGCGCCAGCCGGCTCCAGCAGATTTCCACCATCCTGCAGGTCCCTGTCGCTTTTTTCTTTGAGGGCGCACCCAACCTGCAGCCGATGACCGGCGAAGGATTCAAGGACGCACCCTCCCCAGCCTATGTTTCGGACTTTCTTGCAACGTCCGAGGGTCTCGCCCTCACCAAGGCGTTCATGCGTATCAAGGAAGCCAAGCTGCGCCGCCGGATCGTCGATCTGGTCGAAGAGATCGCCGGCTCCGGCGACTGATCCCCTCCCCCTCGTTACAACGCAAAATCGGCATCCGCCCGACCGCGCATCTTGACCGCGCGGAGCGACGCTGCAAGAAACACGCCCACATCGGCGGCCAGCCCGGCCAGCGTGGTTCTTGGAGGGGGAGTCCAAACGTGTCGCGAACGAATTATCTATTCACCAGCGAATCCGTCTCGGAAGGGCATCCCGACAAGGTCTGCGACCAGATTTCGGATGCGATCCTGGACGCGTTCATCGCCAACGACGTCAAGCTCGGCATCGCCGACGATAGCTTGGTCAACACGCGGCTCGGCTGCGAGACGCTTTGCACCACCAACAAGATTATCATCGCCGGCGAAGGTCGCGGACAGAGCCCGCTGTTCAACAAGCATGGCAGCAAAGCGCAGATCAATCGCGAGCTGATCGCGAAGATCGCGCGCGATGTGGTCAAGGACATCGGCTACGACCAGGACGGCTTCTCGTTCCACGGCGCCGATGTCGAAGTCCTGCTGCACGGCCAGTCGCCCGATATCGCGATGGGCGTCGACGCCAAGAAAAAGAAGAGCGGCGAGCAGGAAGGCGCCGGCGACCAGGGCATGATGTTCGGCTTCGCCTGCAACGAGAGCGAGGTTTACGAAAAGGGCTCGTACATGCCCGCCCCGATCTACTTCGCCCACAAGATCCTCAAGGTCCTCTCCGACAAGCGCCGCTCTGGACAGATCTTCGACCTGCAGCCCGACGCCAAGAGCCAAGTCACGGTGAAATACGTCGACGGCAAGCCGGTCGGATGCACCAAGGTGGTGGTCTCAACCCAGCACAATGCGACCACGCGCAACGGCAAGAAGTATACGCCGAGCATGGTCAAGGACTTGATCGGAGATGCCGTCGCATCGGCGCTGCCCAAGGGCTGGATGCCGACAAAGGACTCCGACTTCCTGGTCAATCCGACCGGCAATTTCGTGGTCGGCGGCCCGGACGGCGATTGCGGCCTGACCGGCCGCAAGATCATCGTCGACACTTACGGCGGCTACGCCCCGCACGGCGGTGGCGCGTTCTCCGGCAAGGATCCGACCAAGGTCGATCGCTCGGCCGCCTATGCCGCGCGCTATCTCGCCAAGAACGTGGTTGCGGCCGGCCTCGCCGATAGCTGCACCATTCAGGTCGCCTATGCGATCGGCGTGGCGGACCCGATGTCGCTCTATGTCGACACCCACGGCACCGGCAAAGTCGATGAGCAGAAACTCTCGAAGTTGTTGCAGGAGATTTTCCCGCTGCGCCCGACCGCGATCCGGCGCAGCCTCAAGCTCAACCGTCCGATCTATCGCCGCACCGCGGCCTATGGCCACTTCGGGCGCGCGCCGGACAAGGACGGCGGCTTCTCCTGGGAGCAGACCAACCTGGTGAGCCAGCTCAAGAGCGCGTTCAAGTAAGCCCACCATTCGGCACTTTCTGCGTGATGCCTGGCATGGCCCGTCGAAGACGGGCTGACGCCTTGTGTCCCGGCCATTGGCGTCTTTGATGATGGTGCCCGACGAGACGTGGATGCACCGCACGCGGATCGCCCGAGTTGCGAACATCTATGCGTGCGCAAGTCGGGTAGACCCGACTGCGATGATGAGCGCCGGCATGACGAGCAATGGATTCGACCCATCGCCAAGGCGCATTTTTCGGCCGCCGCAAGGGGCACACACTCAAGCCGCGGCAGGCCGCGCTATTTGAAACGCTGCTGCCGCAGCTCGCGCTCGATCTCGACCGCCCGCCGCCCGCCGATCTCGCGACCCTGTTCGGCGACGCACGGGCCGTCCGCCTCGAGAGCGGGTTCGGCGGCGGCGAGCATCTCGTCGCCGAGGCCGAGCGAAATCCGACGATCGGTTTCATCGGGATCGAGCCGTTCATCAACGGCATGGCCAAGGCGCTCGCGGCCATCCACGACCGCAGCCTCAGCAATATTCGCCTGCATCACGGCGACGCAACCGACGTATTGCGTTGGCTGCCGGATGCGAGCGTCATGCGCTTGGACCTGCTCTATCCCGATCCGTGGCCCAAACGCCGCCACTGGAAACGCCGGTTCGTGCAGGCCGGCAGTCTGGCCCAGATCGCGCGCGTCCTGCGCCCCGGCGGAGAATTCCGGTTCGCGACCGATTGGCCGGACTATGCCGCCTGGACGCTCCGGCACGTTGCAGCGGTGGCGGACTTCGAATGGACCGCCGAGCGCGCCGACGATTGGCGGCTACCATGGCCGGGCTTCACCGCGACGCGATACGAGGCCAAGGCGAAGCGCGAGGGACGCGCGCCCTGCTACCTGATCTTTCGACGGCGCTGAGCGGTCAACGCAGCCTGCGGCGACCGCGCTATTGTTCATCGGTCGCGCCTGCCAGAACCGCATCACCCGCTGCGCGGTGGTGGGCGACAGGCGTTCGAAATTGCTGAAGGCGTTGTCGAGACCGAGCGAGGACGTCCCGCTGGTGCCGGACCGCGCCGTGATCAGCGCTTTGACCGTCGGCCACTCCCAACCCGCCGACTTGCAGAGGATCAAAATCGGATCAGGGCGGTCTCCGCCCATCAGACGGTCGACCACGTCGATCGAAACCATGCACAGCCGTGACAGCGCGGCCACTGTCTCGGCGTACTTGCCGCTCTTTGCGAAACCGACCAGGGCCGCCTCGTTGAGCTGCCCTTGCCGGTGCAGCAACTCGACATACTCTTCGGCGGCGGCGTAGTCGCGCGACTTGGCGGCGCCGACTTCGTTCGAAACCTTGGTCAGCACCCGCTGAATTTCAGCCTGGGTTTCAGGCCTGGCTGCGGCGATCAGGCGTTGCTGCACCACCGCGGTCGCCTTCAGCAGCAGTTCGCGGAACAGGCGCGGCGGAATGTCAGGACGCGTGCCGACCTTTTCAGCGAGGATGCCGTCGCCTTCCGCCTGGCTCACCAATGTCGTGAAGCCTTGCTCCGACAACCGCGCCCGACGGTTGCTGGCAACGCTGCGAACGACTTGACGGTCGCCGCGGCGGATCAATTCGTCGGTGACCGGCTCCGCGATGCCGTTGCGACCGGAGATCGCCAGCAGATGCGCCTGGCTTTTGGTGCGCGCGATATCGACCAGGTCTGCTTCCCGCAACCGTGGCGACTGCTCGAGCACCGGAGCGCGCCACATCGATGTCGTCATCCTTGGCGAGACGCCGTACCGCTTCGAGCGGTGCATTGTTGATCGGAGCAAGATCAGCGAGCGAGCTCGACGCGCGCTTTCAATTCGATTTCTGCGATCAGGCGCGTGAAGACGCCATCGAACAATCCGATATGCTCTTCGCTGAATTGATCCGCACCTTCCAGAAACAGCGTCGTGATCCGCTGCAACGTACGCGCACGCCGCTCGGCAGAGCCGTTTTGGAGGACATCCTCCAATTCGGGGATCAACGAAACCGGGGCGGCCATTCTCGATCCTGAGGAGCGCGACGGGAACCACGAAAGCCGTCGGCCAATTTGTTAATTTATGCGCGGATTCTGAACGAAGGGTTAGCCAATTCCCATAGAGAACGGCTTGCACAAGAGGCGCAAATCGCTATATTTCCACAGTCCGCATAGGACATCTCATAACGGTTAGATGATATCTGGCCGGTTTTTGAGAGTGGGTTCCCCCCGGGACCCGCTCTTTTTTGTTACCAAGTGGCCGGCACGCGAACCGGCCGACTCCGGGGATGTTTAGCAGAGACCACTAGAACGCATGAGCGAAGCGTATCTTCAGCCAGACTGACGAACCGCGCCTGATCGTAGAGCAAGGCGTGGCGGCCCGGATTGCGGCGATCGCCGATCCGGTTTTAATCGGACTTGGTTACCGGCTGGTGCGCGTCCGGCTGTCCGGCCTCGCCGGCTGCACGGTCCAGGTCATGGCCGAGCGCCCCGATGGCACGATGCTGATTGAAGATTGCGAGGCGGTATCGCGCGCGTTGTCGCCGGTGCTCGATGTTGCCGATCCTGTCGATCGTGCCTACCGGCTGGAGATTTCGTCGCCCGGCATTGACCGGCCGCTGGTGCGGCGCTCGGACTTCGATCGTTACGCGGGCAGCCGCGTCAGGATCGAGATGTCGGTACCGATTGACGGGCGCCGGCAATTCCGTGGTGTATTGACCGGCACCGACGGCGACGCGGCGCGGCTTACCCGCGACGATGCGGCACCCGGCGAAGCGCCCGAGGTGCTGCTGCCGATCGACGCCATGACCGATGCCAAGATCATGCTCAGCGATGATGTCATTACCGCGTCGCTGCGGCGCGGGAAGCAGGGCGAGCGCGGAGCGAGCGCGAGCGACGAACAATCATCTCAGCGGAGCGGCCAACACCGCCGTTCCAACAAGGTCCAGCCGCGGCCGGCGCAAAGCCGGCGAGCGGCTCATCACGAGGGAGAGTAACCGATGGCCGTCAGCGCCAACCGGCTCGAATTGCTGCAAATCGCCGATGCGGTCGCGCGCGAGAAATCGATCGACCGCCGCATCGTGATCGGCGCCATGGAGGACGCGATCGCGAAGGCGGCGCGGTCGCGCTACGGCGCGGAAACCGACGTTCACGCCGAGATCGACCCCAAGAACGGCGAGCTGCGGCTGTTGCGTCACATGCTGGTGGTCGATGCCGTCGAGAACCCGGCCAATCAGATCAGCCAAGACGATGCGCGGCGACGCCATCCGGCCGCGCAGGTCGGCGACACCATCGCCGATCCGCTGCCGCCGCTTGAATACGGACGCATCGCCGCGCAGTCGGCAAAGCAGGTCATCGTGCAGAAGGTGCGCGAGGCGGAACGCGACCGTCAATACGAGGAATACAAGGATCGCATCGGCGATATCGTCAACGGTATCGTCAAGCGCGTCGAATACGGCAACGTGATCGTCGATCTCGGCCGCGGCGAGGCGATCGTGCGCCGCGACGAAATGCTGCCGCGCGAAGTGTTCCGCAATGGCGACCGCATCCGGGCCTTCATTTATGACGTCCGCCGCGAAACCCGCGGGCCGCAGATTTTCCTGTCGCGGACGCATCCGCAATTCATGGCGAAGCTGTTCGCCCAGGAGGTGCCGGAAATCTACGACGGCATCGTCGAGGTCAAGGCGGTGGCGCGCGATCCCGGCTCACGCGCCAAGATCGCGGTGATTTCCCGCGACTCCTCGGTCGACCCGGTCGGCGCCTGCGTCGGCATGCGCGGCTCGCGCGTGCAGGCCGTGGTCAACGAGCTGCAGGGCGAGAAGATCGACATCATCCCGTGGACGCACGACCCCGCCAATTTCGTGGTCAACGCGCTGGCGCCGGCCGAAGTCGCCAAGGTCGTGCTCGACGAAGACCGCCAGCGCATGGAGGTGGTGGTGCCCGACCAGCAATTGTCGCTCGCCATCGGGCGGCGCGGCCAGAACGTGCGGCTCGCCTCGCAATTGACCGGCTGGGACATCGACATCGTCACCGAACAGGAAGAGTCGGAAAATCGCCAGGCCGAATTTGAAAAACTGACCAAGCTCTTCATCGAAGCGCTCAACGTTGACGAGGTGGTCGGACAGTTGCTCGCATCCGAAGGCTTCAAGTCGGTCGAAGAGCTTGCGATGGTCGATGAAAAGGAAATCGCCGGCATCGAGGGCTTCGATGAAGAGACCGCCGGCGAACTGCAAAATCGCGCCCGCGAATTCCTCGCGGCGCAGGAAGCTGAACTCGACAGCAAACGTAAGGAGCTCGGTGTGGAAGAGGCGCTCAAGGACATTCCCGGCATCACCACGGCGATGCTCGTCAAGCTGGGCGAGAACGACGTCAAGACCGTCGAAGATCTTGCCGGTTGCGCCACCGACGACTTGTTCGGCTGGAGCGAGCGCAAGGACGGCGAGACGACGCGGTACCCCGGCATCCTCGACGGCTTCGATCTGTCGCGCGACGAGGCCGAGACCTTGATCATGCAGGCCCGCGTGAAAGCCGGCTGGGTCAAGGAAGAAGATCTGGCGCGGCCGGCGGCGGCCGAGGAGGAAGCCACGGACGAACCCGCGCCGGCGCAGGCTTAGGCGCAGGCTTAAAGGAGCCGATCGGTAGAATGATGCTGGCACAGCCGTTGGAGGACGCATTGGACGCTGGACCGCGCGCGACCGCGCGCGGCACGGAGCGGCTATGCGCCGCCACCGGCACCGTGCGTCCGATCGACGACATGATCCGCTTCGTCCTGTCGCCGGAAGGCGCCGCGGTCCCCGACCTGAAACGGCGGCTTCCCGGTCGCGGCATATGGATCACCGCGACCCGCGCTGCGCTCGGCAGCGCCATTGCGCGCAAGGCGTTTGCGCGCAGCTTCAAGCGCGAGGTCGCCATCGCGGCGGATCTCATCGATGCGACCGAGCGGTTGCTTGAGCGCGGGGCGCTGGACGCCCTCGCCATCGCCTACAAGGCGGGCCGGATGACGGTTGGCTTCGCCAAGGTCGAGGCGTCGCTGGCCGAGGGCGATGCGGGCGCGCTGATCCACGCCAGCGATGCCGCCCCGGACGGGGTGCGAAAGCTCAATGCCGCGGCACGTCGGAACGATGAAAGCCGGGCCGTTGCCCTTATTCGCGCATTCACCTCGGCGCAATTGAGTTTGGCACTGGGGCGGCCAAATGTGGTACATGCTGCGCTGCTTGGCGGCCCCGAAAGCAGGACGTTTGTGGCGCGTGCGGCGCGCCTCGAACGGTTTCGGACCGGGGACGGTCGAGACCGACCGCTAGAAAAGCCCGAGAAATGGGAACGGAATGGCTGAACCGACGGAAAAGTCTGGCGACAAGAAATTGAGTATCGCGACCTCCAAGACGCTGACGCTGAAACCGCGTGGCAGCGAGACGGGCGTGGTGCGCCAGAGCTTCAGCCATGGCCGAACCAAGTCGGTGGTCGTCGAAAAGGTGCGCAGCCGCGGTCCTGGCAAACCCAAGACCGAAGCCGCGCCGGCCCCCGCCGCGGCGCCCGCCAGCCGTCCGGCCACCGCCAAAGGCGCGCCGACCACTGCCGCGCCGACCCCGGCCGCGACCCCGGCGCCCGCCGTTTCGCCGCGGCCGTCCGGCGTGGTCCTGCATACGCTCACCGACGAAGAGCGCAACCGCCGGGCCCATGCGCTCGGCGACGCGCGTCTGCGCGAAGCGGAAGAACGCAAGATCGCCGAAGAGGATGCCAAGATCCGCGAACAGCGCGCAGCCGTCGAGCGCGCGGAGCGGGTTGCCGCGGAATCCCGTAAGCGGGAAGAGGACGACCGCCGCCGGCACGAAGAAGAAGCCAAGCACAAGGCCGACGAGGTCGCCAAGAAGCGTCTCGGCGGCGACGAAGTCACCCCCGCCGTCGCCAGGCCGGGCGTGCGTCCGGTGGTGGGGCCGGAGGAAGACGAAGAAGCACCTCGCCCGCGTCGACCGGGTGCGGCACGCCCTGTCGTTGCGCCGAAACCGACCCGCACCACCGTGCAACAGAAGCCGCGGGGCCGGCTCACGCTCGTGACCGCCTTCAAGGCCGACGAAGAGCCGGAGCATTCCGTCGCCGCCTTCAAGCGCCGCATTCAGCGGCGCAAGAAGGAGATGATGGCCGAGCCCAAGGAAAAGCTGGTCCGCGAAGTCATTGTTCCCGAGGTGATGACCATTCAGGAGCTCGCCAACCGCATGGCCGAGCCGGCGCGCAGCGTGATCGCGATCCTGATGAAACAGGGTCAGATGATGAAGATCACCAATTCGATCGACGCCGATACCGCGCAACTGATCGCCGAAGAGCTCGGCCATTCCGTGAAGCGGGTCGCCGAGTCCGACGTCGAGGAAGGTCTGTTCGACGCCGCCGACGACCCCGAGGCACTCCAGCCGCGCCCGGCGGTTGTGACCGTCATGGGTCACGTCGACCACGGCAAGACCTCGCTGCTCGACGCCATCCGCTTGACCGAAGTAGCGGCAGGCGAAGCCGGCGGCATCACGCAACACATCGGCGCCTATCAGGTTACCGCGCCTTCCGGCGCGAAGATCACCTTCATCGACACGCCCGGCCACGCCGCATTCACCGCGATGCGCGCCCGCGGCGCGCGCGTGACTGACGTTGTGGTGCTGGTGGTCGCCGCCGACGACGGCGTCATGCCGCAGACGGTGGAAGCGATCAATCACGCCAAGGCCGCCAAGGCGCCGATGATCGTCGCGATCAACAAGATCGACAAGCCCGACTCCAAGCCCGAGCGCGTGCGCACCGAACTGCTCCAGTATGAGGTGCAAGTCGAATCGCTCGGCGGCGACGTGCTCGATGTCGAGGTCTCCGCCACCAAGAAGATCAACCTCGACCGGCTTTTGGAAGCGATCGGGTTGCAGTCGGAACTCCTCGAGCTCAAAGCCAACCCGAACCGGCCGGCCGAAGGCACCGTGATCGAAGCCAAGCTCGATCGCGGCCGCGGTCCGGTCGCGACCGTACTGGTGCAACGCGGCACGCTGCGAACCGGCGACATCGTCGTGGCCGGCGCGGAATGGGGCCGCGTGCGCGCGCTGGTGTCCGACACCGGGCGCTCGGTCAATTCCGCCGGGCCTTCGATGCCCGTGGAAGTGCTGGGATTTGCCGGAACGCCCGATGCCGGCGACCGGCTTGCGGTGGTGGGCAGCGAAGGCCGCGCCCGCGAAGTCACCGACTATCGCGCTCGTCAGAAGCGCGAGCGCAGCGCGGCGCGCACCAGCGGCATGCGCGGTTCGCTCGAACAGATGATGGCGCAGGTCAAGACCTCGGGCCGCAAGGAATTCCCGCTGGTGATCAAGGCCGACGTGCAGGGTTCGAACGAAGCCATCGCCGGCGCGCTGGACAAGCTCGGCACCGACGAAGTGGCGGCGCGGATGCTGCATTCCGGTGTCGGCGGCATCACCGAGTCGGACGTGCGGCTGGCGGAAGCGTCGAACGCGATCATCATCGGCTTCAACGTGCGCGCCAACAAGGAAGCGCGCGAGGCGGCCGAGCGGGCCGGCATCGAAATCCGCTACTACAACATCATCTACAATCTCGTCGACGACGTGAAGCAGGCAATGTCGGGCCTGTTGGCGCCGTCCGTCCGCGAGACCATGCTGGGCAACGCGCAGATCCTCGAAGTCTTCAAGGTGTCGAAGGTCGGCAACGTGGCAGGCTGCCGGGTCACCGACGGCACGGTCGAGCGTGGCGCCAATGTGCGCCTGTTGCGCGACAACGTCGTGATCCACGAAGGCAAGCTGTCGCAGCTCAAGCGCTTCAAGGACGACGCCCGCGAGGTCCTCGCCGGACAAGAGTGCGGCATGGCCTTCGAGAACTACCAGGACATGAAGGTCGGCGACGTCATCGAATGCTACCGGACCGAGACGGTACAGCGCTCGCTGTGAGTCCAAATCTCAGGCGCGCGACCTCTCGCAACCGACGACCGGACGTCCGCGCGGCGCGCCGTCGAACCGCGGTTTGATGGTCTGTTGGGACGGACCGCTGAAGGCACCACACCATGAGTCGCAAGTCCGGCCACAGCAGGAGCGAGGGTCCTTCGCAACGCTTGCTGCGCGTCGGCGAACTGATTCGCCATGCGCTCGCTGACATGCTCACCCGTGGCGAGGTGCACGATCCGACCCTCGAAGGCCATATGATCACCGTGCCCGAGGTGCGCATGAGTCCCGATTTGAGACTCGCGACCGTCTATGTGATGCCGCTCGGCGGCCGCGATATCGTCGAGGTCGTGGCAGCGCTCGAGCGCAACAAGCGCTTCCTGCGCGGCGAGGTCGCCCGTCGCGTTAACCTGAAATTCGCACCTGAGATTCGATTCCGCGCCGACGAACAATTCGACGAAGCAGAACGGATCGAGAAATTATTGAGAACACCCGAGGTCCAGCGCGACCTGCGCCCGCGAAAGGACGACGATGAGTGAGACGCGTGAGGGGACGATCGACAGCCCGCAGCCTCGGCCGCGCATCAAGCGCGAAAAGCGCGACGTGAATGGCTGGTGCGTCCTCGACAAACCGATCGGCATGACCTCGACGCACGCGGTCAGCGTGGTCAAGCGCGTCTACGCGGCAAAGCGCGCCGGGCATGCCGGCACGCTCGATCCGTTGGCCTCAGGGCTGCTGCCGATCGCGCTCGGCGAAGCGACCAAGACCGTTCCATTCGTGATGGATGGGCAGAAGACCTATCGCTTCACCGTACGCTGGGGCGAGGAACGCGATACCGACGACAGCGAAGGCCGCGTCACTGCCACCAGCACTGAACGACCGTCGCCCGAACAAATCCGTCTGCTGCTGCCGCGGTTCACCGGCACCATCGAGCAGGTGCCGCCGCAATACTCGGCGATCAAGATCGATGGCGAGCGCGCCTACGACATCGCCCGCAGCGGCGAGACCGTAGAACTCGCCGCCCGGCCGGTCACGATCGATCGGCTGACGCTGATCGAGACCCCCGATCCCGACCACAGCGTGCTCGCCGCCGAATGCGGCAAGGGAACCTATGTGCGGGCGATCGCGCGCGACATGGGCCGCGCGTTCGGCTGCTACGGCCATGTTTCGGCGCTGCGCCGGACCGGGGTCGGTCCGTTCCTGGAGGCCGATGCGATGACGCTCCCACAACTTGAGGCTGCGGCGCCGGTCGAGGGCGGCGACCGGTCCGCGCTCTTGGCCCTGCTCCAGCCGGTGCATACCGCGCTCCGATCGATCCCGTCGCTGAACGTCAGCCGCGCCGACGCGGCTCGCCTGGCGCGCGGTCAGGCGGTGCTGCTGCGTGGCCGCGACGCCCCGGTGATGCAGGGCGTGGTGGCGGTATCCACCCACGGCGACCTGATCGCCCTGGCCGACATCGAGCAAGGCGAGCTGCGGCCGCGCCGCATCTTCAATCTCGCGGCCGCCTCAGGCTGAGTGAGCCCATAATAAATTCGCCTGCGTTTTCAATACTTAATGCGCAACGGCCTTGACCGCCCCGGCGGCTTCATATATTTCGCCGGTGCGCGGGCTAAAGCCCGCGCATATCGCTTGTGGCGACCTCGCTGGACGACATCCCGGCCTGGCCGCAGATCGTAAACGCCGCAAGGCCATCGTCAGAAAAGGAAACCCGATGTCGATTTCGACCGCACGAAAAGCGGAACTCATCAAGACCTATGCCACCAAGGCCGACGATACCGGGTCGCCGGAGGTGCAGATTGCGGTCCTGTCGGAACGCATCAACAACCTGACCGAGCATTTCAAAAGCCACGTCAAGGACAACCATTCGCGGCGTGGACTGCTCAAGCTTGTGTCCCAGCGGCGCCAGCTCCTCGACTACCTCGCCCGTATCGACGAGGGTCGCTACAAGTCCCTGATCGGGAAGCTGGGCATCCGCCGCTGATGTCGCGCGCGCGGGCGTCCGCGCGTTTCGGAGCGGATGGCCAAGGCCGATCCGCCCTTCATCCGGCAGCGTGAACGCTGCCGATTCCGCGACGGCGCGAATTGTTCGCCCGTCGGCACCAAAGAAGGCCCGGAAGCCATGGCAGGATCGCCAGACGCTGCAGCCCGCGGACCATCGCCGCACCTGTCAGCCTCTTGCCGTCTTGCACATGGCTTTCGCCCCTTCGCGAAAACCATGAGAGACCACAATGTTTAACGTTCATCGCGTTGAGCTCGATTGGGGTGGGCGCAAGCTCACGCTCGAGACCGGCAAGGTCGCCCGCCAGGCCGACGGCGCCGTCATCGCAACTTACGGCGAGACCACTGTCATCGCGACGGTGGTCGCGGCGAAGCAGCCCAAGCCGGGCATCGACTTCCTGCCGCTGACCGTCAACTACACCGAGAAATACTACGCCGCGGGGCGTATCCCCGGCGGCTACTTCAAGCGCGAACGCGGCCCGACCGAAAAGGACACGCTGACCTCGCGCCTGATCGACCGCCCGATCCGTCCGCTGTTTGCCGATGGCTGGCGCTGCGACACCCAGGTGATCATCACGGTGCTGTCGCACGACATGGAGAACGACCCCGACATCGTCGCGATGGTGGCGGCGTCGGCCGCGCTCACGCTCTCCGGCGCGCCCTTCATGGGCCCGATCGGCGGCGCGCGCGTCGGCTTCTCCGCCGAGAACGAATACGTCCTCAACCCGACGATCGACGAGATGAAGGAGAGCAAGCTCGATCTCGTCGTCGCCGGCACCCAGGACGCCGTGCTGATGGTGGAATTGGAAGCGCACGAGCTGACCGAAGAGATCATGCTCGGCGCCGTGATGTTCGGCCACCGCCATATCCAGCCGGTGATCGACGCGATCATCAGCCTGGCCGAGAAGGCGGCGAAGGAGCCGCGCGAGTTCGCGACGCCGGATACGTCGGCGATCGAGAAGGACATGCTCGGCATCGTCGAAGCCGACCTGCGCAAGGCTTACGCGATCCCGCGCAAAGCCGAGCGCCAGGACGCGGTCGCCGCGGTCAAGAAGAAGGCGATGGCCCACTTCTTCCCGGACGGCAGCGACAATCCCGAGCGGCCGATGCAGCTTGTGGCCGGCGTGTTCAAGGACCTCGAAGCCAAGATCGTCCGCTGGAACATCCTCGACACCTCGAAGCGCATCGACGGCCGCGACCTCGTCACCGTCCGCCCGATCGTCTGCGAGGCGCCGTTCCTGCCGCGCACCCACGGCTCGGCGCTGTTCACCCGCGGCGAGACCCAGGCGATCGTGGTCGCGACGCTCGGCACCGGCGAGGACGAGCAGTTCATCGACGCGCTGCAGGGCACCTACAAAGAGGCGTTCCTGCTGCACTACAACTTCCCGCCGTTCTCGGTCGGTGAAACCGGACGCATGGGCGCACCGGGCCGCCGCGAGATCGGTCACGGCAAACTGGCCTGGCGGGCAATCCGTCCGATCCTGCCGTCGAAGGACGAGTTCCCCTACACCATCCGCGTCGTCTCGGAGATCACCGAGTCCAACGGCTCGTCGTCGATGGCGACGGTGTGCGGCACCTCGCTCGCTCTGATGGATGCCGGTGTCCCGCTCAAGCGCGCGATCGCCGGTATCGCCATGGGACTGATCAAGGAGGAGGCGCGCTACGCGGTTCTCTCCGACATCCTCGGCGACGAAGACCATCTCGGCGACATGGACTTCAAGGTCGCCGGCACCGAAGTCGGCGTGACCTCGCTGCAGATGGACATCAAGATCGCCGGCATCACCGAAGAAATCATGAAGGTCGCCCTCAACCAGGCGAAGGGCGGCCGTCTGCACATCCTCGGCGAGATGGCGAAGGCGCTGGACACGGCCCGCGCCGAGCTCGGCGAGCACGCTCCGCGCATCGAGTCGTTCAAGATCCCGACCGACAAGATCCGCGAAGTGATCGGCACCGGCGGCAAGGTGATCCGCGAGATCGTCGAAAAGACCGGCGCCAAGATCAACATCGAGGACGACGGCTCGGTGAAGGTCGCTTCGGCGAATGGCGAATTCGATCCGCGCCGCGATCAACTGGATCAAGTCGATCACCTCCGAGCCGGAGATCGGCCTGATCTACGAGGGCAAGGTCGTCAAGGTGATGGACTTCGGCGCGTTCGTGAACTTCTTCGGCGCCGCGCGATGGCCTGGTGCATATCAGCCAGCTCGCGCAGCGGCGGGTGCAGAAGACCAGCGACGTGGTCAAAGAGGGCGACATCGTCAAGGTGAAGCTGCTCGGCTTCGACGACCGCGGCAAGACCCGGCTGTCGATGAAGGTCGTCGACCAGGAAACCGGCGAGGACCTGGAGGCGAAGCAGAAGGCGGAGGGCGAACGCCCGCAGGAAGCCGTCGGCAGCGAATAAACCTCAAGCGCGATACGCGATGACGACATCAGGCGGCCCTCGTGGCCGCCTTTTTCGTTCGCGCGACCGGGCTACAGATTGCCGACTATGGCTTCTCGCGCAGCAGATAGTAGCTGCGGACCGCGCCGATACCCTTGAGCTCGGTCGAGCCGCGGTCGGCGAATTCAAACCACGCGAGGGTCAGCGCCCGGAAGCTCTCGCTGACATGGATTTGGCCGGGCTCGCCGCTCGACTCCATCCGTGACGCGACGTTCACCGCGTCGCCCCATACGTCATACGAAAACCGTGTATCGCCGATGACGCCGGCGGTCGCCGGACCGCAGTGGATGCCGATGCGAAGCCGCGCGGCGCGCGTCCCGAGCATCGGCTGGCGTTCGATGGCCTCCAACCAGCGCCAATGCAAACCGGCCGGTCGCCACCGCACCCTCGTCGCCCCGGCCGTCGAAGCCCGCCGCCGCCATGTAGCTGTCGCCAATGGTCTTGATCTTTTCGACGCCGTGGCGCGCGCTCAATTCGTCGAACACGCGCACCAGCCGGTCGAGAAAATCGACGACCTCTTCCGGCGGAAGATGATGCACGGCTTCGGTGAAGCCGACCAGATCGGCGAATATCACGCTCAAGGTATCGATCCGGTCGGCGATGCGCTCATCCTTGGACTTCAACCGCTCGGCAATCGATGGCGGCATGACCGCGGCAATCAGCGCCTCCGATAGTTCGTGCTGGTGCTGCAACTCGAGATCGGCGCGCCGCAGCGCCGACAGGGCATAAAATAGCACGATAGCGAAAATCGCGGCGGTATTGACCATCGCCTGCGTCGACAGCATGTCGCGCAATTGGCCGGTCCTCCGGCGAAATGAACCCGTCGAACGGCGCAAAATTCATCGCGAACAGCAGCGCGCCAACCCACAGCGCGAACACCACAAGGAACGTGCGCCAGTGCTGGACGCCAATACCGAGCAAGAACGCACCGCTGAGCGTGTAGTAGACATGCAGGTCGCTGGAAATGCCCATCGCCCACACCACGAACATGTGCGCGACCAGAATCAGCAGGGCGAGCGTGACGGCCCCGACGTTTTCTCCGAGCCGATGAAGCCGCGGAATTTGCAGCGGCAGGACAACCATGGCGGCGTTGTAGAGATGGAGCGGCAGTAGCCCCTGGAAGTCGTAGACCATGTTGAAGATCAGATGCGACGCCGCATCGGCGGACGCGGCGAATGCCGCAACGTTCACGCAGCGCTGGCGGCGCACGACGTCGCGATCAGTCGACACGATCCCGGCCGACAGCAGCCGCTCGAACCACGGTGGCAGCTTCATCCCAAGCTTCGGTAGCTGGCGTACGAGGCGTCGTTGCATGGGCGTCCGAGGCGGTGGCCTGATCAGAACGATTGCGGCCGGCGGATACTAGTCCGCGCCGCTTCGACAACAAGCAGGACTTCCAAGAAAGCTTACTGCCGGATTGGCATCCGACATTCTTGTGACGGCCGTCACATCTCAGGGGACCGCCTCAGGGCACTAATAGGCATCACCCAGGGCGATGGTCGCTCTGGCGTAAACCCAGGAGAAGTTACTATGAAGCGTACCATCCTCACTGCCGCTGTCGCCGCTGTCGCGTTGACGGTCGCCTCGCTTGCGACCGCCACTGACGCGGACGCCCGCGGCCGGCACGGTGGCGGTCATGGCCATGGTCATGGCCATCACGGCCATCACGGCCATCACCACCACGGCCATCACCACCACGGCCATCACCACCACCGCCACCACGGGCACGCCGCCACCATCTACTTCGGCGGCTATTCGTCCTGCTGGGTGTGGAGCCCGCGGTTCCATCGCCACATCAACGTCTGCTACGCCCCCTACCCGTACATGTAAGCAGATCGTGATGAAGGGGCCCGCCCGGTCGTATTCGCCCGGGCGGGTCTTTTCCATCTCAACGCCATCGCTAGCGGCCGTGCCATGACGCATCCTACCCATGACATCCAACCAATACCTGAGCGGCGGCCAGCGCGACGTTTTGGCGCCGTCCTGGCTTTGGCCGTCGCCGTGATCGCGACCGTCGCAACGGCGAGCGACGCATCCGCCCGCGGCCGCCATGGCGGCGGCGGTGGCGGTGGTGGCGGTCACCACCTCGGCCAGCATCGCCAGCATCATCACCAGTTGAAGCACAACCGTCCCCACTTCCTGAGGCAGATCTTCACCCGGCATCAACCCTGCGTGGTGTGGACCAGGCAAGGCTGGACCAATGTCTGTGGCACGCTGCGCTAGAGTGGCGCGGGCGTTGCCTGCGGTCTCCGGTCCGGCCTGGAGCGCAGCTTCGCCGATGCGGTTGCAAAACTGAATGGGATGTATTCCGACTGCCCCTGTTGCAGTAGTCTGCCCCGCAATCCCGCCTTGCCGAGGACGCCCGATGACAAAGCCCCCGTCCCGACCGACCGACATGCTGTCGGCCCTGCCGGCCGAGATGGCGTCGCAATTGTTCGCCAAGGCGCGAACGGTCTCGCTGGCGGCCGACGCCACCCTGTTTCACGCTGGCGACGCCGGCGATGGCTGCTATCGGGTCGATGAAGGGTTGCTCAAAGCCAGCATGCTGTCGCCGACCGGCGGCGAACGCATTCTTGCGATCTTCGGCCCGGGCGCGGTGATCGGCGAATTGGCGATGATCGACGGTGCGCCGCGCTCCGCATCGGTCACGGCGCTTCGCCCCGCCAAGCTGCAGTTCATCAGCCGCTTCACCTTCGAGTCGTTCGGCACCACCAATCCCGACGTCTACAAGCATCTGGTGGCGCTATTGGCCGGACGGTTGCGGGACACCAACGACGCCTTGATCGCGACCAGCTTCCTGTCGGTGAAGGGACGCGTCGCGCCGCTCGCTGCTCAATCTGGCGGAGGCATTCGGTCATGACGTCGGGCAGGGCCGCACGCTGGTGCGGCAGAAGGTGACGCAGAGCGACCTCGCCGCGATGGCCGGAATCGCGCGGGAAAACGTCAGCCGCGTGCTGCAGGACTGGATGCGACGCAAGCTGGTGAGCCGGCTTGCCGGCTATTATTGCATCGAAAACAAAAGCGCTGTGCGAGCGAAGCGGAAGTCTAGAGCTTCGCCGATTTGGCGGTGCGGCGCGTCGTGGCGCCAGTCCCGAGCGCGTCCGTCACCAGTTTCCCCAAGGCGATGAAGTCGGCCTTGCGCGGCGAGGTGCGCCGCCAGGCGAGCCCAACGGTGCGGCCCGGCTGCGGCGAAGCAAAGCGCAGCAGCTTGACGCGCTCGTCGCGCACCTCGACGTCGACCGCGATCTGCGGCACCAGCGTCACGCCGTAGCCGTTCGCCACCATCTGCATCACCGTGGCCAGGCTGGTGGCGCCGAAGCCCATCGGCCCGGCGCCGCGGGCACTCGAACAAAACGCCAGCGCCTGATCGCGCAGGCAGTGACCCTCCTCGAGCAGGATCAGCCGGTCATGCTCGATGTCGCGCGGTGTGACTGCGCTTGGACTTCGAAGCGCGCGTCGCTTGCCGGCACCGCCAGCAGGAACGGATCGTCGAACAGCCCCATGGTCTCGATGTCCGGATCCGTTCACCGGCAGCGCCAGCATCATGACATCAAGCTGCCCGCGGCTGAGCTCTTCGAGCAGCAGCCGGGTTTGCGTCTCGCGCAGCTCGATTTGCAGCTCCGGATAGTCGACGCTGCAGCGTCGGCAGCATGCGCGGCAGGACGTAGGGCGCCAACGTCGGGATGACGCCCAAGCTCAGGCGGCCGGTCAGCACGCCGCTGCGATGCCGGGCGAAATCGACGAGGTCGCGCGCGCGGCCAGCATCTGCTCGCTGCGGGCGGCGACCTCCTGTCCGATATCGGTGAGCACGACGTCGCCCGGACGCCGCTCGACGAGCTGCACGCCAAGCTGCCGCTCCAGATCGCGGATTTGCATGGACAGCGCCGGCTGGGTGACCGAGCACGCGTCGGCGGCCCGGCCGAAATGCCGATGCTCGGCCAGCGCGGACAGATACCGCAACTGTTTCAATGTGATCATCGCGATAAGATAATCTTATCGTATGCGGTCAGGCAATACGATTAGACCTGATCGTTGATCCAGCGCAATTTGGAGCTAATCCAATCGCCCCACAATTTCAGTTTCCACGTGCCACAGGGAGTCCGATTCGTCGGAAGAAAAACATGGACGCAAAGACTGACGACAAGAGCGCGGGCAAATGCCCGTTCACGGGCGGCGCCCGCGGACACAGGAACCGCGACTGGTGGCCGGACACGCTGGACATGAGCGGTCTCCACCAGAACTCCTCCCTGTCCGATCCGATGGGCAAGGAGTTCGACTACGCCAAGGAGTTCAAGAGCCTCGACCTCAACGCCGTGATCAAGGACCTGACGGCCTTGATGACGAACTCGCAGGAGTGGTGGCCGGCCGACTTCGGCCACTACGGCGGACTGATGATCCGCCTGGCGTGGCACGCCGCGGGAACCTACCGCATCACCGACGGCCGCGGCGGCGCCGGCGCCGGCCAGCAGCGCTTCGCGCCGCTGAACTCGTGGCCGGACAACGCCAACCTCGACAAGGCGCGCCGGCTGCTGTGGCCGATCAAGCAGAAGTACGGCCGGAAACTCTCCTGGGCCGACCTGATGGTCCTCGCCGGCAACGTCGCGCTCGAGTCGATGGGCTTCAAGACGTTCGGCTTCGCCGGCGGCCGCGCCGATGTGTGGGAGCCGGAAGAACTCTTCTGGGGTCCCGAGGGCACGTGGCTCGGCGACGAACGCTACAGCGGCGAGCGCCAGCTGTCGGAACCGCTCGGCGCGGTGCAGATGGGCCTGATCTACGTCAATCCGGAAGGGCCGAACGGCAATCCGGACCCGATCGCGGCGGCCAAGGACATCCGCGAAACGTTCTTCCGCATGGCGATGAACGACGAAGAGACCGTCGCGCTGATCGCCGGCGGCCACACCTTCGGCAAGACCCACGGCGCCGGCGATCCGTCGCTGGTCGGCCCGGAGCCGGAAGGCGCGCGCCATCGAGGATCAGGGCCTCGGCTGGAAGAGCAAGTATCAGTACCGGCATCGGCGTGCGACGCCATCACCGGCGGTCCGGAAGTCATCTGGACCACGACGCCGACCAAGTGGAGCAACAACTTCTTCTGGAATCTGTTCGGCTACGAATGGGAACTGGAAAAGAGCCCGGCGGGCGCGAAGCAGTGGCGGGCGAAGGGTGCGGGAGCCACGATCCCGGATGCCTTCGATCCGAACAAGAAGCATGTGCCGAAAATGCTGACCACGGATCTCTCGCTGCGGTTCGATCCGGTCTACGAGAAGATCTCGCGGCGCTTCATGGAGAACCCGGATCAGTTCGCGGACGCATTTGCCCGGGCCTGGTTCAAGCTCACGCACCGCGACATGGGCCCGATCCAGCGCTACCTCGGCCCGCTCGTGCCGAAGGAAACGCTGATCTGGCAGGACCCGATCCCGGCTGTGGATCATCCGCTGATCGGAGAGCCGGACATTGCCGCTCTGAAGGCGAAAATCCTCGCCTCCGGCCTGACCGTCTCCCAGCTCGTCTCGACCGCCTGGGCGTCGGCCTCGACGTTCCGCGGCTCCGACAAGCGCGGTGGCGCGAACGGCGCGCGCATTCGCCTCGCGCCGCAGAAGGACTGGGAGGTCAACCAGCCGGCCCAGCTCAAGACCGTGCTTGCGAAGCTCGAAGAAATCCAGAAGGGCTTCGGCAAGAAGGTTTCGCTCGCCGACCTGATCGTTCTCGGCGGCGTCGCGGCGGTCGAGAAAGCCGCGAAGGACGCCGGCGTCGACGTGAAGGTCCCCTTCACGCCGGGCCGCATGGACGCGTCGCAGGAGCAGACCGACGTCGAGTCCTTCGCGCCGCTTGAGCCGCGTGCCGACGGCTTCCGCAACTACATCAACAGCAAGAAGCATGCAGTTCATGACGCCTGTGGAGGCGTTGGTGGACCGGGCGCAATTGCTGAGGCTGACGGGGCCGGAGATGACGGTGCTGATCGGCGGCCTGCGCGTGCTCGGTGCGAATGCCGGCGATTCCAAGCACGGCGTCTTCACCAAGCAGCCGGGCAAGCTGACGAACGACTTCTTCGTCAACCTGCTCGACATGGACACGGAGTGGCAGCCGCGGCCGGCACCGAGGCGTCTACGAGGGCCGTGACCGCAAGACGAACGCGGTCAAGTGGACCGGCACCTCGGTCGACCTGATCTTCGGTTCGCACTCGCAGCTCCGCGCTTTCGCGGAAGTCTATGCGTGCGCGGACTCGAAGGAGAAGTTCGTGAAGGACTTCGTGGCGGCGTGGACCAAGGTGATGAACGCAGACCGCTTCGATCTCGCCTGATCGCTGCGGCAACGCTGATTCACCACAGAGCATTGCGAACGGCCGGGCTCATGCCCGGCCGTTTTGCTTTCACCGATGTTGACGCTTGAGACCGGCTCAACCCAGCCGGTTGAACACCAGAATCGCCGCGATGATGCCGAGCGCCAGCAGGCCGGTGGCGAACTTCAAATAGGACTTGCGAATCCAGATCTCGTGCATGGCCTATTGCGCCGCGTTCTTGATCGTCGAGTTGTCGCCGTTGCCGTTCTCGGACTCATTGCCGTTGGCGAGCAATGACGGTTGCGGCATGGTGATGATGTTGTAGCCGGAATCGACGAAGTGGATGTCGCCGGTGACGCCGGTCGAGAGATCCGACAGCAGGTAGAGCGCGGCGCCGCCGATCTCGTCGAGGGTGACGCCGCGGCGCAGCGGCGAGTGGCGCTGCTGGAAGCTGAACATCTTGCGCGCCTCGGCGATGCCGGCGCCGGCCAGCGTGCGGATCGGCCCGGCCGAGATCGCATTGACGCGGATGGCCGACGGCCCGAAATCGACCGCCAGATAGCGCACCGAGGCTTCAAGTGCGGCCTTGGCCACGCCCATCACGTTGTAATTCGGCATCGCCCGCTGGCCGCCGTTGTAGGTCAGCGTCACCATTGCCCCGCCGGCCGGCATCAAGGCCGCCGCGCGCTTCGCGACTTCGGTGAACGAAAAACACGAGATCAGCATCGTTCGCATGAAATTCGTGCGCGTGGTGTCGGCGTAGCGACCCTTGAGCTCGTTCTTGTCGGAAAACGCGATGGCGTGAACAAGAAAATCGAGTGATCCCCATTCCTTCGTCAGCATGGCGAAGGCCTCGTCGATCGAGGCGGTATCCTCGACATCGCAGGGCAGCACCAGGGAGGTGCCGATGGACTCCGCCAGCGGCTTCACGCGCCGGCCGAGCGCCTCGCCCTGATACGTGAAGGCGAGTCTCGCGCCGTGTCCGGCGAGCGTCTTTGCGATGCCCCAGGCGATCGAGTGGTCATTGGCGACCCCCATGACCAGCCCGCGCTTCCCCTCCATCAGCCCCGGCATATGCCCCACCACCACTTTACAACGTCACGGTCTGGCTGGCTCGTTACGCGTCCAACCGCTTGAACACGACGGATGCATTGGTCCCGCCGAAACCGAACGAATTCGATAGCACGCATGCGAGCGACAGATTGTCACGCCGCTCGCGCACGATCGGAACATCGGCGAACGCCGGATCGAGCGTCTCGATGTTGGCGCTCTCGCACACGAAGCCGTTGTTCATCATCAACAGCGAGTAGATCGCCTCCTGCGCGCCAGCCGCCCCGAGCGAGTGCCCGGTCAGCGACTTGGTCGCGGAGATCATCGGGCACTTGTCGCCGAACACGGCGCGGATCGCCTCGATTTCCTTGGCGTCGCCGATCGGCGTCGAAGTCGCATGCGGATTGATGTAATCGATCGGCGGCTTAACGTCCTTGAGCGCCATGCGCATGCAGCGCTCCGCGCCTTCACCCGATGGCGCGACCATGTCGTGACCGTCGGAGGTCGCGCCATAGCCGGCGACTTCGGCGTAGATGCGTGCGCCGCGCGCCTTGGCGTGTTCGAGTTCTTCCAGCACCAGCACGCCGGCGCCGCCGGCGATGACAAAGCCATCGCGATCGGCGTCGTAGGCGCGCGATGCTTTCTCGGGTGTCTGGTTGAACTTCGACGACATCGCGCCCATGGCGTCGAACAGCACCGACAAGGTCCAGTCGAGCTCCTCGCAGCCGCCGGCAAAGATCATGTCCTGCTTGCCCCACTGGATGATCTCGGCGGCGTTGCCGATACAGTGGTTCGAGGTCGCGCAAGCCGACGAGATCGAATAGTTGACGCCCTTGATCTTGAACCAGGTGGCGAGCGTCGCGGATGCCGTCGACGACATCGCTTTGGGCACCGCGAACGGGCCGACGCGCTTGGGGCCCTTGGTGCGGGCGATGTCGGCGGACTCCACGATCGCACGCGTCGACGGACCGCCCGACCCCATGATGATGCCGGTGCGTTCGTGCGAAACGTCGCTGTCTTCGAGACCGGCGTCGCGGATCGCCTGTTCCATGGCGACATGGTTCCAGGCCGCGCCGCCGCCGAGGAATCGCATCGCCCGGCGGTCAACCGCCTCTTGCGGATCGAGCGTCGGCGCGCCGTGCACCTGGCAGCGGAAGCCGAGTTCGGCGTATTTGTCGGCGCGGACCACGCCGGACTTCGCTTCGCGCAGACTCGCGAGCACTTCCTGCGTGTTGTTGCCGATCGACGAGACGATCCCCATCCCGGTGACGACGACACGTCTCATGCGAAGCCCCGTCTGCTCTCTTTCGTCTCAGCGGAACGCGGGCCAACCCGCGTCGCGATGTTACCCAGGAGCACGATCTTGTCCGAAGAACGGCTCTCGCTGTTCGGGATCATGCTCTAAATTCTTGCGTTCGCAGCATGATCTTTTCCGAAAAACCGGGTTCCACTTTTCGGGATCATGCTCTAGGTGCCGCTCGGCTCCGCACCCTGCCGGAACAGACCGACCTTAAGGTCCGTCGCGCGGTAGATCACTTTACCGTCGGCCGACAGCCAACCGTCGGCAATTCCGAGCACGAGCTTCGAGCGCATCACCCGCTTGATCTCGATGCCGTAGACCACCTGCTTGACGCTCGGCAACACCTGATCGGAAAATTTCACTTCGCCCAGTCCGAGCGCGCGCCCCCTTCCGGGCGAACCGAGCCAACCGAGAAAGAAACCGAGGAGTTGCCACAGCGCGTCGAGCCCGAGGCATCCGGGCATCACCGGATCGCCCTTGAAGTGACAGGGGAAGAACCAGAGGTCCGGCTTCAGATCGAGCACCGCGCGCACCAGACCTTTGCCGTATTCGCCGCCCGCTTCCGCGATGTCGGAAATACGGTCGAACATCAGCATCGGAGGCAGCGGCAGTTGCGGCCCTTCGGCGAACAGCTCGCCCCGCCCGCAGGCGAGAAGGTCTTCGTAGGTGAAGCTAGACTGGCGGTTCCCCATCCCTCGTCCATCCCTGTCGCCGCACCCCCAAGGCGAAGCGGCTTGCTCTCCTAACATAGGCGCCGGCCCCCGCAAATCACAGGCTGGACCCAGCGCCAAACCACGCTATCCACGGGGGTTCTACGGGCTCAAAAGCGGCCGTTGCGAACCAGTTGCATCTTCCGGAAAATATGTTACAAATGAAACAATCTCATTGTGAGTACTGCCAATGACCCCGTCACGAACCATGGTTTTTACCGACGTCGCCGAACTGCCGGCGGCGCATGCGATCGAGCACAGCGCGCTGACCGGATGCCCCTGGCATGACGTGAAAGCGATGCTGCGGCAGGTCGGATTGCGGCCCACCCGGCAGCGCATGGCGCTCGGTTGGCTGCTGTTCGGCAAGGGCGGACGTCACCTCACCGCCGAGATGCTGTACGAGGAAGCCACCAAGGCCAAGGTGCCGGTGTCGCTCGCGACCGTCTACAACACGCTGCATCAATTCACCGACGTCGGGCTGCTGCGCCAGATCGCGGTCGACGGGTCCAAGGCCTATTTCGACACCAACGCCTCCCAGCACCATCACTTCTTTGTCGAGGGCGAACACATGCTGTTCGACATCCCGCCCAGCGATGTGGTGGTCGGCAAGGCACCGATGCCGCCCGAAGGCTATGAGATTGCGCGCATCGACGTCGTGGTTCGGCTGCGCCGCAAGGGCCGCTGAACGCCAGACGCACGACTGCCATCCACGCTTCTCTTGATGCCCGGGCCGCCGCCCGGGCATTGTCGTTTTAAGACCCGCGAGTGGCCTAATTTCTAGAATTCGCATCCCATTTCCGCGGACCGGGCCTGCGTCGCCGAGCCACTTGCGCCGTTCATTCGGTTGTCATCAACTTGGATAAAGCAATCCCCAGCGGATGGCTCGGCTTCCGATCGGCGCCGTTGCGGCCGGCAGGACGACCAAGCCTGGGTGATTGCGACCAAGGAGGAATGCCATGATCTCGACGTTCGCGTATCGGGCCACCGTTGCCGCCGCGCTCGCGCTCTGCGCCGGCGTCGCGTGTGCGCAAGAGATCGAGAACCGGCTGGTCATCGTCACGTCGTTTTCGAAAGACGTGACCGAGCCCTATCGCCAAGCATTCCAAAAGAAATATCCCGGCACCAAAGTCGAGGTGCAGAACCGCAACACCAACGCGGCGGTGACCTTCATCCGCGAGACGCGCTCGAATCCGCCCGACATCATGTGGGCGTCAGCGCCCGACGCCTTCGAGGTGCTGAAGAAGGACAAGCTGCTGCACAAGTATCAGCCCAAGGCGAAGGGTATCGCGACCAAAGTCGGCTCTTATCCCGTGAACGATCCGGACGGCATGTTCATCGGCTTTGCCGCCTCGGGCTACGGCATCATGTACAACACGCGCTATCTCAAGGCGAACAACATCCCGGCGCCGCGCGAATGGGCTGACCTCAAGAAGCCGGTTTATTTCGGCCATGTCGGGATTTCGGCGCCGTCGCGCTCCGGCACCACGCATCTCACGGTCGAAACCGTCCTGCAGGGCGAAGGCTGGGACAAAGGCTGGGCGACGCTGCTGGAGATCGGCGGCAACCTGGCGCAGGTATCCGACCGCTCGTTCGGCGTTCCGGATGCGGTCAACAGCGGCCAGTATGGCGTCGGCATCGTCATCGACTTCTTCGGACTGTCCGCGAAAGCCTCTGGCTTCCCGGTCGAGTTCGTCTATCCGACCGTGACTGCGATCGTGCCAGCCAATGTCGGCATCATCGCCAATTCCAAAAGTCAGCGCGCCGCTGAAGCGTTCGTCGAATTCCTGCTGTCGGAAGAAGGCCAGCAGATCCTGCTCGACCCGAAGATCCAGCGGCTGCCGGTGCGGCTCACCACCTATGCGAAGGCGCCGGCCGGCTATCCGAACCCGTTCAAGGATGCGCGGCTCTCCAAGGGCATCACGTTCAACTCCGAGCTGTCCGAGAAGCGCTACGAGTTGCTCAATTCGCTGTACGACCGTGTCGTGACCTTCCGCCTGAAGGAGCTCAATGCCGCCTGGAAGGCGATCCAGACCGCCGAAACCAAGCTTGGCGGCAAGGCCAGCGCCGCCGCCAAGGACCTCATCGCGCAAGCGCGCCGGCTCGCGAGCACGGTGCCGATCACCGAAAAGGACTCCATCGACCCCGCCATCACCGGCGCGTTCCAGGCCCTCAAGCCCGGCCAGAAGCCGGCGGGACGCCAAGCCGAGTTCGAGAGCCGGTGGGACGCCGCCGCGCTGAAGAACTACACCGAGGCGCGAACGCTGGCGGAGCGTGCGCTGACCGCGAAGTAGACGGCCGGGACGGCTCTCGCCTCCGTTCATTCCCGCGCAAGCGGGAATCCAGAACCGTCTTTCGACACTGGGGCCCGCTTTCCGCCTTCACGCTGCGCGCTTCGGCGGACTCGAACCCGCCGTAGCTCGAACCGAGCGTAGGCGGGCCGCGGGACGAGCGGACTTGTGAGCTGCGTCAACACAACTGGGAATCACGCAGCGCCGGCGCTATCCCCACCCCTAGCCTGACGATATCATCGACGCCGTGTCATCGATTTCAACGATAGCGATCGCCCGGCCGTCGCTTACCGTCCGTCTTGGCGGCAGCCCCGCCCAAATCGCGATTCTGCTCGGCGTGGCGCTGTTCCTGATCGCCTTTCTGATCGTGCCGATCCTGCGGGTGATCGTCGTCGCCTTCACCGGCGCCGAGGGCGGCTTCACGCTGATCCATTTCAGCGATTTTCTCGACAACGCGTTGCTGCGGGACTCATTCTGGAATTCGATCTACGTCGCCGCCATGACGGTCGTGGTGGCGAGCCTGATTGCGGTGCCGCTCGCGACCATCATCTCGCGCTTCAACTTCCGCGGCGCGGCGCTGATCCACACGCTCGGCGTGGTGCCGCTGGTGATGCCGCCGTTCGTCGGCGCGGTCGCGATGCAGCTGATCTACGGCCGCAACGGCAGCATCAACCTCCTGATGATGGACTGGTTCGGCTTCCGCATTCCGTTCATGGAGGGGCTGAACGGCGTCATCTTCGTCGAGGCGCTGCACTATTTCCCGTTCATCCTGCTCAATCTCTCGGCGTCGCTCTCGAATATCGACTCCGCGATGGAAGAATCGGCGCAGAACCTCGGCGCGCACGGCTTCACGCTGTTCCGGCGGATCGTGTTTCCGCTGGCGTTGCCCGGCTATGTCGCCGGCGCTGCGCTGGTGTTCGTGAAGGTGTTCGACGACCTCGCGACGCCGCTTTTGCTCAACGTCACCAATATGCTGGCGCCACAGGCCTATCTGAAAATCACCTCGGTCGGCATCACCGATCCGATGGGCTACGTGATTTCGGTGATCATGATCATCTGCTCGCTCGGCGCCATGGCGCTGGCGGGACTGACGCTGCGCGGACGCGACTTCTCGACCCAGCAGCGCGGCGGCGGCGGGCTCTCGCGCCGGAGCATGGGACGCGCCGGCAATCTGGCTGCCGGCGCCTTCATCGTTCTCATCTTGCTGCTGGTGCTGTCGCCGCACATCGGCATCTTCCTGCTCTCGATCGCCACCGTGTGGTCGTATGCGGTGCTGCCGGACGCGTTCACGCTCGCGCACTACGACACCGTGTTCCGCGAGGCCGGGCCGCTGATCTCCAACACCATTCTCTATTGCGGCCTCGCCGGGCTGATCGACGTCGTGCTGGGTGCGGCGCTCGCTTATGTCGTGCTGCGGACCCGCCTGCCCGGCCGCAAGCTGGTCGAGCAGGTCGCGATGTCGGCAGTCGCGGTGCCGGGTCTGGTGCTCGGGATCGGCCTGTTGCGCACGTTCTACGACGTGCAACTGCCGTGGTCGGGTGAATCACTCGCCACGTTCTGGTTCATGCTGGTGATCGCCTATGCAGTGCGCCGCCTGCCCTATGCGCTGTCCGCCGCCACCGCCGCCATCCAGCAGTTGCACATCAGTCTCGAGGAGGCGGCCGAGAGCCTCGGGGCGGGCAAGTTCACCACGCTGACCCGTATCGTCGTGCCGCTGATGACCGGCGGTTTGCTCGCCGGCTTTGTAACCAGCTTCGCGACCGCCGCGGTTGAGCTCTCCGCTACGCTGCTCCTGGTCGCGCGTGCGCCGGACGCGCCGCTCTCTTATGGCATCTACGTCTTCATGCAATCGGCCGCCGGACGAGGACCAGGCGCCGCGCTCGGCGTCATCGCCGTCGTCGTGGTCGCGTTCGCGACCTATCTCGCCTATCGCGTTGCCGAGCGCGAGCGCGGCCTCAAATCCCGGGCATTCTAGTGGAGTGGATGCGAATGTTAGAATTGGACCACTAGATGGCGCGCGGAGTCACCATCGATCATGTGACCTTCGGCTACGGCGCGACGCCGGTGCTGGAGGACATCTCGCTTGCGATCGAACGCGGCCAGTTCTTCGCGTTTCTCGGCCCGTCGGGCTCCGGCAAGACCACGCTGCTGCGCCTGATCGCCGGTTTCGGGACGCCAAACGCCGGCCGCATCCTGATCGGCGACCGCGACGTAACGCGCCTGCCGCCGTGGAGCCGCAACGTCGGCATGGTGTTCCAGAGCTACGCGCTGTGGCCGCACATGAACGTGCGCAAGAACGTCGCCTTCGGCCTCGAGCGCCGCAAGCTCAGCCGCGCCGACATCGACCGCAAGGTCGATAGCGCGCTGGCGTTGGTCGGGCTCTCCGAATACGCCGACCGGCGGCCGGCGCAATTGTCCGGCGGCCAGCAACAGCGCGTCGCGCTGGCGCGCACGATCGTGATCGAGCCGGAAGTACTGCTGCTCGACGAGCCGCTGTCGAATCTCGATGCGCGGCTACGGGTCGAGATGCGCGTGGAGCTGCGCCAATTGCAGCGCAAGCTCGGCATCACCGCGATCTACGTGACGCACGACCAGGAGGATGCCAACGCGGTGGCGGACAATATCGCCGTGCTCGACCAGGGCCGCATCCAGCAGATCGGCACGCCGATCGAGCTTTACGATCGGCCGGCCAACCGCTTTGTCGCGACCTTCCTCGGCACCGCCAATTTGATCGAGGGCGTCATCGAGCCGGGCGGCCGGTTTGTCGCCGAGGCGTTCTCGCTGCCGACGCTCGGTGGCGCGCCCGGCCGCGTGTGCATCTCGGTACGGCCGCAAGATATTGCGATCGGGCCCGCCGAGGCCGGCATTGCCGCACGCATCGCCGAGCGTGAGTTCCTCGGCGGCACCACGCGCTATCACACCCACGCCGGGCCGCACGAAATCGTGGTCGATATCCCGCATCGGCGCGGCACCAAGACGCACGAGATCGGCGAGAATATCGGCTTGATGATCGCACCGACGCACGCGTCCGTACTGCGGTAAAGTCCAGCGTTCGTTACGGCACGGTCTCGTCCGGGTAGACGCCCCAGAGTCGTTCCTGCGCAATCCAACCGTCAAAGCCGGCGCCGACGACTTGGCACCATTTGCCGGTGCACTTGCGAACGGTCGTCGCAACACCGGGCTGCAGGCGCGCCACCACCGCCGCTTGATCGTCGGCGGTGCGGAACAGCGGCACCAGTTCGTCTTTGGTTTTTGCGGTCACCAGCGCGGTGCGCCGGCCGGACAACAGCGAGTGATAGACCCAGCCCTCGGAGCCTTCCCAATCGCGGATGCGCCGCCAATTGTCGGACTCGGCGGTAATCTCCACCGGCAATCCGGAGCGCGTGAACTGCCAGGTCACCTCGTGCGTGCGCGTCGGGCCGGCGCGCACGTTAACCTTGTCTGGCTTTAGGCTGACAAAACGCGGGACCGGCAGGCCGCTCGATGGTCCGGTAGCGAGCTCGGAACCGGCAGCGGCCGGCAGCGTCACGGCGATGGTCGCCATCGTTCCGGCGACAACGGCGCGAATTCTCACCACAAACGCACGGCAAAACAACATTCTATCCGCGTGGCCGCTTACTATGCACGGCCGTCCCCTTATCTGTTAGGCCGCGGACACTGCCCGCACGCCCCCCAAAAATCTCAGGTGCAGTGTTGGGGGACTCCGGTTAAAGAGACCTGAACGGGCCGCGAAATGTCGCGTAGTGGAACCGGGATAGACGACGCATGCCGCGTTCGTCGGGTGTCCCGGTCCCAAACGTCGTATCACCGTGCTGCAGCGGAGCAACGCGATGCCAAGACCGAACAAGCCGCTCGTCGTGGTGACGCGAAAGCTGCCGGACAGCATCGAAGTCCGCATGCGCGAACTGTTCGACACCCGCCTCAACGCCGACGACAAACCGATGTCCCGCGCCGAGCTGGTCGAGGCGGTGAAGTCCGCGGACGTGCTGGTGCCGACGGTCACCGACCGCATCGACGACGCCGTGCTGAGCAAGGCCGGGGAACAATTGAAGCTGATCGCCAATTTCGGTAATGGCGTCGACCATATCGACGTCGCCGCCGCAATCGAGCGCGGCATCACCGTCACCAACACGCCGCGCGTGCTCACCGACGACACCGCCGACATGACCATGGCGCTGATCCTGTCGGTGCCGCGGCGGCTGATGGAAGGCGCCGCGATCCTGACCGGCGAGCGCAAATGGGCGGGATGGTCGCCGACCTGGATGCTCGGCCATCGCATTTCGGGCAAGCGGCTCGGCATCATCGGCATGGGCCGCATCGGCCAGGCAGTGGCGCGCCGGGCCCGCGCCTTCGGCCTGCAAATCCACTATCACAACCGCCGCCGCGTGCCGGAGCAGATCGAGGAGGAACTGTCCGCCACCTATTGGGACAGCCTCGACCAGATGCTGGCCCGCATGGACATCATCTCGGTGCACTGCCCGCACACGCCCGCGACCTATCACCTCTTGTCGGCGCGCCGGCTCAAGCTGATCCGGCCGGATGCCTACATCGTCAACACCGCGCGCGGCGAGGTGATCGACGAGACCGCGCTGACGAAGCTGATCACCGACGGCGACATCGCCGGCGCCGGCCTCGACGTGTTCGAACATGAGCCGGCGGTGAACCCAAAACTGGTGCGGCTCGCGCGCGCCGGCAAGGTCGTGCTGCTGCCGCATATGGGCTCGGCCACGGTGGAAGGCCGCATCGACATGGGCGAGCGGGTGATCGTCAACATCAAGACATTCCTCGACGGCCACAAGCCGCCGGACCGCGTGCTGCCGTCGATGTTGTGAGCCGGGAATGCGGCTACCGCGACGGAGGAACAAGCTCCTGAGTCCAGTGCGTCAATCGTTTCTGGCTCCGCCTGGATGCTTTGATGAGGTTCGCAACTTCAACGTTCCAAAGCGGTGTCGGCATGTCATGGAACGTCTTTGACCGGTGCGATGCGGCCTCAAACCAGTTCGTCCTAGCCGGGTTTGGCATGTGAATTCTCCTGTTACGTGGAGAATCGCAAAGCAGAAGATTTGTTCCGTTTCGCAGAGAGTTATCCCCAAGCAGCCACTTGGCTGCTGCAGGCGGGACATACCCGCGAACATTGTTCAAAGGCCGCTATGAGCTACTCCGCCGCCTGCGCCGCGGTGTGCTTGCGCACGACCGGCATCACTTCCTCGGCCAGCCGCCGCATCAACTCGCGGCCCCAAGCGCCGTTGGCTCCGCTCCAATCGACGCCGGTCACCAAGAGCGTGCCGAACGGTCCCACGCGCTGGCGGAAGTCGATCAGCCGCGCCGCCACCGTCTCCGGCGAGCCATAGAGCACCCGCCCCTCGATAATGGCGTCGATAGTCAACTCGTCGTCGCGCACATCGGGGCGCGGCTTGAGATTGCCAAGCCGGCCCGAGCGCTTGAGCACCTCGTAGAGATAGCCGAAGGTGTAGCGGAACGAACTGTCGGGCGCGAACACCCGCTGGCGCGCTTCGGCGTCGCTGCCGGCGACCAACACGTAGGATGCCACCCGCCAGTCGTCGCCGCGCGCCACGCGCCCGACTTCGGCGCAGCCGGCCGCATAGTCGCTCCAGTGCGACGCCAAGACCTCATGCGGCGCCAGCGCGCTCGAGATCGGCCCCCATCCGCGTTGGGCTGCAATCCGCACGGTCGGCGATTTCGGGCTCGACACCGCGACACAGACCGGCGGACCGCCTTGGCGCAGCGGCTTCGGCATGAAGCCAATGCCGAGTTCGCGGCTGATCGCCTTGCGGATGCCGAAGCTCCAGAACTCACCGGCAAACTCAAACGGCGGCTCCTGCGACCAGATCCGCGCGATGATGTCCATCGACTCGAGCAGCATCCGGTTGCGCTTCGCCACGTCGGCAACGTCGAACAGCTCGTAGTCCGACGGCAGGCTGCCGGTGCCGATCCCGAACAGGAAGCGGCCCTGGCTCATGTGGTCGAACTGCGCGACCTCGGCCGCCACCACCGCCGGATGCCGGTTCGGCAGATTGATCACGCCGGTGCCGAACACGATCCGGCTGGTCTGTGGAATGAGGCTCGCCATGAACATCAGCGGCGACGGGATCGGCTCGGTGGTGGCGGAGAAATGCTCGCCGACCCAGGCCTCGTCAAAGCCGAGCCGCTCCGCCAGCAGCACCTTCTCGGCGGTTTCCGCCATCGTGTCGCTCAGCGTCCGCGTCGGCGGATGCAGCGGCATCATGAAGAGGCCAAGACGCATTGTGTTGAACGGTCCGGTTCTGCTTTGATCGGCGTGGATCATAGAGCATGATCCCAAAACGTGGGAACCGGTTTATGACGTTGCAGACCCTATCGATCGACATCTCGCCGCGGCGTATCGCGACCGTGACGCTCAACCGGCCCGAGCGCGGCAATGCGTTCGATCAGACCATGCTCGATGAGCTGGGGGACGGGCTCAAGGTGCTGGCGGCGGATGAGCAGGTCCGCATCGTCGTGCTGCGCGGTGCCGGCAAGCATTTCTGCACCGGCGCCGACCTCGCCTCGCGCGGGCCAAGCGCGCAGGGTCAGCCGCCGCAACCGGCGACGTATTCGCTGCGCGACGTGCTCGCGGTCCTCGACAGCCTGCCGAAGCCCACGGTGGCCGTCGTGCATGGCGGTGCGGTGGGCGGTGGCGCCGGCTTCGTGACTTGCTGCGACGTGGCGATCGCCACCGAGGCGGCGTTCTTCTCGATCCCCGAGGTGCGGGTCGGCATGGCGCCGTTCGGCATCATGCCGTTCATGATCCGCGCCATCGGGCACCGTGCGTTCCGGCGCTATGGGCTCTCCGGCGAACGCATCGCCGCCGTGGAGGCGTTGCGGCTCGGCCTGGTGCACGCGCTCTGTGACGCGGCAGACGCTGGACGAAACCGTCATGCGGATCACCGACGAATTGCTGCACGGCGCGCCGCATGCAACGCACGTCCTGAAGGCCGCCGCGGCGCGCTATGCGTCGCCCAATCTCGATGAAATTCTCGCGCATGTGCAGCCGCCGCACGATCCGAAATCGGCAGAGGCGCAGGAAGGGATCGCGAGCTTCCGCGAGAAGCGCAAACCGAGCTGGTATCCGCAGTAACGGTCTCTCTTCGTTCGGAGTAACAAACTTGGACCTTGAAGCGTCGAAGAAAAAAGTCGCGGCCCTCACCGCGCCGCGCAACGCCGTGCTGGTCGGCGCCAGCGATCGGCCCGGGAGCTGGGCCGCACGGGTCTGGCGCAACCTGCACAAGTACCAGTTCCCCGGCCCGGTCTATTCGATCAATCCGCGGCGCGACACGATCTGGGACAAGCCCTGCTATCCCGATTTCACATCGCTGCCGGAACCGCCCGACCACATGGTGGTGCTGGTGCCGGCGGCCGGCGTGGCCGAAGCCTTGCGCGCCGGAGCGGCGGCGGGCGCGCGCAGCGCCACGGTGTTCTCCGCCGGCTTCGGCGAAGGCTTCGACACCGAAGCCGCCGGTCTCGGCCGCGAACTGGCCGCCGTGATCGCGGAGACCGGCCTCGCGGTATCGGGCCCGAACTGCATGGGCAATGTCTGCGCCAAGAGCCGGCTCGTCACGCTCACCGAAGACCGCATGCTCACCGTCAAGGAAGGGCCGGTGGCGCTGGTCGGCCAGAGCGGCGGCATGATGATCTTCGCCAATGCCGCGCTGCAGGAACGCGGCATCGCCGCCGAATATCTCATCACCAGCGGCAACGAAGCGGGCCTCACGGCCGGCGACTACATCGCCTATTTCGCCGACCAGCCGGAAATCAAGGTGATCGCGATCTATGTCGAGGCAATCGCCGACCTTGAAAAATTCAAGGCCGCCTGCCGCATGGCGCGTACCGCCGGCAAGCACATCGTCGCGTTGAAGATGGGCCAGTCGGAGGAAGGCCGGCAGGCGGCGCTGGCGCATACCGGTTCGCTCGCCGGCAGCATGGAAGCGTTTGACGCGGTGGCCGGCGAGGTTGGCGTGGTGCGCGCCGACACGCTCGACGACCTGGTCGAGATCACCGAATTGCTCGCGCACACCGGCGGTTCGCCCGGGCGGCGGCTCGGCGCGATCACGCTGTCGGGCGCGTTCCGTGGCCTGCTGCTCGATGGCGCCGAAAAATTTGGACTGCGGTTCCAGGCGCTGACGCCGGCGACCACGGAGCGGCTCAAACAAATCCTCACCGTCGGCTCGCTGGTGGCGAACCCGATCGACGGCGGCTATGGCGTGCTCACCAGCGCCGACAACTACATGGCCTCGATCGAGGCGATGCAGGCCGACCCCAACGTCGACCTCGTGATCCTGCAAGAAGCGCTGCCGCGCGAGCCCGGCTCCGACCGCGCCGAGCGTTACATCCACATGGTCGAAGCCTATGCCGCCACCAAGGCGACGAAGCCGATCGTGTTCTGCTCGCCGACCTCGCACGGGCAGACCGACTACAGCCGCGCGCTGCGCGCGCAAGCGCCCCATGTCTCGTTTCTGCAGGAGGCGAACAAGGCGTTGCGCGCCATTGCGCTGGCGGCCCGCCGCGAGGAAATCGAACGGATCACGAATGACAGCCGAGGCGAGCAGCCGGCGCGCACGCCCGAGCGAACGGCACTGATCGAGCGCCTGCGCGGTCGCGCCGGCAGCGAAGCCGCGGCGTTGAACGAGGTCGAGTCGAAGGAGGTGCTGCGCGCCTATGGCATTGCCACGCCGCAGGAAGCGCTGGTCATCTCGCCGGAGGCCGCACTCGAAGCGGCCGCGCGCATCGGCTATCCGGTGGTGCTGAAGGCGGTGTCGAAGACGCTCACGCACAAGTCCGATGCCGGCGCGGTGGCGCTCAACCTCGCGACGCCCGACGCGTTGCGCGACGCTTACGACCGAATGTCGGCGGCGCTGAGCGGCCACACACTCGACGGCATGCTGGTCGGCCAATTCGTCACCGGCGGGCTGGAGCTGGTGCTCGGCCTGCATCACGATCGTGAGATGGGGCTGGTCGTCATGGCCGGCTCCGGCGGAGTCCTGCTCGAACTGATGAAGGACGTCGCGTTCTGCGCACCGCCGGTGAGCCGCGCCAAGGCGCTCGACCTGATCGACCGCACCCAGGCCGGCCGTCTGATCCGCGGCTATCGCGGCAGCGCGCCGCGCGACGGCGAAGCGGTGGTGAACGCGCTCATCGGCTTGGGCCAGCTCGCGATCGACCTCGCCGATATCATCGAATCCGTGGACATCAATCCGTTCGTGGCGCTGCCGCGGGGCGGCATGGCGCTCGACGCCCTGATCGTGTTGCGGCGCCGGTAACGGATACCGCCACCTGCGCTGACCACTGGCGCGACGCCGTGCACCTCGACTAACATCGCCGCAACCGGTGCGCTCGATCGCGCCGGCAATGAGAACAAAGACTCTTAGGGAGGCGGTTGATGTCCCAGTATCGCAGGGCCTTTTACGCGTTGGCGTGCGCAGCCGCGCTGTTCGCGATCGCGCCGCTCGGTGCGCAAGAAGCCAAAGAGCAGGCCAAAGAACAGGCCAAGCAACAAACCAAGCATCCCGGCCTCGACCTGCTGCGCGCCAAGTGTTTCCAGTGCCATACCGACTCGATGTGGCGTGATGCCCGTCAGAATGCGCGGTCGTGGGAAGCCGCATTGTACCGCATGGTCGGCCGCGGCGGCCTCTGGACCACGGAAGAGATCAAGCTGATGGCCGACTATCTCGGCACCGACTTCGGGCCCAACGTCAAGCCAGCAGAGCCGCCGAAATAAGTCCGCGTGAGCCGCCGCCTGTCACCAACGACGCGCCAAATTCTCACAAGCAAAAATTCCCGCTAGCAATAGGAGACGATCATGAGAGAGCTGGTCGTAAAGTATCTGAACAAGCAGATCTCCCGCCGTAGTTTCGTCGGCAACCTGACCAAGGCCGGCATCACGGTGACGGCGGCGCAGGGCGTGCTGGCGTCGGTCAGCTCGGTCGGCTTGGCCCAGACCGGCCCGGCTCCGGCGGCGGCGCGCCAGCCGCGCCGGCAGCGGCGGCCGCCACCAGCGGACAGGGCGCCACGGTGGCGAGCGTCCGAGCGGTGCAGGGCACCGGCGGCTCGGCCTTCGCCGACCAGCTCATCGCCTCCGGCGTGAAATACGTGTTCGGCAACTCCGCCAGCGAAGACGCGCCGTTCTACGACGCGCTGGTCGACCGTCCGCAGCTCAAATACATCCTCACGCCGCACGAAGGGCCCGGCGCCGCGATGGCCGCCGGCTACATCAAGGCCTCCGGCGAGCCGGCGATCGTGATGCAGGCGGCGGTGGTCGGCATGGCCAATGCGATCGGCCAGATGTTCAACGCGTTCAAGGAGCAGACGCCGATGGTGGTCTACTCCTACCGCTCCGATCAGACCGGCAGCGCCGGCCGCGACGGCTTCGAGGAGGTGCCAACCAGGAGCAGATCGTCCAGCCGATCACCAAGTACACGTGGCTGGCGCGCCGTCCCGACATGATCCCGGAGACCGTGCGCCGCGCCTTCAAGGCGGCGTGGACGCCGCCTTACGGCCCCTCCTACATCTCCTGGCACTCGGACTACAACGGCGCGCGCGTCCGCGCCGACATCATCGCGCAGGACCAGGTCGATCCGCGCATGCGCGTGCGGCCCAACCCGCAGGAGATCGAGCGCGCCGCCAAGCTTCTGGTCGAAGCCAAGATGCCGCTGCTGATCGTCGGCGACGAGATCTACAAGGCCAAGGCGGTGGCGAAGGCGGTGAAGCTCGCCGAACTGCTCGGCATGCCGGTGACGCAGGCGCGGCAGATGTACGCCAACTTCCCGGAGCCGCATCCGCTGTGGGTCGGCGGCTTGCCGGCCGGCACGCTCAATTCGATCACCTGGCCGAAGGATGCCGACGTCGTCATCAACGTCGGCAACAAGATGCAGCACAACAGCCCGGCGCCGATCGTTCCGCGCAACAAGAAGTTCATCGACATGCGGATCGACCACTGGAGCATGGGCAATGTCATGCTCACCGAGGTGCCGCTGGTGGCCGACGTCGCGCATGGGCTCGACGACCTGATCGCCGCGGTCGAGCAGCTGATCACCCCCGCGCTCAAGCAGAAGTTCGCCGAGCGCGCCGAGCAGGTGAAGACGTTCACGACGCAAGCCCGCAAGCTGCGCGCCGGCGTCGTCAACAATCCGGACTGGGACCAGGCGCCGATCATCGCCGATCGCGTGACCTGGGAGGTCGCGCAATTCGCCGATCCGGACGCCATCATCGTGCACGAGGCGGGCTCGGTGTCGCTGCACGGCTTCGGCTTCAACCCGATCGGCGGGCGCGAGCTGTTCTTCTATTACGGCGCCCACCTCGGCTCCGGCGTCGGCACCGCCGCGGGCGTGAAGCTCGCGCGCCCGAACCAGCAGGTGATCTGCCTGGTCGGCGACGGCTCGTTCGTGTTCGGCCCGACCGCGCTGTGGAACATGGCGCGCCTGGAGCTGCCGGTCATCACCGTGGTCTACAACAACCACGCCTATAGCGGGCCGCACAGCCGCGCCATCAGCCTGGTGCCGAGCGGGCGCATGGTGCAGACCGGCCAATTCGTGCACGACTATCTCGGCAGTCCGGACATGGACATGGCCGCGATCGCCCGCGGCTTCGGCGTCGACGGCGAGGTCGTGCAGAACCCGGCGCAACTGCGCGAAGCGCTGGCGCGCGCGCGCAAGCACACGGTGGAAGGCAAGCCCTACCTGCTCGACGTGCAGGTCGCCCGCAAAGGCATCGGCTGGGCCGAGAAGCCGTGGATTCCGCCGATCCAGATCGCCGGCCTGCGCACCCGAAGGGTGTGATCTTTGCGGTCGCGGTCCCTCCGTCGTCATGCCCGCGAAGGCGGGCATCCACGTCTTATTTTATTTTGCGAACGTGATCTAAGACGTGGATGGCCGGGTCACGCCCGGCCATGACGTGGAGAGAAATGCGAATCAGCCCACACAATTTTCTGCGTGTCGCACTCCTCGCCTGCGCTTGGCCCGCCACCGCGCTCTCGGAAGCCGCGCCCACCCCCGAGCAGATCGACCAGGGCCGCGAGATCTATGAGGACAACTGCCAGACCTGCCACGGCCGCGACATGGCCAGCTCCGGCCTCGTGGTGTTTGACCTGCGCAAGTTTCCGAAGGACGACCCGGCACGCTTCCGCGGCTCGGTGCTGGACGGCAAGGGAACCGCCATGCCGGCGTTCCGGGGTCGCATCGGCGACGAGGATGTCGCCTTGCTGTGGGCCTATGTGCGCGGCGGGCCGTAATGTCTGGCGCGGCGCTGCGACGCAGTTTTTCTCACAATGCGAGAATTTTTAAAATCTGGCTGGACGCCGCGGCCGTCTTCTGGCTTCTTTGTCTGTAAAGTTTCCAGCCTGTCGGCGACGCATGACCGGACCGTTTGAGCGCAAACCAGGGAGCAGTGGCGACCGCCTGCTGATGGCGCTGGCGCTGTTCACGATCGAACGCCCGCAATGGACCGTCGAAGAGGCCGCCGACCAGCTCGGCGTCTCGGCCAAGACCGCCTACCGCTATTTCAAGCAGCTCACCGCGTCCGGGCTGATCAGTCCGGTCGCAGGCGCCGGCTACACGCTCGGACCCGCCATCGTCCAGATGGAGCGGCAGATCCAGGCGACCGATCCGATGTTGATCGCGGCTCGCACGGTGATGGTCGATCTGGTCCAGCGCGCGGTCGAAGGCTCGACCGTCATCCTGTGCCGGCTGTTCCACGATCGCGTCATGTGCATGCACCAGGTCATGGGTCGCGGACCACAGGAGCCGGTGAGCTATGAGCGCGGACGGCTGATGCCGCTCTATCGCGGCGCCACCGCGAAGATCATTCTGGCGCACCTGCCGACCCGCACGCTCAAATCCTTGTTTACCCACCACGGCGACGAGATCGCGGCGGCGGGCTTCGGCGACAGCTTCGACGCGTTCCGTCGTACGCTCACACCGCTGCGGCGTGCCGGCATTTGCGTCACGCATGGCGAAGTCGATCCCGGCCGCACCGGAATCGGAGCGCCGATCTTCGACCGCGATCGCGCCGTGCTGGGCAGTCTCAGCCTGGCGCTGCCAAGCGCGCGCGTCGACGAGGCGCTGATCGCCCGCGTCGCACCGCTGACCGCCGCAGGCGCGCGCGCGATCGAACGCATCATGTCCAATGGATCGGGCGCCAGTGAGTTAAGCCCGGCCCGCGTAAAAATCGCACGCTAAACGGAGTCCGATAGGGAGGACGCCATGACGTTCCAGACACTCAAGCTCTCGCTCATCCTGTTCGGCCTGTCGGTGATGCTCAAGGTCCAGCGCTGGCGGCATGAATCATTCCGCGAGCGGCTGAAGGAGCGCAATTTCGTCGCCCAGATCATGGCGCGCGACGAGGAATGCGGCCGCTGGTTCGAGTTCAAGAACGGCAACATCCGCTCCGGCGCCGGACTGCATCCCGCGCCGGACTGCAAGCTGATGTTCAAGAACGCCACCCTCGGCGCCTCGCTGTTGATGCCGCCGATCAACTGGCTCGAGCAGATCAACGCCCAGAAGGATTTCGTGCTCACGCGTCGACGGGCCGGAGGACCTCACCAACTGGTTCGCCCAGACCGTCATGATGAGCCAGTCCGCCGGGCTCGAATTCGGCACCCGCATGCCGGACGGCACCATGCGCTATTGCAACATGACCAACGGCGGGCCGGTGTTCGTCTACGTCAAGGACGGCAAGATCGTGCGCATGACGCCGATCGACCTCGCCGAGGACGACGGCGCGTCGTGGACGATCGAGGCGCGCGGGCTGAAGCTCACGCCGCCGCGCAAGACCACGCTCGCGCCGCACGGCCAGAACGCCAAGTCGATCATCTATTCGCCCGACCGGCTGCTCTATCCGATGAAGCGGGTCGACTTCGATCCGAACGGCGAGCGCAATCCGCAGAACCGCGGCAAGTCCGGCTACGTGCGCATCTCCTGGGACGAGGCGCTCAACATCGTCGCCGACGAGATCAAGCGGCAGAAGCGCGAGCACGGCCCCGGCGCGATCGCGGTGTCGCACGGCTCGCACCACACCTGGGGCAATATCGGCTACTACCTCTCGGCGCTGTTCCGCTTCGCCAACGCGGTCGGCATGACGCGCGTGCACCACAATCCCGATAGCTGGGAAGGCTGGTACTGGGGCGCGGTGCATCACTGGGGCTACACGCTGCGCGTCGGCCAGTCGGAAACCTACGGCACGGTCGAGGACTGCCTGCAGAACTGCGACATGATCGTGTTCTGGGCGGCCGACCCGGAGACGACCTCAGGCTCCTACGGCGCGCAGGAAGGCACCGTGCGCCGGCAATGGCTGAAGGATCCCAAGCTCGGCATCAAGGTCGTCCACGTCGACCCCTACTACAACGCCTCCGCGCAGTTCCTGCCCGGCAAGTGGTTCGCGCCGAAGCCGACCACCTCGGTCGCGATGGCGATGGCGATCGCCTATGTCTGGACGAAGGAAGGCCTCTACGACAAGGAATACGTCGAGACCCACACCGTCGGCTTCGACAAGTGGAAGGCCTATCTGCTCGGCGAGGAGGACGGCATCCCGAAGACGCCGGAGTGGCAGGAGAAGGAGACCGGCGTTCCGGCCAAGGACGTGCGCGCGCTGGCGCGCGAATGGGGCAGGAAGCGCGTCTATCTCGCGCCCGGCGGCTGGGGCAACGGCCACGGCGGCGCCTGCCGCAACCAGACCGGCATCCAGTGGGCGCGCGTGATGGTGTGCCTGTCGGCGATGCAGGGGCTCGGCAAGCCCGGCTGCAACATGGGCAACCTGCAATGGGGCTGCCCGCTCGACTTCAAGTTCTATTTCCCCGGCTATTCCGAAGGCGGCATGTCGGGCGACCTCGAAAACACCGCGCTGCCGGTCGCGCTCTATCAGCGCATGCCGCAGCTGCCGACCATGAACTCCAACGTCCAGACGATCCCGCGCATCTGGATGCCGGAGGCGATCATCGACGGCAAGGCCGAGGGCTATCGCTGGATCGGCAAGTCGATCGAGCACCAGTTCGGCAAGTTCGTCTATCCGGCGCCCGGCCATTCGCCGGTGCAGATGATGTACAAATACGGCGGCTCGATCCTCTCGACCATGAACAACACCAACCGCTGGGTGCGGATGTATCAGTCGTCGAACCTGGAATTCGTCGTCAACCAGTCGATCTGGTTCGAGGGCGAGGCCAAGTTCGCCGACGTCATCCTGCCGGCCTGCACCAATTTCGAGCGCGTCGACATCAGCGAATGGGCGGGGCTCGGCGGCTACGGCCATCACGGCCAGCAGCAGCTCAATCACCGCGTCATCATCTTCCAGGCGCCGGCGATCGAGCCGCTCGGCGAATCGAAGTCCGACTTCTGGATCTTCAACGAAATCTGCAAGCGGCTCGGCCTCGCCAATTATTTCTCCGAGGGCGTCAACGAGATCGACTGGGTCAAGCGCCTCTATCTCGCCTCCGACATGCCGAAGGTGATCTCGTGGAGGAAGTTCCTCAAGCGCGGCTACTACGTCGTGCCGGCCGAGAAGGAGAAGCTGCGCGCGCCGGTGTCCTTCCGCTGGTTCTGGGAGAACCGCAAGAAGGACGTGCCGGAGGCGCAGCCGCTGCCGTCGGACTACGCCGAGGAATATCTGCGCGGGCCTGCAGACCCAGTCCGGCAAGCTCGAGTTCGAGTGCAACAGCCTCAAGCGCTTCAACGATCCGGAGCGGCCGCCGATCGTCAAATACGAGCCGTCGTGGGAGGGGCCGCATTCGGCGGATGTTCGAGCGCTATCCGCTGCAGATGCTGACGCCGCACTCGAAATACTCGTTCCACACCCAGGGCGACGGCAAGGATTCGTTCCTGCTCAACATCGAGGACCATCGGGTCAAGGTCGACGGCTACTACTACTGGATCATGCGGCTCAACGCCGAGGACGCCGCCGAGCGCGGCATCAAGAAGCACGATCTGGTCAAGGTCTACAACGATCGCGGCGCGGTGATCTGCGCGGCGCTGCCGACGCAGCGGCTGCCGCGCGGCGTCTGCCACGGCTACGAGTCCTCCGCGGTCTACGATCCGATGGGCGAGCCCGGCAAATCGGTCGACCGCGGCGGGTGCCTCAACCTGCTGACGCCGCGCAAGCACGCAGACCAAGTCGACGCACTCGATCGCCGGCGCCAATGCGCTGGTGCAGGTCGAGCTGTGGGACGGCCGCACCGAGCACATGTCGGAGACGTTTGCGCGCGATGGAGAAGGACAAGGAGATCAAGCGCACGCTGAAGGAGGCGCAGCTGGTGCCGGCGAAGTGATCTGCGCAGCCGTCATCCCCGGTCGCCGGCGAAGCGGCGCGACGCGCGCGGCTGCGTCCTCTTCGAGAGGATGGCATGCGCGGGTCGCCAGGCCGTCGACGCCCGCCGTCGCGCGGCTAGCCCGCAGGATGACGGACAGGCAGAGTTGGAGTGACGCATGAAAAAATGGAACATGATCATCGACGTCGCCGAGTGCACCAATTGCAATCTGTGCACGCTTGCGGCCATGGACGAATATGTCGGCAACGACTGGCCGGGCTATTCGGCGCCGATGCCGAAGCACGGCCACAAGTGGATCAACATCCTGCAGAAGGAGCGCGGGCAGGTGCCGATGATCGACATCGCCTACGTTCCGACCATGTGCAATCACTGCGACAACGCGCCCTGCATGGCCAAGGGCGGCGGCGCGGTCAAGAAGCGCGACGACGGCATCGTGCTCATCGATCCGGACAAGGCGAAGGGCCGCAAGGATCTGGTCGAGGCCTGTCCCTACGGCCACATCTGGTGGAACGAGGAGCTGCAGCTGCCGCAGATCTGGCCGTTCGACGCCCACCTGCTCGACCAGGGCTGGCAGCAGACCCGCGGCCAGCAGTCCTGCCCGACCGGCGCGATGCGCGCGATCAAGGTCGAGGACGACGAGATGGCGCGCATGGCGCGCGACGAAGGGCTCGAGGTGATGAAGCCGGAGCTCGGCACCAAGCCGCGCGTCTATTACCGAATCTCTGGCGCTATTCGAAATGCTTCATCGGCGGCTCGTGTCGGCGGAGGCGAACGGCGTGGTCGACTGCGTCGAGGGCGCGACGCGTGCGGCTGCTCAAGGACGGCGCACCTGGTCGCGCGAAACCACGAGCGACAACTACGGCGACTTCAAATTCGACAAGCTCGACGAGAATTCCGGCCGCTACGTCGTCGAGATTTCGACGCCGCGGCGGCGCAAGAAAACCGTCGAGGCCAAGCTCGGCGTCGAGCATCAATCTCGGCGAGATCAGGCTGTAGTTGAGTCTGTCATTGCCGGGCTTGACCCGGCTGCGCCATCGCGTCCGCGCAATAGCGGACCCGGATCACGCCGGCTCGACGTCGATTCATCGCTTCGCGACATGCGATGGAGCGCGTGAGCACGTCCGCGCATGCATGGCTGGGGGCGCAACATGCCGATCCATCGACCCTGCTCATCTTCCCCGCGCTCGGCCCGTCTACCATGCGCTCGCGCCGTGGGCGGAGGCGCTGTTGCGCGCCGTCGTCGGGCTGTGCGCTGGTGCCGCATGGGCTGCGCAATACGTTCGGATTGTTTCCCACCACCGGCGTGCGCTCGCACAATCTCACCGAGCTGGCGGCGCAGCTCGACCGTGACGGCTACCGGCCGGGCAAGCTCTGGGCGCCGGCGATCTCGCTCACGCAATTGGTCGGCGGGCCGCTGCTGGCGCTCGGGCTGTTCACCCGCCCGGCCGCGCTGGCGATCGTTGCTGTTTCTCCTCGTCACCAATGTCGAGCGCTGGCGCGTCGGCGGATATTTCTGGAACCAGCTCGGCCTCGAATACACGCTGATGTGGACGGTCGCGGCGTTCTATTTCCTGGTGCACGGCGGCGGCGCGATCTCGCTCGATGCTCTGATCGGGCGCGCGTTCTGACCACGCATCGATCCGTCGAATCCCCGCAACCGAGCAACACCACCATGACCTTGGACGCAACGTCGACACCGTCGCCCCGACCTTGGGGCATCATCATGACGGTGGTTTGGACCGTGGTGGTTCTGATTGCGATCATCATCGCATCGCTCATTGCAATCATGGTGTGGTTTCCCAGCGCGGCCATCGACTCGCCCGAATTCATGAAGGATGCACGCGCGTTCGGCATCATCTTTGCCGCCTCGGTCGTGGGCGAGCTTGTGGTGTTGTTTGCCGCCGCCCGGCTCGCGGGTTGGCGGGCGACCGACTATCTCGGCCTTGTCATTCCCGACCGCCGCGAAACCCTGATCGCCATCGCCTGTGTCGCGGCGTTCGTTGTTGTGTTCGATGGCTTCACCTATCTGATCGGAAAAGACGTCGTCACGCCGTTCCAGATCGAGGTCTACCGCAGCGCCGCCGCCTCGAACTCCTTGCCGCTGATGTGGGCGACCCTTGTGCTCGCCGCGCCGATTGGCGAGGAAATCATGTTTCGCGGTTTCCTCTATCGCGGATGGGCGCAGACCGCCCGTTCCGTCCTGCCGGCGATCGTGGTCATTTCCGTATTCTGGGCGATCATTCACACGCAATATGACTGGTTCGGCATCGCGCAAATTTTTCTGATCGGACTGCTGCTGGGCTGGATCCGCTGGCGCTCGGGCTCGACCTTGCTGACGATTGGGCTCCACGGCCTCATCAACGCCTGGGCCACGGTGCAAACCGCCGTGAAGATCAACTGGCTCTAATTAGCCGGCCGGGTTTGCCGCGGCGCGCCGTGCTGTTCCAACAGCGCGGCACCATATTCCACGGCCGACGTTTCCCAGTTCACGCCGTGATGCGCCACCGCGCCGAGGAGATTGCGATACTGCCGCTGCATCGCGCCCTGGGCATAGATCGCCCGGCCGCCGGCCGCGTTGAACAGGCGTGTTCCGGCTTTGAGGGCGAGCTGGCAGGCAAACGCGATGTTGCGGCGGCCGGTGAGACGTTCGGCGGTGGTCTCGGTACCGCCGGCTTCAATCTTGCGCATGCCATTGCGCACCGTGGCCTGATAGAGCGCCTGCGCAGCGTCGATCTCGGCGGCGCACCGGGCAGCCAGAACCTGCATGCTCTGCTGCGTGCCGATGGCAACGCCACGCGAGGTGCGTGTCGCGGTATAGGCAAGCCACTCCTGCAGCACGCCACGCGCCATGCCGACGGCGAGCGCTGAAAAGCCGGCCGCCGCCGTGCCGCCGAAACGCGGCACGCGATACACGGCCGCTTTGTTGATCGCGGTGCCCGGCCCGATTCCGGCACGCGCTTGACGGTCCATCGAGGAACCGATGCGATGGAATGAATTTTTCGGTGACCACAAAGGTTTTCGATCCGGTGCCTTGCAGCGCCATGGTGTCCCAATCGTCGATCACCTCGGCGTCGCGCTTGGGCACCAGGAAAAAGTGCGGACCATCGAGACCGTCCTTCTCCACAATGCGGCCGCCGCAGATCAGCCAGTCGGCATAGTCGATGCCGCTGGTAAAACTGTGACGCCCCGAATACAGGAAGCCGCCGTCCACGCGCGTCGCCCGCCCGGTCGGATCGAACGAGGCGGATGTGATGGTGTCGTGGTTCGGGCCCCAGACCTCTTCCTGCGCCTGCGCCGGGAAGGTCGCGACCAGCACGGTGTGATCGGCAAAGATGTGCTGCAACCAAGCCTGCGATCCGCACGCCGCCGCCAGCACTTCACCCACGTCGCACAGCACGTCCCAGCCATGCTCGTAGCCGCCATAGCGGGCCGGCTGGCACATCTGCAGCAATCCGGCACGCTGGAAGTCCGCAATCGTTTCGTCGGGCACGCGACGCGCAGCCTCGCAACGCTGGGCACGTTCCTGCAGCATCGGCACGAGCGCCCGCGCGCGGTTCATCAGGTCATCGGCGCTCGGATGGCGCGCGAGCGGGATGACGTTGGAATCGGTCGTGTCCATGCGCGTGGAGCTCTCCAACGCATGATTGCTGGGCTGAACCGCAATCATGCCTTAGCTTGTTAATTGAGCATGATCTTTTCCGAAAACCGGTTCCCACTTTTCGGGATCATGCTCTAATCGCGGATCACCGCTTTGGCGGCTTCGACGATCTCCTGCGGGATGGCGTAGATGTCGTCAACGACCTTGCGCGCCGCCTCGCCCACCACCGGCGAGATCGGCAGCCGCAGCTTCTGCGCCTCCGCGATGAAGGCTGCGTCGGTCATGGTGGCGGCAAACGCCTCGCGCAGAATGCGCACACGCTCCGCCGGCACCGCCGCCGACGCCATGAACGGGCGGCCGAGCTGGTTCGACGCCAGCAGCAATTGCATGATCTGCCGGGCGCGCTCGTTGGGCGCGATCTCGATGCTGAACGGAACGTCCGGCGGCATGTCGGACGCCGTCGCCGGCGACGAACGGATCAGCGGATTGATCTTCTTCTCCTTGATCCATTCGACCGGAATGCTGCTCCAGGCGCCGCAGTCGCCGTCGAGCTCGCCGCGCTCGATCGCGATGCGCTGCTCGGCACTGCCGGGATAGCCGCCGACCTGCTGCAGCTTGACGCCGAAGATGTTCTTCATGATGCGCTGGTTGAGATCGCTGGAGCTGCCGGGGCCGGTCGAGCCGTAATGCACCTTCGGCTTGGTCTTCAGCTCGTCCAGCGTCTTCACCCCAAGCGCATGCCAGACATAACAGACCGTCAGGTCCTGGCTGATGCTGCCGATCCAATTGAACTTGCGGAAGTCGAACTTGATCTTCTCCGGGCTCAGCCGGGCCTCGCCGATCGCGCCGAAATTGAAGGTGTTCAGCACCGTGCCGTCTTTGGCCGCGGTGTTATCGAGGTAATGCACCGCATTGAGGCTGCCGGCGCCGGGCATGTTCTGCACCACGATGGCGGGATTGCCCGGAATATGGCGGCCCATGTGCCGCGCCAGCACGCGCGCGTTGATGTCGTATCCGCCGCCCGGCGAGAAACCCGGCCAGGATGTTGATGGTCTTGCCTTTGTAGAAATCCTGCGCGGAAGCCGGAGCCGCTGCAACCAGCGCACTCATCAAGCCAGCCAGCGCGACGCAGCGCTTGCTCATGGACGGTTTTCCTCCTTAACTTGGCGCGGATTGAGAACCCCACGCTCTTGCAGCAATCTTAACGGCAATGCCGCCGCGATGATAGCAACCCCGGTGCGGCGGCAGCGCCGCAGGGACATGACCTTTTGGAAAGGCATTCGGAATGAAGGTCGTTTGCGTCGGAGCGGACCCGGCCGCACTTTATCTCGGCATCCTGCTCAAGCGGCAGGATCCGTCGCATTCGGTGGGCTTCCTGCTCGAAAGCGGTCGTCAAACGACGTGGCTCCCCTCCTCGATCGTCTGCAATCCGCTTAAGCGACGGTTGAAACTAGCCGATCCCGAGGTGGCTGCCGCGGCGAACGCGGAGGTGGCCACCTTTGATCGTGTCGAGATCACCATCGGCGATCACCGGTTCGCGACCCGCGGGCTCGCCTATGCATCGGTCCGCACGGCGGGACTGATTGCGGCGCTGAAAGCGATCGCTATCGGACTTGGCTGCGAGTTCTTGTCGTGCGACGCGGCTGCGATCGACGCGCAACTTGAAAGCGCTGATCTGGTGGTCGGCGCCGACGGCGACGGCAGTCGCGTGTGGCGTCCCGCGGGCAGCAATGCCACCCAACACGACGTCGGCACCAATTTGCACTTTGGATGCGAGTCACCGAAATTCGCGCGATTCGCTGCGCTACAGTTTCCGTGAAACCCCCTCCGGACTCGTCCACGCCGTGACTTGGCCGCACGCCGGCGGATCGACGACGATCATTGAGGCGCCAGCCGAGACCATCGGAGCCGCAGACGTTTTGAACGCGGACGCCGGCGCGATCTTCGCCTGGTGCCGCGATCTGTTTGCCGACGAACTCGATGGCGCATCCCCTGCCAGCACGACGTGGGAGCGGTCCGTCACCGTCCGCAACCCGAGCTGGCACGACGGGAAATTCGTTCCACTCGGACAGGCCGCCTACACGTCGCATTTCTCGGTCGGGCTCGATATCCGATCCGGCCTGGACGACGCGCAAACGCTCGCCGGACTTCTCGCCGCCCACACCTCCGTCGACGACGCCTTGACCGCGTTCGACGCCACGCGCCGCCCGAAGGCCGAGAGCCTGCAGCGCGCCGCGCATGCCAGCCAGAGCTGGTTCGAGCACGCCGACACGCATATTGGCCTGCCGTTCGAGCAGTTCATATTTTCGCTGCTAACCGCCAGCATGCGCATCACCTATGCCCGCATCGAGAAGGCGGCGCCGGAGCTGGTGCGCAGCATCGACGCCCTCGTTGCTCCGAAGACCGACGGCGCCAACCGGCCGCCACCGCCGATGTTTGCACCGATCACGCTGCGCGGTCTGACCATCCCCAACCGCGTCGTGGTGTCGCCGATGTGCATGTATTCGGCCAAGGACGGCGTGGTGAACGATTGGCATGTCGTGCATCTCGGCAGCCGCGCGGTCGGCGGCGCCGGCCTTGTCATCAGCGAAATGACCGACGTACTGCCGGAAGGCCGCATCAGCCTGCATTGCGCCGGCATGTATGCGCCCGAACACGTCGACGCCTGGCGGCGCGTCACCGACTTCATCCATCAGCACAGCCCCGCCAAGGTCGCCGTGCAACTCGCCCATGCCGGTCGCAAGGGCTCGCTGACGCGCTCCTGGGAAGGCCACAAGAACCTCGGTGAGGCGGCGAATTGGGAGATCCTGGCGCCGTCGGCGATCCCGTTCGCGGACGGCCGGCAGACCCCGCGCGCCATGAACCGCGCCGACATGGACAAGGTGCGCGACGCCTTCGCGCGCGCCGCCGAAATGTCGGACGCCGCCGGCTTCGACATGATCGAGCTGCATTTCGCGCACGGCTATCTGATCTCGTCGTTCATCTCGCCGGCCGCCAACAAACGCACCGACGAATACGGCGGCTCGCTCGAAAACCGCATGCGGTTTCCGTTGGAGGTGTTCAACGCCGTGCGCGAAGCGTGGCCCAGCCACAAACCGATCAGCACGCGCATCTCGTCGGTCGATTGGGTCGACGGCGGCACCACCGTCGACGACGCGATCGCAATCGCGCGCATGCTGCACGACGCCGGCAACGACATCCTGGCGGTGTCATCGGGCGGCGTGGTCAGCGCCCAGCCCGCCGTCGGCGGCCGCGCCTACCAAGCGAGCCTGAGCGACCGCATCCGCAACGCGCTCAACATCCCGACCATGTCGGTCGGCGGCATCGTCAGCCACGGCGATATCAACACCATTATCGCCGCCGGCCGTGCCGACATGTGCGCGCTCGGCCGCGGCTCGCTGGAGAACGCCTATTTCGTGCGCCATGCCGCGCGTGATCAGAATTTCACCGGACTGCACTGGCCGAGCCAATATCGACGGGCCGGCGAGGTGCGACTGCGCGATGCGTGACGATCCGCAACGCCTTGCTTCGCGTGCCCACGCATCAACAACGACCCGGCAAACAAGGTAAATTCTAGGCTTCCAATTTTCACAGGAATGACCTGACAATCGCGCAATCAAGCAAGAACGCGGGTTTCAGGCTTGCCGCCTCGACGGACGCTCGGTTGCACTTGTCGGCATTTCTTATCGGCGGATTAACAGCTTCCCGGGATACTCCCGCGACGGAGGCCATCCACGATGTCTCAAGACAATCTCGCGCGGCGGCTCGAACAATCCTCGGACGCCAACCGTCCAGCGCCGCATGCGGCCGAACCGCTCGGCCGCGTCGTCTCGGTCGGCGGCTCGCAGGTCATGGTCGAATTCTCGGATGCGGTGCTGTCGAACAGCGACACCGAGCTCACCGTTGGCGCATTCCTCGGCATCTGGAACGGGCGCACGATGCTCGTCGGTTCGCTGTGCGACATCTCGCTGCACAAGCTGGCCGACGGCCAGCAGAGCGGGCCCGCCACCGGCCGCGTCGACCTGTTGGGCGAACTCATCCTCGACAAGCCTGGCGCCGGCTACTTCCAGCGCGGCGTCATGGGTTATCCGAAACTCGGCAGTCCGTTGATGCCGATCGGTCACGACGCGCTCAGCATCATCTTCGATACCAGCGGGCCGAACACCATCAACATCGGCTATCTGCAGCAGGACTCATCGATCGGCGCCTACATCGACGTCGACAATATGGTGCGCAAGCACTTCGCGATCTTCGGCTCGACCGGCGCCGGCAAGTCGAGCGCGGTGTCGGTGCTGTTGCGCGGGATCATGGAAGCGCGGCCCAATCTGCGCATCCTGCTGATCGATCCACACAACGAATACGCCGCCTGCTTCGGCGACCGCGCCCACGTGGTCCGGCCGGGCAACCTGAGCCTGCCGTACTGGCTGTTCAACTTCGACGAAATGCAGGAGATCGTGTTCGGCAGCCGCAGCGGCATCGAGGACGAGGTCGGGCTGCTGGCGGAATTGATCCCGCTCGCCAAGAACGAATACGCCAAGAAGGACCTGGCCAACGCCGCCGGCTACCGCAACACCGGACCGGAAGGCGGACGCTACACCGTCGATACGCCGGTGCCCTATCGCATGAACGACCTGCTCGCGATTGCCGAATCCCGCATGGGCAAGCTGGAGAACAACGCCGTCTCCGGACAATACCGGCGCTTGATTTCGCGCATCCAATCGGTGCGCAAGAACCCGCGCTACTCCTTCATCTTCGACGACGACGCCGTCGGCAGCGACACCATGGTCGACATCCTGTGCGAGCTGCTGCGCCTGCAAGGCGGCGGCCCGCCGATGACCATCGTGCAGCTCGCGGGCTTTCCGGCCGAAGTGTTCGACGCCATCGTCTCGGTGTTGTTCCGCCTGGCCTTCGAATTCGGACTGTGGAGCGACGGCGCGCTGCCGCTGTTGATCGTTTGCGAGGAGGCGCACAACTACGCCAATGCCGATCGCTCGGTCGGCTTCCGCCCGGCGCGCGAAGCCGTATCGCGCATCGCCAAGGAAGGCCGCAAATACGGCGTCTTCCTCGGCGTGGTGACACAGCGCCCGGCCCAGCTCGACCCGACGCTGATTTCGCAATGCTCCACCGTGTTCGCGATGCGGATCGCCAACGAGGACGACCAGCGCATCGTCCATGCGGCTGTGTCCGACCCGGCCAACCGCCTGCTCGGCTTCCTCTCCTCGCTCGGCACCCGCGAAGCGTTGGCGTTCGGCGCCGGCGTTCCGATTGCAACGCGGCTGCGCTTCAAGCAGCTGCCGGACCAGGATATCCCGACCGGCGAAGCGGTCTGGGGCGGCCGCATCGACGCCGGCACGCCGGTCGACCGCAGCCTCGTCGCCTCGGTGGTGGAACGCTGGCGCGGCATTGCCATGAGCAACAAGCCGACGGCGGCGGCGGAGCCAAGCGGCATCGAGAGCCTGCTGCTGAAGCCGTCATCGCCGAAGTAGCTTCCAATCCCGCCACGTCAACACTCTCTCCGTCATCCTGAGGTGCCCGCGCGAAGCGGGGCCTCGAAGGATGCGCCCAACTTGCTGCGCATGCGGGCCGTCGCCCTTCGAGGCTCGCCACAGCGCGTCGCAACGCGCCGCGCTCATGGCTCGCACCTCAGGGTGACGGATAAGAGGGCGTGCATGGTCCCCCTTCTCGCGAGAATGTCCTCCGCTTGCGATTCGCCTCGCATCGTCGAGGCGGCGCCAAATGCCTATGCCATCAAGGCAGCGGATCGAAACCGGCTTTCGTCCAGATCGGCTGATGGGCAGCGTCGGTGAGGAAAGCGATGAACGCCGCCGCCGGCTCCGCCGCGGCGCTCGTGGCGAGCACGCCCGCCCCGTAAATGATCAGGCTCTGCAGCGCCGGCGGCAACAGGCCAACCAGCGCAACGCCCTTCACCGCGATGACCTCGCTCACCGGGTAGATGCCGATGTCGGCCTCCCCCTTGGTGATCCGTTCCACGCCGCCATCGAGCGCGTTGCAGTGGCTGAGCTTGCCTTGCAGCTCGCTCTCGATCCCGAGCTCCCGCTCCACCTTGGCCAGGTGGGCGCCGCTCGGCGTGGCGTTCGGGTGGGCATGAACGATCGAGCGCGCGCCCAAAAGCGCGGCTTTGAAATGATCGGACGACGAAATATCAGGGTGCGGCGCGCCCTCGCGCACGATCACGCCGATTCCGACGCCGCCGAACACGGCGAGCGCCGTCCGCTTCAGCACGCCGGTCTTGAGCAACGCGTCGAGCGCCGGCACCGGCATGATCACCATGTCGGGCGTCTCGCCGGTTGCCAGCCGTTGCTGAAGTTCAGAGATCACCGCGTAGCGGTAGGTAATCCGGTGGCCGGTGCGCCGTTCGAACTGCGGGGTCAGGATGGCGAGCGCTTCCTTCGGCGCACCGCCGCTGTAGATGCTGATGTCCGCCATGCTCCGCCCCGCGTTCGTCAGTCGATATCGAGCCGATAACGTGGCCGGCGAGTCAAGTGGGATTCCTCATACAGTAGGCGCCGGGCGAAAGACACCATACCGTGCGATTCCTGCGCTCGCCAGCGCCGTTCGCGGTATCCTTGATGCGAAGGCGTCCCCAGTGAGTCGATTTGACATTCGCTACCGACCTGGCGCAGTCGCGATGCGAATGTCATCTGGGTCCACTCAGCCTAACTGCAGCGGTCGTTCGATTCAACATTCGCAAAACAGTCAGCGGAACTGGGATGCGAACTGCTGAAAGCGGACCACGAGAAACTCCGGCGAGGAAAGCATGTCCGACGAAGCGATGAAGGCCGAACTCGAGCGGCTGCGTCAGGAGAATGCGGCGCTGAAGCGCGGGGCGTCGGCCGGTCTGCGCATGAAGGTCAGCGAGAAGGGCGCCCTGTCGATCTATGGCATGGGTCGCTTCCCCGTGACACTCTATCGGGAGCAGTGGCTGAAGTTGCTCGACATGGCGGACGATATCCGTGCATTCATTGCCGCCAACCAGGGTCAGCTAAAAGCAAAAGACTAAAAACGAGGACATCATGACGAAGTATCTGTTGGTTAGCTTCAAGACCTGCCCGTGGGTGCAACGCGCTGCGATCGTGCTGCGCGAGAAGAAGGTCGACTTCGAGTTTCGGCATATCGACCGGGACAACCGGCCCGACTGGTTCCTCGCGATCTCGCCGCACAAGAAGGTGCCGGTGCTGCGCATCGACGACACCGTGTCGTTGTTCGAATCGAACGCGATCGCCGAGTACCTCGACGAAACCATCGCGCCGCGGCTGCATCCGGAGGATCCGGTGCAGCGCGCGGTCAACCGCGCCTGGACCGACTATGTGCCGGATTTTTCCGACCAGGTGACCGGCGTCGCCTATGCCGCCGACGAGGCGGCCGGCAAGAAATGCCTCGCCCAGATTCCGCAGGCGTTCGAACGGCTGGAACGCGCGCTCGAAAAGCAGGGCGCGGGACCGTTCTTCAACGGCGCGAAATATTCGCTGGTCGATGCCGGCTATGCGCCGTTCCTGCAGCGCTACTATCTTCCTCGACCGCATCCGCCCGATCGGCGAGATCGAGAAATATCCGCGGCTGAAGGCCTGGGCCGACACGCTGCTGAAGCGGCCCTCGACGCATTCGTTCCCCGAGGCCGAATTCGAGACGCTGTACCGGATCAACGTCAAGCTGCGGAACAAGTGGCTGTCGCAGTTCATTGCGGAGGCCGCGGTCGCGGCGGAGTAGGCGCAAGCAGCGACGCACTGATCGTGCGTGGTGGAGGCGCTCGCTGCGCTTGCCATACCCCCCGCGCGCGCCCACAATAGCGTCACATCCAAAAACAACACCGGCTCGCCCACGAGCCAAACGCCCGGGTTCCGCCCATGCCCAAAACGCTGTTCGAGAAAATCTGGGACGATCATTTCGTGGCGCGGCGCATGGACGGCCGCGACCTGATCTATATCGACCGCCACGTGCTGCATGAGCTGCACGCGCCGCACGCGTTCGGCGAGCTCGCCAAGCAGGGCCGCAACGTGCCGCGGCCGGACCTCACCTTCTCGATGCAGGACCACACCGTCTCGACCGCGCCGGGCCGCACCGACGAGAGCAATCCGTCGGGCGCGGCGTTCCTGCGCGCGATGCGCGAGGGCAGCGCGCAGGAACGGCATCCGCGTCTTCGACCTCGGCGATCCGGAGCAGGGCATCTCGCATGTGGTGGCGCCGGAGGTCGGCATGGTGCTGCCGGGCGCGACCCATGCGGTGCCCGACAGCCACGCCTCGACCGTCGGCGGGCTCGGCGCCCTGGCGTTCGGCTGCGGCACCACCGAATTGGCGCACATCCTCGCCACGCAAGTGATCGCGATGAAGCGGCCGAAGTCGATGCGCATCCGGCTCGACGGCACGCTCGGCCCGCAGGTCACCGCCAAGGACGTGGCGCTGCACATCATCGCCGAGCTCGGCATGGCCGGCGGGCGCGGCCATGTCGTCGAATACGCGGGCGAAGGTGGTGCGGACGATGGCGATGGAAGGCCGCATGACGCTGTGCAACCTCAACATCGAGATGGGCGGGCGCTCCGGCTTCGTGGCGCCGGACGAGGCGACCTTTGCCTGGATCGCCGGGCCGGCCGTTTGCGCCGCAGGGCGCGCAATGGGACCAGGCGCTCGCGCATTGGCGCACGCTCAGGACCGACGACGAAGCGCTGTTCGACACCGAGCACGTCATCGACTGCGCCGGGCTCGAGCCGCAGATCACCTGGGGCACCGACCCGAGCCAGGTGGTCGGCATTTCCGGCCGCGTGCCCGATCCGGCGTCGGACCCGAACCGCCGCGCCACGCTGGAAGGCGCGCTCGCCTATATGGGCCTCACGCCCGGAACGCCGCTCGCGGGCCTGCCGATCAATCGCGTGTTCATCGGCTCCTGCACCAATGCGCGGCTGCCCGACCTCGAAGCCGCCGCCGACGTGGTGCGCGGGCGCAAGGTCGCCCAGGGCGTCGTCGCCATGGTGGTGCCGGGCTCCTCGACCGTGAAGCGCGCGGCCGAGGCGAAGGGGCTCGACCAGCGTGTTCCGCGACGCCGGCTTCTGCCTGGGGCGAATCCGGCTGCTCGATGTGCGCCGGCGGCAACGGCGACCGCGGCGAGCCGGGCGAGCGCATCGTCTCCACCACCAACCGCAATTTCGAGAACCGCCAGGGCCCGAAGACGCGCACGCATCTGGCGAGCCCGGCGACCGCCGCGGCCAGCGCCATCGCCGGCCGCATCGCCGACGTGCGCAGCTTAGGAGCTAGAGATGCAGGAACAGGATGCTCTGTGTCGGCGAAGCGGTTCCGCTTCGACCCGGGAGCATGCGCGTGTCGCGGGAGAAAGCCTGATGCAGCCGTTCATCAATCACACCGGCATCGCGGTGCCGCTGCTCAAGGACGACATCAACACCGACCAGGTCGCGCCGGTGCAGGCGATGCGCGCGCTCAAGCCCGACTACAAGGCGCTGCTGTTCATGCGCGCGCGGCAGCGCGACGACGGCAGCGAAGACCCCGACTTCGTGCTGAACAAGCCGCAGTTCCGCAATCCCGGCATCCTGGTGACGGGCCATAACTTCGGCGCCGGCTCCTCGCGCGAGGCCGCGGTGTGGGGCATGCTCGCCAACAATATCCGCGTGATCGTGGCGCGCAGCTTCGCCGACATCTACCGCGAGAACTGCCTGCAGAACGGCCTGTTGCCGGTGGTGCTGGCGGCCGGCCGATGCCGAAGCATTCGAGCAGCGCGTGATCGCCGCCAACGGTTCGGCGCCGTTCACCGTCGATCTCCAGACCCAGACCATCAGCGGCCCCGGCGGCGGCGACATCGCCTTCGACATCGCGGCCTCCGACCGCACGCGGCTTGCTGGAAGGGCTCGACGACATCGGGCTCACGCTCAAGCATGCCGACGAGATCAAGGCGTGGGAGAAGCGCATGGCGGCCGCGCAGCCGTGGCTGCAGACTGCGCACGATACGCTGACAGCCGCGTTGTGACATCTCGCTTAGACCGATAAGACGTGGATGGCGACAAGCCGGCATGACGCGAGGCCACATGAGCGTGCGCAAAAAATTCCGGGCCATCATGTCCGGCAAGAAGCTGGTGCTGATGCCGGGCTGCCTACGACGCGCTGTCGGCGCGCGTCATCGAGGCGGAGGGCTTCGAGGCGATCGTCGCCGGCGGCTATGCCGCGGTCGGCAGCCTGCTGGCGCAGCCCGATATGGGCCAGTCCAACATGCGCGACTATGCCGACCACTACGCGCCGCGTCTGCGCCGCGGTGGATGTGCCGGTCTATGTCGACGCCGACACCGGCTTCGGCGGCGTCAACAATGTGCGGCAGATGGTGCGCGCATTCGAGGACGCCGGCGTCGCCGGACTGTTCCTGAGCGACCAGGTGTTTCCCAACCGCTGCGGCTACCTGCCGGGCAAGCAGGTCATCTCCACCGAGCAGATGCTGGCCAAGGTCAAGGCCGCGCTCGACGCCCGCCGCGACGGCGACCTGTTCATCGCGGCGCGCACCGACGCCGCCGGCGTGACCTCGGTGGAGGACGCGATCGAGCGCTGCCAGTTGTTCATGGAGGCCGGCGCCGACATGGCGAAGCCGATGGGCGTCGACACCATCCCCGACATCAAGCGCGCGATGCGCGAAATCCCCGGGCCGCATATGGCGACGCTGTCGCAAGCCGCCGGGCCGAAGGCGCGCAGCCTCGAAGACCTCGAGGCGGCCGGCGTGGTCGCCGCGACGTTCCCGTCGCTGCCGCTGTTCGCGGCGGCGAACGCGCGTGCGCACCGCCGTGCGCACGCTGAAGCAGAAGAATTCGCTCTCGGCCTGCCAGGACCAGGTGCTCACGCTCGACGAGTATTACGACCTTGTGGGCTTGAAGCCGATGCTTGCGCGCGAGGAAGCCTACGACAAGGCCGCCGCGGCGCTGACGCAGAAGCGCGCGGCGGAGTAGCGCGCTGCATCAGCGTATTCCCGGGCGCCTCGAGAGCGTCCACGCGCGCCTTCGGGGTAGGGCAGCATGAAATGATGCGCTGCAAGGACCCGGGATCCAGCTTCTTTGAAGAAACCGGGGTCCCGGCTCGCGCGGAGCCTGCGTCGGCCGCGCTTCGCGCGGACCCAGTTGGCGCAAGGCACGGGACGCGAGGGAGTCCTACCGCACCACCTTGACGCCGGCGGTCTTGAGGATATCGCGCAGCGTGCCTTCGAAGCTGTTCAGGAACGGCTTGAGCGCCGCGGCGCGCACGAATTCGCCGTCGAGCTGGCTGTCGGTGAGGAACTTCTTCCACGCCGGCGTCTGGCTCACCTTGAAGAACAGATCCTCGTAGTAGGCGATCGCATCGGCCGGCATGCCGGGCGCGCCGACGATGCCGCGCATTTGCGGCACGTCCGGAATATCGAAGCCCGCCTCCTTGATGGTCGGGATGTTGGGGAAGCCCGGCAATCGTTGCGCGCTCACCTGGGCGATCGCGCGGAACTTGCCGGCACGGATCTGCTCGCCGGCCTCGCTCGGATCGACGATCATCATCTCGACATGGCCGCCGAGCAGCGCCGCGAGCCGTTCGCCGCCGGACGGGAACGAAATGAACTGCCAGCGCGCGCCGGTGGTGTGCATCAGGAGCTGCCGCACGGTGTTCTCGCGCGACATGATCGAGCCGCCCGACCACCGCAGCTTGCCCGGATTGGCCTTCGCCGCCTCGATGAATTGGCCCAGCGTCTTGAAGGGCGAATCCGCCAGCACGACGACCAGCGCCGGCTCGACCACCAGCCGCGCGATCGGGCTCATGTCCTGGAGGCGGTTGACCGCGGCCTGCTGCACCAGCGGATCGATCAGCCAGATATTGGTGAAGCAGGCGATCACGTGCGGATCGTTCTTCTTGCTGACGACGTAGTTGCCCGCGGCAGTCGAGCCGCCGCCGGGCTTGTTGACGACCTGGAAGCGCACCGGCGCCAGCTTCTCCTGATCGATGATGGTGGTGAGCGCGCGCGCGAACACGTCGTTGCCGGACCCCGGCCCGCCATGCACGACGAACTCGACCTGCTTGGTCGGCTTGAACTGCGCCTGCGCCTGCGACAGCCCTGCTGCCACCAGCACGAACGCTGCAAGGCCTAACGTTATGCGTCTAATCATCGTTACCTCCGAAACTCTCCAACCGAATTGACGGCTCTCGCCTCCGCTCATTCCCGCGCGAGCGGGAATCCAGATCTTGTTCTTTGCTGGGTCCCCGCTTTCGCGGGGACAAGCGGGAGAGGATTTCCGCCGCTTGCAACCACACCCGCGGCTATCCACCCTCGGCGATCGCCTGCACGCGCGCCTTGTTGAACCGTCCGAACAGCGGCAACAGCAGGATGACAACCGCGAGCGCCAGCATGGTGGCCGATATCCAGCCGCGCACCAAGATGGTCAAGTCGCCCTGCGACATCGTGAGCGACTGGCGCAACGCCCGTTCCATGGCGTCGCCCAGCACGAAACCGAGGATCAAAGGCGGCGTCGGATATTTCAGCTTCACCATGACGTAACCGAGCAGGCCGAAACCGATCAGCAGCCCGATGTCGAACAGCCGGCCGGACACGCCATAAGCGCCGACCAGCGAGATGCCGAGGATGATCGGGAACAGGATATGCACCGGCATGCGCAGGATCTGCGCGAACAGCGGCACCAGCGGCAGGTTGAGGATCAGCAACACCACGTTGCCGATATACATGCTGGCGACCAGGCCCCAGAATATATCGGGGGATTCCGTCATCAGCAGCGGCCCGGGCCGCACGCCCCACAGCACCAGCGCGGACAGCATGATCGCGGTGGTGCCGCCGCCGGGAATGCCGAGCGTCAACAGCGGCACCAGCGCGCCGCCGGAATCGGCATTGTTGGCGCCTTCCGGCGCGGCCACACCTTCCGGCGCGCCGTGGCCGAATTTTTCCGGGTGCTTGGAGAACGCCTTTTCGATGCCGTAGGCGATGAACGAGGAGATCGCGGCGCCGGCACCGGGCAGGATGCCGATGATGAATCCCGTGATCGAACCGTTGAGGAAGGCGAAGCGGCACGCCTTGAGCTCTTCCCAGCTCGGCAGCAGATTGCGCAGGCCCTTCGGCACCGGCAGCATCCGCGCTTTGTCGCCGGCATCGATGCTGGAGAGCACCTCGGCGATCGCGAACACGCCGATCGCGACCACGACGAAATCCATTCCGCCGAGCAATTCGGACTGGCCGAAGATGAAGCGTGACTGCGCGGTGAACAGGTCGGTGCCGATCGAGGTCAACCACAGCCCAAGAAACAGCGACAGCAGGCCCTTGATCAGCGACGGGCCTGACAGCAGCACCACCAAAGCGAGCCCCAGGCACATCAGCGCGAAGTATTCCGGCGACGAGAACTGCAGCGCGAACAAGGCAACCGGCGGCGCGATCGCAGTCAATGCGATGATGCCGAAGCTGCCGGCCACAAACGACGCGATCGCGGCGATGCCGAGCGCGGGGCCGGCGCGGCCGTTGCGCGCCATGGCATGGCCGTCGATGCAGGTCACCACCGACGACGATTCGCCGGGAATATTGAGCAGGATCGACGTGGTGGAGCCGCCGTATTTCGCGCCGTAATAGATGCCCGCCAGCATGATGATGCCGCCGGCAGGGTCCATCTTGAAGGTCAGCGGCAACAACAGCGCGATGGTCGCCGCCGGGCCCAGGCCTGGCAGGATGCCGACGACGGTGCCAAGGAAGCAGCCGACAAAACACCAGAACAGGTTTGTCGGCTGGAGCGCGACCGCAAATCCGTGCAGCAGTCCGTTCAGCACATCCATGTCAGAACCCGAATACACCGGTGGGGAGCGACACGCTCAACGCAAGCGGGAACACGACATAGAAACCGGCGGACGCACACACCGCGACCACGGCGGCCTTCACCGGCGATTGCCGGAACACGACTACGATCATGAAGAAGGTGAGGATGGCGAACGGATCAGGAAACCGAGCCATCCCATCAGCGCCGCGCTGCCGGCGAAGGCCGCCCAGGTCCCGAGCGCGCGGCCGACCCCTTGCCAATCGGGCGTCTCGGCTTTCGGCTGTTTAGCGATGGTGATGCCGATCAGCGCCAAGGACAACACGATCAGCACGATGCCGTACCAGACCGGAAAGAACGCCGGGCCGGGGCCGTCCTCATTGAGATACGCCCAATTGCTCGCCTCGGTGGCGATATAGACGCCGAGCGCCGCCAGCACGGCGGCCGACAACACGTCTCCGTTGCGCAGGATGTCCTTGGTCACGCGTCCCCTTCCCCGATCGCGATTGGCCGCCCGCAGCGGCAGCGATACCGCCCGGCTCCTTGGCCTTTGCGGGGGGCAACTTACGCGGTCGTCACGGACGGGATGTCCTGCCAATTCCACGGGTTCTGCGCGTGCGTTAACGACGCGGCCCGGACCGCTTCACCGGAGCGTGAATTGAACGACCGCGCCCATCCGGATCAGCGCGGCCAGAGCGCGTTGGCAAAGTCGATCAGCGCGCGGCTGATCGCCTCCGGCTGCTCTTCGATCGCGGCATGGCTGGCGTTGTCGATCACGATCACCGTGACCCGCTCACCAAGCGCGCGCTTGAACTCGTGCGCGTCCTCGACATGCGCCAGCGGATCGTGGTCGGGCTGCAGATAGAGGATCGGGGCGCTGCCGCCGGCATAGTCCTCCTGCCGCGAGGTGCGGTCGCCGGCGATCCGCTGCGCCGCCAGCACCTCCGGGTGCCAACCTTTGAGCCATGGCCGGGGATCGTTGCCGGGCGCGAAGAACGCGAACCGCAGCGCCGTGAAGCGCTCGTCGTCTGGCAGCGCGGGATTGGCGCTGTTGCGGATCGCCTCGCGGATCGGCGGGGTCGACGGAGCGTGGCCGACATTGGCGGCGATCAGGCAGACGCCGCGCACGAGGTCGGGCCGGTCGGTCGCCAGCATGCGCGAAACCCGATTGCCGAAGGCATGGCCGGCGACCAACGCCGCACCGCCGCCGTCGCTCTCGATCACCGCCGCGATGTCGGCGGCGCAATCATGCAGGTCGGCATAGGGCTGAGGACTGCGGCTCGCGCCGATGCCGCGCGGCTGCGGCCGCAGCACCCGATAGCCGGCGGCGGCGATGCGCTCCGCCATCACTGCGAAGTCAGTGGCGCCGCGGCCGAGCGACGGCAGCAGCACAATCCGCGGACCCGTGCCCTGCGCCAGCACCTCGATCTCAACATCGCCGCGCCGAACCAGGGTGCTTTCGGTTGCGGCCGACGATGGACCCGCCATCATGGCGCCGGGTCGTGCGGCGCGGCGGCGCCCGGCTGCTCGCAGATGCCGTCGCAGCAATGACCGATGCCCTGCCCGCCGCAGTCCGGGCACGGAATCATGTCGTCGGCGCTGTCCTCGCGGGTGCGGCGGCGGGCGCGCACAAAGCCCGGCCGTTCGGCTAAATCGGACAGGTGTCACACAGCATGAGGCGCCCCCGTTTTCGGAGGCACCTCACCTGATTCTGACGTGACTGGAAAGAGTCCGGCTCCGCAGGCGCGGAACAGCGTGCGGCGATCAGATCGCGTGGCGACCGATGCCCTTGGCGGCCATCATCTCGCCGATCCGCTTGCGCGCATAGAACATGCGGGTCTTCACGGTGTTGGCCGGTACGCCGATGATCTCGGACACCTCGTCGATCGAGCGCTCGTGGTAGTAAACGAGGTCGATGATCTCGCGATGCGCCGGGGACAGCTCCTGCAGGCACGAGCGCAGGATTTCGCCGCGCTCCTGCTTTTGGATCATGACCTCCGGATTGTCGGCCGGGTCCTCGATGAACTCCGCGATCTCGTTGTCGAGCTGCTCGTGCGACCGGCGCCGCAGCGAGGACAGCGCCTTGTTGCGGGCGATCGCGAGCAGCCACGTCGACACCTGGCAACGGCCTTCGAAGCGCTGCGCCTGCCGCCATACGTCGATGAACACCTCGCTCACCAAGTCCTCGGCCGCGGCTTCGTCACGCGTGAAGCGCATCGCAAACCGATAGACCTTCACGTGATGACGCCGGTACAGCGTCTGCAAGGCTTGCTTGTCGCCGGCGGCGATCGCCTCGACCAGCAACAAATCCGAATTGTCGGGAGCGGGAACCTGTATCCCGTTCGCCGAGGTCACGGCCACTGCCTGACTGTACTGCATGTGTCGCTCCCTGCGCCCGTTTGAGCGCGTCCGTTATCGAAGTATCAACCGGGGATTTCGCCCGGATTGCGCAGGTCCGAAAAAAGGTTTCGCCGGTCCGCCGGATTGTTTCGTCGCAGCATTGCCGACGAAACAATTGCGCCGCCGGCAGCGCATTTGCAGCGTTGGATCCGTCAAAAAGGCCGCCGTTTCGATGTATTTTGCGCTCTCACCGTTGTCTGCCGTCAACCACGACCATCGACGGCGGCGCGAGACCGTCTTTCGCCCATGGCAGCGACGCGATAACGATCCTATGATTGCGCGGTTTTATCGTCGCATACGCGGAGGACGCAGCGACATGCCCTGGAACGACGCAGCAGGCACGGCTCTGGCGATCGGCCATTATCGCCGTCTTCGTCATCAGTGCGGCGCGCACAGCGGCGCTCGCGCGCGAATTCCGCGCCGCCGACATTCAGGAGGAAACGTATCCGACCGTGCAGGCGCTACGCCTGATGGATCAGCTGGTCACGCAACGCACCGAGCGACGGCACAGCATCCGGGTGTTCCACTCCCGGCAACTCGGCGAGGAGAGCCAGACCGTCGAACAGACCCGGGTCGGGCGCGATCGACATCAACCGCATCAATGTCGCGGCGATCGGCAATGTCGCGCCGGTGCTGAACGTGCTGGCGCTGCCGTTTCTGTTCAAGTCGGTCGAGCACCTCTACAAAGTGATCGATGGGCCGATCGGCGACGAGATCCTGGCTGCCGTCGAGCCCTATGGCTTCATCGGGCTGACGTTCTACGATTCCGGTGCGCGCTCGATCTATACCGCGCGCCAGCCGATACGAACGGTCGACGACATTCGCGGACAGCGCATTCGCATCCAGCAATCCGACCTGATGGAGCAGATGATCAGGGCGATCGGCGCCACCCCGATCAGCCTGCCCTACGGCCAGATCGGGACCGCGCTGCACGCCAATCTGATCGACGGCGCCGAGAACAACTGGCCATCCTATGTATCGGCCGGGCACTACAAGGCCGCACCATTTTACACCGCCACTGAGCACACGATGGGGCCGGAGATCGTGATCATGTCCCGCCGCGCCTGGGACGAGCTATCGAGCGACGAGCGCGCGATCTTTCGCGCGGCCGCCCGCGACTCCACCCGCTACATGCGCGACCAATGGCAGAGCTGGGAGCGGCGATCGCGCAAGCAGGCGATCGACGCCGGCGTCACCGTCGTTGATGTCATCGATCGCAAGGCCTTAGAGGCGGCCACGACGCCGCTGCGCGATGGCATGCGGGCCGATTCGCGGTTCGGCCCTTTGATCAAGCGGATCGAGGCGGCGCGATGAACTGTGAGGATCTGCTTTGCAGCTAAGAGCGGCATCGGACCGGACCACCGGAAGCGGCGGCGACCCGACGCGCTCGCAAGACGCGATGCGCGCGCTGCCGATCCGCTGGCGCATCCTGTCGCTGGCCGCGCTCAATGCCGTCGTGGTGTTCGTCTTTGCGGCCGTGCATTTGGGACGGCACCCGCGTGCTCACGATCGCGCGCAACGAGCTGCGGCAAACGCGCGATTCCGAGCGGCTGCTGATCCAGCTCGAGCTCGACGCCGTCCGTCTGCAGGGCCTTATCCATCGCTATTTCACGCAGCCCGACGACATCCTCTTGAAGGAGATCACGGACTGCGCGAACGCGTGCTGGCCACGCTGAAGGTACGCGTGCGCAGCCGATCCGATCCTCAAGGGCGCGGCGGAGCCGCTGTTGCAGGCGACCGAGCAGTTCGTCGCCGGGTTCAGCGACCTGCGCAACGTGCAAAGCGCGATCGCGACGGCCTATGAGAGCCAGGTGCTCAAAGCGGTGCAGGAGATGGCCGGGCTCTACGCCATCATGGAGACCGGAACCCGCGAGCGATCGTCGCTGATCTGGCCATCCCTGTCGAAGTCGCGCGAGTCGTTTTCAACCACGCTGGTGCTGACCAACGCGTTCTATCTGACGCAGACGCGCGACATCGCCGAGGAGATCCTGAAGAACCTCGAAGTCGATCGAGGGCACCATTCCGGTGATGCTGGACCTCGCCGACAACGACCTGCAGCGCGGCGCGCTCGGCGCGCTGGCCTACCGCATCGTCGCCTGGCGGCTCGGCATCGCGAACCTGTCGGAGCATTTCACCATCCGTTCGCTGCTGCTGCGTGACGCGATCGACGGCAATCAGCAGATGATCGGTCGTACCATCGATACGTCTGTCCGACGACATGCGCGGACGCGAGCGCGCCGCCTATGAGCGCTTCGAGACTGCGCTGTCCAACATGTATCTGCGCATCGCCATCGCGTCGGTGCTGGCGCTTGTTCGTCGCGGTCCTGATCGGACTGGCGATCGCGCGCAGCATCGTGCGGCCGCTGCGGGCGCTGATGAGCGCCATGCACGCCATCGTGTCCGGGCAACTACGGCGCAGACCGTCCGCGACACCGACGCCCGCGACGAGATCGGCGAGATGGCGCGGGCGGTGGAGGTGTTCCGCGAGAATGCCATCGCCAAGCGCCAGGCCGAGATCGAGCTCAAGGCCGCGAAGGACAATGCCGAGACCGCGCTGCGCGAATTGCAGGAGACGCAGCAGAGCCTGATCGAGGCGGAGAAGCTCGCCGCGCTCGGCGGGCTGGTCGCCGGCGTCGCCCACGAGGTGAACAATCCGATCGGCATCAGCCTGACCGTCGCGTCGAGCTTCGCGCGCCGCTGCGACCAGTTCCTGGAGGAGATCCGCGGCGGCTCGGTGCGCAAGTCCCGCGCTCGACGAGTTCATCGCCGGCAGCCAGGAGGCCGCCAAGCAACTGGTCGCCAACCTCAACCGCGCCGCCGACCTGATCCAGGCGTTCAAGCAGGTCGCGGTCGACCGCAGCCACGCCGAGCGCCGGGTGTTCGAACTGGGCGAGGCGACCGAGCAGATCGTCGCCAGCCTGCTGCCCGCCCTGAAGCGGTCGGCGATCGCGTTCGAGCGTCGATATCGGCGAGGAAATCACGATGGACAGCTACCCAGGCCCCTACGGCCAGGTGCTGACCAACCTGGTCCTGAACGCGCTGGTGCACGCGTTCCCGGACCGGCAGGCCGGCTCCATGCGGCTCGCGATCCGCCGGTCCGGCGCCGATCACGTCGAGATCGAGTTCAGCCGACGACGGCGTCGGCATGAGCGAGGAGGTCCAGCGCCGCGCCTTCGAGCCGTTCTTCACCACGCGGCGGAGCCATGGCGGCACCGGGCTTGGCCTGCACATTGTCTTCAATATGGTGACCCGGCGCCTCGGCGGCCGTTTGCGGCTTGACTCCGCCCCGGGCCGTGGCACGACCCTATGGATCAGGCTCCCGCTGGTCGCGCCCGCGGGAGGAACCGGCGACGCGCCGCAGGCCGACAACACTGACGCACATCCGCATGACCGACGACAACGACTTTCATCCGGGTGATCGACGACGGCGGTCGCCGCGACCGCCGCGCCGGCCGCGGCGTGGAAGGTCGCGGTCATCGACGACGACCCGGCCGTGCACGAGGGCACCCGCTTCGCGCTCTACGACTACAGCCTCAACGGCCAGGGCATCGAGATCATTTCCGCCTATTCGGCCGAGGAAGGGCGCGAGCTGATGCGCGCGCATCCGGACATCGCGGTCGTCCTGCTCGACGTGGTGATGGAAACCGACGATGCCGGCCTGCGGCTGGTCGACTATATCCGCACCGAACTCAAGAACGAGACCGTCCGCATCATCCTGCGCACCGGGCAGCCCGGCCAGGCGCCGGAGCGCCGCGTCATCGTCGATTACGACATCAACGACTACAAGGCGAAGACCGAGCTGACCGCCGACAAGCTGTTCACCGCGCTGACCGCAGCGTTGCGCGGCTACCAGCAGCTGCAGCGCATGGTCGAGACCCGCCGCGGCCTCGAAATGATCATCGAGGGCGCCTCGACGCTGTTCGACTTCAAGTCGATGCAGCGGCTGGCGGAAGGCGTGCTGACCCAGCTTGCCATCGCTGATCAACGTCGAGTGCGGCGGCATCCTGGTGCTGCGCGACAGCGCCAGCGAGCCGGAGAAGTTCTCCATCCTCGCCGGCTCCGGCTGCTATCGCCACTTTGCCGGCCCGGCCGGCTCGGCGGCGCTGGATCCCGATCTTGCGCGATGCGGTCAACGACGCCTTCCAGCGGCGCTTCCACGAATTCCATCCCAAGCTGTCGGTGCTGTACATCAGGACCGCGAGCGGACGCGAAGTCGTCGTGCTGCTGGAAACCAGCGGCCGCTGTCCGAGCACCGACCGCTCGCTGGTCGAGGTGTTCTGCAGCCGGCTGTCGGTCGCGTTCGACAACGTCATTCTCTACGAGCAGCTGCAACGACGCAACCGTCCGCTTGGAGGAGCGCGTCCGCGACCGCACCCGCGCGCTGACGTCGGCCAACCATCGGCTGACGTCGCAGTGGATCCGGCTGCGCCGCGCCAACGAATTCAAGAACGAGGTGCTCGGCACCATCGCCCACGATCTCAAGAATCCGCTGGCGGTCATCCTGGGGCGCGCCGAGATGCTCAACGAGCTGGCGCGAAATGGGCCCGCCGCCGCTCGACAAGATCCGGGAGCAGCTCGGCCACATCCGCAGCTCCGCCACGCCAGCTGACCGGCATGGTCAACGACCTCGTCGCCGACGCGATGATGGATGCGCTCGACATCACGATCCGCCAGGAGCCGGTCGATCTCGCCGCCATGCTGGCCGAGGTCGTCACCGCCAACCGAGGCCTCGCCGAACGAAGCGCCAGGCCATTCATCTCGTCGGCGCCGCCGGTGCGCTGGACGACCTGCGATCCGGACCGATTGCGCGAGGCGGTCGACAATCTGCTGAGCAACGCCATCAAATACAGCCCGAACGGCGGCAGGATCGAGCTCTCGATGAGCGTGCGACGATGCGCACGACCGTCATTCTGGTGCAAGCGATGAAGGCGCCGGCCTGTCGCAGGAGGACCTCGGTCGCCTGTTCGGCCGCTTTCAGCGGCTCTCGGCCAAGCCGACCGGCCGGCGAAAGCTCGACCGGGCTCGGGCTCTCGATCGTCAAGCGCATCGTCGAACTGCATGGCGGCACGGTCGTCCGCCGAAAGCGACGGTCCCGGGCGCGGATCGACGTTCACTGATCCGGTTGCCGATGTGCGGAAGCGGCGTCATGAGCGGCACGCAGCACATCTATCGTGGTCGACGACGAAGCGCCGGCGCGCGAGATGGTCGGCGACTATCTGAAGCTGCACGGCTTCGAGGTGACGCTGTGCGACGGCGGCGCGTCGCTGCGCGCGGCGATCGCCAAGCAGGCGCCCGACCTGATCGTGCTCGACCTCAACATGCCGGAAGAGGACGGGCTTTCGATCGTGCGCGCGCTCAAGCAGCACGGCGCGGTGCCGATCATCATGCTCACCGCCACCGCAAGCCCGATCGACCGCGTGGTCGGGCTCGAGCTCGGCGCCGACGATTATCTGGCCAAGCCATGCGAACTGCGCGAATTGTTGGCGCGCATCCGCTCGGTGCTGCGCCGCAGCGCCGGTCCGCGGCCGTCGGCGGCCGCGCGCCGGCGCAGCGCGCAGCGCGCCGATCCGCTTCGGCACCAAGTGGCTCGACGTCAACGCGCAGGTCCTGCGCGACGAGGAGGGCAACGAGCATCCGCTGGTCAGCTCCGAATTCGCGCTGTTGAAGGCGTTTGCGGAAAACCCCAAGCGAGTGCTGTCGCGCGAACGACTGCTCGACCTTGCGGAGGCGCGCGACCGCGAAGCCTTCGACCGCGCCATCGACGTGCGCATCACCCGCATCCGCCGCAAGATCGAGCCCGATCCGGCGCACCCGACCGTGATCCGCACGGTCCGCGGCGCCGGCTACCTGTTTTCGCCCGGACGGCAGCGAGCAGGCGTAGACAGCGCTCGGCGCGTATCGCTGTGCATCCTGAGGCGAGAGCGAAGACTCGCCGCGAAGGATGCGGCGGCCATGGCGAGGCAGTTGCGAGCGGCCGCTCACCCGTTCAATGCGCTGCGAGCTCGGCGGCCACCTCAGGGGTGACGGCATCAAGAGCCGTCCGAGCGTCAGCATCGCCAGGTTGTGACAGCACCACCAGTTTGTAATAGTTTGAAGGCAGCAGGCGCCGCCAAGAAGGCCGCCGAGAAACCACCATGGAACGCTCGTTCAAGAAGGAAGTGGAATCGCTCAAGCTCGGCGACGGCGACGTCTTCCGTGGCGAAGGCATCCTCGCGGTCACCAAGGCACTGCTGCAGTCCGGCGTGAGCTATGTCGGCGGCTATCAGGGCGCGCCGGTGTCGCACCTGCTCGACGTCATGGTCGAGGCCGAGGACCTGCTCGCCGACCTCGGCGTGCACGTCGAGACCTGCACCAACGAAGCCTCGGCCGCCGCCATGCTCGGCGCATCGATCAACTATCCGCTGCGCGGCGCCGTCACCTGGAAGTCGATCGTCGGCACCAATGTGGCGGCCGACGCGCTGTCGAACCTCGCCTCGCCCGGCGTCATTGGCGGCGCCCTGATCATCCTCGGCGAGGACTACGGCGAAGGCGCGAGCGTAATCCAGGAGCGCTCCTACGCCTACGCCTTGAAGTCGTCGATGTGGCTGCTCGATCCACGGCCCGACCTTCCGACCATCGTGCGCATGGTCGAGAAGGGCTTCGAATTGTCGGAGGCGACCCACGCGCCGGTGATGCTGGAGCTGCGGATTCGCGCCTGTCACGTCACCGGCGAATTCGCCGCGAAAAACAACAAGCGCGCGGCGTTCTCCGGGCGCAACCGCATCGCCGGCCCGCCCCGCTTCGACTATTCGCGGCTTGCGCATCCGCCGGTGCTGTTCGTCCACGAGCGGCTGAAGGTCGAGGAGCGCCTGCCCGCCGCCTGCAAGTTCATCCGCGAGCACAGCGCTCAACGAAGTCATCCCCGGCGATCTCTCCGACATCGGCATCGTGGTGTGCGGCGGCCTGACCAACGGCGTGCTGCGCGCGCTCGAACGCCTCGACCTCGCCAAGGTCGACGGCACCTCGCGGGTACCGATCCACGTGCTCAATTGCGTCTATCCGCTGGTGCCGGAGGAGGTGCGCGAGTTCTGCGCCGGCAAGCGCGCGGTGCTGGTGGTCGAGGAGGGCTCGCCCGACTACATCGAGCAGCAGATCAACGTCGAACTGCGCCGCGCCGACATCCAGACCCGCGTGCTCGGGAAAGGCGCGCTGCCAAAGACCGGCGACTACACCTCCGATGTCATGCTCAATGGTCTCGCGGCGTTCCTGCGCGAGGCACGCCCGGCCGGGATCGACGCCGACGCGGTCGCCGCGCGCGTGACGGACATGCTCGGCCATAAGGCCGAGGCCGCTGCCTCGCTCGCCGATCTGCCGGTGCGGCCGCCGACCTTCTGCACCGGATGTCCGGAGCGGCCGGTGTTCTCCGCCATCAAGCTGATGCAGCGCGAGCTTGGGCCGACGCATATCTCAGGCGACATCGGCTGCCATGCGTTCGCGACCTTCGCGCCGTTCAGCATGGGCAATTCGATCCTCGGCTACGGCATGTCGCTCGCCAGCGCCGCGGCGGTGACGCCCAATCTCGCAAGCCGGCCGATCGCGGTGATGGGCGACGGCGGCTTCTGGCACAACGGCCTGATCACCGGCGTCACGTCGAACCTGTTCAACAAGGGCGACGGCGTGCTCATCGTCATGCAAAATGGCTATGCCTCCGCCACCGGCCAGCAATATCTGCCGTCGTCGAGCGCGAGCCGCCAGGGCGCGGCGCCCGGCATGGATATCGAGACGACGCTGCGCTCGCTCGGCGTCACCTGGATGCGCAAGGTGCGCACCTATGGCGTCGCCAAAATGGCTGCGACGCTGAAGGAGGCGATGCGCACCGCCGAACGCGGGCTCAAGGTCATCATCGCCGACGGCGAATGCCAGCTCGCGCGCCAGCGCCGGGTGCGCGCCGAGGACGCCGAGAAGCTCAAGCGCGGCGAGCGCGTGCCGAAGACGCGCTACGGCGTCGACGATGCGATCTGCACCGGCGACCATTCCTGCATCCGCCTGTCGGGCTGTCCGTCGCTGACGGTGAAACCCAATCCCGATCCGCTGCGCACCGATCCGGTGGCGGCGGTGATCGAGAGTTGCGTCGGCTGCGGCCTGTGCGGCGAGGTCGCGCATGCCGCGGTGCTGTGCCCGTCGTTCTACCGCGCCGAGGTCGTGCGCAATCCGAGCGCGTGGGACCGCGCGCTTCATGCTGTCCGCACGCGCGATGATTTCGTTGCTTGGTGGGGCTCGCGCCACGCGGTCCCCTCCCCCCTTGAGGGGGAGGGACAGGGAGGGGGGTGCGCAGCACGCAGCCGTTTCGGTTTCGACCCCCCTCCCCACCCCTCCCCCTCAAGGGGGGAGGGAGCAGACCGAGTCCGGACGCAAGGACATCGGCAAGAACCGCAACAACTCACAACGGCCGATCACGCTTTTGATCGCTGCGCTCGGCGGCGAAGGCGGCGGCGTGCTCACCAACTGGATCGTCAGCGCCGCGGAACAGCTCGGCTTCCCGGTGCAGTCGACGTCGATTCCCGGCGTCGCGCAGCGCACCGGCGCCACCACTTATTACATCGAGATCATGCCGGTGAAGGCGCAAGGCGGCGCAGCGCGGCCGGTGCTGGCGCTGTCGCCCGGCGTCGGCGACATCGACGTGATGATGGCGAGCGAGCTGATGGAAGCCGGCCGCGCCGTCGCCGCCGGCTTTGTCACCCATGACCGCACGCTATCGATCGCGTCGACCTCGCGCTTCCTGGTGATGGGCGAAAAGATCGCGATGGGCGACGGCCGCTACGACTCGGAGCGCCTGGTCAAGACCATCAAGGACCATTCCAAAGCGCACATCCTGATCGACCTCGACGCGATCGCACGCCGCACCGGCGCGTTCATCAATTCGGTGATGCTCGGCGTGATCGCCGGCAGCGGGCAACTGCCGATCCCGGTGGATGCGTTCGAGGCCGCGATCCGCGCCGACGGCAAGGGCGTCGACGGCAATCTGCGCGGCTTCCGCGCCGGCCTGGAGGCGGCACAGCGCGCCGATGCTGCGCCGCCGACGGCAGCGGACATCAAGCAAGCGCCCCCCTCCCCGATTGCCGAGTTTGACGCCGCCATCGCCCGGTTTCCGGAGCCCGCGCACGACATCATCCGCGAAGGCGTCCGCCGCCTGGTCGCTTATCAAGACGCGGCCTACGCCAAGCGCTATCTCGACCGGCTCGCGCCGATCCGCGACGCCGATCAACGCGCCAATGCCGGCGGCCGCTTGCTGCGCGAGACCGCGCGGCATCTGGCGGTGCGGATGTCCTATGAGGACGTGATCCGCGTCGCGCAGGCGAAGATCGACCCGGCGCGCTTTGCGCGCATCGCGGCGGAAGTCGCCGCCAAGCCCGGCGAGCCGGTCCGCATCGTCGAGTTCCTCAAGCCCGGCGTCGAGGAGTTCTGCTCGGTGCTGCCGCCGTCGCTGGCGCGCCGCGTTCTGGCGTTCGCGGAGCGGCGCCCGAAGCTGGCGCGCTTTCATTGGGGCATGGAGGTCAACACCACGTCGGTGTCGGGCTATCTGCGCTTCCGGATGCTGGCCGCGCTGCGGCGCTATCGGCCGCGCACCTATCGTTATGCCGAAGAGCAGCGCGAGATCGAACGCTGGCTTGGCCTGATCGCCGACGCCGCGCCGAAGTCCGTCGAGCTGGCGCTCGAGATCGCCGAATGCGCGCGCCTGATCAAGGGCTATGGCGACACCCACCAGCGCGGCACCGGCAACTATCGCCTGATCGAGCAACAGGTGATCCGCCCCGCGCTTGCTGGACACTGGCCGCTGCGGCAGGCGGTCGATGCGGTGGCTTCGGCGCGCACCGCGGCGCTGGTCGATCCCGAGGGCGAGAGCCTGGCCAAATGCCTCGCCGCGATCGGAATGCCGGAGATGCCCCGCATCGCGGCGGAGTAGCGCTACCGCATCGGTTCTCGTGTCGATGGACCGGTGCTGCTCACTGGGACAATCCGGGCCATTGCCATGGCGCCCGCCATGCGGCAGGGATCGGCCGAACGCGGGAGTCCGTTGTCATGAAAAAACTGATCGCATCGTTTACAGCCGTCGCCATTGTCGCCATGGCAACGGCCATCACCACTGCGCAGGCGCAGCCCTATCCGTCGAAGCCGATCAAGTTCCTGGTGCCGTTCGCGGCCGGCGGTCCGGCCGACACCATGGCGCGGCTGACCGCGCAGGCGCTGCAGCAGGGGCTCAACCAGACCATCGTGATCGACAACCGCCCTGGCGCCGGGGGCATCATCGGCGCACGCGCCGCGGCGCAGGCCGACCCCGACGGCTACACCCTGATGTACGGCAACACCGCATCGCTGGTGGTGGGCCCGGCGGTCTACGCCAATCCCGGCTACGATCCGGTGAAGGCGTTTGCGCCGATCGCGTTGGTCGCGGTCAGCTTCAACGTGCTGGCGGTCAACCCCAAGTTCCCGGCCAATACGGTCAAGGAGCTGATCGCCTACGCCAAGAAGAATCCCGGCAAGGTCAATTTCGCCTCGCCCGGCCATGGCACGCCACCGCACATGATCGGCGAGATGTTCAAGCAGCGCGCCGGCATCGACATCGTCCACGTTCCCTACAAAGGCACCGCCGCCGCGCTGACCGACATCATGGGCGGACAGGTCGAATTGACGTTCGAGAACCCGTCGGTCGTCATTCCGCTGGTGCAGGCCGGCAAGCTCAAGGCGCTCGGCGTCACCGGCGATACGCGCAATCCCACGATTCCGGACGTGCCGACCATGATCGAAGCGGGACTGCCCGATTTCGTATCGATGTCGTTCACCGGGCTGGTGGCGCCCGCCGGCACGCCGCCGGCCATCATCAAGCAATTAAGCGACGTGCTCGGGCCCGGTCTCGCCTCCCCCGAGATGCGGGCGATGATGGACAAGCTCGGCGTCATTCCGCGCCCGGGCACGCCGGCCGACTTCGGCGCCTTCCTCGCGCGCGAGAGCGCGAAATGGCAAGCCGGTCGCCAAGACCGCCGGGATCAGGATCAACTAGAATACAAGAACAACAAGAAAGACTTCCGCTGTGAATCAACGCACGCAAGTTGTGATCGTCGGCGGTGGCCCCGTGGGCGCGGCGCTGGCGCTTGATCTCGGACTCCGTGGCATCTCGGCGATCGTGGTGGAAAGCCGCACCGGCGAGTCGCGGATCCCGAAGGGCCAGAACCTCACCCACCGCACGCTCGAACATTTTTATTTCTGGGGCCTTCCTGAGGAAATCCGCGCCGCGCGCGTGATGCCGCCCGGCTATCCGATCGGCGAGATCCTCGCCTATGACAACCTGATGAGCCCGTATTGGCATGCGCCGGCCGGCCGCGAGATCATTCGCGACTACTTCTTCCAGGACAACGACCGCATGCCGCAATACCAGATGGAGCAGGTGCTGCGGGCGCGGATCGCCACGCTGCCGAACGTCGAGATGATGCTCGGCTGGAGCGGCGAAGGACGTCGCGCAGGATGGCGATGGCGTCCGCGTCACCATCACCCGTGACGGCGACGAGCAAGTCCTGGAAGGCGACTATGTCGTCGGCTGCGACGGCGGGCATTCGATCGTGCGCGAGCAGCTCGGCGTCGAGCGGCGCGGCACCAATTTCGACCAGCTCATGGTGCTGGCGGTGTTTCGATCGCGCGAGTTGCACGAGGGCCTCAAGCGCTTCCCGCGAACGCTCGATCTATCGCGTCATGCATCCCGACCTGAAAGGCTATTGGCAGTTCTTCGGCCGCATCGACGTCGGCGAGGGCTGGTTCTTCCACGCTCCGGTGCCGACCGACACCACCCGGGAAAATTTCGATTTCCAGGGGCTGATCCAACAGTCCGCCGGCTTCACCTTCAAATGCGAGTTCGACCACCTCGGCTTCTGGGAGCTGCGCACGGCGGTCGCCGAGCGCTATCGCGTCGGCCGCGCCTTCATTGCCGGCGACGCCGCGCACAGCCATCCGCCCTATGGCGGCTTCGGGCTCAACAACGGGCTCGAAGACGCGGTCAATCTCGGCTGGAAGCTCGCCGGCCGGCTCAACGGCTGGGCCGGCGACGCCTTGCTCGATTCCTATGACGAGGAACGCCGGCCGGTGTTTGCCGACATCGCCGAGAATTTCATCGCCGCGCGCATCAAGCAGGACGGCGATTTCCTGGCGCGCTACAACCCCGCGCGCGACCGCGCCGAATTCGAGCGCGCCTGGAAGACGCAGGAATCCGATATCGGCGATCGCTTCCAGGCCAACGAGACCAACTACGAGGGCTCCTCGGCCGTGTTCGCCCCGCCGGGCGGCGTCTCCAGCGCCCACGGCACGCACCAATTCAAGGCACGGCCGGGCCACCATCTGGCGCCGCTGACACTGTCATCCGGCAAGCAACGTGTTCGAGGAGATCGGGCGCGGCTTCACGCTGCTCGCGTTCGGCGACGATGCCGGCGCCGCCGAGGCGTTCGAACGCAGCGCGACGAAGCTCAACGTGCCGCTCACGGTGGTGCGCGACAGCTTCGCCGATGCGCGAACGAAATACGAGGCGCCGTTGATTCTGGTCCGGCCGGATCAGTTCGTCGCCTGGACCGGCGCGCGGGCGCCGAGCGACGCCGATGCGGTGCTGGCCAAAGCGACCGGACGCAGCGCCGCGACGTGATCGGCTCACCGCCGGTGCAAACCACGGACGGCGCGAGACGCTCGACGTCCTCGGGCCAACACAGGTCGGTGCCGGGCCGCAACAGCGCGGCTGAGCCGCCCGCAACGCCATAGCGCAGCGCGCGACTGAGATCGTCGCTGCTGGTGAGGCTAAAGACCATCGCTCCCAGGAAACTGTCGCCCGCGCCGACCACACTCGCCGGCTCGATCGACAGCCCGTCGGCACGCACGGCTTGGTCGCGGAGATGAGCAGCGCGCCCTGCGGACCCATGGTCAGCGCGATCAGCGCCACCTGATGGCGCGCGATCAGACTGCGGCCCGCGTCGATCAAAGCGGCATCGTCACGCGCGACAATGCCGGCCAGTCCCTGAAATTCGCGCAGGTTCGGCTTGATCAGATAGACGCCTTCCTCGAGCGCCGCCTTCAGCGGCGGTCCGGACGTGTCGACGATAACCTTGGCGCCGATTTCCTTGCGCGGCGCGCGCAACGCAGCGAAAAAATCCTCCGGCACGCCCGGCGGCAAGCTGCCGCTGGCGACAACGAATGCCGGCCGAGGCTGTCGCTGACGCCAGCCGTTCAGGCATTCCTGCCATTCCTGCTCGCTGAGCGGAGCGCCCGGCAGGACGAAGCGATACTGCTGCTTGGTGGCGTCCTCGAATACCGTGAAGTCCTCCCGGGTCTCCTCCGCCGTCGGGATCGCAAGGCTCTGGACGCCCTCTCGATCCATCAGGCGGCGAAGCAGTTGCCCGGCCGCGCCCCCGGCCGGATAGATGGCCGCGACTTCGCCGCCGAGCCGCTTGACGACGCGAGCGACGTTGATCCCGCCTCCGCCCGGGTCATGGCGCGGCGCGCGCGCAGCGCAGCTTGGTAAATGGCGCCATCTTGCCGACCGACGTCGAGACGTCGATGGCGGGATTCGCGGTCACGGTAATGATTTGGGTCAATGGGACCCCCGGAATCAGGCTGCTATCTGCTATGTTGCATCGTTTCGCATCCATGGGCCTGCCCACGATGAATGCTGCCAATCCGTCACGTCCGCAACTGAAGATCCGCCGGGTCAATCTGGATACCGGCCGCGAGAACGTGGCCGTGATCTCGCGCCGGTCAAAGGCACTGCGGCCCGAGGTGTTTCGCGGTTTCAGCCGCGTCGAACTGCGGCGCAATTCCAAAGTGCTGCTGGCAACCCTGCTGATCACGGATGACGACAGCCTGGTCGGCCCTGACGATCTCGGCCTTGCCGAACCGGCGTTCCGCCGCTTCGCCGAACCGGCCGGCAGCCTGGTGACGGTCACGCCGGCTGCTCCGCCGGACAGCCTCGATGCGGTGCGCGCCAAGATCCAGGGCCGATACGCTGAGCGCCGCCGGAAATCATCGCGATCGTCGATGATCTCGCGCATTATCGCTATTCCGACATGGAGATCGCCGCGTTCCTGATCAGCTCCGCCAGCTTCATGACGAGCGACGAGCTTCTCGCCCTCACCCACGCGATGGCTCAGGCGGGAACGCAGCTCAAGTGGGACAAGCCGATCGTCGTCGACAAGCATTGCATCGGCGGAATTCCGGGCAATCGCACCTCGATGATCGTGGTGCCGATCGTGGCGGCGCACGGCCTGACGATCCCCAAGACCTCGTCGCGCGCCATCACCTCGCCGGCCGGCACGGCGGACACGATGGAGGTGCTGGCGCGGGTCGACCTCGGGGTCGACGAGATGAAGGAGGTCGTTGCGGCATGTCACGGCTGCCTGGTCTGGGGCGGGCACGTGAACCTGTCGCCGGCCGACGACATTCTCATTTCCGTGGAGCGGCCGCTCAGCCTCGATACGCGCGAGCAGATGGTCGCCTCGATCATGTCAAAGAAGATCGCGGCGGGCTCGACCCATCTGCTGATCGATCTTCCGGTCGGCCCGGCGGCCAAGCTCACCAATGCCACGGAGGCCATGCGGCTGCGCAAGCTGTTCGAGTTCGTCGGCGATCATTTCGGCATATCGGTGGAGGTGATCACGACCGACGGCCGCCAGCCGATCGGCAACGGCATCGGGCCGGTGCTCGAAGCGCAGGACGTCATGGCGGTGCTGTCCAACGATCCCGGCGCGCCTGCCGACCTGCGCGAGAAAGTCGCTGCGGCTCGCGGCTCACCTGCTGGAATACGACCCGGAGCTGCGCGGCGGGACTGGTTATGCGCGCGCCCGCGAGTTGCTCGACAGCGGTGCCGCGCTCAAGCAGATGCAGAAGATCATCGACGCGCAGGGGCCTTCGATCTGCCGGACCGACCTCGGGACGCTGACCGCCGACGTGCTGGCGGCCAGCGATGGCGTCGTCGCCGGCATCGATTGCCTGCGGCTCAATCGTCTGGCGCGAACCGCCGGCGCGCCGATCGACAAGGGCGCCGGCATCAAGGTCTTCAAGAAGATCGGCGATCGCGTCGAGAAGGGCGAGCCGCTCTATCGCATCTATGCCTTCGATCAATCGGAATACGATCTCGCGGTGGCAGCGGCCAAGGATCAATCCAGGCTACGTGATCGACGGCCAGCTCAGCGAGCCGGATCAAGACGGAACCGTGAGCACTGTCGTCATTCAAAGCCTGCCATCCTGCGCCAGCGATGCAACGCGGCTTGCGTCGCGGCTTGGCGTTCCGCATGCAGGAAATCGCATTGCACCGATTCCCGGACGGGGAATTGCGCGTCACGGTCGGGCCGGCCGCGCCGACGACGATCATCTATGCCCCGCTCGATCGGCCGAACGACAAGCTCATTGCGCTCCTGTTCGCCGCCGAAGCGTTGCGGCGCGGCGGTGCGAAGCGGCTCGTTCTGGTCGCGCCCTATCTCTGCTACATGCGCCAGGACGTGGCGTTCCGACCGGGCGAAGCGATCAGCCAAAGGTCGTCGGCCGGCTGCTGGCTGGAATCGTCGACCGCGTCATCACCGTCGACGCGCATCTGCATCGCACCACCGACATCACAGACGTGTTTCCCGGCATCGAGGCCGACAATCTGTCGGCCATGCCGGCGATCGCGGACGCGCTGCGCACCGCCGGGATTGATCGCCGACACCGTCGTTGTCGGCCCGGATGCGGAGTCCGAGCCATGGGTGAGCGATCTGGCGAGCCGGCTCGGCGTTGGCCCACGCGGTTGCGCAGAAGACCCGCCACGGCGACCGCTCGGTCGAGATCGCATTCGCCGACCCGCAGTTGTTCGAAGGCCGGCCAGTTCTGCTGGTCGACGATATCGTCTCGTCGGGCGGCACGTTGATCGCTTGCGCCAAGGCGCTCGTGGCGGCGGGCGCCGCATCGATCGACGCCATCGTCACCCATGCGCTGTTTCCCGCCGAGCTTGGCAACGAGATTTGACCGCGCCGGCATCCGCTCCATCCGCTCGACGCACAGCGTGCCGCACCCGACCAATGCGATCACGCTCGACGACGTCATTGCGGCGGCGCTGCGCAGCGAAGTGCACTGGCGCGGGCCTGCTGGAGACAACGGCATGAGCGTGACCATTCGATTTTGCGGGGCGGCCCGCACCGTGACCGGCTCTTGTTATCTGTTCGAAACGCCGGTCCGGGCGCCTGCTGGTCGACTGCGGCCTGTTCCAGGGTCCAAGACGCTGAAGGCGCTTGAACTATGGCGCGTTTCCGTTCCGTCCCGCCGACATCGACGCCGTGCTGCTGACCCATGCGCACATCGACCACAGCGGCTTGCTGCCGAAGCTGGTGCGCGAAGGCTTCCGCGGAAGGATCCTGGCCACGCGCGGCACCATCGATCTGTGCTCCTATCATGTTGCCCGACGCCGGAAGCATTCAGGAATCCGAGGTCGCCACGCTCAACCGGCGCAACGCGGCGCGCGGGCGGTCCGAGGTGACGCCGATCTACACCCAGGCCGACGCCATCGCGTCGCTCGATGTCATTCCAGCCGGTCGAATACGAGGCTTGGGTTGACGCGATGCGCGGCGTCCGCGCGCGCTACTGGAACGCCGGGCATCTGCTCGGCTCCGCCTCCATCGAACTTGAGTTCGCCGGCGAGGGCTCATCCGGCGCGCCGTTGCGCGTGCTCGTCTCCGGCGACATCGGTCCCGACGCCAAGCTGCTGCAACCGGACCCCGAAGCGCCGGCGGGGTTCGACTATGTCATTTCGGAATCGACCTACGGCGATACGGATCGGCCAGCAACGACGCCGGAGGCTCGGCGCCAACGTCTGGCCGCCGAGGTTCGCGACGCCGCGGCGGCCAAGGGCGCCCTGCTCATTCCGGCCTTTGCCGTCGAGCGCACCCAGGAATTGATCGTCGATCTCATCGACCTGATGGAGCGCGGCGAGGTGCCGACGGCGCCGATCTTTCTGGATTCGCCGCTGGCCATTCGCGCCACCGAGGTGTTCCGGCAGCATGCATCGAGCCTCGACCCCGATGTCGACCTCAATCGCCTGCTCAGCTCGCCGCATCTGCGCTTCACCGAGACGGTCGACGAAAGCAAGGCCATCGCCAAGCTCACCGGCTTTCACATCATCATTGCCGCGAGCGGCATGTGCGATGCGGGCCGCATCCGGCATCATCTCAAGCGCTGGCTGTGGAGCAGCGACGCGACCGTGCTCCTGGTCGGATTCCAGGCGCAAGGAACGCTCGGACGGTTTCTGGTGACGGCGCCAAGGCCGTCCGCATCCAGGGCGAGGAGATCAAGGTCGCCGCCCGCATCCGCTGCATCGACGAATATTCAGGACATGCCGACGGGCCAGAGCTCGCGCGCTGGATCGCGGCGCGCCGACCCGATTGGCCGAGGGGTGTTCCTGGTTCACGGCGAGGAGCCCGCGCTGGCCGGATTGTCGGAGCGCATCGCCGAGCGGATCATTCCAACCGCACAGGTGCTTCCGCCCGCTGCTGGACGATATCTACGAGCTGTCGACGGCGGCGCCGACGCCCGATCGACGTGAGCGCATCGCCGCCGGCTCGCGCCCGAGGCGGTGGTCGCTCTCGATTGGCACAACGACATGTCGAAACTCATCCTCGACATCAACGACCGGATCGACGCGGCCGCCGATGACCGCGCCCAGGGCGTCATCATCCGGCGCCTGCGGCGCGCCCTCGATGACGAGGGATGAGCATCTGACGCGCGCGGCGGCGCAACGCTGTCCGGGCACCAAGATCTAAGGCTTGCCCCACAATTGCTTGGTGGCGAGCCGCGCGCCCTCGGCGAGCGCCTCGAATTTCGCCCACATGACGCTCGGGTGCACGCGACGATAGAACGGGCTTTGCGCGAAGCCGCAATCGGTGCCGGCAATCACGTTCTCGCGGCCGACCAGATTGGCGAGCCGCACGATCCGGTCGGCGACGAGCTCGGGATGCTCGACGACGTTGGTCATATGGCTGACGACGCCGGGAATGAGCACCTTGCCGTCGGGCAGCTTGGCGTCCTTCCACACCTTCCATTCATGATCGTGCCGCGGATTGGCGCCCTCGATCAGATAGGCGCCGGCCTTCACCTTGACGATGGTTCCGACCAGATCGCGCAGCGGCACATCGCTGGTGTGCGGCCCAGGCCAGCTTCCCCAGCAAACATGATAGCGCACGCGCTCCTCGGGAATTCCTTCCAGCGCGTGGTTCGTCACCGCGACCAGCTTCTCCGCCCATTTCAGATAGTCATCCTTGGCGGCTGGCGGCACCATGCGATCGAAGGTGACGGCGAGGCGCGCGTCGTCGAGTTGAACCAGCATGCCTGAATCGACGATCGCCTTGTATTCGTCCCGCATCGCCTTGGAGATGGCTTCCAGCAGATCGTCCTCGCTTTTGTAGTATTCATTCTTGCGATCGGGGATCACGCTCGCGGGCGCCGCGACCGGCAAGAAGCCCTCGGTCGCCGGCGTCTTCGCCAGCGCCGACTTGAAGTTCCTGATGTCGCGGCCGACATCGGCGCTGCCGGTGTAGGTGATGGGGCCGACGCAGACGGCGAGGCTTTGCGTCGCCGGCGGCTCCGCGGCGTCCAGCTCGGCGTAGAACTCGGCGAAACGTTTGCGATCCGCGCCGCGCGCCCACACATTTCCACCGGTGTCGAAAGGCCGCCGCTCGAAGCCGGAGAAACGGTCGAGCACGTATTGCGCCCAGGAGATGAACTTGCCGAATTCGCCGTCGCTGACGACATCGATGCCGCACGCGACCTGCTTCGCGACGACCTCGGCAACGGCGTCCGTCAGCGTCTTGTCGAACAGCGCGGGATCGAAATCCTTGCCGCTCTGCTTGGCCCGAATTTGCGCCTGAAGCTCGGGCGGCCGGATCAGGCTGCCGACGTGGGAGGTCAGGATTCGGTCGGTACTACGCTTCACGACGGCCGACTCCGTCTCGGCTGGGTCAATGAAAAGGCGCAGCCTGATTGGCCGCACTCCATGGACCATCCCGATAACCAAGCACGGCGCGGATGTCGAGCCAACGACAAGGACGCTTTGAGCGTCTTCTCCGGATCAGTGTGGGCCGCCGCCCAAATTTGGGGTGCCACCCTCGCCGACCAATTTGCACTTGAGTTTTTCGAGCCGGCTTTAACCGCCGGGGCGATACTCCGAATATTCCCGGCCCTTAAATGGGCGCTTTTCAGCGAGGCCCAACATTGCTACATGGGCGAAGGCGCCGCGGTAGCTCAGCCGGTAGAGCACCGCATTCGTAATGCGGGGGTCGTAGGTTCAAATCCTATCCGCGGCACCACTTTTACCTAGAAAAGCGGCATATCCGGATCGGGCCGAAGCGTCGGCCGCTTCCGCGGCGACTGCGGCTTTGCGAGCGCTCTCAGGGCGTTAGCGGCTTCGCGGCCCGCCGTGAGAATGCTATAGCACCCGGGAGGCGCCGAGGAAGCGATCGGGCTCGGCGCGGCGCGTGTGTGCATCGATCATCCCGAGATACGCCGTGATGCGCATCGACATCAATTCCGACCTGGGCGAAGGCTTCGGCCGCTACCGCTGCGGCGACGACGGCGCGCTCTTGGGCATCGTGACCTCGGCCAACGTCGCCTGCGGCTTCCATGCCGGCGATCCCGAGATCATGGCGCAGACCTTCACAGTGGCGAAGCAGCGCGGCGTCGCGGTCGGCGCCCATGCCGGGTTCCCCGACCTCTGGGGCTTCGGACGCCGGCCGATCCCGTTCAGCGCCGGGGAGATCGAGCGGCTGGTCGCCTACCAGATCGGCGCCGCCATGGCGCTGGCGAGCTATGCCGGCCACCGCATCACCCACGTCAACGCCCACGGCACGCTCGCCAACCTGGCGGAGACCGAGCCCGATGTCGCCGACGCGGTGGCGCGCGCCATCCGCGCGGTGGACCGCAATCTTGCCGCGCTGACGATCGCGCGCAGCGAGCAGGTGCGCGCCGCCGAGCGCGCCGGCCTGCGCGCGTTCTCGCAAATCTATGCCGACCGCGCCTACACCGAGCAGGGCACGCTGGTGCCGCGCAGCGAGCCCGGTGCCGTGATCCATGATGCCGCCGAAGCGGCCAAGCGCGTGGTCGCCATGGTCGAGGCCGGCGCACTGATCACCGTGAGCGGCGCACGGCTGAAGACCCCGATCGATTCCGTCTGCGTGCACGGCGATTCACCGCACGCCATCGACACCGCGCGCACCGTCCGCCAGGCGCTCGAACGCGCCGGCGCGACCGTCGCGCCGTTCGGATCATCGTGACGACCTCGGCTTCGTTCACCGGCGCTGACCCGGCGCGATTTCTCGACGCCGGCGAAGCAGCGCTGGTGGTCGAATTCGGCCGCACCGTCGAGCCCGCCGTCCACCAGCGCGTGCTGGCGCTCGATGCTGCGCTGGGGAAGCGCGCGCTGCCGGGCATCGTCGAACTGGTGCCGACCATCCGCTCGCTGATGATCCACTACGATCCGCTGACCGTCGATCGCGCAACACTGATCGAAGCCATTCGCGGCATCGAGATCGGTGCCATCGACACCAAGCCGCAGCGGCGCTGGTGCATCCCGTGCTGCTACGACCCGCAATTCGGCGAGGACATCGCGCAGATCGCCGAGATGCAGGGGCTGACGCCCGAGCGCGTGGTGGCGTTGCACTCCGGCACGACCTTCCAGGCCACCATGTACGGATTCCTGCCGGGCTTCTGCTATCTCGGCGGCTTGCCGCACGCGCTGGCGGTGCCGCGCCGCGTCACCATCCGGCCGCCGCATCCGCCCGGCACCATCATGATCGGCGCCGGGATGGGACTGATCACGACGTTCTCGATGCCGACCGGCTGGTGGCTGGTCGGCCGCACGCCGGAGCGGATGTTTTCGCTCAAGCGCGAGCGCACGTTTTTGGCGGCGGTCGGCGACGAGATCACCTTCGCGCCGATCGACGTCGACACCTTCCACGCGCTCGACCGGCGCGCCGAGGCCGGCGAGATCGTCGCCACGGTGACCGAGTTATCATGACCGCGGCACTCAAAATCATCGCGGCGGGGCCGGGCGTGACGCTGCAGGATGCCGGCCGGCGCGGCTACCTCCGGTTCGGCGTCACCGCCGCCGGTCCGATGGACGCGCTGGCGATGGCGACGGCGAACCGCGCGGTCGGCGCCGCCGTCGGCGCGACCGCGATCGAGGTCTCGCTCGGCGGGATCGAAGTGACCGCGGACGGCGCGACGCTGCCCGTCGCGGTGGCGGGCGGCGATTTCGAAGTGACCCTCGACGGGCAGCGATTGCCGCCCGCGGTGCGACTCGCGCTGGCGCCGGGCGCGCGGCTGCGCATCCGCGCCGGAGCCGATGGCGCCTGGTGTTATCTCGCGGTCGGCGGCGGCATCGCGATGCCACCCATGCTCGGCTCCAACGCGACGCACACGCGCTCGGCGCTGGGCGGCATCGATGGCCGCGCGCTCGCGGCAGGCGACGTGTTGCCGGTGCGGAACATCGCGCCATGCGAAGCCGGCGTCGCCGCGCTGACAGCGCCGTGGCTCGCACGCAGCGACGATCCGATCCGCGTCATCCTCGGACCGCAGGACGACTATTTTTCGCGCGAGCAGATCGACACGTTCGGCAGCGCCACCTTCACAGTGTCGCATCGCAGCGATCGCATGGCGTATTTTCTCGACGGGCCAAGTGTTGCGCCGACCAATGGACTGAACATCGTGTCGGACGGCATCGTGATGGGCGCCATTCAGGTGTTGGGCGACGGCCGGCCGATGGTGCTGATGGCGGATCGGCAGGTGACCGGCGGCTATCCCAAGATCGCCACCGTGATCGGACCCGATCTGGGGCGTCTCGCGCAAACGCGGCCAGGCGCATCCGTGCGCTTTGCCGTCACCACCGTCGACGCCGCGGTCGCGGCGCGGCGCGCGCAACGCGCGTTGCTGGAATCACCGATCGCGACGACGCCGCTCGGGGGCAGTCCAAGCGCGGACGTGTTGCTCGGGAGCAATCTGATTTCCGGCGTGAGCAGCGGGATTGTCGACGCTGAGTAGAAATCACGTGTCCCGGACGCGGTGCAGCACGAAGTGATGCACCGCTGATCCGGGACCCCGGTAGAAGAGAAAGCTGGGTCCCGGGTCTGCAGCGCACCACCACAGCGCGTCGAAGACACGCGCGCGATCTCGCTTATGGTGCTGCGCTGCGCCCGGGACACGAAAGCCGTCCTACTTGAACAGGCCGCGCAGCTTGCGCCAGCCATCGCCCGAAGATGCCGGCGACGCCGTGGCGTCCGGCTCCAGTTGCGGCTGCGGATCAGGTCCGGGATCGTCGGGAACGTGAATCAGCGGCACCACCGGCGCAACGGCCGGCACGGTTCTGGCGAGGCCGCGCGCGGCAGGCGCGACCGCCAAAGGCGCGGGCGCGCGCAGGCTCGACCGGTCTCGCCTCGAACGTTCTCACATCGGCCGCCGGCGGCGATGCGGTTGGCATCGGCGGCGCAGACGGCGCGCGAGTTCCCGATCATGTTCGATCACCGCTTCGCCCGCATCCATGCTGGCGATCGGGTCCTTCCACTGGAAAGCATCGAGCCGGCCGGTGACCGGCGACACCGGCATCCAGCGATCCGACACATGCCCGTCGGCGGTCCAGGCCGGATCGCGCTTGGCGCGCAGCGCGCGCGTCATCCATTCGCGGGCGCGGCCTTCGTCGCCGTGCTCCCTCTCCTCAAGCTCCGCCATCAGCATCGACACGCGCTGGCCCGGCGCGATCGACAGCGGCGCCAGCACGCGTCGCGCCACTGCGAATTCCTGCGCGTCGAGCGCCGCGCGCGCCACCGCCAGCGCGGCTTCGATGTTGCCGGGCGTCTTCTCCGCCAGCGCCTCGACCCGCGCGAGCCGCTCGCGCGCCGACGCGCCGGGCTGCAGATAGGCGTAAGCGTCGGCGAGATCGGGATGCGGGTTGGCCTTCCAGGCTGCCTCGACCATGCGCGCGGCGCGGCGCAGGTCGCGCGCTTCGCCCAACAATCGGCCGGCAAGCGCCGCCGCCGGCACCAGCGTGGGCGCGAGCTTGACCGCTTCGAGCGCCAGCGTCTTGGCGTTGTCATGATCGTCGGCGGCATCCGACTCGATCGCACGCGCAGTCAGCAGCACCGCGCGCCAGCGTTGATAGGAATCGCGGTCGACCAGGCCGCTCTTCATGTTGCGGTCGAGCCGTTCCAGCGCGCCGGGCCAATCGCCCGCGGCGCAACGGGCATCGAACACGGCCTGCCCGGCCCAGCTCGGCGCGCGCGCGCTTTCGGCCGCCTGCTCGGCGTAGAGCGTGGCGGCGGCGACGTCATTGCGGCGCTGCGCTTCGATGAACAGGCCGTGCAGACCGAGCAGCCGGGTGTCCTCGCGCGCCGCCATCACATGGAAGGTGCGCTCGGCGGCTTCGCGGTCGCCCGATAGCTGCGAGGCTTGCGCACCGAGCAGCAGCGTCAGCGGCTCGCCCGGCGCGATGCGCGCGGCCTCGTCGGCGAATTTGCGCGCCGCGCGCGCGTCGCCGGAGCCGATCGCGATCAAGCCTTGCGATACCGCAAGATAGCCGCGCACGCCGCGCCGCGTTCGCAGATAGAGCCACAGCACATCGGGCGCGCGCAGGATGGCGCGGATGCCGGTCCACAGCAGCACCGCCACAACCGCGATGGTCGTGACCGCCACCGCCAGCACCATCAGCGAGGTTTCGATCCGTAGTTTTTGCCAGGTGATCATCACCTCGCCGGGGCGGTCGGCCATCCACGCGGCGCCGAACGCGAACAAGCCGACGATCAGGAGGTAGATGACGACGCGGATCATTGGGGCCGCGTTCTCCTACAGCGACAGCTTGCCGAGCGCCGCAAGGGCGCTGGCGGCGAACCGTCGGCTCGCGTCGATCGCGGCAGCGCGCCCTTCGGCGCGCGCCGTCCATTGCTTGGCCAGCTCGCGCGCCGGCGGCGGCAGCTTGGCGATCTCGGCGACGGCACCGGCGAGATTGCCCTGCTCCGCCCGAAGCTCAATGCGCCGAACCACCGTCACCGGATCATCTCCCACCGCGTCATCGAGCGGACGGACGCGGACGAGTTTTTCCGCGTTGGCTTTCAACCGATCGAGAACGCCGGTGTCGCGCGGCGGCGTGCCCACCGCCTTGGCGAGCGCAGGAACGAGCGCCGCCAGCTCCCGGGTCAGGACCGCCGGGGTTGGAACGCCCGACTGGCGCGAACGGTTCAAGCGCGGCCAACAATGTCGGATCGGACGCCACAGACTTGGCGGCACTGATCTCGGCGACGAAGGGCGCGCCGCGTTCGACCGCGGCATTGAGCGCGCTCGCGACCACGACCGACCGCAACGCCCGGTCGGCGCCGCTCTCGCTGCCGGCGCGGGCCGCAAGCTGCGCTTCCATGGTCTTGGCCGTGCGCTCAAGCGCGGCGATTCGGCCGCTCAGCGCCTCGATCTCCTCGCGCGGGATCGAAGCGGTGGCGGAGATTTCCGTTTTGCGCAGCTCGGCGAGCGATGACGCGGCGGCATCAGCACGCTTGCGCGCTTCGCCGGCGATCGAGGCGGCCTCGTCGCTGCGCCGCCCGAGCATGTCGATGCGCTCTTCAAGCGCTTTGATCTCGCCGTCGAGCGCCGCCAGCCGGTTCGCCAAGGCGGCGTCGGTGATCGGCGCCTTCGGCGTCGCCAGGGCGGTCTCGAGCCGGCCCAACCGGCCGGCGAGTTCGTCCAACGCCTTGGGGTTTGCCGCACTCGGCAGCGGCCGCGCCGTCGAGTTCGCGCAATTGCTGCTCCAGGCGCGCGATCCGCCGTTCGGCCACGGCCGTGCCGCTGTCGCGGCTTGAAAACACGCCCGACATCGCCAGCACAGCGAGGATCACCATGGCGCCGCCGGCACCGGCGGCGGCCAATCGCCATGGAAATTGCGAGATCATGGACCAAGAAAACCCTGGTGGCAGCCAACCGAGACCCGCGCGCGGACGCGACGCGTCGTCGGCGCCGGGTGTCGCCGCGGCTCCCGCGGATTCGCCGCCCTGGCCGACCTCCGTCGCCCGCAGATCGATGGTGGGCGGGCGTCGCCGCCCCTGTCCCGCCGGCCCCCCGGGGGGCTCATTCGAACTGGTCATGTCAGGTCCATAGGCGATTCACCGAGCGCCCTCGTCATACTATCAAATCAGGGTATCCGAATGCTTGAATTGGGCCGTCAGCCCGTTACCAGTTCGACTAAGGCGGCCTCGCTCGGCCGCTCGGCGACCCGGATGACCTGCGCCCCAGCGGCCGCCAACGGCTCCGCCACCTGACCCGACAGGCAATATTGTACCGCCGCGAGCGCCGGTACCGATAATTCGGCCTGGGCCGCACATTCAACGTAGATCGCCGCGGTGCGGCGCGAAAAATGCAAGACCCCGTCGAGGTGTCCGGCCGCGAGCGCGGCGCGCGCCTCGGCCGTGAACTGCGAGACGGCGACGGCGCGATAGACCACCCGGGTCTGGACCTCGATCCCCGCGGCGGCAAGCGCGCCCCCGAGATCGGCTGACCTGTCTTCGCCGGCAAGATAGAGCACGCGCGACCCCGACGGACGTTGCGAGACCATGAGCCGCACCAGGTCGCCGGCATTGCCGTCGGCGGAGATGACGCGCGCAAAGCCCTGCGCGCGGGCAGCGTCGGCGCTGCGGCTGCCGACCGCGTAGAGCGGGAGCCGGACGCAATGGGGCAAGCGCAGGATGCCCGGCGAGGGCGCGCGCAGCGTTGACGCTGGTCAACGCCAGCGCATCCCAATCGTCGCCGAGGTCGGCCACGACCGGCTCGATCCGCAGCAGCGGCGACAGCATGACTTCGCAGCCACGCGCGCGTAGCTGGGCCGCTGTGTGCTCGCCGTCGGGCTCGGGCCGGGTGACCAGGAGGCGCATGGCGTTAGTGACCCGGCGCGAAAAAATCCGGGCCGGCGCGCCGCTTCAGCTCTGCGCCCGCATCGGCACCGAGCGCCGCGGCATCGGAGATTGCCCCGGCGCGTTCAGTTTCCAGGCATTCGCTGCCGTCGGGCCGGGCGATCAGGCCGCGGAACTGCACGCGACCGCTGGCGATCGTCGCATGGCCGGCGATCGGCGTGCGGCACGAGCCATCGAGCACGGTGAGGAACGCGCGCTCGACCGTGAGCGCGGTCATCGCATCGGCATGGTCGATCGCCGCGAGAAGCTGACGCGTGTCGGCATCGTCCTCGCGCGTTTCGATCGCGACGATGCCCTGCCCCACCGCCGGGATGAAGTCATCGGCGGCGAGCGATTGTGTCGCCACGTCGGCGAGACCGAGCCGCTTGAGACCCGCCAGCGCCAGCAGCGTGGCGTCGACTTCGCCCGCCTCGAGCTTGCGCAGGCGCGTCTCGACGTTGCCGCGAAACGAAACGACCTTGAGATCGGGACGCATCCGCTTGACCAGCGCCTGACGCCGCAACGACGCGGTGCCGACCACCGCGCCGTGCTCCAGCGCTTGCAACGAATTGGATTTGCGGCTGATGAAGACATCGCGCGGGTCTTCGCGCGGCAACACCGCGGTGATGATCAGTCCCGCGGGCAGCGCCGTCGGCATGTCCTTGGCGGAATGCACGGCGAGATCGATCGCGCCCGCCAGCAACGCGTCCTCGATCTCCTTGGTGAACAGGCCCTTGCCGCCGACCTCCGACAACGGCCGGTCGTGGATGGCGTCGCCGGTGGTGCGGATCGTCTTGATCTCGATCTGCTCCAACGCCAGCCCATGCGCGGCCACCAGGCGGGCGCGCACCATGGCAGACTGGGCCAGCGCCAGCGGGCTGCCGCGCGTCCCGATCCGCACCGTCCTGGAGCCGCCGAAGGATTGCACCTGCCGTCCTCGCAATGCTACGCCGGACGCGCCGGCTGGTGTCCCCATTCCAAAGTTCGTATCATCGCGGACTTCTGATCCACCACACGAACGGTTGCGATCATACGGGACGGCGCCCGGCCGGGAAATGAAATACGGAGTTGGACGTCATTTCGATGTTCGTGCTCGGGATCGAGACCACCTGCGACGAGACCGCGGCCGCCGTGGTCGAACGGCAGGACAGCGGCCAAGGCCGGATCCTGTCGAATGTGGTGCTGTCGCAGGTCAATGAGCATGCCGCCTTCGGCGGTGTGGTGCCGGAGATTGCCGCGCGCGCCCATGTCGAGATGCTCGACTTCATCATCGCCCAGGCGATGGCGGAGGCACGCAAGAAATTCACCGAGCTCGACGGCGTCGCCGCCGCCGCCGGTCCAGGGTTGATCGGCGGCGTGATCGTCGGCCTCACCACGGCCAAGGCGATCGCGCTCGTCAACGAGACGCCGCTGATTGCGGTCAACCACCTTGAAGCGCACGCCCTGACCGCGCGCCTGACCGACGGCACGCCATTCCCCTATTGCCTGTTCCTCGCCTCCGGCGGCCACACGCAGATCGTCGCCGTGCTCGGCATCGGCGAGTATGTGCGGCTTGGCTCGACCGTCGACGATGCCATCGGCGAGGCCTTCGACAAGACCGCGAAGCTGCTCGGCCTCGGCTATCCGGGCGGACCGCAGGTCGAGAAGGAAGCGATGAACGGAGACCCCCAGCGCTTTGCCTTGCCGCGACCCATGGCTGGCAAGCCGAACGCCGATTTCTCGCTGTCCGGACTAAAGACGGCGCTGCGGCTGGAAGCCGAGAAGATCGCGCCGATCAGCGACGAAGACGTGCGCGACCTGTGCGCGTCGTTCCAGCAGGCGGTGGTCGATGTGGTCGCCGACCGGCTGCGCACCGGCACGCGGATGTTCCGCGAGCGCTTCGGCAAGCCGACTGCGCTGGTGGCGGCCGGCGGCGTCGCCGCCAACCAGACCGTCCGCAAGACGCTGCAACGGATTGCCTTCGAGGCCGGCACCACGCTGGTGGTACCGCCGGCCGAACTGTGCACCGACAACGGCGCGATGATCGCGTGGGCCGGCGCGGAGCGGCTGGCGCTCGGGCTGACCGACACGCTCGACACGCCACCGCACGCACGCTGGGCGCTGTCGGACGTGACCGCCCGCAAGCCCGCCGACGCTGCATCCGATTCCCCGCCAATCCGGACTCGTTCATGAACTACGATCATATCGGCGTCGTCGGAGGTGGAGCCTGGGGCACAGCGCTCGCGATTGCGGCCGCACGCGCTGGCCGCAAGGTGACGCTGTGGGAGCACGATGCCGCCAATGCCGAGCAACTCGCGAACAAGCGCGAGAGTCTGTTCCTGCCGGGCGTGCGCATCGATGACAGTATCGCCGTGACCCGCGACGCGCGCGACGGTCGCGCGGGCGCAGGCTCTGTTGCTGGTGGTGCCGGCGCAGGCGATGCGCGCGGTCGTCACGGGGCTGGCGCCGCTGGTTGCGAGCAGGCACGCCGCTCTTGGTCTGCGCCAAGGGCATCGAGGCCGGAACGCACGCCTTCATGTCCGACATCGTTGCCGAGTGCGCACCCAACGCCGTGCCGGCGATCTTGTCGGGGCCGAGCTTCGCCTCCGACGTGGCACGCGGCCTGCCGACCGCAGTGACGCTCGCCGCCCGCGATGAAGATGTCGCCGCCGGGCTCGCGCGCGCGATCGGTTCGGCCACCTTCCGGCCCTACCATTCGACCGATCTGCGCGGCGTCGAGATCGGCGGCGCCGCCAAGAACGTGCTGGCGATCGGCGCCGGCATCGTCGCCGGCCGCGGTCTCGGCGCCAGCGCCGCTGCGGCGTTGATCACCCGCGGATTTGCGGAACTCACCCGCTTCGGCCGCGTGTTCGGCGCGCGGCCGGAGACGCTGACCGGGCTGTCGGGTCTCGGCGACCTGATCCTGACCTGCTCGACACCGCAGTCGCGTAACTTTTCATTCGGGCTTGCGCTCGGCGAAGGTCAGACGCCCGATCAGGTTCGCGCCGGCGCCAAGCTATCGGAAGGCGCCTTTACGGCGCCGGTCCTGGTCGAGATGGCGCGCGACAAAGGCGTCGAGATGCCGATTTCCGCCGCGGTCGCCGCTATACTCGACGGCAGCCTCAGCGTCGACGACGCCATCGACAGATTGCTGACACGACCGTTTCGCGCGGAGGATTGATGCCATGAATCATTGGCTGATGAAGACCGAGCCGGAAGAATTTTCCTGGGACGATCTGGTGAAGCGGGGCGCGAAGGGCGAGCCCTGGACCGGCGTGCGCAATTTCACCGCGCGCGGGCACATGAAGGAGATGAAGAAGGGCGACCTCGTCTTCATCTATCACACCGGCAAGGAGAAGCAGATCGTCGGCGTCGGCGAAGTCATCAAGGAGCACTATCGCGACCCGACCGACGAGAAGCAACGTGTTCGTGGCGACCGATGTAATCGCCAAGCATCCGCTGAAGACGCCGGTGACGCTCGCCACTGTGAAAGGCCGATGCGCGCTTCAAGGACATGCCGCTGGTGAAATATGCGCGGCTGTCGGTGCAGCCGGTCACCGCCACCGAATGGGCGCAGATCTGCAAGATGGGCGGCATCAAGGGATAGCGCCGGAGGAGGCCGCCATGAGCTTCGCCGGCATCAATTACATTGCAGTGCTCATCGCAGGGGCCGCCGGCTGGATCGCCGGCGCGGTCTGGTACATGGCGTTCGCGACACCGTGGATGGCCGCGGCCGGCACCACCAGGGAAGCGATCGAAGCGTCGAAGACGGCCCGGCGCCTGGGTGCCGTTCGTCCTGGCGTTCGCGGCTTGCGTGGTCATGGCCTGGGTGCTGGCCGGCATGATCGGCCATCTTGGCCAAGTGACGCTGCGTAACGGCGTGATATCCGGGTTGTTCTGCTGGTTCGGCTTCGTCATCACCACCATGCTGGTCAATCACAGCTTTGCGATGCGGCCGCGCATGCTGCTGGTCGATCGACGGCGGCTATTGGCTGGTCGTGCTGGCGCTGATGGGCGCGATCATCGGCGCGATGGGCGTGTAGGACGCGTGAATCCTAGCGCGCCGGATCAATTGTCCACCTTGATGCCGGTGTCCTTGATGATCTTGCCGTAGCGCACGTAGTCCTCGGCGATCATGGCGGAGAACTCCTCGACCGTGAGCAATGACGGCTCGCCGGACCCGGCGCTGATCAGTTTGTCGGCGATGTCGGGCATCTTCAGCACCGCCTGAATTTCGGTGCGCAGCTTGGCCACGATCTCCGGCGGCGTCCCGGTCGGCGCAAACAGGCCCTGCCAGATCGTCACCGCATAGCCCGGATAGATTTCCCCGATGGTCGGCAGGTCCGGCAATACCGGCGACCGCTTGGTGCTGCTCACCGCCAACGCGCGCAGCTTGCCCGATCGCACCAGCGGCACCACCGATCCGCCGCCGAACATGGCGAGGGTCTCGCCGCCGACCGTGGCGATCGCCGCCGGCCCGCCGCCCTTGTACGGCACATGGGTCAGCTCGATCTTGGCGGCGCGCTTGAGCATCTCCATCGCGATGTGATGCTGGCTGCCGTTGCCGATCGACGCATAGAACAAGGCTGGGTTCGCCTTGCGGGCGAGTTCGACAAATTCAGGCAGCGTCTTCGGCCGCGACTTTGTCGGGATTGACGGTCAGCACCAGAACGTTGGTGACGAGATTGGCGACCGGCACGAACGCCTTGCGCAAATCAACCGGCATCTTCGCGTAAAGATGCGGATTGATGCCGAACAGGCTGTCCGACCCGAGCAGCAGCGTGTGGCCGTCGGGCCGCGCATTGGCCGCCAGCTCGGCGGAGATATTGCCGTTCGAACCCGGCCGGTTGTCCACCACCACATTCTGGCCAAGGCGCTGGCTGAGCGGCGCGCCGATGGTGCGCGCGATCACGTCGGTCGCCCCGCCGGGCGGGAACGACACGATCAGCCGGATCGGCCGGTTGGGAAACGGCTGCGCAACCGCAGGCGACAGGCTCGAGCACAGGATCGCCGCCGCGGCGGCCGCCAGCAGAGTGCGCCTCGTGGTCATCGTTTCCTCCGCTCAATTTTTCTTTGTCATTCCGGGGACGCGGGGTCTAGCCCGCGGACCCGGAATTCGTAACGATCGAATTCGGCAACCCGCCAATGGACAGCTGCGGTTTTGGCAGCCGCCAGCGATCAGTCGCCCTTCACCCCGCTGACCTTCACGATCTCCGCCCAGCGCGGCACCTCGTCGCGAACGAACTGCCCGAATTGCTGCGGCGTCTGGATGACGGGCTCGAGCCCAAGCTTGTCGAGACTGACCTTCATCTCGGCCGACCCCAGGCTCTCGTTGATGACCGCATTCAGCCGCTTCACGATCGCGTCGGGCGTGCCGGCCGGCGCCCATATCCCGGCCCAGAAGCCAAGCGCGAGGTTCGGATAGCCGCTCTCGATCATGGTCGGAACGTTCGGCAAGAGCGGGTACCGCTTCGGAGACCAGACCGAGATCGCCTTGACGTTGCCGTCCCTGATGTGCGGCATCCCTGTCGCGGTGGTGGTGATGTGGAAATGGATGCGTCCGCCGATCAGATCGATGACCGCCTGCGGGCCGCCCTTGTAAGGCACGCTGGTGATGTCGACGCCTTCGCGGACCTTGAGCCACTCGCCGACGAGCTGCGGCGCCGTCCCCTGCCCGTAGCCGAAGGCGAGCTTGCCCGGGTTAGCCTTCGCGTAGGCGATGAACTCCGGCAACGTGTTGGCCGGGATCGATTTCTCGATCACCGTCACCCAGTGCCCGAAGATGGTGTTCGCCACTGGCACGAAGTTTTTTTCCGGATCATAGCCGGGATTTTTGTACATCGCCGGCGACACCACCATGCTCGATGAGTTGAACAGCAGCGTGTAGCCGTCCGGCTCGGCCGAGGCCGCGGCCTTGGTGCCCGCATTGGTGCCGGCGCCGGGACGGTTGTCGATAATGACGTTCTGGCCGAGCCGCGTGCTCATCTGCTGTGCCAGAAGCCGCCCGACCACATCGTTGGGCGAGCCGGGCGTGAACGGCATGATCATGCGGATCGGCTGGCTGGGATAGGGCTGCGCCACCGCGGCGGTTGCGCTCCCCGCCAACACCGCCGCGACGACAACGCGGATCAATCCCACCATGACGAATACTCCCTGTATCGATCCGATTTAGTCGCATTTGGCAGCGTTGTCCAAGTGGCCAAAAAGCCGCGTCGTGCGGGCCCGGGCCTGGCCCCCTCGAAGGTCGAATAGGCCCGGGCTTGTCGCTTGTTGGAGCGCCGTCGCATAATGGCAAACGACCAGAACAATCGCACCGTCTGCGCTGCATCGGTTGCAGGCCTTGCGTCCGGTGGTGGAGGAAGCGATGTCCGACAAGATCTACGAGGTTCCCGCCGAGTGGAAGCAAGCGCGCCTATCATCGACGACGCCAAGTACCAGGAGATGTACGCGCGCTCGATCGACGACCCGAACGGCTTCTGGGCCGAGCAGGCCAAGCGCATCGACTGGTACCGGACGCCGACGCAAGATCAAGAACACCTCCTTCGATCCGCGCAACGTCTCGATCAAATGGTTCGAGGACGGCACGCTCAACGCCGCCTACAACTGCATCGACCGCCATCTGCCGACGCGCGCCAACCAGACCGCGATCATCTGGGAAGGCGACGATCCCAAGGACGATCCAAGCACATCACCTACCAGGAGCTGCACGACGAGGTCTGCCGGATGGCCAACGTCCTGCGCAACCGCAACGTCAAGAAGGGCGACCGCGTCACCATCTACATGCCGATGATCCCGGAGGCGGCCTACGCCATGCTGGCCTGCGCGCGCATCGGCGCGGTCCATTCGGTGGTGTTCGGCGGCTTCTCGCCGGAATCGCTCGCCGGCCGCATCGAGGACTGCAAGTCGAAGGTCGTCATCACCGCCGACGAGGGCCTGCGCGGCGGCCGCAAGGTGCCGCTGAAGGCCAACACCGACGCCGCCATCGCCAAGGTCGGCGGCGTCGATCACGTCATCGTGGTGCGGCGCACCGGCGCGCGCGGTCGACATGGATCCGGTGCGCGACGTCTGGTACCACGAGGCCGCCGAGGTGGTGACCAGCCGAATGCCCGTGCGAGCACGATGAACGCGGAGGACCCGCTGTTCATCCTCTACACCTCGGGCTCGACCGGCAAGCCGAAGGGCGTGCTGCACACCACCGGCGGCTATCTGCGTCTACACCTCGATGACGCACCAATACGTGTTCGACTATCACGACGGCGACATCTACTGGTGCACCGCCGACGTCGGCTGGGTCACCGGCCACAGCTACATCGTCTACGGCCCGCTCGCCAACGGCGCCACCACGCTGATGTTCGAGGGCGTGCCGAACTATCCGACCATGTCGCGCTTCTGGGAGGTGATCGACAAGCACAAGGTCAACATCTTCTACACCGCGCCGACCGCGATCCGCGCGCTGATGCAGGCCGGCGACGCGCCGGTGAAGAAGACCTCGCGCGCAATCGCTGCGGCTGCTCGGCACCGTCGGCGAGCCGATCAATCCGGAGGCCTGGGAGTGGTATCACCGCGTGGTCGGCGACGGCCGCTGCCCGATCGTCGACACCTGGTGGCAGACCGAGACCGGCGGCATCCTGATCACGCCGCTGCCCGGCGCGACCGCGCTGAAGCCCGGCTCGGCGACGCAGCCGTTCTTCGGCGTCAGCCGCAGATCGTCGATGCCGAGGGCAAGGTGCTCGAGGGCGCCGCCAGCGGCAATCTCTGCATCGCCGATTCCTGGCCGGGCCAGATGCGCACCGTCTACGGCGACCACCAGCGCTTCATCGACACCTACTTCAAGACCTATCCCGGCAAGTACTTCACCGGCGACGGCTGCCGCCGCGACGAGGACGGCTACTACTGGATCACCGGCCGCGTCGACGACGTGATCAACGTCGCCGGCCACCGCATCGGCACCGCCGAGGTCGAGAGCGCGCTGGTCGCGCATGCCGAAGGTGGCGGAGGCCGCCGTGGTCGGCTATCCGCACGACATCAAGGGCCAGGGCATCTACGCCTATGTCACGCTGATGACGGGCGAGCAGCCGAGCGAGGAGCTGCGCAAGGAGCTGGTCGCACTGGGTGCGCAAGGAGATCGGCCCGATCGCCTCGCCCGACCTGATCCAGTTCGCGCCCGGCCTGCCGAAGACGCGCTCCGGCAAGATCATGCGCCGCATCCTGCGCAAGATCGCCGAGGACGAGTACGGCAATCTCGGCGACACCTCGACGCTGGCCGACCCGGCCGTGGTCGACGACCTGGTGAACAACCGGCAGAACAAGAAGGCGAGGCGTGAGGCACGCGCCTCGATGCCTGTCGCGGCAACTTCACGGCGGCGAGAATTGTTTGAACAATCGCGCCGAGTTCGCGGCTTTCCGATCCGGTCGCAGACCGTTTACCTTAGTCTCGGATACTGGGGCCAGCATGAGCGGCTTGCCGCTCGCTGGCCCCGTTCGCATGACGCAAGGAAACGGTTCGAGCATGTCTGCATATTGTTCGTTGCGTCGGCGGTCCTGGCCGCCATCGTGGTTTCGACGGCCGTCGATTCAATCCAGCGCCCGCAGCCGCGCGCAAGCCGTGGTCGCGTTCCGGCGGCTATCGGCCGGGCACCATCGTGGTCCGCACCAACGAGCGCCGGCTCTATTCCTGGTGCTCGGGGCCGGACCGGGCCATGCGCTATCCGGTCGGCGTCGGCCGCGCCGGCCAGCAGTGGAGCGGCACGCGCCACATCAACGGCAAGTACATCCGGCCGGCCTGGGCGCCGCCGCGCCGACATCAGGCGCGACAATCCCAGGCTGCCGGACGTCATCCCCGGCGGCTCGCCGCGCAATCCGATGGGCGCGGCGGCGCTGACGCTCGTCCGGCGGCGAATACGCCATCCACGGCACCAACCAGCCGGGCTCGATCGGCGGCTTCGTGTCGTACGGCTGCATCCGCATGCACAACCAGGACATCATCGATCTCTACGGCCGCGTCAGCGTCGGCACGCCGGTGGTCGTCACGCGCTAACGGGGCGTCAGCGATCCCAGGACAGCGCCGCGATCCGCGGATCGGCGGCAAACGTCGTCCGCGCGAACGACAGCGAGACCGCCGGACTTTCGCAGGCGGCGCGCACCCCGCTGGCGCTGAGGTGCAGGTGCCAGGTCTGCCGATCGACCACGTCGGGTGCGGCGAATTCCCGGCATGTCAGCAGCGCAATGTTGGCGCGCGCCAGCGGATCGCGCGCCGATTGGTAGCGGATCGCCTCGATGTCCGCGGCCCGCGCGGTGTCGGCCAGCGCGAGGCACGCGTCATAGTCGACGGGATGCGTCCATCGCTCGCGGTCGCGCGCGAACGGCTGACGCGTGAGATCGACCGCGCGCGGCGTCGCGATCTGCGCGGCAAATGCCGTGTGCTCGGCCGGATTGGCCGGCCATGGCGTGGCCGGGCTTTCGGCGAAGAACAGCAGCCGATGGAACGCCGCCTCCGCGATCGCGGTGTCCACCGCCTCGGCGGCGTAGAAGACGCCGTCGGACGACCCCGCGCGGCGAAATCGCGAGTGATGCGGATACGGCGCATAGCGAAACGGCGTGAGCAGCAGATACCCGAGATGCCGGCATTCCTCCGGCACCCGCGGCTTGGTGTCCTCGATCAGCCGCTCGAGCGCGGCCTGCTCGTCGAGCGTATCGGTCAGCTTCATGGTCGAGATTTTGGATTGCGCCTCGACCACGCGCCAACCGCGCCGGCGCAACGCGACGACGTTAGATTTGAGCGCGGCGGCTGTCCAAGTACTGGATGACATGCACCAGACCGCTCACTGTCTGAATGAGATTGATGGGCGCGTCGCGCAACGCGACATTGGGGTTGGCGAGCCACTGGCGGGCGACGCCTTCGTCGCCGCCGACGATGGCATCGAGCGAACGAAACAGCCGCACCAGCAGCACGCCCAGCTCGAACGCCTTGTCGTGACGGTTGAGCTGATAGTCGCCCCGCGTCATCCGCGAGATGGTCGCTTCCGACAGGCCGAGCACCGCCGCCAGCGTGCGGTTCTTGAGGCCGAGCTTGTGCGCCGCTCGCGCAGTGGCTTTGGTCAGCGCGGCGGCGTCGCGAGCGTCCGAGGAGCGGTGCGCGAGGGCTTCCGACATGGCACGGGCTTCCCTTTCATTGGAAAGAATATCATACTTTTCTTTCCATGCAAACAGGTCGGACTCCGGGGTTCCCCCGCTGGATTTCTGCCATGAGGCTGCAATTTGCTCATGTCTTCAGGGCAATAGCGCGGTCGACGGTCCTGAGCCGGCGCCCCGAGGCTGGCAGCCGCCGCCCCCTTCGCGCCCCTTGATGGGGGGCACCCGGTTTCCCATCTTTTTGCAGCGGACTTGTTGCTGCAGACTTGTTGCTGCGGACTTGCACCGAGGGGCCGGCCGCTTCGGACGAGGCGCGATCGGCCGATTTGGGAGAGTGAGATGAACTACATGCGCACGGCGATCCTGCTGGCGGGGCTGACGGCCCTGTTCATGGGCGTCGGCTATCTGATCGGCGGACAGAGCCGGCGCGCTGATCGCGCTGGTGGTCGCGGCCGGCATGAACGTCTTCAGCTACTGGAACTCCGACAAGATGGTGCTGTCGATGCACGGCGCCCAAGAGGTCGACGAGAGTCACCGCGCCGGAGGTCGTGCGCATGGTGCGCGAGCTCGCCGGCCGCGCCGGGCTGCCGATGCCGAAGCGTGTTCATCATGGACAACCCGCAGCCCAACGCGTTCGCCACCGGCCGCAATCCGGAGAACGCGGCGGTCGCGGTCACCACCGGCCTGCTCAACACGCTGAGCCGCGACGAGGTCGCCGGCGTGATCGCGCACGAGCTCGCCCACATCAAGAACCACGACACGCTGATCATGACCATCACCGCGACCATCGCCGGCGCGATCTCGATGCTGGCGCAGTTCGGCATGTTCTTCGGCGGCAACCGCAACAACAACAACGGCTTCGGGATCATCGGCACGCTCGCCATGGTGATCCTGGCGCCGATCGCCGCCATGCTGGTGCAGATGGCGATCAGCCGCACGCGCGAATATTCCGCCGACCGGCTCGGCGCCATGATCCAGGGCACGCCGGTGCCGCTGTGCCGCGGCGCTGGTGCGGATCTCCAACGCCGCGCAACAGATCCCGAACGAGAGCGCGGAGCAGAATCCCGCCACCGCGCACATGTTCATCATCAATCCGCTGACCGGCGGCCACGGCTGGGACAACCTGTTCGCGACCCATCCCTCGACCGAGAACCGGATCGCCGCGCTGCAGCAGCTTGCCGCGGAAATGGGCCAGGGCGGCGCGGCCAGCCTCGGCGGCGCAGCGCGCCAGCCGACCGCGCCGAGCGGCCCTTGGGGTGCGCGGCGCGGCGGCCCGTGGGGCTGAGCGATCCGCGACATGTCGGCATCGCGATGTTCGGCTGTCATGCCCGCGCTTGCGCGGAGAGAGTCGCTGCATCGAGCGAATTCGTGCGACATGAACCGCATGAATTCCCCATCTTCACCACCGGAGCCGCCGGGGCTCGCGTCGCGCCGGATCGCCGCCGATATCCTTGACGGCGTGCTGCGCAAAGGCCGTCCGCTCGACGATCAGCTCGACGGCGGCGGCGCGCATCCCGGACTGGCATCGCTGCCCGACCGCGACCGCGCGCTGACGCGCCGGCTGGTCGGCGACGGTGCTGCGGCGGCTCGGCACGCTGCGCCATCTGCTCGGCCGGTTGCTCGAGCGCGGCCTTCCGCGCAACGCGCCGCGGGTCGAGACCGCGCTGCTGCTGGGCGCCGCCCAAGATCCTGTGGCTCGACGTGCCGGACCATGCCGCGGTCGACCTGTCGGTGCGGCTGGTCGCAGGCCGATCGGCGCGCGGCGCGCTACACCGGTCTGGTCAATGCCGTGCTGCGCCGCGTCGCGGCCAGCGCCGCAGAGCTCTTGCGCGACCAAGACACGGCCACGCTCGACACGCCGGAATGGCTGATGGCGCGCTGGCGGCGCACCTATGGCGACGACCTGGCACGCGCCATCGCGGCGGCCAACGGCCAGGAGCCGGCGCTCGACTTCACGGTGAAGTCCGACCCGGCCGCATGGGCCGCGGCGCTCGGCGGGCGCGTGCTGCCGACCGGATCGGTACGCGCGATCGTGCACGGGCCAGTGCCGCGACTGCCGGGTTATGCCGAGGGCGCCTGGTGGGTGCAGGACGCGGCGGCCGCGCTGCCGGCGCAGCTCCTCGGCGACGTGCGCGGCAAATCGGTCGCCGACCTCTGCGCGGCGCCGGGCGGCAAGACCGCGCAGCTCGCCGCCGCCGGCGCCCATGTCACCGCGGTCGATCGGTCGGCGGCGCGCCTCGATCGTCTGAAGCAGAATCTGGCGCGGCTCGAGCTCGACCGCGGAGACGGTCGTCGCTGATGTCACGGACTGGCAAGCGGGGCCATTCGACGCCGTGCTGCTCGACGCGCCCTGCTCGGCCACCGGCACCATCCGCCGGCATCCCGACATTCCCTGGCTCAAGCGCGAATCGGACATCGCCACGCTGGCCGATCTCCAGCGTCGGCTGCTGGCGCGGGCGGTGGAGCTGACCTGCCCCGGCGGCATGCTCGTCTACTGCACCTGCTCGCTCGAACCGGAGGAAGGCGAACAGCCGGTCGCCGAGCTGTTGGCGCGCGATTCGCGGGTGCAGCGGCGACCGATAACGGCGGCCGACATGCACGGTCTCGCCGCGTTCGTGGACGGGTCCGGCGACATGCGCACGCTGCCCTCGCATCTCCCTGATCCAACACCGCAAATGGGTGGGCTCGACGGCTTCTATGCATGCCGCCTGGAGCGCCTCTAGCGGTTCAATTCTAACATTCGCATGCCGCCGTCGCGCCCTTCGGGTATGGTCCGGCCGCGGGGCGAAACGACGGCATGCCCGTCATGAGGGAGCCTACGCGTTGATGTCGCGCGCTTCGGTCGCGGAACGGGCCCGATTGTCCGTATTTCTGGCGCAAGGCATGGCGCGCAGGCTGCTCGGCCGGCTGACCGGCGTTTCGCTCGCGCGGCTGCCGTTCCCTGGCGCCACCGATCGGCTGCTGATCGCGCCGCAAGACCTGCGCACCGCCGACGCCACCCGCGCCAGCGAGATCTATGCCGGCCGCTTCTCGTTCGGCGGCAAGGTGGTGGTGTGCGACGCCCGATCGCCGTTTGAGATCAGATCGCCGTCCGACGACTGGTCGGTCACGCTGCACGGCTTCGGCTGGCTGCGCCACCTGCGGGCCGCCGATTCCGCGATCACCCGCGCCAACGCGCGGGCGCTGATCGACGAATGGATCGCGTTGCAGCGCTCCAGCGGCGCCATCGCCTAGCGTCCCGAGGTCATGGCGCGGCGGATCATGTCCTGGATCAGCCAGGCGCCGCTGGTGCTCGACGATTCGGACGTGCGGTTTTACCGCCGCTTTCTGCGCAGCCTGACGCGCCAGGTGCGGCAGCTGCGCCATACGGCGAGGACACGCGCGCGATGGCTTGCCGCGCCTGCTGGCGATGATCGCGCTGATGTATGCCGCGCTGTGCATGGCCAACCAGGCCCGCTACATGAAAACCGCCGCCAAGCGCCTTGGTGACGAGCTCGAACGCCAGATCCTGCCCGACGGCGGACACATCAGCCGCAACCCCGGCGCCCTGATCGAGATTCTGATCGATCTGTTGCCGCTGCGCCAAGTGTTCACCGCCCGCAACATGCCGCCACCGCCGGCACTGATGCACGCGATCGATCGCATGATGCCGATGCTGCGCTTCTTCCGTCACCCGGACGGCAATTTCGCGCTGTTCAACGGCATGGGCCCCACCCGCTCCGACCTGTTGAGCACCGTCCTGGCCTATGACGACGCCCGCGGCACGCCCGTCTCCAACGCCGCCCATTCCGGTTATCAGCGGCTGGAGGCCGGCGGCACGGTTCTCATCATGGACAGCGGGCCGCCGCCGCCGCTGGCGGTCAGCCAGGAAGCCCACGCCGGCTGTCTGTCGTTCGAGTTCTCGGCCAAGGCGCAACCGCATCATGGTCAATTGCGGCCTGCCCGGCACCGGACGCGACGGCTGGCGGCAGGTGGCGCGCGCCACCAGCGCGCACTCGACCGCGACGCTCAACGACGTGTCGTCGTGCCGCTTCATCGAGTCCGGCGCGATCCGCCGCATGTTGCGCGGCTCGCCGATCATGAGCGGACCGCGCGACGTCAGGGTGACGCGCGAGGTCGCCGAGCGCGGCGCGCTGGTGCTGCGAACCTCGCATGACGGCTATTCCGACAATTTCGGCATCATCCACCAGCGAACCCTCATGCTGTCCGCCGACGGCAGCCGGCTCGACGGCGAGGAGACATTCGTTTCCGACAAGGGCGAAATCTCGCCCGACCACGATCATTTCGCGTTGCGGTTTCATCTGCACCCTGCCGTGAAGGCGAGCCGGCTGCAGGACTCGCACGGCGCGATGCTGATGCTGCCCAACCGCGAGGTGTGGACCTTCAACGCCTACGAGGACCGCATCGAGATCGAGGAAAGCGTCTATCTCGCCGGCGCCGATGGGCCGCGCCGCACGAACCAGGTCGTGGTCTATGGGCGCGCCCGCAAAGTACCGCGCGTGCAATGGACGCTGTCGATGATCGCGGCCTCGACGACGCCTGCGCGGCGCGGCCGCAGCGAGGATCCAAAGCTGCCGCTGTGACGCTTGTCGCTGCCCGCTCTACCGTGCTTAATCGCCTGTCCGCGCGCGGCGCCAGACGTCTTCGAGAATCCAATCGAACGCGGTTTGAATGCGCTGATCGAGGCTGCGCTCCAACTCGCCATAAGTCGCTCGAAAGGTTTCAGTCTTGCGCGCCGCGCCGTCCAGTTCGCGTTCGCGCCATCCCCAGATCAGGCCGGCCTCTCGGAAGCGCGGCTGATACGTCGCCTCGTTGAAATGCTCCGAGGCGATGGCAGATGACCGGACAGCCGCGACGACAAGGCCTCGAAGATCGCGCTGGTGCGCTCAAAGGTGACCATCGCGCGACTTCGCCGATAGAGCGCGCCGAGCTCTGCATGCGAGCGCGGCGTCTGCATCGATAGCAACGTGTGCGGCCTGAGCCAGTCAGGGGCCGATGCCTGGTCAAAGACGGCCCGGTTGGTGAAGATGGCAAAGCCGTCACGCGGCGAACCCGGAGGCGGCGGATGATAAACCGACCGATCGACCAACGGCATGAAGAGGTCGAAGGAACGAACGCCCGCCGGCGCATGCTCGCGCGCACCGTCGATGAAATAGTCATCCTTGCCGTAGCTCCGCTCCGCGCCGGGCACGAGCAAGCCCGGCTTGTTGAGCAAGTAGCGGACGACAAATCGCGCTTGCCGCGGATTGCCAACCGTGACCTCGGGATAGATGACAACCGGCTCGCGTCCCTCGCGGCGCTGCTGCTTCGCGGCGGCGCGACTGAGCGTTGGCAACGGAAACGGAGCAGGATTGTTTTTGCGAATTGCCGATGACGAAGGCGTCATAGCCAAGACGATTGAGATGACTGCAAAGCAGATTCATGGCCCGAACGCCGCCCGAAAGCGGGTCGTATGGCGGTGCATCGATCCAGATCGGAAAGGCCTTGCGGGTGAACGGGCCGGCCGGCGGAGCGATCGAACGATGAGCGATCTTTCGACTGCGCCAGAACGACAGCTGCCTCAAGAAAGCAATGCGCATTGCCGACTCTGCCTCGAACGCCCGGAAACGCCACGGCCCCCGATCCACGAGCACTCCCGCGTCACCATCGCTACCTTTTGCTGCCAGCCGGCGACGACGCCGCTCGGCCCCGCTCCGTCAATTCGAGGAACGGGTAGACCGGGTCGCTCGGTTCATCCGGATTCACGAACGCCGCGAGGTCCTGCACGTGAAGCAGCAGCACCCATTTGGTGCGCAGCGATTGGTTTGCGACGGACCCATGCACCAGCCACGGACTAAAGATGACACCATCGCCGGCTGGCAGCTCAAGTGTCTGGCTGGCGAGGCCACGGCGCGCGAGTTCATGGCGCTCAATCGATGGCGCCGCACCGTCATGCCGATATTGGAAAGGCTGCCCACGATGGCTGCCGGGACACGACTTCCATCGATCCATGATGTCGATCCACATCGCGCAGCGGGATCCACAAACGCCAAGCCGTGCGGCAACGCGTTGTCGCATAGTCCTGGTGCAATGGCAGGAAATAAGTCGCCTCACCCGGCAAGTCCGCGCGCAACGTCGGCCAGACAATCGGCACCGCGATCCCTGCGTGCCGAAAAAGCCCTGCTTGCTCCAACGCCGTTCCGATCTCCGCAGATAGGCGCAGAAGACTGAAGAGCCGCTTGATGTGATCGAACAGCATCGCCCGGTGCCGGCCCGCAGCCCTCAGCACATCCGCGACGGCTTCGTCGGAGTTTCGCGGCATGTTGCGCTGGGCGGCAAGTTCATCGCCGACAAGCGCAATCTCCCGCTCGAAGTGAGCAAGTTCCTGAGGTTGAACCAGTCCTTCCAATACGGCGAAGCCGTCTTGCTCAAGCCGGACGAAATCAAGATCTGGAATGCGACTGCCCATCGCCAACGTCACTCTGCTGCTGCATCGAAACCGGCGACTGATCCGATGACGCGCGCCGGATTGCCGGCCACGACCGCTCCGTCCGGCACGTCCTCGACCACCACGGCGCCTAGTCCGACCACGCTGTAGCGGCCGACGGTGGCGCCATCCCGCACAACGGCTCCCGGCGCGATATGCGCGCCTTCCCGCACCGTGGCGTAGCCGCAGACAATGGCATTGACCCCGACCATGACGAAATCGCCAATGGTGCAGTCATGAGCGACGTGGCCGCCGTTGCGCACCGCGACGTGGTCACCAAGCCGCGCGCCGCTCAAAACGGAACAGCCGGCCGCCGCCAGAATCCCGCACCCCCACGAAACATCGTCAGCCACGACCGCCTGCGGATCGATCAAGGTGGCCCACCGGGCGCGTGGCACGCCGAGACCACGGATAAGATCGGCACGCCGCCCGCATCTGCTTTGCCTTATGCAGCGGCGCGATAAATTGCGTCGGCTCGGGCAGGTCCCGCCATGCTGTAAATGGACCGAGTACGGGATACCCCGCAATTTGGGTCCCTATCGTTTCCAGGTCGTTCAAGAAGCCAAGGCAGGCCGCACGCCCTTGCATGCGGCTAAGCGTGAAGGCCGCGAGAGCACCCCCGCCGCGGCCACCGAACACAACGACCGGTGGCACAACGTTTGCCGCACATACTGGGCTGGCGAGGGGCGTTTGCGTCTTCAACGACCTACTCCGACCGGTTGTGCGTTTCTGACGGCGCGCGCGCTCAAGGACCCCCGTTGAGCGACCCTATCGCTGCTATTCGTCACATACAATGCCGGGTGCCCTCGCGCGCCCGATGTTAGGTTTGCGCCATGTCTCGCAGCCGAAGTCAGAATCCCATTCGCTTTAGCCAGCCGGTGATGGCTGCCCGAGAACTCGACTATCTGCGCGAGGCATTAGGCCAAGGGCAGTTATCCAGCGATGGCCCCTTTACACAACGCTGCCAATCCTGGCTCGCCACTGCACTGAACACGCCCCATGTCCATCTCACGCATTCGGCGACCGCCGCGCTCGAGCTCGCAGCGTTGCTGACCGATGTCGGTTCGGGCGACGAGGTGATCATGCCCGCGTACACCTTCGTCTCGTGCGCCAATGCCATCGCACTCCGGCGAGCAACACCGGTGTTCGTCGACATTCGTCCCGACACGGTCAATATCGATCCGGACCAAGTCGCGAGCGCGATCACGACGCGGACACGCGCCATCATCGCGGTCCACTATGCCGGCGTGCCGTGCGAGATGGAGCCGATCATGACCTTGGCCGAGCGGCATGGTCTGATCGTGATCGAGGACGCCGCACAAGCGCTCCTGGCCTCCTATCGCGGAAAGCCCGCCGGCACGCTGGGACATTTCGGAGTGTTCAGTTTTCATGACACCAAAAACGTGATTTCCGGCGAAGGCGGCGCGATCGTCATCAACGACACGCGCTTCGCGGCGCGGGCGGAGATCGTCGGCCGGTACGGGACCGATCGCCGGGCTTTCGATCGCGGGGAGCGGCAGCGCTATACTTGGCTCGATTTGGGCTCCTCATTCGCTCCGAGTGAGGTCATTGCCGCGATACTGCTCGCACAGCTCGAACGTGCCGAGGCGATCACACGCGTGCGGCACGCCTTGTGGGCACGCTACCATTCCGCGTTTGCGGGACTTGAATCCGATGGCATCGTGCGCCGTCCGGTCATTCCGGACGATGTCGTGCATAACGCGCACATCTATTACTTGTTGCTCAACGATCAGGCTGAGCGCGATCGTTTCATCGCCGGGATGCAAGGTGCCGGCATCACGACACCCTTTCACTTTGTCCCGCTCGACAATTCGCCAGGCGGCCGTCGATACGCCCGCGCGCACGGCGACCTCCCGGTAACGCATGCGGTGGCCGAACGGCTCGTGCGACTGCCGCTTTGGTTCGGAATGGAGCCTGTGCAAGATCAGGTCATCGGCACGGCCCTCGGCACGCTCGGACGTTGACGTCTTGGGGCGACTTCCTCGGTGGCGCATGCGCCGCCGCTGTGCTAACGCCCTGCAGGCCATGACCGATATACGCCCGATTTCCCGCGCCCTGATCTCGGTTTCCGACAAGACCGGCCTCATCGATTTCGCCCGCGCGCTGGCGCAACGCGGCGTCGAGATCGTGTCCACCGGGGGCACCCACAAGGCGCTGGCCGAAGCCGGGATCAAGGTGATCGAGGTCTCGGAACTGACCGGCTTCCCCGAAATGATGGATGGCCGGGTCAAGACCCTGCATCCGAAGGTGCACGGCGGCCTGCTGGCGATCCGCGACAATAAGGAACACGCCGGCGCCATGCAGGCGCATGGCATCCGCCCGATCGACCTGCTGGTGGTGAATCTCTACCCGTTCGAAGAGACCACGGCGAAGGGCGCCGACTTCGAGACCTGCATCGAGAATATCGACATTGGCGGACCTGCCATGATCCGCGCCGCCGCCAAGAACCATGCCGACGTCGCGGTGGTGGTCGATGTCAATGACTACGCCACCGTGCTCGATGCGCTCGCGCAGCACAACGGCACCACGCTGGCGCTGCGCAAGAAACTATCCGCGAAGGCTTATGCACGCACCGCCGTCTACGACGCCGCAATTTCGAATTGGTTTGCGCAACAACTTGGCGACGATGCGCCCGCGTTCCGCGCCTTCGGCGGCCGGCTCACGGAGGCGCTGCGCTACGGCGAGAACCCGCACCAGCAGGCGGCGTTCTACCGGTCGCCGGAGCAACGCGCCGGCGTGGCCACCGCGCGGCAGGTGCAGGGCAAGCAACTCTCCTACAACAATCTCAACGATACCGACGCGGCTTATGAATGCGTCGCCGAGTTTGATCCGAAGCGCACCGCCGCGGTCGCTATCATCAAGCACGCCAACCCGTGCGGCGTCGCCGAGGGTTCGAGCATCCTCGACGCTTATGCCAAGGCGCTGCGCTGCGATCCGGTGTCGGCGTTCGGCGGCATCGTCGCGCTCAATCGCACGCTCGACGCCGAGGCGGCGCGCGCGATCACCGAAATTTTCACCGAAGTCATCATCGCGCCGGATGCGACCGACGAAGCGATCGCCATCGTCGGCGCCAAGAAGAACCTGCGGCTGCTGCTCGCCGGCGGGCTACCCGATCCGCGCGGCAACGGACTGACGGTGAAATCGCTGGCCGGCGGGCTGTTGGTGCAGTCGCGCGACAACGCGGTGGTGGACGACATGGAACTCAAGGTCGTCACCAAGCGCGCGCCGACGCAAGCCGAGCTGGCCGACCTGGCGTTCGCCTTCCGCATTGCCAAGCACGTCAAGTCGAACACCATCGTCTACGCCAAGGATCGCGCCACCGTCGGCATCGGCGCCGGTCAGATGAGCCGGGTCGACGCCGCCCGCATTGCCGCCCGCAAGGCCGAGGACGCCGCCAAGGAAGCCGGCTTGAAGGAACCGCTGACCAAGGGCTCGGTGGTCGCCTCCGATGCGTTCTTTCCGTTTGCTGACGGCCTCCTGGTCACAATCGAGGCCGGGGCGACCGCGGTCATTCAGCCCGGCGGTTCCATGCGCGACGGCGAGGTCATCAAGGCTGCCGACGACCACGGCATCGCCATGGTGCTCACCGGCACCCGGCACTTCCGCCACTAGCCCGCGGATAAGCGCGGCAGAAACTGGCATCCCGAAACAGGGCGCGTTGCATATCGACCGCCCGCACTCCGCCGGGAACTTTTGAACCGGCGATGCGCCCGCGGGCGCCGCCCCGCCGGGCCTAACCGATTGTTAAGCTTTCGGAAAATTCACGGATAAAGATCGATTTTTACGGAACGGATGCGGGCGACGGCGCGTTCAGCCTCGACACATCGCGCTCTGTAAAAAATTGGCGTGCCACGTTCCAGAATTGGCGTGATCCAATGAAAGAAACAAAAGTTAGCTTTCTTCGCCGGCAGGCTGATCTCTGCACCATGCTATCGCGATCGACGTTTGATCTCACCGTGGCTGGGCGGCTGCGTGTCATGGCCGAAGAATTGCGCGAGCGGGCGATGCAGTGCGGCGACAATACCGGCTGCACTTCGTCGTTAGCCCCCCGCCGCGGCCGAGCCGGCGGCACGATCGACCGAGACTGAACCGGGCTAGTGTCCCGATTCCGAAGTTCGTACGATCTCGCGGCGGGGTCTGATACGAACTTCGGAATCGAAGGACACTAGCAACTCATTGATTCTAGTGTGGCTTAGGTTCAGAAGTCCGCAATTCGGACTCGCCGCACGACTATTGCGGACTTCTGAACCGCCACACTACGACCTGACCAGATCGCCGAGCAGGCTTGCGGCGACCGAGAGTTTCGACAGCGTCAGCCCGGAATTCGGCGATCTCGTGCACCGCGGTGCGAATCCGGTGCACATCGGCCGCGCGAGTTGCCACCCAGGCCTCCACGGCCGGCTGCCCCGACGTTCCGCCCGAGGTCATGGCGGCCGCCAGCCGTCGCTCCGCATCACCGATCGAATCGAGCGCGCGGTCGAGCGCCAGCCGATCAAAGTAGTCCGCGACCTTGATCTCGCGGGCGGCGTGGGTGATCTGATCGAGCTTGAAGAATGATTGCGCGGCAAAATAGGTGGCGGTGACGTCGGCGATGTCTTCGCCCGTGCGATCGGCAACCAAAATGATGTCGGGGGCGGCAGTGAGCCACGTCAGTCCCGCGAGCCGGCGCGCGAGATCGCCATGGACTCCGGCCGCTACCAGCTCGGCAGCGCGACCAGCCCGCGCGTCCAATCCTTCCTGCGGCAGCGCGCTATCGAGCGCGGCGTAGACCGCGCCAATGCCCTGGCCGTAATGCGCGACCAGGCCGGCGAGCCCCTTGGTGAGGTCGGCATTGCGCAGGAACCAGACCACCCGGTCGCGCAGCAGCCGTTGCACTGTCGCGTAGAGATCGAGCTGCAGGCTGCCCGCAATCTCGTTGTCCAAGTCGTCGATCTCGCTGTTGATCGCGGTCATGCCATAGCTGTCGCGCACGGCCGCAAACGCGGTGGCGATCCGGGCAGCGGATGCGCCGGTCTGGTCCTCGGTCCGCACCACGAACTGGGGTCCGCCGCGGTTGATGATGGAATTGGCGAGCTGGGTCGCGATGATCTCGCGGCATAGCCGGTGGTGTTCGAGCCCGTCGGAAAACCGCTCCACCAGCGGCCCCGGAAAATAGCGGCCGAGCTCGCGGGCAAGATACGGATCGTCGGGAACGTCGGATTCCAAAAGCTCGTCCTTGAGCGCGAGCTTGGCATAAGCCAACAGCACCGCCAGTTCCGGCCGCGTCAATGCGAGCGAGCGCCGTCGTCGTTCTTCAAGCTCTTTGTCGTCGGGCAGGAATTCGACTGCCCGGTCGAGCAAGTTTTTGGCTTCGAGCGATTGCATCAGGCGCTGCTGGAATCCGAGATATCCGACGCCCTGCCGCTCCGCCAACGAGATCGACAGCGGCTGCTGATAGTTGTTGCGCAGCACCAGCGCGGCCACGTCGTCGGTCATTTCGGCGAGCAGCGCATTGCGTGCTTCGATGGTCAGGCGGCCATCTTGCATCGGCCGAGTCAGCGCGATCTTGACGTTGACTTCGATATCGGAGGTGTTCACGCCGGCCGAGTTGTCGATGGCGTCGGTGTTGAGGCGAACGCCGCGCAGGGCGGCTTCGATCCGTCCGCGCTGGGTCATGCCGAGATTGGCGCCCTCACCCACCACCTTGCAGCGCAGGTCCGCGCCGGTGACGCGGATCGCGTCGTTGGCGCGGTCACCGACGGCGTCGTCGCTTTCCGTCGACGCCCGCACATAGGTGCCGATGCCGCCGAAAAACAACAGATCGACCGGCGCCTTCAGGATCGCCTGCATGACCTCCTGCGGCGTCGCCTTGGCCCGGTTGAAACCGATCGCCGCCTGCGCCTCCGGCGACAGCGTGATCTCCTTGAGCGTGCGCGAGAATACGCCCCCGCCTGCCGAAATCAGCGACTTGTCGTAGTCCTGCCAGCTCGAACGCGGTAGCTCGAACAGGCGCCGGCGCTCATGGAAGCTTTTCGCCGCATCCGGATTGGGATCGATGAAGATGTCGCGATGATCGAAGGCCGCGATCAGACGGGTCGTCATCTCGCGCAACAGGCCGTTGCCGAACACGTCGCCCGACATGTCGCCGACGCCCGCCGTGGTGAAAGGCGTCGCGCCGATATCGAGATCCATCTCGCGGAAGTGCCGCTTCACCAACTCCCAGGCGCCACGCGCGGTGATGCCCATCTTCTTGTGGTCGTAACCGGCGGAACCGCCGGACGCGAATGCATCGCCGAGCCAGAAGCTGCGCTCCTGCGCGATGCCGTTGGCGATGTCGGAAAAGGTCGCGGTGCCTTTGTCGGCCGCGACCACCAGGTAGGGATCGTCGTCGTCATGCCGCACCACGTTCTCGGGCGGGATCACGCCGTCCTTGCCGAGATTGTCGGTGACATCGAGCAGTGTCGAGATGAACAGCTTGTAGGCCGCGGTGCCCTCGGCCTGCACTTGCTCGCGCGTGCCGCCCTTCGGCATCAGCTTGGGGACAAAGCCGCCCTTCGCGCCGACCGGCACGATCACGGCGTTCTTGACCTGTTGCGCCTTCACCAGGCCGAGGACCTCGGTGCGGAAATCCTGCGGCCGGTCCGACCAGCGGATGCCGCCGCGCGCGACCTTGCCGAACCGCAGATGCACGCCTTCGACCCGTGGCGAATAGACGAAGATTTCGTAGAGCGGTCTGGGCAGCGGCAAGCCTTCGAGCTTGCGGCTGGAAAACTTGATCGCGATCTGCGCCTTCGGGCGGCCCTCGCTATCGACCTGATAGAAATTGGTGCGCAGTCCCGCCTGCACCGCGTTGACGAAGTGGCGCAGGATGCGGTCCTCGTCCAGGCTTTGCACCGCGGCAAGCGCCTGCTCGATGGTCGTGAGGATGTCGGCCTGCCGCGCAGTGCGCTCGTCCGACGCTGCGGGACGCGGATCGAACCGGGCGTGGAAAAGCCGCACGATCTGCGCTGCCAGCGCCGCGTGCCGCACCAGCGTGTCCCACAGATAGTCTTGCGAGTACGGCACGCGGATCTGCCGCAGGAACCGCGAGATCGTACGGATCAGCGCGACATCGCGCCAAGCGAGCCCGGCGGATAGCACCAGCGCGTTATAGCCGTCGTTCTCGGCGCCACCGGTCATCACCACCAGGAAGCAGGCTTCCAGGCGCGGCTTCGCATCGAGCAAATCGGCGGCGGACGCGGCGCCGGAATATTCCAGCACCATGTCGTGCAGCCACACGTCGGGACGGTCGTCGGCGTCGAGCTTGATGTGATGGGTGTGCTCCTCGACCACCCGGAAACCCATGTTTTCCAGGACCGGAACCCGCTCCGACAACGGGATCGGGCGACCGTGGCTCCACACCTTGAGGCCGATGCCCCCGTCGACACTGTCGGTGCGTTGATGGAAGTCGGCGCTCAACGGGCGTGACGGCGACAGCCCCGCGATCACGCGGATATCGTCGACCGCAACCAACGGCGAAAAGCTGGCGCGATAGGCATCCGAAAAGGCATTGCGATAGCGCTCGAACAGCTCGCGCGCGCGGACGGGATCGTGCACCACCGCGAGCGCATCAACGAGCCCGTCGGTCCAGGTCCGGATGATCGCGCCGATGGTTTCTTCAAGCTCGGCGCGGGCCGGCCGCGGACAGTTGCCGGTATCGCGACCGACGATGAAATGGACCCGTACCAACGGGCCTTCCGGAAAGAACGGATAGTAGGCGCTGAGGCGACCCTGATAGACCTCGGCGAGATACTCGCCGATCGCAGTGCGCACCGAGCTGTTGTAGCGATCGCGCGGCACGAACACCAACACCGACACAAAACGATCGAAGCGGTCGTAGCGCGACAGCACGCGAATGCGCGGACGTTCGTCGAGCTGAAGGATCAGCATCGCGAACTGGTAGAGCGTGTCCTCGTCGACCTGGAACAGCTCGTCGCGCGAATAGGTGTCGAGCACGTTGGCGAGCGCCTTGCCGGAATGGCTGGCGGGATCGAAGCCGGCGCGCGCGATGACCGCGTCCACCTTGCGCCGTAGATAGGGAATGCCGCGCGTCGAGCGGGTGTAGGCGGTCGAGGTGAACAGCCCGACGATCCGCAATTCGCCGAGCAGACGCCCGTCGGCCGCGAAGCGCTTGACGCCGATATAATCCATGTGCGTGCGCCGATGGACGCGCGAACGTGCCGCGGACTTGGTGACGATGAGAAGCTTCGGCTCCATCAAGAAGGCGCGGATTTCCGGCGTAACCACCGCGAGCTGGGTTCCGCTGCGCAGCACCCGCCGGTCCGGCGGACGCAACAGCCCGAGCCCGGTCTCCGGCACCGGTTCCAGCGCGTCGCCCTTGTCGCTGAACGCGTAGCTGCGCAGGCCCAGGAACGTGAAATTGTCATTCACCAGCCAGTCCAGGAATGCGACCGCCTCCGCGATCTCTTCCTTCGGCAATGGCGGCGGGCTGCTCTTGAGTTCGGCCGCGATCTCGCGGACGCGCGCCGTCATCTCCCGCCAATCCTGCACTCCCAGGCGCACGTCCGCGAGCACTGCGTGCAGCGCAGCGATCAGCTTGGCGCGCTCGAATTGGTCGGGGGCGGCGTCGATGTGAATGTGGATGAAGCTTTCGCGCAAGGCGCCATTGGCAGGCGTCTTATAGCCTTCGAAGCCGGTCAGCCGGCCTGACAAGTCGCGCGCCAGGCTGAACACCGGATGGACGACCAGACGGGCCTCGACGCCACGCGCGGCCAGCTCGCCCATCACCGAGTTCGAGCAGGAACGGCATGTCGTCATTGACGATCTCAACGATCGTGGTCTGACGGAGGAGATCGCTGGCGCCGGCGGGAGGCGTGGCGAATCGGATCTTGGGAGCGTCCGCACTGCGCTGCGCCAGGAACCCCCAGGCGGATTCCGCCAGGGCGGCGATCTCGCGCCCGTCATAACGAATCAAGTCCTCGGGAGCCGCCCGGCCAAACAGGCCGTTGATGAATTCGCCAGGAACTTCAGGATGTTCCGCCGTCAGCAACGCCTCGGCCACAGCGACGAGCAGGGCAGCTGACCGCTCCTCGTCGGTTCCCACGGCGTGCAGCATGATTCGTCCCTAGTGTGGCGGTTCAGAAGTCCGCGATAGTATTGCGGCAAGTCCGAGTTGCGGACTTCTGAACCAAAGCCACACTAGACTCGAATGAGTTGCTAGTGTCCTTCAATTCCGAAGTTCGTATCAGACCCCGCCGCGAGATCGTACGAACTTCGGAATCGGGACACTAGTCGCGGCCCCAGTTTGCCATATAGGAGATGAGTCGCGCGACCGTTAACCCGTGCCTGGCGTCAATGATCCGCACGCCGGCATTGGGCTGTCCGGCGGTTCCGGCTTAACATTTGCTATGCTTGTTCCCCGTTCGGGGCGGACCATGATCCGCGTTAGTGTGGCGGTTCAGAAGTCCGCAATACTATTGCGGCGAGTCCGAGTTGCGGACTTCTGAACCTAAGCACACTAGAATCAATGAGTTGCTAGTGTCCTTCAATTCCGAAGTTCGTATCAGACCCCGCCGCGAGATCGTCCGAACTTCGGAATCGGGACACTAGCCCCCAACAAGGTCACGATGCTTCGTCCCGCCCTCCTGCTGATCGCCATCGTTCTGGCGTGGTTGCCTCCCGCCGCCGCCTGTGCGGAGGCCGCGGTCGAGGCGCGCCATCGGCATGGTGGTGGCGCAGGAGGCGCGCGCCGCCCGGATCGGCGTCGCCGTGCTGGAGCGGGGCGGCAACGCGGTCGACGCCGCGGTCGCCACCGGCTTCGCCATGGCGGTGACCTATCCGCGCGCCGGCAATATCGGCGGCGGCGGCTACATGGTGATCCACCTCGCCGAGCGGCAGCGCGGCCTACAGAGCTCGCCATCGACTATCGCGAGACCGCGCCGGCGGCGGCGACCCGCGACGATGTTCCTCGACGAGAAGGGCAACGCCGACCCGCGCAAGTCGCGCGATTCCGCGCTCGCCATCGGCGTGCCCGGCACGGTCGCCGGCCTCGCGCTGGCGCACCAGCGTTACGGCTCGGGCCGCCTGACGCTGGCGCGAACTGATGGCGCCGGCGATCGCGCTGGCGCGCGACGGGTTCCCGGTCGAGGACGATGTCGCCGAACTCGCTGCCGCGCGCGCGCACGCGGCTGGGGCGCTGGCCGTCGTCGGCCAAGATCTTCCTGCGGGCCGACGGCGCGATGCTCGGCGCCGGCGACCTGTTGGTGCAGCGCGACCTCGCCGACACGCTGGAGGCGATCGCGCAACACGGGCCGCGCGCGTTCTACGACGGCCCGATCGCCGACAAGCTCGCCGCCGCCGTGCAGGCGGCCGGCGGCATCATGACCGCCGACGACCTGCGGAACTATCGCGCGCATCTGCGCCGCCCGGTGCGCGGCACGCTATCGCGGCCACGAGATCATCTCGATGCCGCCGTCGTCGTCGGGCGGCGTCGTGCTGATCGAGATGCTCAACATCCTGGAAGGCTACAAGCTCGCCGAGCAGGACGACGCGCAGCGCGCCTGCACCTGATGATCGAGGCGATGCGGCGCGCCTATGCCGACCGCGCCGCCTATCTGGGCGATCCGGCGGTGGTCAGCGCGCCGCTCGACGCGGCTGATGTCGAAGCGCTACGCCGCGCAGCTGCGCGCGCAGCATCGACCCCGCGCGCGCCACGCCGTCGCGCGAGATCCGCGACGACGTGCTGCTGCCGCGCGAAGGCGACAACACCACGCATTTCTCGGTGATCGACCGCTACGGCAACGCCGTCGCCAACACCTACCACGCTCAATTTCAGCTATGGCGTCGGGCTGGTGGCGGAGGGCACCGGCGTGCTGCTCAACAACGAGCTCGACGACTTCGCCGCCCGCCCGGCCGCGCCCAATGCCTACGGCCTGATCGGCGGCGAGGCCAACGCGCCCGGCCCGAACAAGCGGCCGCTGTCGTCGATGACGCCCGACCATCGTGCTCAAGAACGGCCGGCCGCTGATCGTCACCGGCTCGCCCGGCGGCAGCCGCATCATCACCGCGGTGCTGCAGATCGTCGTCAACGTGATCGACCGCAACATGAGCGCCGCCGAGGCGGTGGCGGCGCCGCGCATCCATCATCAGTGGTCGCCGGACCGCGTGCGGGTCGAGCAGGCGCTGCCGGACAGACCTGGTCACAGCGCTGGAAGGCCGCGGCCACAAGGTCGAGCGCGGGCCGCCCGGCACCTCGGCCAATACCATCGTGGTGACGCCGCGCGGCTTCGTCGGCGCCGCCGATCCACGCACCCGCGGCGCGCTGGCGGTGGGGTATTGATCTCGATCCGCCTCATCCTGAGGAGCCGAGCGTAGCGAGGCGTCTCGAAGGATTGAGGGCGGCCATGGTTCGAGACGGCGCTTCGCGCCTCCTCACCATGAGGCCGATTGAGACCGGCATTGAAGCAACTCACGGCCAGCGCCAGTTCAGCACCGTGACCACGCCCTCCGGCAACGGCAGCAGCGATTGCGCCAGCTCGGTGCTCATCGTCAGCGCCAGCGCGCCGAGCGAGCGAGACCACGGTCGCAAACACCACCGAGCCGCCGAACACCTCGTGCTGCGGATTGAGCAGCCGGCTGAAGAACAGCCGGAACAGAATCGACAGCCGGTTGATCGGCGACACCACCGTCACCGGCGCGATCGACATCGCCATGTAGAGAAACATCTGCGAGAAGAACACCAGGAAGCCGGAGAACGTGAACCACTTCGCCGCTTCGCGATCGACCGCCCACACGTGGCGCCATTGGCCGGGCCACAGCAGCAACAGCGCAAACGCCGCCGTCGCCGCGATATAGGCGACGAGCCCGCCGGCAAGGCTGACGCCGATGCCCTGGTTTTCCAGACCGACGCGCACCAGGATCGGGCTCAGCCCGTAGCCGGTCGCCGACAGCAGCGAGAACAGATAGCCCTCGGCGTATTTCGGCTGAAACGCCTTGGGCTTCTCGGCATCGATCGGCGTGATCTTCTCATCGGAGACCGGCCGCTCGCTTTGTCGGATTTCTGCATCGTGAACGTGGGGCCAAGCAGGATCAGGCCGATGCCGAGGATCTTCAGCGGCGTGAGGTATTCGCCCAACAGCCAGATCGCCAGCACCAGCGTGACCAACAGATTGAACTGCTGGATCGGCGCGACCAGATTGGTGCCGATGGCGCGGGTGGCGCGGTAGTTGCAGTAGCGGCCCCACACGAAATGCATGATGCCGGCGGCCGACAGCGCGATGAGCGCCGTCGGCGAGAAGCCCGCCACCGCGGCGAGATTGCCGGTGACGAGCGCCGCAACGAAGAACAGCGGCACGCCGATCGGCACCGTGATCGCCATGCCCTGCGAGATCGAGCCGGTGAGCACGGCGCGGCGCACGCTCGCATTGTTGAAGGCGAAGCAGGCGGCGGAGCAAACGGCGAGAAGGCCTCCGAGCACTCAGGTTCTCCCGCTCACGGCCATTGCCAATTGAGCGCCGCGCGCGCCCAGTCCGGCAGCGGCAATACCGACTGCACCAGCTCGGTGCTGACCGACAGCGCCAACGCGCCCGCGAGCGAGACGACGGTCGCGGCGATGATGCGGCCGCCGAAAACCTCGTGCTCGGGATTGATGAGGCGGCCGAAATAGATCCGGAACACCAGCGACAGCCGCTGGATCGGCGTCACCACCGAGACCGGCGCAATCGCCAGCGCCATGTAGCGCAACATCTGCGCGAAACACACGCACACGCCGGAGATCGCGAACCATTTCGCCGCGCCGGGATCGATCGCGCGCACGTGACGCCATTGTCCCGGCAGCAACAGGATCAACGCAAAGGCCAGCGTCGCCGCGGTATAGGAGATCAGGCCGCCGCCGAGGCTCGAAGTCGAGCCCCCGGTCTTCCAGCGCAAGCCGCACCAGCACCGGACTGATGCCGTAGCCGGTCGACGACAAGAGCGCGAACAGATAGCCCTCCGCATAGTTCGGCCGGAACACCTTGTGCGCGTCGATCGCGATCGGCGCGCCCGCGATCGTAGCCGAGGCCTTGTGGCGCGAGCGGTCGTAGGTGAGCGCCGGACCGAGCACGACCAGGACGATGCCGAGCACGCGCAAGGGCGTCAGGTGTTCGCCCAGAATCCAGATCGCCAGCGCCAGCGTGACCAGCATGTTCGACTGCTGCACCGGCGCCACCAGGTTGGCGCCCATCGCCTTGGAGGCGCGGTAGTTGCAGTAGCGACCCCAGACGAAATGCAAGACGCCGGCGAGCGCGAGATAAAAAATCGCCAGGGTCGAAAAATCGAGGATCGCGCCGAGCGATCCGACCGCGGCAGCGACCAGAAAAAAGATCGGCACGCCGAGCGGCACGGTAATCGACAGCGCCTGCGCCACCGATCCCGTCAGCACGCCCCGCCGCGCGGTGGCGGTTTCGAAGGCGAACGTCGCGGCCGACAACAGAGCGAGAAATCCCCCCAGCACGTTTCGTTTCCTGTTCTTGTTGCGTCATGCCCGCGGGGCAAGCCCGGCGATGACGGAGAGTGTGACTAGCGCTTCGCCAGGCTAGCCCGATCCGCGATCTCCGCCCATTTGACGATTTCACTCTTGAGCAACGCGCCGAGCCGCTCCGGCGGGCCGCCAGCGAAACGATAGCCGAGCGTCGCGCCGCGCGCCTTGACGTCCGGCAAAGCCAGCACCGCGTTTACGTCGCGATTGATCTTGTCGACGATGGCGCGCGGCGTCCCCTTGGGCGCGAAAATGCCATACCAACTCGTCTCCGCCACGAACGGCACGCCGATCTCCTTGAAGGTCGGTATGTTCGGAAGCTGCTCGGCGCGGCTTTCGCCCGACACCGCCAGCGCGCGAACCTTGCCGGAGGTGATGTTGCCGAGATGGCCGCCGAGCGTGACGATCCACACCGAGATGCGGCCGCTCATGATGTCCATCACGCCCTGGCTGAGCGAGTTGTACGGCACGTGTTGGAGCTTCACGCCGGTGAGTTCGCTGAACAACACGGTGGCGAGATGGCCCGACGAACCGGGGCCGGCAGACGCGTAGTTCAATTCGCCCGGCCGCTTCTTGGCGATGTCGATCAGCTCCTGCACGGTCTTGGCCGGGAAATCCGGCGGCACCATCAAGACGTCCTGCGCGGTGCCGACGAACACCACCGGATCGAGATCGCGCACCGGATCGAAGCCCTTGTACGGCGCGATGGTGACATTGACCGCCAGCGTCTGCGCCCCGAAGTGCAGCGTGTAACCGTCGGGCGTTGCCTGCGAGGCCTGCGCCGCGCCGATATTGCCGCCGGCACCGGCGCGGTTTTCCACCACCACCTGCTGGCCCCACATCTCGCTGAGCTTGCCCGCCACGATGCGCGCCAGCGTATCGAGCGTGCCGCCCGCCCCGAATGCGACCACCATGCGGACGGATTTGTCGGGCCAGGCTGTGGCCGGAGCCGCCGATTGCGCGGCGGCGCCACCCGGCAATGCGAACAGGACAGTCGCCGCCAACGCAGCGACGCGCGCCATGAGCTTCATCGATATCCTCCCGGCGATCGGATGCGTGCGCGCACGGTACAGCATCCGCGCGGAAGGTCCATGTCTCCGGAAGCGCTCAGACCACGCGCCGCATGCCGGACGGCTTCTTGCCGGCGGCGGATTCGACCGGATGGCGGCCGATGTAGAACTCGCGATCCGGCAGCTCGGTCGGCTTGATGCCGGAGCGCGCCAAGCCCGTGCGCAGCGTCGCCATCGACGGGTCGGTCACGCGCATCGACGGCTGCCGCATTGGGCCACCATTGAAGCCGTTGAGCCAGGCCTGGTACTTCCACTGCATGCGATTGAGCACGCTGGTTTGCGCCATATAGGCGCTGGTCGCCTGGTTGGCGCGGCGCGCCGGCTGGATCTGCCAATAAAGTTTCGTGGCCTCGTCGAATTCGCCCTTCTGCAGCAGATTGAAGATGCGCGGGATCATCGGCCCGAAATATTCGGTGTTGCTGGTGCCCGAGAACTGCACCGGCACGAGCTGCGCGAACGCGAGCATGTCCTTTTCCAAGCGGACACGAGATCACGATCTCCTTGCCGAACAGCCGGTGACACTCGACAAAGCCCATGATGCTCGGCATGCCGCCTTCGGCCTTGACCGCCGCAAGGTTCGGGCAGTCGTCGATCAGCCGGCGGATCAGCGCCGGCTCGATGTCGGAGCCGTGCACGCGCTGGAAACCCCAGTGCGGCACCTGGAACAGCATCACCGCCAGATTGGTGCCGTCGCAGAACGCCTTGGTGTAGTCGTAGATATCCTGCGAGGTCTCGGCGTAGAAGTTCACGGGATAACAGAGCAGCACCAGCTCGGCGCCGTTCGCCTCGGCGATCTGCGCGGCCTCGATGTTCTCCTCCAGCGTGTTGAACATCGCATGGTGGATGAGCTGGAGCCGGCCCTTGGCTTCGTCGTTCGACCACTCGAAGAACTGGCCGTATTCCTCAAGCGTGATCGCGACCTCCGACACCAGCAGCGTGCCGCCGAAGCCCAACTCGATGTCCTTGCGGATGTCGTGGCGGATGCCGGCCTCGTTGAGGCCCTTGAGATCGCTGGTATAGGACGGGATCACCACATTGGCGACGCCGCGCAAATGCTCGCGCGCCCATTCCCGCGCTTCGTTCTTTCGGTATGACGCCACGCTCGTTCTCCTGTCTGACTATTTGCCGGTGCGGCGAATCTGGAATTCGATCGGCAATTCGGTCGCGAGCCCGCGCTCGACCGCACGCTCAAACGCAAGCTCGGCGATCACGATGTCCTGCAGGCCCGCGCCGATCGACTTGAACATCGGTACGCGCGCCGCTTTCACCCGCTCGGCGAGCTTGCCCAGCATCAGGTCGTTGAGGCTGGCGATCTTGTGTTCGAACGCGATGCCCGCGGCCTTGGCGGCGATCATGTCGCCGGTCTCGTCGATCACTTCCTCCGGCATGTCGCAGACGATCAGGTCGCAGGCATCGACCACGCTGGCGTCGATTTCGCGCTGTTCCGGCAGCGTCGAGCCGATCGACACCACCATGGTGCCGGGCTTGAGCCATTGGCCGTACAGGATCGGCGTCTCGTCGCGCGAGCGCGCGCAGGCTACCACCAGGTCGGCGCCTTCAACGGCCGCCTCGGCCGTGGCGACCGCGACGCTCGCAATGCCGTGCTCGTTCTGCATGCGCGCCGCAAACGCCTCGCGGTTTTGCGCCGTCGGGCTGAACACCCGCAGCCCCTTAATCGGCCGCACTTCCTTGAGCGCGAGCGTGTGCGAATTCGCCTCCGAGCCCGAGCCGAGCACCGCCACCGTCTTCGGCCCCGGCGTGGCCAGCCGGTCGACCGCGACCGCCGAGGTCGCGCCGGTGCGGAACGAGGTGACGTAGTAAGCATCGAGCAATCCTGCGAAACCGCCGGACTGCTGATCCATCAGCGCGATGGTGTAGCCGACGCGCTTGTCGCGCGACATGCCGAACACCTTGGCGCCCATATAGCGGCCGCTCGGCGGCGCCGACGCCAGCGCGCGGATCCAGGTGCGCTCACCGCGCGCGACCGTGCGCGGCGGACTGACCTTGTCGCCGAGCGGCACCGAATAGGCGGCGCGCAGGCGATCGACCATCTCATCCCAGCGCAGCACCGCCTTGCACGCCTCCGCCGAGACGAAGCGCAGACGCGGCGTCGTTGCTGCCGCCCTCCACGGGCCGCGCCGACGTGTCGACTGATGTCACGCCACAGCCTCCTTCAGATGCGTTCGATGTTGGCGGTGGCGACCACCTTGGTCCATTGGTCGATATCGGCGGCGACGCGGTTCTTGAACTCCGCAGACGTCGAGGGCTTGGGATCGTTGCCCAGCGCCTTCAGCCGATCGGCCACCGCCGGGTCGGCGAGAACGGCGGCGATCTCCGCGTTCAAGCGCTTGACGATCGGCTCCGGCATGGCCGCCGGTCCAACCACGCCTTGCCAGGAGCCGATGACGAAATCGGCAATACCCTGTTCCGCGACGGTCGGAATTTCGGGCAGCGCAAAGAAGCGGCTCGCACCGGTGGTCGCCAGCGCCCGCAATTGTCCGCTCTTGATCGCCTCGAGGTGCGCGGTGGGCGGATCGAGCATGAAGTCGAGACGCTTGCCGAGCAGGTCGGCCACCGCCTGCGGGCTGCCGCGATACGGCACCAACTGCACGCGGATATTGGCCACCCGCGCCAGGTACTCGACCGAGAGATGCTGCAGCGTTCCGTTCGGGCCGCCGTACAGCAGCGGCTCCTTGCGGCCGCGCGCGGTGGCGACGAGATCCTTGAACGTCCGGATCGTATGCTCGGGATGCGTCACCAGCACGAACGGATATTCGGTGACGGTGCTGATGAAGGTGAAGTCATCGACCGGGCGGTAGGCGAGCTTGCGGTACATCGCCGCGCTGACCGCGTGCCCGGACGGAATGCCGAGCAGCGTGTAGCCGTCAGGCGCCGCGCGCGCGACCTGCCCCGCCGCCAGGTCGCGCCGGCACCCGGCCGCGCATCGACCACGACTTGCTGGCCGAGCTTGGTCGACAGGCCTTCCGCGATGATGCGGACGATGCCGTCGACCGACCCGCCCGGCGGCAGCCCGTGCACCATGGTGATCGGCCGGTTGGGCCAATTCCCGGCTCCGCTGCCGGACTGGGCGGCGGCGGGCATGGCGCCGAAGGCCGACAGCCCGGCGAGCACCGTGCGACGTGTGAGTGCGACCATGATGGCGTTTCCTACGTTTTCACAAACTTGGCTCTTTGTAGTGGGCGCGCGGCTGGCAATCAAACCAAACAGCCGCCCTCAAACGATCTGATTTCCCGCGTAACGGTCGGAGATTGCGTGAACAGAAGTCGTCCCTTCGGGCCGGGGCACCGAGGCCCTCGGACGCGATAGTCTGTATAGTCGCTGGCGGCATAGTCGCTGGCGGCAGTCATTAGAGGAGCGCTGCAATGGCCCGCATGTCTCGCCGACGGTTCGTGGGCGCGCTCCCGTTCTTAGGCGTTGGTCTGTCATCTCCGGTCCGTGCGGAAATGGCCGCGCCTTCTGCGGCGACGCTTTTTCAGAACGTCCGCATATTCGATGGCAAGAGCGGTGCGCTTTCCGCGCCCTCGAATGTTCTTGTGCGCGCCAACAAGATCGAAACGATCTCGTCCCCGCCAACCGCCGTCGATCGCAAGGCCGACATGCGCATTGATCGAGGGTGGCGGCCGGACCCTGATGCCCGGCCTGATCGACGCGCATTGGCACACCTTCTTGGCGCGGCTCAGTCCGGCCCAGGCGCTCGGGGACTTCGCCTTCAATATTCTCGCGGCCGGAGACGAGGCGACAGACACGCTGATGCGCGGCTTCACCACCGTTCGCGACATGGGCGGGCCGGCGTTCGGTCTCAAGCGCGCCATCGACGCGGGCATCGTCAAGGGCCCGCGCATCTATCCATCCGGCCCGATGATCACGGTCACCAGCGGGCATGGGGATTTCCGCCAGTTCTCCGATCTGCCGCGGACGATCGGCGGCATGCTCACCCGCATGGAGCAGCTTGGCGGCAGCCTGATCGTGGACAGCCCCGACGAGGTGCGCGTGCGCATCCGCGAACAGTTCATGCAAGGGGCCTCCCAGATCAAGTTGACGGTGGGCGGCGGGGTATCGTCGCCGCACAGCCCACTCGACGTCACTACCTTCACCGAAGCCGAACTGCGGGCCGCGGTTGAAATCACCAACAATTGGGGCACCTACATCGCCGCGCACGCGTTTACGTCGGATGCGGTCCAGCTGGCTGTTGCTGCCGGCGTGAAGTGCATCGAACACGGATTCCTGATGGACGATGCAACCGCCAGGCTGATCGCCGAGAAGGGCGTCTGGTTGAGCTTGCAGCCGCTCCCCGACGAGTTGCGACAAGGCTTTCCGGTGGGTTCGGTCGAGCGAGCCAAGGCGGATGAGGTGTTCGGCGGTATCGCCCCAACCTACGCGTTGGCGAAGAAGTACAAGATCAAGACCGCGTGGGGCACCGATGTTCTGTTCTCCCGCGCGCTGGCGCAGCGCCAGGGAGCCATTCTCGCCTCGCTTGCGCGTTGGTACACGCCCGCGCAAGCGCTCGCCATGGCGACCGGGACCAACGCTGAACTGCTGGCGCTGTCCGGCAAGCGCAATCCTTACCCGGGAAAGCTCGGTGTCGTGGAGCAGGGGGCGCTAGCCGACCTGCTGCTGGTCGACGGAAATCCGCTGGAGAACATCAACCTGATCGCCGACCCCGCCAGGAACTTCAAGATCATCATGAAGGACGGCGCCATCTATAAAAACACGCTGACGGCGTGAGGAACGACCGCGCCCATCCTTGCAAGGAACATCCGCTTAGGCCGCTGCGCGGCGCTCGCCTTGGGTCCTCGGCGTGATTTTTCCGGCGAAGGACTGCACGACAATCTTGCCGTTGCGCACGACAAAGGTATCGGTGGCCAATTCGTAGACGTTGTCTGCCGTCTGCGCTGACCAGATGATGTAGGCGTAGTCGCCATCAACGGACATCTGCTTCATGGAGAACGACGCGCCGGGCTTGCCGAACTCCGCGAGCAACCGCTCGAACAGCGGCTTGATTTCGTCGGGGCCCTTCAACGCGCCTTCGGGCGTGAACAGGATCGCGTTCTCGGCATAGTCGGAGAGAGTGCCATCCAGGTCTCTCGCGCCAAAACACGCCAGGTGGCTGTCAAGGACGGCTTGGGTTGTACGCATTGTGACCTCCGTTGCTTGGAACAGGACGCCGTTGCGTCCGAGCCTGACAGATAGGGCCGGAGGTTTGTGTCTCTCAATGATCGGGACACCGCGTTCGTTTGCCGATGCGCCGGAATCCCGGCTCCACGCACCCGCCAAGCACGTCCAGCCAATCACGCGCGCATTGAGGCACATCACAGACGACGGAAAGACCGCGATATATGGACCGGCAACCGGCTGCCGCGTATGAAGGTCGGCACGCCTCGATCAGGTTTTTGGTACCCACATGTCGCCTGCAAAGAAGAAACAACACGTCGTGATTGTCGGCGGCGGCCCGGTTGGCATGGCGATGGCCATCGAGCTCGCCCAACGCGGGATTACGAGCGCGATCGTCGAGCGGCGCACGCAGGAGCATCGCATCCCGAAGGGACAGGGGCTCCAACAGCGCACCATGGAGCATTTCTATTCCTGGGGCCTGCTTGAGAAGGTCCGCGCCGCCCGCGTGCTGCCGCCCGACTTTTCCCTGAGCGGCGTGACGGCGTACATGAACCTCAGCACCGAATACTGGTACTCGCCGCCATTTCGCGAGGTGGTCAACCAGTACTATTTCCAGAACAGCGAGCGGGTCCCGCAATATCTGACCGAACGCGTGCTGCGCGACCGGATGGCGGAGTTTCCCGGCATCGAAAGTTGGACGGGCTGGACGGTCAATTCCATCGAGCAGGATCAGGACGGCGTTCGCGTCGGCATGGTCGCACAGGACGGCAAGCGCGAGGTGCTCGAGGGGGACTATGCAATCGGTTGCGACGGCAGCCACTCGGTCGTGCGCGAACAAGTCGGCATCGCGCGGGGCGGAGAGAACTTCGACCAGCTCATGGTGCTCACGGTCATCCGCTCACCGGAGCTTGAAGCAGGCCTGAAGCGATTCCCGCCGCGCGCGACCTATCGGGCGATGGACCCGGAGCTCAAGGGCCACTGGCGGTTTTTCGGGCGGGTCGACGCGGAGGATACGTTCTTCTTTCATGCGCCGGTGCCGCACAACACCACCAGGGACAACTACGACTTCCAGGGCCTCATGGAGAAGGCGACAGGATTCACGTTCAAGTGCGAGTTCGACTATGTGGGCTTCTGGGACTTGCGCATTGCGGTCGCCGACAAATACCGGGTCGGTCGCGTCTTCATCGCCGGAGATGCCGCGCACAGTCATCCGCCCTATGGCGGCTACGGCCTCAACAATGGCCTCGACGACGTCGTCAATCTCGGCTGGAAGCTTGCCGCGCGCCTGAACGGCTGGGGCAGCGAGGCTTTGCTGGACACCTACACGGAAGAGCGGCAACCGATCTTCTGGGAAACCGCCAAGGACTTCATCCTCGCGCGCATCGAGGCCGACCGGGATTTCCTCGATCGCTACAGCCCGGAGCGCGACCGCGAGGAATTCGAGCGCGCTTGGAAAGCATCCATGACCGCGACGCCAACGCGGGCGATGACCTACGCACCGCACTATGAAGGCTCGTCGATCGTGTGGGGGCCGCCGGGGAGCGCGTGCAGCGCGAATCGGCACGCATTCGTTCACGGCCAGGGCCGGGCATCACCTGCCGCCGCAGGTTCTGTCGAGCGGACGGCATGTGTTCGAGGAGCTTGGACCGGATTTCACCTTGCTGGCGTTCGGCGCGGACGATGCGGCCGTCGCAGCATTCGAGACGGCGGCGACGTCGCTTCGCGTGCCGTTGAAAATCGTGCGCGACAGTCTGGCGGACGGGCGCAAAGCCTATGACGCGCGCCTGATGCTGGTCCGCGCCGACCGCTACGTCGTCTGGGTCGGCAACGATGCGCCCGCCGACGCGGAAAGGGTGATTGGCAAGGTCGTCGGACGGTGATCGTTTGCCGAGGCTGGGGAACAATGTTCCGCAAGCCAGCAATGCTACGCTCACAGCGCGATGTACGCGCGCGGCATGCGCGATCGAACTGAGATTGAAGGAAGAACTGGAGCGGGCGAAGGGATTCGAACCCTCGACCCCGACCTTGGCAAGGTCGTGCTCTACCCCTGAGCTACACCCGCATCCGTTGGGTATGGCGGTCGGTCCTGGTTTGGACCGGGCCGCGCCGGGCAAGCTATGCCAAATGGCACCCGCCAATGCAACTGTCGCCCGACCTTGGCCCGTCTCGCCGTCGTCTGGGCCTATTTATCGTTGCGGTCTTAAAGATTGTGTGAGCGACCGGCCCGCTTTGGCCACAAATCCCGCCGGCGGCCGGATTGGCATCGCCCGCCGCGGACGGCATAAGTCGCCGTCATGCCCGCGACCCCCGACGACCTGTTCGCCATGCTCGACCGGCTCGGCATCGCCCACGCGACCGTGACGCATCCGCCGCTGTTCACGGTCGAGGAATCGCAGGCGCTGCGCGGCAAGATCCCCGGCGGGCACACCAAAAACCTGTTCCTGCGCGACAAGAAGGGCGCGCTGTTACCTCGTGAGCGCGCTCGAGGACGCCGCGATCGAGCTCAAATCGCTGCACCGGGCGCTCGGCGCCAACGGCCGTTTCTCGTTCGGCTCCGCCGAACTGATGCGCGAAACGCTGGGCATCGAGCCCGGCGCGGTGACGCCGTTTGCGGCGCTCAACGACACCGGCCGCCGGGTCACGGTGGTGCTCGACGCCGCCCTGATGGCGCAGCGCCGATTCAATTTTCATCCCGCTGCGGCAACACCATGACCACCACCATCGCGCGCGACGACCTGGTGCGGTTCCTTGACGCGACCGGCCATCCGCCGCGGATCGTGCCGGTCTCGGCCGGCGCTGGCGGACCGCGTCGAGGCGATTGCAATCAGTTCCCGAGACCCCATGTAATCGGGCATAATTCGACAATCAGAACGTCGCGGGGCAAGCCCGCAAGGGCAAGGACGACATGCTGCAGGAAACTGGACCAAAGATGAACGTCACCGTCACGGCCGGGCCGGCGCCCGCCGGCGACGGGCTGATCAAGGACACCACCACCCAGACCTTCGTGAAGGACGTGATCGAGGAATCGAAGCGCCAGCCGGTGCTGATCGACTTCTGGGCGCCCTGGTGCGGCCCCTGCAAGCAGCTCACGCCGATCCTGGAAAAGGCGGTCCGCGCCGCCAAGGGCAAGGTCAAGCTGGTCAAGATGAACATCGACGAGCACCCGGCGATGCCGGGCCAGATGGGCATCCAGTCGATCCCGGCGGTGATCGCCTTCGTCAACGGCCAGCCGGCCGACGGCTTCATGGGCGCGCTGCCGGAAAGCCAGGTCATCGCAGTTCCTGGAGCGGCTCACCAAGGGCAAGATCGGCGGCGAGGACAAGGACGCGCTCGCGGCGGCCGACGCCGCGCTGGCGCAGGGCGACGCCACCACCGCCGCCAGTCTCTATGCCACGCTGCTGGCCGCAGGACGGCACCAACGTCGCGGCGCTGGCCGGGCTTGCCCGCTCCTATCTCGCAGACCGGCGCGATCGAGCAGGCCAAGCAGACGCTCGCGATGGTGCCGGAGGCCAAGCGCAACGACAGCGCCGTGGCCGCCGCGCGCGCCGCGCTCGACGTCGCCGAGCAGGCGCAGTCGGTCGGCCCGCTCGACGAGCTGAAGCAGAAGGTCGAGGCCAATCCGGCTCGACCATCAGGCGCGCTTCGACTTCGCGGTCGCGCTCAACAGCAAGGGCAAGCGGGCGGAAGCGGTCGACAACCTGATCGAGATCGTGCGGCGCGACCGCAAATGGAACGACGACGGCGCGCGCAAGCAGCTGGTGCAGTTTTTCGAGGCCTGGGGCCCGACCGACGAAGCGACCGTAGAGGGCCGCAAGCGGCTGTCGTCGATCCTGTTTGCGTGAGGACGCGCGATGCTCGCCTGCTTCAAGCATGCCGCAGCAGATGCGGCTGACGTGAGTGACGGCGATGAACGTGACCTATCACGGTCCTGGCGACCTGCCCGACGTGATCCCGGTGTTCCCGCTGGCCGGGCGCGCTGCTGCTGCCGCGCGGGCAATGCCGCTCAACATCTTCGAGCCGCGCTATCTCGCGATGATCGACGACGCGCTGCGCTCGGGCCTTCGCCTCGATCGGCATGATCCAGCCCGATCCCGCGCATCCCGGCACGCGAGGACAAGCCCGCGCTCTACAAGATCGGCTGCGTCGGCCGCCTGACCCAGATCGCCGAGTCCGGCGACGGCCGCTACCTGATCCAGCTGACCGGCATCGCCCGCTTCCGGATCGAGGAAGAGCTCGACGTCGACGACGCCCTATCGCCAATGCCGCGTCAGCTTCGAGCCGTTCACCGACGACTTCGTCGCCCGCAAGGGCGAGGACGAGGTCGACCGCGAGGCGCTGCTGAAGGCGCTCAAGGACTTCCTGGAGGCCAACAATCTCAAGGCCGACTGGCAGGGCATCGAGAACGCGCCCAACGAGGCGCTGGTCAACGCGCTGGCGATGATGTCGCCCTACGGCGCCGCCGAGAAGCAGGCGCTGCTCGAAGCGCCCGACCTCAAGACCCGCGCCGAGATCCTGGTCGCGGTGACCGAGATCGAGCTCGCCAAGAAGGCCACCGGCGGCGAGACCGCGCTGCAGTGAGCGTTACCCGGCCATTAAGCGCATGTCCGACGATACGGCCTTGAATTCTCCCCATTAAAGCGCTATGTGACCGGCTGTTGAGAGCGATTTGGCCGCTGATCGGCCGCTTACGGGTCGCGTGAACGAATTCCACGTCTTGGTTTTCGACCCTTCGCATCCAGCACATTCATCGACAGCCCAGACACGCGGGGTGTCTATTTGTCCCCCGCGACCGCGGCCGCAGCACATCGCGCGCGGCCGGCCTCGCCATATGAAAGATTCTCAATTGACTGCTTTTCTCGATCTCGGCCTCGCCGAGCCGATCACCCGCGCCCTCGCCGACGAACACTACGCCACCCCGACGCCGATCCAGGCCCAGACCATCCCGCAAGTGCATGCAAGGCCGCGACGTCGTCGGCATCGCCCAGACCGGCACCGGCAAGACCGCCGCCTTCGCGCTGCCGATCCTCAATCGCCTCGCCGACCAACCGCCAACGGCCGCTGCCGCGAGACCTGCCGCGTGCTGGTGCTGAGCCCGACGCGCGAGCTGTCGGCGCAGATCGTCGACAGCTTCAAGGCCTACGGCCGCTACCTGCGCCCGATCGGTGGCGCTCGCCATCGGCGGCGTGAACATCAACCCGCAGATCCGCGCGCTGGCGCACGGCGTCGACGTGCTGGTCGCGACACCCGGGCCGCCTGCTCGACCTGATGTCAGCACCGCGCCGTCACGCTCGACCGCGTCGAGGTCTTCGTGCTCGACGAAGCCGACCGCATGCTCGACATGGGCTTCATCCACGACATCCGGCGCATCGTCGGCAAGCTGCCGGCCAAGCGCCAGACGCTGTTCTTCTCGGCCACCATGCCGCGCGAGATCACCGAGCTCGCCAATTCCATGCTGAAGGACCCGGTCCGCGTCGCGGTGACGCCGGCCGCCACCACGGTCGAGCGCATCGAGCAGCGCGTGATCCTCGTCGACCGCGGCGCCAAGCCCGCGCTGCTGGCGCAGTTGCTGCGCAGCGAGCCGATCGACCGCGTGCTGGTCTTCACCCGCACCAAGCACGGCGCCGACAAGGTCGTGCGCGCGCTCGCCAAGGCGCAGATCGCGGCCGAGGCGATCCACGGCAACAAGTCGCAGAGCCAGCGCGAGCGCGTGCTGGCCGCCTTCCGCGCCGGCAAGGTCCGCACCCTGGTGGCGACCGACATCGCCGCGCGCGGCATCGACGTCGAGGGCATCAGCCACGTCATCAACTTCGACCTGCCGAACATCCCGGAGAGCTACGTCCACCGCATCGGCCGCACCGCGCGCGCCGGCGCCGACGGCATCGCGATCTCGTTCTGCGACGCCGAGGAGCGCGCCTATCTGCGCGACATCGAGAAGCTGATCCGCATCGCGATCCCGGCGACCGACCAGCGCAGCGCCCGTCATGCCGAGCCGCAGCGCGAACGGCCACGCCAGCCACGCCGCAAGAGCCGCGCCAGCCGCACGGCCAGGGCAAGAAGCAGCAGCACAGCCGGCAACGGCAGAACGCAGCAGCCGTCACAGCCGCGTTCGCAACAGTCGGCGCATCCGGGACGCAACGATCCATCAGCAAGCCGCACCGCCAAGGCCAGCCGAAGTCAGCATCAACGCAACAGCCAGCAGCACCAGCAGCCTGCGGCGCCATCGCGCAGCGGCGGCGACGGCAGCATCGCCTCGGTCGGCTTCATGCGGCCAGCGCCGCGGGCCAAGCATCATTCCGGCGGCCATACGCCGCCGGCCCGCGCGATAATGGGATCGGAGGACCCGATATGTCGAAAGAAGACCTGCTCGAATTCGATGGCACCGTGACCGAGGTCCTGCCGGACGGAAATTTCCGCGTCAAGCTGGACAACGAGCACGAGCTGCTCGCCTACATGTCCGGCAAGATGCGCAAGTTCCGCATCCGCACCGGCGTCGGCGACCGGGTGGTGATCGAGGTGTCGCCCTACGATCTCAATCGCGGCCGCATCAATTTCCGCCACAAGGATACCAACCGGCCGATGGGCTCGCCGCCGACCCGCCGGCAGCAGAGCGTGCGCCGGCGCTGAGCGCCCAGGCGACTTCCCGTCATGACCGACACGTCGCCCGACCGCCCCGCCGGCAGCGTCGATCCCAAGCTCCTCGAAATCCTGGTCTGCCCGGTGACCAAGGGGCCGCTGGAATACGACAGCGCCCGCCAGGAGCTGATCTCCCGCTCCGCCAAGCTCGCCTATCCGATCCGCGACGGCATCCCGATCATGCTGCCGGAAGAAGCCCGCCGGCTGGACTGACGCCGCCCTTCCTGGTGTCATCACCCGCGCAGGCGGATGATCCGGTTCTCCCCGACCACCGCTTTTTGACGACGACGGACTTCACAGGCATCCCGTGAATACTGGATGCCCGCTTTCGCGGGCATGACGGTAAGTGGAAGGACAACAACAATGCTCAAAATCTGGGGGCGGAACACGTCCATCAACGTGCAGAAGGTGATGTGGGCGATCGGCGAGCTCGGCATCCCGCACGAGCGCATCGACGTCGGCGGCGCCTTCGGCCGCACCAAGGAGCCGTTCTATCTGGCGATGAACCCCAACTCGCTGGTGCCGACGCTGGAGGAAGACGACGGCTTCATCCTGTGGGAATCCAACACCATCGTGCGCTATCTCGCCGCCAAGTACGGCGCCGGCACGCTCGAGCCGGCAAGCCTGCAGGAGCGCGCCCGCGCCAGCCAATGGATGGACTGGATGCTCACGGTCTGCGCGCCGGCGATCCATCGGCCTGTTCTGGGGCCTGATCCGCACGCCACCGGAGAAGCGCGACCACGCCCACATCGACGAAGCGCGCGAGAAGACCACCGCCGCGTTGCGCATGCTCGACGCGCAGCTCGCCAAGACCGCGTTCGTCGCCGGCAACACTTTTTCGATGGGCGACATCCCGGTCGGGCTGATCACCTACCGCTACCGCAAGCTGGTGCCGGATCGCCAAGGCCTCGGACTCGACAATGTCGAACGCTGGTTCCTCGGCATCGAACAGCGCAAGGCATTCCAGGAGCAGATCCTGCCGGTGCCGTTTACGTGAGGCTCACAGCGCCTCGCCCTTCAGCAGCTTCGGCACCTCGCCGGTGAGGCCGGCGGCCTGGCGGATGAACAGGTCCTTGAGCGCGGGCAGGCGGTCGACCAGGCCGAGCCCGACGTCGCGCGCGAGGCGCAGCACGTCCGAGCGGTTCGAAAACAGCCGGTTCAGCCCGTCGGTGGCGACGCCCATCGCCATGGTGTCGAAGCGACGCCAGCGCTGATAGCGCTCAAGCGTGACCGGCGAGCCCGGATCGAGCCCGAGCCGCGCGGCATCGACGATGGTTTCGGCGAGCGCGGCGACGTCCTTCAGCCCCATGTTGAGCCCCTGCCCCGCGATCGGATGGATCACATGCGCGGCGTCGCCAACCAGCGCGATGCGCTCGGCCACGAACGAGCGCGCAACGTGCAGGCCGAGCGGAAACGCGCGGCGCGGTCCCGCCGCTTCGATCTCGCCGAGATGCAGGCCGAAGCGCTTTTCCAGTTCGGCATGAAATCCGGCATCGTCGAGCGCGACGATGCGCTCGGCTTCGTTGGTTTCTTCGGTCCAGACGATCGAGGAGCGGTGGCCGGTGGCATCGCGCTTGAGCGGCAGGATCGCGAATGGCCCGGCCGGCAGGAAGTGCTCCTCGGCACGGCCATTGTGGTCGCGCTCGTGGCGCACGGTGGTGACGATGCCTGACTGGCCATATTGCCAGCCGTGGGTAGCGATACCGGCCTGCTCGCGGATCGACGAGCGCGCGCCATCGGCCGCGATCAGCAACCGGGCGGCGAGCGCTGACCCGTCTTGCAACCGTATCGCGATCCGACCGCGCCCGGCGATCGAAACCGCCGACGGCGGTCGCCCTGCAATTCGACCCCGGCAGCCCGCGCTTGCGCCACCAGGGCCGCGAGCAGCGGAGCATTTTCAACCATGTGCGCGAACGGCTCATCCCGCGCGACTTCACTGTCGAAGGTGAGGAAGGTCGGCCGCATGGCGTCGTTCAGCCGGCTGTCGGTGACCACCATGTCGAGGATCGGCTGCGCGACCGGGGCAACCTGCTGCCACACGCCGATGGCCTCGAACAGCCGCCGCGCCGCGGCAACAATGGCCGACGCGCGCGGGTCGTCGCCGGCGCGATCGAGCGCGGGGTCGACAACGACGACGTGAAACGACTCGCCCAGCGCTTGGCGAAGTGCGACCGCCAGCGACAGGCCGGCAAAGCCGGCCCCGGCGATTGCGATGTCGACGTCCCTGGCGCCTTCACTGTTCATGGTCGTCTCATTGCACGAACCTACCCAATGAGATAGCGATCGTCCCCGCTGTCAGCCACACCCTGAATCCAAAATCAGACGATCGTTAACGCTCTGATGGACGGCGGTGGCGTATACTGAATATAGGTAGCCAAGTGACGGTGAGGTCCCGCGGCAGGCGCTCGGTCGGTGCAGTCGGTGGCGTTCGTTTTCGCGGAAGTGCTCCATGAGTTCGTTCGTCGGGCGCAAGCTCCAGGCCATGATCGATCGCGTGCGCAAGAAAGAGCGCCAGTCGAATCCGGCAGACGCATGGGGCCTGTCGAAGCGTGATGCGCCGCGACAAATCGTGCAGCCCACCGGCGAACTGGAAACGATTTTTTATGCCCATAAAGGTCGCATTGCCCAGAAGTGGCATCACTATCTGGAAATCTACGAGCGGCACTTCGAGCCGCTGCGCCAACAGGATGCCGCTGCGCATCCTCGAGATCGGTGTAAGCCGCGGCGGTTCGCTCGAAATCTGGCGGAAGTATTTCGGCCCGAACGCACGGATCGTCGGTATCGACATCGATCCTGCTTGTGCGGAAGCGCGTCGACCCCGAGAACACGGTGATCATCGGAGATCAGTCTGATCTGACAGGTGCTGGAAGCGGCCATCGACCGGCTCGGCGGCGGCTCGATGTCGGTGATCGACGATGGAAGTCACGTCGGCCGGCATCAAATTCGCAAGCTTTCGAATATCTCTATCCGCGATTGTCGGAGCGCGGCATCTATCTCTGCGAGGATCTGCATTGCACGCTATTGGCGAGACGCACGAGGGTGGTTTTCGTCGACCAAGGCACCTTCGTCGAATTCGCCAAGGCGCTAATCGACCGCATTGCAAGCGCTGGTACCTGGAGGGCGACGCTTGCAAAGCGCAATTCGCGACTTTGCAGCAACGACATACGGAATTTTCGTCTATCACGATCTAGTCGTCATCGAGAAACGTCCGATCGGCCGTCCTTTTCACGCCCAAATGGGTAAGCGGCCCGATGGCGAGTGACCGTCCTGGCGGTCTGCAGCCGCTTTCGGCCAGAGTCGCAACCCACATGCAGGGTGGACTCGGCAACCAGCTGTTCCAATATGCGGCAGGACGCGCCTTGGCCAAACGGCTGGGCGCGCGGCTGGTGCTCGACTGCACGCCGCGATTTGCCTCGGACCGGCCGTTCGTGCTCGATCGCTATCCGATCGACGCCGAGATCGTGCGCGACGGCCCAACGCAAAATTCATCGCCGCCATTTCCGCCTTCCTGGCGCTCTTGGCCGACGACTAACCGATGCATTTCACGATCGCTTTCCGACCACGCATCGGATCGGCGGGCACGCATACAAGGTGTTCGGCGAGCGCGACTCGTTCCGCTACGACCCCGCCTTCGAAAAGTTGTCGGGGTCGATCTATCTGAGCGGCTATTGGCAGTCCTATCGATACTTCGAAAACATTGCCGATCTGATCCGTAACGAAATTCGCCCCTCAAGCCCGCCGTCGGATGTCAACCGCGCCTGGCTCGATCGCATCGGGGCCGCGAACTCCATCTGTCTGCACGTCCGCCGTGGCGACTATCTTGACCACCGAACCGGCCCCGCTTTGGTCTGTGCCCGCTCCTACTACGACGCGGCGCTCCAGCATATTCGTCGCTTCCAACAGCAACCGCGCATTTTCCTATTCTCCGATGATATCGGATGGTGCCGGACAGTCATTCGCTGCGCCGGATGTCGTGTTCGTCGACGCCAACGGGCCGGACGCCGCCATCGACGATCTGCGCCTGATGGCAGCATGCCGGCACCACGTCATCGCCAATTCGTCGTTGAGCTGGTGGGGAGCTTGGCTCGCCCAGCATTCAAATCAGGTGGTCATCGCGCCGCAGCCCTGGTTTCCCGGCGTAACCGACGCACAGCGACCTGCTTCTGCCGCACTGGATCAGGCTGCCGAAGGCGTGAGCCTCGCCGCTTACGCGATCAGATGAGCGTACCGGTTTTGTTGGATGGTCAATGGCAACTCCTGCAGCGGGGTTTTCACAAGTTGGGACAGACAGGCGTTGAATTCCGCTTCGGTCATCTCCGTACTCTCATCGGCATGGCTGTCGGATACGATCTTGAGATTGACGGCGGCCACGTCACCCATGCGGGTGAAATGCCACGCGCCATTCCAGACAATCGTCGGCCAAAGAAACGTCCCAAGACGGCGCAAGACCCGGTAGCTGGCAACCGGCGCCGCGAGCGGCCTCAGGTAGCGCCGCTTCGAGAAGCGAAACGGAATTTCGCGAATCTTTTGCGGCGACTTGAGCGCGCCCATCGTCAGGAGGCAGGGGCTCAGCCGATGATCGTGGGCGTCATTGCGGAGATTGAGGCGATAAAAATAATTGTCGCACCAAAAGGCGACGATCCGACGCGACAAGCCCGATAGCGGAGCACTCGCCGCAGCAACTCGGGTTTTGGAATCTCGTCGCAATCCGAGATGATAATGCGGTCGTCGGGACGGGCCTGCGTGAGACCGCGCATGATGGCATTGCGCTGATGCGCCTCTCTGATCCAATGGGTCGGCGCATCGAGGGGAAGATCGTCGACGACGATATGAATGATCTTGTGAGAATAGCGATCGTACCGCTGCCGGTTGTCAGCATAGTGCAGGCGCTTTGATTTTCCCGTGAAGGTCCGCGTGGCCTCGACGATCACGAAATAATCCACCAGCGGATCAAGCTCCGCCAGCCTGATGTCCAGAACGTCCAGCTCATTGAAGAACGTGAAGCAATCGAATACGCGCGGCATGTCCTTCTCGTCACCCGACCGGAGCCTGAACTGCCAGAGTCGTGACCATAGAAACCCCGCGACATCCGTCCGGCCTACGCAAAGAACAAACGGCGAATTCACGATGCGGCTCTATCGGACCGAATTGAATTCTCCGCCAAAGATGGATCGTATGGCGGAAAACAACTGAAATCCGTTCCGGCCTTCCTCACAGGGGATTGCGTTGGCAGGCTGCGAACGGCTTGTATTGCTGAGTTCGGGCGAACCCGTCAACTTGCCATCGCCGCAGTTGGCATCGCCCCATGTCTACCAACTGCATTCCTACCAACCACATATCAACCAACCACATGTCTACCAACCCAATGTCCGCCATCCAGACCCTCCTCGACATCCTCGACCTCGAACAGCTCGAGGTGAACCTGTTCCGCGGGCGCTCGCCCGCAGGTCGGCTGGCAGCGGGTGTTCGGCGGCCAGGTGATCGGCCAGGCGCTGGTCGCGGCCTGCCGCACGGTCGATGCAGGACCGGCCGCCGCATTCGCTGCACGCCTATTTCCTGCTCGCCGGCGATCCCAAGGTGCCGATCATCTACGACGTCGAGCGCATCCGCGACGGCAAGAGCTTCACCACCCGCCGCGTGAAGGCGATCCAGCACGGCCAGCCGATCTTCATCATGTCGGTGTCGTTCCACGCGACGAGGACGGCCTCGACGCATCAGGCCAAGATGCCGGACGTGCCCATCGCCCGACGAGCTGCCGAGCGAAGCCGAGATCAAGGAGCGCGTGCTGCCGATGATGCCGGAGCCGGTGCGGCGCTATTACGAGCGCGAGCGGCCGATCGAGCTGCGGCCGGTCGAATACGGCCGCTACCTCGGCAAGAAGATCGAGGACGGCCGCTTCAACGTCTGGATCCGCGCCACCGGCCGGCTGCCGGACGATCCGGCGATCCATCGCTGCGTGCTGGCCTACGCCTCCGACATGACGCTGCTCGATACCGCGCTGCTGCCGCATCGGCCGCAGCGTGTTCGAGAAGACCATCATGGCGGCGAGCCTCGACCATGCGCTGTGGCTGCACCGCCCGTTCCGCGCCGACGAGTGGCTGCTCTACGCCCAGGACAGCCCGAACATGCAGGGCGCCCGCGGCTTCGTCGCGCGGGCTGATCTTCGCCGCGCGACGGCACGCTGGTGGCGTCGGTCGCCCAGGAGGGACTGGTGCGCGAGCGGCGGGCGGACCGAGCCTAAGTCGGCCCTGCCCGCTGGCCGATCAATGCCCGACCTGCCTGAGCAATTGACCACAGCGGCGATAAATCGCAGCGATCCGCTTAATCTTTGTTCTCATTGCCGATATCGTGCGCACGATGCCGGACGTTCTGGCCCTTGCGCCGGCATCGAGGTCGCGATCGATCGGCGTTATTCCGCGGCTCGCCGGGCCGCTTCATCGCGGGACGATCCATGAAACTGGTCATCGCCATCATCAAACCATTCAAGCTCGAGGACGTTCGCGACGCGCTGACCGGCGTCGGCGTGCACGGCATGACCGTCACCGAGGTCAAGGGCTACGGCCGCCAGAAGGGCCACACGGAAATCTATCGCGGCGCCGAATACGCCGTGAATTTCCTGCCCAAGGTGCGCATCGAAGTCGCGGTCGACGACGACCAGGTCGAGAAGGTGGTGGAGGCGATCACCAACGCCGCCAAGACCGGCCAGATCGGCGACGGCAAGATTTTCGTCCACGACATCGACCGCGCGCGTGCGCATCCGCACCGGCGAGACCGACACCGACGCGCTTTAAACCGAACCACCAGCGCGGGCTGGGGAGCCGAAGCTGGCGGCACAGTTGCTGGCGCCACCGCGGCGCTTCCATCAAGGGGGACATCGATGACGACGAAGCGTCAGCCATCCGCATGCTCGGCGGCATGGCCACTGTGCCGTGCGCTGTGCTGCGCCACCGGCATTCGCCGAGGCCGCACCGCCGCCAAGATCGACGCCGCCGACACCGCCTGGATGATCGCGGCCACCGCCTGGTGCTGATGATGACCATCCCGGGCCTGGCGCTGTTCTACTGCCGGCATGGTGCGCAAGAAGAACGTGCTCGCCACCATGGCGCAGACGCCTGCTGCGCGTGGCGCTCGGCTCGGTGCTGTGGGTGGTCGATCGGCTACAGCCTCGCCTTCACCGGCGACGGCGCCGGCGATCGGCACGTCTCGACCGCGCTGCTGCTGCGCGGCATGGGCATGGACGACGATCAGCCCGCTCGCCAAGACCATCCCGGAAATCGCTGTTCATGATCTACCAGATGACCTTCGCGATCATCACCGTCGCGCTGGTCGCGGGCTCGGTCGCCGACCGCATGCGCTTCTCCGCCTTCATCTGGTTCGCGATCGGCTGGCTGCTGCTGGTCTATGTGCCGATCGCGCATTGGGTCTGGGGCGGCGGCTTCCTCGGCGACGCGCGGGCGTGCTCGACTTCGCCGGCGGCACCGTGGTGCATCTCAATGCCGGCATCGCCGGACTGGTCGCCGCCTATGTGCTCGGCAGCGCGCCGCGGCTACGGCAGCGAGAACTTCTCGCCTTACGATCTGTCGCTCGCGGTGATCGGCACCGGCCTGCTCTGGGTCGGCTGGTTCGGCTTCAACGGCGGCTCGGCGCTCGGCGCCGGTTCGCGCGCCGGCTTCGCGATCGTGGCGACCCATCTCGCCGCCTGCGCCGGCGCGCTGACCTGGATGCTGCTGGAGTGGTGGACCGCGGCAAGCCGTCGGTGCTCGGCATGATCTCCGGCGCGGTCGCCGGGCTCGGCACCATCACGCCGGCGTCCGGCTTTGTGCTGCCGTGGCACGGCATCGTCATCGGCCTCGTCGCCGGCGCGCATCTGCTACTGGGCCTGCACCAAGCTCAAGCAGAAGCTCGGCTATGACGATTCGCTCGACGTGTTCGGCGTGCACGGCATCGGCGGCGTCACCGGCACGCTGCTGGCCGGCGTGTTCGCGGTCGCCGCCTGTCGGTCCGGGAACACCGGCACCGGGCCTGCTCGAAGGCAACGGCGGCCAGGTGCTGACCCAGCTCTACGGCATTGCGCGTGACGCTGGTCTGGTCGGGCGTCGTCACATTCGTGATGCTCAAGGTGATCGAGCTTCTTCGTGCCGCTGCGGGTCGCGCGACAGAGGAGATCGAAGGGCTCGACATCTCGCTGCACGGCGAAGCGCTGCAATAATCGCGGCGATTGCCGCATCGAGCGAATCCCCGGCCGCGAGGCCGCGGCTTCGTTGCCGGGCTCATCGTTGCCGAGGTCGCCAGCAAGGCATTCTGCGCTCGGCTCCAATGAGCAGTCGACCTGACGCTGTGACCGCCGTCATGATCTAAATCGATTTCGGCAGTACTTGCCGGCGATCATTGCGCTAGCGAGCAGTCTGGCGTCCGATTGCGCGCCTACCGGCCATCTCCACGCCAAATAATTCGATTACGACTTACCAATGAGTTACCCCTGCCCGACGAACTGGCACGGGGCTTGATTCCATGCTCGCGGCATTGCCCACGCGGGCATGAGCTTCGTGCGGCGACGGCAATGGTGAGTCGCCCGCACCGGCTTCCGCAGGGCCGGGCTCAAGCGGGGATTGAATCCATGAAAATCGTCATGGCCATCATCAAGCCTTTCAAGCTCGACGAGGTCCGCGACGCTCTGACCGCGGTCGGGGTGCACGGGCATGACCGTCACCGAGGTCAAAGGATACGGGCGTCAGAAGGGCCACACCGAAATCTATCGCGGCACCGAATACGCCGTGAGCTTCCTGCCGAAGATCAAGATCGAGGTCGCGGTGCCCGTCCGACCAGGTCGACAAGGTCGTCGAGGCCATCACCGCCGCCGCCAAGACCGGCCAGATCGGCGACGGCAAAATCTTCGTCTTCGACACTCGACAGCGCCGTGCGCATCCGCACCGGCGAAACCGACGCCGCCGCGCTCTGAACCCGCGCATCCAAGATTGCGAACAGGAGTTCGACCATGACGTTCAAGACACTTACTCGCGCGGGACTGGCGGCGCTTGCCCTGACCGGCATCGCCGTTCCTGCTGACTCGTTCCCGGCGCTCGCGCAGAAGCGCAGCCGCCGCGCCGCACCGCCGCCGCAATCTGTCAACAAGGGCGACAACGCCTGGATGATGACCTCGACCGTGCTCGTGCTGCTGATGACCATCCCCGGCCTCGCGCTGTTCTACGGCGGCCTGGTCCGCCCCAAGAACATGCTCTCGGTGCTGACGCACGTGTTCTACACGGTCTGCATCGTCATCGCTGATCTGGGTGATCTACGGCTACAGCCTCACCTTCACCGGCGGCTCGGCCTATCATCGGCGGCTTCGACAAGCTGTTCCTGAAGGGCGTCACCGCCGAATTCGCAGGCGGCGACCTTCTCGGTCGGCGTCAACATCTCCGAGATCATCTACATCTGCTTCCAGATGACGTTCGCGGCGATCACGCCGGCGCTGATCGTCGGCGCCTTCGCCGAGCGCATGAAGTTCTCGGCGGTGGCGCTGTTCATCCCGCTCTGGGTGACGCTTCGTCTACTTCCCGATCGCCCACATGGTCTGGTACTGGGCCGGCCCGGACGCGATCGACGCCGCCGCCAAGGCGCTGGCCGCCGCGACCGACGACGCCGCCAAGAAGGCCGCGCAGGCCAAGCTCGACGCGGTCATGGCCGACGCCGGCCTGGTCTTCCTGTGGGGCGCGATCGACTTCGCCGGCGGCACCGTGGTGCACATCAACGCCGGCATCGCCGGCCTGGTCGGCGCGCTCATGGTCGGCAAGCGCACCGGCTTCGGCAAGGAACTGATGCCTCCGCACTCGCTGGTCATGACCATGATCGGCGCCTCGCTGCTGTGGGTCGGCTGGTTCGGCTTCAACGCCGGCTCCAACCTCGAAGCCACCGGCGGCGCCGCGCTCGCCATGATCAACTCCTTCGTCGCCACCGCCGCGGCGGCGCTGTCCTGGATGTTCGCCGAGTGGATGGTCAAGGGCAAGCCCTCGCTGCTCGGCGCGCTGTCGGGCTGCGTCGCCGGCCTGGTCGCCGTCACGCCGGCGGCCGGCTTCGCCGGCCCGATGGGCGCGATCGTGCTCGGCCTGGTCGCCGGCGTGGTCTGCCTGTTCTTCTGCACCACGATGAAGAACATGCTCGGCTACGACGACGCGCTCGACGTGTTCGGCGTGCACTGCATCGGCGGCATCGTCGGCGCGATCGGCACCGGCATCCTGGTGAACCCCGCGCTCGGCGGCACCGGCATCATGGACTACACCACCGGCAAGATCGCCGACTACGACTTCGGCACGCAGGTGATCGCGCAGATGCAAGGCCGTGCTGCTGACGCTGGTGTGGTCCGGCGTCGGCTCGTTCATCATCTACAAGGTGGTCGACATCACTGGTCGGCCTGCGCGTCTCGGTCGAGCAGGAGCGCGAAGGCCTCGACCTCACCGACCACGGCGAGCGCGCCTACAACATGTAAGCGCGCACAAGCAGATACGGTTAGGGCGGATACCCGGCACCGCCCTCGCCGTCGGGAGGCCCCGGTCGCAAGACCGGGGCCTCTTTCTTTTGGTGGTCGCGTGCCGCATGGCGTGTCGCCCTGCCGCCTCGCCGCCGCGCCGATGGTTAATCGCGCCTTAACCTCGCCGCCCCTATGGTATCGAGAGTCCCTTGTGCGGCGGCGCGCGCCGCCGTGTAGTCGATGTTCATGACCGCTGCCGATCGACAGTCCCCGCCCTCGCCCGCCCGGGCCGCTCGACATGCGCTCGCCGTTCGTGCGGCTGCACGAGCTGCTGGCCGACATCCAGCCCGGCAAGCCCGCGATCAACCTGGCGGTCGGCGAGCCGCAGCATGCCGTTCCGCCGTTCGTCGGCCCGGTGCTGGCAGCGCATCATCGACGAGTTCGGCCGCTATCCCGCGAACAAGGGGCACCGACGGGTTCCGCCGCGCCGCCGCCGCCTGGCTCGGCCGCCGCTTCGCGCCTGCCGCGCCCGGTCGATCCCGAGACCGAAGTCCTGGTGCTCAACGGCACGCGCGAAGGCCTGTTCCTCGGCCGCGCATCGCCGCCAAGCGCTGCGTCACAGGCCGAGCCGGCCGCCCCGCGATCCTGATGCCCAATCCGTTCTACGCCGCCTATGCGGCCGGCGCGGTCGCGGCCGCATTGCGAGCCGGTCTATCTGCCGGCGACCGCGCGAAACCGGCTTCCTGCCCGATCTCGATGCGCTCGACCGACGACCTGCTCGCGCGCACCGTCGCGTTCTATCTCGCCTCGCCCGTCCAACCCGCAGGGCGCGGTCGCGAGCGCCGCCTATCTCGCGCGGCTGGTCGGCCTTGGCGCGCCGCTACGGCTTCCTGGTGTTCGCCGACGAATGCTATTCGCGAAATCTACTACGCCAGACACCGCCGCCCGGCATGCTCGAAGCGTCCGGGCCGCGACTTCGCCAACGTCGTCGTGTTCCACTCGCTGTCGAAGCGCTCGAACCTGCCGGGCCTGCGCGTCGGCTTCGTCGCCGGCGACCGCAATTTCCTCGCGCGCTTCCTCGAACTGCGCAACATCGCCGCGCCGCAGGTGCCGGTGCCGGCGCAGGAGGTCGCGATCGCCGCCTACGGCGACGAGACCCATGTCGAGGAGAACCGCCGGCTCTACGTCGCAGAAATTCGATCTCGCCGACCAGATCATCGGCGACCGCTACGGCTATCGCGCGCCCGGCCGGCGGCTTCTTCCTCTGGCTCGACGTGTCGGCCGCAGGGCGGCGACGAGGCGGTGACGCTGCAGGCTCTGGCGCGAGGCGGGCTTGCGCGTCATTCCCGGCAGCTATCTCGCGCGCGACAGCGCCGACGGCTGCAATCCCGGCGCCGGACTATATCCGCGTCGCCATGGTGCAGGACCAGCGAAACCACCGCCGAGGCGCTGCATCGCCTCGTCGCGGTGCTCGGTTGAGGATCGCGCCATGTCGGCCATCGATCGCAGCTATCGACAGGCCTGATTCCTCTCCGGACGATCCTGCGCGAGCGATGCTGCGCCGGCGTCTGCGCGAATTGGGCGGCGTCGCGCTGATCGCGCTGCGCGATCCTGCTCGCGGTCGCGCTCGCGACCTGGTCGGTGCAGGACCCGTCGCTTCAGCCACGCCACCAGACGCGCCGGTGCGCAACCTGCTCGGGCGTGCCCGGCGCCATCGCCGCCGACCTGCTGATGCAGCTGTTCGGCCTCGCCTCGATCGTGCTGGTGCTGCCGGTCGCGGTCTGGGGCTGGCGCCTCGCGACCCATCGCGCCGTTCGACCGCGAGTGGCTGCGGCTGTCGCTCTGGATCGCGGCGCGTGCTGCTCGCCGCCGGCTTTGCCGCCTGCCTGCCGCGCACCGCGGCTGGCCGCTGCCGGCCGGCCTCGGCGGCGTGATCGGCGACGCCATGCTGCGGCTGCCGGCTGGATCGCCGGTCGGCGACGCTGCTCGGCATCAGCGCGCGATCGTCGTCGGCGCTCGGCGGCGGCCTCGGCGCGGTCGCTGCCTTCGCGCTGGCGATCGGCTTCGGCTGGCCAGCGGTCGCCGACGCAGAGCGCGCAAGCTCGACGAGGCAGGAAGCAGCGCGAGGCGCGGAAGACATCGACGAGGACGAGGAGGAGCGCGCGCGTCGATCTCGCTCGGCTGGCTCGTTCATGGCTTCCTGAGCCTCAAGGCCCGGCTGGCGCGCTGATCTGCGCGTCGCTCCGCGGCGCGCATGGCGTCACGCGCGCCGCGCGCGAGCCGTCCGACGCCCGCGTCGAGCCGCGCTTCGGCGACGATCCGGCTGGCTCGCGCGGCGCCGAAGCCGACGAAGACGAGGAGGACGAAGAACGAGGAAGACGAGGACGAGGACGCGGCGCGCAGCGCGCAAGCGCCGCGCAAGGCGCGCCCAAGCCGCAGCGGCTCGAAGCTACGCAGCTTGCCGCCGCTCGAACTGCTTGTCGGCGCCGAAGGCGCGCGACCGCATCGCGCTCGAGCACCGAGGATCGATCCAGGAGAACGCCGAGGCGCTCGAAAGCGTGCTGGAGGACTTCGGCGTGCGCGGCGAGATCATCAATGCGCGGCCCGGCCCGGTGGTCACGCTCTACGAGCTCGAGCCCGCGCCCGGCATCAAGTCGTCGCGCGTGATCGGGCTCTGCCGACGACATCGCCCGCTCGATGAGCGCGCTCTCCGCGCGCGTCGCGGTCGTGTCCGGGCCGCAACGCCATCGGCATCGAACTGCCGAACCCGCAAGCGCGAGAAGGTCTATTTGCGCGAGCTGCTCGGCGTCGACGAATACAACGAATCCACGCGCGAAGCTGCCGCTCTGCCTCGGCAAGACCATCGGCGGCGAGCCGGTGATCGTCGATCTCGCGCGCATGCCGCATCTGCTGATCGCCGGCACCACCGGCTCCGGCAAGTCGGTCGCCATCAACACCATGATCCTGAGCCTGCTCTACCGGCTGCCGCCGGATCAGTGCCGGCTGATCATGGTCGATCCGAAGATGCTCGAACTCTCCGTCTATGACGGCATCCCGCATCTGCTGACGCCGGTCGTCACCGATCCGAAGAAGGCGGTGGTCGCGCTCAAATGGGCGGTGCGCGAGATGGAGGAGCGCTACAAGAAGATGTCGAAGCTCGGCGTGCGCAACATCGACGGCTACAACGCGCGCGCTCGCCGAAGCCAAGGCCAAGGGCGAGAAGCTCTCGCGCACGGTGCATACCGGCTACGACAAGGAAAGCGGCGAGGCGATCTACGAGAAGGAGGAGCTCGAGCTCGAGCCGCTGCCCTACATCGTCGTCATCGTCGACGAGATGGCCGACCTGATGATGGTCGCCGGCAAGGACATCGAAGGCGCGGTGCAGCGGCTGGCGCAGATGGCGCGCGCCGCCGGCATCCACGTCATCCTGGCCACGCAGCGGCCGTCGGTCGACGTCATCACCGGCACCATCAAGGCGAATTTCCCGACCCGCATCTCGTTCCAGGTCACCTCCAAGATCGACAGCCGCACCATCCTGGGCGAGCAGGGCGCCGAGCAGCTGCTCGGCCAGGGCGACATGCTCTACATGGCCGGCGGCGGCCGCATCAGCCGCGTGCACGGCCCGTTCGTCTCCGACGAAGAGGTCGAGAAGGTCGTGCGGCACCTGAAGTCGCAGGGCACGCCGCAATACCTCGAAGCGGTCACGACGCCGGACGAGGAGGTCGACGAGGACGGCAACCCGGTCTTCGACGCGACCGGCATGGGCGCGACCGGCGACGCCACCGACCTCTACCAGCAGGCGGTGCAGATCGTGCTGCGCGACAAGAAGGCCTCGACCAGCTACATCCAGCGCCGGCTGCAGATCGGCTACAACCGCGCCGCCTCGCTGATGGAGCGGATGGAGCAGGAAGGCGTCGTCGGCCAGCCCAATCACGCCGGAAAGCGCGAAATCCTGATTGGCAACGACAACGAGTAACAGGGTTCAGCGCGTTTTCATCGGTAACCTATCGTCGAGAGCGATCCCGAGGCCGATGCCACGCCAGCGCTCCGCGTGCGGACCAAATCCGAGATCGGGGTGTCTTGTTAGGTCTTGGTGTGCGATTGTTGCCGTAGGATACCGGCGACGTCGCAACAATAATCGGAATCCGCCTAAGATCGTCGTTCCGTGGCCACCGTTCGGGAATCAGGTAAAAATTTGTCACGCAGCCGCGATCTCGCCACAGGTTGCAGCTACGGGACGACGGGGCTGGACGTTGGGCGGAGAGGTCAGAGGACAGGACACATGACTGGCAATCGCCAGAGCGTGCTCGTTTCAACCGTCATTGCAGGACTGATGTTTGCGGCCGTTCCCGCCGCAGCGCAGCAGGTTCCGCTGCCGACACCGGGTCCGCAGCCGCGAAGCGGCGCCGCAGTACCGCCGCCGCCCGCCGCCGTTCCGGAGGCGCGGCCGGGTGCGCAGGCTCAACCCGCCGCGCCGAGCAGCCCGGCATGGCTGCCGTCGTTCCTCGGTGGCGCGCCATCGGCGCCGCCCCGCGCGCGGCCGACGGTCAATTTCAATCCGCAACAGCGCGCGCTGGTCGACAAGGTCAGCGCCTATCTCTCGAGCGTGCATGCGATGACCGGCGATTTCGTCCAGGTCGGCCCCGACGGCAGCCGCGCCAACGGCAAGTTCTATCTCCAGAAGCCCGGCAAGGTCCGCTTCGAATACGATCCGCCGAGCCCGATCGAGATCATCGCCGACGGGTCTTCGGTGGTGGTGCGCGACCGCAAGCTCGCGACCCAGGATCTCTATCCCGCTGTCGCAGACACCGCTGCGCTTCCTGCTGGCCGACCGGATCGACCTCCTGCGCGACACCAACGTCATCGGCGTCACCGCCGACGAGTGTTCGTCACCGATCGTGATCGAGGAGAGGCAGGCGCTGATCGGCACCAGCCGGCTGATGATGATGTTCGGCGCCAAGGACACTCAGTTGCGGCAATGGACGGTGACCGATCCGCAGGGCTACGACACCACGGTCGCGGTCTCCAATCTCGACAGCAAGCGCGCCCGGATCCCAACCTGTTCCGGATCGACTACACCGACTATCGGCGCGACCGCTGACGGCGGACTGCGAGCGTATCGGACTGTGATGTTCTCGATGCCCGGGCTTGTCCCGGGCATCGGCGTCTTGCAACTGGAATTCCGAAAGCAAGCCGTGCGATGGCCGATGCCTGTGCCGGCCAAGACAGCAACCCATGCGACTGACCGTCACCACCTGGAACATCAATTCGGTGCGGCTGCGCATCGATCTGGTCGCCAAGATTCATCAAGGCGGTGCGCCCGGACGTGCTGTGCCTGCAGGAAACCAAGTGTCCGGACGACCGGTTTCCGCTCAAGCGCTTCAAGCGGCTCGGCTACGAGCACGTCGCGCTCAACGGCCAGAAGGGCTATCACGGCGTGGTGGTGCTCTCGCGGCTGCCGTTCGAAACCTTCGACAAACAGGCTTTCTGCGGCAAGACCGATTGCCGGCACATTTCGCGTGGTGCTCGGCGAGCGCGCCGGCCTGCGCGATCCGATCACGCTGCACAATTTCTATGTGCCGGCCGGCGGCGACAAGCCCGATCCCGCGCTCAATCCGAAATTCGCGCACAAGCTGTCGTTTCTCGACGAGATGCGCGACTGCGCGACGCTGCGCTGCAACGGATCGGACCGCGCTGATTCTGGTCGGCGACCTCAATGTCGCGCCGCTCGAGCACGATGTCTGGAGCCACAAGCAGATGCTGCGGGTCGTGTCGCACACGCCGATCGAATGCGAGAAGCTCACCGCCGCGCAGAAGGCCGGCGACTGGATCGATGCCATGCGCGCAGCTGGTGCCGGAGCCGGACCAAGCTCTACACTTGGTGGAGCTACCGCGTCGCCCGACTGGGAAGCGGCCGACAAGGGCCGCCGGCTCGACCACATCTGGGTCGCGCCGGCGCTCGCCGACCGGCGTCGCGGCATCGAGATCGCCAAGAGATCGCGCGCGGCTGGGCGCGGCCGTCCGACCACGTGCCGGTGACGGCGACGATCGAGGTGTAGACGCCTGGCAGATGCCGGCGACGGCCGCGCAGTCCGCTTGACGGCAGCGTCGCACGGCGGATCGAGCGTCGGCACGCGCGTGCGCACGGATCTCGCGCGTCGGCCTGCGTTCGGTGCGCGCCGGCGATGTGGTCGCGCAACGCCTGCGCGCCGCATCCGGATAGCCTTCCAGCATCTTGAGAAACAGGTGCGCGGAATGCGCAGCACCGTCGAAGGCTCGCTGCGCGGTCGCGGTCGCCGGACGCCGTCTCGGTGAGCAGCGCGAGCTCGCCGAGCAGCGTGCCGCGGCCCGACGGTGACGCTCGCTGTCCGCCTTCGACGATCGCGCGGTCAGAGCTGAACGAGCCTTCCTGCATCGACGTAAGCCGCCATCGGCCGGCTCGCCGGCGTTGAACAGCACTTCGCCGCTGTGCACGTAGCGGCTCTCGGCGCCGATCGCGAGAATGCGCAGCGCCTGCGCGGCCCAGCAGGCTGAGCGTCGGCACCCGTTCGAAGAAGGCGATATCGTCTTCGATGCGTCATTGGCGCCGACGGTCTCACGGCACCAGCTTGTAGCCGCCGGCTTCGGTGACCAGGATGGCGGGCGTGGCGGCGTCCTTCTCGACCTTCTGCCGCAGCCGGTAGATGTGGGTCTCGAGCGTGTGCGTGGTGACGCCGGAATTGTAGCCCCAGACTTCCTGCAGCAGCGTCTCGCGCGACACCGGCTTCTGCCCGGCGCGATAGAGATAGCGCAGGATCGCGGTCTCCTTCTCGGTCAGCCGGACCTTGTTGCCCTTGGGGTTGAGCAGGAGCTTCGAGCTCGGCCGGAACGTGTAGGGCCCGATGGTGAAGACCGCGTCCTCGCTCGCCTCGTGCTGGCGCAGCTGCGCGCGGATGCGCGCCAGCAGCACGGCGAAGCGGAACGGCTTGGTGACGTAGTCGTTGGCGCCGGATTCGAGCCCGAGGATGGTGTCGGAATCGGTGTCGTGGCCGGTCAGCATGATGATCGGCGCCTTGAAGCCGTTCTTGCGCAGGATGCGCACGGCCTCGCGGCCGTCGACGTCGGGCAGGCCGACATCCATGATGACCAGATCGATCTGGCCGGCCTTGGCCGCCTGCACGCCTTTGGTGCCGTTGTCGACCGCGATCGCTTCGAACTCCTCGTGCAGCGCAAGCTGCTCGACCAGCGCGTCGCGCAGTTCGGCGTCGTCGTCCACGATCAGGATCTTGCGGGTATTGGTCATTCGATCAGCGCCTCTGGAGGCTCGCGCGTGCACCCGGCGGCGTTGCGCGAAGTAGAGCATTCGGGGCGTAAAAGAGCAAGCGGCGGTTGCTATCATCGACAGGACGCAATCGCGAGTGCCAGAAAGATGCGGTCAGGCGCGCATGCGGCAGACGCAGCGTTTTCCGCTCATTCGCGTGCGCGCCCGGCCGGGCCGGCGGAGCCGCGGGCGTGCTGATCGCCGGGCCGCTCGCGCGATCCCGGTCGCGCTCGGCCGCTCGCGGCATCCGGGCCAACAAGCGCGAAGGCGACGGCGCCACCCCGCGCGGCCGGTTTCGGCTGCTGCGGCTGTGGTGGCGGGCCGACCGCGCGCCGCGGCCGCGCGACCTTGCTGCCGGTCCGGCGCATCGGCCGCGACGTCGCCTGGTGCGAGGATCCCGCCGACCGCCGCTACAACCGGCCGTTCCGCCGGTCGGCCAATGAACCAGGCGACCGGCTGTGGCGCGACGACCGGCTCTACGACTTCATCGTCGAGATCGACCACAACACCCGGCCGCGGGTCGCCGGCCGCGGCAGCGCGGTGTTCGTCCATGTGGCGCGGCCGGATCGCTCGCCGACCGCCGGCTGCGTCGCGCTGGACGGCCGAGCGATCTGCGCCGTCTGCTGGTCGCAGCTCGGACCGAAGACGCGAATCGACGATTCAGATCTTTGAGGCCATGACGCTCGTATCGGTCCGTGCGCCGAAGATCGCCGTGCCGACCCGCACATGGGTCGCGCCGAACGCGATCGCAGTCGGAAAATCCGCGCTCATCCCCATGGACAAGCAGCTTCAGCCCGTTGCGCGCGCGCGATCTTGGCGGTGAGCGCGAAATGCGGCGCCGGCGGCTCGTCGGCCGGCGGAATGCACATCAGCCCGGCGATCGCGAGCCCATAGCTCTCGCGGCAGTCGCCGAAGAAATGCGTCGGCCTGCTTCCGGCAGCACGCCGGCCTTTTGCGGCTCGCGCGCCGGTATTGATCTCGACGAACAGCAGCGGGCTGCGGCCCTGCCTGGCGATCTCCTTGGCCAGCGCCTCGGCCAGGCTCGGCCGGTCGACGGAATGGATGGCGTCGAACAGCGCCACCGCCTCCTTCGCCTTGTTCGACTGCAGCGGGCCGACCAGATGCAGCTCGATGCCGGGATGGCGCGCCTGCAGCGCCGGCCATTTGGCCTTGGCCTCCTGCACGCGGTTTTCGCCGAACACCCGCTGGCCGGCCGCGATCACCGGCTCGATCGCGTCCGCCCCGAACGTCTTCGAGATCGCGACCAGCGTCACTGACGCCGGATCGCGGCCGGCCTCGCGCGCAGGCGCGGGCGATCTCGTGCGCGCACGGCGGCGAGCCGGGCTGCGCGGTCGTGGCGGCTGCGGTCTGACAAATGGCGCATTCGTTAAAATTTTAGCGATCGCGCAAAACGGCCCTTCATGGCTCCCTGCTAGCGTCGCGCGTGGGCGGCGGGGTGATTTTCCGATGGACCACCAGACAGATCGTTCCCTTAGCACGGCGCGGGCTCGCAAGCCGACTCTGAGCATTCGCGCCCGCTTGGCGATCATGGCGCTGCTCGCGGTGGTGCCGCTGATGCTCGACCGTGTCCGTCTGCTGGAGCAGACGCGCGCGGAGCGCATCGACAACCGCTTCCGCCGAGGTGCTGGACATGGCGCGGCGCGGCGCCGACGGCCAGCGCGAGATCATCATCGCGGCGCAGGCGATGCTGCAGGTGATGGCGCGCGCCTATGTCGGCATGCTCGCCACCGGCACGACCTGCAATTTCTATCTGTCCGATCTCGCCGCCGGCGTGTCCTGGATCAGCGGCATGTCGATCGTCGGCGCCGACGGCAGGATCAAATGCTCCACCGTTCCACGGCGCGATCGGCATCGACATGTCCGACCGTCAGCATTTTCAGGCCGCGATGGAGACCGGAGAATTCGTGGTCAGCAACTACATCGTCGGCCGGCTCACCCGCAAACCGACCTTCGTCGCGGTCTATCCGACCCAGGCGATCGATCCCAACGTGCGCGCGGCGGTCATCACCTCGATCGACCTGCAATGGGTCAGCAACTTGATCGCCACGCTGGAGCGGCGCAGCCGGATCGAGCGTGCTGCTGATCGACGGCCAGGGCATCGTCCTCGCCGGCGATTCCGGCCGGGCCGGCTGGGCCGGCAAGCGCATCGACGACACCGCCTTGTTCAAAGCGATCGGCGATCGCGACGAGGGCGCCGTGCGCGCCGCGGGCCTCGACGGCGTCCGCCGCATCTTCGGGTTCGTGCGCGTGCCGTCGAGCGACGCCCGGCTGGTGGTCGGCCTCGACGAAGCGAGGTGCTGCAGCGCACCGACCGCGAGATCCTGCTCGCTTATCTGCAGCTCGGCTTTTTCGGCCTGCTGGTGCTGTTGCTCGCCTGGTTCGGCGGCGAGCGCTTGATCGTCGATCCGATCCGGTCGCTGGCGCGCACCGCCGAGCGGTTCGGACGCGGCGATCTGCGGGCCCGCGCCCGCGCGCGGCCTGGGCCAAGGAATTCGCGCCGCTCGACCGTCGCGCTCAATGACATGGCGCAGCAGCTCGCCGAGCGCGAGGAGGAATTGCGCGCCGCCAACAGCCACCTGCAGGAGCTCGCCACCAGCGACGCGCTTGTCGGGCCTCGCCAACCGCCGCGGCTTCGACGAACGGCTGGCGGCCGACTGGCAGCGCGCCGGCAAGCTGCGACCGCCCGGTCGCCTTGCTGATGATCGACGTCGACCATTTCAAGCTGTTCAACGACCGCTACGGCCACGTCGAAGGCGACGTGTGCCTGCGCCGGATCGGCAAGCTGTTGCGCGGAGGCCGCCAGCGGCGAAGACGAATGCCGGCGCGCTACGGCGGCGAGGAATTCGCGTTGTTGATGCCGGGCGCCGACATCGACGACGCGCTCGAGCGCGGCGAACAGCTGCGCCGCGCGGTGGAGGGATTGTGCATCGCCGCACGCGGCGGCGCCGTGCGGGCAGGTGACGATCAGCATCGGCGTGGCGTCGCTGGTCCCGAGCGCCGCGAAGGACGCCGAAGACCTGGTCGAAGCCGCCGACATCGCGCTCTATGCCGCCAAGCGGCGCGGCCGCAACGCCGTGGTCGCGCCCGGCGCCGTGGTGCTGGCCGAAGCGAGCTGACCGCGGACGCTCTTTCGAATCGGCTCAATTGTCATCCGTCATCCTGAGGTGCGAGCCATCGCAACCGCGTCATCGGGCGCATCGTTGCGTGCGAGCCTCGAAGGATGCACGGCCACGATGTTGCGACAGCCGGGCCGTCGCCCTTCGAGGGCCGGCCATAGCGCGTCAAAGACGCGCGTAAACGCGCTTATGGCCGGCCACCTCAGGGTGACGGATCAAGAGTTCGCCGTCTCGATACAAAGACGATTCGGCGCTACCGACCCTGATGGCCGTCGAGCCCGATGCCGACCGCGAGATGGCCGAACAGCGCCGCGAGCTTCGCGCGATCGGCCTCCGGCAGCGGCGGCTTGAGCAGCGCCGCGACGTTCGGTCCGCAGATGTTCGGCGTTGCCGGTGCCGAACAGCACGACGTCGACGCCGGGCTCGTGCCGCACATAGCGATACGCCGCCTCGGTCATGTTGGCCGCGCCGCCCTCGTGGATCAGGAAGCCGAGCGGGTCGTCGGTCTCGCCCAGCGATTGCTCGACCAGGCCCTTGGCGGCGAGCTCGCGCATCTCGCGCGCGATCCGCGGCGGATCGGCGAAGATCGAGCGCACCGCGAACATCAGCAGCGTGCCGATGCCCTTCTCGCGCGTGATCGGGAACACGTTCTGCCGCGCGCCCTGGTGCAGCATGTGGAAGCCCACCATGAACACCTCCCAGACCGGATCGCGCAGCGCGCGCTTGAGCGTCTCGTTGGTGAAATCGACGATCGGGTTCTCGGTGATGCCGATGTGCCGGATCTTGCCCTTCGCCTTCTGCTCGAGCAGCACCGGGCGCGATGGTCTCGATCGCGTATGTCGTATTCGTCCGGCCAGCACGCCGTGCAGATTGAACACGTCGATATAGTCGGTGCCCATGACGCGCAGCGAATTGTCGAGGCTCGCCACCACACGCTCCGGCGTCGCCCAGTCGTCATTGCGGTGGACATACGCCTTGGTGGCGACCACCACCTGGTCGCGCGGGATCGTCTTCAGCGCCTTGCCGACCACGCCCTCGGTGCCGTAGCCCGGCGCGGTGTCGATGAAGTTGACGCCGAGCCCGACCGCCTCATGGATCAGCCGCGCCGACTGATCCTCGGTCAGGCCGGCGCTTGAGGCCGAGCCGGCTGAAGCCGCCGGTGCCGAGGCCGGCGACGCTGACTTTGAGGCCGGTGCGGCCGAGGGTAGTGTGAATTGCATGGGGGCGGGCATTCCAATGGCGGGAACGCCGAGACTATCTTGATTGGAGAGCGAAAAATCCAGTGCAATGATTTCGGGCCAGGGTCGAACGCTCAGTCGAGAGCCGGCTCAGGATCGCGGCCGCGACCTGCTGCAAGATCGCGGCTGGTCTGGAATGTCAGCTCCGCATTCGGACATGGCCGGCCGAACAGATAGCCCTGCGCGAGCGTGCAGCCGGCCGCCCGCAGCAGCGAGACCTGCTGGACGGTTTCCACGCCTTCGGCGGTGGTGGAAATATTGAGGCTTCTGGCGAGGCCCGACACCGCGCTCACGATCGCGGCACAGTCGTTACGGGTCGGCAGCTCCGCGACGAATTTGCGGTCGATCTTGATCTTGTCGAACGGGAAGGTCAGCAGATAGCTCATCGACGAATAGCCGGTGCCGAAGTCGTCGAGCACGATGGCGATACCGAGCTCCCGGAGCTGATGCAGCACGCGGAGATTCTGCTCGTTGTGTTGCAGCAGCACCGATTCGGTGACTTCGAGCTCGAGCCGGTTCGCCGGCAATCCCGATTGCTCGAGCGTCTGCCTGACCAGCGCGACCAGGTCGGTGCCGCGGAACTGGACCGGCGAGAGGTTGACCGCGACGCGCAAATGCGACGGCCAGCCGGACGCATCCCGGCAGGCTCGCCGCAAACCCATTCGCCGAGCGGGATGATCAGTCCGGTATCCTCCGCCAGCGGGATGAACTGGTCGGGCGGGATCAGCGTGCCGCGGCCGTCGCGCCAGCGCAGCAGCGCCTCGGCGCCGACCGCCGCCTCGTTCGCCAGCGAGACGACGGGCTGGTAGTGCAGCTCGAATTCCTCCCGCAGGATCGCGCCCCGCAGATCCATCGCGAGCGCCAGCCGCGAACGGGCTTCCTGCTCCATATTGGGCTCGAACAGGCGCCAGCCGTTGCGGCCGCCCGACTTGGCGCGATAGAGCGCGAGGTCGGCGCGTTTCAAAAGCTCGTTCGCCACCAGGCCATGGTCGGGCGCGACCGCAATGCCGATGCTGGTTTCGACGGTCAGCAGGTGACCGTCGATGTCGAACGGCTTGCCGATGACCTGAAGAAGCGTCTTCGCCAGTGCGACCGCGCCGTACGGGCCGGACTCGCCGATGTCCTGCAAGACCGTGAATTCGTCGCCGCCGAGCCGGGCCACGAGATCGTTGGGTCCGACGCTCGCCCGCAGCCGCGCCGCCGCGTCGATCAGCAAGGCATCGCCCACGGCATGGCCGAGCGAGTCGTTCACCTCCTTGAAGTGATCGAGGTCGAGCAGGTGGACGGCGAAGGTCTTGTCGTGGGCGCGAAAGTTTCCGCCGCGGCCGTCGACGTATTCCAGGAACCGCACGCGATTGGCGAGATTGGTCAGGGCGTCGTAGTGCGCCAGATGGGAGATCTTCTCTTCGGCGCGTTTCTGCGCCGTGATGTCCTGGTGGATCGCGACCGCGCCGCCGTCGGGCATGCCCTGATGGCTGATCGCAATCACACGCCCGTCCTGCAGCTCGTTGATGATGTAGCCGGGCTGCGGCTGGAACGCTTCCGCGAGGCGATTCTCGAGATATTTTTCCGAATCCTTCGGGCTGCTGCCGATCGCGATGCGCGCCTTGACGACGTCCGCCAGCGCGATCCCCGGCTTCACCTGCTTCGGGTCGAGCCCGTACATCGTGCTGTACAGATCGTTGGCGATTTCCAGCTTGTGGTCGGCGCCATACATGCAAACGCCATGCGGGATGTTGGCGAGCGTCGTCTGCAGCAGCATGTTGGTGTGCTCGACGCGCTTCCGGTACGCCTCCCGCGCGATGCTGCCACGGATGCTGAGCGCCGTGACCAGAAAGATCAAGACCGTCAAGACCGAAGCGGCGAGATAGGCGATCTCGCGCTTGGCCGCGAGCGACGCGAACACTTCGCGCGACGACTGGGCGATGGTGATGATCAGCGGATAAGCTGCGATCGCTCGAAACACGAGCAGCCGCTGGAGGCGATCGCCGAGAACGCTGTCGAGGTAGTACCAGCCGCTGGTTTCCTGCGGATAGCGATTGAAAAGCTCGCCTTTGGAGAAGTCCCGTCCGAGCGCGGACATCGATGTCCCGCTGGAGGCGCGAACGACGCCATCGACGCCGATGACCCGGATGTAGCCATCCGCCCCGATGCTTACGGCGTTGTAGATGCGCGTCAGAGAGGCCGGATCGAGCGAGGCGACGATCACGCCGCCGAACGAGCCATCGGCAAGCGCGATCCGCCGCGCGAGCTGGACGGACCATTTGCCGGTCGTGCGCCCGACGACCGGCTTGCTGATGAACAGTTCGTCGCTGCTGGACTCGCGATGGACCCGATAGATGTTCCCGGTCGCGCAGGTCGATGCCGGCGAACGTCGTGGCATCGACGCTGCTCAGCTTCAGATAGCCATCGCGGTCGATGATGCTGACTTGCAGCGACTTCGTCGTCGAAGATCGGATCGCGTCCGCAGCCAGCCGAGCGAGATCGAATGTCGTCGGGGTTCTCGGACATAGCGTGCGCGGACGATCTTGAGCGCACGGTCGATGTCGGCAAACGATCGCGACAGGTGTTCCTCGAACGCGCCCGCGAGGTTCATCGCGTTCCGGACCGCCGCCTGCTCCGTGCTGTGGCGCTCGTTCTCCAGGAACAAATGCACGTTGAGCCAGACGAGGCCGATCAGGATCGCCCCGATCAGCGCCGCGCTGCGGCCGATAAATGGAAGGCTTTCGCGCCAGGTGTTTTTTACGCTTTCGAACGGCATACCCTGGCCACCCAACCAAACCGCATAACAAATATGCGATAAGTCATTAGCTTTCCGTTATGTGGCGGCGCGGCGATCGGGATGAGTGCATTGCGCTGGCAATATGAACGCGACACAACGCGAGCGCCGAGCAATGCGCGGCTTTACCAAGCGTTGACTTAAATTAGTTTGGCATTCTATCGCAGCGCTTCTCGCGGCGCGCAGCGATGCATGCAGGCGAGACATTTGTTGTCGCGGTGAGCTTGCAGCGTGGTCGCGATTACGACGCTCGGCGCGGTGTCGATGATCGGGATGCGGAGCCTCACCGCCTTCGCATCATGATTGCGGCCTGGTCCTCGGTCTTGCCTGATTTCAGGCCGAGCCCGCTGAAGTCGCGACAGCCCCTTCCCCATCCCCCCGGCGGCCTCTAAAACAGCCGGCCAATGACCACCGAATCCCCCAAACCCGACCGCTACAACCCCCGCGTCGCCGAGCCGCGCTGGCAGAAAAAATGGGACGCCGCCGGCATCTTCGCGACGTCGAATGCCGAGCTGACGGCCGCCAACGGCAAGCGGCCAAGCCCACGTATTACGTCCTCGAGATGTTCCCCTATCCGTCGGGGCGCATCCACATGGGCCACGTGCGCAACTACACCATGGGCGACGTGGTGGCGCGCTACAAACGCGCCAAGGGCTTCACCGTGCTGCATCCGATGGGCTGGGACGCCTTCGGCATGCCGGCCGAGAACGCCGCCATGGAGCGCAAGGTGCATCCGGGCGCGTGGACGCGCCAGAACATCGCGGCGATGAAGTCGCAGCTGCAGTCGATGGGGCTGTCGCTCGACTGGGCGCGCGAGATCGCGACCTGCGACCCGTCCTATTACAAGCACCAGCAGCGGATGTTCCTCGACTTCCTCAAGGCGGGGCTGGTCGAGCGCAAGCAATCGAAGGTGAACTGGGACCCGGTCGACATGACCGTGCTCGCCAACGAGCAGGTGATCGACGGCCGCGGCTGGCGCTCGGGCGCGCTGGTCGAGCAGCGCGAGCTCACGCAGTGGTTCTTCAAGATCAGCGACTACGCCGAGGACCTGCTGGCGACGCTCGACACGCTGGAGCGCTGGCCGGAGAAAGTCCGGCTGATGCAGAAGAACTGGATCGGCCGCTCCGAGGGCCTGCTGGTCCGCTTCGCGCTCGACCCGAAGACCACGCCGGCCGGCGAAAGCGAACTGGAGATCTTCACCACCCGCGGCGACACGCTGTTCGGCGCGCGCTTCGTCGCGGTCGCGCCCGACCATCCGATCGCGCAGGCGGCGGCGACGAAAAATCCCGGCGCTCGCCGACTTCATCGCCGAGTGCAAGCGCGTGGGCACCGCGCAGGAGGCGATCGACACCGCGGAGAAGCAGGGCTTCGACACCGGCATCCGCGCGGTGCATCCGTTCGATCCGTCGTGGACACTGCCGGTGTACGTGGCGAATTTCATCCTGATGGACTACGGCACCGGCGCGATCTTCGGCTGCCCGGCGCACGACCAGCGCGACCTCGACTTCGTCAACAAATATGGGCTGGGCAACACGCCGGTGGTCTGCCCGCCGGGCCAGGACCCCAAGAGCTTCGTCATCACCGACACGGCTTATGACGGTGACGGCTCGCTGATCAATTCGCGCTTCCTCGACGGCATGACCGTGCCGCAGGCGCAGCAGGAGGTGGCGAAGCGGCTGGAACACGAGACCCGCGGCGGCCGGCCGGTGGGCCAGCGCCAGGTGAACTACCGGCTGCGCGACTGGGGCATTTCGCGCCAGCGCTATTGGGGCTGCCCGATCCCGGTGATCCATTGCGAGGCCTGCGGCGTGGTGCCGGTGCCGGCGCAAGACCTGCCAGTGAGGCTGCCGGACGACGTGAGCTTCGATCGCCCCGGCAATCCGCTCGACCGCCATCCGACCTGGAAGAACGTCGACTGCCCGCAATGCGGCAAGCCGGCGCGGCGCGAGACCGACACCATGGACACCTTCGTGGATTCGTCCTGGTACTTCGCGCGCTTCACCGACCCCTGGAACGAGACCGCGCCGACCGACCGCGCGGTGGTCGATCGCTGGCTGCCGGTCGACCAATATATCGGCGGCATCGAGCACGCGATTTTGCACCTGCTCTACTCGCGCTTCTTCACCCGCGCGATGAAGGCGACCGGCCACATCGGCCTCGACGAGCCGTTCGCCGGCCTGTTCACCCAAGGCATGGTGGTGCACGAGACCTACAAGACGCCGGACGGCGATTGGATCGAGCCGGCGCAGGTCACGATCGAGAGCGAGGGCGACGCGCGCCGCGCCAAGGTGACCGCGACCGGCGCGCCGGTCGAGATCGGCGCGATCGAGAAGATGTCGAAGTCGAAGAAGAACGTCATCGACCCCGACGACATCATGCAGAGCTACGGCGCCGACGTGGCGCGCTGGTTCATGCTGTCGGATTCGCCGCCGGAGCGCGACGTCGAATGGACCGAGCGCGGCGTGCAGGGCGCCTGGCGCTTCACGCAGCGGCTCTGGCGGCTGGTCGGCGAGGCGGCCGATGTGGCGAAGAGCGCGCCAGATGTGCGGCCGGCGCAATTCGGGGAGGGCGCGCTGGCGCTGCGCAAGGCCGCGCATGGCGCGCTCGCCAAAGTGTCGGACGCGATCGAGAAGCTGCACTTCAATGTCGCGGTCGCGCATCTTTATGAGTTCGCCAACGCGTTCTCGTCGTCGATCGGGTCGCAGGAACAGGCGCCGACGCCGGACTACGCTGGGCCATGCGCGAGGCGGCCGAGATCCTGGTCAAGCTGTTCAACCCGATGATGCCGCACCTCGCCGAGGAATGCTGGACGGCGCTCGGGCACGACACGCTGCTGGCGACACAGCCGTGGCCGACGCTGGAGCCGGAGCTTGCTGGTGGAGAACACCATCACGCTGCCGGTGCAGGTCAACGGCAAGAAGCGCGCTGACGTCACCGTGCCGCGCGACGCCAAGAACCCCGAGATCGAGGCCGCGGTGCTCGCGCTCGAGGCCGTGCAGCGCGCGCTGGAAGGCAAGCCGCCGAAGAAGGTGATCGTGGTGCCGGGCCGTATCGTCAATGTGGTGGCGTAGGTCGTGCGACGAGCACTACTCTATACCCGTCATCCTGAGGCGGCCGCCAGAAGCGCGTTGACGCGCGTCTTCGAGCGCTATGGCGGCCCTCGAAGGGTGAACGGCCACGACGTTGCAACACCCGGGCCGTCGTCCTTCGAGGCTCGGCGTTTCACGCCTCGCACCTCAGGACGACGGAGAGAATTCGGAGTGCTTGACCATGACCGCCCTCAAAGCCGCCCAGGTCGAAGCCTTCGTCGCCAAGCCCAATCCGGCGCAGCCGGTGGTGCTGGTGTATGGCGCCGACGCGGGGCTGGTGCGCGAGCGCGCCGAAGCGCTGATCCGCGGCGCGGTCGAGGACATCAACGATCCGTTCTCGCTGGTGCGGCTCGAAGGCGACCTGATCGCGTCGGAGCCGTCGCGGCTGGTCGAGGAGGCGAACACCATCCCGCTGTTCGGCGGCAAGCGCGCGGTGTGGGTCAAGGCCGGCGCCCGCAATGTCGCGCCCGCGGTCGAGACGCTGCTCGGCGCCGCGCCCAAGGAATGCCGCGTGGTGATCGAGGCCGGCGAGCTGCGCAAGAACGCGCCGCTGCGCGTGGTGTGCGAGAAGGCGAAGAACGCCGCCACGCTGCCGTGCTACCCCGACGACGAGAAGAACCTGCCGCGGCTGATCGATGCCGAGATGCAGGCCGCCGGCCTCACGATCGCGCCGGAAGCGCGCGCCGCGCTGGTGCCGCTGCTCGGCGGCGACCGGCTGGCAACGCGCAGCGAATTGCAGAAATTGGCGCTGTACGCCCACGGCAAGCAGCGGGTCGAGCTCGAAGACGTGGCCGCGGTGGTGACCGACGCCTCCGCGCTGGCGCTCGACGCGCTGATCGACGCGGCGTTCGCCGGCAAGCTTCCCGAGGTCGAGTTCCAGTTCACCAAGGCGCGCAATGCCGGCACCACGGTGGGCGCGATCCTGTTCGCCGCCGGCCGGCACGCGAGCCTCTTGCACAAGGCGCGGCTCGCGGTCGACGACGGGCAATCGGCCGACGGCGCGGTCGGCGGGATGTGGCTGCATTTCAGCCGCGTGCCGCTGGCGCAGGCCGCGCTCAGGGCGTGGTCGTCGGAGCGGCTGCAAACCGCGATGACCCAGATCGCGGACGCGACGCTGCAATCGCGGCTCAATGCCGATCTCGCCGAGGCGATCGTGCAGCGGCTGTTGCTCGCACTGGCGATGGCGGCGCGCCGGCGTTAGCGGCGAGGGGCGGGCAGGGCGGCCGCGTCAGCCCGGGATCATCTCCGCCAGCAACCGGCCGTAGCCTTGCACCGGCTGGCGGATCGACAGCCGCAACTGGATCTCCCAGCAGCGCGCCGGGATCGGATGCACCACCGGCACGCCGAGGTCCTGTTCCAACATGTCGATCACATCAAGCACGCGCCAGCCGGAGCCGAGCAGATAGATCGCCTCGGCCTTGCGGTGCTTGAGGAAAGCCTGCTTCACGAAGGCATACACCTGGTGCGACGACAGCTGGCCGACATCGCCGAACGCCACGTCGAGCCCTTCCATGCCGAGCACATCAAAACCGGCGCCGACAAAATATTGCGCGAACACGTCGTTGATCTTGCCGGTGAAGTAAGTGGCGCCGACGATTTTCTTGGCCTTCAGCGCGCGCAGCGCCCGCACATGGTTCGAGCCCGAGCTGAACATCGGGATCTTGTGCTTGCGCTCCCATTTTTTCAGGAGCTCGGCTTCGCCCTTGTAGCCGAGCAGCATGAACGGCGGCGCGCCTTCCGGATGGATCAAGTCGCAGCCGGCGTCCGCGAGCTGTTGCAGCAACGGCTCATAGGGCGCGACCGCGCGCTTGAACTCGTCGGTGGTGCCCTTGTTGATGTTGAGGAACAGCGGCAGCACGCCGATGCCTTCCGGCAGCATGCGGATCAGTTCTTCCAGCCCGCCGGGGCGCAAGGTCGGCTTGATGCACCCGACCACGCCGCGCCAACTCGTGAATGCCATGAGTCCCCCTCAAACAGTTTGTTACCCGCGCATCGATCGCAAAGCCGTTGCAATCTGCTCGGGCGCGGTCACCGGCAGCGAGCAGGTTTCGCCGGCACAGATGAACGCCGCCGGTTCGGTGATCGCAGCCACTTTGGCGGCCGCCGGATGCGACAACGGCAGCGCGTCCTTCGACGGCGCGCGGATCACGCTGCGATCGATGAACGGCAGCTTCAGCGCGGCCGCGAGCAATGCCTCGGCGCGCTCGCCGGTGCCGGCGATGACGATCTCGGCGCCGCCCAGCCGCAGGTCCAGCGCGTTGAGCAATGCGACATGCATGAACACGTTATCCGCCGCCATCGGCAGCAAGCCATCGAACAGCCGGTCCGACTTGTCGCGCCACGCGTGTTGACCGGCGAAGGCCGCGAACCGCACCAGGTTCTGCGCGGCAATCGCGTTCGGGTTGGGCGTGGCGTCATCGCTGCTTGAATTCGGCCGCACCACCAGGCCTTCCGCATCGTCCGCGGTGAGGAAATAGCCGCCGGTCTGCGCGTTGGGGTAGTGGCGGTCGAGCGCCGCCTGCCATGCCAGCGCCCGCTCGAGATAGTCATGCTCGCCGGTGGCTTCGTGCAACGCCAGCGCGGCGCGGATCATGTGGGCGTGATCGGACGCAAGCCCCGGAAACAACAGCCGGCCGTCGCGCCAGGAATGGCCAAGCCGGTGACCGAGGCGGTCGCCCCGGCTCATCTTCGCCGACACCAGCAAGAAAGCGCGCGCCGCCATCTGCCAGCCAGGACGGCTCGTCGAAGTGCAGGCCGGCGTGCACCAGCGCGGCGATCATCATCCCGTTCCAATCGGCCAGCACCTTGTCGTCGAGCCCGGGGCGCACGCGCTTGTCACGGACCGCCAGCAACCGCTGCCGCAACGACGCGAGCCGCGTTTCATCCTCCGCAGTCGCCGGAACGCGCGCGAGCCGATTGAGAATGGTGTGGCCCTCGAAATTGCCCTGCGTCGTCACGTCGTAGTGCTGGCGCAAAGAATGCAGCGTCATCGGCGCCGAGCACGCGCGCGATCTCGTCCTCGGTCCAGACGTAGAACTTGCCCTCTTCGCCTTCGGAATCGGCGTCGAGCGACGCGCAGAACGCACCCTCCGCCGTCGTCATCTCGCGCGCGAGCCACGCCACCGTTTCCTGCGCGCGGGTCTTGAACAGCGCATTGCCGGAGCGGCCGTGCGCAAGCGCCAACAGTTCGAGCAAGAGCGCGTTGTCGTACAGCATCTTCTCGAAGTGCGGCACCAGCCAGCGCTCGTCGACCGAGTAGCGGGAAAATCCGCCGCCGAGATGGTCGTAGATGCCGCCTTGGCAGATGCGCTCGAGCGTGATCTCGACCGCCGCAAAGTAGCGCTGCTCGCCGGTGCGCTGCCCGGACCGCCAGAGAAATTCCAGCAGCATGCATTGCGGAAATTTCGGCGCGCCGCGAATCCCGCCATGCACCGGATCGATCAATCCGCCGAGCTGCTGCGCAACGCGATTGAGCTCGGCCGGTCCGATGGTGACGCCATCTTTGGCGACCGCGACTTCCGACAATCGCTGCATCAACGCGCTGCGGTTCTGTTCGATGCTCTGCGGCTCTTCGCGGAATACGCGCGCGACTTCGCGCAGCATGTCGACAAAGGCCGGCTTGCCGTAGCGGCTGGTCTTCGGGAAATACGTGCCGCCCCAGAACGGCTCGCCGTCAGGCGTCAGGAACATCGTGAGCGGCCAGCCGCCGTGCTCGCCCAAGAGATGCAACGCCGACATGTAGATCTGGTCGATGTCGGGCCGCTCCTCGCGGTCGACTTTGATGTTGACGAACAGCTCGTTCATCACCGTGGCGGTGGCGTCATCCTCGAAGCTTTCGTGCGCCATCACATGGCACCAATGGCACGCCGCGTAGCCAACCGAGAGCAGGATCGGCCTGTTGGTGCGCTTGGCTTCCGCCAGCGCCGCGGGTCTCCACGGCCACCAGTCCACCGGGTTATGCTGGTGCTGCAGCAGGTAGGGCGAGGTTTCCTGCGCCAGGCGGTTTTGGTGGGCCGTTGATGCGGTCGGTGTCATAAAGCAATAATGCCAGTAATGGGCGATCGTTCAAATGACCCGCGAGCATGACCAGCCAGGACAGCGAACATCCCACCGGCCGGACTGAGGCGGGCTTCCGGGTCGGTGTGGATGACCTGGCGATCGTGCCGCTGGTCGCGGCTGCGTTCGCCGTCTGGCGGGTGCTGCGACGCACGTTTTTCATTCTGATCGATATCGTCGATTTTACCTTCCCGATCCTGCTGCAAGTGATGCGGTTCCCGCTGTTCACGCTGCGGATCGCCGGCGACGGCATCGCTGCCCTGCTCAAGGGCGTCGTGCGTTTCCTGCCGGTGGGCGGGGAACGCCGCGCGGCATGGCGCGAATTCGTGAGCCGGCATTGGGCGTGGCTGCGCCAGAAGTTCAGCTACAAGGCGTTCGAGGAAGCCGTGCACCACGCCTTCGAAATCGGAATGGCGTGGGTGTTCCGCACGTGCCGGACGCTCACGCCGCGCGCCGCGTTGCTGGTGCTCCTTGGCGCCGTGCTCTGGTTCCCGGTCTCGTTCGTCGCAGCAACCTTGATGCATGCTGTGCTGATCGCGAAGGCCTTGACGCTGCCGGCCTGGATGCAGCTCCTGCATCCGGTGGCGACCGTGATCGCCAAGAGCAAGCTCTTGGTGCTGCCGGTCTATCCGGCGGCATGGCCGCAGGCGCGGCTGCATCCGCTGGTGCAAGCGACGATCCGGCTTTGGCACCACGTCGTATCGCTCCGCCTGGTTCGCAAGATCGGCTACCGCTACCGGCAAACTGAAGCTGTTGCCGCGAAGATCGGCGACACCTTGCGGCATACGGCGGCGGCCACTGGATTGAGCCGGCTTGGCAAGGCCGCCGTGGCAGGACTGAACGGCACCGTCGCCTGGATGAGCCGCATGGCGTGGGCCGCGATGGCCCGCCTTGTCGCGGTTCTCTCGCGGTTGCCGATGTTGGGCGGGATCGTGCAACGCTACGTGGCGCATTATGACCACGCAAACCGCATGCCGACAGAGAAGTTCAGCGAAAAGGCACGCGGCTTCTTTGAGCGCTGGTCGGTCAAGTTCACCGCCGAATACTACGAAGCGAAGGAGCAACGGGACCCGGCGAGTAGCCGCGCGGACGTGTGATTCCGAATTCCGCACGTTTCGCAAACCTCGCAGCCGGGTTACATCGTCCCGGTGGCTACCGCGACCAACGACACCATCTTCGCCCTCTCCTCGGGCCGGCCGCCGGCCGCGATCGCCGTGGTGCGGGTATCGGGCCCGCGCGCCGGCCGCGCGCTGGAAGCGCTGATCGGCCGCATTCCGAAACCGCGCCAGGCCACGCTCGCGACCGTGCGCAATCCCACCGGCGGAGACCCCATCGACCAGGCGCTGGTGCTGTGGTTCCCCGGACCGCGCAGCGAAACCGGCGAAGACGTGGCGGAGCTTCAGCTCCACGGCGGCCACGCGGTGCTCGCCGCGGTGCTCGCCGCGCTCGGCCGAATCGACGGGCTGCGGCTGGCGGAGCCCGGCGAATTCACCCGCCGCGCCTTCGAGCACGGCCAGCTCGACCTCACCCAGGTCGAGGCATTGGCCGACCTGATCGGCGCCGAGACCGAGGCGCAGCGCCGGCAGGCGTTCCAGCAGTTGCGCGGCCTGCTCGGCGACCGCGCCGAGACTTGGCGCAGCCGCGCGATCGAAGCGTTGGCGCTGGTCGAGGCCGCGATCGATTTCTCGGACGAAGGCGACGTCCCCAAGGATCTGATCGCTCGTGCGATGGCCATCGCTCGGCCGTTGGCCGACGACATCGCCGCCGCACTCGCCGGCGCCGAACGCGGCGAGCGCTTGCGCGACGGACTGTGGGTCGTGATCGCGGGCCCGCCCAATGCCGGCAAGTCGACCCTGCTCAATCGCATCGCCCGGCGGGAAGCCGCGATCGTGTCGCCGATCGCCGGCACCACCCGCGACGTGATCGAGGTGCATCTCGATCTCAAGAGCTATCCGGTCAACCTGATCGACACCGCGGGCATCCGTGACTCGTCCGATGACCCAGTGGAGCAAGAAGGCATCCGGCGCGCGCGCGAGCAGGCGTCGCGCGCCCATCTGGTGCTGTGGGTCGCCGACGCGACAATGGCCGACTCCAGCCCGCCACCACCCACGGCTCCAGGCGTCACCTGCTGGACCGTGCTCAACAAGATGGATCTGGTCCGGCCGCAGGAGCTGCCGCGGCTTGAGTGGCAGAATAAGACCAAGCTCGGCGCCCACCTGATATCGGCGACCTCGGGCTCCGGGCTCGATGCGCTGGTCGCCGCCATCGTCAGTTCGCCGAGCGCTATTTCACCCTCGAGCCGGCGCTGGTGACCCGGGAGCGCCAGCGCACAATCCTTAATACGGTTGTGCAATCAATAGTTGCATCAATCAAGCTGGCGGACGAGGGGGCCGGCGAGGAGCTGGTGGCCGAGCAGCTCCGCCTCGCCGCCTCGGCCCTTGGCCGACTGACCGGACGGATCGACGTCGAGGACATCCTCGAGGTGATCTTCCGCGAGTTCTGCATCGGCAAGTGAATCGATCAATGGATCGGCCATGGGCCGATCAGCCAGCGGACCTGGTGCCCTCAGGATGAGGATTGAGAGTGGGATGTTTCACGTGAAACATCGGCGCCTTTGACCCCTGCCCCCGCTCACGTTAAAGACCCTTCCATTCGGAGCATCCTGCCAAATGCAAGCGCGGTTCGACGTCATCGTCGTGGGCGGAGGCCATGCCGGCTGCGAGGCCGCGGCGGCCGCCGCGCGCATGGGCGCGTCGACTGCGCTGGTCACGCACCGCGCCGCGACCATCGGCGCGATGTCGTGCAATCCCGCCATCGGTGGACTTGGCAAGGGTCACCTGGTCCGGGAGATCGACGCGTTGGACGGCCTGATGGGCCGGGTCGCCGACCGCGGCGGAATCCAGTTCCGGGTGCTCAACCGCCGGAAGGGTCCGGCGGTGCGCGGACCGCGCGCCCAGGCCGACCGCCGGCTCTATGCCGCCGCCATGCAAGAGGCCATCGCCACCACCGCCAATCTCACGGTGATCGAAGGCGAGGCCGACGATCTGATCGTTTCGGGCGGCCGGGTCGCGGGGCTCACGCTGACGGACGGACGGTCCTTGACGGCAGGCGCCGTGGTGCTCACCACCGGCACGTTCTTGCGCGGCCTGATCCATATCGGCGAACAGCAGACGCCGGCGGGCCGGGTCGGGGAGGCGCCGGCGCTCGGCCTGTCGCGGACGCTGGAGCGACTCGGTTTCGCCCTCGGCCGCCTCAAGACCGGGACGCCACCGCGGATCGACGGCACCACCATCGACTGGGGCGCCCTGGAAATGCAGCCCGGCGACGAGCCGCCGGAGCCGTTTTCGGTCCTGACCGACCGGATCGAGACCCCGCAGATCCAATGCGGGATCACCCGGACCACCGAGGCCACCCACCAGATCATCCGCGCCAATGTCCACCGCTCCCCGATGTATTCCGGCCAGATCGCCAGCCGGGGTCCGCGCTACTGCCCCTCGATCGAGGACAAGATCGTCCGCTTCGGCGAGCGCGACGGCCACCAGATTTTCCTGGAGCCGGAGGGCCTCGACGACACCACCGTCTATCCCAACGGCATTTCCACCTCGCTTCCGGAGGAGATCCAGCGCGCCCTGGTCGCGACCATTCCGGGGCTGGAAAAGGCCCGGGTGGTGCGGCCCGGCTATGCCATCGAATATGACCATGTGGACCCGCGCGAACTGAGCGCGACGCTCGAGACCAAGCGGCTGCCCGGGCTGTTCCTGGCCGGCCAGATCAACGGCACCACCGGCTATGAAGAGGCCGCGGCCCAGGGCCTGGTCGCCGGGCTCAACGCCGCGGCGAGGGCCGGCGAGGGCAGGGAGATCGTATTCGACCGGGCCGAGGGCTATCTCGGCGTCATGATCGACGATCTCGTCACCAAGGGGGTCACCGAGCCCTATCGGATGTTCACGTCGCGGGCGGAGTACCGGCTGACGCTGCGGGCCGACAATGCCGATCAGCGGCTGACCTCTCGGGGCATTGCCATCGGCTGCGTGGGACCCGAGCGGGCGAGGGCGCACGCCGCCAAAATGGCGGTACTCACCGAAATCCGCGATTTCGCGACCTCGGTCTCGCTGACACCGACCGAGGGCGGCAAGCACGGCCTGGCGCTGAACCGGGACGGCCAGCGCCGCACCGCGTTTGAGCTGTTGTCGTTCCCCAGTATCGGGATTGCGGACCTCACCCGGATCTGGCCCCGCTTCGGGATGTTTCACGTGAAACACCTCACCCAGATCGAAGTCGACGCCAAGTACGATGTCTATCTCTCCCGCCAGGCAGCGGACATCGCGGCTTTCCGCCGGGATGAGAGTCTCGAGCTGCCGGCGGACCTCGACTACGGCACGGTCAAAGGGCTGTCGAACGAAGCGCGGATCAAACTGGATGCCACCCGTCCCCGCACCATCGGCCAGGCCGGCCGCATCGATGGCCTCACGCCAGCGGCGCTGACCCTTTTGGTCGGGCACCTCCGACGCGGTCGGAAGTCGACGCCCGTCTCCGCCACCGCCTGATGTCCCCCGCTTCCCCGATCAAGCCGGACCTTGCGGCGGATCGCGCCGCCGCGCTTCGCCTCACGCCTGTTTCACGTGAAACACTTCAGCGCTTGGATCTGTTCGTCGATGCCCTGCTCGCCTGGAACGCCAAAACCAATCTGATCGGCGCCAGCACCGTCCCGCACATTTGGACCCGGCACATCGCCAATTCGCTCCAGCTCATCGACCTCGCCCCGAAAGCTCGGATCTGGGTCGACCTCGGCAGTGGCGCGGGCCTTCCCGGTCTGGTTATCGCCTGCGCCCTGGCCAACTATGGCCAACTCACCGGGCGCCGTTGTCCATTTGGTCGAGAGCAACGCCAAGAAGGCCGCATTCCTTCGAGAAGCCGCCCGCATCACCGGCGCCCCAACAAAAATACACGCCGAGCGCATCGAGCAATTTGTCGAGCGATTCCAAGGGCCTGCCGATGTCGTGACGGCCCGCGCCCTAGCGCCGCTAAAAACCCTTTTAGATCAATCATTTAGCCTGTTGAAAACCGGCGCCCTGGGGCTCTTCCCCAAGGGCCAGGACGCGGCTGCCGAATTGACCGATGCCGATAAATACTGGAACATCACAACCGATCTCGCGACCAGCCGCACCAATTCGAGAGGCCGCATCGTTGTGGTCCGTGCGCTGGAACGACGCCCGGTAGCGCATTGAGCGGATTGCGAGCCGGTGCGACGGTTGGGGTGAGGCCATGACCACGTCAGACACAACGGTGATAAGCTCACCGACCGGAGTATCAACGCCACGCGTGCCTTCGCGCCCGGTGCGCATATTGGCGATCGCCAATCAGAAGGGCGGCGTCGGTAAAACCACAACCGCGATCAATCTTGGAACGGCGCTCGCCGCGATCGGCGAGCACGTGCTGATTGTCGATCTCGATCCGCAGGGCAACGCCTCGACCGGACTCGGCATCGACCGCAAGAGCCGCCGCCACTCCACTTACGACGTCCTGACCGGCGAAGCATCGCTGCGCGACGCCGTGATGCCGACTGCCGTGCCACGACTCTCGATCGCATCGTCGACGCTTGATCTGTCCGGACTCGAATTGCAGATCGGACAGGAGCGCGATCGCGCTTTTCGCCTGCGCAGCGCGCTCGAGCAGATGAACACCGCCACGGGCGGCGCGCACGACTTCACTTACGTGCTGGTCGATTGTCCGCCGTCGCTCAATCTTCTGACCGTGAATGCAATGGCGGCAGCAGACGCGATCCTGGTGCCGCTGCAATGTGAGTTCTTCGCGCTCGAAGGATTGTCGCAACTGCTCAAGACCGTCGAGCAAGTCAAAGAGACGCTCAACCCCGGACTCTCCATCCACGGCATCGTGCTCACCATGCACGACGCGCGCAACAAGCTATCGAACCAGGTCGTGGACGACGTGCGCGCGCATATGGGACACAAGGTCTACGACACCGTGATCCCGCGCAATGTGCGCGTGTCGGAAGCGCCGTCCTATGGCAAGCCCGTTCTGGTCTACGATCTCAAATGCGTCGGCAGCGAAGCCTATCTGCGATTGGCGACGGAAGTGATCCAGCGCGAGAAGGAACTGCGCGCGGGTTAAATGTCATCGCCTCGCCAGACCGCCAGAATTCGCGAGAGCAAGCCGGAGCATCGCCGCGGCGTGACCAGCCCATCGGGAGATAATGCCATGGCCGAAGACGGGCGATCGCGGTTGGGCCGCGGACTGGCCGCGCTCATGGGCGACGTCGGCGAGGAAACCAAAGGCGTCGAGCGCACGCGCTCCGCTACGCGCAAGGCGCCGATCGAGTTCATCAAGGCCAACCCACGCAATCCGCGCCGCAACTTTTCCGATGCGGAACTCAACGAGCTCTCCGCCTCGATCAAGGAGCGCGGCATCATCCAGCCGATCGTGGTGCGGGCAATCAAAGGCGCCGCCGATCAGTTCGAGATCGTCGCCGGCGAACGGCGCTGGCGCGCCGCGCAACGCGCCGGCCTGCACGAAATACCGATCATCACCGTCGAGGTGAACGACGCCGAAGCGCTTGAGCTCGCGATCATCGAGAACGTGCAGCGCGCCGATCTCAATGCGCTCGAAGAAGCGATGGGCTATCAGGCGCTGATCGATCAATACAACCACAGCCAGAACGACGTGGCGCGCTTCGTCGGCAAGAGCCGCAGCCACGTCGCCAATACGCTGCGGCTGTTGCAGCTCTCGGATACGATCAAAGGCTACATCAATTCCGGGCAGCTCACGGCGGGCCACGCGCGCGCGCTGGTCGGCCAGCCCAATGCCGACGAACTGGCGCACGACATCGTCAATCGCGGGCTCAACGTGCGCCAGGTCGAGGCGCTCGCGCACAAGGACGGCGGCCGCACGCCCGCGAAATCCGGCAAGGACAAATCACGTCCTTACAAGGATGCCGATACCATGGCGCTGGAACGCCGCGTGTCGGACGCACTCGGCCTCAACGTCACCATCGATCATCGCGGCAAGGGCGGCGTGCTGCGCGTCGAATATGCCGAGCTCGAGCAACTCGAGCACGTGCTGCGACGGCTGGAGCGGCCGTAAACTGGCGATCACGGCCAGAAGCCGCGCTCCTGAAGCTGATGATAGAAGAGATTGAGGAACGCGCGCTGGCGCGGCGCTCCCTTGTAGTGGGCGAACTCCTGCGGCGTCTGGAATTCCTTCTGGATCTGCTCGACCGACTTGCCCGCCATCACCATCTTCGACACCGCATCGCGCATGACGATGAAGTAGCGCCGCTGCTCTTCAAGGTCGGCGACGCCGCGCCCCATATGCACGGGGCCATGACCGGGCACGTAGGTATCGACCGGCAGCTGGCGCGCGATGATGCGCTCGAGCAGCGTGATCCAGTTGCGGGCGTTGGAGAAGAACACCTGCGCCAATTCGCCGGGGCCGGGATGGATCTCGGTGTTGAGCAGGTCGCCCATCAGCATGACCCGGCGCTGCGGCAGAAACAGCGTGACGTCGCTGGTGGAATGCGCACTGCCCTCCTCGGTGATCTGGAACGTCAGGCCGCCGAATTGCAGCGTCAGCGCGCCGTCGAAACCGATCTCGGGATGCACGAGTTCCGCGCCTTTGTAGCCGGCGTGCTGCGGCAGCGGCGATGCGCTGCGCTCCTGGAACTCGGCGCGCTCCTGCTGATAGAGGTCGCGCATCTGCTTGCGGGACCCGATCACGAGCGGCTTGTCTTCGCGGAAGTGCCAGGCGCCGGTGGCGTGGTCGCCGGACGGATGCGAAATCACCACATAGCGCACCTTCTTGTCGGTGACTTTGCGGATCGCCGCCATGGTCTGGCTGGCGGTCCGGATGTCGGCGTCGAACACCAGCACGCCGTCCGGCGTCACCACGAAGGTCGCATTGCTGGAGCCGAACGGATGCTGCATCGTGTAGACGTCCGGCGCGACGTTTTTCATTTCCATCGTGGGCGCGACGAATTGTGCAGCGGCAGGGTTCGGCGCCCAGACCAAAACGGCGGCGATAATCCCAATCCACGAACGAAGTAATGACATGAGCGCTCCCCCTTAAGGTCGCCATTGAATGGCGTTGGGCTCATGCTAACACCAGATCGCGCCGGCGGTCACCCGGCAGGCTGCCCTCTCGCGACGCGATCGAGGAAGTCTTCGAGCGCGACGATACAGGCGCGGTCGCGATAGACGCGCTGCTTGTTGGCGGCGATCCGCGTCTTGACGTCCTCGCGCCAGGCGGCGTCCCGACCGAGGCGAACGGCGGTCGCGACATAGTCGTCGACCGACCCCGCGATGGTGTCGGTGACACCCATCATGCTGAGAATCGCAACCCCATGGCGGCCCCGCATGAGGTCGCCAGCCATGGTGACGACCGGCAGATCATGCGGCAGGCTTTCGAGCATGGAATTGCAGCCCGACCAGCCGAGGCTGTCGAGAAAGATGTCGGCTTGGCCGGTTGCCGCGATGAACCGCTGCTGGTCGAGGCGCGGCAGCACCACGCAATGGTCCTCCGCCCGCAGTCCAACCGCGGCGAAGGCCCGCTCCAGGCGCTGGCGAAACAGCGCGGTGACGCCGTCGCCTCGCGGATAACGGATAAAGGCGAACTGGGAGCTCGGCAGGTCGCGGGCGATGCGGGCAAACACCTCGTCATACTGCGGCAGATATTTGTAGAGCGATTGGCCGCACCAATAGACCACGGCCTCGGCGCGCAACCCGAGTTCGGCCCGGCTCACCGTGACCGGCGGGAGGTCCAGCGGCTCGTAATAGATCGAGAGGTTCGGCAACCGAACCAAGCGCTCGACATAGTGGCTGTCGCCGTCCGGCGGCTCCATCAAGTCGCTCGAGAGGTAGTAATCGAGGGTCGGAAACCCGCTGGTGTCGGGATGGCCCCAGGAATTGCACTGCACCGGCGCCAGCCGCTGCGCCGCGAGCCGCGCCGCCATCGGATTCATCCCGACCTCCGGAAAGATCAGGACATGCGGGCGATCCGCCGCGATGGCGGCCCGCCAGCCCTCGATCGAGAGCGGTCCTCGCACCAATCGCTCGCACAACGCACTCGCCTCCTCGGTGGCAGCGTCGCACTCCGGCCCGGTGTGATAGCCAAACAGGCGGAAGCGCCGGCGATCGAGTTGCGTCAACCAGCCTTTGATCGGGATCTTCCAATTGGAATGCTGGCGGAAGAACCCACTGACGATGCCGACCCGGACCGGCTCGTCGGCCTGTGGCGGCGCCGGCAGCGCCGCGGCCGGATAGCGCTCGGCCATCAGCCGGCACACCAACGCGCCATAGCGGGCCTGCAGCGCGCGATCGTTCAGGCCCTGGTACGCAAGAAAGAACGGCTGGTGCGAGCCGACGCCTGCGGCAAGACCCGACACGCGTCCGCCATCCGCCTCGCTGCACAACGCCTCAAGCCGTTCCGCATAGCCGGTACGGCATCGGCCGATCTCGGCTTCGTCGGCATAGACCACCGCCAAGCGCGCCATGCACGCGGCGAAACTCGCTTCGGCGTGACCTGGCGCAAGCTCAAGCGCCTGCTGGTAGCTCGCCTGCGCCTCCGGCAGCCGGTTGAGGCGGTGAAGGCAATGGCCGCGCAGACAGAGCGCCTCGACATGGTGGGGCTCGGCCGACAGCGCCGCGTCATAGTCCGCCAACGCATCGTCAAAACGGTCGAGCTTTTCCAGCGCCCGGCCATGGTTGCAATGCGCGTCGGGATAGTTGGGGCGAAGCGCCAGCGCGCGCTCGAAAGTCGCCAACGCGTCGTCAACATGATTGAGCGCGAGCAGGACATTGCCGCGTCCGTTCAGCGCATCGACATCGTCCGGTCGCAGCGCCAGGGCGGCGTCATAGCTGGTCCGCGCCTCTGCAACGCGCCCGAGCTCCAGCAGCACATGGCCGCAGTTCACCAGCGGCCTCGACATAGCCGGGCCGAAGCTTCACGGCAGAATTGTAGCTCGCCAGCGCGTCATCGAGACGCCCGAGTTGCTTGAGCGCGGTGCCGCGATTGTTGTGCGTATCCGCGTGGCCCGGATAGAGCGCCAGCACCCGCTCGAAACTTGCGAGCGCCTCGGCCGGACGCTTGAGCCGCAACAGCACGTTGCCGCGATTTTGTTGCGCCTCGGCATAGTCGGCACGCAGCGCCAGCGCCCGGTCATAGTCCACGAGCGCGTCTTCGTAACGACCGAGCTCGGCGAGGATGTTGCCGCGGTTATAGAGCGCGTCGGGATAGTCCGGCTTCGCCTTGAGCGAAGCCCCTATCAGGTCGAGCGCCTCGCGGCTTCGGCCCTGTTGGAAACGCAGGATGCCGAGAAAATGCCGCGCGTCTGCATGATCCGGCTTGATGTTGAGAACCTGCCGATAGAGCCGCTCGGCTTCGGCCAGCCGTCCGCCTTGGTGAGAGGCGATGGCTTGATCGAGCAGCCGCGCGACATCGGAAGTCCCTGGTCCAAATCGCGTCGATTTGGCCATTCGCTCATCACGTGTTCATCAACTCGAAGAATTCCGAGTTGCTCTTGGTGTTGCGCAACTTGTCGAGCAGGAAGTCGATGGCGTCCATGGTCCCCATCGGATTGAGGATACGGCGCAGGACGTAGATCTTCTTGAGCTGGTCGGGCGGGGTGAGCAGCTCTTCCTTGCGGGTGCCGGAGCGCGTGATGTCGATCGCCGGGAAGGTGCGCTTGTCGGCGACCTTGCGATCGAGGATCAATTCCGAGTTGCCGGTGCCCTTGAACTCTTCGAAGATCACTTCGTCCATGCGGCTGCCGGTATCGATCAACGCAGTCGCGATGATGGTCAGCGAACCGCCTTCTTCGATGTTACGCGCGGCGCCGAAGAAACGCTTGGGCCGCTGCAGCGCGTTGGCGTCGACACCGCCGGTCAGAACCTTGCCGGAGGAGGGCACGACCGTGTTGTAGGCGCGGCCGAGGCGGGTGATCGAATCGAGCAGGATCACCACGTCGCGACCGTGTTCGACCAGGCGCTTGGCCTTCTCGATCACCATTTCGGCGACCTGCACGTGGCGCGACGCCGGCTCGTCGAAGGTCGAGGACACGACTTCGCCCTTCACCGAGCGCTGCATGTCGGTGACTTCTTCCGGCCGCTCGTCGATCAGCAGCACGATCAGGTAGCACTCGGGATGATTGCCGGTGATCGAATGCGCGATGTTCTGCAGCAGCACGGTCTTACCGGTGCGCGGCGGCGAGACGATCAGGGCGCGCTGGCCCTTGCCGATCGGCGCCACGATATCGATGACGCGGGCCGAGAGATCCTTTTTGGTCGGATCGCCGAGCTCCATCTTCAGCCGCTCGTCCGGATAGAGCGGCGTCAGGTTGTCGAAATTGATCTTGTGGCGGGCTTTCTCGGGCTCCTCGAAATTGATGGTGTTGACCTTGAGCAGCGCGAAATAGCGCTCGCCGTCCTTGGGCGAGCGGATGTGGCCGTCGACCGTGTCGCCGGTGCGCAGGCCGAAACGGCGGATCTGCGAGGGTGACACGTAGATGTCGTCGGGGCCGGGGAGGTAGTTCGCTTCCGGCGAGCGCAGGAAGCCGAAGCCGTCTGACAGCACCTCGACGACGCCTTCGCCGATGATGTCGACCTCTTGCGCCGCCAACTGCTTGAGGATGGCGAACATCAGCTCCTGCTTGCGCATGGTCGAAGCGTTTTCGACCTGATGTTCTTCTGCAAAGGCGAGGAGTTCAGCCGGAGTTTTGACCTTGAGGTCTTGGAGTTTCATTTCCCGCATACGGGTAGGCCTTGAAATGGCGCCACCGGAACGAACGTTCAATCGGTGCACGCTGGGGGAGGGAGGAGATTCGCTGACCGGATCGCAGGTCTGGGGCGAGGCTTCAGGGGCATCTGCCCGATGTAGCGATCGGCCGAATCGACGGGAGCCGGTTATCGCTGCATCAGCCTGCGTTCAGGGAGATAGCGCCAACATATGAAAAGAGTGTGCCGCCTGCAAGGGCGTTCGCAGGAAAACGCAAAGTGTCTAGTCGTCACCCTCGCCGGTCTCCATGGTTAATACCACAATAACCACATGATAATAGGGCGATTTCCCGGTCACCACGGCCGGCGGCGGGGCCTAGAATGGCTTCACCACCACCAGAATGACGATGCCGATCATCAGTAGCGTCGGCACTTCATTGACGATTCGATAGAACCGTTGCGAGTGCCGGTTGCGGTCGGCGGCAAAGTCCCGGACGTACCTCACAAACATTCCATGGACGGCCGACATGCCGAGGACCAGCGCCAACTTGCCGTGCAGCCAGCCGCTTCGAAACAGTCCCGCGTCCCAGGCCAGCCACAAGCCAAGCACCCAGGTGACGACCATCGCCGGATTGATGATTGCGCCGAGCAACCGGCGCTCCATCACCTTGAAGGTCTCAGACTGCTGCGAGCCAGGCGGCGCTTCGCAGTGATAGACGAAGAGCCGCGGCAGATAGAGCATCCCGGCCATCCAGGCGATCACCGCGATGACATGCAGCGCCTTGAGCCACAGGTACAACGTCGATGGCCGCCACAGCACCAGCGCAGCGAGCAGCGCAGCCGTCACCGCGAGCCCGATCACGGCACCGAGCCAAGGTCGTGACGGCTGAACGCCTTGCTGCATCCCCGTTGTCTCCCCGTGCCCGAAGGCAGCCGTTCCGCGCCGCTCAGGCGCCGCGAACGCGCTTGAGCATCTGCTCGACATGCGCGATCGGCGTTTCCGGCAGGATGCCGTGGCCAAGATTGAAGATGAACCGCCCAGGCGTGAACGCCGCCATCACCGCCTCAACGGCGCGATCGAGCGCATTGCCGCCGGCCAGCAACACCAGCGGATCGAGATTGCCTTGCACAGCCACCCTGGTCTGCACCTGGTCGCGCGCAAACGTCCGATCGATCATCCAATCGAGCCCGGCGCCATCGACCCCGGTTTCTGCGACGTAACCCGGTAGCTGCGTCCCTGCCCCGCGCGGAAATCCAATGATCTTCGCGCCGGGAATCTTCTGCCGCACCATGGCGACGATGCGCTTGGTCGGCGCGATGCACCAGCGCGCAAATTGCTCCGGCGGCAGCACGCCGGCCCAGGTATCGAAAATCTGGACGGCATCCGCACCGGCCTGCAACTGACGCACCAGATAGCTTGCCGACGCTTCGACCAGGACGTCCATCAGCACGTCGAACGCGGCTGCATCGCGATAGGCAAACAGCCGGGCTGGCGCCTGATCCGGCGTACCTCGGCCGGCGATCATGTAGGTCGCCACCGTCCATGGCGCGCCACAGAACCCAAGCAGCGCGACCGCCGGTGGCAATCCAGCCTTTACCCGCCGGACGGTCTCATAGACCGGCGCCAGCACCTGATGATCGAGCTCGGAATTCAATCGCTCGAAATCGGTGCGGTCCTTGACCGGTTCAAGCACCGGCCCTTCACCGACGGCGAATGCCACCCGCTGGCCGAGTGCGTGCGGCACCACCAGGATATCGGAAAATAAAATCGCAGCATCAAAACCAAACCGACGGATGGGTTGCAGCGTTACCTCGGTCGCAAGTTCAGGATTGAACACGAGGTCGAGAAAGCCCCCGGCCTGCTCACGCAAGGCGCGGTATTCCGGCAGATAGCGTCCGGCTTGGCGCATCAGCCAGATCGGCGGCGCTTTCGGCGTGTGGCCATTGAGGACGTCGAGGAGGGGTTTATTCACGTGCAGAGTCTATCAGTGATGCCCACCAAAATAACCTATAGAATTCTTGTTTTAGTTGTAGTTGGTGCGTTGATTAGACTCATGAATCGGCGTCCACAAACCATCCACATCGTTTGTGCATATGCGGATGGTTTCAACCGTCCGGCCGCTTAAGTCGCGAAGCTGCAAAGACATCGGCGAAACCGGCTCGTTTGGCGGTTTCGGCATGTGGTTATGCGGGTGCTGTCCACATATCACCACAACATCTCTCATTGCCTTCGATTTTCCTTCATCATGGCAGTGGTGTGGACAGCCGACCCGGTTTTGCGTGCCTTGCGTCGATATCGGCCCTCGTGGCATGCCTTCTCCCCACAGGTTCACAGGTTATCCTGGCGCTATGCCCCACCGAACCGGCAGTTACTTTCACCTGCATCTGGTCTCCGATTCGACCGGCGAGACGTTGACCACGGTCGCGCGTGCAGCAACCGCGCAATACACCAAGGTCATGCCGGTCGAGCACGCCTATCCGCTGGTTCGTACCCAAAAGCAGCTTGATCGCGTGTTGGTGGAAATCGATGAAGCGCCGGGCATCGTGCTCTATACGCTGGTCGAGGACGATCTCGCGAAACGGCTTGAGGACTATTGCCGGGAACTCAGCGTTCCCTGTCTCTCGATCCTGGGTCCGGTGCTGGCGCTGCTGCAGGCTTATCTCGGCGCTGAAACCAGTCACCGGGTCGGCGCGCAGCACACCCTCAATGCCGAGTACTTCAAGCGAATCGACGCGCTCAACTACTCCATGCTGCACGATGACGGACAGCACGTCGAAGATCTCGAGGAAGCAGACGTCGTGCTGGTCGGCGTGTCGCGGACGTCGAAAACACCGACGTCGATCTATCTCGCCAATCGCGGCGTGAAAACCGGCAATGTGCCGTTGGTTCCCGGAATCCCGATCGCGTCTTCGGTGGAGAGCCTGTCGCGTCCGTTGGTCGTCGGCCTCTATGCCAGCCCGGAACAAATCGTTCAGATCCGGCAGAATCGCTTGTTGGGATTGAAGGCCCATCACGACGAGGATCAATACATCGATCGCAAGGCGGTGGCGGAGGAGGTCGCATTCTCCCGCAAGCTCTGCACCAAGCACAACTGGCCGAGCATCGACGTCACCCGTCGTTCGATCGAGGAAACCGCCGCGGCTGTCCTCAAGCTGCTCGCCGAACGGCGGCGGCAACCGGTGGCGTAACGCAATGGCGCTCTGGCTTGCCGACCGGCCGTTGCTGCTCGCATCCAAAAGTGCGAGCCGGCGGATGCTGCTGCAGGGGGCCGGCATCCCGCTCGAATTGATGGCAGCCGATATCGATGAGCGCGCCGTCGAGGCGAAGGCGGGGCTCGATGATCCCGGCGGCGTTGCCGCTCTGCTGGCACGGGAGAAGGCGCTCGCAGTTGCGGCGCAGGTGCCGGACCGGCTGGTGCTGGGCGCAGACCAGACTCTGGCGCTCGGCCGGCGTCGCTTTTCCAAGCCAGTCGATCGGGCCGCGGCCCGCGAGCAGCTCAAGCTTCTGCGCGGCCAGGCGCACACGTTGCACTCGGCGGTGGCGATCGTTCGTGATCGTCGAACGATTTTCGAGCACCGCACCACGGCCGATCTCACCATGCGGTCGTTCTCCGACGCTTTTTTGGAATCCTACCTCGATGCCGTGGGCGACGCGGTCACCACCAGCGTCGGCGCCTATCAGGTCGAGGGAATCGGTGTGCAATTGTTCGAGCGCATCGAGGGCGATCACTCCACGATCCTTGGGCTCCCTTTATTGCCGGTTCTCGCCGCGTTGCGGCGGGAAGGCGCCCTGAGCGAATGAGCGACACCATGTTCGTACTCGGCCTGACCGGCTCGGTCGCGATGGGGAAATCGACCACCGCGCGCTTCTTTGCGGAAGCCGGCGTGCCGGTGCATGACGCCGATGCGGTGGTGCATCAGCTCTATGAAGGGGTGGCGGTCCCGATCATCGAGGCAGCTTTTCCGGGCACGACCGCGGATGGAAAAGTCGATCGCGTCAAGCTCGGCACCCGGGTGATGAACGACCTCGCCGCCTTGCGGCAATTGGAAGCGATCGTCCATCCGCTGGTCCAGGACGCCGAACGCCAATTTATTGACGAGGCGGAAGCGGGCGGCGCGGCGGTTGCCGTGCTCGACATTCCGCTTCTGTTCGAAACGGGCGGCGAGCAGCGGGTCGATGCGGTGGTGGTGGCAACGGCGCCGCCCGAAGTCCAGCGCGCGCGGGTGCTGGAGCGGCCCGGCATGACCGCACAGCGGCTCGACGCCATGCTGGCGCGGCAAATGCCGGACTCGGAAAAGCGCCGGCGCGCTGATTTCGTGGTGGATACGTCGCGTGGTTTCGATGACGCGCGCACGCAGGTTCAGGAGATTTTGCGGTGTGTTGCTACAATGCCGAAACGTCGGCACTGATTCGGCTGCGGGCTATCCGGAAAACGCGATGCGCGAAATCGTTCTCGATACCGAAACCACGGGTCTCGACCCCTACCAGGGCCATCGCCTGGTCGAGGTCGGTTGTATCGAGCTCGTCAACCGTTTCCCCAGCGGCAAGGTCTTTCACAAATACGTCAATCCCCAACGCGACATGCCGTCCGAGGCCTACGCGGTGCACGGCCTGTCGGCGGAATTCCTCAAGGACAAGCCGTTTTTTTCCGAGATCTGCGAGGAACTGATCGAATTCATCGGCGATGCGCCGTTGGTGGCGCACAACGCGAATTTCGATCTCGGCTTCCTCAATGCGGAGCTCGAACGGTGCGGGCGGGTCTTGATCGGACGCGAACGGCTGGTGGACACGCTGCTGCTGGCGCGCCGGCGCCACCCAGCCGGCCCGAACGGCCTCGATCATCTGTGCGAGCGCTACGGTATCGACAATTCGCGGCGGACCAAGCATGGCGCATTGCTCGATGCTGAACTGCTGGCCGAGGTCTATATCGAGCTGATCGGCGGCCGTCAGACGTCGCTGATCCTGGTCGAAGCCGGTCGCGCCCCGGCGTCATCCGGCGGCAAGGCCATTGTGGTGCTGCCGCGCTCGTCGCCGCTGCCCGACAGGTTGTCGGCAGCCGAGCTGGAAGCGCACGCGAGTTTCATCGCGACGCTTGGCGACAAGGCCATCTGGCGGGACTACGACGCGCGGACCTGACCCACGTCAGGTCAGGATCGTTGTCAGGTCGGGATCGTGAATTGCGGCTGCGCCGGCTGCTGCGCCAGTCGCTGATGGTACAGCGACACGAAATCCACCGGATCGAGCAACAACGGTGCATAGCCGCCGTTGCGCACAGCCGTTGCGATGATCTCGCGCGCGAACGGGAACAGCAGGCGAGGGCATTCGATCATGACCATCGGCTGGACGTGTTCCTGCGGAACGTTCTGGATCCGAAACATTCCGCAGAAGGTCAGGTCGAACGCAAACAGCACCATGCCTTGTGATTCGGCCTTGCCCTCGAGCTTCAGCGTCACCTCATAGTCGGTGGCGGACACTTGGCCGACGCCGACATTGATCTGGACGTTGAGCTGGGGCTGCTCCTGGCTCGGCGCCAGCGAGCGCGGTGCGTTCGGATTCTCGAATGAGAAATCCTTGACGTACTGACCGAGAACGTTGAGTTGCGGAAGCTGGCCCTGATTGGGCGCTGATCCGGCGGCGGGCCGCCATTCCCTGTGAACGTCATCGATACAAACCTCCGCCACCGACCACTCGGCCACCGTCGTGTGGCTGGCTAACACAGCGGCTTCGGCCGGACAAGGACGTGCGTTACCAACGCCCTAGGGTGCGCGCTTGCGCGGGGTTCGCGGCGGCGTCTCGGAGACCTGGTGCCACTCTTTCGGGGTGAGGTCGACCACGGCGGTGTCGTGTTGCCGTTGGCGACCGTCGCGCGTCCGCGCGAAACGCGCACGCAATCGGCGGCGCACCGTGGGGACGAGCAGAAGCAGACCCAGGGCGTCGGTGATAAAACCCGGAAACACAAGAAGAATCCCACCAAGTACGGGACCGACGCCGGGGCTTTCGAGGTGCACCGCCCGCAATCCATCCCGGCGCAGCGCATCGCGAAAGCGATCGACATCGCGGCGGCCCGAGCGGCGCAGGATCATGAGACCCAGGACCGTGGTGGCCGCAAAAAGGCCGAGCGTCCAAAACCACCCGATCGTGGCGACAAACGCGGCAAATGCCGCCAGCTCCGCCACCGGCAGCGCGAGCAACGCAATAAAGCCCCATTTAACCAATGACATCGCAGGAAACCTCATTCCGACGACAATGTTGGCGTGGCGGCCAGGATCGTCTATGGTCACCGGAGCGACCTGCGCCGGCGGTTCGGCGCAAGCCACTGGATCAATTCGGTCGCGTGCTTACATATAGCGCGGGAACCGACTTCCGCTCCGCAGATTGTCCATTTGCGGGCTGGCCGACGATCCCCGTGGTCCGGTCTCGGCAGCCGAGAGCTAGCGCGACGTGTTCGATATCTACACCATCATTTTCCTGGCGCTGGCGGTGTTCATCTTTCTCCGCCTACGCAGCGTATTGGGTCAGCGTACCGGCCGTGAGCGGCCGCCCTACGATCCCTATTCCGCGCGCGATACCGTGCGCAGTTCCAACGATAATGTGGTCGCGTTGCCCGGCCGCGGTGGCGAAACCGCGCCCGCGTCCACGCCGCCGGCCGATCCGGAAGAGCGCTGGAAGGGCATCGCGGAGCCGGGCTCGGCGGTGGCCGCCGGCCTCGACGCCGTCGTCCAGAGCGACCCCACGTTCGACGCCAAGCACTTCGTGGCCGGCGCGCGGCAGGCCTACGAGATGATCGTCTCCGCCTATGCCGAAGGCGACCGCCGCTCGCTGCGGAATCTTCTGTCGAAAGACGTCTATGAAGGTTTCGATCAAGCGATCCGCGAACGCGAGACCAAGGGCGAGACCGCGGAGACCCGCTTTGTCTCGATCGACCGTTCCGATGTCACGGCCGCGGAGGTGCGCGGCGGCAGCTCGCACGTCACCGTGCGCTTCGTGTCGCAGCTGGTCTCGGTCACCCGCGACCGCAGCGGCAATGTGATCGACGGCAGCCCCGACAAAGTCACCGACGTGACCGACGTCTGGACTTTCGCCCGCGACCTCGGGTCGCGTGATCCCAACTGGAAGCTGGTCGCGACCGAAGCCGGCCAATAACCGGGGCGAAGCGATGTTGCGACAGGTTCGCTACATCTCGACATCAGCCGCGGTGGTGACGCTCGGATTGCTGGCGACGGCGCCGCTGACGGCGCGCGACATCGATCCGCTGCAGGCCCCCGATACCCAGCTCGAGCCGATCGACTGGTCCGAGCTCGACGGCTGGGCCGACGACGACCATGCCGCCGCCTTCGATACCTTCCGCGCCAGCTGCCGGCCGTTTCTCGGCCGTCGCGCCGCCGGCGACAGCCGGGCGATTCATCAAGCGCTGCGCGAGGTCTGCCGTCGCGCCGCCGCGGCGGGGGCGCTCGGAAGCGATAAGGGCAAGGCGCGCGAATTCTTTGAAGAGAACTTCCGGCCGGTCCGGATCGCCAAGCTCGGCGAAAAGACCGGGCTGCTCACCGGCTACTACGAGCCGATCGTCGACGGCTCGCGCTTCCCCAGCCCGGAATTCTCCGCGCCGCTCTATCGGCGTCCGAGCGACCTTCTGGTTGGCGGCAAGAAAGCGCCGAAGACGTCGCTACCAAATCGAGCGAGCGTCGGCCGTTTCAACGGCAAAAAACAGGTGGAACCCTATTACGATCGCGGCGCCATCGAGAATGGCGCGCTCGACGGCCAGCGTCTGGAAATCGCGTGGATCAAGGATCACTGGGAAGCGATGACCATCCAGATCCAGGGTTCGGCGCGCGTCCGGCTCGAAGACGGGACCTGCTGCGTCTGAACTACGACGCCCACAACGGCCATTCCTATACGGCGGTCGGGCGCATCCTGATCGAGCGCGGATTGGTGCCGCGCGAAGAAATGTCGATGGACCGCATCAGCCAGTGGATGGCGAGGAATCCGGATCAGGCGAAGGACGTGCGCGGCACCAACAAGTCCTTCGTGTTCTTCCGCATTACCGGGCTCAATAACGATACGAGCCGGTCGGCGCCCAGGGCGTGCCGCTGACGCCGGGCCGTTCGATCGCGGTCGACCGCATCCACGTCTATGGCACGCCGTTTTTCATCGAAGCCGAACTGCCGATCGACGGCCCGCGTGCGAAGACGCCGTTCCGCCGCCTGATGGTGGCGCAGGATACCGGCTCGGCGATCATCGGCCCCGCGCGCGCCGATCTTTATTTCGGCGCCGGTCGCGACGCGGGCCGGGTCGCCGGCCGCATTCGCCAGCAAGGCCGCTTCGTGATGCTGCTGCCGCGCGAGCTCGACATGGTCGAGGCCGGCCGGGCGATGCCGTTGCCGCGCCCCAAGCCGGTCATCCCGGCCGAGGCCAAATCCGACCCGAAAGCGCGACCCCAAAGGCGACCCCAAGTCGAAGCAAAAGACCAATGGTAAAGGCAAACCGTCTAAAGCAGTTGGACGTGAAGAGCCGCTTGAAGCGGTCATCCTGACGGCGAGCCCATGTCCCGGCGACGACAGATCACCGACGAAGACCACGCGCTGTGGCAGGCGGTGGCGCGGACGGTGTCGCCGTTGCGCCGCCATCGCAAGGATCGCGCGCCGGCGGCGGACGCACCTCGCGCCGAAGCCGAAACCGTCGTCGCCGCCCCGATCGGCCGCCGCGGCCCCGAAACAGCCGCCGAAGCCGATCGCCAAGCAAGTCGCCAAGACCGCCCAAAAGCCAGCCCAAAAGCCGGCCGCGCCGCCCTGGCCCCGCTCGATCGCCGCGCGCGGCAACGGCTGGCGCGCGGTACGCAGGACATCGAGGCGCGGCTCGATCTGCACGGCCGGACCCAAGGCGAGGCGCATACGGCGCTGCTGCGATTTCTGCATCGCGCGCAAGCGCGACGGCGCCAAGACCGTGCTGGTCATCACCGGCAAAGGCGGGGCCGGTGCGGCCGGGTGAGCGCGGCGTGCTCAAGCGCCAGGTGCCGATGTGGCTTGCGCTGCCGGAATTCCGTGGTCTGGTGGTCGGCTTCGAGGACGGCCGCCATCGGCCATGGCGGCGAGGGCGCGCTCTATGTGCGGGTGCGGCGGGGGCGCTGAAGCGGCCGTGTTACAGAATAAACCGGCTGAGATCGGCGTTCTTGGCGAGATCGCCGATGTGCTTCTGCACATAGGCGGCGTCGATCTTCACCGTCTCGCCGGAGCGGTCGGTGCGCGGCGAACGAAATCTCGTCGAGCACGCGCTCCATCACGGTCTGCAGCCGCCGCGCGCCGATGTTCTCGACGCTGGAATTCACCGCGACCGCGACGTCGGCGATGGCGTCGATGGCGTCGTCGGTGAATTCGAGCGTCACGCCCTCGGTCGCCATCAGCGCGACGTATTGCTTGATCAGCGAGGCCTCGGTGCTCGGTCAGGATGCGGCGGAAATCGTCGCGCGTCAGCGCGCTTCAGCTCGACGCGGATCGGCAGCCGGCCCTGCAGTTCCGGCAGCAGGTCGGACGGCTTCGAGATGTGGAACGCGCCCGACGCGATGAACAGGATGTGGTCGGTCTTCACCGCGCCGTGCTTGGTCGAGACGGTGGTGCCCTCGATCAGCGGCAGCAGGTCGCGCTGCACGCCCTCGCGCGACACGTCGGCGCCGACGCGGCCTTCGCGCGCGGCGATCTTGTCGATCTCGTCGAGGAACACGATGCCGTTCTTCTCGACCGCCTGGATCGCTTCCTGCACCAGCTGCTCGCTGTCGAGCAGCTTGTCGGATTCCTCGTTGATCAGGATCTCGTGCGACTCCGCGACCGTGACGCGCCGCGTCTTGGTGCGGCCGCCGCCGAGCTTGCCGAAAATGTCGCCGATCGAGATCGCGCCCATCTGCGCGCCCGGCATGCCGGGAATTTCGAACATCGGCATGCCGCCGCCGGCCGGCCTGCACCTCGATCTCGATCTCCTTGTCGTTGAGTTCGCCGGCGCGCAGCTTGCTTGCGGAACGACTCCTTGGTGGCGGCGCTGGCGTCTCGGCCCGACCAGCGCATCGACCACGCGCTCCTCGGCGGCCTGCTGCGGCGCGCGCCTGCACGTCCTTGCGCTTGCGCTCGCGCGTCATGCGCGATGCGCGACCTCGACCAGGTCGCGCACGATCTGCTCGACGTCGCGGCCGACATAGCCGACCTCGGTGAACTTGGTGGCCTCGACCTTGAGGAACGGCGCGCCGGCGAGCTTGCGCCAGCCGGCGCGAGATCTCGGTCTTGCCGACGCCGGTCGGGCCGATCATCAGGATGTTCTTCGGCAGCACCTCCTCGCGCAGCTTGTCGTCGAGCTGCAGCCGCCGCCAGCGGTTGCGCAGCGCGATCGCGACCGCGCGCTTGGCGTCGGCCTGGCCGATGATGAAGCGGTCGAGCTCGGAGACGATTTCGCGGGGGGAGAAGTCGGTCATGCGCGTTCGCTGCCGGACTCAACTGGTACGAAACGCGTATGAGGCGCGAAGCGCCCTCAACGATGCGACGGCATGTTCCTCGATCAGAGTTTCTCGACGGTGACGTTGCGGTTGGTGTAGACGCAGATGTCGGCGGCGATGTCGAGCGACTTGCGCACGATCGCCTCGGCGTCGAGCGGCCCGTCGATCAGCGCGCGCGCGGCGGCGAGCGCGTAGTTGCCGCCGGAGCCGATGCCCATGACGCCGGCCTCCGGCTCGAGCACGTCGCCGGTGCCGGTGAGCACCAGCGACACCTGCGCGTCGGCGACGATCATCATGGCTTCGAGCCGGCGCAGGTAGCGGTCGGTGCGCCAGTCCTTGGCGAGCTCGACCGCGGCGCGCGTGAGCTGGCCGGGATACTGCTCGAGCTTGGCCTCCAGCCGCTCGAACAGCGTGAAGGCGTCGGCGGTGGCGCCGGCGAAGCCGCCGATCACGTCGCCCTTGCCGAGCCGGCGGACCTTTTGGCGTTGGCCTTGACGATGGTCTGGCCGATCGAGACCTGGCCGTCGCCGCCGATCACGACCATGCCGCCCTTGCGGACCGTCAGGATGGTGGTGCCGTGCCAGGAGGGCACATCGGATGTCTGCATCGGCTCGAAATTCTCGCTTTGCATCCATCACATAGGGCCTGGGACAACGAGACGCAATTCCATCTGGCGCGAACCAGGCGCTTGATGGCGAAGCGCCGATCTGCGAGGTCGCCGATCTGGGAGGGTCGCCATGTCAAATAGCGCAAGAGGAATGATTGCTGGGCTCATCGCCACGTTGGTGCTGTCCGGCGCGATGCTGCTGAAGAGCATCGATGGGCCTGTGGCCCGAGCTCAATTTGATCCGGCTGCTGGTCAATCTCGGCAGCATCCAGAACCGTCGCCGCTTGGATGGATCATTTCATCGTCGGTGTCGTGGTGTGGGGCCTGTTGTTCGCCGCCTTCGACTCCGCCTGGGATTCCCGCGCCTATTGGCTCAAGGGCTTGGCGTTCGGCGTGTTCGCCTGGTTTATGATGATGGTGCTGTTCATGCCGCTCGCCAAGGCGGGCTTCTTCGGCGCCCGGATCGGACCGATCGCGATGGCGGTCACGCTCGGTTACCACCTGATCTACGGGCTGGTGCTGGGGGTGGTTTACGGGCTGCTGATCGCTTGGGTGCCGAATAAGCAGCCGGAGAGTCCGACGCCGCAGGTCTGACGCAGCGGCTCGATGGGGCCCTTTTGGGGACGCGCCGTCGGCTGGCCGGCGGCGCTTGCCCCTTATTTTGCGGGCCCGCCAAGACGCCTCTAACCTTGCTGATATGCTGCGGTAGCGAAGTCGCTCGGTCCCTGATAAAAGGCCGGCGATACGCGTAGCGCACGTCTTTTTCGGCGATTTCCGGCGTCGCCGGGACGGGTGCGAGAGGATTTTTGCATGCGCAAGGCCACCATCAAGCGCGCCACCAAGGAAACCGACGTCGAGGTCGCGGTCGATCTCGACGGCACGCGGCGCGTCGTCGATCGCGACCGGCATCGGCTTTTTCGACCACATGCTCGACCTGCTGGCGCGCCATTCGCGCATCGATCTGACCGTGCAAGGCCAAGGGCGACCTGCATATCGACCACCACCACACCACCGAGGATGTCGGCATCGCGCTCGGCCAGGCGGTGAAGCAGGCGCTCGGCGACATGAAGGGCATCACCCGCTACGCCGACGTGCACGTGCCGATGGACGAGGCGCTGACGCGCGTGGCGATCGACATCTCGGGCCGGCCGTTCCTGGTGTTCAAGGCCGAGTTCGTGCGCGACAAGGTCGGCGCGTTCGACACCGAACTGGTGCAGGAATGGTTCCAGGCGTTCGCCATGAACGCCGGCGTCACGCTGCACGTCGCAGACGCTGTACGGCACCAACGACCACCACATTGCCGAATCCTGCTTCAAGGGGCTGGCGCGGGCGCTGCGCGCGGCGGTCGCGATCGATCCGCGCGCGGCCGGCGAGGTGCCGTCGACCAAGGGCACGCTCGGCGGCTGAGCGCGCCGCGTCGCCTCCATAAGGTCGCGACAACGCACCTGACATGCGAGTCTGATGCCGATGGCCATCTATACCGTTCACCAGCCGCCGCTCCGGAAGCGAGGACACCGCGCCTGATCCCGAGCGCTTCGTGTTCGTGCGCGACGGCTTTTCCTTCTGGGCGTTCCTGCTCGGCCCGCTGTGGATGCTGTGCCATCGGCTGTGGCTGGTGCTGCTGGGCTACATCGTCGGCGGTGGCGGCGCTGCAGATCGGCCTGTGGGCGTCTCGGCGTGTCGACCGGCGAGCGCTGATCGTTGCGCGGCTTCATGCTCGCGCTGCTGATCGGCTTCGAGGCGGCAACGCTGCGGCGCTGGACGCTCGCGCGGCGCGGCTGGCACGATCTCGGCGTCGTGGTGGCGCGACGATCGCGAAGCCGCCGAGCGCCGGTTCTTCGATGCCTGGGTCAGGCGCGAGACGTCGATCCGGTGCCGGTCGCCGTCGCGAACCATCGGCATCGCCGGCGTCGCCGCCGCACAGCCCGACTGCCGCGCCCGAGGTGATCGGCCTGTTTCCCGCAGCCGGGAGCGCGATCGATGAGCGTCGCGATCGTCGATTACGGCTCGGGCAATCTGCATTCCGCGGCCAAGGCGTTCGAGCGCGCCGCGCGCGAGAGCGGGCACGACGCAGCCGATCGTGGTGACCAGCGATCCCGGATGCGGTGCGCCGCGCCGATCGCGTCGTGCTGCCGGGCGTCGGCGCCTTCGCCGATTGCCGGCGCGGGCTCGATGCGCGTGCCCGGCATGGTCGAGGCGCTGAACGAACGCGTGCGCGCGCAAGGGCCGGCCGTTCCTCGGCATCTGCGTCGGCATGCAGCTCATGGCCGAGCGCGGCCGCGAATATGAGGTGACCGAGGGGCTCGGCTGGATCGCGGCGAGGTCGACAGGATCGCGCCGCGCCGATCCGGCGCTGAAGATCCCGCACATGGGCTGGAACACGCTCGACGCGCTGCGGCCGCATCCGCTGCTCGACGGCATCGCCGCTCGGGCCGGAGGGCCTGCACGCCTATTTCGTGCATTCCTATCAGCTCAAGCCGGCGGACCGGCCGACCTGGTCGCGCGAGGCCGACTATGGCGGGCCGGTCACCGCGATCGTCGGCGCGCGACACCATGGTCGGCACGCAGTTCCACCCGGAGAAGAGCCAGACGGCTTGGGCTCTGCGCCTGATCGCCAATTTCTCTGAAGTGGAGCCGCCGTGATCCATGATCCTTTCCCGCCATCGATCTGAAGGACGGCCAGTGCGTGCGCCTGCAGCAGGGCGACATGGCGCGCGCGACCGTGTTCAACCGCGATCCGGCGGCGCAGGCGCAGGCCTTCGAGGACGCAGGGCTTCGAATATCTGCACGTCGTCGATCTCGACGGCGCCTTCGCCGGCAAGCCGGTGAACGGCGCCGCGGTCGAGCGCATCCTCGAAGACCGTCGAGCATGCCGGTGCAGCTCGGCGGCGGCATCCGCGACATGGCGACCATCGAAGGCTGGCTCGGCAAGGGCGTCGACCGCGTCATCATCGGCACCGCGGCGGTGCGCGATCCGGCATTGGTGCAGGAGGCGGCGCGGCAATTTCCCGGCCGCGTCGCGGTCGGGCTCGACGCGCGCGACGGCAAGGTCGCGGTCGAGGGCTGGGCCGAGACCTCCGAGCTGACCGCGCTCGACATCGCCCGCCGCTTCGAGGACGCCGGCGTCGCCGCGATCATCTACACCGACATCGCGCGCGACGGCATGCTCAAGGGCCTCAACTCGACGCCACCATCGCGCTCGCCGACGCGGTGTCGATTCCGGTGATCGCCTCCGGCGGGCTCGCCTCGATCGACGACATCAAGCGACTGCTGCGAGCCGCGCGCCAGCAAGCTCGAAGGCGCCATCGCCGGCCGCGCGCTCTATGACGGCCGGCTCGATGCGGCGGAGGCGCTGGCGCTGATCCGCGCCGCGCGCGCGAAAGGCTGACAGTGATGTTCAAGGTCCGCGTCATCCCCTGCCTCGACGTCAAGGACGGCCGCGTCGTCAAGGGCGTCAACTTCGTCGATCTGCGCGACGCCGGCGATCCGGTCGAGGCGGCGATCGCCTATGACGCCGCCGGCGCCGACGAGCTCACCTTCCTCGACATCACCGCGAGCCACGAGAACCGCGGCACCATCCTCGATGTGGTGCACGCGCACCGCCGAGGCCTGCTTCATGCCGCTCACGGTCGGCGGCGGCGTGCGCACCGTCGAGGACATCCGCAAGCTGCTGCATCGCGGCGCCGACAAGGTCTCGATCAACACCGCCGCGGTGGCGCGACCGCGCATTCGTGCAAGGAGGCGGCGGAGAAATTCGGCGACCAGTGCATCGTGGTCGCGATCGACGCCAAGAAGGTGTCGAAGCCGGGCGAGCCGGACGCGCTGGGAGATCTTCACCCATGGCGGCCGCAACCCGACCGGCTCGACGCGGTCGACTATGCGCGCGAGGTGGTCGCGCTCGGCGCCGGCGAAATCCTGCTCACCTCGATGGACCGCGACGGCACCAAGTCGGGCTTCGACATCGCGCTGACCCGCGCGATCGCCGACGCGGTGCCGGTGCCGGTGATCGCCTCGGGCGGCGTCGGCAACGCTCGATCACCTGGTCGAGGGCATCCGCGACGGCCATGCCACCGCGGTGCTGGCGGCCTCGATCTTCCATTTCGGCGAATACACCGATCCGCGCAGGCCAAGGAGCACATGGCCGGGGCCGGCCTGCCGATGCGGCTCGATCCGTAACCGTCTGGAGCGGTGCGCTGACCCAAACTGTACCGTCCGGCCCTCTCCGCGGTGCGGCAAGAGGTGCTAAGGGAGCCGATCATGGCCAATTTCACCCTGCACGACCTCGAAAAGCGCGTTCGCGAGCGCGCCACGGCGAGCGCCGACGTGTCCTATACGCGCAAGCTGCTCGACCGCGGCGTGGCGCACTGCGCCAAGAAGCTCGGCGAGGAGGCGGTCGAGACCGTGCATCGCCGCCGTCAGCGAGGACGACAAGCACCTGATCGGCGAGGCCGCCGACGTGCTCTACCATCTCCTGGTCGTGCTGCAGGCGCGCGGCATCTCGCTCGCCGAGGTCGAGGCGGTGCTGGCAGAGCGCGCAGCGCCAAGTCCGGCCTCGAGGAGAAGGCTTCGCGGCACGCGAAGCTGAACGCGACCGCATGGAACAGCGCACCGACGACGGCTCTCTCGCCCTACCGCACCTTCACCGCGCGCCGAATGGGCGGCGCTGCGCGCCGACACGCCGATGACGCTGACGCCGGACGAGGTGACGCGGCTGCGCTCGCTGCACGACCGGCTCGACATGAAGGAGGTCGAGGAGATCTACCTGCCGCTGTCGCGGCTGCTGTCGCTCTATGTCGCGGCGACGCAGCGGCTGTTCCGCGCGCAGCAGCGCTTCCTCGGCACCGAGGACAGCCAAGATGCCCTACATCATCGGCGTCGCCGGCTCGGTCGCGGTCGGCAAGTCGACCACCGCGCGCGTGCTGCAGGCGCTGCTCGCGCGCTGGCCGAACGTGCCGAAGGTCGATCTCATCACCACCGACGGCTTTCTCTTTCCGAACGCGGTGCTCGAGCGCGAAGGCCTGATGGAGAAGAAGGGCTTTCCCGAGAGCTACGACCTGCCGGCGCTGCTGCGCTTCCTGTCCGACGTCAAGGCCGGGCGGCGGCCGGCGCGCGCGCCGGTCTATTCGCATCTCGTCTACGACGTGATGCCGAACCAGTGGATCGAGATCGACCGGCCGGACATCCTGATCGTCGAGGGGCTCAACGTGCTGCAGACCGGCCGCCTGCCGCAAGGACGGCAAGGCGATCCCGTTCGTGTCGGACTTCTTCGACTTCTCGATCTATCTCGACGCCGACGAGGACGTGCTGCAGCGCTGGTACGTCGACCGCTTCCTGACGCTGCGCGAGCACCGCCTTCCGCGATCCGAAATCCTACTTCCACCGCTATTCGCAATTGTCCGACGACGAGGCGGCCGCGACCGCGACCGCGATCTGGACGCGGATCAATCTCGTCAATCTGCACGAGAACATCCTGCCGACCCGCCAGCGCGCCGACCTCATCCTGAAGAAGGGCGCGAGCCACCTGGTCGAGGAAGTGGCGCTGCGGAAGCTGTAGCGCAGTTGCGTACTCGCCCGGACACGAGAATGTTTTCGCGGATCGATTACGCCGCGATTGCCTTGGCGCCGGCCGCGACGGCCAGCGCCTCGGCGAGCCGCTCGCGATCGAGCGGCTTGGTGAGGAAGCCGTCCATCCCGGCGGCGAGGCAGGCCTCGCGATCTTCCTCGAAGGCATTGGCGGTGAGCGCCACGATCGGCGTGCGCGCGCCACCGGCTTCCGCCGCGCGGATGCGCCGCGTCGCCTCGATGCCGTCGGAGCCCGGCATGTGCACGTCCATCAGCACCATCGCATAGGGCTCGCCGGCCTGGCGCGCCGACAGCCAGGCGTCGACCGCGGCATCGCCGCTGGTCGCGATGGTCGGGCGATGCCCGAGCCGCGTCAGCAGCGAGCGCGCCAGCAGCGCGTTGATCTCGTTGTCCTCTGCGACCAGGATGGCGAGGCCGGTCGATGCATCCTTGGTGGATACCGCGCGCGCGGTTTCGACGCTGTCGCCGGGCCGCTCGAATTCGCTATCCGTGGCGGCCATCCGCGCCGCCAGCGAGGCGGCGCGCACCGGCTTCACCAGATAGCCGGTGAAGCCCGCCGCCTTCAGCGCCGGCAGGTCGGGGCGGGCGGCCGGCGTGACCAGCACGAAACGGCGCGGCGCGGCTGCGGCCCGCGCCAATTGATCGCAAGCGGCGCGGCCGATGGCGCGGTCGACGAACAGCGCGCCCCAGGCACGCTCGGGCAGGAGCGCGTCGGCGACGGTTTCGTCCGGCACCGCGCAGACGCGCGCGCCCCAGCGCATCAAGCGGCGCGCCAGCAACGAACTCTCGACCGTCGAGGCCGCGACCATCAACACGTCCATGCCGTCGAGATGCGGCGGCACGAACGCCGCCTCCTCGGCTCCGGGAGCCGGCGGCAGCGGCAACGCCACGCGGAAGGTCGATCCCGCGCCCGGCGTGCTCTCGACCGCGATGCGGCCGCCCATCTGTTCGACGATACGGCGCGAGATCGCGAGACCAAGCCCGGTGCCGCCGAACTTGCGGGCAACCCCGCCGTCGGCCTGCTCGAATTCCTCGAAGATGCGGCCGAGCTCCTCGGGCGCGATGCCGATGCCGGTGTCGCGCACCAGCATGTCGATCTCGCCCGGCCAGACGCCGGGCTCGACGATGATCGCGACGCCGCCGCGGTCGGTGAACTTCACGGCATTGCCGGCGAGGTTGAGCAGCACCTGCCGCAAGCGCGCGGCGTCGCCGATCACGCGCCGCGGCAGACCGTCCTCGACGTAGGCGGCGATCTCCAGTTCCTTGGCCTGCGCGCGCGGCGCGATCAGTTCGACGGTCTCCTCCACCAGCGCGGTCAGGTCGAAGGCGCGCGCATCGAGGTCGATGCGGCCGGCCTCGATCTTGGAGAAGTCGAGGATCTCGTCGATCAGCGACAGCAGCGCGTCGCCGGACGATTTCACCGCCTTCACATAGGTGGTCTGCTCGGGCGTCAGCGCGGTGTCGCGCAACAGGTCGGCCATGCCGAGGATGCCGTTGAGCGGCGTGCGGATCTCGTGCGAGACCATCGCCAGGAAGCGCGACTTCGCGCGGTTGGCGGCTTCCGCCTGGTCGCGCGCGTCGGCGAGCGCGCGCTCGGCCTGCACGCGGTCGGTGACGTCGCGGCCGACGCTTTGCATCTCGGCGCTGGCGAGCGCGGTGGTGCGCACCATCACTTCGCGCCAGGCGATCCAGCGCGCGCCTGACTCCGGCCGCGATCTTCTGGTCGTGGATGCGGGTGCCGTCCGGCGACAGCGCGGTGGCGCCTTGCTCCAGCACCGGCAGCATGAACGCGCTGCCGAGCAGCGCCTCGCGGCTGCGGCCGGCGAGCGTGCAGAACGCGTCGTTGACGTAGGTGATGCGGCCGTCGGCATCGCGGCGCACGATGACGTCGCCCTGCGCGGCGAGGAAGGTGCGCGCCCGTTCTTCCGCTTCCTTGAGTTCCCAATTGCGGTCGGCGATGTCCTCGGTGCGCTGTTGCAGCGCGCGCAACTCGCGCTTGAGCGTGCGCAGCCGAATGACCATCATGCCGACCCCGCCGCAGGCGGCGCCGAACAACGCCGACATGCCGATCGCAAACATCTGCGGGTCGTACTCCAGCGAGACGCTTTGCATCGCTGCGAGGTAGCTGAACGAGGAGCCGACCGCCATCACCGCGAGCACGAAGCTGCGCGCGACGACGCCGAGACGTCCGTCGGCCGACAGCAACGCCCCATGCACGCCAGGAACGGTCCCGCATCACGCCACCCCGCCGCGGGCTTGTTGTGCGCGTGAGCGCCGCCCGCGTTGTTGGCGGGAGTTTCGCCGGCGACGGTTGCGATTGCGTTCAATCCACGGGGTTGCTGCGGGCAAGCCGCGGGGCAGGGTTCACGGCGCGAAAACCCGATCGCTCAAATTTTATCGATCGCGGTGGCGATGCCGTCGCGTCGATGCCAACGCGGTTTCGAAAGCGTTAATGCGTCGGCCGTTGGCCTAGACCACGATCGACCTACGCGGCTCGCTCGGCGACCTCGCGCTTCGCCCTCAAAGCTCGCGGCCGAGCTTGCGATCGAGCGAATACGGCCCGCCGCCGCCGATCAGGATTGCGAGAACGATCAGGGCCCAGAACGCGGGGTACTCCCAGCCGCCACCCTGGGCGGTCCATGCGAAGCCGTTGCGCCACTGAGCGACAAAGACGATCACCAGGAGCTCGACGAAAACCATGCCAGCCATCAACCGAGTCAGGAAGCCGAACATGATGCAGAGCGCTCCGACCGTTTCTAAGAACCAGACCGCGTAGGCGGCGGCCAGCGCCGGTTCGATGCCTCGCTTTGCCATGCTATTCGCAGCAAACGCGGTGATGGTCGTGCCGAGCAGTTTTTGCAGCCCGTGCACGAGCAGGAATCCGCCCGCAGTCAGGCGGACCAGCAGCCAGCCGAAATCGCGGGTCTGATCGTAGACAGGCGCGAGTTGCGGAATGAATGGTCTCGGTTCAGCCATGGTCGTCCCCCCTCTCCCTGAGTTCGCCGGCCCACCGGTGGCACCGACGTAACAAGCAAACCCGTGCGCCCGCTTAGTCGTCACCTGGGGCGCGACGATCGCAACCCTATCAGTTTCATTTCGGTTTTGACCAGCTTGCCGCAGTTGGTTTTGGGGGTGCATGCGGAAGCGGTCATGAAAAGAGTGAGTAACCCTCACGCTCAAGATCATATCGAGACCATCAATGACGACAAAAGAAGGAGGAACCTGAATTGTCGTCTTGCTGAGTCACTAGCATTTATACGGCGCGCATCCTCACACTCATCCGCTAGCAGCATTTCGATCTGTGACGGAATATTCCAACTCACGATCCTGATGTGCGTCAGGGAGAGGCCAGCCATAATTCGGCGAGCCTCTCGCCGCGCAAGCTCAGGGCGACCTGCACATCGACGGCCAGCGCCGGCGCAGTCCGGGGATGCGAGACGCCAGCATATGCTTTACGCCGCGCGTCGCACTTCGTCGGCGAGCGCGCGGTAGGACAGCGCCTCCGCCAGATGCACGCGGCCGACGGTGTCGGCGCCGTCGAGATCGGCGAGCGTGCGCGCGACCCGCAGCACGCGATGATAGCCGCGCGCCGAGAGCCGCATGGCGTCGGCGGCGTCGCGCAGCAGCGAAGCCCGCTGGCGTCGGGCTTGGCGACGTCTTCCAGCACCGGCCCGGCCGCCATGGCGTTGGTGCGGATATGCGGCAGTCCGATCGCGGCGTAGCGCTCGATCTGGATGGCGCGCGCTCGCGCCACGCGCTCGGCCACCTCGCGGCTGCCCTCGGTCGGCGGCGGCAGGATGAGATCGGCGGCGGTGACGGCGGGCACCTCGATGTGGAGATCGATGCGGTCCATCAGCGGGCCCGACAGCCGCGCCTTGATAGTCGGCGGCGCAGCGCACATTCGGCCCGCGCTTGCAGGTGAAGCCCGGCTCGGAGGCGCGGCCGCAGCGGCAGGGGTTCATGGCGGCGACCAGCATGAAGCGCGCCGGATAGGTGATGCGGTGGTTGGCGCGCGCGATCGCGACCTCGCCGGTCTCCAGCGGCTGGCGCAGCGAGTTCGAGCGCGCGCGGCTCGAATTCGGGGAACTCGTCGAGGAACAGCACGCCGTTATGCGCCAGCGAGATTTCGCCCGGCCGCGCCCGCAAGCCGCCGCCGACCAGCGCCGGCATCGAGGCGGAATGGTGCGGGCTGCGGAACGGCCGGCGGCTGGTCAGCGCGCCGCCTTCGATCACGCCGGCGACCGAGGCGATCATCGACACTTCGAGCAGCTCGGCCGGGGAGAGCGGCGGCAGGATCGGTCGGCAGCCGCGCCGCCAGCATCGACTTGCCGGCGCCGGGCGGGCCGACCATCAGGAGATTGTGGCCGCCGGCCGCGGCGACTTCGAGCGCGCGCTTGGCGCTCTCCTGGCCCTTGATGTCTTTCAGGTCGATCAGCGCGCTGGCGGCTTCGCGCACCTTCGGCTGCGGACGCGACAGCACCTGGGTGCCGCGGAAATGATTGGCGAGCTGGATCAGCGACGCCGGCGCGATGATCTCCATGTCCGGGCTGGCCCAGGCCGCTTCCGGGCCGCAGGCGGCGGGACAGATCAGGCCTTCGCCGCGCGCATTGGCGCCGATCGCGGCCGGCAGCACGCCGGCGACGGCGGTGAGCGAGCCGTCGAGCCCGAGCTCGCCGAGCACGGTGAAGCCCGCCAGCGCATCCGGCGGCAGGGCGCCGATCGCCGCCATCAGGCCGAGCGCGATCGGCAGATCGTAGTGGCTGCCTTCCTTCGGCAGGTCGGCGGGGGCGAGATTGACGGTGATGCGCCGCGCCGGCAGCGCCAGGCCGGAGGCGACCAGGGCGGCGCGCACGCGCTCGCGCGCTTCCGACACCGCCTTGTCGGGCAGCCCGACGACATTGAAGGCCGGCAGGCCGGGCGCGACCTGCACCTGCACGTCGACGGCGCGCGCCTCGATGCCTTCAAACGCGACCGTCGCGACCCGCTGGACCATGCTTGTCCCTGCCTCGGGTCGAAAGAATAGCCCAGCCGAGTGGGAACAACAAGAACATTTCAGGAACGAACTTGATGGCCGCGGCGGCCGTGGCCTGCGGAGGATGATCGGCGTGGCTCTCGATGCCGCTACTCTCGATGCCGCTGTTCTCGACGCTGCTCTCGATGCTGCTCATGGCGACCACCGGCGGGAAGGTCGTCGGCGCGGCAGGCTCGGCGGTTATCACGGGCTCTGGCGGCGTGACCTCGGCTGCGGCGCCACGGCCGCGGGTGGTGGCGCAGGCGGTTCGAGCGACTCTGCGAGCGGCGGTTCGACCGGCGGCGTGGGCGCGGCGGCGACTCGCTCCGCAGGCGGCGGGATCGGATGATCGATGCCCGGCGGTTGGGCGGGTGACGGATCGCTCCCCGTCTCGGCGATCCGCATCTCCGTGGTTCGTTCGAGGCGCGCCATCAGCCGCTGCAAGCTGCCGGCGAACGCCTCGATCTCGAAATTCTGCGGATCGTCGTGGCCGCCGCGGATGCCGGAATCGATGGCGATGTGAAACGCCGGGATCAGCCAGCGTTCGGCGCGCACGCTGGCGATCGTGTAGATCAACGCCAGCCGGTCGTACTGGATGTCGGAAAATCCCGGCGTCGGTGCCTGCGCATCGTTGTTGCGGCCGCGGCCGGGCTGGCTGCGGCGTGGCTGGACCAGCTCCACGTGGAGGAACAGTCCCTTCAGGTCGATGCCGAAACGGGTGGCGCGCTCAAACCGCATGGCGCGCCAGGGTTCGCTCGAACTCGTGCCCGAGCAGCATGGCGCCGCCTCGATTGATGATGACATGGGCGGGCTCCCAGCCATCGACGCAGCGGAACCGTCCGAGGTTGTTGATGCCGCGATGCTCGTCGAGATTCACCGGAAACGGCCGGCGACCGAAATTCGGCGCACTGGTGTCGTGGATGACCAGGTAACGCGCCTGCGGCGCATCGGGGTCGTTGTTGCGTGCCCGCGAAAGCGGTTGCCACAGGAACGGTGCGAAGTCCCAGGCTTGCCCGATCTCGGCAAGATGCGCCGCGATCGTCTCGCGATCCGGCACACCGGTCGATTGGCCGACGCGCGTCGCCAGCGGTGCCGGCAAGGCCTCCAACGGCGGCCCCAGATTTCGCCGCGCGGTCGCCGACCGCATCAGGCATTGCGCCTGCTGGCGAGGGTCGCCGGCGAAGCTGAAGGTTTCGGGATCGAAGGTGCAGGGACCGAGCGTCGTCAGCAGGACCGGGGGCAGCCTGCGCCGCGGTTCGCAACGCTGGGCGTCGGCTGAGACCGTGCCGAACAGACAGGCAGCCGCCAGCGTCGCGCTCATCAACGCGCGACGGCAAACGGCGATGCGCAATCCCCGTGCAATCCGTCCGTCAGCAAGCATGGCCCAGTCCCACCTAAACGCTAACGCAGGTCCTGTCTTGGCACAATTGCGGGCGTCGGGGTTCGGGCCCGATGGGGCAGGATCGTGTCTTCCGGGACACTCCCGCGAGCGTTTTGTTGCAGGCACAACTGCGGCCCGGTGCAGACCTGCCCTGATGCCAGCCCACTTTAAACGCGGCGGCAATTTGTTTCATAGTGAAGCCAATCGGCCGCGCTCGTCGGCTCGAACGATGGAGATGTCGATGCTTCCGACCGCCCGCAAGCTCGCATTCAACGACGTACCGGTCGTCGACCTCGCGCCGGCCTGGTCGGGCGATGCCGCGGCTCGCCGACGGCTCGCCGACGAGATCGCCGATGTCTGCGGCCGCGTCGGATTCTTCTACGTCAAAAATCACGGGCTGAGCGACGCCGACATTGCCGCGATCTTCCAGACCTCGGCTGACTTTCACAACCTGCCGCTTGACGCCAAGATGGACGTCTCGATCACCAAGAACAATCACGCCCAGGGTTATCTGCACGGCATGACCAAGGGCAACGAGAAGAGCCTGTCGGAAAATCTGCAGGAAGCTTTCCAAATCAAAAGGCCGCTGGCGGACGACGACCCCGATCTGCTTGCGGGCACGCCGTTGCACGGAAAAATTCCATGGCCGGCCGCCATGCCCGACCTCAAGCCGCGCATGATGGCGTACTACGACAAGGTCAACGTGCTCGGCTACGAGCTGCTGGCGTTGTTCGAGCTGGCGCTCGGGCTTCGCGAAGGCGAACTCAAGCAGTATTTCAAGAAGGACATGAATTCGCTGCGGCTGCTGCACTACCCGCCGCAGAAACCGGACGAGGACGGCGTGCATCTGGGGGCTCGCGCCCACACCGACACCAATGCGTTCACGATCCTGGCGCAGGACAACAACGGCGGGCTCGAGGTCCGCAACCTCGACAATGAGTGGGTGGCGGTGCCGCCGATTGAGGGAACGTTGGTCGTCAATGTTGGGGAGGTACTCAAGGTCTGGAGCGATGGCATCTTCTCGTCGACGCTGCACCGGGTGATCAACCGCTCCGGCCGCCGGCGCTATTCAATCCCGTTCTTCATGTATCCGAGCTACAACGCACTGATCCAGCCGCTGCTCAAGAATCCCGATCCATCCAACATCGCGCCGGAGAACCTTCACACCTCGATGCCGCGCGACACGCCGTTCGTCTATGGCGAATTCAAATCGCGACACACCGCGAAGATCATGCCCGGTCAAGTCAAGGTGCCGACATGATCCGCGCGAACGCTACGCCCACGGCGGCCGGAGCCTGACGCGATGCCCGCCTATGTGATCGGCGAGGCCGATATCGTCAATCCGGACGCGATGAAGGCTTACGGGCCGATGGTGGTCGCCGCGGTCAAGAAATACGGCGGCAAATATCTTGCGCGCGGCGCACGGCCGCAGGTCCTGGAAGGCGGGCCCGCCCACAACGTGCTGATCATCGAATTCGAGAGCGCGGATGCCGCGCGCCGATGGTACGCCTCGCCGGAATATCAGGCGGCCAAGGCCGTCAGGCAGGGGAATTCCAACCTGCGGCTCCTGCTGGTCGAGGACTTCGTGAAGCCGGCATCGCCCTAGCCCAAAGTTTGCGAGCGGATTCGCTGCCTTGGCAGCGGAGCAACCCAAGGATCAGTCATGGTCACGCGTCTGTTCAGATATCTTGTCCTTGTGGCTGTCGCGATTGTGGCCAGCGCCGCTGCGCCGGCCTGGTGCCAGGCGCAGGATCGCTATCCGTCCCGAACGGTGAAGCTGATCGTCGCCTTTGCGCCCGGCGGCGTCGCCGACATCATGGGGCGGCTGGTGGCGCAACTGCTGCAGCACAAGCTTGGCGGTACCTTCATTGTCGAGAACAAGCCGGGTGGCGACGGGCTGATCGGAATGGGTGAGGCAGTGCGCGCTGCGCCCGACGGCCACACGCTCTTTGTCGGCGGCTTTGGCGGGCAGATCGTCCCGCCGCTGATGAAGGACGACTTTCCATTCGACGTCCGGCGCGACATCGTCAAGATCGCGATGACGGCGGAGTTTGCCAACGTCCTGGTCGTGAACAAGGAGCTTCCGGTCAACACCGTCCCTGAACTGATCGCCTACCTCAAGCAGCATCCCGGCAAGCTGAACTTCGGATCGTCGGGCCGGGCGACGTCGGATCGTCTGGCAGCCGAGATGTTCATGCTCGAAACCGGGACGAAAATGCTCAACGTACCCTATCGCGGGGGCGGGGCCGCGCTCAACGACATGCTTGCCGGGACCACGCAGGTCATGTTCCCGCAATTGCCTGCGGTGATCGGCATGGCGACGTCTGGCGCCGTGAAACCGTTGGCGGTCACCAGCAACTACCGGCTGTCGCAGCTGCCGAATGTGCCGACGCTGAGTGAGACGGTGCTGCCCGGCTATCACGTCACGAGCTGGAACATGCTGTTCGCACCGCGCGGGCTGCCGGAGACTATCCGCAAGGTCCTGAGCGACACGCTGGTGGCGGCGGTCAAGGATCCGCAGTTCCTTGACCGCATGCGCAAGATTGGTGTCGAGCCGGCCGGAAAGCCATCCGCCGAAGCCGATGCGTTCTTCGAGCAGGAGCTCGTGCGCTGGAAGAAGGTGATCGACGCCGCCGGGATCAGGCTCGAGCGCTAAGCCATGATCCGATCAAATTGAATTCGGATCATGGTCTCGTTTTCTCGCGTCTGAGCATGATCTTTTCCGAAAACCGGTTCCCACTTTTCGGGATCATGCTCTAACGCCGCTTCTTCTCGACCACGTCCCAGATCATGGCGGCGACGTCGGGACCGCCGAGAGTTCTTGATGGCGCGGACGCCGGTCGGCGAGGTGACGTTGATCTCGGTGAGGAAGCCGTCGATCACGTCGATGCCGACGAAGATCAGGCCGAGGTCCCGCAGCGGCTTGGCGAGCCGCGCGCAGATCTCGCGCTCGCGCGGCGTCAGGTCGGTTTCCTTCGGCGTGCCGCCGCGCACCATGTTGGAGCGCAGGTCGTCGGGCGCCGGCACGCGGTTGACCGCGCCGGCGAACTGGCCATCCACCAGGATGATGCGCTTGTCGCCGTGTTTCACCGCCGGCAGGAACTTCTGCACCACCCAGGCTTCGCGAAAGGTCACGGCGAAGAGATCGTAGAGCGAACCGAAATTGAGATCTTCCGGCGCCAGACGGAACACCGCTTCGCCGCCGCGGCCATAGAGCGGCTTCATCACGATGTCGCTGTGCTCGGCGCGGAACGCCTTGATCTCGGCGAGGTCGCGCGTGATCAGCGTCGGCGGCATCAGGTCGGTGAATTCCATCACGAACATCTTTTCCGGCGCGTTGCGCACCGACCGCGGATCGTTGACCACCAGCGTCTTGGGATGGATGCGTTCGAGCAGATGCGTCGTGGTGACGTAGGCGAGGTCGAACGGCGGGTCCTGCCGCAGCAGGATGACATCGAACTCGCTGAGGTCGGTGCGGCGCGGTTCGCCGAGGGTGAAATGATCGCCCTCCTGGTCGCGCACGCTGAGCGGCTGCGTGGCTGCGACCACCGTCGTGCCGGCGAGGGTCAGCCGGTCGGGTGTGTAGTAGGAGAGCGCGTGGCGGCGCTTCTGCGCTTCCAACAGCAGCGCAAACGTGGAGTCGCCGCGGATGTTGATCCGCTCGATCGGGTCCATCTGGACTGCGATTTTCAGGCTCATCGGTTCTCCGTGGCGCCCCCAAGGGGGCAGTCGCGCTTTCGCCCGTTTATCGCCCGCGCGCCCTGAGGATGTCTATCGCCGTTCGTGCAGTCCCGCGGTGGCGCGCTCGATCACGCTCTTGGGGAATGACGCGAAGCGGGCGATCAGGGCTTCGACCTCGGCGCCGGACGCCGGCCTGACCTCAAGCCCGAGCTTGGCGGTTTCCGCCAGCAGTTCGGGGTCCTGCATGGTGCGCTGGAACGCCGCCCGCAGCGCCTGGGCGCGGTCGGCCGGAACGCCGGGCGGCGCGATCACCGGCCGGCCGAGCACATGCGGGCCGAACGCGACGTCGAAGATCGCGCGGTCGTCTTGCGACTTGGCGTAGTCGTAGACATGCGCGGCGCCTGCAAGGTCCGGCAGCTTGCGCAGGCCGAATTGCACCAGCGCCCGGATGCGGCCGCTGTCGATGTCGTCCTTCCACTGCGTCTTCAGGGTCGAGTGCGACGGACCGCAGGCGCCTTCGATCTCGCCGCGATTGAGCGCGATGCGCAGATCGTTTGAGCCCTTGTAGCCTTGCACCACCTTGATCTTGGCGCCGAGGAAATTGATCAGCGCATAGGCGAACTTCAGGTCGGCGCCGCGCTGCCGGTCGCGCCGAACACCGCTTCGCGAGCGAACAGCTCTTCGACTGCGGTGATGCCGGAGCGGGCCGACACCACGCAGGTCGCGACGCTCTCGTCCATGTTGCCGACCCAGGTGAACTTGGCCGGCTCGTAATTCGCGGCGGCGTCGCCGAAGATCGGTTTCAGCGCGGTTTCCGGCGCCAGCACGCTGACCACGGTGCCGTCCTTGGCGGCGACGTTGTAGAGCCAGTTGGCGGCGCGCAGTCCGCCCGCTCCAGGCATGTTCTGCGGCACGACGTTGGGCTGCCCCGGCAGGTGGCGCGCGATGTGACGGGCGAGCGTGCGGCCGAAGTAGTCGTAGCCGGTGCCGGCCTCATGTCCGACCACGACCGTGAGCGTCTTGCCACGATAGAAATCGGCGACATCGTTGCTGGCCGCGGGTTGCGCGGCCGCGCCACCGGCGGTGACCATCGCGATCAGACAAAACCAAAGGCGCATCGGACAACCTCAGAAGACAGTTGGTTGGTGCGGACCGGGTCAAGTGCTGGCGTCGAACGCCGCCGGGATATGCCGCGGGATACGTCCCGGCGCCACCAGCATGGCGTCGAAGCGAATGTCTTGAATAGAACGGTCGGGACAGGCGGCGAGCCACGCCTCCGCGGCCGCGACAATGCGCGCGCGCTGGCGTTCAGTCACCGACCATGCGGCGTCATCGAGGCGCTCGCGCGCTTTCACCTCGACGAATACCAGGAGCTTGCGGCGGCGGGCGACGATGTCGATTTCGCCGACCGGCGTGCGGAACCGCCGCGCCAGGATCCGGAAGCCCTTGGCGATCAGAAACGCGGCGGCGCGGCTCTCCGCCGAAATGCCGGTGCGGAAAGCGACCTGACGGTCAAGCCGCGGCTTTGGCGCCAGTGGACGTGCGCGCGGGCGATCGGAGCTAGTCATCGGCCTCGCCATCCTTCGCCAGCGCGAGTGCGCGCTGATAGACGTCGCGTCGCGCCCGCCCGGTGACGGTGGCAATCTCGGCGACTGCCTCCTTCACCGACATGCGCTCAAGCGCATTGCGGAGCAGTGCGTCGACGTCGTCATCCGCGGTGTCTTCTTGGTCGGGCGGCGGGGCGATCACCAGCACGATCTCGCCCTTCGGCGCGCCCGCCGTCTCGTAATGTGCGGCGAGCGCTGCAAGGTCGCCACGGCGCACCTCCTCGTGCAGCTTGGTCAACTCGCGGCAGACCGCCGCCTCGCGTTGACCCAATCCTTGCGCCAAATCGGCCAGCGCGGCGGCGAGCCGCGGGCCGGATTCGAACAACAGCAGCGTCGCTGGGATGCGCGCCAGCGTGACGATGCGCGCGCGCCGCTGCGACGACTTTGCCGGCAGGAAGCCATCGAAGAAAAATCGATCGCTGGGCAATCCAGCGACCGTCAGGGCGGCGAGCGTCGCCGAGGCGCCGGGCTCCGCCGTCACCGGATGACCGGCCTCGTGCGCCGCGCGCACCAGCTTGAAGCCGGGGTCCGACACCAGCGGCGTGCCGGCGTCCGACACCAGCGCGACCGCCTCGCCGGCGGCCAGCCGCGCCATGAGCTTCGGCCGCGCCTGCGTGGCATTGTGGTCGTGATAGGGCGTCAGCGGCGTCGCGATGCCGTAGTGGTCGAGCAGCTTGCGCGTGACGCGGGTGTCTTCGCACGCGATCAGGTCGGCGGCCGCCAACACGTCGAGGGCGCGCAGTGTCGTGTCGCGGAGGTTGCCGATCGGGGTTGCGACAATATGAAGCCCGGGCGCCAGCGCCGGCGCCTCGATCGCATGGCCGCGAAGCAGATAGCGCCGGGCGGTGGTCGCACGGTGGCTGGAAGGGGCGGTCTGGTCGCGCGTCTGCATCGGGATACTGTAGAGGACATTGCGCCCGGCCGTCCCGGCTTTCGCCGGCGGTAGCGGTCCGGCCGTGCTTGAGCCGGAGGCGGCTTTGTGCTCCTATCGACCCGGAATTATTATATTTTTTGATTTGACATAACCAATCTTTGACACAGTAGCGGGTTACCGAGTTCACTGGCCTGCGCGCAGCCCGTGCGCGCGAAGGAGCGGCCCGATGTGCCGAGTTGAACTGGCCCGGATGTCGGCGGCGCTACGCGCACGAGTCACGCGCGCACCGACCGCATTTGCGTTCGCGGCCTGTTTGGCGCTGGCTGCCTGCGCCGGCGGGCTATCGTCCAACGATTTCGTGGCGTCGCAACCGGGCGCGCCGGAACAGCAGGCGGCGAACCGGATCGGCCAGGGCCAAGTCAAGGTCGGATTGATCCTGCCGCTGGCGGCACCCGGCAATGCCGGAGCCACCGCGCAATCGATGCGCAATGCGGCGGAGCTGGCGCTCGGCGAGTTCAACAATCCCGACATTCAGCTCCTGGTGAAAGATGACGGCGGCAGCGCGCCCGGCGCGCAGCAGGCGGCGCAACAGCTGATCGAAGAAGGCGCGGAAATCATCCTGGGGCCGTTGTTCGCGCATTCGGTGGCGCCGGTCGGGCAGGTGGCGCGCGCGCGCGGAATTCCGGTGGTCGCCTTCTCGACCGACTCGAACGTGGCGGCGGCCGGCGTCTATCTCCTGAGCTTCCTGCCGGAATCCGATGTCGAGCGGCTGGTCGGCTACGCCGCCCAGCAAGGCAAGCGGTCGTTTGCCGCGGCGGTCCCCGACAACGCCTATGGAACCGTGGTCGAAGCCGCGTTCAAGCAGGCGGTCGGGCGTCGCGGTGGCCGCATCGTCGCGTTCGAGCGCTATCCGGCCGATCGCAACCAGCTGCAGGCGGCGATCCGCAGCCTCGCTGCCGGCGGCCGCGTACCGCCGATGCGATCTTCATCCCCGACACCGCCGACACCGTTCCAATCATCGTGCAGACGCTGGGCGCGAACGGCGTCGATACCCGCACGGTTCAACTGCTGGGCAGCGGCCTGTGGGAAGACCCGCAGATCTTTTCCGATTCCGTCCTTGAAGGGGCCTGGTACGCCGGCCCCGATGCCACCGGATTCCGAAATTTCTCGGGCCGCTACCGCTGCCGCTACAGTCAGGACCCGGTGCGCACCGCCACCTTGGTCTACGACGCGGTCGCGCTGGTCGCGGCGCTGGCCAAGACGCAGGGCGCGCCGCTTTTCCGCGGATGTGTTGACCAACACCTCTGGCTTCGCCGGCATCGACGGGTTGTTCCGGTTCCGCCGCGACGGCATCAATCAGCGCGGGCTGGCGGTGATGAAGGTGACGCCGACCGGCGGGCAAGTCGATCAGCCCGCCACCACGGTCGTTCGGCGGCTCGGGGACGTAATCGCATATCAGGCCGCGAGATCGGCGACCACCGCGTCGAGCACCGGAAATCCGCTCTGCGTCACGCGCAAGCGACCGTCCGGCGTCAACTCGATCGCGCCTTCCCGCTGCAACAGCCGGATGCGGCGCGGATCGAGCGCGCGCCCCGCAAGCTGCGCATAGCGCGCGGGATCGATGCCCTCGGTCAGCCGCAGCCCCATCAGCAGGAATTCGTCGGCCATCTCCGCGCGCGGCAGCATGTCGTCGCCGACGACGCCGTGGCCGCGCGACTCGACCCGCATCAGCCAGGCTTCCGGCCGCCTTTCGGTCGCGATCGCGTGACGTTCGCCGTCGATATCGATGCGGCCGTGCGCGCCCGGTCCGATGCCGGCATATTCATGGCCGCGCCAATAGACGAGATTGTGCCGGCACTCGGCGCCGGGCCGCGCGTGGTTTGACACTTCGTAGGCCGGCAGGCCGCGCGCCGCGCAAACCTCTTGCGTCACATCGTAGAGATGCGCGCCCGGTGTCCTCATCGGGCACCTTGAGCTTGCCGGCCGCATGCAGCGCCGCAGAAGGGCGTGTCGGCCTCGACCGTGAGCTGATAGAGCGACAAATGCTCGGCCGCCTCCGCCAGCGCGTGCTTGAGCTCGGCCGCCCAGGCCTGCGGCGTCTGGCCCGGCCGCGCATAGATCAGATCGAACGAATAGCGCTCGAACGCCGCGCGCGCGATCGCAACGGCGTCGAGCGCCTCCTCCGCGGTGTGGGGCGTCCGAGCGATTTGAGCGCGGCATCGTCGAGCGCCTGCACGCCGAGCGACACGCGATTGACGCCGGCGGCGCGATAGCCGCTGAAAGCGCGTCGCCTCGACGCTGGTCGGATTGGCCTCCAGCGTGATCTCGGCATCCGGCGCGACCGACCAGTGCTTGGCGATGGCATCGAGGATCGCGCCGCACCGTTGCGGGCTGCATCAGCGAGGGCGTGCCGCCGCCAAAGAAAATCGTCGACACGGTGCGGCCGGGGGCGCGCGCGGCGGTCGCCGCGATCTCGGCTGCGAAGGCGCGCACGAAGCGCGTCTCGTCGATCGCGGCGTGGCGCACATGGCTGTTGAAGTCGCAATAGGGACACTTCGACAGGCAGAACGGCCAGTGGATATAGACGCCGAAGGATGATTCGACCGGGGTTGTCATGATGCCACCATATGGCACCTCGGGGCGTCAGCGTCACTACAGGCGTTGCCGTGAACGGCGGCCCTCAAGGTCGCAGGCAGGCCGCCGCGAGCTTCAGGAAGGCGCGGGCGCGGTGCGACAGTCCCTGCCCCTTCGGCGGCAGGCCGTGCTTTTCGTCGGCGGTCATTTCGCCGAAGCGCGAAATTTGGCTTCAGTCATCCAAGAGGCGAATAAGCCATAGGCGGATATGGGCCGCCGACATATTTGCGTCGCTCTGTCGTCTGATAGATTATAGTAACATCTTGTCGCATCCGACTGTCGCGTTTGTCCGTTGCAAATTGCTATGGTTGTTGATGCCAACGAACAGTTTTTTTGAATTATTCAATTTGGCAGGGAATGCGCCCATGAAAAACAAGCTGTTGTTGGTTTTTCTAATGATTCTCGGCAGTGCTGGCACCGCGATGTCGCAAGTTGCGGACCTCGCCGGAGTTCTAGCCGGTGACCGGTGGACTTATGAAATCACGGACGAAATTAGCGGAGACGTGAAGCACACGATGACGGTCTTCGTCATTGATGTTTCCGAAAGCGAGATCAACACCCGCGTATCCACTCGGGGAGCGGCAAGTCCGCGCCAGATCGTCTTCGATCGCACTTGGAACCGCATCGACGACAGCGTTTGGAAATACAGGCCATCTGACGGTTCGGGTATTCAGGCAGCTTTGCAGGTTGGCAAGGAGTGGCGATTTGCGAGCAAGGCAACGCACTTTCAGAACGGGACCGCACTCAGCGTCACAGGCCAATCCAAAGTGGTCGGAAAGGAAAGCATAACGACGAGTGCTGGAACGTTCGACGCGTTCAAGATCGAGACCTCGATGCGTCAGGTCAATTCCAACGATCAGACCAAGGCCGCCACCGTGAATGCCGTTCTGTGGTATGCGCCGAGCGTCAATCGTTGGGTTCGCAAGACCTATAAGGTCCATGTCGAGGGCCGCTTACGTGACTCACAGACGGAAGAGCTGACCGATTACTCCCGAAAACCTTAGCGCCGGACGACAGGGAGCCGGTGTTGTTTCCGGGCATTCAGCCAGGACACCGGTCGTCCGGCGACGACGTCTCGCTTCCCGATACATTTGTCCACCCGTTCCAATAGCCAGGGGCCCCTGTTGTGACGAGCATGGGGATCCAAGAGCGACATAGTCGAATATGGAGGTAATCTGATGCGAGGGCGCCTCATCGCGAAAAGTCTCGCGGCGCTGCTCCTTTTAGCCGGCAATTGCGCGGCGCAGGCGATCGATCCAGGACCCATCCGCGTCGGCGACCGCTGGTCGTACGAGATCAAGGATGGGGTGACGGATGACCTCAGGCAGGTGGTCACGATCGTCGTCGCCGAGATCGGCCAGCGAGAGATTACAACTCGCGTGACGATTCGGGGGCAAGATCGCGCGCAAACGTTCGTCTACGACTTCGATTGGGCGAGGATAGACGACGGTGTTTGGAAACACCGGCCAAATGATCTTTCTGGAATAAGAAAGCCGCTGCAGGTCGGCAAGGAATGGCGATCTGAAGGCAACACCATGAATCTGCGAAACGGCGCTGCATTCCGTACCTCCAGCAAGGGCAAGGTCGTGGCGCAGGAACGGGTCGCAACGCCCGCAGGCACGTTCGACACCTTTCGCATCGAGGCGACGGTGCGACAGGTCAACGCGACGGATCAGACAAAATCCTCGACGGCGACGCACGTTACTTGGTACGCGCCAGAGATCAATCGGTGGGTCAGGAGAAAATTGGACTTACGGTTTGAGGGGCGGCTAGAAACTCGACCGCTCGAAGAACTCACCGAATATTCGCGAAAGCCTTAGCGGTCGAGTTCGTGGGTCCGGCGACGTTGGCGGACAGGGGAGCTGGTCAGATGTCGAGACGCCTCACGACGCTCAATCTGGCCTTCCTCGTGCTCTTGTCAGGGTATTGCGCGGCGCAATCGATCGATCCAGGACCCATCCGCGTCGGCGATCGCTGGTCGTACGACATCAAGGATGATCTTACCGGAGAGATCAGGCAAGCGATCACGTCGGTCGTGGTCGATACCAACGGCAAGGAGATCACGACGCGAGTCTCCTCTCGCGGCAAAGATCGCCCTCAGACAATGGTCTTTGATCTTGACTGGGGTCGGATAGACGACGGCGCTTGGAAGCTTCGGCCCAGCGGGATCGGAATTCAAGAAGCCGCTGCAGATCGGCAAAGAGTGGCGATCGGATGCCAACGGGATGAATTTGCGGTCCGGCCAGGCTTTCCGTGCGATCGGAGTTGCAAAGGTCGCGGGGCAGGAACAAGTCACCGTGCCGGCCGGAACATTCGATACGTTTCGGGTCGAAATGACTGTGAGAGCGACCAACACCAGAGATCAGACCATTCTTGAGAACTGGACCTTCCTGGTTTGGTATGCGCCGGAGGTCAATCGGTGGGTCAAAAGGAAAGCAGAAGTGCGGTTTGCGGGACGGCTCAGGGACTCTTTCTCCGAAGAGCTCACTGAATATTCACGAAAGCCCTAGCAGACAGCGGCTGCGATCCTGGCGTGAAGGATTTCGTGCTGGCACCGCGCAGCCTGAAGATGTTGGCCGATGCCCCGGCCCCTGCCGCCATCAGGATCGAAGACACGCCGCCGCGAGCTTCAGGAAGGCGCGGGCGCGGTGCGACAGGCCCTGTCCTTTCGGCGGCAGGCCGTGCTTTTCGTCGGCGGTCATCTCGCCGAAGGTGCGGGCATGGCCGTCGGGCAGGAACATCGGGTCGTAGCCGAAGCCGGCGGTGCCGCGCGGCGGCCACACCAGCGTGCCCTCGACGGTGGCCTCGAATTCCTCGAGATGGCCGTCGGGCCAGGCGACGCACAGCGCCGACACGAACCGCGCTTTGCGCTTCGCCGGGCTATCGGCGCCGCACTCGCGCAGCTTCATCTCGATCGTTTCCATCGCGCGCATGAAATTCTTGTCGTCGCCCGCCCAGCGCGCGGAATGAATGCCGGGCGCGCCGCCGAGCGCATCGACCGCAAGGCCGGAATCGTCGGCAAACGCGGGAAGGGCGGCGACATCCGCCGCTGCCATGGCCTTGATGCGGGCATTGTCGCGGAAACTCGTGCCGGTTTCCTCCGGCTCGGGCAGGCTCAATTCGCCGGCTGAGACGGCCTCGATGCCGTAGGGGGCGAGCAGCTCGCGCATCTCCCGCAGCTTGCCCGGATTGTGGGTGGCGATAACGATCCGGCCGGCGAGTTGACGATGCGGCGCGCTCACATCACGGCCAGCTTCTGCAGGTCGACCAGCTTGCCGATGCCCTTCTTGGCGAGCGCCGAGCAGAGCGAGCAGTTGCTCCTCGGTGAACGGGACCTTTTCGGCGGTGCCTTGCACCTCGACGATGCGGCCGGCGCCGGTCATCACGAAATTGGCGTCGGTCTCGGCGTCGGAGTCCTCGGCGTAGTCGAGATCGAGCACCGGCGTGCCGTTGCAGATGCCGCAGGAGATCGCCGCGACGTGGTCGCGCAGCGGATTGCCGGGGATCATGTCGCGCGCCTTCATCCAGGCGATGCAGTCATGCAGCGCGACCCAGGCGCCGGTGATGGCGGCGGTGCGGGTGCCGCCGTCGGCCTGGATCACGTCGCAATCGACGGTGATCTGGCGCTCGCCGAGCGCCGGCAGGTCGACGATCGGTGCGCAGGCTGCGGCCGATCAGCCGTTGGATCTCGACGGTGCGGCCGCCCTGCTTGCCGGCGGAGGCTTCGCGGCGCGTGCGCTCCAGCGTGGCGCGCGGCAGCATGCCGTATTCGGCGGTCACCCAGCCGCGCCCCTGGCCCTTGAGCCACGGCGGCAGCCGATCCTCCAGCGTCGCGGTGACCAGCACATGGGTGTCGCCGAATTTCACGAAACAGGAGCCCTCGGCATATTTCACGACGCCGCGTTCCAGCGACACGGCGCGCAGTTCGTCGGGGGCTCGGCGGCTCGGCCGCATGCGGTTCTCCTTTGACCTTGTAAGGGCGGCATGTGAGCCAGCTTTCGGGCGCAGGCGCAAGCCTTTTGCAGCAAGTCTTTTGCGGCTTCTCCGATTCAGCGTCGGCGCATAGAGTGCCGCACCGATTTGCGCGCCGGGAGACGCCATTGAACGCCGTCATCGCCAACCTCGTCCGGCCGGTCCAGGCGTTCCGCCTGCATTACTGCCGCTGCTGATGGTCTATTTCGCCTACGGCGCGCTCGGCCTGATCGACGTGTCCCAGAGCATGTGGATCAAGGAAAGCCTTACGCTCAGCCCATCGGAACTCGCCGGCATCGGCGTCTGGCTGACGCTGCCCTGGACCGTGAAGATGGTGTTCGGAGAACTCGTCGACACCGTCCCGATCTTCGGCTCGCAGCGCCGCTCCTACATCTTGATCGGTGCGCTCTGCACCGCGACCGGGCTGATCACGCTCGCCGGCGCCGCCGGGCAGTGGCTCGACGTTCCTGCCGCCGCAACAGCTCTACGTGCTTCGGCGCGATGCTGATCGTGCTCGGCACCGTGATCCAGGACGTGGTCGCCGACGCGATGTCGACCGAGGTCGTGCCGCGCGTCGATGCCGACGGCAAGCCGCGGCCGGACGACGAGGTGCGCGCGGAGCTCGGCATGGTGCAGGTGCTCGGGCCGGCTGTCGCTGTCGCTCGGCATCGTGGCGGTGGCCGGGCTGTCGGGCGTCGCTGGCATTCTGCTGCCGCGCGAAACCGTGTTCCTGCTGGCGCTTGCGGTGCCCGCGATCTCCGTCATCGGCGTGTTCCTGATTCAATCCGAGACCACCGAGCGGCGGCCGATCGACTGGCGCATTCTCGGCGGCGGGCTCGCCTTCGGCGTTGTCGGTTGCGCTGCTCGGGCTCGGCGGCGTGCCGTTCGCGCAGGAGATCATCTTCGTCGTCTCGATGGGCGTGGTCTGCGCCATGCTGGTGTTCGTGACCCGCGAGCTCGATCACGAGTCGCGCATGATCATCCTCTACGCCGCGATCATCATCTTTGCCTTCCGCGCGACGCCGTCGGTCGGCGACGGCTATTTCTGGTTCACGCTCGACGTCCTGAAGTTCGACGAGGCATTTTACGGCGTGCTGCGCCAGACCGGCGCGGTGATCGCGATCGTCGCGATGTGGGTGTTGGCCAAGCAGATCACCGAATACTCGGTCGCCAGGGTCCTGTTCTGGATCGCGGTCGCGGGCAGCATCCTGTCGCTGCCCAGCATCGGGCTTGTACTACGGCCTGCACGATTGGACCGAGCAGATGTTCGGCTTCGGCGCGCGCACCATCGCGATCGTCGACGTGGTCGCGACCTCGCCGTTCGCGCAGCTCAGCATGGTGCCGCTGCTGACGCTGACCGCCTATTACGCGCCGGCCGGTCACCGCGCGACCTGGTTTGCGCTGATGGCGTCGCTGATGAACCTGGCGCTGGTCGCCGGGCAACTGCAGACCAAGTATCTCAACGAGATGTTCTCGGTCGCGCGCGGCGAATACAGCGAACTTGGAATGTTGTTGATCACCGTGACCGTGCTCGGCTTCGTCGTGCCGCTCACCGCGATCCTGATGTTCGGCCGGCGGTGTGATGCCCGCAGCGATCGGCGTCTCACGGCAGCTTGAACCCCGCCGCGTCCCAAGCGCCGCGCGCCGACGGCTGCGTCAGCGCCCGGATGAACGCCTGTCCGGCGTCCGTCGCGCCGCTGCCACTCGTCACCGCCGCGGCATAGGTCGTGTCGTTGCCGAGCGGGGCGGGCAGGGGACCGATCACGCGCGCGCCCTTGATCGGCACGATCTCCGCGATCAGCGTCATGCCGATATCGGCTTCGCCATCGGCGACGCGGGTCGCGACCTCGCCGCCCGACTGCTGCGGCATGCCCTTGCGCGCGATCTCGTCGGCGAGCCCCATGTCGACGAACAGCTTGGCGAGATAGATGCCGGCCGAGCCGCCGACCGCGGCGTCGCTGAACGCCACCTTGCGCGGCCGCGAGCAGCGCCTGCTTGAACGCCTCGGGGGTCGAATGTCCGGCGGCGTCGAGCCCTCGCGCACCGCGATGCCGACGCTGGTGGTGGCGATCGCGGTGGCGGGGCCGACGGTGCCGGCCTTGGCGAGCTTGTCGATCACGGGCGCGCCGAGGATCAGCACGTCGGCAGTCTCGCCGGCGTCGAGCCGCTTCTGCAGCGCGCCGACCGTGCCGAAGCTCAGCTCCACGTCGTGGCCCGAGCTCGCGCCGGAACGCATCCGTCAGCGTGCCCACCACCTGGTGCATCGACCGCGCGCACATGACCTTGAGCTTTGCCACCGGTTTCCCCATGCTGCCGTTCGGTTACCGTGCAGTCGTAGGACATGGGAGTTTGACTTGGCAACGCTGAAAGACCTCATTCGCGGCAACGACCTCGTGGTCGCGCCGTTCGCGCTCAATCCGCTGATGGCGCGCATGGCCGAGGAGGCCGGCTTCAAGGCGGTCTATCTCTCCGGCGGCTCGCTCGGCTGGGTCAAATGCGTCACCGAGGCGAACCTCACGCTGCCGGAAATGGCCGAGGTCGCGGTCGACATGCGCGCGGTCTGCAAGCTGCCGATCGTGCTCGATGCCGGTGGCGGCTGGGGCGATCCCGTGCATATCCATCGCACCGTCGCGCTGGCGGAAGCCGCCGGCTTCGCGGCGATCGAGATCGAGGACCAGCTCTTGCCGCGCCGGATGGAGCATCACGTCGGCATCGATCATCTCGTGCCCAACGAGTTCTTCCTGAAGAAGCTGAAGGAAGCGCTGGCGGCGCGCACCGATCCCGATCTCCTCATCATCGCGCGCACCAATGCGCTGCGCATCGGCGGCATCGAGGAGGCGGTGCGGCGCGGCGAAACCTACCAGAAGGCCGGCGCCGACATGGTGTTCTGCTACACCCGCAGCCCCGAGGAGCTGCGCTTCGTCGCCGAGCGGCTGGCGCCGCCGCTGATGATGTTCGCGCCCGCGGACGGGTTCGGCACGTTCGGGCTCTCGCAGCGCGACCTCGCCGGCATGGGCTATCGCCTGGCGGCGTCTTCCGGCACGGCGCTCGCGGCGATGTACAAGGCGATCCGGCAATCCTACGAATGCCTCGCCAACAACACGCTCGATCCGTTCCTCGGCAAAGGCGGCGCCGAGCAGATGATGAAGGCGGCGCAGAAATCGTCCGGCTTCGAGAAGCTCTTGGAGATCGAGCGCCGGACGATGAAAGACTAAACATGCCGCGCAAGCATCCGGACGTTCCGCTGGTCATCGACTTCCACACCCACATGCTGGATGCGGAGCTGGTGCGGCTGTGCGCCAGCAAGAACGCGATCACCGGGTTCGGCAAGAAGGAGCCGCCGACCGGCGGCCGCTTTGCGAAATTCTATGCGCCCGAACTGCAGATCGAGGAGATGGATGCGCGCGGCATCGACATGCATGTGATCTTCACCGGGCCGGTGTTCATGTCGACCTGGTGGGCGGACGCGCAGACGGCGGCGCAGTTGACGCGGCGCATGAACGACACCGTCGCGGATTGGGTGCGGCGCCATCCCACCCGCTTCGTCGGCACGGTGACGCTGCCGATGCAGGACGTGGCGCTGGCGATTGCCGAACTGCGGCGCGCGGTCACCGAACTCGGCGCCAAAGCCGTGATGCTGCCGAGCAATGTGGACGGCGTCTATCTCGGCGATCGCGCGTTCTGGCCGCTGTGGGAGGCGATCCGGGCGCTCGACGTTCCGGCGTTCATCCACCCGGAAGGTCTGCGCGATCCCTGGTACCACAAGTTCGCGCTCTGGAATTCGATCGGCCAGCAGATCGAAGAAGCCAAGGCGATGGCCTCGATCATCTATGAGGGCCTGCTCGACGCCGTTCCAGGCCTCAAAATCGTGATCGCCCACGGCGGCGGCTATTTCCCGTATTGCGTCGGCCGCGTCGACCGCAACGTCGAAAAGGCCGAAGCGCAGGTGAATATCGGCGACAGAAAGCCGAGCGACTATCTCCGCCACTTCCACTACGATACCTGTGTGTTCGATCCGCTGGCGCTCGCCACGCTGTTTCAGCGCGTCGGCGCCGACCGGATCGTGCTTGGCGCCGATTATCCGGTGGGTGACAGCGACCCGGTCGGCGTCGTTAAGGATGCGGTGACGCTGTCGAATGCGGACCTGCAAATGGTCGCGGGCGGCACCGCCGCGCGGCTCTTGGGCATCGCGCCGGCGTCGCAGGCCGCGCGATCCGCTTGAATTTGCGTCGCGAAGCGCCAATTCTGCTGCAGACTGGAGGCTTCCCTTGGCTTCGCATGACGTCCCGATCGGCTCGACGCAGGTCAGCCTGGCGCAGCTTAATGAGCGCTCGCGCGAGATTTTCCGGCAAGTGGTCGAAAGTTACCTCGCGACCGGCGAGCCGGTGGGCTCGCGCAATATTTCGCGGTTGATCACGACGCCATTGTCGCCGGCCTCGGTGCGCAACGTGATGTCGGACCTCGAGCAGCTTGGGCTGGTCTATTCGCCGCACACCTCCGCCGGCCGGATGCCGACCGAGCTTGGGTTGCGGTTCTTCGTCGATGCCCTGATGGAGATCGGCGATCTGTCGGAAGACGACCGCCGCGGCATGGAGGCCAAGATTGCCGCGACCGGCAAATCACTGGATGCCGTGCTGAGCGAAGCGTCCGGGATGCTGTCGGGCCTGACCCATGCCGCCGGCGTGGTGATGACCGCGAAAGCCAATGTCCGCCTCAAACATATCGAGTTCGTGCGGCTCGAGCCGGAGCGCGCGCTGGTGGTGCTGGTGGCGGAGGACGGGCAGGTCGAAAACCGGATCATCGACGTGCCGATCGGGCTGCCGACGTCGGCGTTGGCCGAGGCCGCGAACTTCCTCAACGCCCATGTGCGAGGCCGCACCCTGGCGGAGGCGCGCGTCGACCTGGAACAGGCGCTCAAACAGAGCCAGGCTGAGCTCGACCAGCTCACGCAAAAAATCGTCGCCGCCGGCCTGGCGAGCTGGTCGGGCGGCGACAGCGACGACCGCAAGTTGATCGTGCGCGGCCACGCCAACCTGCTCGACGATCTCAAGGTTTTGGAAGATCTCGAGCGCGTTCGGCTCCTGTTCGACGATCTCGAAACCAAACGTGGCGTGATCGACCTGCTCGGCCGCGCCGAGGGCGCCGACGGAGCGCGCATTTTCATCGGGTCGGAGAACAAACTGTTCTCGTTGTCGGGCTCCTCGACCATCATCGCGCCCTACCGCGACGGTTCCGGCCGCATCATCGGCGTCATCGGCGTGATCGGCCCGACCAGGCTTAATTATGCCCGTATCATCCCGATGGTGGACTACACCGCCAAGGTGGTGAGCAAGCTGATCGGGGCCTGAGTCCCTCGTGTCCCCATGCGGGCGTCTGAACCGCCATACTAGCCGGAACCAAGAGCTTGCTAGCCGGAACCAAGAGCTTGATTTTTCGGCCTCAAGCCCTGATATCCGGGGCGACACATCCCATTGCAGACGGATCCCAGTGATGACGGACAGCCCCGCCCGCCACCCGGACGACGCGGCCGACCCCGAGCTTGCAGGGCGCGACCACGCAGCCTGATACCGCGCCGCCGCCGACCGAGCAGGCCAAGATCGCTGCCCTGGTGGAGACGCTGGCGCGCGAGAACGCGGAGCATAAGGACCGGGTCCTGCGGACGCTGGCCGAGATGGAGAACCTGCGTAAACGTACCGAGCGCGAGGTTAACGATATGCGCCAGTACGGGATCGCGTCATTCGCCCGCGATGTGCTGGCGGTCGCCGACACCATGGATCGCGCGCTCAAAGCACTCGATGCCGAATTGCAGGAGACCGCCAATCCCGGCGTAAAGGCGCTGCTCGAAGGCGTGGAATTGACCGAGCGCGAATTGTTGAAGGTGCTGGAGAAGCACGGCGTCAAGCGGTTCGAGCCGCAGAAGGGTGACAAGTTCGATCCCAATCTGCATCAGGCGATGTTTGAGCTGCCGGACCCGTCGCAGCCGGCGGGAACCGTCGCCCAGGTGGTGCAGTCCGGCTACATGATCGGCGAGCGGATGCTGCGTCCGGCGTTGGTCAGCGTCGCCAAGGGCGGACCCAAGTTCGACGCCGGCGCGGACAACAAGGCCAAGTCACAAGCCAACGACAATTCGAACGCCCCGCCGAACCCGTAGCCTGATTTCCGTCAATTGCGCTAAGCTCAATCGTCACCCGGCTGGTCCAGACCAGATCGGGCGGGAGCGGGCATGCGACGGAGCACCGAGCGGTTCCTGACCACGCACACCGGCAGCCTGCCGCGGCCAGCCGATCTCATCCGCATGATGTACGCCAAGGAAGAGGGCGTGCCGGTCGATCGCGCCGCGCTTGCCGCGCGCGTGCGCGCGGCGGTGGCGGAGGTCGTGAACAAGCAGGCTGATGCCGGCATCGACATCGTCAACGACGGAGAAATGTCGAAGCCGAGCTACGCGACCTATGTGAAGGATCGGCTCGCCGGGTTCGGCGGCACCGGCAACACTTTCGTCTATCAGGACCTGGTGGACTTCCCGAACCTCGCCAAGCGCGTGTTCGGCGATCCCGGACGCTCACGCCGGAAGACCCCGGCGTGCAATGCGCCAATTGCCGTGCGCGACGCTGACGCCGCGAACGACGATGTCGCCGCGCTGAAAAGCGCGCTCGCCGCCGCCGGTCGCAGCGACGGCTTCATGAGCGCGGCCTCGCCGGGGGTGATCTCGCTGTTCTTCCGCAACGAATACTACAAGGACCACGAGACCTATCTGTTCGCCATCGCCGACGCGATGCGGCACGAATACGAAACCGTCGCCAAGGCCGGTCTGGTGTTGCAGATCGATTGTCCCGATCTTGCGATGGGACGGCACATCCAATACGCGGATCTGGAACTGCCCGAGTTTCGCAAGCGCGCCGGCATGCATATCGCGGCGCTCAACCACGCGCTCGCCAACATTCCACCGGAACAGCTGCGCATGCATCTGTGCTGGGGCAACTACGAAGGACCCCACCACTGCGACGTGCCGCTTGCCGACATTGTCGACGTCGTATTCACCGCGCGACCGAGCGCGATCTCATTCGAGGCCGCCAATCCGCGCCACGCCCATGAGTGGACGGTGTTCGAACGCGTCAAGCTGCCGGCCGGCAAGATCCTCATCCCCGGCGTGATCGAATCGAAGTCGAATTTCATCGAGCATCCCGAATTGATCGCCCAACGCATCGCACGTTATGCGCGGCTGGTCGGCCGGGAGAACGTGATGGCCGGGTCGGACTGCGGCTACGGCACCTGGGTCGGCCAGGCTGCTGTCGATCCCGACGTGGTGTGGGCGAAATTCGCCGCCATGGCCGAAGGTGCGCGGATCGCGTCGCGCGAGTTCTGGTCTTCGTAGGAAAAATGTCAGCGCGGCTCGATGCTGTCGCGCACGCGGCGGAATCGGGCATAGGCCTCGGTCCAACCCTCCGACCGCGCCGCGCCGAGCAGGTGCAAATAGCCGCCGCCGCCGAAGCGCAGCCATTGCACGACCGTGACCTCTTCACCGGTTGCGGCATCGCGACCCTGCGCCATGATCTGGTGACCCTGCTGGCCGCCGATCCGCAGCGCCTCCGACGAGGTGATCCGGACCTCCTTGAGGTTGGGCGCCTCGAACACCTCGTGCGCAAAGCGTCCGCGATCGGAGGCTTGTGCCGGTCCGCCGACCGCCGCCGCGATCATGATATGGGTGTCGAGCGCCGGTACCGGCTGCTGGGACGCGCCGTCGGTGAGCATGACTGCACGACCCGCCATCACGCCGCCGATCTTGAATCCGGCGAGTTCGCTGACGCGAAATGGCAACAGGCTGAGCTGTTCTTGCACCGGAATGGCGGCGCGCACCGCCAGGCTGGTGAGCGCAGCGCGGATCGCCTCTTCGGGATATTGCGACTCGGCGGCGACCGGCACTTGAACGGTGACCAGCGCGGTGAGGTCGCCGACGGACACGATCAGGAGCCACTTGCGGATCGGCTCGTTCGCGATCTCTTGCCGGCCACGACACGAGGAAGCCCTTGCCAAGCGGATGGGTAAGCTCTTCGCGGGCCTCAACGGTCATGCCCTGCTTCTGCAGCAGTTCCGGCGCGGCCGATTGCTCGATCTCATGATAGGCGGCAGCGGGCAGGGCCACGATCACCATGACCGCGCGGTTGCTGCGATCCTCGAAGCCTGAAAAGGTTCTGCTCGCGGTCATTCCGGGCGGGGGCGCCAGACCGACCCGCGAACCGGTCGGAAAGACGACGTCGAGGCTCCAGGCCGGCGAGATGAGGGCAAGCAGGATCAGCAGCGAGTGAATGGGCTTCATGCCCTCAAGCCCTTACCCGATCTGATGGCGGAGAATAAGGCAGGATCACGATCCGTTCTCGTCACGGCTTGGTGACACGCCGCATCGTCAGGTTGATGCGCCCGCCCTCGGGCAGCAGCGTCGACGTGCCGGGGATGATGCGGTCGACGCCGTGGAACGCGAGCCGCGCCGCGCCGCCGAGCACCACCGCGTCGCCGGACGCAAGCCGGATCGAGCGGGTCGGATCGTCGCGTTTGGTCCCGCCGATGCGGAACACGCAGGTGTCGCCCAGCGACAGCGACACCACCGGCGCGTTGAAGTCGGCTTCGTCGCGATCCTGGTGCAGGCCCATCCGGGCATCCGGCCCGTAGACATTGACCAGGCAGGCTTCCGGGGCATGGTCATAACCGGCCAGCTCCTGCCAGGCGTCGAGCAGGACCTCGGGCATCGCAGGCCACGGCTGGCCAGTCTCGGGGTGCTCCGCCTGGTAGCGATAGCCCCGCTCGTCGGTGACCCAGCCGAGCGGTCCGCAATTGGTCATGCGGACCGACATCGGCCGGCCGGATTTCGGCATCCGCGGGGTGTAGAGCGGCGCGCGATCAAAGACCTCCCGGAGCGCGTCGCGCACGCGCCGCTTGCGCGGCGCGATCGAGATAGCCGGGCAGGATGCGAAAGCCGTTCACGCCGGTACCCCTCATTCGGTGCCGAGATCACTGACATAATCGCTTTTGCAGCAAAGGCACCCGCTCGCTGGTCCTATCGACGGGGGGCGCCAGGACGGGTAGCGCTATTAACGGTTCTCCAACCGATCCGGGCCTGTCGGCGCGGATTCATCGGCGTTTCGACTTGCGGCCTTAAGGGCCCCTCCTATATGAGGCAGGACGCCGCGGGGGCGGCGTTTGATGTGAATTATCAGGGGGTCGGACGAGGTTTCGCGAACAAGTCGCGGTCTTCATTCGGGCGCCGACAGGGCCCGGCCGACCTGCCGGAAAGAACAGAGGTAAAGACCATGGGCAAAGTCATTGGTATCGATCTCGGGACCACCAATTCGTGCGTGGCCGTGATGGAAGGCACGAATCCAAAGGTTATCGAGAACGCCGAGGGCATGCGCACCACGCCGTCGATTGTCGCGTTCACCGACGATGGCGAACGGCTCGTCGGACAGCCGGCCAAGCGCCAGGCGGTCACCAATCCGGAGAAGACCATCTTCGCGGTCAAGCGCCTGATCGGACGGCGCTACGACGACCCGATGGTCGAGAAAGATAAAAAGCTCGTCCCTTACAAGATTGCGCGCGCCTCGAATGGCGACGCCTGGGTCGAGGCTGACGGCAAGACCTACTCGCCCTCGCAGATCTCCGCCTTCACCCTGCAGAAGATGAAAGAGACGGCGGAAGCCTATCTTGGGCAGAAGGTCGATCAGGCGGTCATCACCGTCCCGGCCTATTTCAACGATGCGCAACGGCAGGCGACCAAGGATGCCGGCAAGATCGCGGGCCTCGAAGTCCTGCGCATCATCAATGAGCCGACCGCGGCGGCGCTCGCTTACGGTCTCGACAAGCAGAAGACCGGCACCATCGCGGTGTACGACCTCGGCGGCGGCACCTTCGACATCTCGATCCTCGAGATCGGCGATGGCGTGTTCGAGGTGAAGTCCACCAACGGCGACACCTTCCTGGGCGGCGAAGACTTCGACATGCGCCTGGTGAACTATCTCGCCGACGAATTCCAGAAGGAGCAGGGCATCGACCTGCGCCGCGACAAGCTGGCGCTGCAGCGGCTGAAGGAAGCCGTCGGAAAAGGCCAAGATCGAACTGTCGTCGACGACGCAGACCGAGATCAACCTGCCGTTCATCACCGCCGACGCGTCCGGTCCGAAGCATCTGACGATGAAGCTGACCCGCGCCAAGTTCGAGGCGCTGGTCGACGATCTCGTGCAGAAGACCGTGCAGCCGTGCCGCCAGGCGCTCAAGGATGCCGGCATTTCGGCGGCGGAGATCAACGAGGTGGTCCTGGTCGGCGGCATGAGCCGCATGCCGAAGGTGCAGGAGGTCGTGAAGCAGTTGTTCGGCAAGGAGCCGCACAAGGGCGTCAATCCCGACGAAGTGGTCGCGATCGGCGCGGCGATCCAGGCCGGCGTGCTGCAGGGCGACGTCAAGGACGTGCTGCTGCTCGACGTCACGCCGCTGTCGCTCGGCATCGAAACGCTGGGCGGCGTGTTCACCCGGCTGATCGATCGCAATACGACCATTCCGACCAAGAAGAGCCAGGTGTTCTCGACCGCCGAAGACAATCAGGGCGCGGTCACGATCCGCGTGTTCCAAGGCGAGCGCGAGATGGCGGCCGACAACAAGATCCTCGGCCAGTTCGATCTCATGGGCATCCCTCCGGCGCCGCGCGGCGTGCCGCAGATCGAGGTCACCTTCGACATCGACGCCAACGGCATCGTCAACGTCCAGGCCAAGGACAAGGGCACCGGCAAGGAGCAGCAGATCCGCATCCAGGCTTCGGGCGGTCTGTCCGAAACCGACATCGAGAAGATGGTCAAGGACGCGGAGGCGCACGCCGAAGAGGACAAGAAGCGCAAGGCCGAGGTCGAGGCCAAGAACCAGGCCGAGGCGCTGGTTCACTCGACCGAGAAAGCGTTGGCCGAGCACGGCTCCAAGGTCAACGATGCCGAACGCACTGCGATCGAGAATGGGCTCGCCGATCTGAAGGAAGCGTTGAAGGGTACCGACGCCGAGGCGATCAAGGCCAAGACCAACACGCTGATGCAGGCGTCGATGAAACTCGGCGAGGCGATGTATCGCCAGCAGCAGGAGGCCGCGGCCGGTGGCGCGGCTCCAGGCGCGGAAGGCGACGCTAAGAAGGACGATGTCGTCGACGCGGAATTTACCGAGGTCGACGACGACAAGAAGAACAAGAAATCAGCTTAGCAGATTGCGCCATGCAATCGACGGCTCAACGGCACGACGCGTTATTCACCCACCCGAGCGCTCGCTCGGGTGGGTTGATTTTGTCGGCACACACGGTGCAGGGATAAACAATGCACGGCGGTGAAACCGCGGCGGCAACGGGGTGGAATGCGGGGATGACCAAGCGTTGCTACTACGAAGTGCTGGAGGTCGAGCGCGAAGCCAAGGACGGCGAGCTCAAGACCGCATTTCGCAAGCTCGCCATGAAATGGCATCCGGATCGCAATCCCGGCGACAAGGACTGCGAGCATCGCTTCAAGGAGATCAACGAGGCATACGAGATCCTCAAGGATCCGGACAAGCGCGCCGCCTATGATCGTTTCGGTCATGCCGCGTTTGAGCAAGGTGCCGGCGGCGGCGGGTTCAGTGCCGACTTCGGCTCGGCATTCTCCGATCTGTTCGAGGGCATCTTCGGCATGGGCGGCGCTCGCAGCCGTCGTGACGGCCGCGAGCGCGGCGCCGACCTGCGCTACAATATGGAAATCACGCTGGAGGAGGCGTTTGGCGGCAAGACCGCGCAGTTGCGGCTGCCGACATCGGTCGCTTGCGAATCCTGCTCCGGCACCGGCGCCAAGGCGGGTTCGCGGCCAAAGGCATGCCCGCACTGCGGCGGCGCCGGGCGCATCCGCCACGCGCAAGGCTTCTTCACGCTGGAGCGCACCTGCACCGGTTGTCAGGGACGCGGCCAAGTCATCGAAGACCCGTGCCCGTCCTGCAGCGGCTCCGGCCGCGTCACCCGCGAGCGCACACTGTCGGTGAATATCCCCGCCGGCGTCGAGGATGGCACCCGCATTCGGCTGGCGGGCGAGGGTGAGGCCGGCGTTCGCGGCGGTCCGGCCGGCGATCTCTACATTTTCCTGTCGATCGGTGCGCACGCCTTCTTCCAGCGCGATGGCGCCGATCTGCATTGCCGGGTGCCGATCTCGATGGTGCAAGCGGCGCTCGGCGGCGATTTCGAAGCGCCGACCATCGATGGCGGCAAGACCCGCGTGAAGGTGCCGGAGGGCACGCAGTCCGGCCGCCGCTTCCGGTTGCAGGGCAAGGGCATGCCGGTGCTGCGTTCACGACAGGTCGGTGACATGTATGTGCAGATCGTGGTGGAGACGCCGCAAAAGCTCACCAAGAAGCAGCGCGAGCTGCTCGCCGAGTTCGAACGGCTGTCGTCGCGCGACACGCATCCGGAATCGACGGGATTTTTCGGTAAGGTCAAAGACCTGCTCGGTCGCGCCGGCTGAATTTTTGCGGTAAACTTTGGTAAATAACGTAGGTGGATTTGACGCTTGACCCCCACCGCCGCGCGGCTTACCGAAGAGTGGTCGGCGGCGATATTTTGAGAGTTGACGACCATGCCGTTGCGCGCCCTGGTAGGTTTTGAGCGCAAACTCGAGCGGCAACTCCGCTTCATCGAACTCAAGCGCGGAGCCATCGGCCGCCGGATTGGCTGGCGCCTGCGCGACTTCGAGCAAAAAAATCTCAAGCGTGATGAGTTGCGGTTCTTCCGCAGCCTGATCGAGAAGCCGTTGACTGTCGGTGCCGTCGCGCCCTCGGGCCGGGCGCTGGCGCGCGTCATGGCGAGCTACGTCGATCCTGCCGTGCCCGGACCGATCGTCGAGCTCGGGCCTGGCACCGGGCCGGTGACGGAAGCGTTGATCGAACGCGGCATCGATCCCGCCCGGCTGACGCTGGTCGAATTCGATCCGGATTTCTGCCGGCTGCTGCGCCAGCGATTTCCCGGGGTCAACGTGGTGCAGGGCGACGCCTACAATCTTCCGCATACGCTGGCCGGCAAGTTGCGCGAACCCGCGGCCGCGTTCGTGTCGGGCCTGCCGCTGTTCAACAAGCCGCTCAAGATGCGGCTCGACCTGCTCGATCAAGCCTTCGCCTTGATGAAGCCGGACGCGCCGTTCGTGCAGTTCACCTATCACACCATGTCGCCGATCCCGCGCTCGCACGGGCGCGTCCGCGCCGAAGCGTCGGCGCGGGTCTGGCGCAATTTCCCGCCGGCGCGGGTCTGGGTCTATCGCACGTCGGACATGCAATGAGGGACGACAGCGGCGTCAACTCCGGATATTCTGTGCCTCGCTTTTCCCTTGTCGTCTGAGCCTCGATGTCATCTCCGAAAATTCTGGTCATCCCGGGCTCGCTGCGCAGCGGGTCCTACAATGTGCGGCTGGCGGCGCTCGCCACCAAGGAGCTGACGCTGGCTGACGCCGACGTCTCGCGGATTTCGCTCGCCGACTATCCGCTGCCGCTGTTTGACGCCGATCTCGCCTTCAAGGATGGACCGCCGGAGAAGCCCGCAAGCTCAAGCGGATGCTTGAGGCGCATCGCGGCATTTTCATCGCCAGCCCGGAATACAACGCTTCGATCACGCCGCTCCTGAAGAACACGATCGACTGGATATCGGTCGTGCGCGAGCCCGGCGAGGTGCAGCTTGCCGTGTTCCAGCACCGCGCGTTCGCGCTCGGCGGCGCGTCGCCCGGGCGTTCCGGCGCGCTCAATTCGTTGTTGACGCTGCGACAGGTGCTTGCGATCGGTTGCCGTGCGCTGGTGGTGCCGGAACAGATCGCGGTCCCGAACGCCGAGCAGGCGTTCAACGACAAGGACGAACTGGTCGACGCGCGCGCCGCCGGCCAGCTCAAGACCGTGGTCAAGAAGTTGATCGACTACGCGCGGTTGTTTGGTGGATGAGGAAATGATGCTCGATCCACGCGAGCGTTTGATCGTCGCCTTGGATGTGCCGTCCATCGCCGAAGCGGAGGCGATGGTGGCGCGGCTTGGCACTCGGTCGTGTTCTACAAGATCGGCTACCAGCTCGGTTTTGCCGGCGGCCTCGATTTCGCGCGCGCGCTGACCGACACCGGCAAGCAGGTCTTCATCGACATGAAGCTGCACGATATCGGCAACACCGTCGCGCAGGGCGTCAAAAGCATCGCGCGGCTGGGCGCGACCTTCCTCACCGTGCATGCCTATCCGCAGACCATGCACGCCGCGGTCGACGCTCGCGCCGGCTGGAAGCTGCGCATCTCGCGGTCACCGTGCTCACCTCCTATGACGACGCCGACTTGGCGGCGGCGGGCTACGACTTCACCGTGCCCGAGCTGGTGGCCGAGCGCGCCGGGCAGGCGCGTGACATCGGCGTCGATGGGCTCGTCTGTTCGGCGCAGGAGGCGGCGAATATCCGCGCGATCGTCGGCAGCGACATGACGCTGGTGACGCCGGCATCCGTCCCGCCATCGCCGATGCCGACGACCAGAAGCGGATCATGACGCCGACGGCTGCGATCCAGGCCGGCGCCGACTATCTGGTGATCGGCCGGCCGGTGGTCGCCGCGCCGGACCCGAAAGCGGCGGCGGAGGCGATCGTCGCGGAGATTGCGGCGGCGCGGGCACTGACGAGCGGTCTGTGTGCGTCTGGAGATCGCGGCGCACCGCCCCCCAATTGATATGGATGTGAGGACAGGTCTCGCCGTTTCCCTCCCCGGAGCGCGTCTTCGCGCGACAGTGGGGAGGGGAGCGGGTGGGGCGGCGCTATTCTGTGCGCGCTTCCAATGGCACGCGAGCGCCGCTATACCCGCAGGCCATTCGGGAGATTGATCCATGTCCGACATGCGGCTGATCGTGGCCGGCGCCGGTGGGCGCATGGGGCGCACGTTGATCCAGGCGATCACCGCCGCCGACGGCGCCGTGGTCGCGGGCGCGGTCGACGCGCCGGGCTCGGCGGCGATCGGGCGCGACGCCGGCGAGCTCGCCGGTCTTGGCGTCAACGGCATCAAGGTGACGAGCGATCTCGCGCCGCTGTTGGCATCCGCCGACGGGCTGGTCGACTTCACCATTCCGGCCGCCAGCGTGATCTATGCCGAGCTCGCCGCCAAGGCGGGCAAGGTCCACATCCTCGGCACCACCGGCCTGTCCGGCGAGAACGAGACGCTGATCGCGGCTGCGGCCAAGCGCGCGGTGATCGTGAAGTCCGGCAATATGAGCCTCGGCGTCAATCTGTTGGCGGCGCTCACCAAGCGCGTGGCGGCGACGCTCGGCGAGGATTTCGATATCGAAATCTTCGAGATGCACCACAACAAGAAGATCGACGCGCCGTCCGGCACCGCGCTGATGTTTGGCCGCGCGGCGGCGGAGGGTCGCAAGATCGACCTGGCGCAACGCTCCGCGCGCGGCCGCGACGGCGAGACCGGGGCGCGCCGCAAGGGCGACATCGGCTTCGCCTCGCTGCGCGGCGGCACCGTTGTCGGCGATCACCGCGTCATCTTCGCCGGCCCCGCCGAGCGCATCGAGCTCGTGCACAAGGCCGAGGACCGCATGATCTTCGCGCGCGGCGCGGTGCATGCGGCGCTGTGGGCGCGCGGCCAAAAGCCCGGCCTCTATTCGATGGCGGATGTGCTGGGACTTGGCGAGGTCTGATCGCTGCGGCCGCAACGACTACGTATCGTTGCCGCGCAACAACGACCGGCCGGTCATCTCCCGCGGCTTCGGCAAATCCATCAGTTCGAGCAGCGTCGGCGCGATGTCGGCGAGGCGGCCCTCCGTCATCAGCGCACGATTGCGCGCGCCGGTGAGGAACAGCGGCACCGGGTTGGTGGTATGCGCGGTGTGCGGCCCGCCGGTTTCGGGATCGCGCATCATCTCGCAATTGCCGTGGTCGGCGGTGACGACCAGCGCGCCGCCGGCGCGCTCGATGGCGTCGGCGATGCGGCCGAGGCCGGCGTCGACCGTCTCCACCGCCTTGATCGCCGCCGGCAGGCTGCCGGTATGGCCGACCATGTCCGGATTGGCGAAGTTCAGCACGATCAGGTCGTATTTGCCGGAGTCGATCGCGGCCACGACCTTGTCGGTCAGTTCCGGCGCCGACATCTCCGGCTGCAGATCATAGGTCGCGACCTTGGGCGAGGGCACCATGATGCGGTCCTCGCCCACGAATGGCTGCTCGCGCCCGCCGTTCAAGAAATAGGTGACGTGCGGATATTTCTCGGTCTCCGCCGCGCGCAGCTGGGTGCGGCCGGCGTCGGCGACCACCTCGCCAAGAATCTTCGCCAGCGACTGCGGCGCGAAGATCGATTGCATGAAGGCGTCGAGCGCGTCGGAATATTGCGTCATGCCGACCGCGCAATCGATCTTGACGGACGCGGGGCCGCGCAAATCCCGTGAACGCCGGATCGAGGATGGCGCCGAGAATTTCGCGCACGCGGTCGGCGCGGAAATTGAAGCACAGCACGCCGTCGCCGTCGCGCATGCCGCGATAGTCGCCGATCACCGCCGGAATGATGAACTCGTCGAATTTCTTCTCGGCATAAGCCGCGGTGACGACCGCGCCGGCATTCGGAAACCGTGGCCCGTCGGCGTCCACCATCGCGGCATAAGCCTTGGCCACGCGCTCCCAGCGCTTGTCGCGATCCATGGCGTAATAGCGTCCGCACACGGTGGCGACCGGGATCGACGGCGGCAAGCGCGGCAACCAGGCGCGCGACATCGTCGCCGGCGGATTGCGGCGGCGTATCGCGACCGTCGGTCCAGACATGCATCACCGTGGGCACGCCGGCAGCGGCGAGGATTTTGGCCAAGCCCACGGCTTGATCCTGATGCGAATGCACGCCGCCCGGCGAGATCAGGCCCATCAGATGGCAGGTGCCGCCGGTCGCCTTCAGACGCGCGATCAGGTTTCCCAACGCGGGTTGCCGTTCGATCTCGCCGCTTGCGATCGCGTCGGCGATGCGCGGCAGGTCCTGCATCACCACGCGTCCGGCGCCGATGTTGAGGTGGCCGACCTCGGAATTGCCCATCTGGCCGCCCGGCAGGCCGACGTCGTTGCCCGAGGTGTGCAGCAGCGCGTTCGGGCAGGACGCCCACAGCCGGTCGAAGTTCGGCGTGCGCGCCTGTTTAACGGCGTTGTCGGCCGCGTCCTCGCGCCAGCCCCAACCGTCGAGAATTGCCAGCATTACGGGACGCCGCCGCTGCATCCTGAAGTGTCCTTGTGAGCCACCGGCCTGGTATCGAATTCATGCCGGTTTTGCGCGATTGCGGCGGGGTCGTCAATCGGCGCGGCGCCTGCGGGCCCGGCGGTAGCTCGATTCTTGTGAAGCGCGCCTGTCAGCATGATCAAGATGAATTCGCTGATGAGCTTTTTGTTATACAGGTCGCTGAGGGCTTCATATTGCCAATGCAGAATGAGAGCTTCTTTGTCGCCCCGATGTGACAGGACTTTCTGCAACTCGGCATCCGACAAATAAGTCTTCAGCTCGTCCTTCAGGGTGGATTGACTTTCCGGAGTGGGAAGTTTGGCAAGAAAGTCGACGTTCCCCGGTTCCAACGCATTTTCCCACGATTTCCTGTCGCGCAGAAAAAAGCGCAGCGCCGTCAGCCAGGCGAAATGGCGATAAAATATTTCGGTCAACCGTGGTCCGGATCGCTCGGCATCCAGATGGCCAACCGTCGACGTCAACCGGTTGGCCAGGATCAGGCTGTTCGTGATGAGTTGCCCGGAAAGAAACAAGCGCGTCGTTGCAGCGCGCGTAACATTGCTGATTCTTGAACGCGAGAATAATCGCGAGCGCCGATCCGATGATCGTCAATATCGTCACCGGTACAGCGACCTACGCGCACTAGGGTGGCGCGCCGACGTGTCCGGCCTCCCAGCCCAGCATCGCGCATTTGCGCGTCAGGCCCCAATGGTAGCCGGTGAGCTTGCCGCTCTTGCCGATCACGCGATGACACGGCACCACGAACGCCACCGGGTTCTTGCCGACCGCGGCGCCGACGGCGCGCGAGGCCTTCACCGTGCAAACCCTGCGGGCGATATCGGAATAGGTCGCGGCGTGGCCCATGGGAATTTTCATGAGCGCCTCCCACACCCGCACCTCCCAATCGGTGCCGATCAGGACCACGCGCAGCGGCTGATCCTGGCGCCACCGCGCGGAATCGAAGATGCGCAGCGCCAGCGGTGCGGTCAGTGCGGGGTCTTCCACAAAGCGGGCCTTCGGCCAGCGGCCCTGCATGTCGGCGAGCGCTGCGCTTTCTTCGCCGGCATCGGCGAACGACAGCCCGGCGAGACCGCGCGGCGCGGCGATGATCAGCGCGATGCCGAACGGGCAGGGGTGGAAACCGTAGTGCAGCGTCAGCCCGGCGCCGCCTGCCTTCCATTCGCCCGGCGACATCGCTTCGTGGGTGACGAACAAGTCGTGCAGCCGGCCGGGACCGGACAGCCCGACTTCATAGGCGGTATCGAGCACGCTGGCGGACTCGCGCAGCAGCGTGCGGGCGCGGTCGAGCGTGATCGCCTGCAGAAATGCCTTCGGCGTCAAGCCGCACCAGCGCCGAAACAGATGGTGCAGCTCGGTGGCGGTGACGCCGACGGCGTGCGCGATCGCCTCGATCTCGGGCTGCTGGCGCCAATGTTCGGAAATGAAGCGCACGGCGCGGCGCACGGCGTCGTAGTCGGTGGCGGCCGCGTGAAGCGGCGTCAATGCGGGAAGTCGGTCGGGCGAGAGCATGGTGGTCTCCATCATCCGCCCCATCTAGGTCCGCGCCGGCCCCGCGGCCACCCAATTCCTGCGGCTATTCCAGCACCGTGCGGGTCGGTCCCCGTTTTGCCTCGACCAGCGCAATCGACAATGCCAGGGCGAAACTTTCCTTCTCCTGCGGTGGCAGGAAGCCGGCGATGCTCAGCCGCCGGCCGTGCGATTCCAGAAACAGCCGTTGCAGGCCGAATTCCTCGTGCACGTCGCGATGCAGCCGCACCCAGACCGGGTTGAGCGTCCACTCCTGCGTCCCACCGCGATGGCTCACCTTGCGGACGGTCAGCTCGGAAGGCGTCACCGTCACCTGCTCGTAGGCCTTGGCGGCGCGATAATTCAGGCGGAACGCCCAGTAGACCAGCAGCACGTCGAGGCCGAAGAAGCCCAAGACCGGCCAGGCGCCCGCGAGCAGGAACGCCATGCCGGCGATGAAGCTCACGCCGCCAAGCACGGTCATAAAAATCAGAGAATCCGCGCGGGCTGAGCGAGCGGTGCGGCGTCAGCACCGCAGAAAAGATCGGGGGCTCAGAATTCGGGTCGTTGCCGGCGGTCATGGCCCTCAATATAGGGAAAGCATGGCGCGGAAAACAGCTCGCAAGAAAAGCCCTGGTCAGAAGCCGCTCCGCAAGGCCAGTGGCGGTTCTGCTCGCGGCAGGCTCGATAAGGCGCGTCGCGGCAAGGCGGCCAAGGTCAAATCTCCGGACAAGCAGCGGGCCGCCGACCGCAAGGCGGTTGCGGGAACGACGCCGCCATGGACGGCGGGCGAGATCGAGGAGGCGTTCCGGCGATTCCAGGCCGCCAATGCCGAGCCGAAAGGCGAGCTCTTGCACCACGATCCCTACACGCTGCTGGTCGCTGTCGTGCTGTCGGCGCAGGCGACCGATGCCGGCGTCAACAAGGCGACGCCGGCCTTGTTCGCGGCGGCGCCCACACCGGAGAAAATGGTGGCGTTGGGCGAGGACAAGGTGCGCGACCTGATCAAGACCATCGGCCTGTTCCGCACCAAGGCGAAGAACGTCGTCCTGCTCTCGCAGCAGCTTCTCGCCGAGCACGGTGGCGTGGTGCCGCGCGTGCGCGAAGCGCTCGAGGCGCTGCCCGGGGTCGGGCGCAAGACCGCCAATGTCGTGCTCAACATGGCGTTCGGCGAACCGACCATCGCTGTCGACACCCACATCTTCCGCATCGGCAACCGCACCGGGCTTGCGCCGGGCAAGACGCCGTTCGACGTCGAGCAAGGGCTCTTGGAGGTGGTGCCGGAGGCCTACAGGCTGCATGCCCACCACTGGCTGATCCTGCACGGGCGCTACGTGTGCCTCGCGCGTCGCCCGTTGTGCGAAAAGTGCCTGATCGCGGACCTCTGCAAGTGGCCGGGCAAGACGGTATCGGCCTGATCGGTTATCCGGCGCGGTCGCCTTCGATCAGGCGAGGCGACGATGGCCGACCGGACAACCGCTTGTGCATGTGCACCATGAATGCCGTTCCGAATAGCGGCGTCGCGAGATTGAGGATCGGAATTGACACCAGGGCTGCCAGGAACAGTCCGGCGATGAACACCGTGCTCTGGTTGGCCTTGCGCAGCGCTTTGGCTTCCGCGGGCGAGCGAAAGCGCATGGCGGCGAGCTCGAAATATTCCCGGCTGAGCAGGAAGGCGGTGGCCAGAAAAAAGATCACCGCGCCGAAACCCGCCAACAGCAGCGACGGCATCGCCACCAGATAGACGAGGATCGCGAGCAGCGCGGTCCTGATCCCTTGGAGTAGCGCAGGAACCGCTGGCAGTGCATGGCCCGGCGCGTCGCCGGGATAGTAACGGCGTTCCACCTCCTCCGCGATTTCGTCGGCAAAGAAACTGGCGAGCAGCCCGGTCACCGCCGGCATCAGGAAGATCGAACCGGCGATGACGCCGAGCGCCGCCGCGACCGAGAGTGCCCAGGACACCACCTGCAGCGGGGCGTTGGTGGTCAGGCCGAATGTCGTCTCGAACCAACTCTGACCGCTCGCGGTAAACCAGACCAGCACGCGATGCAGGCCGATCGCCGCAACGACGATCAGAAGCAGCGCGACCCCCGCGGACTTCAGGAGCACGCGCCGGAACGGCGGCGAGAACATCTGGGCGAGCGTTTTGATGGCGGCGTCGAGCATGGGCAGACCTCTCACCTCATTTCATAACCTGTTGTGAGCGTTCTTGTCGCGGCGTTTGCCGCCGCGCCCGGGATCGGGCAATGTCCCGGCCCTCTCGTGCCGGGGCCGGTGAGCCATGTCGACATTGACGCGCCGATCGTTCCTTGTTGCCGCGGGCGCAGTCGCGGCGAGCCATGCGCACGGCGCGCCGCAGCAGAAATCGAAGGCGGCGCCGGGCGCGGCGCGTCCCGTCGTCGACGTGGTGATCGTCGGGGCCGGCGCGGCCGGTATCGCGGCGGCGCGGCGGGTGCTGTTCGCCGGCAGGACCTGCGTGGTGCTGGAGGCGTCGGACGTCGTCGGCGGACGCTGCCGCACCGACCGTACCATCTTCGGCATGCCGTACGACCGCGGCGCCCGCGCCTTCCATACCCCGGAAACCAACCCGGTCGCGCGGCTTGCGCTGCAAAACGGCTTCGACATCTATCCGGCGCCTCCGGGCCAGCGGCTGCGGATCGGCCGACGCAATGCGCGCGAAAGCGAGGTCGAGGACATGCTCACGGCGATGGTGCGCGCCAACGCCGCCATTGCCGACGCTGCGCGCAAGACCGACATCGCCTGCGCGCAGGCGTTGCCCAAGGACCTCGGCGAGTGGCGCTCCACCATCGAGTTCATGCTGGGCCCGCATTTCTGCGGCAAGGATGTTTCCGAAACCTCGACCGCCGACATGGCGCGCGCCGCCGAGCGCGACGTGCAGGCATTCTGCCGCCAAGGTCTCGGGTCGGTGCTTGCCAAACTTGCCGCCGACCTGCCGGTTCGGATCGCGACGCCGGCCACGCGTATCAGTTGGGGCGGGCGTGCCGGCGTCCAGGTGGACACCGCGCAAGGCACGATCGACGCACGCGCCGCGATCGTCACCGCCTCGACCAACGTGCTTGCCGCCGACAAGCTGTCGTTCGCGCCGGAGTTGCCGAAGCGCCAAGTGGAAGCCATCGAGCGGCTGAGGCTCGGCAGCTTCGATCACGTGACGCTGGAGCTGCCCGGCAATCCGCTCGGGCTGCGCAGCGATGAGCAGGTGTTCGAGCGTGCCGCGAACCAGCGCACCGCGGCGCTGCTCGCGAACATCTCCGGCAGCACGCTCTGCACGGTGAATGTCGGTGGCCGTTTCGGGCGCGATCTGGCGGCCAAAGGCACCGACGAGATGATCGCCTTCGCGATCGATTGGCTCGACAGTCTTTATGGGGCGGGTCTCAAGCGCATTGTCGGCCGCAGCCACGCGACGCGCTGGAACGAGGAGCCGTGGATCTTGGGCGCGATGTCGGCGGCGGCGCCGGGTGGGCAGTTTGCACGACGGACTCTGATGGACTCCCTGAACAATCGAATATGGTTTGCGGGCGAGGCGGTGCATGAGCGATTGTGGGGCACGGTCGCGGGCGCCTGGGAGTCGGGCGATCGCGCCGCGGTCGCTGCGCTCCGGGTGATCGCGCCGACGCCGGCCTCCAAGCAACCGGCGAAGCAGCCGAAGCAGCCGAAACAGCCGGCGAAACAGCCGCGCCCGGGATGATGATGTCATGCGTGCCAAGGCGTTGATTGCGTGGTCGAGCGGCAAGGACACGGCGTGGGCGTTGCACGAGGCACGCCGCAGCGGCGCGTTCGATTTTGTCGGCGCGCTGACGACCGTCACCGAGACGTTCGGCCGGGTCAGCATGCATGGCGTGCGCGAGACGCTGCTGGCGGCGCAACTTGACGCCGCGGGCCTGGCGCCGATCCGCGTGCCGATTCCGTTTCCCTGTCCCAACGAGGTTTACGAAGCGCGCATGGCATCGGCGATGGCCGACGCCAAGGCAGCCGGCGTCACGCATATCATCTTTGGCGATCTGTTTCTGGAAGACGTGCGGCGCTATCGCGAGGAAAAGCTCGCGGGAACGGGCATCGCGCCCGCCTTCCCGCTGTGGGGTCGGCCGACCGATGCGCTGGCGCGCGACATGATCGATGGCGGCGTCGAAACCTACCTGGCCTGCGTCGATCTCAAGCAGCTTCCGATCGCGTTCGCCGGCCGCCGGCTCGACCACGCGTTGCTCGCGGAGCTGCCTGCGAGCGCCGATCCCTGCGGCGAGAAAGGCGAGTTCCACACTTTCGTGGCGGGGGGGCCGATGTTGGCGCGCAGGATCCCGATCATCGTCGGCGAGGTGGTCGAGCGCGAAGGCTTCGCATTCACGGATTTGCTGCCGGCGTGACTGAACGCGGCGACGTGACTCCTCTCCCGCGGGAGAGGGGGGCGAGGGTCGAACTCGAGTGGACCTCACCCGCTCTCCCAATGGGAGAGGAGCAGACCGAACGCGTCGTGCGGGCAGCGATCGGCGCTTCGCTCTAGCCCCGCAACACGCCGCCGGTGCGCTTGCTCACCTCGGCGACGATCTTGGCCGCCGAGCGCGTCGATCTCGTCGTCGGTCATGGTCTTGTCGCGCGGCTGGATGGTCACCGCGATGGCGAGCGACTTCTTGCCGGGCTCGATGCCCTTGCCTTCGTAGACGTCGAACACCGTGACCGCGGCGATCAGCTTGCGGTCGACGGTCTGCGCGGCGCGCACGATGTCGGCGGCCTTCACGGCGCGGTCGACCACGAAGGCGAAGTCGCGCGTCACCGGCTGGAACGGCGACAGCTCCAGCACCGGCTTGGCGCGCGTCGGCTTGGCCTTCGGCTCCGGGATCGTGTCGAGGATCGACCTCGAAGCCGACCAGCGGGCCCTCGGCGTCGAGCGCCTCGAGCGCGCGCGGATGCAATTCGCCGAAATGGCCGAGCACGTTCTGCGGTCCGATCTGGATCGTGCCGGAGCGGCCGGGATGGAACCAGGCCGGTCCGCCCGGCACGACCTGCAGCGCCTGCGGCGGCGCGCCGGCGGCGGCCAGCACCGCGAGCGCATCGGCCTTGGCGTCGAAGGCATCGACCTCGCCGTGCGCGCCTGACCAGTGGCGGCCGATGCCGGACGCCTTGGCCAGCGCGCGCCGCACGCCGGCGGCGGCGATGAACTGATCCTCCGGCTGGTCGCCGCGGAAGATCTGGCCGACCTCGAACAGCGCCGACATCGGGAAAGCCGCGGTCGGCGTTCTTCTGCGCCGCGGCGATCAGGCCCGGCAGGAGGCTCGGCCGCATGTCGGACAGATCGGCCGCGATCGGATTGGCCAGCGCCAGCTCGGGCTTGCCGCCGCCGAACAGTTCGGCCTGCGGCTTGGAGACGAACGACCAGGTCACCGCCTCGACCATGCCGCGCGCGGCGAGCGCGCGCTTGGCCTTGCGGGTGCGCACCTGGAGCGGCGTCAGCACCGGCTTGCGCGGCGCGTCGCCGCGGTCGAACGGCGTCGACGGCACGCGGTCGACGCCGACGATGCGCACGACCTCTTCGACGATGTCGGCCTTGCCGTTCGACGTCGGGCCGCCAGGACGGCACCGCGACCTTCACGCGCTCGTCCTGCCCGGCGACGAAGAAGCCGAGCTGGTCGAGCACGCGCGCGCATCTCGGCGAGCGGCACGTCGAGGCCGGCGAGGCGCTTCAATTCCGTCGAGCGGGAAATCGATCGACCGATCTCCGGCGCCTGCGGCATCGCCGGCGACGGTGATCTCCGACGGCGTGCCGCCGCAGAGATCGAGCACCATCTGGGTCGCGAGTTCGAGCCCCGGCACCATGAAGGCCGGATCGACGCCGCGCTCGAAGCGATAGCGCGCGTCGGAATTGATGCCGAGCTTGCGGCCGGTCTGCGCGATGTTGAGCGGCTCCCACAGCGCCGATTCGATCAGCACGTCGGTGGTGCTCTCGTCGCAGCCGGAGGCTTCGCCGCCCATGATGCCGGCGAGCGATTCCACGCCCGTCGTCGTCGGCGATCACGCAGATCGCTGTCGTCGAGCGTGTAGGTCTTGCCGTCGAGCGCGAGCAATTGTCTCGCCGGCTTGCGCGCGGCGCACGACGAGATTGCCCTTCACCTTGGCGGCGTCGAACACATGCAGCGGCCGGCCGCGGTCGTAGGTGATGAAGTTGGTGATGTCGACCAGCGCGTTGATCGGGCCGAAGCCCGATCGCCGTGAGCCGCTTCTGCAGCCAGTCCGGCGACGGGCCGTTCTTGACGCCGCGCACCAGCCGCAGCGCGAAGGCCGGGCAGAGCGACGGCGTCGCGCCGAAGTCGAGCGTCACCGTGACCGGGCAGGGGAACGCGCCCTTCACCGGCTTGATCGGCGTGCGCTCGATGAACGTGCCCATGTCGGCGGCGGCGAGATCGCGCGCGATGCCGGCGACGCCGGTGCAGTCCGGCCGGTTGGGCGTGAGGTTGATCTCGATCACCGGATCGTCGAGCCCGGCCCATTCGGCGTAGACTCGCGCCGACCGGCGCGTCGGCGGGCAGGTCGATGATGCCGTCGTGGTCGTCGGAGATCTGCAGCTCGGCATCCGGAGACCAGCATGCCGCGGCTCTCGACGCCGCGGATGTTGCCGACGCCGAGCGTGATGTTCTTGCCCGGGAATGAAGGCGCCGGGCGGCGCGAACACGCCGTTCATGCCGGTGCGCGCATTGGGCGCGCCGCACACCACCTGCACCGGCTCGCCGTCGCCGGTATCGACCATGCAGACGCGCAGCCGGTCGGCATTGGGATGCTGCTTCGGCCTCGATCACGCGCGCGATGGTGAACGGCGCAAGCAGCTTGCGCCTTGTCCTCGACGCTTCTCGACCTCGAGCCCGATCATGGTGAGCTTGTCGGCGATCGTCGTCGAGCGGCGCGTCGGTGTCGAGATGCTCCTTGAGCCAGGAGAGGGTGAATTTCATGGCGAGCTCTCCGCAGCTGCGTGCGCTCACGAGCCGCGCTCCCTCCCCCGCTTGCGGGGGAGGGTTAGGGAGGGGGCGTGCTGCGACGCTGCAGCAGATCGTGTCCAGCACGCCTGCCGAGTTCGTCATGACGTCGTGATTCGTTGAAGCGCAGCACCCGATAGCCCTTCGATCGTCGAGCAACGCATCGCGACGCGCATCGCGCTGCAGCCTGCGCGACTTCGAAATGCTGATCCGCCATCGATTTCGATGATCGAGATTGCGCGTCGTGACAGACGAAATCCGACGACGTACGGTCCGATCGGCGTCTGGCGACGGAAGCTCGCGCCTTGCGATACGATGCGCTCGCAAGCAGCGGCCACAGATCGATCCGCTCGGCGTCGCGTCGATCGCGGCGCAGCGAGCTGTGCGTCGTCGACGCTGCTTGGTCGATACGCTGCCGATGACGGCTGCGTGCGGCACGCATCGCGGCCTGCCCGCCTCCCTAACCCTCCCCCGCAAGCGGGGGAGGGAACGACGCGTCCGTCGCCGCGGTCGTGCTCGATCGGCGCATCACGGCTCAATCCTCCCGCCAGCGTCGGGAAGTCGAGCGGGCGGAAGCCGTAATGCGACGAGCCAGCGCACGTCGGCCTCGAAGAAGGCGCGCAGGTCCGGCATGCCGTATTTCAGCATGGCGATGCGGTCGATCCCCATGCCCCAGGCGAAGCCCTGATACTCGTCGGGATCGAGCCCGCAATTGCGCAGCACGTTCGGATGCACCATGCCGCAGCCGAGAATCTCCAGCCAGTCGTCGCCTTCGCCGAAGCGGACTTCGCCCTTGTCGCGCCGGCACTGGATGTCGACTTCGAGCGACGGCTCGGTGAACGGGAAGAACGACGGGCGGAACCGCATCTTGACGTTGTCGACCTCGAAGAAGGCCTTGCAGAATTCCTCCAGGATCCATTTCAGGTGGCCGAGATGCGAGCCCTTGTCGATGACCAGGCCCTCGACCTGATGGAACATCGGCGTGTGGGTCTGGTCGGAGTCGCAGCGATAGGTGCGGCCCGGAATGATCACGCGGATCGGCGGCTTCTGCGCTGAGCATGGTGCGCGATCTGCACCGGCGAGGTGTGCGTGCGCAGCAGCAGCCGCGAGCCGTCCGGCTTCGGATTGAAGAAGAACGTGTCGTGCATCTCGCGGGCCGGATGGCCCTCGGGGAAGTTGAGCTTGGTGAAATTGTAGTCGTCGGTCTCGATGTCCGGACCTTCGGCGACCGCGAAGCCCATGTCGGCGAAGATCGCGGTGAGTTCGTCGATCACCTGGCTGATCGGATGGATGCGGCCCGACTTCGGCCGGCGCGCTCGCGCACCGGCAGCGTGACGTCGACGGTCTCGGTGTTGAGGCGCGCATCGAGCGCGGCGTTCTTGAGCGCGTCGCGGCGCGCGGTGAGCGCGTCGTTGACGCGGTCCTTCAGGCCGTTGATCAGCGGCCCCTGCGCCTTGCGCTCGTCCGGCGTCATGCGCGCCGAGCGTCTTCAGCAGCGCCGGAGACCGAGCCGTTCTTGCCGAGCGCGGCGACGCGCACGGCTTCCAGCGCCGCTTCGTCGGCAGCGGCGGCGATGTCAGCGAGGATTTGCTGTTCGAGCTTGCGATGTCGGACTGTCGGACATGGCAACTCGGTGCTGCATCTCGTGCCCTCTCCCCGCTGGGTCGAGTGGCATCGCTGCCGAGTCGGCAACAGCTCGACCGGGAGGGGCTGAATCCGAGCGCATGGTGCGAAGTTGCCACGCTACGACCCCCATTGTGGTTCGCTGCGACATCTCCCTGCCCTCTCGCAGGGGCAGGGCACATAACGGTCACCGCGACTCGCGGCTACGCCGCCGCCGGCAGCGCGGCCTTGGCCTTCTCGACGATCGCCTGGAACGCCGCCGGCTCGCGTGATCGCGAGGTCGGACAGCACCTTGCGGTCGACCATGACGCCGGCCTTGTCGAGCCCGTCGATGAATCGGCTGTAGTTCAGGCCGAACGGCCGCACCGCCGCGTTGAGGCGCTGGATCCACAGCGCGCGGAAGGTGCGCTTCTTGCGCTTGCGGTCGCGGATAGGCGTACTGGTTCGCCTTCTCGACCGCCTGCTTGGCGACGCGGATGGTGTTCTTGCGCCGGCCGTAAAAGCCCTTGGCGGCCTTGAAGACTTTCTTGTGCTTGGCGTGGGAGGTGACGCCACGTTTGACGCGGGCCATGACAGATCTCCTTCAGCGAATGAACGGCGTGAAGACGGTGCGGCGCGTTCAGCCGTTCGGCAGAAAGTATTTCTTGATGTTGTCGCCGTCGGTCTTGAACAGCACGTTGGTGCCGCGAAGCTGGCGGATCTGCTTGTTGGTCCGCTTGATCATGCCGTGGCGCTTGCCGGCCTGGGCGTAAACCACCTTGCCGGTGCCGGTGATCTTGAAGCGCTTTTTAGCGCCCGATTTGGTCTTCATCTTGGGCATTTGGCTCTCCTTTCCGGACGCAACGGCATGCCTTACGGCAAAAGCCTCGCCGGCCGGATTTGCTCGAAATGAGCGTGCTGATTGAGCACTTCACCGCCGCCACGGCAGCCCTGAATAGCCGGGCGGCGAGAGGCCGGGTTATGGCAGAGGCGCGCCGCGAACACAACCGCGACCGAGCGCCGGCCGGCCGGCGCGGGTCTCGCGGGCAGGCCGGGGCCGGGAGCGATGTCCGGTTTAAATTCCTGGACGAATCTACCGCGGCGCCAGGACCATCACCATCTGGCGGCCTTCGAACCGCGGCTCCTGCTCGACCTTGGCGAACTTGAGCGGTGTCTTCCTTGACGCGGTCGAGCAGCTTGGTGCCGAGCTCCTGGTGCGCCATTTCGCGGCCGCGGAAGCGCAGCGTGATCTTGACCTTGTCGCCTTCCTCGAAGAAGCGCTGCATCGCGCGCATCTTCACTTCGTAGTCGTGGTCGTCGATCATCGGCCGGAACTTGATCTCCTTGACCTCGACGACCTTCTGCTTCTTGCGGGCCTCGGCGGCCTTCTTCTGCGCCTGGTATTTGTACTTGCCGTAATCCAGGAGCTTGCAGACCGGCGGCGACGAATTCGGGGCGATCTCGACGAGATCGAGCCCGGCTTCCTGGGCCTTTTCGAGCGCGAGTTTGATGTCGACGGGACCGTGGTTGTGACCGGTCTGGTCGATCAATTGAACCTCGCGGACTCGGATCTCCTCGTTGACGCGCGGACCGTCCTTTTGGACGGGCGGCGGGGCTCTCATCGGACGACGAATGGCCTTGCTCTCCTATGCTGTGGCGTCTGGCCCCGCCAAAAGCGGGACCGCCGGAGGATCATGACAAACATCCCTCAAGTCAACGGGAATGCGGTCGGAATCGTCATTTGGTTAGGATTGTTGCAATCGTGCACGGCCAGGCCGGGCGACCCGGGTGGCCATCCGCCGGATCAAGTGCGTCTTTTCCGCGCGATCTCGTCATAGAGGCGCAGGGTCGGCTCGGCCGCAGCCGCGGCATCGAAATTCGTCAGGACCCAGGCCCGGCCGCGCGCTCCCATGGCGGCGCGGGCGCCCGGCGGCAGCGAGAACACCCGAACCAGCGCCGCCGCCAGGGCAACCGAATCCCCGGTCGAGAAGCGCAGTCCCGTCATCCGGTCCTCGGACACTGCCGGGGGGGCGAGGACGGCGTCCGGCCCGGCCCCCAGGTCGGACACCACCACCGGTTTGGCCATGGCCTCGGCCTCGAGGATGGCGCGCTGCAGGCCTTCCGGTTGGATCGCGGCGCTCACCACCACCGTCGCCGCCGCATAGGCGGCGGCCAAGTCCTCGGTCGATCCGGCCATGCGGATGATCTCGGCCGTTTGGGTCGCCAGCACCAGATCCCAGAGCTCGCCGGAATAGCGCGAACGGCCCTGGTCCTCGCCGACGAACACGCACATGAAATCCTTGAGGCCCATCTCCCGCAGGCGGCGCATGGCGTCCACCACCACATGATGGCCCTTGCGGCGCAGCATGCGACCGACCACCAGGATGATCTTGGTCTCCGGTCGAACGCCCCACGCGGTGCGAATCGCATCGATGCGGTCCGGTGTGACGCCCGCAGGATCGAACCGCTCGAAATCGATGCAGGCCGGCACGACGGCAATCCGATCCCAACTGATCTTGTGGCGCTCGACCGCGAGCTCCGCAATCTGGTCGCTGATCGCCATCACGCAATCGCCGCGCGCCATCACGCTGTTGTAGAAATGCTTGAGCGCATTCTGTTCGCGAAAACCTTTGTACCAGCTCGTCACGAAAGGAATTCCGCTCCGCTTGGCGGCGTAATATGCGCTCCATCCCGGTGCGCGTGCATGCGCGTGGATCACATCACACCGCTGCTCCCGTACGATACGCGCCAGCGCATGCGCGTTGCGCACGATCGCGATCGGATTGGCGCGGTCGAGTTTCATCGGGACAAAGGTCGCGCCGGCGGCGGTGACTTCGCCGACCATGCGGCCGCCGCTCGACACGACGATCGACCGGTGCCCGGCCGAGGCGAGAATGCGGACCAGCTGGACGGCTCCGGCGTCCGCGGCGCCTGCATGCAGCGTGGGCGTCACGATGAGCACGGTCAGCGGCTTGGCTCGCGCAAGCGTCGCGGCCTGCGCCGATGCGGCAACCGATGCGACGTCCGTGTCGGACAAATCCGCACCGTGCACCACGCTGGCGGCAGGAAGCTGCGAACTCACGAACAGCGCCTCGTTGGTTTGTGCAGCGAACCCGCGGTATGCCTGATGAGGCCTCTCGACGACATTGTGGCGTTTGAGCATGATCTTGTCCGAAAACCGGTTTCCACTTTTCGGGATCATGCTCTAAAGGTCGCGCGCGAGCAGCGACGTATAGACCGACCGCATCGCGTCGGCAACGCTCTCGGGCGAAAACATATATTCGGCGAATTGCCGGGCGCGGGCGGACATTCCGCGATAGGCGCCCGCGCTGATTGACAGTGCAATTCCGAGCACGTGCGCAAAATCGGCCGGATCGCCAGGTCGCGCAACCCAGCCGGTGCGCACGTCTTCCGGCATTCGCGGCGGCGCGACGATATGCTCTGCCAGCATTCCGACATCCGCCGTCACCACCGGGCGTCCCATCGCCTGCGCTTGTGCAACCACGCGCCCAAGCAGCGGCGGCTCCAGCGAGGGAACGGCGACGATGTCGGCGGCGGAGAATGCGGCGGGCATGTCGTTGCAATGCCCGGCCATCCTGATCAAGCCGCCGACGTCCATGGTGTCTGCACGCTTGAGCACATCGCGCGCATATTTGGCGTGGGTCGAGTCTTCGCCGACGAGGACAAAAACGAATCCGTGCATGCCGTTTTCCACGAGCGTGCGCGCAATGTCCGGAATCAGGATCTGGCCGTTCCACGGAGCGACCCGCCCGGGGACCAACACCACGCGATCGTCGTCGGCGATGCGCCAGCGCTCGCGTTGCGCCAGGGCGCGCTGGGTCGATACCGCAGCCGGATCGTAGGTCGCGGTGTCGATGACCCGTGGCACGATCGTGATCTGATCGGGCCGCAGCCCGTAGCGCTCCATCATCGGCAATGCGGCATAGTTCGACGGTGCAATCACGCGGTCGCCTTGCGCCAGCGCGCGCGCCTGCCGGCCGTGCAGGCCGCGGTAAGACGGAACGTCCGGCAATGAGGTGACCAGCCAGACGGTCACTTGTGCGGCGGCGCGGCGCGCGCTCCAGGCCGCGCCGGCGTCGTAGGAGTGAATGATGTCGACGCGCTCTTGGCTGATGATCTGCTCGAGCCGGCGGGCGTTGCGGCGCAGCCGCAGCGGATTGACGGTCGCATTGACCATCGGAATCCATTCGCCGCCGGCCGTCGTCAGTTCCGCGACCAATGGCCCGTTGTCGGCGGCGACCAGCGCGCGGGCGCCGGCCATGAGCAGCACGTGCGCGATATTGACTGCGCTGCGCGCCGCCGGCCCTTCCTCAAGCGTCGGCACAATCTGCAGGATCGTGGCACCGGCAAGGGCGCCACGCGGAGCAGACCGATCGTTCAATCCATCGCTCACGCCAAGGACCCATCACAGCCATGATTCGAGACCGCCAACGATGCATGCTTTCGGCCGCGCACAACTCCGGGCTTGCTTTCGGCGGCGGCCTGCGGCGAAACAAGCGTCGGCCGGGCAGCCGGCCGCGGTCGTTACTCAGTGAGGCCTGAATGGATGATACTTGCCTGAAAACGTTGCAGGTGGGAACCGGCGCGTCGTCGCGGCCAATCGTCGTCCACATGCGCGATGGTGCCACGCCCGGCCTGTTCTGGCTCGGCGGCTTCAAGTCCGACATGCGAGGCACCAAGGCCGAGGCATTGGATGCGTGGGCGGCCCGCAACGGCCGCGCCATGGTGCGATTCGACTATTCCGGCCACGGCGAGTCCGGCGGGGCGTTCGTCGACGGGACCATCGGCCGCTGGCTGGAGGAAAGCCTGGCGGTGTTTCGCGGCTGCTGCGTCGGGCCGCAGGTCGCGATCGGCTCGTCGATGGGCGGCTGGCTGGCGCTGTTGCTGGCGCGCGAGCTGGCGCGGCAGGCCAATGCCGGCGGTCCCACGCTCGCGGGCCTGGTGCTGATCGCGCCGGCGGTCGATTTCACCGAGGAACTGATGTGGAAGCGGATGCCGCCGGAGATCCAGCGCCAGATCGTCGAAACCGGCGCGTGGACGCGGCCGTCGGACTATGACCCCGGTGGCTTATCCGATCACCCGCACCCTGATCGAGGAGGGGCGCAATCATCTCCTGCTCGGCGGCATGATCGAGACCGGCTGTCCGGTCCGCATCCTGCAGGGCGTGCAGGACCCGGACGTGCCGTGGCAGCACGCGGTGGAGCTGACCTCGCGGTTCGCCCAGGACGACGTGGTGCTGACGCTGGTCAAGGACGGCGACCATCGCCTGTCGCGGCCGGAGGATATCGAGCGGTTGATCGCCGCGGTGGCGGAGTTCTAACCCTCCAAGGGGTCGCGGGCGTCGTAGCCGCCGTCGAACAGCGCGCGCAGGCCGTCGCGATAGGTCGGATAGCGAAGCTGCACGCCGAGCGCGGTCTTGAGCTTGTCGTTCCTCACCCGCATGCAGCCGGCGTAGAAGCTCAGCGCCATCGGCGAGAGCACCGTGCGCGCCTCCGTCCATCGACAATTCCTGGCGGCGGCTCGATGCCGAGCAGCTTGGCCGCGATGAGCGATCTGATCGCTCGGCGGCGCCGGCTCGTCGTCGACGACGTTGAAGACGCCGTCGGCACGAACGGGCGAAGGCGGCGTCGATCGCCTGCGCGATGTCGGCGACGTGGATGCGGTTGAACACATGGCCCGGCTTGGCGACGCGGTGCGCGCGTGCCGCGCAGGAGCCGCGTGAAGACGTTCTGGCCCGGGACCATAGATGCCGCCGAGCCGCAGGATCGCCACCGGGATTGCGCGCTGTTGCCCCAGCGCCTGCCACGCCTGTTCGGCATCGAGCCGCGCGCCGCCGCGCGCATGCGCCGGGATCGTCGTCGCGGTCTCGTCGACCCAGGCGCCGCGCATGGTCGCCATAGACGCCGAGCGACGAGAGATAGACGACCGATCGAAGCGCCGGCGCGCGCTGCGATGTCGTCGCCGAGCGCGCCCAGGACGGATCGCCCGCTTCCGTCGGGCCGGCCGAGATCAGGAGATGCGTCGGCGGCGCGTGACGGCATCGCGCACGGCGCCGCGAGCGGCATGGCCGCATCGAACGGCAGCATCTCGACGCGGCCGGCCGGCGTCGGCGCGCGCGACGTGCCGACGATGCGCTCGAAGCGCGCGCCGAATTCGCGCGACGTAGAAGCGCGCGCAGTAGCCGAGACCGAGGCAGACCAGCGTCGGCATCAGGCGTTCGCGCCGGCGCGGGCGCTGCTGCCCATTCGTCGCGCACGGCGGCATCGTGCTCGTGATCGAGCGCGGCCGGCGCAGCGCGGCGAGGCGCGCGCGGATCGAGCCGCGCCAGCGCCCACACCGCGGCGCCGCGCACCAGCGGCGACGCATCGCTCGAGCAGCCGCTCGGCCTCGGCCGCGAGCGTCGCGTCGCCGGAGTTGCCGATGGCGATCAGCACATTGCGCACGAAGCGGTCGCGGCCGGTGCGCTTGACCGGCGACTTCGCGAACAGCGCGCGGAAGCGCCGCATCGTCGAGCCGCGCGAGATCGGCGAGCGCGCGGCGCGCGCAACGCCTCGCGCGCCGCGAGCTTCGCCTCGCGGCCGGCCTGCGCGAACTTGTTCCACGGGCAGACCGCGAGGCAATCGTCGCAGCCGTAGATGCGGTTGCCCATCGCGGCGCGCAGCTCGCGCGGGATCGGGCCCTTGTGCTCGATGGTGAGATAGGAGATGCAGCGCCGCGCATCGAGCCGGTAGGGCGCGGGGAACGCCGCGGTCGGGCAGATGTCGAGGCAGGCGCGGCAGGTGCCGCAATGGTCGGTCTCCGGCGCGTCCGGCGGCAGATCGAGCGTGGTGAAGATCGCGCCGAGGAACAGCCACGAGCCGAATTCGCGCGACACCAGATTGGTGTGCTTGCCCTGCCAGCCGAGGCCGGCCGCTGCGGCGAGCGGCTTTTCCATCACCGCCGCGGTGTCGACGAACACCTTCACGTCGCCGCCGCGCGTTGCGCGATCAGCCAGCGCGCCAGCGCCTTGAGCCGCGGCTTGATGATGTCGTGATAGTCGTCGCCCTGGGCATAGACCGAGATCGCGCCGCGGTCGCGCTGCTGCAGGATCGCGAGCGGATCGTCGTCCGGGCCGTAGTTGATGCCCGAGCATGATGACCGAGCGCACCTCCGGCCACAGCGCGCGCGGATCGCCGCGCCGCGCCGCGCGTCGTCTGCCATCCAGTCCATGTCGCCATGCGCGCCGTCGGCGAGGAAGCGCGCGCAGCCGCTCCGGCGCCTGCGGGATCGCATCGGGCCGCGTGATGCCGACGACGTCGAAGCCGTGCGCGCGCGCGGCGTCGGCGAGCGCGGCTCTTGAGCGCCGCCGGATCGTTCAGAAGTCGAGGTCGGCGTAGGTCTTCGACGGCGGGATGCCGGCGAGCGTCTCGGCCAGCAGCGGACGGAACGACGGCCGCGACTTCACCCGCGCGTACCAGGTCTTCGCGGCTTCGTCTTCGTTCCATGGCACATCGCCCAGATAATCGACCGCCGACAGATGCGCGGCCGCGGCGAGATCGGCATAGCTCAGCCGGTCGCCGGCGAGCCAGTCGCGCGTGCGCACCAGCCAGCCGATATAGGCGAGATGATAGCGGATGTTGTGGCGCGCCGCACGGATCGCGTCGGTGTCGGGCGAGCCGCCGCCCTGCTCGACCGGCATGTGGCGCTTGTAGAAGCGCTCCATGGTCAGCGGGCCGCTGACCTCGGCGAAGAACTTGTCGTTGAACCAGCTCATCAGCCGGCGCACCTCGACGCGCGGCGCCGAGCTCGCGCGGCAGCAGCCGGCGGCTCGCCGAGCTCGGCGCCGCGCGTCTCGTCGAGGATATTCGGCGATGATCGCGGCGCCCGGAACCGGCGGGATGGCCTTCCTCGACCAGCACCGGCGTCGTGCCGGCGGGATTGAGCACCAGGAACTCCTCGCGCCGCTCCCAGACCCGCTCCTCGACCAGCGCGCGACGTCGAGGCCGTATTCGCCGAGCGCGAGCCGGACGAAGCGCGAATGCGGACAGAACGGGTGATGGAACAGCGTCAGCATGCGGCGTCGTCGAGGATTGCGAGCGATCGTTGACGGCGAATCGCGGAGCGCAACGGGACGTCGTTATCGAATCGGCTGCCACGATCCCATCGCATATGGAGCGCCGGCGGAGGCAACCTGTGCAATGTGTCGGCGCTTTCTCGTTGCTCAGCGGGTTGATGTTGCGGGAAAAGCGCTGCGGCGCTGCTTGCGCGACGATCCTGTGCGCCGGCCTGCCGGTGACGCGTCGCGCCTCGCGCCCGATTCCGCCGTGGAGCTCCGCATGTCGTTCGACCTGCTCAAGGCCTTCGTCCTCGGCGTGGTCGAGGGCCTGACCGAGTTCCTGCCGGTGTCCTCGACCGGCCATCTGCTGCTGCTGGAGCGCTTCTTCGGCTTCGACGACGACGATTTCGGCAAGACCTTCGTGGTGCTGATCCAGCTCGGCGCGATCCTGGCGATCCTGTCGATCTATTTCGTGCGGCTGTGGCAGATCGCGCTCGGCATGTTCAGCGATCCGGCGGCGCGCCGCTTCGTCATCGGCGTGCTGATCGCGTTCCTGCCGGCGGCGGTGGTCGGCGCGCTCGCGCACGGCTTCATCAAGGACGTGCTGTTCAATGCCTGGATCGTCTGCTTCACGCTGATCGTCGGCGGCGCGATGCTGCTCTGGGTCGACCGGCTCGACCTCAAGCCGCGCTACCACGACGCCACGCAGTTCTCGCTGCCGATGTATCTCGTCATCGGCCTGGCCAGTGCGTGGCGATGATCCCCGGCGTGTCGCGCTCGGGCGCGACCATCGTGTCGGCGCATGCTGCTCGGCGCCGACAGGCGCTCGGCGGCGGAGTTCTCGTTCTTGCTCGCGATGCCGACCATGGCCGGCGCGTTCGCCTACGATCTCTACAAGAACCACGCGCAGATGAGCGTCGGACAACATCGCTGCTCGTCGCGGTCGGCTTCGTCGCGTCGTTCGTCGCCGCCTGGTTCGTGGTGAAGACGTTCCTCGACTACGTCACGCGCCACGGCTTCGCGCTGTTCGCCTGGTGGCGCGTCATCGTCGGCTCGCTCGGGCTGATCGCGCTGGCGCTCGGGCTACTGAGCGAGTCGCATAGCGACGCGTCAGCGCGGATTACGCCATGCGCGGCGCCTGAACTGGCCGGTCTTGCGGAAGCGCCAGAGATAGGACGGCACGATCGCCTCCATCGCGACCGGCGTCGATGCCGAGCCCTGCGAGCGTGCGGCCTTCGCGTCTTGGCCGCCTCCGACACGACATTGTCGCTCGCGCAGCAGCTCGACCTGGTCGGGCGTCAGCGGCGGCTTCGGCAGGAATTGCAGGAACGACGCCTGCAGCTTGGCCAGCGCGAACGGCAGCGGCACCAGCAGGCGCTGGCGCTCGATGGTGGCGAGCACGAATTCCATCAATTCCTTGAAGGTCCTCACCTCCGGGCCGCCGAGCTCGTAGATCGTGCCGGGCTTGCGCGCCGCCGTCGACCGCCGCGGCGACCGCGCTCGGCGACGTCGCCGACGAAGACCGGCTGGAACCGGGTGTGGCCGCCGCCGACCAGCGGCAGCGCCGGCGAGCAACCGCGCCAGCGCGGCGAAGCGGTTGAAGAAATCGTCCTCCGGCCCGAACACGATCGAGGGCCGCAAGATCGTCGCCGACGGCGCGCGCCGCCAGCACCAGCTTCTCGCCCTGCGCCTTGGAGCGCGCATAGTGCCGAGGGCGCGTTCTCGTCGGCGCCGATCGCCGAGACATGGACCATGCGCGCGCCGTGCGCCGCCGCCGCGAGCGCGACCGCTCGGCGCCGAAGGCCTGCACCGCGTCGAAGCGCTGGCGGCCGCGCTCGAACAGGATGCCGACCAGGTTGATCACCACGTCGGCGTCGCGCGCGGCCGCCTCGACCGAATCGCGGGTAGCGCAGATTGGCCTGCACGGCGTGGATCTGGCCGACCCGGCCGAGCGGCTGCAGGTGGCCGGCGAGGTCCGGCCGGCGCACCGCGACGCGGATGCGGTAGCCGCGCTTGCCCAGCGCGCGCACCACATGGCGGCCGAGGAAGCCCGAGCCGCCGAAGACGGTGATCAGCGTGTCGAAATTGGCCTGGGGGATGTCGGTGCGGGTTTCCATGCGCGCAAGATCCCTGTGACAAGACCCATGTGAAACGGCCACTCCGCCGCGGCCAGGATGGCATGGCCGGCGCGCCGCGGCTGGTGTGACGCGATCGTCCGCGCCGAATACAGGATCGGCGCCGGGCTGTACAGGTCCGCCCCGCGGCCCGGTCGCGAAACGGGAAATTGACAAGGGGAAAGCGCGTCCTTACCTATCGCGCCAGTGCCCAGGTGGCGGAATTGGTAGACGCACTAGTTTCAGGTACTAGCGGTGAGAGCCGTGGAGGTTCGAGTCCTCTCCTGGGCACCAGATTGTCGGCAACCGAATGGCCGACGTTTCGCGGCCTCGCTGATTTCTAGCGCACGCGCCGGACTGTCGTCAGCGACCTGCCATTTCAGCTATCGGCCGAAAGGCGTCGGTGCCGGTCGTTCCACCAGCTCGCGGTGCCGCTGTTGCATGCGCGCGTCGCGTGAGCTTGTCAGCCCGCTGACACAATCGTCGTGCTCTTTGGTGGTGGGCTTGAGGCCGCGCGCGGTGCAGCGTTGCTCATCGCTTTGCGCCTGCTTTTCGGGCGACATGGCGCAGGCGGCGACAAGCCCGCTCATGATCGACACCAGGATGCAGCGGCGGAGTGATGAGATCATGTGTGATGGCGCCCCATTCGAGCCTGCGGATAGGCGACGATTGCGCTGATTTTCAGGCGCGTGCAACCGCTCATTGCTCACCAGCTTGCCTTCTCCGGGTCGCGCATCAGCGCGACCACGATCAGCGCCAGCGTTCCGGCGACGCTCATCGCCGTCATGGTCCAGAACAGCACTTCGAGCGGCGCGGCCAACAGCATCAGCGCCGAGCAGCGCCGGCGCCGCGGATTTCGCGACCTGCTGGATCACGCGGTCGACGGCGATGACGCCGCCGCGCAGTTCCGCCGGCGTGCGGCGCGTCATCAGGCTCTTCTGCAATGGCGAGATCAGCCCGTTGCCGAGGCCGAACAGCAGCATGCCGATCGCGATCAGCCACAGCGGCGCGCCGAGTGCCGGCAGGCCGAGCCCGATCGCGCTCGCGAAAAACGCCAGTGCCAAAAGCTTCTCGGTGGCGACGCGGCCGTAGATCCGATTGATGGCGAGCGCGGTGATGATCGAGCCGACCGCCGAGGCGGCGATCAGGAGGCCGCTGATCGCCGGCGACGCGCCGTAACGCAGCGCCAAGAGGATCGGCAGATAGGTGTAGAGGCCGTAGTCGAGGAAGAAGCGCAGGAAGCCGGTGGCGAAGGCGAGCGTCAGGCGCGGCTCGCGGATCGCGCGCGCGGTGCGCGCCAGATATTGCTTGAGCGAATCCTGTCCCGGCCGTCCGGTCTCCGGCATCCACAGCGCGGCCGCGATCGCCAGCAGCACGATCAGCACGAACGGAACGAACGCCGCGCGCCACGAGAGGATCGCCAGCGCGCCGCCGATGAGCGGCAGCACGATCATCGAGACGCGATCGAGCGCGACCTTGATGCCCTGGCCTTGGATCTCCTGCTCGTCCGGCAGGATGTCGCTGATGAGGACGATGGTCAGCGGCAACAGCGCGCTCGCGCCGATGCCCTGCACGGCGCGCAGGATCAGCACCCAATTGTAGGATGGCGCCATGGCGACGGCGGCGCCCGGCGAGTCCGAACAGCGGCGAGCCCGAACACCAGCAGCCAGCGCCGCCCGTAGAGGTCGGCGAGGATGCCGAACAGCGGCGCCAAGACGATTGCCGGCGCGGTGAACGCGGCCATCACCAGCCCGATCTCGGCCTCATCGACGGCAAGGTCGGCGGCCAGCACCGGCAGCACCGGGTAGAGCAGGGTGGCGCCCGAAACCGCCGCAATGCTGGCGCCGAACGCGATCGCCAGGGGGCCGCGGTAGACGTCCCGCAGCGCGATCCGGCCGGGCGCACCCCGTTGACGATCGGTCAATTGATGCATGGCACGATGGTAGTGTGGCGGGGTTCAGAAGTCCGCAACATTGCTGCGGCGAGTCCGAATTGCGGACTTCTGAACCTAAGCCACACTAAATCAATGAGTTGCTAGTGGCCTTCGATTCCGAAGTTCGCATACGAGGGTGCCGCGAAATGGTGCGAACTTCGAAATCGGGCCACTAGGGGCTACCCGCTCGCGACAGCGGTTTCATCCCGGCGTTGAGAATTGCCGCTTGGCTTGGCCGCTGATAGACAGGCTCGCGATGTGTTGGGTGCCAAAGGGTGCCCTGTGCCAGGAGCTGCAATGACCATCCGCCTGCACCGCGGCGATCTCCCGGACCTCGCCCACTACAAGGTGGGGGTGGTGGCGATCGACACCGAGACCATGGGTCTCGACCTGCGGCGCGACCGGCTGTGCGTCGTCCAGCTTTCGCCCGGCGATGGCTCCGCTGATGTCGTGCAAGTCGTGCCCGGGGCGTCCGGCGCAGCCAAACATCAAGGCGCTGCTGGCCGATCCCGGCATCATCAAGTTGTTCCATTTCGGCCGCTTCGACATCGCCACGCTGTATCAAGCCTTCGGCGTGATGTCGCAGCCGGTCTATTGCACCAAGATCGCGTCGCGGCTGGTGCGCACCTACACCGACAAGCATGGCCTCAAGGACCTCGTGCGCGAGCTCCTGGGCGTCGACCTGTCGAAGCAGCAGCAATTGTCCGATTGGGGGGCCGGCGAGCTCACCGACGCCCAGGTCGCCTATGCCGCCTCCGACGTGCTGCTATCTGCATGCGCTCAAGGACAAGCTCGACGCCATGCTGGCCCGGGAAGGGCGGAGCGGCCTGGCCGAGGCCTGTTTCCGGTTCCTGCCGGATCGGGTGCGGCTCGATCTGGCCGGCTGGGGCGCCGAAGACATTTTTTCCCATAGTTAACGGCGGGGCGGGCGCCGCCGCCGGGCCACATTTGTGCGCGACCGTGCGTGAGAACACGCTAAAATGACCGCGGGGTTCGCGCATCGGGGTCATTGGTAGGCAATCGGCTCAGGGGTACATCGTTTGACCATCGCCTCGAGGATCGACGGCGCAACGTCAGGCAGCTTCCCGGCGTCCCACGTCGCGACCACACGGCCGCGACCATCAGCGCGCCTTCCGCGCCGCGCGGCGCCACAGCCGGCTGGTGCGCATCATGCGGGTCGGAATTCCGGCGTGCCTGCTCATGGCCGCGGCGGCGTTCGGCGTCTATCACTGGCTCGACCCGATGCGCGTGCTGGCCAAGCTGCCGATTGGCGTCGACGGCGTGGTCCTGTCCGGTTCCAAGATCATCATGCGGCAGCCGCGACTGAACGGTTACACCAAGGACGAGCGGCCTTACCTGGTGACGGCGCGCTCGGCGGCGAAGGACCTGACCAATCCCGACATGCTGGAACTGGATGACATCCGCACCACCATCGCCATTCCCGGCGGCGGCAATGTCGAGGTCACAGCCAGCCAGGGACTTTACAACGGCAAGGCGGACACGATCCGGCTGCAGCGCAACGTGCTCGTCAGTTCGTCGGAATACGAGGTCACGCTGCGCGAAGCGCTGGTCGACGTGCGGGCCGGTAGCGTCGTGTCCGAGCAACCGGTCGAAGTGCGCATGCTGCAAGGTACGATCAACGCCAATCGCCTCGAGGTGCGCGAGTCGGGCGCGGTGATCCGGTTCGATGGCGGCGTCACGATGGTGATCGATCGCAGCGACGCGCCGCCCAAAGCCGCCGGGGCCGCACCATGATCGGCGGCGGGGCGCACTGGCGTATTCCTCTGGCGGTCGCGACCATCCTCGCCGTGGCGGCGGTCGCGATGACGCAGAGCATCGCGCAGTCGGACAAGAAGTCACCGGGGCTGTTCAAGGCGTCGCCGCGACAGCGTGGCGAGCCGGTGAAGATTGCGTCGGCGTCCCTTGAGTTTCGCGACCACTCCAAAGAGGCGACCTTCGCCGGCAACGTCCATATCGTTCAGGGCGACCTCGACCTGCGTTGCAATACGCTGGTCGTGTTCTACGAGCACGAAAACAGCAAGGTTGGTGCGAAGAAGGCAGCGGGCGGCAGTCAACAAATCCGCCGCATGGAAGCGCGTGGCTCGGTCATCATCACGCAGAACCATCAGCGTGCCGTCGGCGATCGAGCGGATTTCGACATGCCGGGCAATACGGTCACGCTCAGCGGGAATGTCGTCGTCACACAATGCGCGAATGTGCTGCGCGGCCAGCGTCTGATTGTCGATATGACAACCGGCATTTCTCGGATGGAAGGCCCCATCGACGGCATGCTGAGTGGGAAGTCTAGTGATGGGCGCTGTTAGAATGAGCAAAAGCGCGCATTATCGACGCCGCCTCGCTGCGACACTGGCCGCTGCGCTGGTCGTGCTTGCATCGCAAGCCATCGCGCAGTCGGACAAGAAGTCACCGGGGCTGTTCAAGGCGTCGCCGCAACAGCGTGGCGAGCCGGTGAAGATTTCGTCGGCGACGTTCGAAGTCCGACCGAAGGCGAACATGGCGGTCTTCAGCGGCGGCGTCCATGTTGTCCAGGGCGAGACCGATGTGCGCTGCAAAGAGCTCACCGTGTTCTATGACGACGACAAGGACAAGTCCGGCTCGAAAAAGGCCGACGGCGCTCGCGGCAATCAGCAAATCCGCCGCATGGAGGCCAAAGGCTCCGTGGTGGTCACGCAGAAGGATCAGCGCGCCGTCGGCGAGCGCGCCGAGTTCGATATGCGCTCCAACACCGTGACGCTGATCGGCAACGTGGTGGTGACCAGCGCCGACAACGTGATGCGCGGACAGCGGCTGGTGGTCGATTTGACGAGCGGCGTGTCGCGGATGGAATCCGGCGGCGGCCGAGTTGAAGGGCGTGTTCAATTCGAAATCGCCGCCTGAAGTGGGAAAATCAAATTGAGCCGCGCGCCTGTGATTGACGCGGACGTCGCCGGTTCATGGGTGAACCGCGGTCGTTGTTGCATCGTCAGTCCTCGGCGCTGCTTTGGTGCCGCATGGCGGCATCCAGCCGGATTGATCCGAGGCAGACGTGTCTGACTTTCTCGCGCGCTTCGGCCGCAACGCCCAGCAAAATCGAACGCCGGCCACCGATTTCTGGCGGATCGACTTGCGCTCGCTCGGCGGGCCGATCACCGCGCTGGCACGGGTGGCGTTGAACCTGCCGCAGAAGTCGCGCAAGCCGCCCGAGGACGATGCGCGTCGGCCGCTACCGCCTGGTCCGTCGCCGGGTGGGCGATCCCCGAGCCGCTGCCGCTGGCCGCGCCGGTGGGCGATCCCGGGCGGGCCGTCCCCGGCCTCCGTCAGGCGGGCTGCCCAGGAGCACCGCACCAAGGAGCACCGCCCCCGGGCGCGCCGCCGCCCGCTGCGTCGCAGCCGCTTCGGCCCCCGCGCGACAAGCGACCGATGTCGATTGCATCGACCGACCGCGACGCCGTCCTGTCGGTTGATGGCATCGAGAAGAGCTTCGGCGGCCGCAAGGTGGTGAAAGGCGTGAGCCTTCAGGTCCGGCGCGGCGAGGCGGTCGGCCTGCTCGGGCCGAACGGCGCCGGCAAGACCACGGTGTTCTACATGATCACCGGCCTGATCAAGGCCGACCGCGGCCGCGTCGAGCTCGACGGCTACGACGTCACCGGCCTGCCGATGTATCAGCGCGCCCGCCTCGGCATCGGCTACCTGCCGCAGGAAGCCTCGATCTTCCGCGGCCTCAACGTCGAGGACAACATCCGCGCGGTGCTCGAGGTGGTCGAGCCGAACCGGCGCCGGCGCGAGGCCGATCTCAACGCCCTGCTGGAGGAGTTCGACATCACCGCGACTGCGCAAGACGCCGTCGATCGCGCTGTCCGGCGGCGAGCGCCGCCGCGTCGAGATCGCCCGCGCGCTGGCGAGCCGGCCGAACTACATGCTGCTCGACGAGCCGTTCGCCGGCATCGACCCGATCGCCGTGGGCGACATCCAGGCGCTGGTGCGCCACCTGACCAGCCGCGGCATCGGCGTGCTGATCACCGACCACAATGTGCGCGAGACGCTGGGCCTGACCGACCGCGCCTACATCATCTATTCGGGCGAGGTGCTGATGGAGGGTCGCGCCGGACGACATCGTCAACGACCCGGAGGTCCGCCGGCTCTATCTCGGCGAGGAATTCCGCGCTCTAACCTGCATCTTTTCGGGTTCGATCTCGCCTGTTGTCAACCCTTTCGGCCATACCCGGCCATCGGTCGTTAAGGTCGCGCGGCAAGAACTGGTATACAGCGGCCCAGGAACCGGATAAGCAAGAATCGGACCAATTCTCCGAGACGCCATGGCGCTCACTCAAAGACTCGAAATCCGGCAGAGCCAATCGCTCGTCATGACGCCGCAGCTGATGCAGGCCATCAAGCTGCTGCAGCTGTCCAATCTCGACCTCGCCGCCTATGTCGAAGAGGAACTCGAGCGAACCCGCTGCTCGAGCGGCGCCGAGATCGGAGGCCGACGCGGACGCGCCGAGCCTGCCGACCGGGAGGCCGAGCCGCCGCCCGCCGCCGGAATGGGCGGAGCGCCCGGTGGATGCGGCAGTCGAAACGGCGCCCGAGCCGCACCGAGCTCGAGCGACGACACCGGCCGGCGACGACGATGCCGACGACGGCGGTCGACAGCCGGCGCACGGCCGATGCCACCGCTCGGCTATTCGGAATGGGCAGCGCGCCGGTCCGGCGCGCCGCGACGACGGCGACTACAATCTCGAAGCATTCGTGTCGGCCGAGACGACGCTCGGCCGACCATCTCGCCGAGCAGCTGGCGCTGGCGGTCGCCGATCCCGGCCGCCGCATGATCGGCCAGTACCTCATCGATATGGTCGACGAGGCCGGCTATCTGATCGGCGACCTGGACGCGGTCGCCGAGAAGCTCGGCGCGCCGCGTCGCCGAGGTCGAAGCGGTGCTGGCGCATCCTGCAGGCTTCGATCCGGCCGGCGTCTGCGCCCGCAATCTCGCCGAATGCCTCGCGCATCCAGCTCAGGGAGCGCGACCGCTTCGATCCCGGCGATGCAGGCGCTGGTCGAGCATCTCGATCTGCTGGCCAAGCGCGACCTCGCCGCGCTGCGCAAGGCTCTGCGGCGTCGACGACGAAGATCTCGCCGACATGATCGCCGAGATCCGCCAGCTCAATCCGAAGCCGGGCCTCGCCTTCGGCTCGACGCATGGTGCAGCCGATCGTGCCCGACGTGTTCGTGCGGCCGCGGCCCGGACGGCGGCTGGCATGGTCGAGCTCAATTCCGACACGCTGCCGAAGGTGCTGGTCAACCAGACCTACTACGCCCAGGTCGCCAAGGTCGGCGAAGAACGACAAGGACAAGCCTATCTCGCCGACTGCCTGCAGACCGCGACCTGGCTGGTGCGCGCGCTCGACCAGCGCGCCAAGACCATCCTCAAGGTCGCGACCGAGATCGTGCGCCAGCAGGACGGCTTCTTCGCCCACGGCGTGCAGCATCTGCGGCCGCTCAATCTGAAGACCGTCGCCGACGCGATCGGCATGCACGAATCGACGGTGTCGCGCGTCACCGCCAACAAATACATGGCGACCACCCGCGGCATCTTCGAGCTGAAGTATTTCTTCACCTCCGCGATCGCGGCGGCCGACGGCGGCGAGGCCCATTCGGCCGAAGCCGTGCGCCACCGCATCAAGCAGCTGATCGACGCCGAGAGCCCGGCCAGGATGTGCTGTCCGACGACACCATCGTCGAGAAGCTGCGCGAGGCCGGCATCGACATCGCGCGGCGCACGGTCGCGAAATATCGCGAGGCGATGCGCATCCCGTCCTCGGTGCAGCGCCGGCGCGAAAAGCAGGCTCGAGCGCAACGACCGACGCACTGCCGCGCCGTGACGCATCGCGACCCTGCATTGACCGCGGGCGAGACCCATCCCTAGCATCGATAAGTATGGCGGTGCCGCAATCGTGGCGCCGGTCCCATCGAATGAAGTGGAGGCAGATCGATGCCGTTTCGCGTTTCGGGCAAGAAATCGATCTCGGCGAGCGCTGCGCGGCGCGCGTCAATCGAGCGCATCGCGGACGCGACCGCGAAATATTTCGATGGCGGCTATTCCGGCCACGTCACCGTCGGCAAGGAGGGCTTTGGCTTCCGCACCGAGTGCGTCATCCATCTCGATTCCGGCATCGTGCTCGAAGCCGAGGCGATGGCCGGCCGACGCCTATGCCAGCGCCGATCAGGCGGCGGAGCGGATCGAGAAGCGCCTGCGCCGCTACAAGCGCCGGCTGAAGGATCATCAGGCGGCGCGCGCCAACGACCACGGAACCGAGCGGGATGCGATCGCGCCGAGCTATGTGATCGCGGCGCCGGAGCACGATACCGATGACGGACATCACGGAGTTCAATCCGGTGATCATCGCGGAATCGACGACCGCGCTCGAATCGCTTGTCGGTGAGCGAGGCGGTGATGCAACTCGATCTGACCGGTACGCCGGTGGTGGTGTTCCGACACGCTGGACATGGCCGCGTCAATCTGGTCTATCGCCGCGCCGACGGCCATATCGGCTGGATCGATCCGCCGGCGGTCCAGGACGGCCATTGACGGCCACGAATTCGGCTCCCTATGGTCCGCCGCCTTTGACGACCGCTCGCAATTCGCGCTGCCAGTTTCCGGATTACTGGAACAGGTCCATGCCGCTCACCGATCTCGTCGCGCTCGATGCGATCATTCCGGCGCTGAAGGTCAACGGCAAGAAGCAGGCGTTGCAGGAGCTTGCCGCGAAGGCGGCGCGAGATTTCCGGCCAGAGCGAACGAGTCATCTTCGAGATCGCTGCATGCAGCGCGAGAAGCTCGGCTCGACCGGCGTCGGCAACGGCATCGCCATTCCGCACGGCAAGCTGCCCAAGCTCGACAAGCTGTTCGGTTTGTTTGCGCGGCTGGAGCGGCCGGTCGATTTCGAGGCGCTCGACGGCCAGCCGGTCGATCTCATCTTCCTGTTGCTCGCGCCGGAAGGCGCCGGCGCCGATCACCTCAAGGCGTTGGCCCGCGTCGCACGCATGCTGCGCGACCCCGACACCGCGCGCAAGCTGCGCAAGTCGCGCGATGCCGAGGCGATCTATGCGGTGTTGGCCATGCCGTCGGCCAACGCTGCCTGAGCCAGTCTCGATTGTTTGGCTTGCTCGTCCGCTCCGATCAATGGACGCTGACAGTCTCGAGCTCCTGGCTCCAGGCGTTCGCCACCGCGGCCTCGCGGCTGTCGGTCAGCATGATCGGCGTGCCGTCGGCCGCGTGCAGCGCGAACAAGCGCATGCCGGGCTCGAGCTGTTGGCGCCTGCGGGAACATGCTCGGCACGTCCTCGGAACGGATCGTCTTCACATAGGCGATCTTGCCGCCGCCGAGCAGCGCCAGCGCTTCCGGCGAGATGATCGGGGTTCGGGTGTCGGTCTGGTTGTTAGTCGTTGTTAGTCATGGCCCTCGACTCCTTTCTACGTTGCCGTCGAGTCCTGTTAGTTCACATCCTGTCGGTGATCGCTGATCGTCTTGACGATCCGTTCGGGCTCCGGCCGCGCAAGATCGATCGACAGCAGTCCGTTCTTCAAGTCCGCGCTCAGCACCTCCATTCCGTCGGCCAGCACGAAGGTGCGCTGAAACTGGCGCGCCGCGATGCCGCGATGGAGATACTGCCGGGCTCTTGTCGTCCTGCTGGCGTCCGCGGATCACGAGCTGGCTTTCCTCGACCGTGACGTCGAGTTGTTCGCGCGTGAAACCGGCGACCGCCAGCGTGATGCGCAGGCGCTCGGGATGCCCGTTGTCGCGGGCAATCCGCTCGATATTGTAGGGCGGATAGCCGTCGGCTGCCTTGGAGACGCGATCGAGCGCACGCTCGATCTCGTCAAAGCCCAGCAGGAAGGGACTTGATAGTGACGGAACTCTAGACATGATCTCAAAGCCCTCAGTAAGCGACTTTGACGGGGCCCTTGCGGCGCCCCTTCTGTTAACCGGCCGTCGATGCCGCAACATGCGATATCCCTGTCCGGTTACTTTCCAATATGGGGTTGGCCGGTTAAGCCTTCAAGAACACTCGCTGAACGTCAAGTCCAGGGACGCCCCCAAAAGAGGCAAGGTTGGAGGCATCGGTGCGCATTGCGGTGATGGGATCGGGCGGGGTCGGCGGCTTCTTCGGGGCGCGCCTGGCGCAGGGCGGGGCCGACGTCACGTTCGTCGCCCGGGGGGCCCACCTGGCCGCCATGCGGGAGCACGGGCTGACCGTTGAAAGCGCCCATGAGCCGATCCGGCTTACCAAGGTGCAGGCGACCGACGACCCTGGCGGCATCGGGCCGGTCGACATCGTGCTGTTCTGCGTCAAGCTCTGGGATACCGAGAGCGCGGCGCGGTCGCTGCTTCCGGTCATGCGTCCGGGATCGGCGGTGATCTCGTTTCAGAACGGCGTGCAGAAGGACGACATGCTGCGCGCGGTGTTCGGCAACGATGCGGTGATGGGCGGGGTCGGCTACATGGCGACCACGATCGCGCGGCCCGGCGTCATCGTGCAGACCGGATCGTTCCAGCGCATGATCTTCGGCGAATACAACGCGCCGTCGTCGCCGCGCGCCGAGGCGCTGCTCGCGGCCTGCCAGCGCGGCGGCATCAATGCCGAGATCAGCGCCGATATCCGGCGCGCGATCTGGGAGAAATACGTGTTCCTGGTCGGGCTGTCCGGCGCCACCACCACCATGCGCGTCCCGCTCGGTCCGATCCGCGAGAATCCCGCGAGCCGGCAATTCCTGTTCGATCTGATGCGCGAGGTGGTTGCGGTCGGGCGCGCGCACGGCGTGGCCTTGCCGGCAGACTACGCCGAGCAGCGCATGACATTCGCCGACGGCCTGCCACATGACATGACGTCATCGATGCACCACGACCTTGATCGCGGCCGGCCACTCGAGGTGCGCTGGCTCGCCGGCGGCGTGGTCGAGCTGGGCGCCGCGGTCGGCGTGCCGACTCCCGCCAACCGGGCGGTGCACGACATTCTGGTTCTGCATGCCGGCGGCCGGCCGGCCGCCAGTGCCGCGTGACCGCGCGCGCCGACCTCACGATCCGCGCGATCCGTGCGGTTGGCGTCGAGGTGCCGATGACCTATGCGCTCGGCACCAGCCGAGCGACCGTTACGGCGGCGCCGTTGCTCTTGGTCGATCTTGAAACCGACGAAGGCGTGACCGGGCGCACGTATCTGTTCTGCTATCTGCGCGCGGCGGCGCCGGCGATCGCCAGCATCATCGTGGAGATCGCGCAGCAGGTGGCTGGCGATCGCGTCGATCCGCCGGCGCTATGGGACAAGCTCGCCAAACGTTTCACGTTGATCGGTGTGCAGGGCATCGTCCGCATGGCGATGTCCGCGCTCGATGTCGCGGCGTGGGATGCGTTGGCGCTTGCTGCCGGCGCGCCGCTCGCGACATTCGTGGGCGGAGCGCCCAAGCCGGTCGTTGCCTACAACAGTTGCGGGCTTGGGCTGATGGCGCCGGAGAAAGTCGCCGACGAGGCCGAGCGGCTCCTGGCCGGCGGGTTCCGCGCCGTGAAGCTGCGGCTTGGCTATCCGACGCTCGATGAGGATTTGGCGGCGGTGCGCGCGGTGCGCCGCCGCATCGGCGACGCCGTCGCGTTGATGGTCGATTACAATCAGGCGCTCGACGTGCCGGAAGCGCTCAAGCGCGGCAAGGCGCTCGATGGCGAGACCATCGATTGGATCGAGGAGCCGATCCGGCATGACGACTACGCCGGATGTGCGTCGCTGCGCACCGCGCTGACGACGCCGGTGCAGATCGGCGAGAACTTCTCGCTGCCGTTCGCGATGGAGATGGCGCTGGCGGCCGGCGCGTCGACCTATGTGATGCCCGATCTGGAGCGGATCGGCGGCGTCACCGGCTGGCGGCGCGCCGCCGCGCTGGCCCAGTCGCACGGCATCAAGATGTCGTCGCATTTATTTCCGGAAGTCAGCGCGCACCTGCTCACCGCGACGCCGACCGCGCACTATCTGGAATATGTCGATTGGGCCGATCGGATTGTGCGAGATCCGCTGCGGATCGTGGACGGCATGGCCCAGGTGCCGGAGCACCCGGGCAATGGTCTCGTCTGGGACGAAGCCGCCGTCGCGCGCTATCGGATGTAAGCGCGCGCGGCTCTGGGAGCTATTTGATCAGTGCCGCAATCTGATCGACGAGATTCTTCGGCGTCGCGTAGATGCGCTTGATGAGCGCCTCGAGTTCCGCGCCATCGGTTGGATTGACGTCCAGCTTGCCCTTCTTGGCGTCGGCCCTGAATTCCGGGTCTTTCATGGTGGCGGCGAAAGCGTCACGCAGCATCTTGACGCGATCTGCCGTCATCTCCGATGGCGCAACAAAAGGCCGCCCGATGCCCTGGCCGGCATACAGGTATTCCAGCGCCTGCTTCAGCTCGGGCGTCTTCGCGAGCGTGAAGATGGACGGAGCCTTGATTTCGGCTTCGACATGCGGTCCGGCCTGGAACAGAACCTTGAAGGTTCCGTCTTTGAAATATTCCGGGCGCTTGCCATAGGCGCTGTCCCAGCTCTCGCAGAGCCCATCGACTTCGCCGCGTTCCATGGCGAGCAGCACGTCGGTCGACACCTTGAATCCGGAGACGAGCTTGAACTTGGTGCCCAAAAGCCCGTTGAGCCCTTTCGGATAGGTGTAGGTTCCGGTGCCGGCTCCGGTATTGCCGATGATCAGCTCGTGCTTGAGCAGATCCTCGAAGCTCTGCACCTTGGCGCGCTTGTGCACGAAGCAGACGTTGGTTTCGGTGGTGGGCGTGCCAACCCACGTGATCTTAAGTGAATCGAACCGCGCGCCGGCCATTCCGCTGATCGGGCCGAGCGGAGCATCGCGGGCAATGATGCCCAAAACGCTGCCGTCCTTTGGTGCGACCGAATAGATGTGGTTTGCAGCCGTGAAGCTGCCGCCGCCCGGCATGTTCTGCGGCACCACGTTCGGCTGGCCCGGCAGATGCTTGCCGATATGGCGGGCGATGGTACGGCCCCACTGGTCGTAGCCGCCGCCGGCTCCGAAGCCGATGATCATCGTGACGTTTTTGCCGGCTAAGGTCGGCCCCTGCGCCGCGGCGGGCGACGCGGCCATCGCCACCGTCCCCAGGATCGCCAATGCGCCGGCGATCGGGCGCGCGTACGGCTTGCCTTGATCGAGCATGGTCTGGTCTCCGCTGTCGTCCAGCCGGCGCTGGGCGCGCCCGGCGCCGTTTCTTTCAACTATGGCGCGCTGCCGGGCAAGGGCAGGCCAGCGCGTCGCTTCGCCACGCGGCGGGTGAGGTTAATGGCGGGCGGTCTGCAAGCGATCGGCGCCTTGCCGCTTGCGAATACTGAAATTGTTGCACCAGCCCTGATGAGGCGGCTTCAGCCGTAGCCGCGAAGCTGCGAAGTTTGGTGGAGCCAGTCGGAATCGAACCGACGACCTCTTGAATGCCATCCAAGCGCTCTCCCAACTGAGCTATGGCCCCAGTCCAGTCGCGGCGTTGGGAATTGCCGCGCGGTTCGCTTTACGTGAACAATCTTAACGACATCCGACGCCGTGATTCCAGCGCCGAGCCGATCTTACGGCTCCTCCTCGTTGTCCTCGCGCTCGCCAATGATGTCGGTCACGTCGTCGTCGGACTCCTCCTGCTCCTCGATCAGAGCGGCATCGTCCAACGGCTCGTCGTCGATCTCGATATCGTCGTCGCCGGGGATCGCGTCGGGGTCGGCGATCTTCTTGCCCTGCGCCTCGGCGTCGGCCTCCTCGAGCGAAACGAATTCGGCGTCCGGCGTCTCCGGCACCAACGCCTCGTCCTTCACCGGTGCGGCGGCGCGCGCGGCGCTTTCAGGGCGCGAGCGCGTCGTGACCGCGGCAAGCTCCATCACAGTGTGGCACTTCGGGCAGATGATCGGCGTCTTGCTGAGATCATAAAATTTCGCGCCGCAACTGCCACAAAGGCGCTTGGTGCCAAGCTCGGGTTTTGCCACGGTCCGGGTTCCTAAGGGCGGGGGTCGAAATGAGGTGCTTCACTTGGACAGTCGAAATGCCGCTGTCAATAGCAGCGGTGGCGGTTAACGCAGTCCGTGGTGACCCTGTGTCCCGCGTGCTAGGAGGACCGGCCAACCGTCAGTGAGGCTTTCCCGTGCGCCACGCCGCCACCCCGTCTCCGCTTTCCGCCCGCGCCGGCTCCCCGCTCAAGGGCCGTTTGCGCGTGCCGGGCGACAAGTCGATTTCGCATCGCGCGTTGATTTTCGGTGCGTTGGCGGTCGGCGAGACCCGGATTTCAGGCCTTCTGGAGGGTGATGACGTGCTCAACACCGGCAAGGCCATGCGCACCCTGGGGGCGTCGGTCGAGCGCACCGGCGAGGGCGCGTGGCGCGTCCACGGGGTCGGGGTGGGCGGCTTTCGGCAGCCGGCGGGGGTGCTCGATTTCGGCAATTCCGCCACCGGCTGCCGGCTGATCATGGGCGCGGTGGCGACCTGCCCGATCACCGCGACGTTCGACGGCGACGCCTCGCTGCGCAAACGGCCGATGCAGCGCATTCTCGATCCGGTGATTCGCATGGGCGCGCGGGCGGCGCAGATGGCGGACGGCGGCCGCCTGCCCATCACCGTGGCCGGGGCGCGCGAGCCGATTCCGATCGTCTACCGCACCCCGGTGCCGTCGGCGCAGATCAAGTCGGCGGTCCTGCTCGCGGGCTTGGCTGCGCCGGGCGAAACCACCGTCATCGAAAGCGAAGCCAGCCGCGATCACACCGAAAAGCTGCTCGCGCATTTTGGCGCCGAGGTTACGGTGTCGGCGGAGGGGGCGCACGGACGTCGGATCACGCTCAAGGGCCAGCCCGAGCTCAGTCCGGCGCCGGTGGTGGTGCCGGCCGATCCGTCCTCGGCTGCATTCCCGATAGTGGCGGCGCTGATCGTGCCGGGCTCCGACGTCATTTTGACCGACGTGATGACCAATCCGTTGCGCACCGGCTTAATCACAACGTTGCGGGAGATGGGCGCCGATATCGAGACGCTCAATCTGCGCAGCGACGTCGGCGAGGAGATGGCGGATTTTCGCGTGCGGTCGTCGGCGCTCAAGGGCGTCGACGTGCCGGCCGAACGCGCGCCGTCGATGATCGACGAATATCCGATTCTGGCGGTGGCGGCGGCGTTCGCCGAGGGCACGACGCGCATGCGCGGCCTCAAGGAATTGCGCGTGAAGGAGTCCGATCGCTTGGCCGCGGTCGCGGATGGTCTCAAGGTCAATGGCGTCGCGGTCGAGATCGAGGGCGACGACCTGATCGTGCATGGGCGAGGTCGCGCGCCGGGCGGTGGCACCGTCGTCACCCACATGGACCATCGCATCGCCATGGCATTCCTGATGATGGGGCTCGCGAGCGAAAAGCCGGTCGGTATCGACGACGCGTCGTTCATCGCGACGAGCTTCCCGAGCTTCGTGCCGATGATGCGCAGCCTGGGCGCGGACCTCGCATGATCATCGCGATCGACGGACCGGCGGCGTCGGGCAAGGGAACGCTGGGCAAGCGGTTGGCCGCCCATTTCGGGTTGCGTCATCTCGATACCGGGCTGATCTATCGGGCGGTGGCCAAGGCCGTGCTTGAGGCCGGCGCGCCGCTCGACGATGCGGTCTGCGCCGGCCGGGCAGCCCGGTCGCTCGATCCCGCGGGTTTCGATGAAAAGGTGCTGAAAAGCCATAAGATCGGCGAAGCCGCCTCGGTGGTGTCGGCGATCCCGGAGGTCCGCGCGGCCCTGCTCGCCTTCCAGCGCGACTTCGGCCGCACCCCGCCGGGGGCGGTGCTTGACGGGCGGGACATCGGGACGGTCATTTTTCCCGACGCCAACGTTAAGATTTTCGTCACCGCGGCGCCGGAGATCCGCGCCCGCCGCCGCACGCTGGAGCTGAAGGCCGCCGGCGGGCCGGCCGACGAAGCCGCCGTGCTGGCCGATATCCTGCGCCGGGACGAGCGTGATTCCGCCCGAACCGCCGCCCCCCTCAAACAAGCGCCGGATGCGCACTTGCTCGATACCTCGCATTTGGATATAGACGCCGCATTCCGGGCCGCCATCGACATTGTCGAAGCCGTCCGAGCAGGCCGATAGCGCGCTGAACGCGCTATCGTGTTGGAGGACGAAGCCTGCTCCGACCGTATTCGTGACGGCGCCCCGATCCTGAACCACCGTTTCGATCGCTCGGTCTTGCGCCGGGCCGCTGACACGCAGGCAGCCGCCTGGCGTCACGCAACATGTCAGCGGTGCTGAATGGCTTCGGCCGTTCAGGCCGCGCGCTCGAAACGCTCATTCACACCAATCCGGCCGATCGTTGACCAGGAGAGTTCATGGCTACCGTTGCCGCAAGTTCCGCCACGCCGTCGCGCGAAGATTTCGCGAAAATGCTCGAAGAGTTGTTCACTGACGGCAGTCCGTCCGAGGGCACCGTCGTCAAGGGCAAAGTCGTCGGCATCGAAAAGGACCTTGCGGTCATCGACGTGGGCGCCAAGACCGAAGGCCGCGTCGCGCTGCGCGAGTTCGCGGGCCCAGGCCGGACGGCCGATATCAAGATCGGCGACACCGTCGAGGTCTATCTCGAGCGCATCGAGAATGCGCTCGGCGAAGCGGTGCTCTCGCGCGACAAGGCGCGCCGCGAGGAGAGCTGGGGCAAGCTCGAGAAAGCGTTCCAGGTCAACGAGAAGGTCAGCGGCATCATCTCCAGCCAGGTCAAGGGCGGCTTCACCGTCGATCTCGACGGTGCGGTGGCGTTCCTGCCGCGCTCGCAGGTGGACATCCGTCCGATCCGCGACGTCGGCCCGCTGATGAACGTGCCGCAGCCGTTCCAGATCCTGAAGATGGATCGCCGCCGCGGCAACATCGTCGTCTCGCGCAGGACCGTGCTTGAGGAGACCCGCGCCGAGCAGCGTCAGGAGCTGGTGCAGAACCTCGAAGAGGGTCAGGTCATCGACGGCGTGGTCAAGAACATCACCGACTACGGTGCGTTCGTGGACCTCGGCGGCATCGACGGCCTGCTCCACGTCACCGACATCGCCTGGCGGCGCGTCAATCACCCGACCGAAGTGCTCAACATCGGTCAGCAGGTGAAGGTCAAGATCATCAAGATCAACCACGAGACCCACCGCATCTCGCTTGGAATGAAGCAGCTGCTGGACGATCCGTGGCAGGGCATCGAGGCGAAGTATCCGGTCAACGCGCGCTTCACCGGCCGCGTCACCAACATCACCGACTACGGCGCCTTCGTCGAGCTCGAGCCCGGCATCGAAGGTCTGATCCACGTCTCCGAAATGTCGTGGACCAAGAAGAACGTGCATCCCGGCAAGATCGTCTCCACCTCGCAGGAGGTCGAAGTCCAGATTCTGGAAGTCGATCCGATCAAGCGCCGCATTTCGCTCGGTCTCAAGCAGACCATGCGTAATCCGTGGGAGGTCTTTATCGAGAAGTATCCCTCCGGCTCGATCGTCGAGGGCGAGGTCAAGAACAAGACCGAGTTCGGGCTGTTCCTGGGTCTCGACGGCGACGTCGACGGCATGGTCCATCTCTCCGATCTCGACTGGAAGCGCCCCGGCGAGCAGGTGATCGAGGAATACAAGAAGGGCGACAAGGTGCGCGCCCAGGTGCTCGACGTCGACGTCGAGAAGGAGCGGATTTCGCTCGGCATCAAACAGCTCGAAGGCGATCCGTTCGCCACCGAGACCGCCGGCGATGTGAAGAAGGGCAGCGTCGTCACCTGCGAAGTGATTGCGGTGAAAGAGGGCGGCATCGACGTCAGGATCGTCGGCACCGATCTCGAGGCCTTTATCCGCCGCGCCGACCTCGCGCGCGACCGTGGCGATCAGCGCGCCGACCGCTTCCAGGTCGGCCAGAAGGTCGATGCCCGCGTCACCCAGATCGATCGCCGCGCCCGCAAGGTGTCGGTCTCGATCAAGGCGCTCGAAGTCGCCGAAGAGAAGGAGGCGATCGCCCAATACGGCTCCTCCGATTTGGGTGCGACGCTCGGCGACATTCTCGGCACCGCGCTCAAGCGCGCTGGCGAAAAGAAGGATGACGAGGAAGGCTGATCCTTGCGGCCTGGTACTGCGGCCGCAGCGTGCCTGTGAACGCGTGCGTTGTTAGGACGGCGTTTGCCACAATTGCGTCCGGTTGCTGCGGACATTTGACCACCATGACGGGCGGCGGCAGTGTCGCCGCTAGTGTGGCGGTTCAGAAGTCCGCAATAGCCTTGCGGCGAGTCCGAGTTGCGGACTTCTGAACCGAAGCCACACTAGAAATCAATGAGTTGCTAGTGTCCTTCGATTCCGAAGTTCGTATCAGACCCCGCCGCGAGATCGTACGAACTTCGGAATCGGGACACTAGCTTCATCGCGGGAGACGAAATCATGTCGCTCGATGCCGATACCATCGTCGACCGACGCCGGATGCGGCGGAAACTGACGCTGTGGCGGGTCCTCGCGGTGCTGCTGGCGATTGCAGCAATTGCCGCGGTGGGCGTTGCCATGCGCGCCCCGGGCACTGAGGGGCTAGGCGTGACCGGCGGTGGCGCCATCGCGCGCGTCAGCATCACCGGATTGATTCGTACCGACCGGCAGCGCGTCGAGGCGCTGGAACGCCTGGCCAAATCGTCGGCCAAGGCCGTGATCGTGCGCATCAACAGCCCGGGCGGCACAACCTCGGGCTCGGAAGAGTTGCATGACTCGCTGATGCGGTTGCGCGAGAGCAAGCCGATTGTGGTGGTTGTGGAGGGGCTGGCCGCCTCCGGCGGTTACATCGCGGCGCTCGGCGCCGACCACATTATTGCTGGTGAAACCGCGCTGGTTGGGTCGATTGGCGTGCTGTTCCAGTACCCGAACGTCTCCGATCTCCTGAAGACCATCGGTGTCCATGTTGAAACGATCAAGTCGTCGCCGCTCAAGGCCGCGCCATCCGGTTTCGAGCCGACCAGCCCCGAAGCCCGTAAGGCGGTCGAGGAAATCGTGATGGACTCCTACGCCTGGTTCAAGGAACTGGTGCAGAAGCGGCGCAACCTGGACGACGCCGCCTTGGCCAAAGTGGCCGATGGGCGGGTATTCACCGGCCGTCAGGGTCTGGCGCTCAAGCTGGTGGACGAGCTTGGCGGCGAGCGCGCCGCGATCGCCTGGCTGGCCCGGGAGAAGAAGATCGATCCGCAGACCCCGGTACGCGATTTCCGGATGCGCGATCGCTTCCGCGACTTGCCGTTCCTGCACACGGCTGCGCTGTCGCTGCTGAGCGGTTTGGGACTTGAGTTCGATCGCGCGCCGGCTGGAGTTGCTGGGCGCGGTTCAGGCGATGGAGCGGCTCAACCTTGACGGTCTTTTAGCGCTTTGGCACCCTCCGACGGCCGACTAGTGTGGAAGTCTCGGACGTTCGACCGACCAGCGACCAGGTTGGAACCGAACGCCTGAACCAAAGCCGTGCCGGCTGGTAAAAATGTGCGATAGTGTCCCAGTCATATCTGACCTTCGTTGACAAACCGGCAGCACGGTTGCGCGGATGTCGGATGGGCACGAGGGCTAGCGGGCCGATGGTCTGCTTTATACGGCAGAGGGGGGCGGCATCCGATGATCAAGTCCGAATTGGTGCAACGTATCGCGTCGCAGAATCCGCATCTGTATCAACGCGACGTCGAGAATATTCTGAACGCGATCCTGGGCGAAATCGTTGCCGCCATGGCGCGCGGCGATCGCGTCGAATTGCGGGGCTTCGGTGCCTTTTCTGTGAAGAACCGGCCCGCCCGCACCGGACGCAACCCGCGGACCGGCGCTCACGTCTCGGTCGGCAAGAAGTCGGTGCCGTTCTTCAAAACCGGCAAGGAAATGCGCGAGCGCCTCAATCGCTCGCCGGCCTAAAGCGTGATTGCTTTCAGTTAAATCGCAATCACGCTTTAGCTTCTTGTTTGAGCATGATCTTTCCGAAAACCGTGCTTCCCACTTTTCGGGATCATGCTTTAGTGTGGCGGTTCAGAAGTCCGCAACATTGGTCGCGGCGAGTTCGAATTGCGGACGTCTGAACCTGAGCCACATTAGAATCAATGAGTTGCAAGTGTCCTTCGATTCCGAAGTTCGTATGCGAGGGCGCTGCGAAAATAGTACGAACTTCGGAATCGGGACACGAGCGCCCGATCCCGAAGCGGCGGGACGAACATGATCCGCAAGATCGCCAAGGCGCTGGTCTTGATACCCCTGGCGATCATCGTCGTCGCGTTGGCGGTCGCCAACCGCCAGATCGTAACGGTATCGTTCGACCCGTTCGACGGCAGCGAACCCGCCTTCTCGCTGGCGCTGCCGCTCTACGTGTTGATTCTGGCGCTGGTCATCACCGGTGTGCTGCTAGGCGGTGCCGCGGCTTGGTTGCGGCAGGGGAGATGGCGCTGGCGAGCCCGGCTGGCGGAATCGCAAGCGCATGAGCTCCGCCGGGAAAACGACCAACTCAAGCGGCGGGATGCGCCGCGGCTGCCGCCGGCAGGCGATGCGGGGTCGTACCTGACCATCCCACCCCGGGCGGGGTGATGGATTATCGTTTCGAATCAACGATCTGGCGGGGCAAGACAAACCGTGCGGGCCGCGCTATTGGAGGACCACTAGCAATTATAGGCTGCTAGTGGAGTTTGGATTTGACATTCGCGTCGCGCGCTTGCTGCCAGGTGGGTCGCGAATGTCAAATCCACTCCACTAGAACCGCGGCCCTGAAAGCATGACTGCAAAGATGCCTGTCGAGATCAAGATTTGTGGCCTGATGACGCCCGAGGCGGTCGATGTTTCGCTCGACGCCGGTGCCGACTACGTCGGCTTCGTGTTCTTTCCGCCGTCGCCGCGCCATCTCGGTTTTGAGGCGGCGCGGACGCTTGCCGCGCGCATCCACGGCCGGGCGCGCAAGGTCGCCCTGTCCGTCAATGCCGACAATGATTGGCTGGCGGCCAGCATCGACGCATTGAAGCCCGATCTGCTGCAGTTGCACGGCCGCGAAACCCCGGAACGTGTCGCCGCGGTGCGCAGCATGTTCCGGCTGCCGGTGATGAAGGCGCTCCCGATCGAAATCCGCGCCGACCTGTCGCCGATCCGGCTCTACGCCCATGTCGCCGACAAGCTGATCTTCGACGCCCGTCCGCCGCGCAAGGCCACCCGGCCCGGCGGGCTCGGACGGCGGTTCGACTGGCGGCTGCTGGCGGGCGTCAATCCCGGCATCCCCTACATGCTGTCGGGCGGGCTCGATGCCGGCAACGTGGTCGAGGCGTTGCGCATCACTGGCGCGTCCGCGGTGGACGTCTCCTCCGGCGTCGAGCGCGCGCCCGGCGAGCAAGGACCCCGACAAGATCCGAGCGTTCATCCGCACCGTCCGCGCAAGCGGACGCGGCTGGGACCCGCAAAATTGCGAAGGACGCATGACGCTCCAGCAGCAAGCCGAACTCGTTCCGCACCGGACCCGACGAGCGCGGGCATTTCGGCATCTATGGCGGCCGCTTCGTCGCCGAGACGCTGATGCCGCTGATCCTCGAGCTCGAGAAGGCCTATCAAGCGGCCAAGGCCGATCCGGCGTTCAAGCGCGAAATGGACGGCCATCTGACGCACTATGTCGGCCGGCCGTCGCCGCTCTATTTCGCCGAGCGCCTGACCGCGCATTTCGGCGGCGCGAAGATCTATTTCAAGCGCGAGGACCTCAACCACACCGGCGCGCACAAGGTGAACAACGTGCTCGGCCAGATCATGCTGGCCAAGCGCATGGGCAAGCCGCGCATCATCGCCGAGACCGGCGCCGGCATGCACGGCGTCGCCACCGCGACCTTGTGCGCGAAGTTCGGGCTGGAATGCATCGTCTACATGGGCTCGGTCGACGTCGCGCGCCAGCAGCCGAACGTGCTGCGCATGAAGGCGCTCGGCGCCAAGGTCGTGCCGGTCGAATCCGGGCTCGAAGACGCTCAAGGACGCGATGAACGAGGCGTTGCGCGACTGGGTGACCAATGTCGGCAACACCTTCTATTGCATCGGCACCGTCGCCGGTCCGCATCCCTATCCGATGATGGTGCGCGATTTCCAATGCGTCATCGGCAACGAGACCCGCGAGCAGATGCAGGCGCTCGAAGGCCGGCTGCCCGATTCGCTGATCGCCTGCATCGGCGGCGGCTCCAACGCGATGGGACTGTTCCATCCGTTCCTCGACGACAAGCAGATCGAGATCTACGGCGTCGAAGCGGCCGGGCATGGCCTCGACACCACATGCACGCCGCCTCGATCGCCGGCGGCCGGCCCGGCGTGCTGCACGGCAACCGCACCTATCTGCTTGATGAACGACGACGGCCAGATCAACGAGGCGCATTCGATTTCCGCCGGCCTCGACTATCCCGGCATCGGCCCCGAGCATGCCTGGCTCAACGACATCGGCCGCGTCACGTTCCTGTCGGCGACCGACAAGGAGGCGCTGGCGGCGTTCCAGCTCTGCTGCAGGCTCGAAGGCATCATCCCGGCGCTGGAGCCGGCGCATGCGCTCGCGCGCGTCGGCGATCTCGCGCCGAAGAAGCCGAAGGATCATCTGATGGTGGTCAACCTGTCCGGCCGCGGCGACAAGGACTCGACAGTCGGTGGCGGAGCACCTCGGGCAGCGACCGGATGTGATCCTGGTTGACGCCCGGCAGAAATCGTCGGCTGGATTCTGGTCATCGTCTCCGCCGCTTATCTCTTGTATTTTCTGCGCATCACGGCTGCTCATGCCGGGGCCGCTGTTGTCAGGGAAGGATTGGTTCAACCTGATCATCGGCCGTCGCTCGTGCTGATCGTGCTCGGCATCGTCAATGTGCGGCATGGCCGCGATGCGCGAGCAAAACCAGACGCTCCATGCCGCTCGCGAATCGAATGCTGACCGCATGACCACGCGCATCGACCGGCGATTCAGCGCATTGAAGCGCGAGGGCCGCGCCGCGCTGGTGACGTTCCTGACCGCCGGCGATCCCGACGCCGAGACGTCGCTCGCCATCCTCAAGGCGCTGCCGGCAGGCCGGCGCCGACGTGATCGAGCTCGGCATGCCGTTCACCGATCCGATGGCGGACGGCCCGGCGATCCAGGCCTCGTCGCAGCGCGCGCTCAAGGCCGGGCAGACCATGAAGAAGACGCTCGGCGATGGTGCGCGCGTTCCGCAAGCCGACGACGACGCGACGCCGATCGTGCTGATGGGCTACTACAATCCGATCTACATCTACGGCGTCGACAAGCTTCCTCGCCGACGCCAAGGCGGCCGGCGTCGACGGCCTGATCGTGGTCGATCTGCCGCCCGAGGAGGACGAAGAACTGTGCCTGCCGGCGCTCAAGGCCGGGCTCGAATTTCATCCGCCTGGCGACGCCGACCACCGACGACAAGCGCCTGCCGGCGGTGCTCGCGAACACGTCGGGCTTCGTCTACTACGTCTCGATCACCGGCATCACCGGCACGGCCGCGCCCGACGCCGCGCGCGTGTCCGAGGCGGTGGCGCGCATCAAGCGGCACACGGAGCTGCCGGTCGCGGTCGGCTTCGGCGTGCGAACCGCCGAGCAGGCGCGCGGCGATCGCGCAGGGCGCCGACGCGCGTGGTGGTGGGCTCGGCGCTGGTCGATGCGCGTGAAGCGACAGCCTCGACGCGAACGGCAAGGCCACGGCGCGACACGGTCAACGCCGTGACCGAGCTGGTCGCGAGCCTGCCGGCGGGCGTGCGCGCGGCGCGGCGCGGCGCGGCAACGTTAGCCACCGTGGCATCGCGCCATGTCGCCATTGCAGCGTTGGTCGCGGCCATCCATATTACAGGCGGCGCAGCGATTCCGGTTGGTGCGCCGATCCCATCGCACCGTGATTGCGTGACCTGCAGCGTGATTTTTCAATCTCGCAGAGCTGCACCGCCGAGTGACCATGAACTGGATCTCCAACGTCGTCCGGCCGAAGATTCGCAATTTCCTCGCCCGGCGCGAGTCGCCGGAGAATCTCTGGATCAAGTGCCCGGAGACCGGCCAGCTCGTGTTCTACAAGGACGTGGAGGCGAACCAGTTCGTCATTCCGGGCTCCAACTATCACATGCGCATGAGCGCGACCGCGCGCCTCAAATCGATCTTCGACAACGAGACCTGGTTCGACATCGCGGTTCCGCCGGCGCCGATCGACCCGCTGAGATTTCGCGACGAGCGCCGCTATACCGACCGTCTCAAGGATGCCCGCAGCAAGACCGGCACCACCGACGCGATCAAGCTCGGCTACGGCAAGCTCGACGGTCTGCCGGTCGTGGTCGGCGTGCAGGATTTCGATTTCATGGGCGGCTCGCTCGGCATGGCCGCCGGCGAGGCGGTGATCAAGGGCCTCGAGACGGCGGTCGAGAAGGGCACGCCGTTCATCATGTTCGCGGCCTCCGGCGGCGCGCGCATGCAGGAGGGAATCCTGTCGCTGATGCAGCTGCCGCGCACCACGGTGGCGGTGCAGATGCTGCGCGAGGCCGGCAAGCCCTACATCGTGGTGCTGACCAATCCGACCACCGGCGGCGTCACCGCGTCCTACGCCATGCTCGGCGACGTGCATATCGCGGAGCCCGGCGCGCTGATCGGCTTCGCCGGCCCGCGCGTGATCGAGCAGACCATCCGCGAAAAGCTGCCCGAAGGCTTTCAGCGCGCGGAATATCTCCAGGAGCACGGCATGGTGGACATGGTGGTGCCATCGCCACGAACTGCGCCCGACACTTGTCCAATCTCTGCCGGATTCTGACCAAGGCGCCGGCCGTTCCGCGGCCGACGCCGTCGGCGGTCGCCATGTTGCCGCAGGCGCGACGAGCTCACGCCGGCGAACGCATGAGCGTCGATCGGCGCGCCCCGGTGAACCGGTATACTCGGCGCCATGATCCATCGATTCCATCGTCGAGCGTCTGCTGGCGCTGCATCCCAAGCTGATCGATCTTTCGCTCGATCGGATGTGGCGGCTGCTGGCGGCGCTCGGCCATCCGGAACGCCAGCTTCCGCCGGTCATCCATGTCGCCGGAACCAACGGCAAGGGCTCGACCATCGCCTTCATGCGCGCGATCCTCGAAGCGGCCGGGCTGCGCGTGCATGTCTACACCTCGCCGCATCTCGTGCGCTTCAACGAGCGCTTCCGCCTCGGCGCGGGCGGGCGAGAGCGCACTGGTTTCGGACGACGAACTGGCGCGCGCGTTCGAGCGAATGCGAGCGCGCCAATGCCGGCGCGCCGATCACGGTGTTCGAAATCACGACCGCGGCCGGCCTGCTGCTCTTCGCGCGCCACCCGGCGGACGTGCTGCTGCTGGAGGTCGGGCTCGGCGGGCGGCTCGATGCGACCAACGTCGTCGATCGGCCGCTCGCCACGGTGATCACGCCGGTGTCGTTCGATCACGCCGACTATCTCGGCGACAGCATCGCCAAGATCGCGACCGAGAAGGCGGGCATTCGTGAAACCCGGCGTTCCGGCGATCGTCGCGGCGCAGCCGCCGGAGGCGCTGCGCGGTCATCGAGCGCGCGGCCGCGCGCGCTCGTTCCCCGGTGCGATTTGCCGGCGAGGACTGGACCACGACCGAGGAGCGCGGCCGGTTGGTCTACCAGGACGATGCGGGCTTGCTCGATCTGCCGGCGCCGCGGCTGCCGGGCCGCCATCAATTCGAGAACGCCGGCCTCGCCATCGCCACGCTGCGCGCGTTGCCGTCATTGCCGTTGGCGCCGGGCGTGTTCGAAGCGGTCGCAAAAGCGGAGTGGCCGGCGCGCATGCAGCGGCTCTCGCACGGCAAGTTGCTCGGCGCTGCTTCCGAAAGGCAGCGAGCTCTGGCTCGACGGCGGCCACAATGCCGACGGCGGTCGCGCGGTGGCCAATGCGCTTGCCGATCTCGAGGAGCGGGTGTCGCGCCCGCTGGTGCTGGTGGTCGGCATGCTGGCGAGCAAGGATGCGGGCGCATTCCTGAAGAATTTTTCCGGTCTGGCGCGGCGGCTCGTCGCGCTGACGATCCCCGATCAGCAAAAGGCGATCCCGGCGGAGTCGCTCGCCGAGCTGGCGCGTGCCGCGGACATTCCCGCCCAAGTGGGCGCAGACATCGAGGGTGCGCTCGCCGATGTCGGAAGGCTCGGGATGGAGACGCCGCCGCGGGTGATGATCACGGGATCGCTCTATCTCGCCGGCGCCGTGCTCAAGGCCAACGGCACGCCGCCGGAGTGATCTGTCGCAACACGACGGCGTCTGATGGCCGGGCCGCCACCAAGCGGCGCGATCCGCGATCCTTCGTTTCCCGAATAAAAGATGCGCGGGCGAGGGGCCCGCGCATCACAGAGAAAGACGTGAGACGCGCTCAAACCGACGACGTGATCCACTGCTCGAGCTTCTGCTTTGGCGCCGCGCCGACCTGGCGCGAGGACATGCCGCCATTCTTGAAGATCAGCAGGGTCGGGATCGACTGGATATTGTATTTCGCCGCAGTCTGCGGGTTCTCGTCGACGTTGAGCTTGACGATCTTGACCTTCTCGCCGAGCGAGCCGGCGATTTCCTCCAGGGCTGGTGCGATCATCCGGCAGGGGCCGCACCATTCCGCCCAGAAATCCACCACCACGGGGCTTGTGGCCTTCAACACCTCCGTCTCGAAGGTGGCATCAGAGACTTTGCCCACGGCCATGGCGTACCTCGTTGCTTTGCGGGAAGGTTTTCGCGGTTGCGGAAAGCCAACCTATGAACGCCTCCCGAGTCCGTCAAGCAGCCATCACGACGAGGTGAGGGCCGCCATCGCCGCGTCCAGGGCCGCGCTGGAAATCTCCATGAGATCAGCGACTTCCGTCCAGATCAGAGCGGCGCGCACGGGCCGCCCGGGGTAGAGCTGGGCCAGCAATGCGCGGTAGAGCGCAAGCTGCGCGACGTAGCCGGCCGGCGCCTCGTCCGGGGTCCTGGGCGGATTCCGGTTGGTCTTGAAGTCGGCGATCAGAATAGCGTCATCCTTCACCAGCAGGCGGTCCACCACGCCCGCCACCGCGCGGCTGTGGCCGCCGTGAACGACCCGCCCGACGATCGGAACCTCGGCCTTGCTCCGGGCGAGAACAGGTCGCCGAAAGCGCGGGTCGGCGATCAGCGCCAACGCCTTGCGCGCGAGGTCGTCGCTGTCCTCGGCGGTCAGGTCGTGGCTTTTGCTTGCGAGATATCGCCGGGCCGCTTCGCCGCGATGTTCCGGCGCGATCGCCGGCAGCGATTGCAACAGCCGGTGCATGATCACGCCGCGCGCCATCGCCTGCCGGCGTTGCGCACCGCCCGCCCGCGACGCCGGTGCGGTTTCGTCATGGGCTTGCGATGGCGACAGCGGGGCGAGCGCCACGACGCCGGGCACGTTACGCGTGAGCCAGTCCGGACGGTCGGGAGCCGCCGGTCGCGGCGGCGTCGATGCGAACAGCGACAGCGCCTCCGGTTGCGCCGGCGCTTTCGCGGTAGCGCAGCACTATGCCGTCGCCGACGTCGGCCGGTTCCTCGCTGCAATGCGGCTTGAGCGCGTCGGCGATGAGGTCGTACCAGCAGCCTTGCGGACGGCGGTTCATGCCGACCGAGCCGCAGATCACCAGCCGGTCGGCGGCGCGGGTCATGGCGACGTAGAGCAGCCGGCGATATTCGTCGATCGCATCGGCCGTGGCGGTGTCGCGCGCGGCGGCGACCGGCGCGGTGTCCTCGCGCTTGGCCGGTGCCCAGACCAGCCGGTCCGGCGTATCCGGCGCCGCCTGCGACGCCGGCAGTGCCAGCAAGCGCGGCTGATGCTGGACCGGACCCTGCGGTTCGGTCGTGGTGTCCGCCAGGATGACGATCGGCGCCTCCAGGCCCTTGGCGCCGTGCACGGTCATCACCCGGACTTCGTCGCGCGCGATCTCCATGTCGCGCTTGATCTCCGCCGATGCGGTGCGCAGCCACGTCACAAAGCCCTGCAGCGAGGGCGTTTCGCGCGACTCATAGGTGAGCGCGACGTTGAGGAATTCGTCCATGACGTCGTTGGCTTCGGGTCCGAGCCGCGCGAGGAAGCGTTTGCGCGCACGGCCGGCGCCGAGCAGCTGGGCGTAGAAGGCGAACGGCGACAAGTGCTGCGCATCGCGCGCCGAGCTCCGCGAGCTGCGCCGCGATCTCCGGGCGCTGGTCCGCCAGCGCCGCGCGCAGGCTGCCGGTGCGGTTCCAGGCGAGCGCGAAGAGCTCCTCTTCCGAGAGGCCGAACAGCGGACTCTTGAGCACGGTCGCGAGCGCAAGGTCGTCCTCCGGCAGCAGCAGCGCGTCGGCGAGCGCGAGCAGGTCCATCACCGCGATGTGCTCGGTCAGCACCAGCCGGTCGGCGCCGGCGACGTCGATGTTTTCGTTTTTCAGCGCGCGGATGATCGCCTCGAACAGCGGACCGCGCTGGCGCACCAGCACCAGAATGTCGCCCGGCCGCACGTCGTGACGTTCGGCGCCGGTGCCGACGCGATCCTTGCGCTTGATCCATAGGCGCACCGCTTTGGCGATCTGCCGCGCGAGCTTGACGCGGGGGCTGGTTTCCGAGGAGCGATCGAACGGCGCATCCCAGGGCTCGACCGGTTCGCGCTTGTCCGGCTCGACGAGCGGCCAGATCTCGACGAAACCGGGCGCGGCATCCGGCAACGCCAGATGTGCGGAAATTCCGTGCTCATCGGTGGTCACGCTGCGGAACACGGCGCGCTCCTGAAACACGTGCTGCACCGCGGTCAGCACGCTGTCGTTGGAGCGGAACGAATAGCCGAGACGCACGTCGCGCCAGTCAATTGCGGCGGCCTTGAACGCCTGCCGGAAGCTGCGCTGCTTCTCGTCGAACTTGCGCGGGTCAGCCCCCTGAAACGAATAGATCGATTGCTTGTCGTCGCCGACGGCGAACAGGGTGCGCGATAGCATCCCACGGGCGCCGGCACCGGCGGCAAACTCGGCGACCAGCCGCTCGATGATGTCCCATTGTTCCGCGCTGGTATCCTGCGCTTCGTCGATCAGCAGGTGGTCGACGCCGAGGTCGAGCTTGTAGTGGACCCAGGCTGCGCTCACGCGGGTGAGCAGGTCGCGCGTTTTGGCGACGAGGTCCTCGTAGTCGAGCAGGCCGCGGGTTTCTTTCTCGGTGCGATAGCGCCGGATCATGGCGCTCGCGATCGTGAGCAGCGCCGCGGTGCGGGTGCGCGCGATGACGGCGCGGCGGCGCTCCAAGAGGCTACAGACCCGCGCCTGCTCGTCCTGGAAACGCCGGCAAAGCGCGGCATGCCTGTCGCGGATGCTTTTGGTGACGATGCTCGCCCGTGCGCTGCCGTCGGCGGTGCAGAACACCGACAACAGGGCCGCAAAGCGCTCCGCGCCGGTCGCCGTCCGCAAGGTTTGCAACCGTGTCGCCTGCTCGCGGTCGGTCTTGGCGCCCTGCGCCAGGATTGCGATCAAATCCGACCATTCGGACGACGACAGCAGCGCGGTCTCGTACAAGTCACGTTCCACGCTCTCGATCGAGTCGTCTGGTGCGATCGCCAGCGACCGCGACAATTCCGTCATCGCCCCGGCGACGCCATCGGTGCGCGCAAGCCATGCAGTGATCTGGTCGCGCGCCTGGATCGCTTCGGCCAAGGCGAGCTGGAATGCGAAGTCGTTGGTCAGCGTGATGACGGTCGCGAGCGCGCGGCCTTCGACGCTGTCGGGCCGCGCCGCCGCGGCGAGCAGCACGTCAAGCCGGATCGACTCCAGCATCTGCTTCTGCTGCGTGTCGTCGAGCACCTCGAAGCGTGCGGCGACATCGGCCTCGAACGGGAATTGCTGGAGGAGGCGGGTGCAAAAGGCGTGAATGGTCTGCACCTTCAGGCCGCCCGGCGTATCCAGCGCCTTGGCGAACAATTTGCGCGCTCGCGCCAGGCGGTTCGCATCCACGCCGCCGCATGCCGGTCCTGCGGATTTCGTCGGCCAGCGCGTCATCGTCGAGCGTGGTCCAGCCGGCGAGCCGTTCGAACACGCGGTTGGCCATGTTGGCGGCCGCGGCCTTGGTATAGGTCAGGCAAAGGATCTTCGCGGGGTCGGTGCCGTCGAGCAGCAGGCGGATCACCCGCTGCGCCAGCACATAGGTCTTGCCGGAACCGGCATTGGCCGAGACCCACGCCGACACGGCGGGATCGGCCGCCTGGTGCTGTACATCCAGCACCGCATGGGGAATGACGCGGGCGCTCATTCGGCGTCTCCTGCGTCTTCGGCGGCGCCGCCGGTGAGCGACCATTCCTTCACGCGCGCCAGATGGTCGTAGTCGCCGCCGCCGCGGCGCATGAACATCGGCCGTTCCTTCGACAGGTAGCCGTTGCTCTCGTCCTCGAATTTGGTGATCAGCGTGGTGAGCTTGCGCAGCGCTTCGTCCGATTTGGCGTCGGGTGTGTCGTCGTCGAACCGGATCGGCTTGAGTTCGCCCGCGGGATCGCCGCCGCGCAGCGCCACGTAGACGATGTCCGCGATCGATGCGCCCGCCGGAATTCCATCGAACGCACCGGCGCGCAGGATCGCGCCTTCCAGCGTGAGCTGCGGCGTGAGTCCGGACGAGACCTGCGCCAGCGTCGGCGGCCGCCCGGTTTTGTAGTCGAGGATGACGTAGCGGCCATCGCGCAGATGCTCGATGCGATCGGCGCGCGTGCGCAATGCTGAACGTGCGGTTGCCGAGCGGGATATCCAGGCGTGCGCTGGTCTCGGCGCTGATGGCGGCGACATCGGGCCGGCGCCGCAGCTCGAAATCGGCGAACCAGCGCGCGATCCGCAGGTAGCGCGGCCACCAGAACGCCTTCGCCTCGGGGAAGTCCTCCAGCACCGCAAACGCCTGCTCGCCGAACTTGATCAATTCGCCGACCACATCGGCGGGCAACGCATCCTTGAAGACGGACGTGAACTGGCCGATGGCGCCGTGAATGACGGTGCCGCGGTCGCGGGCGCCGGGCGGCGTGTCGACGGGGTCGAGCGGCGCGCAGGCGCAGCACGTGCCGGGCGTAGATCGAATAGGGATCGCGCAGCCAGGTCTCGATCTCGGTGACCGAGAGCGTGGCCGGTCGCGCGTCGCGCGCCGGCTTCGGCTCCGGGCGAGCGACCGGCCGCGGCGGCGCCTCCGGCCGGTCGAGCGCGCGCGCCCAGTGGAGATAGCGTTCACCGCGGTGCAAGGCGGCCTGCCATCGCTCGCTGCCGACGACCGCCGCCAGCCGTTGCAAGAAGCGCGAGGGCACCGTCGGCGCGCCGGAGAGCTTGGCGGGATAGGCCAGCACCACCTCGGGCGCGCCGAGCATCTGAGCGAAGTCGTGCGCCGAGAGCGAAATCCGCCGCTCCGGCAGGTCGAGGCCGAGCGCGCGGCGCATCGGGCGGCTGAGCCAGGGATCGCTGCGCGTTTCGGGCGGCCATTGGCCTTCGACCAGGCTGCCGAGCACGACCCGATCGACCGATTGCAGGCGGGCTTCCAGCAAACCGTAAATGCGAACGCGAACGCCGGGGCGGTCGGGCCGGCGCACCGGCTTCTCGGCGAGGATCGCGCGGAACAGATCGGGATAGTCGGGCGCCGACACGATCACGGCGTCTTGCGCGTTGTCGGCGATCTCGGCGAACGCCCGGTCGAGTGCTGCGCCATCCGTCCCGGCCAAGGCCATGCCCTCGCCGCGGCGCTCGGCCGCGAGCGCATCGATGACCTGGCGATGCGCCTGCGCGAAGGCGGCGAGTGGCTGTTTGGTTCGGGCGAGGGATTCGAGCGGCTTCAGCGCGGCGATCAGCGCTTCCACCAAATCGGCGGCGTTCTGCAACTGTGCAGGCGACAAGCCAGTTCGCGGATCGGAGCGATGCAGTTTGTCGAAGCTGTTGCGCAGCGTCCGCAGCGCGTGGGCCAGGCCGGATGTTCCGGGCTTCGGTCGCGGGCCGCGCAGCACCGCCTGCTCCAGCACCGAGACGGACTGCGCATGCGCGCCGGCCGGCGCACCCAAGCGCAGCAGCGGATGCTTGAGCAGCGCAAGCAGCGTCACCGGCGCCAAGCCGGCGAGCGCCGCCTCGGCGGCCAACCGTGCGAACACGCCGGCCGGCGTGTCGGCCAGCGCATCGCCGCCGGAATTGTCGACCGCGACCTTCCAGCGGGCGAGGTGCGCCAGCACGCGGCGCGCCAGTGCGCGGTCGGGCGTCACCAGCGCCGCGGTCTTTGCGTCATGTTCGACGACCTCGCGCAGCGCCACCGCGATCGCGAGCGCTTCGTCTTCGGCGTTCGGCGCGGCGATCGCCGTGACGTTGGTCATCGCCGCGTCGAGACGCAGGTCGCTGCGTCCGAGCTCGCGCCATTTGTCGGTCTTGTCGGCAGGCCGCATCACTTCCGAGACGACCGCCGCCCGTCCGTGTGCGGCCGGCTCGCCGAGCAGGCGCACCTCGCTGCGCGTGATGCCGATCCGCCGCAGCAACGCCTGCATCGAAAATTGCGGATGGCCGATCACCGGCGCGGCGACCTCGCGCCCCTGCGCATCGCGTTGGCCGCCGATGATGTCCCAGGACTCCTCGTCGAGATCGGTGTCGAGGCCGGGCAACACCACCGCGCCATGCGGAAGCCGGGCAATCGCTTCGATCAGCGCGGCGGTTGCCGGCATCGATCCGGTGGAGCCGGCGGCGATCACCGGGCCGCCGTCGCTGACGGCGAGCCGTCTGGCTTCGGCGGCGATCAGGAGATCGCGCCGCTGGGCGGGCTCGATCCTGTCGCGCTCGTTGAGGATGAGCGGCCACGCCTCGCGCACGATTTCGTTCAGAAAGCGAACCGTCAACTGCCAATACGCGTCGTGCTCGCCGGGCACCAGCGTGTCGAGCTTGTCCCACGGCACCTGCCGCGTGGTCATGTCGTCCATCAGCCGCGCCAGCGCGTCTGCAAGCGCCAATGCGGAGGCCGGGGTGTTGGCGACCAGCGGCGTGTCGCCGGCGCGGCGAAGCGCTTCCGACGCGGCCCATCTGGACACCAGCTGCGTCAGCAGCAGCCGCCGCTCGAGGCCGCCAAGCTCGTCCTTGAGATCGAGCGCCGCCGGGTTGGCGACATCGGCGAACGCCAGCTCGTCCTCGTCGATATCGCCGAGCGGAACGATGCGCGGCAGGATCGCGGCATCGGCGCCGGTCACATCCAGAAAGACATCGCGCACCAGCCGGCAGGCGCGGCGGGTCGGCAGGTAGAAGGTGGCGGACGCCAGCGCCAAGGGATCGCGGCCACCGGAAAATCCGTCGATCAACGCGCCGTCGCGCAGCGCCGCGATCAGCGTCGGCACGAATGGAACCGAGGCAGGAATGGTGAAGACGCGGGGTGCGCGGTCGGTCATGCGGTGATTCTGGTGCGTATCGATAGTCTAGAGGACCCTCTGCTCATTCCCGCGCAAGCGGGAATCCAGAATTGTGCGTTATTCGTGTTGGATCCCCGCTTGCGCGGGACGAGCGGAAGCGAGCCGGGAGTCACTTTAGAGATAGGGCAGACGCTTCTCAATTTTCTTTGGTAGCGGCAATGACAACGAACTACGCCGCGCTGGCCAGTGCGGCTTCGGCTTCGGCGAGGGCGTCCGGTGTTCCGACATGCATCCAGACGCCTTCGAGGCGCAATCCGTACAGCCGGCCGGACTCCGCGGCGCGATCGAATAGCGGCGACATCGACGATGGTCCTGCGCCAACGCTGGCAAAGAACGCCGGCGTGAGGATCGCCGCGCCGGCATAGACGAACGGCACCACGTCGCGCTCGGGGCGCCGTTTGAGCCGTCCGTCGGCCGCCATCGAGAAATCGCCGCGGCCGGCGTAGCCGATGGCGGTTGCGGTCGGTGCCATCAGCAGCAAAGCGTCCATGCGGGCGGGGTCGAAGGCGGCCGCGAGGCGGTTGAGGTTGGGCGTCACGCCGTCGATCCAGATGGTATCGGAATTGATGAGAAAGAACGGCCCGCCGCCGAGTAGCGGCATGGCGTTGACCGGGCCGCCTGCCGTCCCAAGCAACTCCTTGCGCTCGTCTGAGAGCACGATCTCGGGCGTCTTGCGCCCGGCCAGGTGACGCTCGATCTGGTCGGCAAGATAATGCACGTTCACCACGGCGCGGGTCGCGCCGGCGAGCGCGAGCCGATCGAGCACGTGGTCGATCAGCGCCTTGCCGCCGACCGGGACCAGCGGCTTGGGAACACCGCCATTGTAGGGCCGCATCCGGGTACCGAGCCCGGCCGCCATCACCATGGCGGTGCGCGGTGCGGTGCTTTGCGGCACGGCAGCACGCGGCGCTGCGTTGCGCGTCTTGGAGTCACGAGCCGGCGTCTTGCCCATCGGTTGTTCCAGGATCGTCGGATCGAAGCGCTTCCCGAATCACGGGCGACTGTAGCGCCGGAAGATGCTGGCTGTACCAGGCGTTCAGCGCCTCGAGCGACGGGTGCGCCAGCGAGCGGTGGAGGTAGCCCGATATCCGGGGAATGTGACGCAGGTATTGCGGCTTGCCGTCGCGAACGTCGAGCCGCGCAAAGATCCCAAGGATCTTGCTGGCGCGCTGTGCCGCCAGCGTGACGTAGCTGCGGATGAACGCGGGCAGGTCGAAGTCGGGGTTGGCTTCCCGGCGTTGCCGCAGATAGCGACCGAGCAATGCGACCTCGACCGCCTCCGGTACGTCGATGCGGGCGTCCTGCGCCAACGACGCGAGATCATAGGCCGGCGGGCCCATCACCGCGTCTTGGAAATCGAGGATGCCGATCCGCGCGATGTCGTCGCGCTCCGGCAGCCAGAGCAGATTGGGCGAATGGAAGTCGCGCAGCACCCACGTCAACGGTTCTTCCAGCACCGGTTGCAGCGCGTCTTGCCAGCAGGCGAGAAACTCGTCCCGGGCGTCATCGCCGACGGTGATCCCCGCGCGCGGCAGGTACCAATCGAGCAACAGCTCGGCCTCGACCAGAAGCGCGTCCATGTCGTAAGGCGGGATGTGATAGTCGACCTGCGGCGCCACCGGCAGCGCCGCGGGCAGGGGCTCGCCATGCAAGGTCAGCAACGCATCAACCGCGGTCTCGTAGCGCTCGATGATCGGCGCCGGCGGCTCGCCCTCCACCACACCCTCGTTGCCGAGGTCCTCGATGATGAGCAGGCCTTGCTGCAGGTCGGCATGCTGAATGTCGGGCGCCGACAGACCTTGCGCGCGCAAGGCCTTGGCCATGGCGACGAACGGCACCACCGACTCCGCGAGATGGGCAATCTGGCTGTATGGCTTGCCGTCGCGGACCGGCGGTCCGTCCGGTCGGCGCGGGGCGTCCATCAGGATCGAGCGCCGCTCGCCGAGGATGAGCCGATGATAGCGGCGCGCCGACGCGTCGCCCGGTATGCGCAGGCGCGTCGCTTCGCTCAGGCCCGCTTCGGCGATGAACTGGCGCACGGTCGCGATGCGATCGACCCGCGGCGCGAACGTTGCCATAGCCGGTGACGCGCGCATGGCGGAACTCCGGCTTGAGCTTGGGCGCAAGCGTCAGGGTCACGTCGAGACGATCGGGCGGCAAGAAACCGGCGGCGCGATCGGGCCATTCCACCACCACCACCGCGCCGTCCGGCAGATCGTCGAAGCCGAGTTCCGCGAGCTCGGCTGAGCCGGAGACCCGGTACAAGTCGGCATGCACCACCGGAAACCGTGGCAGCTCGTAGATCTGCATCAGCGTGAAGGTCGGGCTCGGCACCTCGATGGTCTCGTCGCCGGCGAGGTAGCGGATCATCGCGCGTGCAAAGGTGGTCTTGCCGGCGCCGAGGTCACCGGACAGCGTCAGCATGTCGCCGGGCTCGAGTGCGGAGGCGATGTCGACCATCAGCCGCAAGGTCGCGGCTTCGTCGGGCAACGCCACGGTAAAACTTGCACCGCCGGTCGTGGTCAGCATGGCCGCCCCGCTCGCGCGTCGCCGGTTCGCTCGCATTGCGCCGTGATCGTCGTACCTCGCACCCGCTGAAGCTCCTTCGCGCTGGGATGGCCGCCGGTCCGAGCCGGTTGTGCCGCACCGTACCGGTCCGGGCGCATCGGGAAAAGCCGCAAAGCTGGTTGCGGTTCAAGGGGTGTGAGTGGAGCCTGGCGCGGCGATTTGCGCCTCTTCTGGGAGGAATCAAAAGCTGCGATAACCGCGGGTCGCCGCAAGTCGGCAGCGTTCGCAAGCGAATTGAGGTCGTGCGCCATGACATTCGCCATGACATTTCCACGCCGACAATTTTTGCAAGCCGCGGCGGCAGCCGTGGCGATGCCGGCCATTTCGCGTCTGGGCTGGGCGCAGAACTATCCGTCGCGACCGATCCGCATGAATGTCGGCTTTCCGCCCGGTGGCGCCGCCGACATCGTGGCGCGGGTCGTCGGCCAGGGGCTGTCGGCGCGGCTCGGACAGCCGGTCGTGATCGAAAACCGGCCCGGCACCGGCGGCAACGTGGCCGGCGAGGCCACCGCCAAGGCCGCGCCGGACGGCTACACGATGATGCACGGGCCGGACAATTTGTTCATCGCCAATCCGCATCTCTACGCCAAGATGACGTTCGATCCGCTCAAGGACCTCGCTCCGGTCGCGAGCCTGATTTCGAACCAGCTCGTCCTTGCGGTGCATCCCTCGGTTCCGGCCAACAATCTGCGCGAATTCGTGGAGCTCGCTCGCAAGGCCAAGCCGCCGTTGTTCTATGCCTCGATCGGAAACGGCAGCCAGCATCATCTGGCCATGGAGATGCTCAAGCAGCACGTCGGCATCGACCTCACGCATGTTCCCTATCGCGGCGGCGGTCCCGCCGGAATCGCGCTGTTGGCCGGTGAGATCTCTGCCATGTTCGGGGCCGGCTCGCTGGTGCCGACGATTTAGTCGGGCAAGGTGCGCGGGTTGGCGGCGACCGGCGCCAAGCGCTTCCCGCTGGCGCCCGAGCTTCCGACAGTGAGCGAGATCTATCCCGGTTACGAGGTGCTGATCTGGCACGGGTTGTTCGTGCCGGCCGGCGTGCCGGAGCCGATCAAGGATCGGTTGCGTGCCGAGGTGATCGAAGTGCTCAAGCAGCCCGACGTGATGAAGCGGCTTGGCTCGAGCGGCTCCGGCGAGCCCTATTTCACGACGCTGGACGAGTTCCGCGCGCGCATTCGCAGCGACAACGAAAAATACGGCAAGGTCATCCGCGCGATTGGCGCCAAGCTGGAATAGTTTGGCGACTTGGTCGAACGTGCCTGCCGTCTTCGCGGGGCCCCGACAGGCGGGGGGACGTGTTGACGTGCCGCCGTCCGGCCGACCATCATGATGTTCATCCCGGGATGGTCGACGTGACCACCCGCAACCCTTCATCAGGCCCCACCATGCAAGAAAAGACAGTAGCAGCGCCGGCCACCGCGCGCGTCGACGTGCCAGTGACGGATTTCATGAACCTGCATGAGATCGTCGCCAAGGCGCGGCAGAACCTGAACCAGAACCATTGGGACTATCTGGTCGGCGGCGTCGAAACCGAAACCACGCTGCGGCGAAACCGCATGGCGCTTGACGCGATTGCGTTCCGGCCGCGGGTGCTGCGTGACGTCGGCAAGGTCGACGCCAGCGTCGAGCGGTTCGGCCGCAAGCTGCGGCTGCCGGTGATGCTGGCGCCGGTCGGCTCGTTGGAAAATTTCCATCCCGAGGCGGGGGCGGACGTTGTGCGCGGCGCGCATGCGTTCGGTGTCGCGCACATGCTCTCGTCGGTCACCGATCCGGGTCTGGAGAAGGTCGCACAGGCCGCGCCCGACGCCCTGCGCATCTTCCAGCTCTACGTGCGCGGCGACGACAGCTTCGTCGACGAGCACATCGATCGCGCCATCGCCAACGGCTACACCGCGTTCTGCTTCACCGTCGATACCGCGCACTACAGCCGGCGCGAACGCGACCTCGCCAAGCGCTATCAGACCACGGGCCGCCGTCGGGTCGAGGCGCGCGCCTGGCAGATGGCGCTCGACTGGACCACCGTGAAGCGGGTCAAGGAGCGTTACCAGATTCCGCTGGTGATCAAAGGCATCGCCACCGCCGAGGACGCGCGGATCGCGATCGAGCATGGCGTGGAGTGGATCTATGTTTCCAACCACGGCGGCCGGCAGCTCGACCACGGCCGTGGTTCGATCGACGTGCTGCCGGAAATCGTGGACGCGGTCGCCGGTCGCGCCAAGATTCTGATCGACGGCAGCTTCTGCCGCGGCACCGACATCGTGAAGGCGATCGCGTTGGGCGCCGATCTGGTCGGGATGGGCCGGATGCAATGCTATGCGCTGGCCGCGGGCGGGCAGGCCGCGGTGGTGCGGATGCTCGAACTCCTGGAGGATGAAGTGCAGCGCTGCCTGGGGCTGCTCGGCGTCACCACGATGGCCGACCTCGACAAGAGTTATCTGCACGTTGGCGCGCCGGTCGTCACCGCGCCCCATGTGCTCAGCGCGTTTCCGCTGCTCAAGGTCGACGACTGGCGCTACTGAACAATTGGCTGTGCCGCCGCCGCCGTGATCGGCCGGCGGCGCCTGCCGTTTGCGGATAATCTGTCGTTATGGCCGTGCACCGCCGCCTTGCTGCCCACCGCGCCGGTTGCCGGGTTGGGTCCGCTGCGAGCCGGCGTTGTTGGCGCAGGCGCGGGGATTGCGCTGGCACTGAATCCGCTGGAGCAGGCCGGTGTTGAGGATCTGCTGATTGTTGTTGAGGTTGACGTTGGCGGTCACCTGCGCCGAAGCCGGCGAGACGTTCGACAGCGCAGCGATGGCGAGGATGGTCGCAAAGATCGTGGTTTTCATGGTTGGCTCCCGTCAGGCGATCCGGTTTGGTTGGTGGGGTGGATCGCGTGGCCCGTGACCGCACCATGGCGCAGGGACGCTCCGGCCGCTGTGACGGCCATCACGAAACGAACGCGTTCGGGAAATGGCGATCGTCTAAGCCGCGCTGGAGCGCTCGCTGGCGGCTTCGCTCGGGAAGATGCAGGTGACGGTGGTGCCGCGCCCGAGCGCGGAGTCGATGGCGACGGTGCCGCCGTGCAGCTCGACGAATGAGCGCACCAGCGAAAGCCCGAGGCCGGTGCCGCGATGGCGCGAGCCGAGCGAGCGGGTCTCGAACCAGTCGAACACCTTGTCCTTGACCTCGGGCGGGATGCCCGGCCCCTGGTCGGTGACCAGAAACACCACCGCATCCTTGAGCCGCTGCGCCGCCAGCGTCACCACGCCGCCGGACGGCGAGAAGCCGATGGCGTTGGCGAGCAGGTTGAACAGCGCTTGCCGCACCCGCCGTTCGTCGGCGACGAAGGCGCCGATGTCGGGGGCGGTGCGGATCGTCAGCTTGATCCCGCTCTGCTCCAGGCGGTCCTGCACGCCTTCCGCCGCGGCGTCCATGGTCTTGCGGATGTCGACCGGGCCGAGATTGAGCGTCATGGCGCCGGCGTCGATGGTGGCGAGGTCCAGGATGTTGTTGATGATCGCGAGCAGCGCGTTGGTCGAGGTGGTGATGTAGCTCAGGTATTCGCGCTGCTTGTCGTTGAGCGGCCCGGTGCCGTCGTCGCCGAGGAAATGCGCGAAGCCGATGATGTTGGTCAGCGGCGAGCGCAGCTCGTAGGAGACGTGGTGGACGAAGTCGATCTTGATCTTGTCGGCGTCTTCCAGCGCTTCGTTGCGTTCGCGCAGCGCACGCTCGACATTGACGGTGTCGGTGATGTCCTGGAACGTGACCAGCGTCGCGCCGTCCGGCAGCGGCACGGTCGCGCATTTGACAGCACTGCCGTCGCGCCGCTCGATGTCGCCGGTCATCGACCCGCGGTCGTCGATCGCGGTCACCGACGTGCGCAGTGCCGGCCAGATCGCATTGTCGCCGGCAATGGCGTGGCACCAGCCGATCACGGCTTCGATGTGCGGGCGATCCTGCAGCGCGGCCGGATCGAACTTCCACAGCCGCGCGAATGCCGGATTGAACAGCCGCAGCCGCCCGTCGCTCGCGAACACCGCGACGCCTTCCGCCAGATTGTCGAGGGTCTCGCCCTGCACGCGGATCAGCGCTTCGAAGCGGCGCTGCAATTCCAGTGGCGCGGTGATGTCGTCGTAGAGATAGATCACGCCGCCTTCCGGATTGGGCGTGGTGACGACGCTCAGCGTGCGGCCGCCGGGCAGGTGCCATTCATGGGCCCGGGCTTCGGTCGCGCGATAGGCCTCGTGCAGCTCGGCCTTCCATTTCCGGAAGTCATGCTGCTCGGGCAGCCGCCGCGCGTCGCGCAGGCGGTCGAGCACGGCGGAGTCGGTCGGTCCTTGATCGAGGAATTCGACGTCGAGGTCCCAGAGCAGCCGGAACGCGGTGTTGTAGAAGGTGAGCCGGTGGTCGGCGCCAAAGATGGCGACGCTGGTGGCCAGATAGTCGAGGGTGCGGCGGTGCGCGTCCGCCATGCGCCGGATCTCGGCGCGCAGGATATCGGTTTCGGTGGTGTCGATGCCGATCCCGGCGCTGCCGTGGCGGGTCGGGAACGTCATCACGTCGAACGTGACGCGGCCGCCCGCGACGATCGCCGGCATCCGGCCGGTGAATGATTGCTCGGCTTCGTGGGCACGGAACAGGTCGGCGCGCGACGCCCGGTCGAACAGCTCGACGCCGCGCTGCACCGCCTCGTTGCTGTCCTTGGCCTCGACGGCGCGCGCATAGGCAGGGTTGACGTAGATCAGCTTGCCGGCTTCGTCGCGCGCCCAGACCGGCGACGGCAGCGCCTCGACCAGGGTTCGCATGGCGTTGGCGTCGTTGAGCTGGCGCTCGAACCGGTCGTGCAGCTCGGCGAGCTCGCGCTTGACGCCGCTCACGTCCTTGAGCCGGAGGATGGCGCGCCCGCCGACCACCTGGCCGCTGGCCTCGATCGGACGTCCCGCGCGCGTCACGATCGACAGCGCGAACATCTCGCCGCGTTCGCGCAGGCCCGTGACCGCGCTTTCCATTGCCCGGGCGGTGTCGGATTCAAGCCAGAGGCCGAACGCCAGCACGCGATGCGGCGCGTCCGCCTCGGTCACGATGGCGATGTCGCCGACGATCTCCGGGGTGTTGTCCGCGGCGGTCCAGGCCACCAGGATCTGCGGCTCCGAGCGCAGCAAGGCATAGACGCGGTCGACCTCAGCGCGGCTGGCGATGCTGTCGTCGCGGGCGGCGGCTTCGGTCTCGGCGAGTCGCTGACGCGTCCGCACCAGCAGGATCGCCGTGACCACGGCGAAGCACAGCACCGACAGCGTGATCCCGAGCGCGGCGATCTCATGCCGGTCAAGCAGCGTGAAGGCGTGGAGGTAGGCTTCGACCAGCGACAGACCTGGCTCGGCGCCGACGCCGGTCCCGGGCGGCGTCTGGGCGGCCGCCCCGGCGCTCGCAAGGAGAGAGGTGAATCCCACAGCGACGGCGATGCGGAATCCGCCGCGCCGCGGTTGGGCCGCACGGCCCCCGCCGGTGATCCGGATCGTGTCCGGCATTCCCGATAGCCCCAATTGCCGCATTTCCAGGGGCTCGACGATTGCCTCTCGAGCCCCAAGCTTCAGACGCGCATATTTTCAACGAGCAGCACCGACCTGCCGTTACCCCACCAAATCACGGCACCCCACGAATCAAGTGACTTTAACCCCAAGGCAGATCGTGCCGTAAGAGTCCAGACCGTGAACGGCGGCGGCGGATGTCGGTGGAAATCAACGAGGTGCGTCGAACGCCGCTCCTGTCGCGAAAAGCGGGCGGGCGCGGCCCGCGACCACGGATCGCGCGCTCGCGTGGACCGGCGGTGCTAGGATGGCGGCCACCCCAGGACGTCCAAGGAAACCCGCGATGCATTTCGTTCGCCTGATCGGAGCCGCCATTCTGGTGGCCAGCACCGCCGCCGCCGCGCACGCGCAGCCGTATCCCTCAAAGCCGATCAAGCTTGTGGTCGGCTTCCCCGCCGGCGGCGCGACCGACACCACCGCGCGGCTCATTGCGCAGCGGATGCAAACGACCCTTGGGCAGACCGTCGTGGTCGAGAATCTCGGCGGCGCCGGCGGCTCGATCGCGGCCAAGCAGGTCGCCGCCGCCCCGGCCGACGGCTACACGCTGATGATGACGACCACCAGCGCGTTCGGCACCATGCCGCAGCTCTACAAGCTCGACTACGATCCGGTGAAGGCGTTCGTTCCGGTCGCGACGCTCGTCGTCGACAAGGGCGTGCTGGTGGCGGGCCCGTCATGGCCGGTGACAACGGTGCAGGAGATGGTGGCGCAGGCGAAAGCCGCGCCCGGCAAGTTCAACTACGGCTCCGCCATCGGCATCGGCCCGCATTTCGTGTTCGAATTGTTCAAGCGCAAGGCGGCCGTCGACATCACCCATGTGCCGTATCGCGGCGGCGGTCCGATGATCACCGACCTGATCGGCGGGCAGATCCACGCCACCGTGAACGGCAAGTCAGTGCTGCGCCAGCACATCGCGACCGGCAAGGTGCGCGCGCTCGGCGTCAGCGCGCCACGGCGCTGGGACGACATGAAGGACGTGCCGACGCTGATGGAGGTGGGCTTCCTCGACGCGCCCTACGACACGCTGTTCGGCATCGTGGCGCCGGCGGGCGTGCCGGCGCCGATCGTCGAGCGGCTCAACGCCGTGATCAACGAAGGCCTGCGCTCGGCCGAGATGCGCGCGAGCTTGGACAAGCTCGGCATCGAGCCGCACATCACCACGCCGGCGGAGTTCGCCAAGCTCGTCGCCGAGGAAGCGCCGCGCTGGGGCCAGGCGGTGAAGCTGACGGGCATCAAGGCGCAGTGAGCGGGGTCCCGTGTCCCGGCCAAGCGCGCGGAGCGAGCGCCGAGCCGGGACCCAGAAACTTCGGTGAGGCGCTTTGCGACTCTTGCGCTGGGTCCCGGGTCAAGCCCGGGACACGCCCACTTACTTTCGCCCCACCGCTTCCATCGTCTTGGTGAGGTGATTGAAGCTCTGCACCGGCGCCATCATCAAGAAGCGGTAGCCCTCCGAGATGATGCGCTCGCAGTTGCCGGCTTCAACGTGCGGATGGCCGACCACGACGTTGTGCTTCTTGCAGGTGTCGACCACGCGCTTCATCCATTCCAGCACGACCTTGTGCTCGTACTGACGCGGATAGCCGAGCTCCTGTGAAAGATCGCCTTCGCCGATCAGGATCGCGCCGATCCGGGCACGTTCTTGAGCATGTCATCGAGGTTCTCGACGCCGCGCGTATCCTCAATCTGCAGGATGCAGAAGATTTCGCCTTCCTTGTTGAGCGGCCAGACGTCGGCCTTCTTGTAGTAGTCCTGCTGGCTCAGGCCCCAGTAGCGGGCCGCGGCGGTCGGACCGTCGCCGCGAATGCCGGCGGGCTCGTAGAGCGGCGCGTTCTTCAGGCGCGGGTAGCGGCAGGCACCGACCGCGTTGGCGGCCTCTTCCACCGTCGATATATGCGGGAACACGATGCCGTAGCAGCCGATGTCGAGCGCCTGCTTGGCCTGCCACTGCGCCATCTCGACGCCGTTGACCGGGATGCGGACCATCGGGGTCACCGGCGGCACGAGTCCCGCCTTGGCGATCTGTGCACGGTTGAGCATGTACTGCAGGCAGTCCCGCAGCCTGCCGGAATCCCACGGATTATGCTCCATCTCGAACACGCAGCCGTCGTATCTCGACGCGCTCAGGGCGGTCGCTGAATCGACGTGGGCGGGCGCGAAGCACGTCAGCGCATGCTGCCCTCCTTCGAGCGCTCGGATGACGTTATTCAGACGCGGCAGATCGGCCATAGAAACTCCCTTTGGGTACTGTCCCCGGGCACTGAATTTGATCCGTCATCCTGAGGTGGCCGGCGTAGCCGGCCCTCGAAGGACAGACGGCCCGGGCCGTCACCCTTCGAGGCTCGCCATAGCGCGTCTAAAGGCGCTGGTAAACGCGCTTTTGGCTCGCACCTCAGGGTGACGGGGAAACGGTATCGCAAGCATCAATACAGACTACGATCCAGGTTTGACAATCACGTCCGGGTCCGTAGCATCCGCCGCGAACCGCCCCTCCAGCAAGCACCAGTGAAGGCGTCATGATCATCGATTGCCACGGCCACTACACGACCGAGCCCAAGGACCTGCACCGCTTCCGCAAGGACCAGACCGAGGCGGTCAAGAACAAGGCGCCGCTGCCGCCGCGCGGCGGGCTCAAGATGTCGGACGACGAGATCCGGGCTTCGATCGAGGGCGCGCAGCTCAAATTCCAGAAGGAGCGCGGCACCGACCTGACGATCTTCTCGCCGCGCGCCTCCGGCATGGGCCACCACATCGGCGACTTCGCGGTGTCGCAGGAGTGGACCGAGATCTGCAACGATTTGATCCACCGCGTCTGCACGTTGTTTCCGAAGAACTTCATCGGCGTCTGCCAGCTGCCGCAGACCCAGGGCGAGTCGCCGACCTCCTCGATCAAGGAGCTCGAGCGCTGCGTCAAAGAACTCGGCATGGTCGGCTGCAACCTCAATCCCGATCCGTCCGGCGGCTACTTCAACGCGCCGCCGCTCACCGACAAGTGGTGGTATCCGTTCTACGAGAAGATGATCGAGCTCGACGTGCCGGCGATGATCCACGTCTCCGGCTGCTGCAATCCGGCGCAGCACACCACCGGCTCGTATTATCTCAATGCCGACACCATGGCGGTGATGCAGCTCATCCTGTCCGACGTGTTCAAGGATTTCCCCAAGCTCAAGCTGATCATCCCGCACGGCGGCGGCGCGGTGCCTTATCACTGGGGCCGCTTCCGCGGCATCGCGCTCGACAACAAGCGGCCCGAGCTCGCCGAGATCATGGGCAACAACATCTTCTTCGACACCTGCGTCTATCACCAGCCCGGCATCGATCTGCTCACCAAGGTGGTGCCGGTCGACAACATCCTGTTCGCGTCGGAGATGGTCGGCGCGGTGAAGGGCATCGATCCGAGCACCGGCAATTATTTCGACGACACCAAGCGCTATGTCGATGGCGCTGCGACGCTCAGCGCCGCCGACAAGCAGAAGATCTTCGAGGGCAACGCGCTCAAGGTCTATCCGCGGCTGAAGGCGCAGATCGACAAGCAGGCGCGGTAGCGCCTGAAAAAGGCTGCGCAGGTTGCTGGGACGGGGTGAAGCGCTGCGGCCGCAAGAAAGTCGCCGCGGAGCATCGAACCAACCACGCAGTTGCGGCGACTAAGGCCGAACTCGGATCGCATCCGATCGGCCGGCGGCTCCCAAGGCATTTCCGGCAGAACATGCGCATTCGCATTGTGCGGCAGGCTGAAGCGGCCGGTATCGGTCGCCAAGGTTTGGCCGCAGCTGGAGGTTTCATGCCTGGTGTCAAGCAGGTGCCCTCGTTGACGGGCGATAGCAACGGCGCGGCGCTCGGGTCCCGAGCGAGCGGCCGCGATCTCGCGCGTCCCGATTTCCTGTCGATGTCGGCGGAGCAGCAGCACGGCGAGGTGCAGCGGCTGGTCCGCGAGGCGCACGCGGCTCGAACGCGGCTGATCCACGCCACGATTCGCAGCCTATTGTTGTGGCTGCGGGGCGCCGCGATCGTCGCCGGCAGCGCCATCTCGGGTCTGGCGATGCGCTTGGTCGCTGCCTATGCCAGGCGGCGGCAGCGCATGCGCGCCGCGGCGCAGCTCGGCGCGATGAGTGACCGAGACCTCAAGGACATTGGCGTAAGCCGATCGGCGATCGACTGGGTGGTGGCGCATGGCCGCGACGATCTGCCGGCCCGCGCTGCGGGGATCGTTCGTCCGGTCTTGCTGAGGAATCCCGTGTCGGTCAGGCCGCCCGCGACCAGCGAGTTGTCGGAAACCGTGAAGCAGAAACGTCGCGCCGCATGATTGCGCGGGCCGACGCCGCCCGCTCAAAGAAAATTCGGTTTTGCGTTGAACCAAAGGCGCGCGCACGGCGACCAAGGTCGAATCGTGTTGTGCCCAGCCCTTTTTGCGGGGTGGCATCGGCTCGTCCACGCGACGCAATCGCCTGTGCGGGACGATGAAGCGGGCACAACGGGTCGGTCCTGCTGCCATTCGAGGGCTCCCATGTCCGATGTTCAGATCCCCGCGCTGATCGGCGATATCTACGATGCTGCGCTCGATCCATCGCGCTGGAGCGACGCCCTTGTGAAGGCCAAGGATTTCATCGGCGGTTCGACAGCAACGCTGTACTGTAAGGACGCTAAGAGCAACACCGGCATGTGCTTCTACTACGGCGGCGACATCGAGCCGTGCTACACGAATCTCTATTTTGAACAATATGTGAAGCTCGATCCGCTGACGGCTGGTCACGTCTTCGCTGAGATCGAACAGCCCGTCGGCACGGCGGACATCATGCCCTTTGACAAATTTTACCAGACGCGCGTCTACAAGGAGTGGGTGCGGCCGCAGGGCATGGTGGACTGTGTCACCACGCCGCTCGACAAGACCGCGACCGGCGCCGTCCTGTTCGGAGTGTTTCGCCAGAAAGAGCACGGCATCGTCGATGACGAAACGCGCTGGCGCGTCCGGCAGGTCGCGCCGCATATCCGACGTGCGGTGCTCATCGGGCGCGCGATCGAGCGCAAGACCGCCGAAGCCGCGACCTTTGCCGACACGCTCGACGGCCTCAGCGCCGGCATGTTCCTGGTCGACGCGTCGGGACGCGTCGTGCACGCCAATGCCAGCGGCGAGATCATGCTGGCGGACGGGCCAGTGCGGCGCGCCGTCTGCGGCAAGCTCATGCCCACCGACCCCGAGGCGGCGCGTGCGCTCACCGAGGTTTTCTCGGCCGGCGGTGAGGGAGATATGGCGCTCGGCATTAAAGGCATCGCAGTGCCGCTCACCGCCCGCGACGGCGAGCAATATGCCGCCCACGTGCTGCCGCTCACATCGGGCGCGCGGCGCCATGCCGCCACGAGCTTTGCCGCGGTCGCAGCAGTCTTCGTGCGCAAGGCCTCGATCGAGGCACCGTCGCCACCCGAGATCATTGCCAGGCGCTTCAACCTGACGCCGACCGAGCTGCGCGTGATGCTGGCCATCGTCCAGATCGGCGGCGTACCGGAGATTGCCGATGCGCTCGGCATTGGAGAGGCGACGGTGAAGACGCATCTGCATCGGGTGTTCGGCAAGACCGGGGCCACCCGCCAGGCCGACCTGGTTAAGGTCGTCGCCGGATTCTCAAATCCGCTGGTGAGTTGATCCGGCGTTCCTCAATCCGTCCATGGATGCGGCTCGCAAACTCCTGAGCGCAGCCCGTCCATCGATCGATGGACGCGATGTCGCTCGATCTCAGGCATTTGCGGCGTGGGTCGCCAGGGGGTTGTTACTGCCAGGAGGTCTCATGCCTGGTCTCAAGCAAGTGCCCTCGCTCATGGGCGATATCGACGCGTTCGTGTCTGAGCAAGCGGCCGCGATCTCGCGCGTCCCGATTTTCTGTCGATGTCCGCGGAGCAGCAGCACGACGAAGTGCAGCGGCTGATCCGCAAGCGCACGCTGCCCGAATGCGGCTGATCCACGCCACGGTTCGCAGGCTTCTGCTGTGGCTGCGGGACGCCGCGATCGTCGCCGGCAACGCCATCTCGGGGCTGGCGATGCGCTTGGTCGCTGCCTATGCCAGCCGGCGGCAGCGCATGCTTGCCGCGGCGGAGCTCGGGGCGATGAGTGACCGAGACCTCAAGGACATTGGCGTGGAGCCGATCGGCGATCGACTGGGTCGTGACCCACGGCCGCAACGATCGGTCGGCCAGCGCTGCGGGGATCGTTCGTCCGGTCTTGCTCCGAAATCCCGTACCCGTCAGATCGCCCGCGACCAGCGAGTTGTCGGACACCGTGAAGCAGAAACGTCGCGCCGCATGATGATGCGCGGCTGCGCCGCTTGTCATTGCGGCTCGATCTTCGCCGCTTTGACGACCTTCCCCCACTTCTCGTAGTCGTCGCGAAGCATCGTGGCGTAGGCGGCCGCAGTGGTGCCGACCACGTCGACGCCGATCTTGGCCATGCGCTCGTGGAAGCCCTTGTCGGCGATGATCGCCGCGATCTCGCGGTTGAGCGTCGCGATGATCTCGGGCGGCGTTCCGGCGGGCGCCACCAGGCCGACGCCGGAGCCGACCTGGACGTCGGGCAGGCCGACCTCTGCCATCGTCGGAACGTTCGGTAACGAGGCGAGCCGTTTGGTGCCGGACGTCAGCGCCAGCGTCTTGAGCTTGCCGTCGTTGATCAGTTCGAGCAGCGAATTGATCGCGCCGATGAACATGTCGATGCGGCCGGCGAGCAGGTCGGGAATCACCATGGTCGCGCCGCGGAACGGCACGTGGATCAGGTCGACCCCGGCGCTCATCTTGAACAGTTCGCCGCCGAGATGCTGCGGCGTGCCTTGCCCGACCGAGCCGTAGGTCAATTTGCCCGGCGATGTCTTCGCCAGCGCGATGAACTCCTGCACGCTGTTCACCGGCAGGCTCGCCGGCACCACCATCACGAAGGGAACGTCGGCCACCAGGTTGATCGCCGCGAATTCCTTCACCGGATTGTAGACCGGCTTGCGCGACAGATGCGGCCCCATGGTGAACGAGGCCGGCGCGATCATCAGCGTGTGACCGTCCGGCGGCGACTTGGCGACAAACTGATAGGCGATGGTGCCGCCGCCGCCGGGCCGGTTCTCGACCACCGCGGTCTGCTTGAGGCGCGCCTGCAGTCCGGCCGCGATCTCGCGCGCCACCACGTCGTTCGAGCCGCCGGGCGTGAACGGTACGATGATCTTGATGGTCTGGCTGGGAAACCCTTGCGCGCCGGCGGACGAATTCCCGGCGGCCATCAGCAAGGCGGCGGCGCAAAGCGCGAGCAGCGGTCTCATTGGCTTGTCCTCCCGCCCGCCCAACGCATGCAACGCCACCGCGAGCCAGTTCCATCGGCCCCTGGAGCCGGGGCCGTCTGCGACGTATGGATATCGGCTTTGGCGCGCTTTCGGAAGTGAACGGGTCGCCGCAGCTTGAAGGGAGGATGCGCCGTGAATTTCGCAGGCCGATGGTCCACCTCGTTCGGGCCGATGCTGCTGATCCAGCAGGGGAGCCGCGTGCATGGCACTTATGGGCCCACGGCCACCGAACATCCGATCGAAGGAACCGCGACCGCGGACGAGTTCACATTCCGCTACACCGAGGCGCGGGAAACGGGCGGCGGGCGGTTCCGGCTCCAGCGCCATGGCAGTTTCACCGGCGACTACGTCGCGGATGGCGGCCAGCGTGCGCTGCCGTGGCAGGGTTGGCGCGATTGTGACGGGCTGTGGGACACCCAGCTCGGCCGGTTGCGGTTCGTGCAGCAGGCCGAACAGCGGGTCATCGGCTTCGCCGAATACGACGCGTCCGCCCGTCTGGAAGGGCGCTTCGATGCCGGGCGGCTGACGTTCACGTTGACCGCGGGCCATTTCGCTGGTCGCGGCGTTCTCGATCTCGACCCCGGCGGCTATGCGCTGACCGGTGAGTGGCGCGAGGACGGGCAGCCGGCGCGCGCCTTGGCGGGCCAGCGCATTCTGCCGCGGCTCGGGTTGATGTGGCTGGTGGTGGTCGAGGCGCATTGGCAGCGCGCGCTCGATGACAACGAATTCGCCTTCGGCCACATGCTGAAGGAGTTGTTCGCGCGCTTGCCGCGCGCGCAGGTGCGGCATCGTTTCTATCACGACGAAGCGAGCCTGCTGCATTGGTGCCGCCAGCTCCTGTTCCTGCCGGAGCCGGCCGTGCTGGTGCTCGCCGGCCACGGCGAAGCCAGTGGCCTCACGGTGAATGGCCAGATCATCGCACTCGGCCGCATCCTTGAATGCCTGCGCTATGCCGACAGCTTGCAGCTTCTGCATTTCTCGTCCTGCCTGGTGGGGCAGGACAGCGAGCGCGCATTGGCCGCCGCGCCATTTCCGGTCTCCGGCTACAAGACCAGCGTCGACTGGGCGCAGAGCGCGCTGATCGAGTTCATCTATCTCGATATGATTTTGGAGAAGGGACTCTCGCCTGCTGCCGCGGCGGAGCAGCTCACGACGCTGGTGGGCTTCGCGGGCGCCGAAGAGATTCCGGGCTCGCCGTATCGGCCGGCGGAATTCTGCTTCTTCGGATAAAGCGGCACCTGCGGAGGGATGACGAAGGCAGTCTGGCTTTCGTGTCCCGGGCAAGTGGAGCGAGAGCCGGGACACCAAGTCCGCCCCGGTGCTAGCCTAATCCTGTCACGCGTTCTACGGGAGGGCCCGATGCCAAGGATACGCGCGTCGCTTGCGATTGTCGCTGCTGTTGCGTGGATGTTTGCCGCGTCCGATGCGTCGCACGCGCAGAGTTATCCGAATAAGCCGATCAGGATCGTGGCGCCGTTCCCACCGGGCGGGCCGACCGACGGCGCCGCGCGGCTGATCGCCGATCGCTTGTCGGCCGTGCTGGGCCAGACCATCGTGGTCGAGAACCGTCCCGGCGGCGCTGGCGGCACGGTCGGCGTAAAGTCGGTGGCATCAGCGGACCCCGATGGCTACACGCTGTTGTTCACCCCGCCGGGTCCGCTCGTCTCAGCGCCCGCAATCTATCGCAATGTCGGTTACGATCCCGCGAAGGCGTTCGCGCCGGTGGCCGCGATCTTCTCCAGCCCGCAAATCCTCGTGGTCAATCCGAATGTTCCCGCCAAATCGATGCAGGAACTGGTGGCGCATGCGAAGGCCAATCCCGGCAAAGTGAGCTACGCGTCGCCCGGCTTCGGCACGCAGCCGCATCTGCTCGGCGAAATGCTGAAGCTGATCACCGGCGTCGATATGGTGCACGTGCCGTACAAGGGCTCGGCGCCGGTGCTGACCGATCTCATTGCGGGGCAGGTGCAGGTGTTCTTCGACGCGGCGTCGTTCCTGCTGCCGCACGTTGCCAGCGGTAAGTTGCGGGTGCTGGCAGTCGCCGACGAGCGCCGCATCCCGCAGCTTGCCGATACGCCGACCACGATCGAAGCGGGGTTCGGAAAGCTCCAGGCGAGCTACTGGGTCGGCGTGCTGGCGCCGGCGGGAACTCCGGCCGCGATCGTCGAAAAGCTCAATGCCGCGATCAACGAGGTGATGAAATCGAAGGCGATGGAAGAAACGCTCGCCAAGCTCGTCGCCCAGCCGCGGGTCGGCTCGCCGCAGGACTTCGCGGCGTTCATGGCGGCAGAAACCAGAAAGTGGTCGGAAACCATCACTGCCGCCGGCATCAAGGCCGATTGAGCGAAAGGTCGACGCGTCCTGGCCGTCGTACTATATGCAGGCCGTCGCCATCGAGGGACCGCATGACCATCTCGGCTTTGGGCTATGTCGTCGCCCGCACCAAGGATCTGAGCGACTGGTCGTCGTTCGGGCCCGGCCTGCTCGGGCTACAGCGCGTCGACAAGTCGCGCACGTCGCTGGCGTTTCGCATGGACGACCGCAAGCAGCGCATCATCGTCGAGGCCGACGGCGGCGAGGGGGTTTCGGTGTTCGGCTGGGAAGCCGCCGACGCGGCCGCGCTCGAGGCGCTGGCGGCGCGGCTCGAAGCCAATGGGGTCAAGGTCGCGCACGGCGCGCGCGCGCTCGCCGACGAGCGCATGGTGCGTGATCTCATCGTGTTCGCGGATCCGCTCGGCAATCGGTTGGAAGTGTTTCACGGCGCCGACACCGCGTCCGATCCGTTCGTGCCCGGCCGCTCGATGTCGGGGTTCCGTACCGGGCCGCTCGGCCTCGGTCACGTGGTGCTCAATGTCGAGACCTCGGAGACGATCCAGCAGCTGCTGCCGTTCTATCGCGACCTGCTCGGCTTCCGGATCACCGACTACTATTCGCATCCGTTCGAGGCGTTCTTCCTGCACGTCAATCAGCGCCACCACAGCCTCGCCATGATCCGCACCGGCAAGAACGCCGTGCATCACCTCATGATGGAAGTGTTCTCGTTCGACGACATGGGGCAGGGCTACGACATCGCGCAGCGCGACGGCCGCGTCGCCACCACCATGGGCCGGCACACGTCGGATTTCATCACGTCGTTCTATACCGTCACGCCATCCGGCTTCATGGTCGAGTATGGCTGGGGCGCGCGCTCGATTGATCCGGAGACCTGGCAATCCTATGAGCGCAAGGAAGGCCCGAGCATGTGGGGCCACGATCGCGCCTGGCTGCCGCCGGAGCAGCAAGAAGCCGCTCGCCAGCTTCGACTGAACAATGCCGCGAACGGGCTGCGCCGGCCGGTGCAGGTGATGGACGGCAATTTCAACCGCATGGCCGGTGTTTGTCCCTGGTGGGACGGAATGAAGGATCGCCGGCCGTTCGGCTGATCGGGTCACCGACCCATTTCAAATCGCGAGACCGGGTTGCCGCTCGGGGCTGGTCTTGCGCTGACCCTCGGCCGACTGCGTCAGGTCGGCGATGGTGATTCGTGCCAGCGCCGCCGACAACGCCTCCTCGGCGCGCGCCAGCGCCGGGACCACGACATTGGTGAGGAGCGCCGAGCCGGCGATCTCGCCTTCATCGCTTTCCGCAACAGTGCCGGCCGCGCGCAGGATTTCGTCGACCGCGATCGAGCCTTCCGGGCGGGCGAGTTCGTAGCCCCCGCGGGGGCCGCGGACGCCGCGCAAAATCCCCCGGCGCACGAGCGCCTGCAGGACCGGTTCGAGATGGCGGGATGGAAGCCGGTGCCGGTCAGCCAGCGACTTGGCCGCGACCGGGCGCCCGTGGGCGTTCATGGCGATGTCGAGCACCGCGGCAATGGCAAGAACGCCTTTGCGAGGCAATAGCTGCATCGGTGGAACTGCGGTTCTGAGCTCGGCGGAGCGGCCGAGCACGCAACGAAGGACGCCAGTGCTAGTCGCGACGTTCGGACTTGATCCCGCAATTGTCCGGAGCAACTCCGGTGGAACCAAAACCCCGAACCCCGCGCGTAGTTTCGTCAAGACTTGCAACAACGCAAATCGACGCTTGCATTGTAGCAGAGATCACCAGTTGTGCAATGCGCGCACCCCTATCAATAGTGAAAGATTGTTGGCCCAGATTAACAAGGATCACTCCTACCTCACCCCGGTAGTCCGAATCAATGGTTCCCGGTGCATTCAAAACGGTCACGCCGTAATTTAAGGCAAGTCCGGATCGAGGCCGGACCTGGGCTTCGAATCCCGGCGGCAATGCCAAGGCGATCCCGGTCGGGATCAGGGCACGGTGGCCTGCCGCGATGACGACCGGCGCGTCCGCGGGAACCGCGGCCACCAGGTCCAGTCCGGCGGCCTGCGCCGACTGATATCGCGGAAGCGGCAGTCCTTCGCCGTGCGGCAGCCGCAGCACCCGGACCTCGACCGTCGTCATTTCGATTCTCCCGCTAGTGGTCCAATTCTAACATTCGCATCCCGTTTCCGCGGGCGATTTTGCGAATGTTAGAATCAAAGGACCACTAGCAAGTATTGAGTGCTAGTGGAGTTTTGGATTTGACATTCGCTTCGCGCGCGTGCTGCGAGGTCGGTAGCGAATGTCAAATCTACTCCACTAGCGCTGCGGCGATGCGAAGCACCAGCGCCCGCGCCACCTCGTCCTTGGATTGTGGCGGCCAGGACTCGACACCGCCCGCGGTCACCAGATGGACCCTGTTGACGTCACCGCCCATCACGCCGCCCTCCGGCGAGACATCGTTGGCGACGATCCAATCGCAGCCTTTGCGCTTGAGCTTGTCTTTGGCATTCGGGATGAGATTTTCGGTCTCCGCCGCAAAGCCGATGACGAGTGGCGGACGTCGCGTCTTGCGGTGCGCGATCGTCGCGAGGATATCCGGATTTTCCACCAGCGACAGCGCCGGCATGCCGCCTTTCGTCTTCTTGATCTTTTCACGCTTGGCCTCGGCGACGCGCCAGTCCGCGACCGCAGCGGCAAACACCGCGCAATCGGCAGGCAACGCTTTTTCTACGGCATCGAACATTTGATGCGCCAATTCCACTTTGAGCACCGTGACGCCGGCAGGATCGGGAATCGCAACCGGGCCGGACACCAGCACCACCTCCGCGCCGGCTGCGGCCGCCGCCGCTGCGATGGCGTGGCCCTGCTTGCCCGACGAGCGGTTGGCGATATAGCGCACCGGATCGATCGGCTCGTGCGTCGGCCCCGACGTCACCACGATGCGCTTGCCGCGAAGCGGCCCGCTGCCGGCGTGGCCGTCGAGCATCGACGTCGCCGCCGCGGCGATTTCGGTCGGCTCGGCCATGCGGCCGGTGCCGGCCTCGCCGCGTTCCGCCATTTCGCCAGCGTTGGGACCGACAACGGCTACGGCGTCATCGAGGAGCTGGTCGAGATTGCGCTGCGTTGCCCTGCTAGACCACATCACCGGGTTCATCGCCGGCGCGATCAGGATCGGCTTGTCGGTTGCGAGCAGCACGGCGCTGGCGAGATCGTCAGCGTGGCCGCCGGCCATTTTCGCCATCAGGTCGGCAGTGGCCGGCGCGACGATCACGAGGTCGGCGTCGCGCGCCAGCCGGATGTGCCCGACGTCGAATTCGGAGCGCGGATCGAACAGATCCGTGAACACCTCGCCGCCCGCGAGTGCGCCAGCCGACAGCGGGGTGACGAACTCCTGCGCCGCCTCGGTCAGCACGCAGCGCACTGCCATCCCGCGATCCTGCAGGCGGCGGATGAGATCGAGCGACTTGTAGGCGGCAATGCCGCCGCCGATGATCAGCAACACGCGGCGCGCGTCGGACGATAGCGGACGCCCGGGCTGCTGTTCCGGCAACGGCGATCGCGCTGCGGGTCTGGACGCGGGGGCCGGGTGCGCCGGCGCGACCTCGCGGGCTGCCTCGCCACGGTGGCTCGCCGCGCCTTTGAGGATATGGCGGACCTCTTCCTCGACGGAGCGGCCGTTGCCGGCGGCACGCAGCCGCAGCCGCCGTTTCAGATCGTCGGTCAGGCCGCGCACGGTGAGGCTGGCCATAGGGATTCTCCGCAGATGACGGGCCAGGTTAGCAGATGATTGCAATGCAATCAATGCAATCAATCCCGTTGGAGGCCGCTTTTCGCCTGCGTCATCGCCGGGCTTGACCCGGCGATCCATCTCTCGTCGCATGGGTCATTGAGTGCGACGATGGATGCGCGGGTCACCAGGGCGTTCACGCCCGTCTTCGACGGGCTTTGCCCGCGCATGACAAATTGCGAGGAAGCGCTGATGCGTCGGATTGCGGCCTGCCTTCTCGCCGTCTGTCTTGCGTCCGCACCGGCCGGCGCCGACACCATCCGCATCATCATTCCCTATGCGCCGGGTGGCGCGCTCGATCCCATCGCCCGCCTGCTCGCCAATGGGCTCGGCAAGCTTCGCACCGGCGACACGATCGTGGTCGAGAACATCGGCGGCGCCGGCGGCATCGTCGGCATGAGCGCCGTAGCGAAAGCCGCGCCGGACGGCCGCACGTTCCTGTTCAGCCCATCCGGCAACATCGTGATCAGCCCGTGGCTGCAGAGCACGCCCTATGACGTCACCAAGGCATTCGAGCCGATTGCGCAAGTGGGCTCGGTCAAGAGCACGCTGATCGCGCGCGCTTCGCTCGGTGTGACATCGCTCGCGGAGTTCATTGCGCTGTCGAAGAAGGGCACCAAGCTCACATACGGTTCGCCCGGCATCGGCACCAGTCCGCATATCTCCGGCGCGATGCTCAACTACGCCGCCGGGATCAACCTTACGCATGTGCCGTATCGCGGGCTCGGGCCTGCGCTCAACGACATCGTCGGCGGTCATATCGATGCCATCACCACTTCGGTGATCGGCGTGTTGCCCTATGTGCAGGGCGGCACCGCGCGTGCGCTTGCCACCTTCGACAGCGAACGATCGGACCGGTTGCCAGACGTGCCGACGACGGTGGAACTCGGCTTTCCCGATCTGGTGATGCCACAGTGGTACGGCTTGCTGGCGCCGGCGGGCATGACGGCGGAGCTGCGTGCGACCTTCGAGGCGCAGGTGTTGGCGGTGCTGCGCTCACCCGAGGTGGTGAAGCAACTCGCCACGTCGGGGGTCGCGGAGCCGCGCGGCACCGCGGAGTTTCAGGCGTTGCTGAGCGCCGACTTCAAGAAATGGCCGGTCTTGCTGCCGAAACTTGGCCTTGAGGCAAAGTAGCCCGCGGTGACGATTCACCTTACGGTGATTTAACGCCCAGAGTGGGTCGCGGGTGGTTCCCCCCGTCGAACCGTTTGACGGTTTGGCGCAACGAAACGATGCCGATTTGCTCGTTTCGGGCTGCCGCCCTCGCGGTAGCCGGGGCGTTCAGCTCGCATGACGAGCCGCTGGCGGAGGACTGCATGCAATTTACGGAACAGGATCTGCGCGCCGCCGTGAGTGCGGGCGCGCTCGACGCCAATCGCCTGAGCCCGCTGCTCGAATTCCTCAACACGCATGCCACTCACGCGCAATCCGATGGGCGGTGCTTCCTCGCCGCGGTTCGATCTCGCGCATCTGCTTTGGTATGCCGGCGCCCTGATCGTGATCGGCGCCATGGGGCTGTTCTCGACTCTGGCCTTTACGGCGATGGGCGGTTGGGCGCTGACGGCGACGGCCGTCGTCTATGCGGTCGCCTTCATCGCCGCCGGCGAATATCTCTGGCACAAGCGAAACCTGCGTGTGCCGGGCGGTCTCTTGATCGCCATCGCGGTGTCGATGGCGCCGCTGGCGGTCTACGGCATTCAAGAGGCGCTGGGCCTGTGGGGCAGCTTCGGTCGCCCGGGCGCCGTGAGCGACTTCTACGTCTGGATCAAGGGCAGCTGGGTTTACATGGAGATCGCTGCCATCGTCGCGGCAGTGATCGCGCTGTGGCGCTATCCGTTCCCATTCATCGTGGCGATCATTGCCGTCGCACTGTGGTTCATGTCGATGGACCTTACGCCGTGGCTGTTTGGCCGCGCCGAGTTTACGTGGGATGAGCGTCGTGTCGTGTCGCTGTGGTTCGGGCTTGCGGTGCTGGTCGTCGCCTGGATCGTCGACCGGCGTCCGCGCGGCGGCGACTTTGCCTTCTGGCTGCATCTGTTCGGATTGGTGGCGTTCTGGGGTGGGCTTAGCCTCACCAACAGCGGCAGCGAGATCGGCAAATTGCTGTATTGCCTGCTGAACGTCGGCTTGCTGTTGATGGCGGTGGTGCTGGGACGGCGGGTCTACGCGGTGTTCGGCACGCTCGGCATCGCCGGCTATCTTGGCCACTTGGCGCATTCCGTGTTCAAGGATTCGATGATGTTCCCGTTCGCGCTGTCGCTGATCGGCGTCATCATTATCGCGGTGGGCCTGCTCTATCACCGCAAGCAGGCGGCCATCGCCGCCTGGGCTGAAAGCAACCTGCCCGAAGCGTTGCGCCGGCTGCGACCGGCTCACATGCGCTAGTCACGCGCGCCGCGGCGCAGTCCGGAGCAGCGTTGTGGCGAACAAGAAGACGATACCGGCCAGCGCTGGAATCACGGTCAGCCCGATGATGCGCAGGCGGTGAATGTCGTGCGGCGTGAGACTTCACGTGGCCGACGCTGATCCAGGCCAGGATGTCGGCCGCCATGGTGGCTTGCGGATCCTCGATCACGATCGCCGGCAGCGGTGCGAGCCGGGCCTCGGCGGCGCGCAGTTCGGCGTCGAGTGCGTCGCGCCGCTGCGCTACGCCGAGCGCCTGGCGCAGCCTCAGCACGTCGGCGCAGGCGGCGCCGGAGGTCGCCAGCGTGACGTTGGTGCAACCCGCAGTCCAATTCCACACCGCGGCCGCGGCCGGTTGCGCGCGTTGGATCTCGGCCTCGATCGTCGCCACCGAACGTCCTTCGGCAATGCCGGCGCGTTCGGCGCGCAGCCGAGTCATGTCGGCGGTCAGCGCGCTCGCCTCGGCTACCAGCCTGGACCGGCCGGCAACGCCATCGCCGATATTGGTCGCGGCAAAGCCAATGGCTGCGAGCAGCGTCATGCCAAGTGCGACCATCCAGATCGCCCAGGCGGCGGAGGATGACACCATGTTGCGGTCGCGCCAGAGCTGGGCGGCGGCGCTCGGCAACGCGATGGCGAGCAGATCGATGACAAGCCCGATGGCGGCGAGCAGGAAGGCCGCTTCGGCGGTCTGGCCGAACGACGCCGCAAACCGCGTGTTGATGGTGAGCCCGACGACGGTCAGCCCGACAGCAGACAGTCCCAGCACGAGCGCGAGCATGGTGCGCCCGGCGCTGCGCCGGCTGGGGCTGGGGCTGGCAGTCACGGCCACGGCATCGATCGCGGTAGCGCGATCCTGCCGCTGTTTAGCAGCCAAGCGCCCGGCCGCCGGCGCGGCGGTCATCGGTGCAGGCAATGTCGCGGCCAAGGACCTGGCCGCCGGCTTGGCGTCCTGGCCAAGCTCCTGCCCGTCGTCGAGGTGCCACCAGACCTCGATGTCCGGGCACGCCTGCAAAGGGACTGTTTCGCTCACGCATCCCTCGTCCGCAACGCCGGTCGCGTCCTGGAATCAGTAGGATTGTGAGAACAAATCAGGAACAATTGCAAGCGAAATCTGCGACGGGGACCCCAGCGAACCGCGTCTTACCACACCGAAATAATCAGCACCGCCAGCAACGCGGCGATCGCCCACAGCGCGACCACGGTCCAGCGGTTGCGGCGCGCCTCCGCACGCCCGATCGCGGCGACGGTTTCGGGCGCCAGCACCAGACCATCGCGGGTGATGCTGTCGATGTGCTCCACCAGCGACGCCCCGCGCGACAACAGCGCCGGCACCTCGCCGAAAAATTTGCCGACCTCGCGCACGCCGTCGGTCGCGCCTTCCAGAATGCCGGACGCGCCGAGATGGCGCTCGATCCATTCGCGCACCACTGGCTCCGCAACCGTCCACATGTCGAGCTGTGGATCGAGCGAGCGCGCCACGCCCTCGACCACCACCATGGTCTTTTGCAGCAGGATCAATTCCGGCCGCGTGCGCATGTCGAACAGGCCGGTGACCTCGAACAAGAGCATCAATAGCTTCGCCATCGAAATTTCATCGGCGGGGCGGTTGTGGATCGGCTCGCCGATGGCGCGGATCGCCTGCGCGAAGCTCTCGACCGAATGGTGACGCGGCACATAGCCGGCTTCGAAATGCACCTCGGCGGTGCGCCGGTAGTCGCGGGTGATGAAGCCGTACAGAATCTCCGCCAGAAAGCGGCGTTCCTTGAAGCTCAGCCGGCCCATGATGCCGAAGTCGACTGCGACCAGCCGGCCGGACGGGTCGACGAACAGGTTGCCGGGGTGCATGTCGGCGTGAAAGAAGCCGTCGCGCAGCGCATGGCGCAGGAAGGTTTGGATCACCGCGCGGGCAAGTTCCTTGAGATCAAGTCCGGCGGCTTCGAGCCGCGCGCGGTCGGTGAGCGGGATGCCGTCGATCCAATCGAGCGTCAACACCGTGCGCGCGGTGCGGTCCCAGTCGACGGCGGGCACGCGGAAGTCGGGATCGTTGCGGGTGTTGTCGGCCATTTCCGACAGCGCCGCGGCTTCGAGCCGCAGATCCATCTCCATGACGCAGGTCCGGCGCAGGTTCTCCGCCACGTCGATCAGGCGCAACCGCTGCGCTTCCACCGACAGGCGTTCGGCGGTGCGCGCCGCGAAGCCGATGGCATCGAGATCGACGGCGAAACGCCGCTCGACGCCGGGCCGCAGCACCTTCACCGCGACCTGCTTGGGGCCTTCGAGCGATGTCACCTCGGCCTGGTGCACTTGCGCGATCGATGCCGCGGCGACCGCCGGTCCGAATGAGACGAACAGCCTCTCCAGCGGCATGCCGAATGCGTCTTCGACCATTCGTTCGGCTTGGGCCTGCGGGAACGGCGCCATCTTGTCCTGCAGCAATTCAAGGTCGCGCGCCAGCACGACGCCAACCACGTCGGGCCGTGTCGCCAGGAATTGTCCGAGCTTGACGTAAGTCGGGCCGAGCTTGGTCAGCGCCGATGCGAGCCGCGTCGGCGCGGCGTCGGTGGTGCGCCGCTCGACCAGGCGCGCAACCCGCAACAGCGTGCGCGCCGGCAGCGGCAAGACCGACGGATCGACAAGAGCCAACACACCCTCGCGCGCGAACACGAAGCCGGCGCGACCGAGGCGAGCGAGATGGGCGAGGGCGGAGATCACGATCTTCTCGCGCGACTACCGCGAACGCTGAGGTCCGTGCAATGCTGACGGCTGGCTTCCCGCGAAGCGAAGCCCTCGGAAGGATGCACGGTCCGAGGGGCCGTGCGCACCCCCCTCTCGACGGCTCGCTGGCGCGATCGCACCTCAGGGTGACGGAGCAGGATACGAATTGGCGACGGCCATCACAGCCGCCAGCCTGAATGCAGCGCGACGATGCCGCCGCTCAGGCGTTGGAACGACACCCGGCCGAAGCCCGCCGTGCGCATCATCTCGGCAAACGCTTCCGGACGCGGGAAGCGTCGGATCAATTCGACCAGATAGCGGTAGGCCTCGGCATCGCCGGTCACCGCATTGCCGATGGCGGGGATCACGTTGAACGAATAGGCGTCGTACAGCGCGTCGAGCCCGGGTACGTCGACCGCGGAGAATTCCAGGCACAGGAAATGCCCGCCGTGCTTGAGAACGCGACGCGCCTCCGCCAGCGCGCGATCGATGCGCGGCACGTTGCGAATGCCGAAGGCGATGGTCACCGCGTCGAAGGCGCGGTCCGGAAACGGCAGCGCTTCGGCATTGCCCTCGACAAAGCTGACGATGTCGTCGAGCCCACGATCGGCGGCGCGGGCGCGGCCGACATCGAGCATGGCGTGATTGATGTCCACGACCGTCACGCGGGTGGCATGGTTGCCGGCGTTCGCCACCCGGAACGCGATATCGCCGGTGCCGCCGGCGACGTCGAGCAGTGCGAACGGCCGCTCAGCTAGATTTTGGTCAAGACGGCCGGGGCGGCCTTTTGTTTGGTCAAGACGGCCGGGGCGGCCTTTCGGCGGCGGATTGACCGCCGTCACCAGCGCGTCCTTCCAGGCGCGATGCAGGCCGGCCGACATCAGGTCGTTCATCAGGTCGTAGCGGCCGGCGACCGAATGGAACACGTCGTCGACCAGCGCCTGCTTGTCGCCAAGCGGCACTTGTCGGTAGCCGAAATGGGTGTCCTCGGGCATGCGGTTCATTCGGGTTCGATCACGGCCTGCAAATACATTGTATCATGCTCCTGGTAGAGGCTGACGGTACGACCGTCGATCCCGACCGGGAAGCAATCGTGACGTGGTAAATATTTATCCCAACCGCGGCAGAGGTTGTTGCCGTCGACCCACCACTTGCCGGTGAAAGCGAGCCGCCGCTCGGGGCCTTTGGTCAGCGAGGCCGAGCCGTCGGCGTTCAGCCGCATGAAATAGGGGCCGTCCACCGCCACATCCGCGAAGCGCAATGTCTTGCCAGCGAGCGCCGAGCGCAGCGCGTCGCCTTGAAGCAAGCTCTTGCGTGCCGCGGGCGAGGTGTCGGGGCCGATATCCTTGACGCCTGCGGCTGAGAGGATCAGCCACAAGAGGCGCCCGATCTGGAAATCGTCGATATACGGCCACTTGTCGCGTGCCATGTCGACGGTGTGGACGATGACGATGTCATGCGCGGGAATGACGAAGACATATTGCGCGCCGATGCCGAGTGCGTGGAAGGTGCCGTCGGGCAGCGTCACGGTCGGCGAGAAATTGCTGCCGAAGCCCGTCCACCACATGTAGCCATAGCCACGGCCTGCGAACGTCTGCGAGCGCACCACGGCATGCGTGCGCGTGCTCTCATTGACCCAATCCGCCGGCACGATCTGTCGATCGCGCCATTGGCCGCGGCGCAAATAAAGCAGTCCGAAGCGCGCGAGATCGCGTGCGCTCATGATGAAATTGTAGTTGCGATGGTTGGAAATTTTACCGGTGCCCCAACCGCCGTCGCTGAGGACGAAATCTTCGAGCCCAATGGCATCGGCGATCTGCGTCTTGAATGCCTGGTGGATATCGGCGCCGGTCGCGCGCTGGTAAATCGTGCCAAGCGCGTTGAAGTCCCAGTTGTTGTAGTACCAGTGTGTGCCGTGTGGATAGGTGCCGCGCGCCGGCATCGCGCCGGCGAGGCCGACGGGCTGGCTGTCGACCGGGTGATAGACGCCGGAGCGCGTGGTGAGGAGATCGGCGACGGTGGCTTGCTTTTCGGTCTCGGTGAGCGGCTGTTTGTCGTCGATCCCGAGTTCGGCAAGCGTGGCGTCGAGCCGGATTTTTCCGTCGGCGACGGCGATGCCGTAGAGCGCGCTCAAGAGGCTCTTGCGCACCGACGCGATCGGCGACTTGCGCGCGACGTCACCCCATTCCGCGACCACACGGCCGCGCTGCACGATCATGACCGCGGTCGAGCCGGCGCGCTCGGAATAGGCGCGTGCTTGCGCCAGCAGGTCGGCCGACCAGCCGACGGTGCCGGCAGGCTCCCAATGCGCGCCCGGACAAACCAACGAAGTCATATCCATTCATAGCGTGGCTGCGCGTGCGGGGCCACGCCTGCCTCTCTAGACGCTGTATGCCGCTGAAACCGGGTGGATTCCGGGCCGGGGAACACCACATATTCGGCACCATGCAGCCGGACCGCACATCCGTGCACCACCATGTATTCGACACGGCGATCGGGCCGTGCGGCGTAGCGTGGAACGCGCGCGGGCTGGTCGGCGTACAACTGCCAGAGGCCAACCGGGCCGCCACCGAGCGGCGGCTCGCCGCCAAGGCCGCGAGCGCCGGCGCTGCCGCGCCGCCGGCTTCGATCGTGGCGGTCATCGCTGACATCAGGCGCTATCTCGCCGGCGAGCCGGTCGACTTCACCGCGGTCACGGTCGATCTTTCCGGCCTCGATCCGTTCCGCCGGAAACTTTACGAGACGATGCGTTCGCTCGCCTGGGGCCACACCACGACCTATGGCGAACTGGCGCGGCAGCTTGGCTCGTCCGATTGGGAAGGCGCGCGCGAGGTCGGGGACGCCATGGGCCGCAACCCGGTGCCGGTCGTCATTCCGTGCCACCGCGTGCTGGCGGCGGGCGGCAAGCTCGGCGGGTTTTCGGCGCATGGCGGCGCCGCCACCAAGGCCAAGCTGCTGGCGCTGGAAGGCGTGCAGCTTCCCGACAAAGATCGAAGCGCTCCGCGGCTGCCCGGGCTTTGACGCTCGCCTGTTGTCCGATCATGAATGCTATATGACTCCGTGACCGTGCGACGAACTCGGTGCGCTCCCTCTCCCCGTGGGGGAGAGGGTCGGGGTGAGGGGTTCGAACCTCTCGATGGACCCTGACCCCTCACCCCATCCCTCTCCCCAATGGGAGAGGGAGCCGATCGACCTCCGCGGCACGATCATGATTCACGCTGCATGATCGGTAACTAACGCATGCCCGAATTACCCGAGGTCGAGACCGTCCGCCGCGGCCTGGCGCCGGTCATGGAAGGCGTGCGCTTCGCGCGGGTCGAAGCGCGGCGCGGCGACCTGCGCTGGCCGCTGCCGAAGGATTTCGTCAAGCGCATCGAGGGGCACACCGTCAGCGGGCTTGGCCGGCGTGCCAAATATCTGCTTGCCGATCTTTCGTCGGGCGAGGTGCTCTTGATGCATCTCGGCATGTCCGGCTCGTTCCACGTGCTCAACGGCGGCGACGCGATGCCCGGCAACTACTATCACGATCGCGGAAAGCTCTCCGCGCACGACCACATCGTGTTCCACATGGCGAACGGCGCGATCGTCACCTTCAACGATCCGCGCCGCTTCGGCTGCATGAAGCTGGTGCCGCGCGAGCATCTCGACGATGAGCCGCTGTTGCGCGCGCTCGGGCCGGAGCCGCTCGGCAATGCCTTCGATGCCGCGATGCTGGCGCGCGCCTGCCGCGGCAAGAAGACGTCGCTGAAGGCGGCGCTGCTGGACCAACGCATCGTCGCCGGCCTCGGCAATATCTATGTCTGCGAAGCGCTGCACCGCGCGCGGCTGTCGCCGAAGCGCCGCGCGTCGACCATCGCGTCACGCACGCGGCGCGCCGAACGATCACGCGGTGCGGCTGGTCGCGGCCATTCGCGACGTGCTCAACGACGCCATCAAGGCCGGCGGCTCGTCGCTGCGCGACCATCGTCTGACCGACGGCGCGCTCGGCATGTTCCAGCACAATTTCCGGGTCTACGATCGCGAAGGCGAGCGCTGCGTCACGCCGGGCTGCAAGGGCATGATCCGCCGCATCGTGCAGAGTGGACGCTCGACGTTTTTTTGTCCGGTGTGCCAGAAATGATCGAGAGTGATTGCGCGACTTAAAGGCGATCGCCCCAATCCAGGCGGCGGGCGGTCTTGAACGCCTCGCCTTGGCGCTTGCTCACCACGCGCTCTTCGACCTCTCCGGTGTTGCGGCACAGCTTGAGCCGAACCACGCCCGCGGAGGCGCGGGGCCTTGCGAGGACGCGTCCGATCGCGGCATCACCCGGACTGCGCGATGCCGCGAGGTAGATGAACTTTTCGTCCTCCCACGGCACGTCGGCGTCCTTGGCGAGCCGATGCGTGCGCGAGCGCGCAACGCGTCGTGAAAAATGGCACCAGTCCGGTGCGACGAGCGGGCAGCGTTCGGCATGCGGACACGGCGCGACGATGTGCGCGCCGAGCGTGATCAACTGGTCGCGCACCAGCAGAATGCGCTGCCAGCCCGCCGGCGTTCCCGGCTCCACCACGACAACGAAATCGCGTGACTGGTTCCACAGCCGTTCGATCAACGGCTTGATCGCGGCCGGCGCGAGTTCGCCTAACACGTAAGAGAGCGTGACCAGATCGGCGCTTTCGAGCGCCGGCAAGGCCGACGAAATATCGGCGGGGATCCAGACCGTCCGTCTCGGCCCCGATGTGTTGTGCAAGCTGTTCGCCCACCCGGCGGATCGGATCGCACGCTTCGACCATCGTGGCGTGTTCGATCGACGGCCACTGATCGCAGGCGGCCCATAAGGCGGAGCCGGGGCCGGAACCGACATCGACCAAACTCTGCGGCCGCCAATCCGGCCTCATCTCCGCGATCGCCGACAGGCTCGCGCGAATGGCGGCGTAGGTTGCCGGCAGGCGCGTGGCCAGATAGGCGCTGGTGGCAAGATCGTTCGACAGGTGGAAGTGCCCGTCGCGGACCTCCGCGCGGTATCGCTGCGACAGCAGATCGGCGGCCTGCCTCAAATCAGCGGTCGGAATGCCGCGCAGGATCTGGTCGACGCCTTGTCGCAACGCGGGTGGCAGTTCCATGGCTCGCTATGCGTGCTTTGCCTGCGGGCAGATCGTGACTGCCTGTTGGTGATCCGCCCCGGCGGCCTCCGAGCTGTCAGGGGACCGCATCTTGACTGGTTTCCAGCGCCGGAGAAAGCCGCCGGTGGCTTTGAGCGGTCATTGCGGCGCGCGCATGCGGCCGCCGCGAAAATTTTCTGCGGATACGCGTGGCATCGATAACGCTCGGTTCCGACCGAGCCGATCTCATCCACACCACTACACTTATCAGCAGCGTATCCGCAATCCGCTGCTGATAGCGCGCGTCCGCCGTTTGACACGCACGCACCTCCAACTATCCTCGGCGCATTGCATTCGCCGCGGGTGCTCATCGCGAAGCATCACAGACGGCAAGAGACAATTAGATTCTTTTTCGATTTATCAATTCGATTGAGGCGCGCCGTGACTCCTTCTTCTTCTTCTTCTTCTTCTTCTTCTTCGCATTTTGCCAATGAGATTGACCGACTGATGCGCGATCCTGACGCGCTGCGACCCGAGTGGGAGCGCATGCAGCGCGCCAATTCTCGCGGATATGATCCCAATCAGCCACGGGTTCCTGCCGGACATTCGGACGGCGGCCAATGGACGGACACCGGAGGCTCAGGCGCTGGTTCTCGCCGCATTGATACGGGCGAGCATCCGCTTGTACATCAGGCCCGTGTTGATCGGCTCATACGTCCGATTCAACGCGGGATCGAAGCGGCGTTGGCGCTGTTCACGGCGCTGTCCGCGCAAAACACCCCTGATCGTCGCGCGGTCCTCGAGTTCAACGCGAGAGAATTTCGATTCGGTGAAAGCGGGGAGCTCGGCCGTCCCAAAGTCGAGCCTGCTCAACCGAGATCAGGTGCGAAATGCGTGTCCGCGGCTTGGAGAGGTTCAACAGCGGACCGATCGAGCGACCGAGTTCGTCAGGGCTGGTGGAGGCATCATGTCGCCACAACAATTTGGGACGGCGGTGCATACACTTCTTAAGCAACAGATTGCGTAGTCTCAAGGATCATGAATTTTCGCGCTGAAGTGTCTAGAGTGAAAGGTCAAAGGATGATGCAGCGTGTATGGCTCTCGAGGATCAATTCGTATAGACGTGTTTGAAAATGTTGGGCGACGGAACGATCTGCGTGTATGATATAAAAACTGGCCGAAGCTGGCCTAGGTGCCAGGCGAATGGCTGAAATTGCGGAAAGCGCCTTTAAATATTTCCCAAATACGAAGCGCATTATTGTTACTGAAGTCAGGTCTCGTCGATGACCACCGTCGCGCAAGTCAGGCAAGCCGTCCAGCCGCTCTTGCAACGCAATCCAGACCTCGCACTGATCGGGCGCTTGGTCGTGATCAAGCCCGTGCACCATATCTTGCGTGGAGTTTATATCGATCGCAGCCTCGATCCCAAGCTCTTCGTACCGACGTGGTCGATCATCTTCTATATGCCGAGCCGCGCGACCAAATTGGGTTCCACTGGGGAGGCCGTGTCTTTGGACCAGGATCCGTTTGGGATATCAGCGAGCCGGCACATTCCAGAGGAGGATGTGTGAGGCGATCGAGCGCGAAGCACTGCCGTCAATGCGCTCAATCAAGACCATCGACGATTTCGTCACGTTTACGTCGGAGGAGCGTTTTCCCGATACCTACTTGGACCTTTATCCGGCGAGCAAGATTTTTGTCGACGTCGCGCGCGGCGATTTAGAGGCTGCAAGCACGATCTGTGACTATATGAGGTCCGATCGAGCCAAGAAGTGGTACCTACCCGACATGCAGGACGCGTACGATCGGGTCACAAAGGAACTCTGCCCGGTGATCGCGGCCAACGATCGTCCTGGCCTCGCGCGGCTGCTACACACCTACGAAGCGCAGTCGGTCAAGAATCTGAAACTGGAAAAATTCTGGGAGCCAACGCCATTCCCGATCGACAGGCTGGTTGATCGCTAGCTTTGTGGGAGCGATGATGCCTGTGCATATATTGGCTGGTCATCATTTTGACTTGTCATCATTCCGGACTTGCCATTGTCGCGGCGATCCGGAACGAAGCTGACACCGACATCCTTTTTCGGCCACCTTGTTGCGAGCAGCGTGAAACGCATACTGATTATTTTTTGCAGGACCTAGCCGATGACCACCGTCGCGCAAGTCAAGCATGCGGTACAGCCGCTCTTGCAGCGTAATCCTGATCTTGTGTTGGCCGGGCGCTTGATCGTGGTCAAGCCTATGCACCACATCTTACGCGGGATTCACTTGGGCCGCAGCCTCGATCCATTGCTGTTTGTTCCAACGTGGGCCGTCATCTTCCTGTTCGAGCCTTGCGACGGCTTTTAATACAATTGGGGCGAACGAGTCTTATGGTCCTACGGGTCGTTTGGGACAACAGCGAACCGGACACTGCCCGAGGATCTGTGTGCGGCGATCGAGGGCGAGGCGTTACCGTCAATCTGCGACTCGGTCAAAACGATCGACGATTTCGTCACGTTCACGTCAAAGGTTCGATTCCCGCGATACATTCTTGGATCTTTATGGCGATCGCAAGATATTTGTCGATGTCGCGCGTGGCGATATCGATGCGGTGCAAGATCGATCTGTGATACATGACCACCAGACCGCGCCAAGGGACGGTATCTGCCCGAAATGCAAGACGAGTACGATCGGATCACGAAAGAACTCTGCCCGCTGATCGCCGCCAACGATCGTCCTGGCCTCGCGCGGCTGCTGCATGGCTACGAAGCGCAGTCGGTCAAGAATTTGAAGCTGGAAAAATTCTGGGAGCCGACGCCATTCCCGATCGAACAGGCTGATTGATCGTCGGTTTTTGCAAGAGGGATGATGGTTGCGCAGACATTGGCTCCGCCGTCTTAGCGGCGCGACAAGGTCGCGAGCCCGGAATCCATATTCTTGGCTGCGGCGTGTGGATTCCGGGTTCGCCGCATTCGCGGCGCCCCGGAATGACCCAGAACAATTTGCGCTACCTCACCGCCGGCAGCGTCTTCTGCAGCCACTGATAGATCACCTCGGCGATCGCGTCGGAGTTTTTCTCCTGCATCATGTTGTGGCTGTTGCCGCGTTGCCCGACGTCGGCGAGCTTGATCCAGGTCGGCTTGACGCCGGCCTGATTGAGGAAGCGCATGATGCAGTGATCGTAAGCGGCGTGATACGACGCCTCCGCGGTGATGAAAGCGATCGGCATGCGCTGCAGGTTCGGCAGTTGCCGCGCCGGCTCGGCCTGCTTCCAGCAGGTGACGAGATCAGCCGAGTCCGGCTTGTCCTCCTTCACCCATTTGATCTCGGACGGGTCCTTGATCGCTGGCGCAAAGGTGATCGGCAGCGGCGTAATGCCATACGGCAGTTCGACCGAGCCTTCCTTGAACCATTCCGGCGCTCCGACAAAGCGGACGGAACGGTTGGGTGGTCCGTTCGGCTCGACCGCGATGATCGCGCGCACCAGGTCGGGCTTGGCGTCGGCGGCGAGCCAGCCGAGCGGGCCGCCCTGCGAATGCACCAGCACGATCGAGGGACCGAGCCGGTCGAGCAATTGCAGCATCGCCGCGTGGGTGATGGCGACCGATTTCGGGAACGCGATTTCCGGCAGGAAACTGCCGAGGATCTGCCGCGAGGCCGGATCGTCGATCTCGCCGCTGCCGGGCCATTGATTGTGCAGATGCGCCTGCGGCCAGAGATTGTATTTCGCCTGCTGCAGGTAGCGCTGCTGCGCGCTCTCGGCATTGGCGAGGCGCGGCGGGCCGTAGGCCTGGGGGACATAAGCCGAGCGCCCGCGCCCGGGCTGATCCACGACATAGACCGCGTAGCCGCGGCGGACGAAATATTGCGCCCAGCCTTCGCGGCCGTCCGGGGTACCGGTCCAGTTCGCGCCGGAGCGCGTGCCGCCGTGCACCATGATAATCGGGTAGGGCGAGGTCTGCTTGGCCGGAATGCGATATTCGACATACATCTGGCCGGCGATGAAGGTCTTGCCGTCGATCTTGGTGGGCTCGCCGCCGACATAGAAGTAGCCGTCGCGCGCGAGATTGAGCGGCGGTTTGTCCTGCGCCTCGGTCGTCATGGATGCGAATCCCAGCATGGTGGCGGCAATCGCCGCGCAGACGGGCCGCACTATAGATGGATTGTGTTTCATTGTTACCTCCCTAGTCCGACGCATCCTAAGGCAGTTCATCGAGGTCGTCATGCCCCGGCTCGTCGTCCGCTCGTCCCCGAGACCCTCCTCCGCTCGGTTCGAGCTACGGCGGGTTCGAATCCGCCGAAGCGCGGAGCGCGAAGGCGGAAAGCGGGGACCCAGAAAGTTTCAAGGACGATTTTGGATTCCCGCGTTCGCGGGAATGAGCGGAGGAGAGGCCGCGACCTTGAAAGTGCTATAAGGGGAACCATGAGCACCGAAAACATCCTCGTCGAAACCAAAAATCGCGTCGGCATCATCCGGCTCAATCGGCCGCAGGCGCTCAATGCGCTCAACACCGCGCTCAATGCCGAGCTCGCGCAGGCCATTGCTGCGTACGATGCCGACACCGGCATCGGCTGCATTCTGATCACGGGCTCGGAGAAGGCGTTTGCCGCCGGCGCCGACATCAAGGAGATGGCTGACCTATCGGCAGTCGACGCCTTCATGGGCGACTTCGCCGCCGCCTGGCACGCCACCGCGAATGCGCGCAAGCCGGTGATCGCCGCGGTCGCGGGCTTCGCGCTCGGCGGCGGCTGCGAGCTGGTCATGCAATGCGACATCGTGATCGCCGCCGACACCGCGAAATTCGGCCAGCCCGAGATCAAGCTCGGCATCATCCCGGGCATCGGCGGCACGCAGCGGTTGCCGCGCGCGGTCGGCAAGGCCAAGGCGATGGACCTGATCCTCACCGGCCGCATGATGGATGCCGCCGAGGCCGAGCGCGCCGGCTTGGTCTCGCGCGTGGTGCCGGCGGCGAGCCTGATGGACGAAGCGATGAAGGTCGCCGAAGCGGTCGCCGCGCTGTCGCTGCCGGCGCTGATGGCGGCCAAGGAGGCGGTGAACCGCGCATTCGAGATGCCGCTCGCGGAAGGCATCCGCTTCGAACGGCGGGTGTTTCATGCGCTGTTTGCGACCGAGGACCAGAAGGAAGGCATGGCGGCGTTCGTGGCAAAGCGTCCGGCGGCGTTCAAGCACAAGTGAGCAGAGCGTCCCAAGGTCACCTTAGTTCGCCGCCGCTGGCGCGACATTCGGCATAGCCGCAGCTAGGATGCTATAAGCCGCAGCCATGCTCACGCCTGAGGAACTCGAACGATACGCCCGCCACATCGTGCTGCACGAGGTCGGCGGGCCCGGCCAGAATGCGCTCAAGCGCGCCCGCGTGCTGGTGATCGGCGCCGGCGGGCTCGGCGCACCGTCGCTGCTCTATCTCGCGGCGGCCGGCGTCGGCACCATCGGGATCGTCGATGACGACACGGTGTCGCTGTCCAACCTGCAGCGCCAGGTGATCCACGGCACGCCCGATATCGGCGCACCCAAGGTGGACAGCGCCGCCGCCGTCATCGGGCGCCTCAACCCGCATGTTGCGGTGGAACTGCATCCGGTGCGGCTGAGCGCGGCCAACGCGCTCGATCTGATCGCGCGCTATGACATCGTCGCCGACGGCTCCGACAATTTCGCGACGCGCTATCTGGTGTCCGACGCCTGCTTCCTCGCCAAGAAGCCGTTGGTCACCGCGGCGATGGGCACCTTCGACGGCACGCTCACCACCATCCGCGCGCACGAGCGCACGGCCGACGGCACGCCCAATCCGACCTATCGCTGCCTGTTTCCGGAACCGCCGCCGCCCGGCACCGTGCCGGCTTGCGCCGAAGCCGGCGTGCTCGGCGCGATGGCCGGCGTGATCGGCGCGATGATGGCGCTCGAGGTGATCCGCGAGATCGTCGGCTTCGGTGAGGGCCTGGTTGGGCGACTGGTCATGGTGGATACGCGCTCGATGCGGTTCGAGACGCTGCGCTATTCATGGGATCCGGCCAATCCGTTGTCGGGCTCGCAGGCAACAATCCGCGATCTGTCGGTTCACGCCGCGCCGGTTTGAGAAGCCATCACGTCATGCGCGGGCATAGCCCGTCGAAGACGGGCGTAACCGCCCTGGTGACCCGCGCATCCATCGTCTTGCGAAAAGGATGGATCGCCGGGTCAAGCCCGGCGATGACTCATAGAGCCAGTCAACGCAACTCTCTAAGAACTCGGAGGAAGTGCTCGACCTTGACCTGCCGCTTCGCCGCTTCGACGGCCAGCAGGTAGATCAACTCGATGATCGCAGGATCGTCCATATTGCGGTACGAGGTGACGACGTCCTCGGATAGCGGCATGTCGAGCTGGCTTGCGATCCAAGGTTGCTCAAGTTGCACGTCGTAGCGCATGAAACGGAACCAGCGACGATCCGGTGGCAATTCGCCGGCGAGACTCCCGATCTCGGAATTGATCGGCCATGGGTCGGGGCAATCGCCGAGCCACTGCATCTGCGCGAGCGCCATGGTCTGGGTGTCGCCCATCATCGACAGCAAGGAATGCAGCGCGAGCTTGAGCGGTCCGGCAAAGCCGAGATCCGTGAACGACAGCTTGGCGCGGTAGGAGCCGGTGCCGATCGACACGACGGTGAGCTTGTCGGGCCCGAGCGGCCAGCAGAGGCCATAAGGTTTGATGAGCGCCTGCATCAGCAGCGCGATCGAGGGATTGTTGAACGGCGTCACGCCGCCGTCGACGAACAGTCCGTGCGTTTCCGGTCGGGGACCTTTCTCGCTAGCGATCCGCAGCGCGCGCAGTCGCGTCAGCCACGCCGTCAGCCGTGGAAAGCGCCCGAGGTTGTCGTTCATCTTGGCGAGCCAGTCGCGGTCTTCCGGTCCGGCCGGCTGCGCGTTCTTCTCCTCGTCGGCGATGATCTGCACGATTTCCGGATCGAAGAAGTGCGGCGCCGCGGTGCTCGCGCGCACCAGCGTCGCAAGCTTGTAATGCCGGTTGCCGATGTAGCCGGGGTCTTCCGGCGTCGGTGGCTTGGTCTCCCAATAGGGCGAGCGCGGGTTGTTGGTCAGGATCCACGGGCTGCCGGTGTCCATGCGCTTGGCTACCACCGACAAGCCGGTGATGAGCTCCTCGCTGTCGAGCGTGCGCTTTGCGACGATTGCATCGATCTCCTGCTGCAAGGCGCGGGCATCGAATTTCGCCTGCAGGCCGGGGATGCGCCAGAACGGGCGCTGAAACACGAACGGCGCGCGATCGAGATAGAACGACTTGATGTCGCTGGTGTTGAAGCCGAGCGCGATCGCGCCGGCGATCAGCGATCCGGTCGAGGTTCCGCCGACGAGATCGAACCAGTCGGCAAGCCGGAACGGCGCGGCCAGCTTGGCCTTGGCGGCGGCCAGCTTGTCGTCGGCGACGCCGGCGCGTTCCTTGGCGGCGATATAGTCGGTCAGGACCTTGCGTTGGTGCTCGGCAAAGAGGGTCTCGATGCGCTCCAGGAAGGCGACCGAGATCGCCCCGCGCACGCCGCCGCCGTCGAACGACAAGATCCGCTTCGGACCGGGTCCGAACAGATGGCGATCGCGGGTGTTCGTGGTTTGGAGGAGATTTTCGACGCTTGTCGTATCGGTCACACCGACAACCCCAAGATCATCGCCGGCTTGCACCGGCTGCACTCCGTCCCCGGCCGTAAAATGGCACGAATGGGCGGCCATGGCCAAGTGCGGAGACGCGAATGCCAGACATCTACGAGTGGAGCTACTCGTGGAGCGGATTTGACATGCGCCACCGACCTGGCAGCAAGCAAGCGACGCGAATGCCAAATCCAAACGCCACTAGCAAGGGTCGGCGCGCCCAAGTAAAGGTATCAATTAAAGGTACTAGGAACAGGCGCCGCGGGGCTGCCACAAGGAGGAAGCCATGGTTGAGCGGGGTTCGGTCGCGATGTCGAGAAACGGCGCCACCACCCAGCTGCGCCAGCGCTATCCCACCATCGACGATCTTCGCAGCAAGGCGCTCCGTCGGGTGCCGCGCTTCGGCTTCGATTTCGTCGACGGCGGCGCCACCGAGGAATATTGCATTAAGCGCAACACCGATGCCTTCCAGGCGATCGAGCTGCTGCCGCGCTATTGCATCGAGGGCAAGGCCAACACCGAGGCGGAACTTTTCGGGCGCAAATACGCCGCGCCGATCGGCGTCGCGCCGATGGGCTCCGCCGGCCTGATGTGGCCGGGCGCGGAGAAGATGTTCGCCGCCGAGGCGCAAAGGCAGAACATCCCGTATGTGCTGGCGACGCCCGGCAATGCCTCGATCGAGGAGATCGCGGCGATTGCGCCCGATGTGTTCTGGTTCCAGCTCTATCGTTTTCCGCATAACGACCATGCCATCACGTTCGATCTGGTGCGGCGCGCGGACGAGGCCGGTGCCCATGTGCTGGTGCCGACGGTGGACTCGGCCGGCAAGTCGAAGCGGCCGCGCGACATCCGTAACGGCACCCGGGTGCCGTTCCCGATCAATCCCTGGACCACCTATCAGGTGCTGACGTCGCCGGCCTGGACCATGCAATTGCTGCGCAACGGCATGCCGATCACGGCCAACCTCGTGCCATACGCGGCGAAGGCGACGCAGAACGCGACCGCGGAGGTGATGCAGCTGCGGTCCGGCGGCAGCCACACCTGGGACGAGCTCAAGCGCATCCGTGATAAATGGAAGCGCCCGATGGTACTGAAGGGCATCCTGCATCCGGAGGATGCCGAGCGCGCGGTGGCGCTGGGCGCCGACGGCATCTGGGTGTCGAACCATGGCGGCCGGCATTTCGACGGCGCGCCGGCATCGGTCGACGTGCTGCCGACGATCGTGGCGGCGGTCGGTTCGCGCGTGCCGGTCATGATCAATTCCGGCATCCGCGGCGGGCTCGACGTGGTGCGCGCGCTCGCGCTCGGGGCGAAGTTCTGCTTCACCGGCCGCTGCTTCGCTTACGGCCTCGGCGCGCTGGGTGAGGCCGGCGCTCCGCACGTGGTCGACCTGTTCCTGGATGAGATCAAGACCGAGATGCTGCATGTCGGCGCGCGCACGCTGGCGGAGGCGGCCGAGATCAAGGTCCGTCATCCCGGGGCTTGGCACATCGGAAATTACTAGCAATCCACTTGATATCGCGAAGCACCGCGGCGGGTTGGTGCTATACTGCTGATTCATAGGACGTTTTTTGGCTGCGCCGGCCCGGCGACGGGTCGACGCGGCCGATTGTCCTTTCGCCGAAAATATCGTCTTTTAGGGCCGCCGGGCGACACCGGCCCGACCGTATGACCGGAGCGTCAGAGCCATGCTCTCCCTGATGTTGACGCGGCGTTTTGCGCCCCTGTTCTGGTGCCAGTTCTTTTCGGCGTTCAGCGACAATTTTCTCAAGACCGCGCTGGTCTTCCTGATCCTGTTCAAGATCGGCGGATCCGCAGGCGCGAAGCGCTGATCACGCTGGCGGCGGCGGTCTTCATCGCTCCGTTTTTCTTTCTGTCGGCGCTTCGGCGGCGAGATGGCCGACCGCTTCGACAAGGCGCTGGTCGCGCAGCGATTGAAGCTCGTCGAAATCGGCGTCGCGTTCATCGCCGTGCTCGGCTTCTGTCATGCACTCGGTGCCGATCTTGTTCATCGCGCTGTTTCTGTTCGGCGTGATCGCGGCGCTGTTCGGCCCGATCAAATACGGCATCCTGCCCGACCATCTGGCAGCGCTCGGAACTGCCGGCCGGCAACGCGCTGGTCGAAGGCGCGACCTTCATCGCGATCCTGCTCGGCACCATCGTCGGCGGGCTTGCCGCCACGCGACGGCGGCGATCCGGCGTTCTTCGCGCTGCTGATGATCGTGTTCGCGCTGCTGTGCTGGGTCGCCAGCCTGTTCATCCCGCCGACCGGCGAGGCTGCGCCCGACGCTTGTCGATCCGTCCAACATCGCTGTCTCGACCTGCGATCTGCTCGAGCATCTGCGCGAAGACCCGCGCATCTGGTGGGGCGCGTTCGTGACGAGCTGGTTCTGGCTCGTCGGCGCGGTCGCGCTGTCGCTGCTGCCGCCGCTGGTCAAGAACGTGCTCGGCGGCACCGAAGAGGTCGTGACGCTCTGCCTCGCGATTTTCTCGGTCGCGATCGCGGTCGGCTCCGGCCTCGCCGCCTGGCTCGCGGCCGGCCGCATCATCCTGCTGCCGACGGTGATCGGCGCCGTGTTGCTCGGCGTGTTTGCGTTCGATCTCGGCTTTGCGACCTGGGGCCTGGTGCCGGCGGCGTCAGGGACAGAGCATCTCCGCCGTGTTCGGCTCGCTGCGCGGCATTCGGATCGCGGTCGATCTGGCCGGCCTCGCGATCGCCGGCGGCCTGTTCATCGTGCCGGTGTTTGCGGCGGTGCAGGCCTGGGCTGGGGTCGATCGCCGCGCCCGCGTGGTCGCCGGCGTCAACGTGCTCAACGCCGCGTGCGATGGCGCTGAGCACGGTCGCGATCGCGCTGCTGCAGCTCGGCCGGCGCGACCACGCCGATGCTGTTCATGCTGATCGGCGTCGCCAGCCTCGGCGTCGCCTATCGCCATCGGCCGCACCATGCCGGCGAGCGCGCTGAGCGACGCGCTGTCGATCATCTACCGCGCGCTGTTCCGCATCGAGGTGCACGGGCTGGAAAATCTGCACAAGGCCGGGCCGAACGTCATCATCGCGCTCAACCACGTCAGCTTCCTCGACGCCGGCCTGGCGATGTCGTTGCGCAGCCGCAAGCCGGTGTTCGCCATCGACGTCGGCATTGCGCGGATGTGGTGGGTCAGGCCGTTCCTCAAGCTCACCGACGCGCTGCCGCTCGATCCGATGCGGCCGTTGGCGGTGCGCACGCTGATCGACGCGGTGAAGGCCGGCAAGGCGCTGATCATCTTTCCGGAGGGGCGCATCACCGTCACCGGCAGCCTGATGAAGGTCTATGACGGCGCCGCGATGATCGCCGACAAGGCCGATGCCGAAGTGGTGCCGGTGCGCATCGAGGGGCTCGAGCAGACGCCGTTCAGCCGGCTGTCGCAAGGACCAGGTCCGGCGCAAATGGTTTCCCAAGGTCACGGTCACCGTGCTGGAGCCGGTCAAGCTCACGGTCGATCCCGCGCTCAAGGGCCGCAGGCGCCGGCAGGCGGCGGGCGCCGCGCTCTACGGCATCATGTCCGATCTGGTGTTCCGCACCACCTCGACCGACCGCACGGTCATCCGCGCCGTGATCGAGGCGGCCGAACTGCATGGGCAGAAGCGCGTCGCCACCGAGGATCCCGTCACGGGCGCGATGACCTACAAGCGGCTGCTGACGGCGCGCGTCCATTCTCGGCACCAAGCTGATGCCGCTCGCGTCCGAGGGCAGGGCCGATCGGCGTGATGCTGCCGAACTCCAACGGCGCGATCGTGACCATTCTTGGTTTGATGTCCGCCGGCCGGGTGCCGGCGATGATCAACTTCACTGCCGGCGCCTCCAATATCCTCGCCGGGTGCAAGGCGGCGGAGGCCTCGACCATCGTCACCTCGCGCATCTTCGTCGAGAAGGGCCGGCTCGACAATCTGGTCGCCGCGCTCAGCGCAAAAGTGTCGATCGTCTATCTGGAGGATATCCGGCCGACCATCACCGCGTTGGACAAGATTCGCGGATTGCTCAGCCGCAACAAGCCGCTGGTGGAGCGAAAGCCTGACGACTGGGCGGCCATCTTGTTCACGTCGGGCTCCGAGGGCGTGCCCAAAGGTGTCGTGCTTTCTCACCGCAACATGCTGGCAAACGCCGCGCAGGCGGCGGCGCGCATCGACTTCGGCCGCCGCGACAAGGTGTTCAACGTGCTGCCGGTGTTCCACTCGTTCGGACTGACGGTCGGCGCCATGCTGCCGCTGGTCTCGGGCGTGCCGATCTATCTCTATCCGTCGCCGCTGCATTACCGCACGGTGTCGGAACTGATCTATGGCGTGAACGCCACCATCATGTTCGGCACCGACACGTTCCTCAACGGTTACGCGCGGGTGGCGCATCCTTACGATTTCCGATCGCTGCGTTACATCCTTGCCGGCGCCGAGCCGGTGAAGGAATCGACTCGCCGCGTCTACATGGAAAAATTCGGCCTGCGCATTCTCGAAGGCTATGGGGTCACCGAAACGGCGCCGGCGCTCGCCCTCAACACGCCGATGTTCAACAAGTTCGGCACCGTCGGCCGCATCCTGCCCGGGATGGAAGCGCGGCTGGAAAAGGTCGAGGGCGTGGAGGAGGGCGGCCGCCTGTTCGTGCGCGGCCCCAACGTGATGCTCGGTTACCTCAAGGTCGAGCGGCCGGGCATGCTCGAGCCGCCGCAAGACGGCTGGCATGACACCGGCGACATCGTCACCATCGACGAGCAGGGCTTTGTCATGATCAAGGGTCGCGCCAAGCGCTTCGCCAAGGTTGGCGGCGAGATGATCTCGCTGGCGGCGGTCGAAACGCTGGCGGGCGACCTGTGGCCCAATGCGCCGTCAGCGGTGGTGGCGGTGCCGGACGCGCGCAAAGGCGAGCGGCTGATTCTTGTGACGCAGCAGAAAGACGCCACGCGCTCGCAATTCATCGCGTTCGCGCGCGAGCGGCACGCCTCCGAGCTGATGATCCCGGCCGAGATCATGATCCTCGACAAGATGCCGATGCTTGGCTCCGGCAAGGTCGACATGATGAGTCTCAACAAACTGGTCCAGGAACAGGTGGCGACCCGACAGCCGGTGGCGGTGCCGCTCTAGGCGGCACGCGAGTATCGCAGCTGCTAACGCTGACAGACTTGAATAGCCACAGGAGCGTCTCGTGTCGGACTGGCAGCAGGAGCGCTCCGAACCAGCGCGGCCGTCGAAGGCTTGGCCGATCAGTTCGACATTTCTCGCATTTGATCGCGGCATTCCTGCTTTGCGCGGTCTGGATGCTCTACCGCCCGGACCACGCGCGGGCGCTGGTGTTTCCGTTCGTGTTCATCGGATTCGTGATTTCCCTCTGCCTGCACGAATTCGGACACGCGATTGTCGCCTATCATTGCGGTGATCGGACGGTCCGCGACAAGGGGTACCTGACGCTTGACCCGCTGCGCTACACGGACCTGCAATACAGCATCATCTTCCCGCTCTTGATCATGGCGCTGGGCGGCATCGGACTGCCTGGCGGCGCCGTCTACATCAACACGCAGTATCTGCGCCGGCGCGCTTATGGGGCGCTGGTCTCGGCCGGAGGGCCGCTCGGCACGGCGGTCGTGCTCGCGGCGCTGATGGCGCTGTTTGCGGCCGTGCCGCAACTCGCCAGCACCGCTCCGGTCCTGTACGCGGCGTTGGCATTCCTGGCGCTGCTGCAGGTGACGGCGCTGATCTTCAATCTCATTCCATGTCCCGGTCTCGACGGCTGGGGCATTATCGAGCCTTTCCTGCCGGCGCCATTGCGCGCGCTGGGCCGGCGTGTCGCGCCGGTCGCGATCCTCGTTTTGGTGGCCGCGCTGTTCTTTGTGCCCGGGCTGAGCGGGTGGTTCTGGCAAACAATCTTTGCGGCATGCGCTTTGGTCGGACTCGATGCGCGTGCCGCGTTCGCCGGCCTGAGACTGTTTCAGTTCTGGCAATAGCGGGTATTGCACAGCTCTCCGCCCGGTCCATCCGCGAGACGCTGCGCCACAGTCGCGACGCGCCAATGGCTCGCCCTCAGGATGACGGCGGAGTTAGATCGCCTTCAATTGCTCCGCCAGCCAGTCGGCGGCGCGCGGCCGCCACGCGTAGCTGCGGTTGTTGGCGATGTGGTTGCCATCCTCGATCAGGTGCAGCGTCACCGGTCCCTTGACCTCGCGCGCCAGACGTTCGGTCTCCGACGCCGGCACGATGCGGTCGAGCTTGCCGTTCATGATGTAGATCGGGCAGGTGATGTTCTGCGCCACGCCCTTGAGCGAGAGTGTCGCCGCGTGCTTGCGCGCCTCGTCGAGCGTCGCCTTCTTGGAGCGGACACGAAACGCTTCGCGGGTGAGATCCGGCACGCCCGCGAAACTTTCGCCCCAGTCGTAAGGACCGCCGAGCGCGAGGCAGGCCTTGATGCGTTTCTCGAACGCCGCCGCACGCGGCGCGTAGTAGCCGCCGAGGCTGATGCCGGCCATGCCGACGCGGGAGGCGTCGAGGTCGTTGCGGGTCTCGATGTAGTCGATCACGGCCTTGACCGCGACCTCGTAGTCGCCGCGGATGGCGAAATCATATTCGCCTTCGCCCTGGCCCGGCCCGTCGAACACCAGCGTCGCGATGCCGCGCGCCAAATAGGGATTCTCGTAGGTTTCGGTCTCCTCCTTGCAGGAGTCGAGCCCGCAGGCGAACACCAGCACCGGCGGTTTCGCGACGCCCTCGGGCTTGCGCAGGATGCCGGCGAGCCACTTGCCTTCGTACGGCATCTCGACCCGCTCGCCCTTCGGCTTGAGGTAAGGCAGCGCCAGATTGCGGCATTCGACCGCCTTCATATGCGCGGCCTTCATCTGCGCGAGGTCCTGCACGAACAGGAACTTGCCGAAATGATAGTAGACGCCGGCGCGCTGCAAATGCTCGGCGGCGGTGAGGACCTTCTTGTCGGCCAGCGCTTCGCGGCCGAGCTTTTCATGCACGGCGGCGCGGGCGGACCAGGCCGCGCACCAGTCGTCCCACGACTTAAGCGACGAGGTGACGTCCTCGAAATCGGACAGCACGACGCCCTGGGCGACGAAGCGCGGCGCCCAATGGTGGATCGCAGAGGTGACGCGGGGATCGGTGGTGGTGACGCCAGACGACATGGAGGGTCCTTGCGAGCTTTGATCCGTCATCGAGATGACAGGGGAGGCGTTATTCTTCGCCGTTCGAGCCCGGCGATTCAAGCAGGCTGCGCGGCCGCTCCAGTGCCGGCGTCTCCGCGCCGGGTAGCGCCGCCGCTTCGCCGTGTACCGAATAGAGCTTGGGTGCCGTGCGATTGATGTGCAGGTGGAAGATGTCCGGCCTGTTGTAGTGGCCGGCAAAATCGTGCCGCAGCTTCATCTGGATGCCGATCTCGAGATTGCAGTCGGCGTAGAGAATGCCTTCTTCGGCGCCCATCGGGCCGGCGATGATGCGGCTGTTGGGCGCGACAATGCAGGAGCCGCCGCAGCAATCGGGGTCGCGCAGGAACTTCTCGCCGTCCGGCCCGGCCTTGAGCATCTCGATCATCCGTTCGTCGACGGTGCCGCACGCCGCGATCACGAACGCCTTGCTCATCTGCGCAAACGATTGCGCGTCGATCGCAACCCGGTTGCGCAGCGGGTCGCCGCTGACCGGAAAGTGGTTGGGCCAGCTCATGACATGGATGCGCGTGCCTTCGGCGGTGAGCGCGAACACCGCCAGCGGGTTCGAGTTCTCGCCGCAGATCAGCGCGCTCATCGGTCCGAACTCGGTCTGGAATGCCCCAAACGTGTCGCCGTAGCCGCCCATATGAACAAGCCGCTCGCCCACGGTCGGCATGATCTTCTGGTGCTTGCCGATCAGGCTGCCGTCGGGTCCGAAATAGATCTGGGTGTTGAACATCGTCCCGATGGTGCCGGGAATCTTCTCGCAGACGCCGACCACGACATAGGCATTGGCGTCGCGCGCGGCTTGGCCCAGTGCCTCGGTCTCGGGGCCTGGGATTTCGACCGCGTTCTTGAACAGCTCGGTCGCAAGCTTGTTGGAGATCGCGCCGGTCGCGGAATGGTGGTGATACCAGACCGGGTGCGCGGGGATGAAACCTTCGGGAAAGCCGATCACCCGCGCGCCGTTGCGCCCGGCCTCCCGGATCAACCGGCAGGCCTTCGCCGTCGAGCCTTCGCGATCGAGGAAGACCGAAGCGGCCTGCACCGCCGCCACCTTCACGGTACCGTAGACGTCGCCCATGCCGCGCGTCGCCTCACTCGGCCGCTTCGGACGCCCGCGCTGGGCGCTTGTTGGCCCAGTAGCTCGGGTCGGCCTTGGAGCGCTTGAGCGCGTCTTCGGTCTCGAAGCCCGGCGCCATCGAGCCATCGCTTCCGACCAGAACCTGATGATGCTCGATATCGAGCGTGCGCAGCCAGCGCTGCTGTCCCATGGTCAACGCGATAAAGAAGCCGATCTCGACCAATTCCGGCTCGCTGAAGTGCCGGTGCAGCCGCGCCCAGAACGTGTCGTTGACCGGGAGATCCCAGGTAATGGCCTCGGCATAGGAGAGGGCGGCCTTCTGGCGATCGTCGTATTGGGTCGAGGTCTCGAAATTGATGAGGTCCTTGACGTGGTCTTCGATCACGGCTCCCGCATTCGCTGCCTTCATCGAGCGCTGGTTGCCGCAGAACTCACACATCACCGAGCGCGACACATAAAGCCGGCACAGTTCCTTGATGCCATGATCGGCGATCCCGGTGTGGAAGGTGTCGCGCCAGGCGTTGGCAAACGACCAGAACACCGCCGGTACATGCGCCCGGACAGCCTGGCTCTCCGGGCGCGGGGTCCCCTCGCGCGCGCAACGCGCGAACTCAGCCTGCATGGCGGCATCGGTCGTGGCGGGGTCGACGTAGCTGATCCGTGGCTTTTTCATGATTTCCTCCCGAGTGTGCGACCGGCGCATGGTGCCGCAAGGCCGTGCGCGGATCAACGTTGGTCACCGTTCCTTTACCATGGCGGCCGCGCACGCTCCTACCATCATCATCGTTAGCGAATTCTGCCGGCGCCGTTTGTCCACCACCCGGCAACCATGCGCCTTGGCAATCAACTCATCAAAAATGCAGCTTTTCCGAACGACTTTGTGGTGAATCGAATGTTAGCGACGCGCTTTGCAATGCGACTCGAACAACCCGCGGGCGATCGATACACCGCTCGTAAAACATAGGGCTTCAAGCAATCTTCAGCATAGCACCAGAAGCGACCGTTACTTCACCAATTCAATACCTCCCTGGCGCCTATATGCGGATGTGGCACGCGAAGAATCCGCGTGCGTTAGGGAATTTGCCGTCGTGCGCATCAGTACCGCTGTCATGATCGGCGTCGCCGTCCTGTTCGGACTGCTCGCCGTATTCATCGCGCAGTCCTGGCTCAACAGCCAGGCTGAGATGCGCGTGCGCGATCTCGAGGCCAACAGGAAACCGACTGCGGCGCAGACCATCGTGGTCGCCAGCCGGCCGCTGCGCTTCGGCGCCGAGCTCAACGCGTCATCCTTGCGCGAAGTGGAATGGCCTCAGGAAGCCGTGCCGCCCGGCGCATTCGGAAAGATTTCCGACGTGATGTCCGCGGGGCGTCGCGTCGTGCTGTCGGCGATCGAAACCAACGAGCCGGTGCTGGCCGCGAAAGTGACCGGCCCTGGCCAGCGCGCGACGCTATCGGCGATGATCTCCGATGGCATGCGTGCCGTTACCATCCGCGTCAACGACGTTGATGGCGTCGCCGGCTTCGTCCTGCCGGGCGATCGCGTTGACGTCGCGCTGACGCGACAGGCCGACAAGGCCAACTCCAACGATGTCGTGCTCCAGGGCGTCAAGGTGCTGGCAATCGACCAAACCGCCGATGATCGCACCGACAAGCCCTCGGTCGCGCGCGCCGTGACGCTCGAAGTCGCCGCCGCGGATGCGCAAAAGCTGGCGCTGTCGTCGACTGTCGGAACGCTGTCGCTGATGTTGCGGCGCGCCGGCGAGGCCAAGGCCGCCGACACCCGCAGGGTGACGTTGAGCGATCTCGTCAATACGGGCGGTCCAGCAACGCTGGCAGACGACCGGGAAGCGCCGCGGTTCGCGACCGTCGGCGTGCGTCGCGCGGGCAGGCGCGACGATGTCAGCGTGCCGGTCGAGGACGCTGATGCGACGGTGGGAGTGTCGCGCTGAGAATGTGTTTCGGGGATTTTGGGATAACGGGTGGGGAGTTTGCAATGATCAACAATCAAGGGCGCCATGCCGCAGGCTACAGCCTGTTGCATCGCAGGTGGACGGGAGCAGCCAATCGATCAGCCGCGGGCGCCGTGGGGGCGCGGCGGCTTTTCACGACGGTCGCAACCGTTGCCATGGTGGCGTCGGCTTGGCTGATGTCGCCGGCTGCGATTGATACGGCCAGTGCGCAACGCGAGCTGCAGATCAGCGCCGCGAAACGGACGGCGACGGTGCTGGTCCCGGTCGGCAAGACCGAGGATCTGCGCATCGATTCGCCGTTTACGGACATCACCGTCGGCGATCCCGAGGTGGCGGATGTCACGCCGCTGACCGATCGGGCGATTTCGGTGCTGGGCAAAAAGGTCGGCACCACGCGGGTGACGGTCTATGCGGATAACCGCCGGCATGTCGGCATTTTCGACATCGAGGTGACTTACGAGGTTTCGCGGCTGGCCACCGAGATCGCAAAGATCGCCGGCCGCAACATCAAGGTGTCGTCGATCAACGGCCGGATCATGCTGTCAGGCGAGGTCCATGATGCCGTCACGCTCGATCGCGCGGTGACGATCGCGCGCCAGTTCGCGCCGGAGATCATCAACACGGTCGTGGTGGCGTCGCCGCAGCAGGTCATGCTCGAAGTGCGCTTCATCGAAGCGTCGCGCAACGCCGGCCGCGAGCTCGGTGTGCAGTGGAACGTGTTCAATAGCCGTATGACCGCCAATATCGGGTCGCGGCGCCGGCCCAATCAGCTTCCGATCACCGCGCCGACAAGCCCGACCGCCATTCCGGCCGGTGAGGTCGCGGCGGGCGTGCTGTCGGGCGTGTCGCCGTTCGGCTTCATGCTGGGCCGCCTGATCGCGGGCGGGACCACCATCGATGTCCTGATCAACGCGCTCGAGCAGCGCGGCTTGGTCCGCACGCTGGCGGAGCCGAATCTCGTCGACGCTGTCGGGCGATACCGCAAGCTTCCTGGCGGGCGGCGAAATCCCGATCCCGGTCGGCCGGAGCAATTCCAACCGGATCACGATCGAGTGGAAGCGCTACGGTGTGGGCCTGGCCTTTACGCCGACCGTTCTAACGGCGGCCTGATCAATTTGAAGATCGAGCCGGAGGTCAGCCAGCTTGATCCCAACAACCAGGTGCCGATCGGCGCCGGATGCCGCCCGTGCCGGCGATCATCGTCCGCCGCGCGGCGACCACGATCGAGTTGCGGGACGGCCAGAGCTTCATGATCGGCGGCCTGCTGCAGAATGAATCGAAGGCCAACATCGAGCAGGTCCCGTGGCTCGCCAGCCTGCCGGTGCTCGGCCAGCTGTTCTGCCAGCCGCTCTTACCTGCGCAAGGAAACCGATCTGGCCATCATCGTCACGCCGCGTCTGGTGCGGCCGGCACGGCCAGGTTCCGTTCTCGCGACGCCGACCGACAACGCGCTTCCGGCAAACGACCCGGACTTCTTCCTGACCGGTCATGCCGAGCTCACACGTTCGGACCAACGCGCAATGATCCCGTACGGCGATCCGTCCAGCGGGCACGTCCTCGATCTGGCGAAGGGAGGCACCAATGTGGTCGCAGTCAGGAACTAAGGCGCTGGCTGCCGTCGTCGTGATCAGTGCGGCGGTCGCAGGGTGCTCGGAGATGTATTACGACCGGCGAGACGCTGTCTCGCTCGGCGCGGGCGACGCGATTGCGACCAACAAGGCCACCCAGGTGATTGATCCATGGCCGCGCCACAGCGCGAACCACCGGATCACGGCCAACGGCCAGCTGATGCAGGCGGCGCAGGATCGTTACAACCGCGGCAAGGTCATCACGCCGGTGCTGCCGACCCAGACGTCAAAGGACGATCAGTCGGTGCGGCAGTCGGCGGCGGGTCAACAGTCCGCGACAGGTGCGTCCACCTCGGCGGCGCCGGCGACGGCAGTCAAGGGACCCTGATCGGAGATCATCAGTCGCGCTCGTGGCAAGGCGTGCGACGTGAGTAAAAACGATGCGGATAGGGCGGCAAAATAGTGCAGGCAAGACGCAGGTCGTCATTCTGACGGCCGACGTTGCGTTTGGCGAGGAGGCGCGCGCCGCGTTCAACGCGAGCCCGCAAACCGCCCTGACCGTTGTCGCCGGTACGATCGACAGTCTGGGCGATACCATTCAGGTCGATCAAGCCGGCGTGGTCGTTGTCGATCTCGACGCTGCGGTCGACAGTGAGATGCAGGCGCTCGAACGGTTGATGGCGCGAATCGGCAACTGGCCGCCCGTGATCGTGGTGACGCAGCGCTTCGACGCCTCGGTGGCGCGTACGCTGTTGCAGATGCGGGTTGCTGACTTCCTGGTGAAGCCGGTGTCCCCGGTTGACCTGGTGCGCACCTGCGTTCGCGTTGCCGACACGGCGCCCGCGGGCGCCGAGGTGACGGAATCGGAAATCTACACCTTCCTGCCGTCGGCGGGGGGCGCTGGCGTCACGACGCTGGCAGTGCAAACCGCGATGATGCTGCTCAACAGCGGCCGGCGCGGCAAGTCGTCGACCTGCCTCGTGGATCTCGACTTTCAGCATGGCACCTGCGCCGACTATCTCGACCTCGAGCCGCGGCTCAATCTCAGCGAGATCGAGCACCGGCCGGAGCGCCTGGACCGTCAATTGCTCGAGGTGATGCTGTCGCATCATCCGTCGGGCCTGGCCGTGATCGCCGCGCCCAATCGGCCCGCCGAGATGCGGTCGTTCGACCCCGACGTGGTCACGCGTCTGCTGGACATGGTCTCCAGCAATTTCGACTACGTCGTGTTCGACATGCCGCGCACATGGTTCTCCTGGACCGACAACGTGCTGCTGGGCTCGAACAAGCTGTTCATCATCAGTGAAATGACGGTGCCGGGGCTGCGCCATGCCAAGCAGCTGGTGGAGGCCATCAAGGAGCGATTGGGAGACGGGCTCAATCCCAAGGTCATTATCAATCGCTTCGAGCAGAAAATGTTCTCGTCGGGCCTGCGCAAGGCGCGACATCGAGCAGGTGCTCGGTGAGTCGTTCGCGGGCTGCATCCCAAACAACTACAGCCTGGTGCGCGAGGCGATCGACCGCGGCATTCCGCTGGAGGAGATCAAGCCGGGCAATCGGTCGTCGACGCAACTGGGAAACTGGTTCTGCCACCGCCGCCGGCGAAATCGGCGGAAGAAGGCGGGTTGAAGCAATTCAAGCTGAGCTGGGCGCGTTAGCACGGGCGCATCGCCCTGGGTTGCCGATGCGTCGTTGAAGTCGGAACTGAGACATGGGAATGGTCGGGCGTTTCACGGCACGTCGCGCTGCACCGGAGCCTGAGCTCCGGTCGCGGAGCAACCGGCGTCGGCCGGCGGTGCCGCATGGAGCCCTCCTGAACACGCGCCGGCCCCGGAGCCGGCGGCGCCGGCGTCAAACCCGCTGCTGTCCGACAAGCTGCTCGACGCCAAGGTCCGTCTGCATCGACGGCTGATCGAGGAGATCAATCTGTCGGCGCTCGAAAAGCTGCCGGAAGACGAGGTCCGCGGCTCACATCAAACAGCTGGTGACGCAATACATCCTGGCCGAGCGCCTTGCGCTGAACCAGCAAGAGCTCGAAGATTTCGTCTCCGAAATCCTCGACGAGATGACCGGCCTCGGCCCGCTCGAGCCGCTGCTCAAGGATGCGAGCATCACCGATATCCTGATCAACGGTCATGAATGCGTCTACGTCGAGCGCGGCGGCATTCTGGAGCCGTGCGGCGTGCGCTTCAAGGACGAGGCGCATCTGCTGCGCATCATCAACAAGATCGTGTCCGCCGTCGGCCGCCGCGTGGACGAATCGCATCCGCTGTGCGACGCGCGCTTGCTCGACGGCTCCCGCGTCAACGTCGCGGTGCGCCCGGTGGGCGTCGACGGACCGCTGGTCTCGATCCGTAAGTTCTCCAAGAAGCCGTTCAATCTGAGCAAGCTGGTCGAATACGGCGCGATCCGTCCGCAGATGGCCGAGGTCCTGGCGGCGGCGGTGCGGGCGCGGGTCACGACCATCATTTCCGGCGGTACCGGCTCCGGCAAGACCACGATGCTCAATGCGCTCTCCGCGTTCATCTCGGAGAAGGAGCGCCTGATCACCATCGAGGACGCCGCCGAACTGCAACTGCAACAGCCGCACGTCGCGCGGATGGAAACGCGCCCGCCCAATCTCGAAGGCAAGGGCGAAATCCGCCAGCGCGAACTGGTCAAGAACGCGCTGCGTATGCGGCCCGAACGCATCATCCTCGGCGAGTGCCGCGGCGAGGAAGCCTTCGACATGCTGCAGGCCATGAACACCGGTCACGAAGGCTCGATGGCGACCATTCACGCCAACAACCCACGCGAGGCAATCTCCCGTCTCGAGCAGCTCATCGGCATGGCCGGAATGCCGATGACGATCGCCTCGATTCGCGGTCAGATCGCGTCCGCGATCAAGCGTCATCGTGCAGCTGTCGCGGCTCTCGGACGGCAAGCGCAAGGTCACCTCGATCGCCGAGATCACCGGCCTCGAAGGCGATATCATTCAGATGCAGGAGATCTTCAAGTTCGTCCGGACTGGGACCGGGCCCGACAACAGCGTAGTCGGCCATTTCCAGGCGACTGGCGTGCGCCCGCGCTTCCTGCACGACCTGTTGGCCATGGGCGTGAAGATCCCGGGTTCGTATTTCGACCCATCGCAGCCGCTGTGAGCCAAGGTCCGCCGCGATGTCGCTCGATTTCGATCCGATCTATCTGATCTATGTCCTGGTCGCAGCCTCGGCGGGGCTGTTCATCGAAGGCATGTATCTGCTGTTCTTTGCCGGTGACTCGTACCGCAAGAACGTCAACCGCAGACTGAAGCTGCTCAAGAACCAGCCCGATCGCGAAAACATCCTCATCCAGTTGCGCCGCGAGCGAGGGCTCAGCACCACGGGCGGCTACAGCATCGGGTTTGAATCGCTGAACCGGCTGGTGATGCAGTCCGGCCTGACGATTGGCGTCAAGAAGCTGCTGGTATTCGTCGGGCTCGGCGCGCTGGTCAGCTTCGTGATCGGGGTGATGTTTCGCGGCGATTTGATCGAAGCGGTGCTGATCGCTTTGTTCTTTGGTGTTCTGCTCCCGTATCTGGTCGTGCGTTTCCTGCGCAAGCGCCGCCAGAAAGCGTTCGGAGCGCAATTCGCGGACGCCCTGGACATGATCGTGCGCAGCTTGCGCGCCGGTCACCCGACGCCAGTGGCGTTGGGCCTGGTGGCGCGCGAGATGCGCGATCCGATCGGCAGTGAGTTCGGTATCGTCGTGGATGAGATCACCTACGGTGCCGACCTTGAGACGGCGCTGCGCAATCTCTACGTCCGGATCGGACAGGATGACTTGCCGCTGTTCGTCACCGCGGTCGCGATCCAGGCGTCGACCGGCGGCAATCTCGGCGAAATCCTCGCAAACCTCTCCGCGGTCATTCGTGAACGCTTCAAGATGCGGCGCAAGATTCGCGCGCTCGCGTCCGAAGCGCGCGCCTCCGCCATCATTCTGTCGTCGCTGCCGATCGTGATGTTCGGGATCATCAATATGGTTTCGCCGAACTTCTACGCCAGCGTCTGGGACGAGCCGCTGACCAAGCAGGTGCTCGCGGGCGCCGTGTTTTGGATGTTCATCGGCAATTTCACCATGTACCGCATGGTCAACTTCAAGATCTAACCAATGAACAGCTTCTTCAACGTCATACTCGGGGTTTTCGGCGACCGCTCCACGACGCTGCTGGCGTTGATGGTGTTCGGCGCGACGGCTGCGCTGGCCTTCGGCGTGATGGCCACGGCCCACGCCCGTAGCTCGGTCAAGCGCCGGGCGGCCGGCATCGCCGAGTATAACGGTGAGCGCGATGTCGCAGACCAGAAGAACTTGCGCGGATCAAGCGCGCGCGCGGTTCAGCGCCTGATCGACTACACCACCAAGCACTATTCTGCGGAGCAAGGCGGCGGCGAGGCCAAGGTGCTCCGGCGCCGGCTGATCCAGGCCGGCATTTTCGATCCGCGCGCGGTCGCCTATTTCTTCATCATGCGAACGGCGCTGGCGCTGGGTCTGGCCTTTGGCGCGTCGGCCGGACTGCCGACGATCATGAACCTGACGCCGTCGATGTTCTGGCTGGGGGTGTCGGTCGGCGGCCTCGTCGGCTATCTCATTCCGGGCTTCTATATCGATCGGCGGGTCAAGAAAAATCGAGACGAGCATCGCGCCGGATTCCCGGATTTTCTGGATCTTCTGGTGGTCTGCGCCGATTCCGGCTTGAGCATCGAGGCCGGGCTCGAGCGCGTCGGGCGCGAGCTCGGCGACAGCTATCCGTCGCTGTGCGCCAACATCCACATGACAAGTCTCGAAATTCGCGCCGGCCGGAGCATGACCGATGCGCTCGAGCATTTCGGCGATCGTCTCGGTCTGGAGGAAGCGCGCGCTTTCGCGACGCTGATCCAGCAATCCGCAGAACTCGGATCGAGCATCAACGAAGCGCTGCGGGTTTATTCCGACGACATGCGCCACAAGCGGCTGTCCCGGGCCGAGGAGAAGGCCTACAGCTTGCCGGCCAAGCTCACGCTGCCGATGATGCTCTGTATCTTCCCCGTCATTTTCGTCGTCATCATGCTGCCGGTGGTCGTGCGGATATCGACCGGGAAATACTGAGACCTTGCGGCGCGGCTTATGCCGCGCCGAGCGCTGCGCTCCCGTTTCGGTTGGCGAAGCCGGCGACACATTCTTAACCATCCTCCCTTACCTTGCGGATTGCTGTCGCTGCGACCGGCGGGCGCTTGTGCGTCTGGCGGCATCGCACGCGGGAATTGGCGTTGCCGGCCCGGAGCGCGTGTATGAGTATCAGTAGCGGTCGAGTTCCTCGTGGTGGCGGCAGCGTGCCTGGTTTTGGTCACGGGCTGTGAGACGTCCACCAAACTCACAGGAATGCTCGACAGTCAGCGCGACGACCCCACGGCCACGGCGTCGATCGGGGCCGAGCCGACCACGACCGGCTCGGTTGGCGCTGCGGCTGGCACGCCGGAGCCGCAGGAGACCGCCGCGGACCCGCAAATTCTTGGCAAGGACCCCAACGACGACCTCAGTCTTGGGAAGAAATATTTCCGAACCGGCAATTTCGGTCTGGCCGAAAAGCATTTTCGCCGCGCGGTCGAGCAGCACCCGCGCGACGCCGAGTCCTGGGTCGGGTTGGCCGCCACCTATGATCGCCTCAAGCGCTTCGATCTCGCCGACCGGGCCTATGCGCAGGCCGCCCGCATCGTGGGCGACACCCCGGAACTCATGAACAACCGGGGCTTCTCCTACATGCTGCGCGGCGATTATCAGAAGGCGCGCCGCACCCTGCTGGCGGCGAAGTCAAAGGCGCCGGACAATCCCTATATCCGGAACAATCTGGAACTGCTGGAAAAGACCAAACGCCGCGGCAAGTCGGTAAACTAGATCTCCCATTTTGATGCAGCCCCCGGCGCGGGGTCGATCGCAAATCTTGCCGCCGTTGTGGCGGGCACCGCGCGTCGCCATCACGCCCATTTGATGCGAACCCGCTTGTTGCGGATCGTGGAAACTCGTGGATGATGGCGCGGGAAAGGATCTGCCATGCTGAAGTCGTTCAAGCGGTTCCTGTCCGATCTCGCGGTCGGACAAAAGGACCAGGTGCGGTTCGAGGACAATGACTACCGGCTGGCGGCGGCCGCGCTCCTCATCCATGCCGCCATGATTGACGGTGCAATGTCGGATGCCGAGCGCAATCGCCTGGTCGGCGCGCTCATGCTGCGGTTCGGGCTGGATGACGCCGCCGCCCAGGAACTGGTGGCGGAGGCGATCGAAGCCGAGCAGCAAGCGGTCGACCTCTATCGCTTCACCAGCCTGCTCAATCGCTCGCTCGACGAAGCCGGCCGCCAGCAGCTCATCGAAATGATGTGGCAGATCGTGCATGCGGACGGTCGCGTCACCGAATTCGAAGACAATCTGATCTGGCGGGCGGCCGACCTGTTGCATGTTCCCGCGCAGGTACGGATCGCGTTGCGCCAGCGGGTGGCGGAGCGCGGGCCGATCGGTTCGCCGTGATGTCCGAGCGGCGGCCTATCACCTTGATCACCGGCGCGTCGGCGGGCATCGGCGTTGCGCTGGCCTGGACGTTTGCCAGGCACGGCCATGGCCTGATGCTGGTGGCGCGGCGTGAACAGAATCTTCTGCCGGCTCGCCGATGAGATCGCCGCGCAGGGGCATCCGCGGCCGTTGTGCTTTGCTGCCGACCTCTCGCGCAGCGACGCGCCCGCGCAGATCGCCGAGGCCATGGCGCGCCATGCGGTCGAGCCGGACCACGTCGTCAACAATGCCGGCTTCGGGCTGCTCGGGCTGGCGGGGACGTTGGATCGGACCGAGCAGGTGGCGATGGTTGACGTGAACGTGCGCGCGCTCACGGACCTCTCGCTCGCATTTGTGGATGCGCTGGAACGCCGGCGCGGTGGCATCCTCAATGTTGCCTCGGTCGCGGCCTTCCTGCCCGGGCCGGGCATGGCGGTGTACTATGCCACCAAGGCCTATGTGCTCTCGTTCAGCGAGGCGCTGCATTGGGAGCTGCGTCCGCGCGGCATTCGCGTGACGGCGCTTTGCCCCGGGCCGGTGCCGACCGAATTCCAGGCGCGCGCGGGCTTCCGCGACGACAACAGCACGGACGTGCTGTCAAAATCGGCCGAGCAGGTTGCCACGATCGGTTACCAGGCCTTGCAGCGCGGTGAGCGCGTCGCGGTGCCGGGCATCGGAAACTGGATGGTCACGTCGGTCGCGCGATTGTTGCCGCGCCGGTTATTGCTGGGCGCCGTCGGTCGTTACAACCGCGGGCGCGGCGGCTTTTAGCGATCAAATAAGTCAGGCCGTGTGATGAGATCGGCCGCCTGATCGAGGCCGGACACGGGCGCGGTCACTTCGCCATAGCGAATACCGGCGAGCGACATCGCGTTGGCCAGCGCCGGCGCGCGCAGACGCGCCAGTGCGGCATCGAGGTCGTGCTGGGCAAACGGCTCCGGCAGCACAATGCCGGCGCCCGCTTTTGTAACGTGCTCGGCAAAGCCGCAAATGCCGGTGACCACGGCGGGCAAGCCGTTCACGATCGCTTCCAAGATGACCTGCCCGGTGACATCGAGCCGCGACGGATGCACCAGCACGTCGGCAGCTGCCATCAGCTCCGGAATATCTTCGCGGAAACCGAGCAAGCGCACGCGGTCTCCCAAGCGGCTTGCGGCCTCACGGACCTCGGCGGCATCGGGTGCGACGCCGGCCACCAGCAGCGTCGTGTCCGGCGTCGCCACGCGCAGCGCCGCGAGCGCGCGGTCGAGGCCTTTCACCTTGGCCTGGGCGCCGACCCACAGCCAGGTTGCACGATCATCGGTGAGGCCGAGCTTGGCGCGAATGGCTGCGCGCTGCGACGCCGTCCGGAGGTCCGGCCGCAAACGCGCCGGGTCGATCGACGGTTGCAGCACGGTGATGCGCTGCGCCTGGGTGCCCCACGCGCGGCGGTAACTTGCCGCCGAGGCATCGGTCAGTGCCAGGATGTGGGTGCGCTGCGCGGGTTCAAAGCAGCTCCGTTCCAGCATGACTTGCGTGCGATGCCGCGGCAACATCCGCGTCAGCGGGCCGCGGCCGCGTGTGAATACGCTCGGATCGGCGCAGTAATAGACGTCGAGACCGACGAGCTTGTTGAAGCCGACGATACGATCAAAGTCTCGACCGGTCGCAACCGCGAAGCGTGTGGAAAACTTCACGTCCCTGCGATGATTGAAATAGGTGGAGGCCGGCAACAGGACGACGCGGCAGGGCGGGCGGTCAAACCGCCAGCGGCTTTCCGATGTAAACAGCGTGACGTCGTGGCCGCGTGCGACCAAGATGCGGGCGAGTCGGATGCAATCGCGCTGCAACCCGCCTTCCGGAAAAAGCTTGACGATCCCGAGAGCAATTCGCATCGATAGTCGGCACGGCCGCAGTCTCAAATGGCGTTGCGGGCAGCATGTCCGAGGCCCTCGGACTTGGCAAGCAAAGGATTCCTCCGCGGCGATGGGCCGTTGCGGCCGGCCGGCGCGCCCGCGTCGAATGACAATCACATCATGCGGCAACCCATTCTCATCGTCCTGCACCAGGAGAATTCGACGCCCGGCCGGGTTGGTCACGCTTTGCGCGAACGAGGCTACGCGCTCGACATCCGCAAGCCACGCTTCGGCGATCCGCTGCCGGACACGCTCGCCGGCCATGCCGGCGTCATCGTCTTCGGCGGGCCGATGAGCGCCAATGACAGCGACGATTTCGTGCGCCGTGAAATCGGCTGGATCGCCGTGCCGCTACGCGAGCGCAAGCCGTTTCTCGGCATCTGCCTGGGTGCGCAGATGTTGGCGCAGCACGTGGGCGCGCGGGTCTATCCGCACGCCGACGGCCATGCCGAGATCGGCTACTATCCGATCCGGCCGACCGACATCGGCTTGTCGCTATGCGATCCCTGGCCGGACCAGGTCTACCAGTGGCACCGCGAGGGGTTTGATCTTCCGGCCGGCGCCGACCTTCTGGCGGAAGGCGACAGTTTTCCGGTGCAGGCGTTCCGATATGGCGCGGCCTATGCGCTGCAGTTTCATCCCGACGTGACCCACGCCACCATTTGCCGTTGGACCACGCGCGGCCACGAGCGCATGTTGCTGCCAAACGCCAAGCCGCGCGCTGCGCATTTCGCCGATCGCGCGGTCTACGACCCGGCGGGACGCGCCTGGCTCGCGGCGTTCCTCAATCACTGGCTGGATTTGAGCGCGGGGTGACGCCGAAAATAAATTGGGTGATCGAGGCGGCTCGCCCGATCACCCTTGTTTGCCTCGGTCATCGCCTCGCACGTTGGTCGTGCGAGGCGTGTTCGCTCAATCTTAGCCGGCGGCCGCGCGGAGCTTGTCGGTTTCCGCCTTGAACAGATTGTTGAGGCAGTACTCGGCCAGCTCGATGCCGGTGGGGAACCACAGATTCCCGGCCTTCCTCATGTGCTGAATGATTCCGCGCAGCGCCAGCGTGCGGCCGGGCCGTCCGATGATGTAGGGATGCATCGTGAACGGAATGTATTTCGGGTGCTCTGGGGTGCTCTCCGAGAACAGCTCGTCGAAATAGGCCTTCCAGGTCTCGAGCCCGTGGAACGGGTTGCCGTATTCGCCATGGCGGTGGCCGAACAGCGTGCCGTCGCCGAACGGCTGCCGCGGCAGCTCGACGATGACCTTGCCGTTGTGTTCATAGAGGAACGGCAGCTCCTCATGGAAGCAGTTGGTGTTGAAGGTGAAGCCGTTCTCGATCAGGAGCTCGAGGGTGCTCGTGCTCTGCGTGCACGAGCGCCAGCCCATGGGGCGGCGGCCGGTGCGATCCTTGATCATGGCGATGGCCTTCTTCATCACCTTGTCTTCTTCATCGCGCGGCAGGTAGCGGGCGATCTCGTGATTGTAGCCGTGGCCTTCCACCACGTGACCGTGGTCGAGGATGGCCTGCACCGCTTCCGGGAAGCGCTCCGCGATCGCGCCGCAGGTCAGGAACGTCGCCTTGACGTTCTCTTCCTTGAGGATGCGCAGCAGCCGGTAGATCGCGTGATGCGGGCCGTATTCGCCCTGGCTCCACATCTCGTAGTTCAGAATGCCGTTCTTGTCCGGCTTGACGTCTTCGCCGCCCTGAAAATCGAAGGTGAGAAAGACCGCGGCGCGCTCGCCCTTCGGCCAGCGGACGAGATGGTCGTAGTGGTATTCCTTGAGCATGGGGCGGTCTCCCAAGATATGGTGGATCGGCAGGGTTTGCTGATGAGCAAGCATGGTAGGGAAAATGGGCAATATTTGGTAGCCACTTTCTAAGCACAACTGTTATTTCGGAGACGGTAGACCGGGCGTCGGGCAGCACAATGGACAGTCCAAGAGGCGTCTTGCGTCCTCAACGTCTTGTCCCAGGAGGTGGACGGTGGGTCCGCTACGGCCCTAATCTGTGACATCCGAGCGGCCGCCGGATGCTTCGACCAGGAGCTGCGACGCTGAGAATGGCACAGGAAATGTCTCTGACCGCGGCGTTGAGAGATTTGAACAAGCTCAACGCCTTTGTGCGGGTCGCGCAGCGCCGGAGCTTCACCAAGGCGGCGGCCGACCTGCACATGACGCCGTCGGTTGTCAGCAAATACATGAAGGAGCTGGAGGATTCGCTGGGCTTCAGCCTGATCAATCGTTCGACCCATGGCATCATGCTGACCGATGCCGGGGAGGGGCTGTTCCAAAACTGTCTGCAGATGCTGGCGCAACTCGACGGCTATGTGGTCGAGACGCGCAATCTTCAGAAGGGCCCGTACGGAACGCTGCGGGTCCAGACCACCAGCGATTACGCGCATTACGTTCTGGCGCCGAAGGTCCCGGAGTTCGTGCGCCGCTGTCCCGGCCTGCGCATTCATCTGGTCGCCACCGACGACAGCAACTCCGCCGACGATGGATTTGACGTCGTCGTCACCAGCCGAAAGCCGTCACTGCCCGGCCTTCTGGGCCGCGACCTCGGTGAGATCAAACACGTCGTCTGTGCGTCTCCGGCGTATTTCCAACGTTTCGGCCGTCCGAAGAAGCCGGAGGATCTTCGCGAGCACAATTGTCTCGTCAACCTGCTGTCGCCAGCAAAAGGCTGGCCGTTCCAAAGTGCCTCGCGGCAAGTTCCTCGTTGAGGTGAAGGGCGCCCTGTCGTCGAACAGCCCGGCCGTTCTTATTCAGATGGCCCTTCAAGGCGACGGAATTATCACGGGTGCCGCACTATGCAGTGAAAGCGCGGCTCGCCGACAAGAGCCTCCAGGCGATCTTCGAGAGCGTGACGGTGTCGCCGGAGCGGATGCACGCGTATTTTTCGAAAGCGAAGCATCTGCCGGCCAAGACGACGGATTTCATCGACTTTCTGCAGACGTCGATCGCCGGCGCGATGAACGCGCGGTCGGCTCGGCTCACACCGAGGTGTGCACCACGCCATCCCGGGCCTTGAGCGATTCCGCCGCCGCCTCGTGGAAGTTCGCGCTCTGCGGCAGCACGATCGAGGCTGAGCGCACCGCGTGCGTTGCCGGATCGAGTCCGTCGGGAACCTTGCCTTGCTGCGCCGCTTGCACCGCCTTGCGCAGGCGAATGCGCGCCATGATCACGCCGTTGTCGGTCGAGGTCAGGTTTTCCTTGCTGCGATCCTGGATCGGCCCCATGCTTTCCTGGACGGCGGCGTCCTGCATGGCGATGGTCTTGACGCCGGAATAGGTCTTGTTCGCCTTCTGCGCGGCGCGATCCATCATGTAGTCGTTGTCCTTGTTGATCACCGGGCGGAAGCGTGCCGGGGATCAAGCTGACATGGATGCCGCCGCCGTTGCGCATGACGGTGAGCTCATGGTCGGTCAGCGCGCGCGTCGGATGATGCGTGAAGCACCACGACCAGCAGTTCTCGTCGTCGATCGGAACCCAGGCGTGGCCGTTGAGCGCGTTGTCGCCGTAGGGCGGGATGATGGTGTGGAACGGCATGATCCATTGCGTGATGCGCCAGTAGTAGTGGCCTTCCTGCGCGGGCCGCCGCACCCCGATCACCATGCCGCCGTCGGTCTCGATCACCTCGAAGGCGACGTCGGTCTTGGCGGTGAGCTCCGCGCCCTTGCTGACATGCAGCGAGTCGTTCTTGAGATCGAAGCGGTGCAGGAACGACACATGGGCGGAATCGATGCCGCCTTCCATCGCCTGCAGCCAGTTGCACTCCTGCAAGCGCTTGGAGACGAAGCGCGATGCTTGCGGGACCCTGCTCCATTCGAAACGCCGGCAGCGGCGGCTTGAGCTCGGGCGGCCCCATATAGGCCCAGATCACGTCGCCGAGCTCGACGCAGGGATAGGACTTGAGCTTGATCTTCTGGCAGAAGCCGGACTCCATCGGCTCCGACGGCACGTCGACGCATTGGCCGGTCACGTCGTATTTCCAGCCGTGATAGGGGCAGCGCAGGCCGCTCTCCTCGTTGCGCCCGAACCACAGCGACACGCCGCGATGGGCGCAGAATTCGTCCATCAGGCCGACGCGGCCTTGCGTGTCGCGGAACGCGATCAGGCGCTCGGACAGCAGCTTCACGCGCACCGGCGGGCAATCCGGCTCCGGCAGCTCGGACGACAGCAGCGCCGGAATCCAGTAGCGCCGGAACAGATGTGCCCATCGGCGTGCCGGGGCCGGTCAGTGTGAGAAAATCATTGAGCTCGCGCGTCGTCATGAGAGTGGCTCCTGGGAGCGGTCGGGCCGCGGTTGCTACGCAAAGAGTAGCCATCCAGCCGCGGTTGGGCAATGCGTGCGTGCGCTAGCGCCCCGATTCCGAGGCTCGCATCGATCACGAAGGTCCAGCCCGGCTGTGAAATCGCTCGACGCGATAGAGTTCGGGGAACAGACGGATGCAGAGCAGCACGTGAGCAGCGTGCCGATGCCGCCGACCAGCACCGCCGGTACCGCGCCGATGAAATGCGCGACCAGTGCCGGCGCGGAAATCGCCGATCTGGTTGGACATGCTGACGAACAGCGAGTTGACCGCGCTGACCCGCCCGCGCATGTCGTCCGGCGTCTCGAGCTGAAGCAGCGTCAGGCGGATGACCACGCTGATCGCATCGGCGCCGCCCATGACCGCGAGCGCGAGCCACGCCAGCCAGAACGAGCCGGTCGACGCGAACACGATGGTGGCGACGCCAAACACCGCCACCGTGAGAAACTCGATGCGGCCGACGCCGCGCGTGAATGACCAGCGCGCCAGCGACACCGTGATCAAGAGCGCGCCGACCGCGGGCGCCGCGCGCAGCATACCCAGCCCGCTCGGGCCGACGTCGAACACGTCCTTGGCGAAGATCGGCAGCAGCGCCGTCGCGCCGCCGAGCAGCACCGCGAACAGGTCGAGCGTGATGATGCCGAGCAGGATGCGGTTGCGCCGCATATAGGCGATGCCGGCAAAAAATCCGGCGAGCGTGACCGGCTGCCGTGGCGCGCGTTCGTAGCGTCAGAAAGCGAGCTGAGTCGCCGCGGCGGCGAACAGCGCGAAGCAGATCGCATAGACCGCGGTCGGGTTCAGCGCATAGATCAGGCCGCCGACCGCCGGACCGGTGATGGTGGCGACCTGTTGCGCCGCGGACGAAGCCGCCACCGCGCGCGGAAACAGCGCAGTCGGCACCACGCCCGGCAGCAAGCGTCTGCATGGTCGGGGATTCGCCAGCACGTCCGGCGCCGAGGAGGAACGCCGCGATGAGGATCAACTCCTTGCTGGTGGTGCCGGTGAAGGCGCCGTAGGCCAGCGCCGCCGCGGCGCAGCCCTCGACCAGTTGCGAAAACTGGGCGATGCGCCGGCGGTCGTAGCGGTCGGCGAGTTGGCCGGCGATCAGGATCAGCACCGTCGCCGGCAGGAATTGCGCCAGGCCGACCAGGCCGAGATCGAGCGCCGAGCCGGTCAGCGTGTACATCTGCCAGCCCATCGCCACGCCGACCATCTGGAATGCGAAATTGGCGCAAACCCGTGCGGTCCAAAACAGGACGAAGGATCGGTGGTGCAGCAGGCTGTCCGGCGCGGGAAGGACTGGGGTCATCAGCGGGGCTGCACGGGCGCTTGTGGGTGGGGGGCTGAGGGAAGGGCGGCGTGAGCGTCGCGGCACCCTATCGCACTTGCGACCAAGGAGCACGCGAAGGCGCGTGCAGTCGCAGATGGCCGTGCTTTACGCGAGGAAAGGATGGCGGCGGCTGCCGTGAGCAGCCACCTTCCATTCCGAAGCTTGATGCGGGATCACTCCGATCCGTGCTCGTGAACCGGGCCTTCGGCCGGCGGTTCGGCCATGTCCTGGAGCTGCCAGCCCGGGAGCATGCGCCGGTAGTGCCCTTCGATCGCGGCCCGGCACTCGCAGGCCATCCGCTCGAGGCCCTCGCGATCAAGCACGACGACGCGCCCGCGTCGCATCTCGATCAGGCGGCTGTCCTGCAACGGTCGCAGTCCGCGCAGCACCGTGACGCGATGGGTGCCGATGATCGTGCCCAATCGATCCTGGGTGACCGGGATGTCGTGCTGCCCCACGCGATCCTGCAGGAACAGCAGCCAGCGTGCGAGGCGCTGTTCCGCGCTATGGAATGCGTTGCATGCCGCGGTCTGCATGGCCTGCGCGAACAGGCAGTCGCCATAGCTTGCGAACAACTCGGCCAGGGGGGCGGATTTCGACTTGGCGCGTTGCAGGTCGTTGTTCGAAAGCGTCAGCGCCGGACCGCCGGTTTCGACCACGGCGGTGGCGAAGCCGGGCTTGTTGCCGCCGCTGACGATGCCGCCGACCGCACCTTCCCGTCCGATCAGCCCGACATGAACATCCCTGCCGTCGGCAAGTCCCACGCTGAGCGCGATGGTGCAGCCTTCGAGAGGAAAATAAGCCGCGACCACATTCTCGCCGGCGCGGAACAACCGCTGCAGCGGTTTGCACTCGACGCGCGTGAACCCGGATGCGAGCAACATCCGATCCGCCGGGCTCAGCATCATCAGCAGTGAATTGCCAAGCAACTGTTCGGGAACAGTATCTGAAGAGACCAATGACATCGGCAGGTCCGCAAATTCGGTTGCATCTCTGGCAGAACGCGCGAGGTCTGTCCGTAGCGCGCGCTACCGAACGAACAATTGCCAACCGTTGCGATGTGAACCTGGGGCCGAGTGGAACCGGTTGTTTGAGTTGCGACCCTAGCGGAAGCGTCGCCGGAGAACTGTTCACTAGTGAACCAGATGGAATTCAGCCGCGCTGGTTCAGACGCCTGACGCGGTGGACAACGTCCACCCTTGGGCACCGCCGATGGTTGGCGCTTAAATGCCGACGCTGCCCGCAATCAGCGAGTTCAATCGAACGACGGCTGAAATAGATATCGCAGGCAGCGCCAACCGTCTGTGCGCCTTCCGCTAGCTCGCTGTCGTTCAAACGCTGCAACGCGGGAAGTCACGCAGGTGATCGATCATCGCAACGCAGAATGCGTAGCCGCTGCTGGTCCCGACGGCGCCTCAAATTGACCGATCGTTTGTTGCGACGCAGGCGAACGGTGCGGTTCGTTTCGCTAACGACAAGGGGGACCGACGATGGGTGGGCTTTGCGCTCGAAGGGTCTCAAGGGCGGGATCGCTGCGGCGCTTGCGGTTCGCGCCGCAAGCCGAGCGACGGGGCAGAGGGTGAGGGTGTAGATCGGCCGGGTCGGACCGACCACCCGCCGAACCACTCAGGGCGGACGCCGCCGCCCCGGGCCGCCGACGGCGTGCCGTTCTGGATTTGCTGAATACGATCCTAGAGGGAAAGGTGGTGGAGCCGAGCGGGATCGAACCGCTGACCTCCTCATTGCGAACGAGGCGCTCTCCCAGCTGAGCTACGGCCCCAAAATCGATGCGCGACGGGTTCTGGGCTCGGCGCGCGGGTGGTGGCGGCCATTTAGGGCCGCCCCAGCGGGCTGTCAATAAGCGGGAAAGCGGGTTCCATCGCGGGTTGTTCGCAGCCGCCGGCAAGGCTACATCTGGGGCACCACATCAGCCAGCGAATGGGGCCCATGCGCGCGCTTTTCCTCGTCATCGACCTCGCTTTGCTTCTTTACATCTACCTGCTGGTCGCGGCCGCCGTGCTGTCCTGGTTGATCGCCTTCAACGTGGTCAACATGCGCAATCAGTTCGTAGCGATGGTGGCGGATTTCCTCTACCGGGTCACCGAACCGGCGCTGCGGCCGATCCGCAACCGCATGCCCAGTCTCGGCGGCATCGACATCTCGCCGGTGATTCTGATCTTCATCATCATTTTCTTCCGCTATGTGATCCACCTGTACATCCTGCCCAACGTGCCGTGACCGGCGCTGCGGCGCGGCCCTGGGCCGCGACGGCCGATGGTATTGTGCTGGCGGTTCGGCTGACGCCCAAGGGCGGCCGCGACGCGATCGACGGCATTGAGCAGTCCGCCGACGGGCGTCCCGTTTTGCGGGTGCGGGTGCGTGCTGCGCCGAGCGAGGGCGAAGCCAATGACGCATTGGTACGGCTGATCGCCAAGGCGCTCGGCGTCCCGCCCCGCGCGGTCGAGCTGGTCGCGGGCCACACCGCGCGGCTGAAGCGGCTGAAAATCGAGGGATCGGCTATTGCGCTGGCCGGATCGCTGGAGAGAATCTGCTTGGGCGGGTAACGATGTCCGCTCGCGACTGAGAGGCCTATGACTGCCCGGATCATCGACGGCAAAACCATTGCGGCGGAGCTGCGCGGGCGCGTGGCGGACGCGGCCCACCGGCTGGCGCGCGACCGCGCGCTGGTGCCGGGATTGGCGGTCGTGCTGGTCGGCAACAATCCGGCGAGCGAGGTCTATGTCGGCTCAAAGACCAAGGCGACCGTCGGCAGCGGGATGCGCTCGTTCGACCACCGCCTGCCGGCGACGGTGAGCGAGACCGACCTGCTCACGCTGGTCGGCCGGCTGAACCGCGATCCGGTCGTGCATGGCATCCTGGTGCAGCTGCCGCTCCCCGGGCACATCGACGCCCAGAAGATTCTCGCCGCCATCGACCCGGCCAAGGACGTCGACGGATTTCATCCGCTCAATCTGGGTCGGTTGGCCGCGGGGCTGCCGGCGCTGGCGCCGTGCACGCCGCTCGGCTGTATCATCCTCGCCAAGACCGTGCGGCCGTCGCTTGAGGGGCTTGAGGCGATCATCATCGGCCGCTCCAATATCGTCGGCAAACCGCTGGCGCTCCTGCTCTTGGCCGAGAACGCCACAGTGACGGTGGCCCATTCCAAGACCGAAGATCTGCCGATGGTGTGCCGGCGCGCCGATCTGGTGTTCGCGGCGGTCGGCCGGCCGGAAATGGTCCGCAAGGATTGGGTCAAGCCAGGCGCGACCGTGATCGACGTCGGCATTACCCGCGTGCCCGGCGCGGGCGGTAAGTCCCGGCTCCTCGGCGACGTGGCCTTCGCCGAAGTCTCCGAGGTTGCGGGCGCCATCACGCCGGTGCCGGGCGGCGTCGGGCCGATGACGATTTCGTGCCTGCTGGCCAACACCGTCCGTGCCGCCTGCATGCAGGCTGGGCTGCCGCTTCCGGATTTCAGCCGGCCGACGACCGACGACCGCTTGCGCGATTAAGTCGCGTCGTCGTCCTCTCATCGTTCCGGCGCGCCGCATGACTGGCGCGGGCCGGAATCCATAAGCACTGATGATCGCTACGCATTTCGGGCTTGCGGACTTCGCCAGCGCTCCCGAATACCGATTTCAGAGTCTAAGCGGCTTGGGGCTATTCGCGGCCGTTGCCGTTCCAGGCATAGGCGACCTTGTCCAGCACCTTGGTGCCGAACCGCTCAGACGAGCGTGCCACGGCGCGGCCACCGAGCGAACGGTAGAACTCGACTGCCGATTCGTTGTCGGACAATGCCCACACAACCAAGCTCTGGAGGCCGCTTTGGGTCAGGTCGCGCCGCGCGGCGGAAAACAGCTTGCGGCCAAAGCCGAGGCCCTGGAATTCCGGCCGCAGATACAGCTCGTAGACCTCGCCATCGTAGTACAGGCTGCGCGCGCGGTTGCGGCCGTAGTTGGCATAACCGGCGATGGTGTTGCCGAACGCCAGGATCGCCACCCGGCTACCCTTGCGGATGGCGCTGTCCCACCAATCCGGCCCCCGCCGGTTGATGAGCTTCTCCAGCTCCGCCCCCGGGATGATGCCCTGATAGGTGGCCCGCCAAGAATCGTCATGCGTGGCAGCGATGGCCCCTGCATCGGACGGCTTGGCGCGACGGACCTCAATGAGTGTTGTGCTCATGGGGTGAATTCAAGCAAGGGCGTCGCCGCCCTTCAAGCGTTATGTTTAACATCTCGTTAATGGTGTGGATGGCGTGGCTCCGACCCCCGGCCATGGGGTTTTCGGACGCAGAAAAATCTCGACGGAATCGTGACCTGCTGCGGTGTTGCGGCCGGGCAACGCCCGCAAAGGAAATTTTTGTCGCAGGCGTCCGCGGATCGAAAATACCGAACGTCAGAACGCAGTGGTTCTGTCAATGGCCGCGAGGACTTGCGAGGCCGCCGGCCGATTCAAATCGAATCATTCCACATTGAAGTCGCCCGCAATACCGCGATGCGGCATGGCGGCCGGGCGAGCGCGCTGCTAAACCTGCTCGGCTTCCTTGCGCCGCTCGTCCCGCTTGCGCTCGTTCGGGTCGAGCAGCTTCTTGCGCAGCCGGATCGATTTCGGCGTCACCTCGACCAACTCGTCGTCCTCGATATAGGCCAGCGCCTTTTCCAGCGTCATGCGGATCGGCGGCGTGAGGCGGACGGCTTCGTCCTTGGAGGTGGTGCGGATGTTGGTGAGCTGCTTGCCCTTGAGGACGTTGATCTCGAGGTCGTTGTCGCGGGTATGCTCACCCACGATCATGCCGCGATAGACCTTCCAACCGGGCTCGATCATCATCGGGCCACGGTCTTCCAGCTTCCACATCGCGTAGGCCACCGCCTCGCCCTGCTCGTTGGAGATGAGCACGCCGTTGCGCCGGCCGGAGATCTCGCCCTTGAACGGGGCATAGGCGTGGAACAGCCGGTTCATGATCGCGGTGCCGCGCGTGTCGGTCAAAAGCTCGCCCTGGTAGCCGATCAGCCCGCGGGTCGGCGCGTAAAACACCAGCCGCACCCGCCCGCCGCCGGACGGCTTCATCTCGATCATCTCGGCCTTGCGCTCCGACATCTTTTGCACGACCACGCCGGAGTGGATTTCATCGACGTCGACGACGACCTCTTCGATCGGCTCCTCGAGGTCGCCGGCGTCATTGCGGCGCAGCAGCACCTTGGGGCGCGACACCGACAATTCGAAACCTTCGCGCCGCATGGTCTCGATCAGGATGCCGAGCTGGAGCTCGCCGCGGCCGGCGACCTCCATCGAATCTTTTTCGTCCAACTCGCGAACGCGCAGTGCCACGTTGCCTTCGGCTTCTCGCAACAGGCGGTCGCGGATCATCCGGCCGGTGACCTTGTTGCCTTCGGTGCCGGCGAGCGGTGAATCGTTGACGCGGAACGTCATCGCCAATGTCGGCGGATCGATCGGCTGCGCCGGAATCGGCGTCGTCGACTTCGGGATCGCAAATGGTGTGGGCGACGGTGGCTTCCGGCAGGCCGGCGATGGCGACGATGTCGCCGGCTTCGGCTTCGTCTACCGGGATGCGCTCGAGGCCACGGAAGGCGAGCACCTTGGTGATGCGGCCGGCTTCGATCTGCCGGCCTTCATGGTCGAGCACCTTCACCGGTTGGTTCGGCTTGATCGAGCCGGAGGTGATGCGTCCGGTGATGATGCGGCCGAGATAGGGATTGGCTTCGAGAATGGTGCCGAGCATGCGGAACGGACCGGCTTCCACCTGCGGCGGCCCGACGTGCTTGAGCACCAGCTCGAACAGCGGCTTCATGCCTTGGTCTTGCGGGCCTTCGAGCTTCGCCGCCATCCAGCCCTGCTTGGCCGAGCCGTAGAGGATCGGAAAATCGAGCTGCTCGTCGGTAGCGTCGAGCGCGGCAAACAAGTCGAACACTTCGTTGACCACCTCGATCGGACGCGCGTCGGCGCGGTCGACCTTGTTGATCACGACGATCGGCTTGAGCCCCATCCGCAGCGCCTTCGACACCACGAATTTGGTTTGCGGCAACGGACCTTCGGCGGCGTCGACCAGCACCAGCGCGCCGTCCACCATGTTGAGGATGCGCTCGACCTCGCCGCCGAAATCGGCGTGGCCCGGCGTATCGACGATATTGATGCGGGTGTCCTGCCAAAGAATCGACGTGGCCTTGGCCAGGATGGTGATGCCGCGCTCGCGCTCGAGGTCGTTGGAATCCATCGCGCGCTCGGCCACCTTCTGGTTTTCGCGGAAGGAGCCGGCCTGCTGCAGCAGGCGGTCGACCAGTGTGGTCTTGCCGTGGTCGACGTGGGCGATGATGGCAATATTGCGAAGGTTCATTCGAGTATCCGAATCGGTCGCGCCACAACTGGCAAGTTGGGTGGATTGGACTTGAAGCTCCTGCGAACCCCGTTACGCCGAAATGATTGCAGGAAGCTGAAATCCACCATGCTGATGGGTCAGCAAATCATGACTTTCTTGCTGAAAACGCGCCTCTAGCCCGGATCGCGGGGGCGGCGTTTGCGCGCAACATAGTCATCGCGAACGAAAAAGCAACGGATTCCGGTGCTACCGGTTAAGTCCGCGGCGCCGGCCCCCAGGGCCCCAAAGTCGCGCCTTTGGGCATCGCCTGGCGCAGCATCATCATCTCGCCAATGGTTTCGGAGCGTGACCAGGCCGACCAGCCGGCCGCCGGCGTCGACGATGGCGACTGCCGGCGCCGCTTTCTCCTGCAGCAGGCGAAGCGCATCGTCGAGGCGCTGGCGATGGCCGATGGTCGGGAACTCCTTGCTCATGGCGTCGGCGACGCGGGCATCAGGGCCGCGCTCCTTGAGCGCCCGGATGATGTCGCCGCGGCCAGCAGGCCCACCGGGCGGCCGGCATCGTCGACGACCGGGAATTCGCTTTGGCTGGTGCGCAGCAGCGTCTGCACCGCATCCTCGACGTCGGCTTGCGGCGTCAGCGTTGCATATTGCGTCATCATCGCCGCGCTCACCGGTACGCCGTGCGCCATCGAGCGGATGGCGACGAAGTGCGCCTCCGACGACGCCGCGAGATAGACGAAGATCGCGATGAAGATCAGCATGACGGATTGGTGAACAGGCCGAGGAAGCCGAGCGCGAAGGCAAAGCCCTGGCCGATGACGGCGGCGATTTCGGTGGCGCGGGCGTAGCCCATGCGGGTCGCCAGCAGCGCGCGCAGCACGCGGCCGCCGTCCATCGGGAACGCCGGGATCAGGTTGAACAGCACCAGGAAGATGTTGACCATCGCCAGTCGATCGACCAGCGCGACCTTGGTGCTGTCGATGGTCGGTTATCGCGTCGAGGTTGAAACGCGCGCCGAGGAAGACGACCAGCACCAGGGCGATCGCGACGTTCACCAGCGGTCCCGCAATGGCGATGACGAATTCTTCGCGCGGCTCTTCGGAGATCCGCTCGAGCCGCGCGAGACCACCGATCGGTAGCAGCGTCACGTCCGGCGTCGCGATGCCGTAATAGCGGGCGGCGAAGATGTGCCCGAATTCATGCGCGACCACGCAGGCGAACAGCAGGATCATGAAGGCGAGGCTGGTCCACGCCTGCTCCGGTCCGCCGGACGCCCAAGTGGCGCCGAAAATCCATGCCAGGAACAGGATGAAGGTGACGTGCAGGCGGATGTCGGTCCCTGCGATACGGCCGATGGTCAGCGACCAGGACATGCGGCTCTCCGGGGCATGGTGTTCTCAAACGGGCCATCTATAGGTAAGTATTCAGGGTACCTTTGCGAGTGGGCCAACCGCCCGGATTTGCAGCACCATTGTCACGCACGAGGTCGGCCATGGCTACCGAAACTCACCGCCGACGCCCGCAAACAGGCGCTGGCCAAGCTGACCGGCTGGAGCGAGGTGCAGGGCCGCGACGCCATCACCAAGACATATGTGTTCAAGGACTTCAACGCGGCGTTCGGCTTCATGACGCGCGCGGCGCTGGTGGCGGAAAAGCTCGACCATCATCCGGAGTGGTTCAATGTCTACAAGACCGTCGAGGTCACGCTGTCGACCCACGACGCCGGCGGCCTGACCGAGCTTGACGTCACGCTGGCACAAGCCATGAATGCCTTGGCGGGCGGGTGATGCCGCTTGAAACGCGACGGCGGAAGGGCCATGTGATCGCCGGAAATTGCGACGGGAGACTGCGATGTTCGGACGTTCGGCAGGCTGGGATGCGTCGAGGCGCGACGAGGAACGCGTGCGTCGCGGCTTCTGGCCGAAACTGAAGCGCGTCGCGGCAAGGCTGCCGTTCGCCGAGGATATGCTCGCCGCCTACTACTGCGCCTTCGACCGCCAGTCGCCGCTCCAGGTGAAGGCGGCGCTTTTGGCCGCGCTCGCCTATTTCGTGGCGCCGGTGGACGTGCTGCCCGATATTCTGCCGCTGCTCGGCTTCACCGATGACGCGCTGGTGCTGGTGACGGCGCTGCGCATGGTGTCCGGCAATATTCGCGACGAGCACCGCGCGGCGGCCCGGCAGGCGCTGGCGCGCAACCTCGCCGATATCGGCTGATCGCTGCAACCATGGCCGGTCCCGATCTGCGATCGCCGGACGCCATCGCGCGCGCGGTGAATGAGGCTGCGGGGCACTATCAGCAAGGGCGGCTGGACGAAGCCGATCGGCTGTGCACGCGGATCCTCAAGGCGTCGCCGGACTGGTTCGATGCGCTTCATCTCGCCGGCTTGGTGAAGCTGGAGACCGGCAAGCCCGCCGCGGCCCAGGTGCTGCTTGCCAAGGCGCTGAAGCTCAATCCGGCCTCGCCGCCGGTGCTCGCCAATCTGGGGCGCACGCTGGCCGCGCTCAATCGCCACGACGAGGCGATGGCGTCTCTCGACAAGGCGCTGGCGCTCGCGCCCGACAGCTTCGATGCCATCAACAGCCGCGGCAACGTGCTGCTCAGCCTCGATCGCGCCGCCGAAGCGGTCGCCGCATTCGAGCGCGTGCTGGCGCTGGAGCCGCGGTTTCTCGGCGCGCGCGCCAATCTCGGCAATGCGTTGGCTAAGCTCGGCCGTTTCGAGGAAGCGATCGCGCATTATGATGCGCTACTGGTGGTGCAACCCGGGCATCCTGAAACGCACCTCAATCGGGGCAACACGCTGGTCAGCCTGGGCCGGATCGAGGACGCGATTGCGGCCTTCGATCGGGCGCTGGCATTGCGCTCCGACTATGCCAAGGCGCGGCTCAGCCGCGGCGTCGCGCTGGCCGCGCTCAACCGGCATCACGACGCGTTGCGCGAATACGCCGCGGTGCTGGCGGCCGACAAGAGCAACGCCGATGTCCGGCACAACGAAGCGTTGTCGCTGCTGACGCTCGGCGACTATCGCCGCGGGTTCGAGAACTATGAGGCGCGCTGGCAGCGGGCCGGCATGCCGCGCCGCCGCAGTTTCGGCAAGCCGCTGTGGCTCGGCGAGTATCCGCTCAGCCGCAAGACCCTGCTGGTCCATGCCGAGCAGGGACTCGGCGACACCATCCAGTTCGCCCGCTATGTCCCGCAGCTCGCGCGTGCCGGCGCCAAGGTGGTGCTGGAGGTGCAGCCGGCGCTGGTCCCGCTGTTGTCGCGCCTCGATGGTGTGTCGCACGTGGTCGCGCGCGGCGACGCGCTGCCGGCCTACGATGTGTACTGTCCCGCCGCCAGCCTGCCGCTGGCGATGCGGACCGAGGTTGCGACGATTCCCGCGCCGGTGCCGTATCTCACGGCTGACGAGCGGCGCGTTGCGACATGGCGCGAGCGCATCGGCCACCTGCCGTCGCCCCGGATCGCGGTCGCCTGGTCGGGCAGCGCGGATCATGCCAACGACCGCAACCGTTCGATGTCATTGGCGCAGTTCACGCCGCTGTTCGCGTTAGGGCGCGGCAGCGTCGTCAGTATTCAGCGCGACCTGCGCGATGGTGATGCCGAGGCGCTGGCGCGCGCTGCCGAACGTCACCCATGTCGGCGACGCGCTCGCCGATTTCGACGATACCGCCGCGGTGATGATGCTGGCCGATCTGGTGATCGCGGTCGACACGGCGGTCGTGCATCTCGCCGGCGCGCTGGGACGGCCGGTCTGGGTGCTGCTGCCGTTCCAGCCGGACTGGCGATGGCTGCTCGATCGCGACGACTCGCCCTGGTATCCGACCGCGCGGCTGTTCCGCCAGCCGAAGCCCGGGGATTGGGACGAGCGTGACCGGGCAGGTGAGGGATGCGCTGGCATGCAGTTCCGCTCGTCCCCGCGAAGCAGTTTAGCTGAGCTAGCTCCACGATTCCCGCACACCGAGAATCTGCGGCTGACGTTGTCCCGCATGAGCTCAGCTCGGCTGCACGATCACCTTGCCCATCGCGCGTCGCTCGCTGAGCGATAGCAGCGCCTGCGGGAATTCGGCGAGCGGGTAAACGCGATCGACATGGCAGGATAGTTTGCCGTCCGCCGCCAAGCGCGCGAGTTCGAGAATGGTCGAGCGGTAAGCCACCGGTTCGCGCCGCACCCAGTCGCCGAAATAGACGCCGAGCACGGCGCAGCCTTTCAGCAGCGTGAGGTTGAGCGGGATTTTCGGAATCGCGCCGGCGGCAAATCCCACCACCAGATGGCGACCGTCCCATGCGATCGCGCGCAACGCCGCCTCGCTGTAGCGGTCGCCGATCGGATCGAAGATCACGTCGATGCCGTGCTCGCCGCCCAAGCGCTTGAGCGCCTCGCGCAAGTCCTCGGTCGCATAGTTGACGGTCTCGTCGGCGCCATGCGCGCGCGCGAACGCAAGCTTGTCGGCCGTGGAGGCGCAAGCGATCACCCGCGCGCCCATGAGCTTGCCGAGTTCCACCGCCGCGAGTCCGACGCCGCCGGCAGCGCCGAGCACCGCGAGCGTTTCGCCGCGCTTGAGCTGCGCGCGGTCGCGCAACGCATGGATCGCGGTGCCGTAGATGATGGTCAGCGCCGCCGCGCGATCGAAAGCGAGATCGACATCGAGCTTGATCAGCTTGTCGGTCGGCACCGCCACGCGCTCGCGGGCGGCGCCATAGCTGATGTAGCCGATCACGCGGTCGCCGGGCGCAAAGCCTGACACGCCGGGGCCGACGCTCTCGATCACGCCGGCGAACTCGCCGCCGGGCGAGAACGGAAGCGGCGGCTGCTTCTGGTAGCGGCCGGCCACGATCAGCGTGTCGTAGAAATTGAGGCCCACCGCCTTGACCGCGGCGACGACCTCGCCAGGGCCGGCGGTCGGATTCGTCGATGTCCGAGAGCACGAGGTCGGTCGGGCTACAGAATCGGGTGCAGAGGATGGCTTTCACGTGGTCATGGGTCCTTGCGTGGGTGCGGCCTTCTAGCACAACACGACCGCGCTCATCCCAGCCTCATCTGGCAGGGGATGCCGCGGCGAACAGGCCTTCACATTGTCAGATTGGCTGGCTATTCCATGGTTCACGTGGGGCGTTGACCAATTCCAGGGAATGCCATCCGATGCAATGTTTGCGGCATATGACCATGGCTCTTGCCGCTGCGCTGGTGCTGTCGAGCGCAGCTTTGGCGGAGCAGAGCAAGCAACAGCCCAAGGAGAAGACCGCGGCGGCGGCGCCCGCGCAGCCGAAGGTGCTCGGCCAATATGGCGACTGGGGCGCCTACACCGCCGCCCCTGACGGCAAAAAGGTCTGCTTTACGCTCGCCAAGCCGAAAACCTCGACCACCAATCCGGCCGGCCGCAAGCGCGATCCTTCGTATGTGTTCATCTCCACCCGTCCATCGGAGAACGTGCGCAACGAGGTTTCCGTCGTCATCGGCTATTCGTTCCGGGCGTCATCGGACGCCACCGCCGAGGTCGGGACGACCAAGTTCGCGATGTACACGCAGAACGACGGCGCCTGGATCAAGAACGTGGCCGAGGAGGCGCGCCTGATCGAGGCGATGCGCAAGGGCGCGGACTTGACGATCCGCGGCACCTCGAATCGCGGCACGCAGTCGGTCGACGTCTATTCGCTCAAGGGCCTGTCCCAGGCGATGGATCGCTCCGATCAGGAATGCAAGTAGCCGAGATCAGAACAGGTAAGGAATCCAGCGCTTCACGCGCGCGCGATAGCCATCGTACTCCGCGCCGAAACTGGCCACGAGCCGCCGCTCGTCGAACATGACCCGGCGGTGAAACCAGATTGCGCGCGCGGCCAAGAGCAGCACCGCAAACCACGACCAGAACGTGATCGCGAGCCCGGTCAGGAAGATCAGGTGCCCGAGATACATCGGGTTGCGGGTGAAACGGTACGGCCCTTCCTGCAGGATGCGGGCGGGCATGGTGTCCATGCCGGGGCCGCCGCCGGAGCGCGGGCCGCGATAGCGGCCGATCAGTTTGTATTGCAGATAGCCCCACGCCAGCAGCGGCAAGCCCCAGGGCACGAACACCAGCCGGCCGCCGTGCCAGGCGAGTTCGAACGCCACGACCGCCAGCGGGCACAGGATGAAGCTCACCACCGGCGTGCGCGTGAGCCAGCGCTGCAACGATTCCATGGCCATCCCCGAACTTTTCCGGTTGTTGTCGTTGCCGGTATGGCGGCGATCGCCACGCAAGCAAGCGTGGGCGTGTGTCTTGGATGGCGATGCAGCGCGGCGAGCGGTCCGAACCGCGCTGATCCCTGCGTCATTGCGGCGGTTCTGCCGCCTTGTGGATGCGACGTCCGGGGCGTATCGTTGCCGCAACAAGCATAAAGACGGAGGACGCCCATGAGCCGCGCTGCGCTGGTCGCAATGTCTGCTGCTGCCTTGCTGCGTTGCCGGTGTAGCCGGCGCCGCCGCGCAGCAGCCCTACTACAAGGGCAAGCGGCTCACGGTGCTGATCAACTTCGCGGCCGGCGGGCCGGCCGATATCGAGAGCCGGATCTTCGCCAAGCATCTCGTCAAGCACATCGACGGCGCGCCAACCTCGTCATCCAGAACATGGACGGCGCCGGCGGCTTGATCGGCGCGCAATATCTCGGCGAGGTCGCCGCCAAGGACGGCACCGCGCTCGGCGCGCTCACCGGCACCGCGTGGATCTATGCCAGCGATCCTGCGCGCTGGCGCGTCGACTTCCGGCAATACGAATTCATCGCGCGCAGCCCGTCCACGACCATCCACTTCGTGCGCACCGACGTGGCGCCCGGCATGAAGACGCCGGACGACATCGTCAAGGCGCAAGGCCTGATCGGCGGCGGGCTGTCCGCCGATACCTCGAAGGACCTGCGCATGCGGCTTGGGCTCGACATGCTGGGCGTGCCGTATCAATACGTCACCGGCTATCGCTCGTCGCCGCCGGCACGGCTGGCCCTGCAGCGCGGCGAGATTCACATGTTCGCGGAATCGCCGCCGAGCTATCGCTCGGTGGTGGTGCCGCAATTGATCACGACCGGCATCGCGATTCCGGTCTGGTACGACGAGATCGCCGACCCGCCGGAGCCGTCGGGGCAATTGGAGGGGCTGACGATCCCGTCGTTCCCGCAGCTCTACAAGAGGATCAAGGGCGCGATGCCGTCCGGTCCGACTACTGGGAGGCCTATCGCACGCTCTACGAGATGAACAACAACCTGTTGCGGCTGGTGGCGCTGCCGCCGGGCGCGCCGCGCGAGGCGGTCGAGGCGCTGCGCCGGGCGGTCACGCGTCTCGCGCACGACAAGGAGTTCGCCGCCGAGTCGAGGAAGGTCGTGGAATACGTGCCGGAATACGAGACCGCGCCCGAACTGAGCGAGCAGGTGCGCCAGGTCATGGTCGTGTCGCCGCAGATGCGCGACTACATCAACGCCTACACGCGCAACGTCCCGAAGAAATGACACTCTCGTGCATCTGCCGCGTCACTGCCGTCCTTGTGTGCGTCCGTGCAACGGGCGTATCGTTCTTGCAATCAAATAGAACCACGGAGGACGCCCATGATCGCGCCGTGCTGGCCGCATTCTGCGCGGCCGCTCGCTCGCCCTCGGTGTTTCGGAGCCGCTGCCCAGGAGCCCTATTACAAAGGCAAGCGGCTGACGGTGTTGATCAACTTCGCCGCCGGCGGACCGACCGACATCGAAGGTCGTCTGTTCGCCAAACATCTCGCCAAGCACATCGACGGCCAGCCCAATGTCATTGTCGCAGAATATGGACGGTGCCGGCGGGGTGGTGGGCGCGCAATTCGTCGGCGAGGTCGCGCCCAAGGACGGCACGGTGATGGGCTATTTCAGCCGGCACGTCCTGGATCTACGTCAGCGATCCCGGAACGCTGGCGCGTCGATTTCAAGGCTTACGAGTTCATCGCCTACCAGCCCGGCACCACCGTGCATTTCGTGCGCACCGACGTGCCGCCAGGCTTGCGCACACCGACAGACATCGTGAAAGCGCAGGGGCTGATCGCCGGCGGCCTGAGCATCGACACGTCGAAGGACCTACGCCTGCGGCTCGGGCTCGACATGCTGGGTGTGCCGTTCAAATACGTGACCGGCTACCGTTCGTCGCCGCCGGCGCGGCTCGCGTTGCAGCGCGGCGAGATCAACATGTTCTCGGAATCGCCGCCGAGCTATCGCGCGGTGGTGATCCCCTCATTGGTCGACAAGGGGCAAGCCATCCCGGTGTGGTGGGACGACGTCCACGAGGGCGACAATCCCGAGCCGCAGAAGCAGATGGAGGGCCTGTCCGTCCCGACGTTCCCGCAGCTTTATCGTCAGGTCAAAGGCGTGAAGCCGTCGGGACAGCTGTGGGCTGCCTACAAGACGCTGTTCGAGATCAATTCGACCCTGCAGCGGCTGATCGCGCTGCCGCCGGGCGCGCCGCGCGCCGCTTATGACGCGCTCAGCCGCGCGATCAGCGCTGAACAACGACAAGGAGTTCGCCGCCGAAGCCATGAAGGTCATCCAATTCGTGCCGGAGTATCCGACCGCCCCCGACATGAGCGACCGGGTCCGCGCCATGCTGGTGGCGTCGCCGGAGATGCGGACCTTCGTCAACGACTACATGCGCAACGTGCCGAAGCGGTGAGGGGCGTCGCGGTGCGACAATCTGCGCCTGCATCGCTGGGTCGAGGCCGGTGAACTGGTGCTGGCGGAGCGTATTGCTATAGTCGCCCCCGTTTGATGGCCGCGCGCGTGACAAGGGAGTTGACGTTCCAATGGCCGATATCGTTCTGGGGCTGGGCACCTCGCACAGCCCGATGCTGAATTCGCCCGCCGAGGATTATCCGAAACACGCCGAGATCGATGCCAAGGGCCGCCGCCTGCTGGATAAGTTCGGCCGTCCCACCACCTATGGCGAGCTGCTCGCGGCCGCGCATCCCTCGATCAGGGACCAGCTCAAGCTCGAGGTGATGCAGGAGCGGGTCGAGAAATGCACCGCCAGCATCGAGAAGATCGCCAAGGAGCTCGAGAACGCGAAGCTCGACGCGCTGGTCGTCATCGGCGACGACCAGAACGAGCAATACGCCGAAGACAATATGCCGGCGATCCTGATCTACACCGGCGAGACGATCGCGAACAATCCGTTGCACATGGATGAGGACGCGCCGGAATTCTGGCGCCGCGCGCGCGCGCAGTATCACGAGGAAGGCGGCGTGCGCGAATATCCGGTGGCGTCGAAGCTGGCGCTGCACATGGTCGATCATCTCATGGACCAGGGCTTCGACATCAGCCACTCCAAGCGGCTCGGCAAGGACATCGGCGAAGGCCACGCCTTCGGCTTCGTGCACCGGCGCATCATGAAGGACAGCGTCATCCCGGTGATTCCGGTCGCGATCAACACCTATAGCGCGCCGAACCAACCGCGGCCGCGTCGCTGCTATCAGCTCGGCCAGGAAATCCGCAAGGCGGTCAAGAGCGCGACCGGCTACGAGCGCGTCGGTATTCTCGGCTCAGGCGGCCTGAGCCACTTCTATCTCGACGAAGAGCTCGACCAGCGCGTGCTCGACGCCTGCCGCAACAAGGACGGCGAGTCGCTCTCGACCATCTCGCCGGCTCAGCTCAATTCCGGCTCATCGGAGATCCGCAACTGGATCACAGCCGCCGGTGCGTCTGAGCATCTCGATACCCAGTGGCAGGAATACTACCCGTGCTATCGCTCGCCCGCCGGCACCGGCTACGGCGCCGCCTTCGCGGTCTGGCGCTGACACGTCAACCATCAGAAATTGGAGACGAAGCCCATGAGTGACGGCAATTGTTTCATCGTGACCTATTTGGAGGTCGCGCCGGCTTCGGCCGGGGCGGCGGCGGCGCTGGTCCAGCAGCGCCTCGACGGCAGCCGCAAGGACAGCGGCAATGCGCGCGCGGAGGCGTTCCGGCGGTCCGCGCCATCCAATCAGTTCGTGCTGGTCGGCATCTGGCGCGATCAGGCGGCGTTCGAGGCGAGCCGCGATAGCGCCGCCAGCAAGGATATCCTCGCCAAGCTGACGCCGCATCTGATCACCGGCATCGACACCCGCACCCACAACGCGCTGATCGGCGGGCCGGACAGCGCCCGCGGCCAGGGCGCGGTGTTCGTGGTGACCCATATCGACGTGCCGCCGCCGAACAAGGACGCCTGCATCGCGCTGGTCGAAGCGCAGGTCGCGGCGAGCCGCAAGGATGCCGGCTGCGTGCGCTTCGAAGTGTTCCAGCAGGCCGACCGGCCCAACCACTTCTCGGTGGTCGAGGCCTGGAGCGATCGCGCCGCCTTCGATGCGCACATCGTCACCGCGCACACCAAGGATTTCCGCATGAAGCTCACGCCGCTCTCGGGCGGGCTTTATGACGAGCGCATTTATGAGGCGGTGAAGTAGGAACGCGCGCCCGCTATTTCCGCCCCATGATCGCGATCGCGCGCGCCACCACCGCGGGCGGGGTGCGGTAGAAGCGCACGAACGCCTGCTCGGTCTCTTCGCCGGTCATCGGATCGATATCGAGCCCGATCTTGGCGGCGTCCGCCAAGAGCGCCTTGTCCTTGACCGCTTCCGCCATCGCCTTGCGCAGCGCGGCGACGATCGGCGCCGGCATGCCCGGCGGTCCGATCAGCGGCCGTGCGATCGCGACCTGGCCGAAGAACAGGTCGGCGACCTGGCGCTCCTCCTCGGTCTTGATCATGCGGTAGAAATTCGGCGCGCCGCGGAAATAGGGCACGTCCTGCTCGCCGAACTGCACCAGGAATTTCACCTGTCCGCTTTCGACCTGCGAGGCGAAGGCGGCCTTCGCCGTCGACACGAACATGGCGCAGGCGACCTGCACCTCGTTGCGTTCGAGCGCGAGCCCGACGTCCTTCACGCCTTTGAAGCCGGTGATGACCCGCAGATTGGCGCCCAGCATGGTCTTGAGCACGAGCGCATGCTGGTTGCCGTAGGAGCCGGCGCCGGTCGCGCCGAACACGATCTCGTCCTTGGCCTTGATCACGTCGCTCAAGCGAATTGATGCCGCTGGTGTGCCAGGTGACGCAGGAACCGATGTCGCGCAGCATGTTGCCGATCCAGGCAAACTTGAGCGTTTCGAATTGCGCGCTCTTGTTGCCGAACAGCGGTTCGAGCGCGGCCGGTGCGCCGAACACACCGAGCGCGGTGCCGTCGCGCGGCGCCGCGCTGGCGATGAAGTTGGCGGCCCGGACGGAGCCGGCGCCGGGCATGTTCTGCACCACGATGTTCGGATGGCCGGGGATGAATTGCGGCATGTGGCGCGCCAGCAGGCGCATATAGACGTCATAGCCGCCGCCGGGGTCGTAGCCGACCACGACATTGATGTTCTTGCCTTTGTAGAAATCGGCGACCGGATCGGCGCGCGTTGCCGTCGCGAAGACGGATGGCAGCAGCGATAGGCCGAGAACGGCGGACAGAATCCAGGCGCGTCGTGTCATGGGTCGCGTTTCCTCCCCGTCGTTGCGGGTGAGGAATGCTACGCGCGACCGGCTTCGATCAGCAAGGGCGTGTTGCCGCGACAAAGAGGCCGCGATCCGCTCCGCGTGGCTGGCCCGCAAGAACGTCATGGCCGGGACAAGCCCGGCCATGATGCGTTCCGTGCTTCTGCGACAGATCGATTAGTGTCGCGGCCGCGTCATCACGTTGAGCGTCGCCGGCGTGCCCGAGCGCACCTTGTCGAGCGCGCGTTCCAGCGCCGGCATCACGGCGGCGGCGGTCTCCACCTTTTCGCCGTAGCCGCCGCAGCTCTCGACCACCTTCTCGAAGTCGGGCGAGGGGCGCAGCTCGGTGAGCGGCATGATGTTGGCCTTCGCCGCCTTGCCGTCGGGATAGACGTCGAGCGTCGACTGCCGCACCGCGCCCCACATCGAATTGTTGGTGATGATGGTCAGCGTCGGCAGGCTCTCGGCGCGTCCGACATAGTGATACGGCAGCGGATTGCCGAACATGTAGGAGCCATCGCCGACCGTGGTGATGACCTCGCGGTCCGGCGCCGCGAGCTTGGCGCCGAGCGCGGCGCCAAGGCCGAAGCCGAGGCCGCCCGAGAGCAGGTTGCCCATGTAGGAGCGCGGCTCGGTCATGTCGAGCGCCGGCAGCGGCACGCCGAGCTCGGAGATCACGATCGCGTCCTTGCGCTTCACCTGGTTGAGGCAGTGCGCGAGATAGGCGAGGTGGACCGGCGACTGGTCCTTGACGGTCTCGATCAGCTTCTTGCGCTTGGCCGCGTTTTCGTCGCGCGCGGTGGCGACGGTCTTGCGGCGCGCATCGGCGGCGCCGTTCTTCGCCTTGGCATTGGCGCCGAGCGCCTCGCGCAACAGCCGCAGCGCCGCGCAGGGATCGCCCTGCACCAGGAGGTCGGCCTCGATTTCCTTGAACGGATAGCGGGTGACCAGCGGGTCGGACGAGATGTTGATGATCTTGGCGTCGCGCCGCGGGCCGCCGTTCGCGGGAATCCACGGGATCACGCAGTCGAGCACGATCACGACGTCGGCCTTCTTCACCCACGGGCCGGCCTCGAAGCCGAGATGCATGGGGTGGTCGGTCGGCAGGTTGAAATCGCGGGGTTCGGCTTGCACCACCGGGATCGCGAATTCGTCGGCAAGCTTGCCGAGCTCGATCACCGCCGCCGGGTCGCGCCCGATGGTCGAGGTCACGATCAGCGGGAACTCGGCTTTGGCGATCATCGCCGCCGCTTCCTCGATGATGCGGCGCGCCGGCTCCGGCGCGGCGACGCCGAGCGGGCGAATGGTGTTGCGGCGCGCATGGGTCGCCGGATTGGCGAGAACTTCGCGGGGCAGCGTCAAATACACCGGGCCGCGTGGCTCGCTCATCATGATGTCGAGCGCGCGATCCACCACCGCGTCGACCGGCTGGCCTTCGCGCAGCTCGTAGTCCCATTTCACGAATTCGCGCACCATGCCGCCCTGGTCGAATAACTCCTGGCCCCAATGGATCGACCGGTTGCGCGAGGCGACATGGCCGGTCTCGGTGATCGGGGTGCGACCGGCGGCGAGCAGCAGCGGCACGTTGTCACGCGCGGCGTTCATCAAGCCGCAGATCGTGTTGGCGGTGCCGACCGTGACGTGCACCATCACCGCCGCCGGCTTGCCGCAGGTGCGGTAGTAGCCGTGCGCCATCGCCATCGCGACGTTCTCGTGCGGCACGGTAATGAATTTCGGAAACTTGGCGTTGCCGGTATTGCGGGAGATGCCTTCCACGATCGGGGCGAAGTCGGTGCCCGCATTGGCGAACACATAGTCGATGCCGCGCTCGCCGAGCCGGCTCAGATAGGCTTCGGCGGTCATTTCCTTGGGCGTGTCGGTCACGGTTTTGTCCAATCCTGTTGATGTTGGCCCCGAACCTACCGGCCGGCGCACCCCTGTCAATGTGCGCCCCGGCTTGGCGCCGCCGCCCGTTTGCGGCCTTGCGGCGGCTCCCCTATACAAGGGACCGATCTTGGAACCCCCAGGCGACTGCAGCGGCCGCCGTCCCCGGCAGGCGCCGGTTCCGGTGGGTGTGTGTCAGAAGGAGTGACTGTTCGATGGCCGATGCTGACGATAAGAAGCAGAAATCCGGCCACGAGCTTGGCGATCATGTCCTCGGCACCAATGTCATCCACCAGCACGAACCGGGCGCGGCATACGATCACGACCACGACCATTTCGAATTCGACGAAGATGGCCCGCTGGAAGACAATCCGATCTGGCTGCAGGACCACGTCACGCTGGTCAGCGTCGGCATCGACATCGGCTCGTCCGGCACGCAGGTCATCTTTTCACGCATTAACTTGCGCAGGTACGGCGAGGACCTCACCAGCCGCTACTACGTTGTCTCGCGCGAGACGCTCTATCAATCGCCGGTCGCGCTGACGCCCTACGCCAGCGAAGAGCGCATCGACGATGAGGGCCTCAAACGCATCATCGACGATGCCTATAAGGCGGCCGAGCTTGATCCCGCCAAGATCGATACCGGGGCGGTGATCCTCACCGGCGAAGCGTTGCGGCGCGAAAACGCCGAAGGCATCGCCAAGCTTCTGTCGGAGCAGGGCGGCGATTTCGTCTGCGCCACTGCCGGCCATCACATGGAGTCCATGCTGGCCGCCTACGGCTCCGGCGCGTCCAAGGCCTCGCACGAAGGCAACCGGCGCATCCTCAACATCGACATCGGCGGCGGCACCACCAAGCTTGCGATCGTCGAGAAAGGCTTCGTGACCGCGACGGCGGCGGTGCATATCGGCGGCCGGCTGCAGGTGGTCGACGACAAGGGCAGCATCGTGCGGCTCGATCCGGCCGGCCGCTATCACGCGCGGCAGGCGGGCTTCGACTGGCACAAGGGCGACGTCATCGATCCGAAGCTGCTCGACACCGTCGCCGAAACCATGGCCGACGAGCTGGTCGCCGCGCTGACACAGCGGCCGATGCCGCCAGCGGTCGAGCACCTCTACCTCACCGACGCGATCCTCGATTTCGGCAAGATCGACGGCATGCTGTTCTCCGGCGGCGTCGGCGAATATGTCTACGGCCGCGAGACCCGCGACTTCGGCGACATGGGCCGCCGGCTCGGCCAGGCGATCCGCCGCCGCATCGACGCCGGCAAGTTCCCATGGACGCTGTTGCCCGCGGTCGAGTGCATCCGCGCCACCGCGCTCGGCGCGTCCGAATACAGCGTGCAGCTCTCCGGCAACACCAGCTACATCTCCAAGCCGGGCGAGCTGCTGCCGCGGCGGAACCTGCAGGTGCTGCAGCCGCAGTTCGAATGCGGCGAGACGATCGATGCGCAGAAGCTTGCCGCCGCCATCCGCAACCACTTCACCTCATTCGATCTGATCGAAGGCGAGGGCGAGGTGGCGCTGGCGCTGAAGTGGCAGGGACTGCCGGCGTACGAGCGCATCGCCGCGCTCGCCGAAGGAATTCGCCACGGCCTCAAGAACACCATCGAGCACAGGAAGCCGGTCTACATCATGCTGGACGGCGACATCGCGCAGACGCTGGGCGCGATCCTGCGCGAGGAGCTTCTGGTCGAAAGCGAAATTCTGTGTATCGACGGCGTGATGCTGCGCGATTTCGACTACATCGATCTCGGGCGCATCCGGATGCCGTCCTACACCGTGCCGGTGACCATCAAATCGCTGGTGTTCAGCGAGGACGTCCAGGGCGGCCGTCCGGCGCAGCGCATCCACCATCACGACCATGACCATGATCACAGCCACGGCCATGCGCACGGGCACCATCATCACGAGCCACGATCATGAGCATGATCACAGCCACGGTGCGAAACACTCGCACTAAATAGCGCTCGCACGAAATAAGTGCGACGAGGGTAGGGAACGTTAGTTCATGCTGGCAGCGCGCAGGGCGCTTGTTATTGTGCCCTCTCCCCTTGCGGGAGAGGGCAAGCGAAGGGCTTTCAGCGAAGGCGGAATGGGTGAGGGGTCATGTAGATCTTCGCCAAGCGATACCCCTCACCCATTCCTGCTTCGCGTTGATACCGACTAGCCCTCTCCCCGCAAGTCGGGCAAGCCCGACTTGCGCACCGAAAGGCGCGACCGGGCAAGCCTGGGGCGCTGGAGAGGGCACAATAACGACGGTCAGCCATGACCGAAGCCGTCGGCCGGATCGGATCGGTGCCGCACGCCGAACACGCGGGCTGGCGCTTCGATTCCCGATGGGTGCTGATCGGCGTGCCGGTCGCGCTGGTGGTCTGGCTTGCGATCGTTCCGCTGAGCTTCCTGGTCTGGCAAAGCTTCCTGACCCCGCATACCGCGGCGCGGCCGGCCGAATTCACGCTCGAGAACTTCCGCACCGCTTATCTCAGTGCCGAGACATTCGGATTGTTCGTCAATTCGGTGGTGTTCGCGACTGGCACGGCGGCGTTTGCGCTCGTGGTCGGCACCGTGCTCGCCTGGATGAACGAGCGCACCAACACGCCGTTCAAGACGCTGTTTTTCGCGCTCGCGATCATTCCGCTGGTGATCCCCGGCATCCTGTTCACGGTGGCGTGGATGCTGCTGGCGAGCCCGAAGATCGGGCTCCTCAACGTCGCGCTGCAGTGGCTGTTCGGCACCGACTATGTGTTCTTCAATATTTACAGCATGGCCGGGATGATCTGGGTCGACGGTCTGCACTATTCGCCGATCGCGTTCCTGCTGATGACGGCGGCGTTCCGCTCGATGGACCCTTCGCTCGAGGAGTCCGCGCAGATGTGTGGCGCGTCGATCCTGCAGATCGCGCGGCGCATCACCTTCAGGCTCGCCTGGCCGGCGGTGCTCGGCTCGCTGTTGATCCTGTTCGTGCGCGCGATCGAGTCGTTCGAGGTGCCGGCGCTTCTCGGCCTGCCGGTCGGCATCCACGTCTACACATCGGCGATCTTCCAGGCGATTCACCAATATCCGAGCCAGATCGGGCTGGCGTCGTCCTACGCGATCACGCTGTTGGTGCTGTGCTGCTTCGGCATCTACCTGCAGTCGCGGCTGTCGTACCAGAGCTCGCGGTTCTCGACCGTCACCGGCAAGGGCTTTCGCCCGCGCACCGTCGACCTCGGCCGCTGGCGCTTCGTCGCGGCATCGATCTTCGTCGTCTATTTCCTCGTGATCGTGCTGCTGCCGTTCCTGGTCCTGGTGTGGACGTCGCTGCAGAAATACTACAGCGCGCCGTCGTGGGACGCGCTGAGCCGGCTGTCGTTCGACAACTACCGTTCGGTGCTCGACTATCCCGGCTTCTGGACCACGGTGCGCAACAGCCTGTTCCTGTCGCTGACCTGCGCCACCATCGTCATCGTTGTCGCCGCGGTGATCTCCTGGGTGGTGGTGCGCACGAAAATCCAGGGTCGCTGGCTGCTCGACAGTCTGGCCTCGCTGCCGCTGGTGTTCCCCGGCATCGTGCTCGGGCTGGCGATCATGATCTGCTACCTCTATATCGACATCGGCATCTACAACACGATCTGGATCATGCTGGTCGCCTATGTGACGCGCTTCCTGCCTTACGGCATGCGCTACGTCTCGACCTCGATGATGCAGATCCACAAGGAGCTCGAGGAGTCGGCCGCGATGAGCGGCGCTTCCTGGAGCATGAACTTCCGGCGCATCGTGCTGCCGCTGCTCAAGCCCGGCCTGCTGGCGGGGTTCATCTACGTGGTGATCGTCTCGATCCGCGAATTGTCGAGCTCGATCCTGCTCTACAGCCCCGGCAACGAGGTGGTGTCGATCATGATCTGGGAGCTGTGGCAGAATGGGCAATACGTGGAGCTGTCCGCGCTCGGCGTGATGCTGATCCTGCTCCTGTTCGTGCTGGTGCTGATCGCGCAGATCATCGGCCGGCGCTTCGGCATCGCGGAAAGGTAGACAACCGTGCTCAGCGTCAAGGGGCTCTTCACCGAATACGCCAGCGAACACGGCACCGTGGTCAAGGCGGCGCAGAACGTCAGCTTCGAGGTGCCGGAGGGCAAGCTGTTCACGCTGCTCGGGCCATCGGGCTGCGGCAAGACCACGACGCTGCGCTCGATCGCCGGCCTCGAGCGGCCGACCGCCGGCGAGATCGAGGTCGACGGGCGCGCGGTCTATTCGTCGAGCCGCGGCATCTTCGTCGCGCCCAACAAGCGCAATTTCGGCATGGTGTTCCAGTCCTACGCGATCTGGCCGCACATGAACGTGTTCCAGAACGTCGCCTTTCCGCTGGAGGTGCGCAAGCTCGGCAAGCGCGCGATCGAAACCAAGGTGATGCGCGTGCTCACCGCCGTGCAGCTCGATCACCTGGTCGATCGCGAAGCCACCAAGCTCTCCGGCGGTCAGCAGCAGCGGCTTGCGCTGGCGCGCGCGCTGGTGATGGAGCCGCAGCTCCTGCTGCTCGACGAGCCGTTGTCCAATCTCGACGCCAAGCTGCGCGACGCCATGCGCACCGAGCTCAAGCGGCTACAACGTGAATTCAACCTGACCACGCTCTATGTCACCCACGACCAAAGCGAGGCGCTGGCGCTGTCGCATGAAATCGCGGTGATGAGCGACGGCTTCATCGTGCAGATCGGGTCTCCCGCGCCAGATCTACGAGCAGCCCACCAATCAGTTCGTCGCCGATTTCGTCGGCCAGACCAATTTCATCCGCGGGACCGTGGCCGCGCTCGATCGCGACGGCCGCGCCCGGGTGGTGACGGGGATCGGCGAGCTGAAGGTCCATGCCGCCGATGGCGTCGTCCGCGACGCGGCGGTGGTGGTGTCGGTCCGGCCGGAGGACCTGGAACTGTCGGATCAGGAGTTCAAGCCCGGCGTCGACGACAACGTCATCCGGGCCACCGTTCATGCCAAGGACTTCCTCGGGGAATATCTGGATTTTTACGTCAAGGTGGGCGATGTTGTGCTGCAGGCGCGGGCGCACCCCTCGCTGCGCACCCCGACCGGCGATCCGATCTTTGTGCGCATGCAGGCGGAGAAGTGCGTCGCTATCCGCAGCGATACCGTTCCGCCAGAAGGGTCTGGTGCCGGCACGAGCGGGTCTGCTATCAGGGCAATGAATTCGTAATGAAACGCTGAGAAATTGAAGCCAAAGAGACTGCAAGGAGCATCGTAAATGGCCAAGAACGCCGTCGTTTCCGAAGAACTGGCGAAGAAATTCGCGACCGAAAAGGAGACGCCCTATACCCGCTGGATCAAGGCCGAGGGCCTCGACATCATCCCGGCGCTCTATGTGCGCAACCTGCGCACGGTCGACCTGAAGCCGTGGGCGCGCCGCGGCGGCAATGCGGTGTTCGTCAATCACGATGCGTCGCGGGTCTCCAATGACAGCTACGTCATGGAAATTCCGGCCGGCAAGAAGCTCGAGCCGCACCGCCAGCTGTTCGAGGAGATGATCCTGATCCTCGAGGGCCGCGGCTCCACCACGGTCTGGAACAACGAAGGCAAGCGCATCACCTTCGAGTGGAAGGCCGGCTCGCTGTTCTCGATCCCGCTGAATTGCTGGCACCAGCACTTCAACGGCTCCGGCAAGGAAGCGGCGCGCTATGTCGGCGTCACCAATGCGCCGCCGGTGGTCAACCTCTACGAGGACCTCGACTTCATCTTCGGCTGCGACCACGACTTCAAGAACCGCTTCAACGGCGAGCCCGACTACTTCGCCGCCAAGAACGAGCAGGACGGCTTCCTGCTCAAGACCAACTTCGTGGCCGACGCGATCAACCTGCCGCTGATCACCGCCAAGGAGCGCGGCGCCGGCGGCGGGCACATCCGCTTCACCATGGCCAAGGGCTCGATGAACTCGCACATCTCGCAGTTCCCGATCGGCACCTACAAGAAGGGCCATGCGCACGGCCCGGGCGCCTACGTCATCATCCTGTCGGGCGAAGGCTATTCGCTGATGTGGCCGGAGGGCGAGGAGCCCAAGCGCTACGACTGGGAAGTCGGCACGCTGATCGTGCCGCCGAACATGTGGTTCCACCAGCATTTCAACTCCGGCACGACGCCGGCGCGCTATCTCGCGCTCAAGCACGAGACGGTGTCGATCCGCAACGCGCAGGGCGTGCCAAAGGCGTGGATCAGCCGGCGCATCGGCGGCGACCAGATCGACTACGCCGACGAGCGCGAGGATGTGCGCAAGATGTTCGCCGACGAGATGGCCAAGCACGGCATGCAGCCGAAGATGGACCAGGCCTATCAGCAAGAGCTCGCCGACCTGCCGCCGAAGCAGGACGCGGCGGCGTAGCAAGCCGCGCACACTCGTGTCCCGGGCGAGCGAAGCTCGACCCGGGACGCCGAGTACTACAACCGACAAGCGCACGCTTCCTTTTTACTGAAGCAGGAGTTGGGTCCCGGCTCTTCGCTCGCCACCGCGCGTCGAAGACGCGCGTGAACGCGCTGATGGCTCGCTTGGCCGGGACACGAGACCCGTTGCAAACGCCGGTCGACAAGCTCATCCTTCTCATAATGACGCAGGGCTAATCTGCGCGTGTCCCCAGGGAGGACGCCATGCCGATGGTGATCGCGCTTGCCTTGCTGGCGATGGTGTTCGCGCCGGCGTTTTGCGCTCCGGCCGCCGCCCAATCGCCGACGCTTGCCGAACTCGCGATGTATTCCGGCGCCGACCGCACCGAGCGGCTGATCGCCGGCGCCAAGAAGGAGGGCGTGCTGACGGTCTATTCGTCGGTGACCATCGACGACATGCGCGTCCTGATCGCCGCCTTCGAAAAGAAATACGGCGTGAAGATGCAGGTCTGGCGCGCCAGCTCCGAGAGCATCCTGCGCCGCGCCCTGATCGAGCAACGCGCCGGCCGCTACGAGGTCGATGCCATCGAGACCAGCGCCGCCGAGATGGAATCGCTGCATCGCGAGGGGATGCTGCAGGAGGTGCGCTCGCCGCACCTCGCCGACATCGTGCCGTCGGCGCTGCGCCCGCACCGCGAATGGGTCGGCGATCGGCTCAACATCATCGCCGCCGGCTACAACACCAAGCTGGTACGCAAGGACGAGATTCCGAAGATCCTATGAGGACTTCGCCGATCCGCGCTGGAAGGGGCGGCTCGGGATCGAATCCGACGACGCCGTCTGGTTCGGCGCGCTCGCCAACGTGCTCGGCGAGGACAAGGTCGTCAAGCTGTTCCGCGACATGGTGCGGGTCAACGGCGTGTCGGTGCGCAAGGGCCACACGCTGCTCGCCAATCTGGTGGTCAGCGGCGAGGTCCAGTTCGCGCTGACGCTCTATCACTACAAGGCGGAGCAGCTGAAGAACGCCGGCGCGCCGCTCGACTGGTACGTGATCCCGCCCGGCTTTGCGCGCTTTCTCGGCACCGGCGTGATGCGCCGCTCGCCGCATCCGCATGCCGCCGTGCTGTTCCTCGATTTCATGCTGTACGAGGCGCAGCAGCTTCTGCTGACGCGCGACTTCACGCCCGACCAACATGAAGGTGCGCCCGCTCGACGTCGCCGTTCAACGTCATCGATCCGGCGCAGATTCTCGACCAGGGCGACAAGTGGACCAAGCTCTACGACGAGATCGTCGTGAAGCAGGGCAAGAAGCGGTAGGCGTTCGCGTTACGGCTTCAGCGCCCGCGCCGCGGTGCGCAGCATCTGCCCGGGCTCGCGGTGCACGCGGGCGCCCCACAGCCGGCGGTGCAGCCGGTCGAGCAGCAGATAGATCACCGGCGTCGTGTAGAGCGTGAGCATCTGCGACACGATCAGCCCGCCGACGATCGTAATGCCGAGCGGGCCTTCGCATCTCGGAGCCGGGCCCGCTGCCGAACACCAGCGGCAACGCGCCGAGCAGCGCCGCCAGCGTGGTCATCAGGATCGGCCGGAAACGCTCCAGGCAGGCCTCGTAGATCGCCTGCTCCGGCGCAAGCCCGCGGTTGCGCTCGGCCTCGAGCGCGAAGTCGACCATGATGATGCCGTTCTTCTTCACGATGCCGATCAGGAGGATGATCCCGATGAAGGCGATCAGCGACAGCTCGGTCTTGAAGAGCTAGCAGCGCCAGCAGCGCGCCGAGGCCGGCCGACGGCAGCGTCGAGATGATCGTCAGCGGGTGGGCGAGGCTCTCATAGAGCACGCCGAGCACGATATAGACCGCAAACAATGCCGCCAGGATCAACAGCGGCTGCGTCCCGATCGACGAGCGGTAGGCGCGGGCGTCGCCCTGGAATTCGGCGCGCAGCGTTTCCGGAATCTGCAGCTCGGCCACCGCGCGGTCGACCGCCCGCGTCGCCTGTTCGATGGTGATGTCCGGCGCCAGGCTGAAGCTGATCGTCACCGCCGGGAACTGTCCTTGGTGGTTGATCACCAAGGGCTGCAAGCCACGCTCGATTTTCGTCACCGCCGTCAGCGGCACCTGCGCGCCATTGGCGCCCGGGACGTAAATGCGCGCGAGGTCGGTCGGATCACGCTGGTATTGCGGATCGATTTCGAGGATCACGCGATACTGGTTGCGCTGGGTGTAGAGCGTCGACACTTGCCGTTGCGCGAACGCGTTGTTGAGCGCGCTTTGGATGTCCTGCGCGCGCACGCCAAGCCGCGACGCCGCGAGGCGGTCGACAATGACATTGACCTGCAGCCCGCCCTGCTGGCGGTCGCTGGAGACGTCGGCCAGCTCCGGCAGTTTCTGCAGCCGGTCGTTGACGATCGGCGCCCAGCGGATCAGCTCCTGATAGTCCGGGCTCCAGAGGGTGTATTGATAGCTCGAATCCGCCGAGCGCCCGCCGGTGCGGATGTCCTGCGCCGGGAACATGAACACGCGCAGCCCCGGGATGGCATTGAACTGCGGCCGCAGTCGGTTGATCACGTCCCAGGCGCCGATCCGCCGCTCCGACAGGGGCTTCAAACTGATGAACAGTTGACCGCGATTGGACGCCGAATTGTACGACGAGGTGCCGATCGAAGATCCGACCCCGGCGATCGCGGGATCGGCCAGCAGGATGTCGGTCGCGCGCTGCTGCAGCTCGAACATGGCCTCGAACGAGGTCTCTGGTGACGCCTGGGTCGAGCCCCAGATCAGGCCGGTGTCGTCGAGCGGAAACCAGCCCTTCGGCGTCTTGACGTAGAGCGCGACGGTCAGCGCGATGGTGCCCACGAACACCAGCAGGGTCAGCGCGCTATGCTGCAGCACCACGCGCAGGCTGCGGCCGTAAAGCGCTCACCGTCCAAGCCAGGCTCCGCTCGACAACGCGGTCGAACCACGTCGCATCCGGGCTCGGCGGCTTGCGCACGAAGTGCGCGCAGATCATCGGCGTGAGCGTCAGCGACACCACCATCGAAATGGCGATAGCGAACGCCAGCGTGACCGAGAATTCGCGGAACACCCGCCCGATCACGCCGGTCATGAACAGGAGCGGGATGAACGCGGCGATCAGTGAAATACTGATCGACACCACCGTGAAGCCGATCTGGCGCGCGCCTTCCATCGCCGCCTGCATCGGCGACATGCCCTTCTCGAGATTGCGGAAGCAGTTCTCGATCATGACGATCGCGTCGTCGACCACGAAGCCGACGGAGATCACCAGCGCCATCAGCGACAGATTGTTGATCGAGAAGCCGGCGACCCACATCAGCGCGCAGGTTCCCGCCAGCGCCAGCGGGACGGTCACGCCGGCGGCGATGGTCGCCGCGCCGCGCCGCAGGAACAGGAACACGACCAGCATCACCAGCGCGATGGCGATCGCCAGCGTGAGCTGCATGTCGAATACGCTGGCGCGGATGGTCTGGGTGCGGTCCGACAGGATCTCGATGTCGACGCCGGCCGGGATCCAGCGCTTGATCTCCGGCAGCATCGCGCGCACCCGGTCGACGGTCTCGATCACGTTGGAGTCGGCCGACTTGGTGAGCACCAGCAGGATCGACGGTTGCCGGTTGAACCAGCCGAACGAGCGGCTGTTGCGCACGCCCGGCTCGATCGACGCGATTGCGGACAGCCGCACCACCGCGCCGTTGGCGGTGCGGATCACCAGCGGCTCGTAGTCGCGAGGCGACGCGCATCTGATCGTTGGTGCCGATGGTGACGGCGCGCTCGCCGCCGTCGAAGGTGCCGAGCGGGCCGGTCGCGTTGGCGTTGGCGACGGCGGTCCGCACATCCTCCATCGACAGCCCCATCGACGCCAGGGCAACCGGATTGACGCGGATGCGGATCGCCGGCTGCTCGGCGCCGTTGACTGAGACCTCGGCGACGCCGTCGACCTGCGACATCCGCTGCGCCACCACGGTATCGGCGGCGTCGTACATCACGCTGGGCGGCACCGTGCGCGAGGTCAGCGCCAGGATCATGATCGGCGTCGCCGACGGATTGGATTTGCGGAACGACGGCCGCGATTGCAGATCGCCGGGCAGGTCGGTGAGCGCCGCATTGATGCGCGGCCTGCACGTCGCGCGCGGCGCCGTCGATGTTGCGGTTGATGTCGAACTGCACGGTGATGCGGGTGAGACCGAGCGATGAGCGCGAGGTCATTTCGGTGACGCCGGGAATCTCGCCGAGCCGCCGTTCAAGCGGGGCCGCCACCGTCTGCGCCATGGTTTCGGGGTCGGCGCCCGGCCGGCTGGCGCTGACGCTGATGGTCGGGAACTCGACGCTCGGCATGCTGGCGACCGGCAGGAAGTGATACGCGACCGCGCCCACCAGCATCAGCCCGATCGCCAGCAGGATGGTGCCGACCGGCCGGCGGATCGCGGGCCCGCAGATGTTCATGGCGCACCCGCCGGCCGTTGCGAGGGCTCGGGCGCCGTCGGCAGGTCGAGCTCAGGCTCGTCCGAGGCGGCACGGCGCCGGCTCCAGCGCGCGCGCAGCCGCTCCAACTGCAGGTAGATCACCGGCGTGGTGTAGAGCGTGAGCAACTGGCTCAGCAGCAGGCCGCCGATGATGGTGATGCCCAAGCGGATTGCGCAGCTCCGAGCCGGTGCCGCTCTCGACCGCGAGCGGGATCGCGCCGAACAGCGCGGCCAGCGTGGTCATCATGATCGGGCGGAAGCGCAGCAGCGCCGCCTGCACGATCGAATCGCGCGGCGTCAGGCCCTGCACGCGCTCGGCCTCGAGCGCGAAGTCGATCATCATGATCGCGTTCTTCTTGACGATGCCCATCAGCAGCACGATGCCGATCAGTGCGATCACCGACAGGTCGTGGCCGAGCAGCATCAGCGCCAGCAGCGCGCCCAAGCCCGCCGACGGCAGCGTCGACAGGATGGTGATGGGATGGATCACGCTCTCATAGAGAACGCCGAGCACGATGTAGATCGCGATGATCGCCGCCAGGATCAGCCAGGGCTGGCCCGCGAGCGAGCGGGCAAACTCGGCGGCGTCGCCGGAATAGCTGCCGATCACGGAGCTCGGCATGCCGAGGTCGCGCTCGGCCTGTTCGATCGCCCGCACGGCGTCGCTGAGCGAGGCGTGCGGCGCGAGATTGAAGCTGACGGTCACCGCCGGGAACTGCTCGTAATGCGCGATCATCAGCGGGGCAGTGGTGTGCTGGAAGCGGGCGAGGGCGGAGAGCGGCACCTGCACCGCCGCCGGTGCCCGGGACGTAAAGCCGCGACAGCGAGTTGGGATCGCTCTGGTATTGCGGCATCGCCTCCAGGATCACGCGGTACTGGTTCGACTGCGCATAGATGGTCGAGATCTGGCGCTGGCCGAAGGCGCTGTTGAGGGTGTCGCTGACCATCTGCAGCGACACGCCGAGCCGTCCGGCGAGCTCGCGGTCGACATTCACCATCAGGCGCAGCCCCTGCTCCTGCGCTTCGGACGCGACGTCGCGCATGATCGGTGACGATTGCAGCCGCTCGGCCAGCCGCGCCGCCCACAGGTTCACATCCTCGGCGCTGGTGCCGGTCAGGGTGTATTGATATTGCGCGCGGCTGATGCGGGTGGCGATCTGGATGTCCTGCACCGGCTGGAAGAACAGGATGACGCCCGGGATGCGCAGCATCTCCTGCTGCAGGCGCTCGATCACCGTCATGATCGAGGCCCGCCGCGTGTCGCGCGGGCGCAACGTAATCGCGAAACGCGAGGCATTCGGCGTGGCGTTGATCGGCGTCACCCCGACCACCGAGACAACACCGGCCACGTCCGGATCCTTGCGGATCACCGCCTCGACGCTGTCGCGCAAGCGCTGCATCTCGGCGAACGACACTTCGTCGCCACCTTCCATCACCGCGAAGATCAGGCCGGTGTCCTGCTGCGGCAGGAAGCCCTTGGGAATGACGAGATAGAGCCAGAACGTCGCAATCATGGTGCCGACCAGCGCCATGAGCGTCAACGTTTCATGCCGTAGCACCCACTCCAGGCTCCGCCGGTAATGCTCCACGGTCCATTCGACGGCGTGGTTGAAGAAGCGGGTAACCGCGTTGCCGGCGGATTCCCTATGCGGCCGCAGCATCCGGCTGCACATCATCGGCGTCAGCGTCAGCGACACGATCGCGGAGACCACGACGGCGATGGTCAGCGTCAACGCGAATTCCCGGAACATGCGGCCGACCAGGCCGGTCATGAACAACAGCGGAATGAACACCGCAATGAGCGACAGCGTCAGCGAAATAATGGTGAAGCCGATCTCGCTGGCGCCTTTGAGCGCGGCCTGGAACGGGCTTTCGCCCTCTTCCATGTGACGCACGATGTTCTCGATCATCACAATGGCGTCGTCGACGATGAACCCGGTGCCGATGGTGAGCGCCATCAATGAGAGGTTGTCGAGCGAAAAACCGGCGAACCACATCACGCCGAAGGTCGCGATCAGCGACAGCGGCAACGCGACGCCGGCGATGATGGTGGCGCGGATCGTGCGCAGGAAGATCAGCACGACCGTGATGACCAGCGCGACGCTGAGCACCAGCGTGAACTGCACGTCGCGGATCGACGCGCGGATGGTGTTGGTGGCGTCGTGCACGACGGTGAGCGTGACGCCGGAGGGGAATGCGCGCTGCAGCCGCGGCAGCTCGCGCTGGATGCGCTGGACGGTCTCGACCACATTGGCGCCCGGCTGGCGCTGAATGTCGACCACGATCGCGAGCTGGCCGTTGTACCAAGCCCCGACCTTGACGTTCTCGAGCCCATCAACGATCAGGGCGACATCCTTGAGCAGGACCGGCGCGTTGTTGCGATAGGCGACGACGATGTTGCGGTAAGCCTCGGCGGCGGTGATCTGCTGGTTGGCGGCAATGGTGTAGGCCTGGTGGGCGCCGTCGAGCGAGCCGGCGGGACCCGCGACGTTGGCCGCCACGATCACGCTACGCAGGTCTTCGAGCGCGATGCCGTAGTTGGCGAGCCGCGCCAGGTCGGCCTGAATGCGGACCGCCGGCTTGAGCCCGCCCTGCACCGTCACCCTGCCGACCCCGGTGACCTCGCTGAGCCGCTGGGTCAGCACCGTGTCGGACAGGTCGGACAACTGGCGCAGCGAAATGGTCGGCGACGTCAGCGCCAGCGTGACGATCGGCGCATCGGCGGGATTCACCTTCGAGTAGATCGGCGGGTAGGGCAGGTTGCGCGGCAGCGCCGAGCCGGCGCCGTTGATGGCGGCTTGCACGTCTTGCGCGGCCGCGTCGATGTTGCGGTTGAGGTCGAACTGCAGCGTGATCTGGCTGATCCCGAACGAGCTCGACGAGATCATGCTGGTGAGCGAGGGGATCTGCCCGAACTGGCGCTCGAGCGGCGCCGTGACCAGCGCAGCGACGACGTCGGGATTGGCGCCCGGAAGCTGCGTCGTTACCTGGATGGTCGGGAAGTCGACCTGCGGTAGCGACGAGACCGGCAGCCAGAGATAGCCGAGCAGCCCGCCCAGCATCACCGCGATCCCAAGCAGCGATGTCGCGATCGGGCGGCGAATGAATGGCGACGATACGCTCGCGCTCGTGCTCATGGCGTCGGGCTCGGTTTCGTCCCCGTGCTTGTCCCCAAACTTGGCGTGTCGGTGCTGGGGCTCTTGCCCTTGTCGCCGCCTTTGCCGGCGCCGCCCTTCTCGCCGCCTTTGCCGCCACGCTTGCCGCGTGGCTGCGGCTCCACCGTGGGCAGCGCGGGTGGCTGACCGACCTCTTCGGTGCTGGTCACTTCCACCAGCGCCTTGTCGGCGATGCGGGCGAAGCCCGAGGTCACCAGCCGCTCGCCGTCGGTGAGGCCGTCGGCGATCACCGCCCGCACATCGTTCTGTTGCGAGACCGTCACCCGGCGGACGTTGACCGTCGAATCCTGGTCGATGATGAACACAAAAGTACCGACCGGGCCGCGTTGCACCGCCGAGGTCGGCACCACCACCACCTGGCGCAAGGTGTCGATCAGCAGCCGAACGTTGACGAACTGGCCGGGCCAGAGCTGCAGGTTCTGGTTCGGAAACTCGGCCTTGAGGCGCACGGTGCCGGTGGTCGGATCGACTTGATTGTCGATCACCAGCACCTTGCCGCTATCGACGATGGCGCGGCCGTCCGGCCCCATCGCGTCGACCGGCAACTGCCCTTCCGCCATGCCGCGGTTGAGCTCCGGCAGCGCTTGCTGCGGCAGGTTGAACAGCACCGAGATCGGCTTGATTTGCGTGATGGTGACGAGGCCGGTGGTGTCGGAGGGCCGCACGATATTGCCCTCGTCCACCTGGCGGATGCCGGTGCGCCCGGCAATCGGCGCGGTGATGTCGGTGTAGGACAGGATCGCGCGCGCATTGTCGATCGCGGCCTGGTCGGCGCGGGTTTGCGCTTCCAATTGCGCAACCAGCGCCCGCTGGGTGTCCACCTGCTGCTTGTTGATGGCATTGCTGGCCGCGAGCCGCATGTAGCGCTCGAGATCGAGTCGCGCGTTTGCTGCCTGCGCCTCGTGCTGCGCCTTGGTCGCGACCGCTTGATCGTATTGCGCCTGGTAGGTGGTCGGGTCGATCTTGGCCAGCACGTAGCCGCGCGTCACGTCCTGGCCTTCGGTGAACGAGATCGCGAGCAGCTTGCCTTCGACCTGCGGCTTCACCAGCACGGTGTTGAGCGCGCGCGCCGTGCCGACGCCGTCGAGATAGACCGGCACATCGGCACGCCGCGCCACGGTGGCGCGGACCGGCACGGGCTCGCTGCTGGGCGGGCCGGCGAAGCGCTTGCCCTTGCCGCCCTTGCCTGGCTGTTGCGTGGTGGTCTGCGACGTCGGCCAATAGATGACGGCGGCGGTCACGATCGCCATCCCGAGCACGACAATGATGATCGGCTTCAGTCTCATTGCGGCGTGCCGACCCGGACGTCGGGCTTCGGCAGCCAACTGCCGCCGAGGGCCTGATAGAGACTCAACACCGCCTGCAAGCGCGCCAACCGCGCGGTCACGCGGTTCTCCTCGGCGGTGAACAGCGCCTGCTGCGTCACCAGCACCGTGATCAAATCCACGGTGCCTTCCCGCAGCCGGGTCTCGGCGATCTCGAACGCGCGCCGCGAGGCCGCCACCACCTCCTGCTGGAGCCGCTCCCGGCGGGCGGAATCCTGGACCGAGATCAGCGCCTTTTCGACGTCGGTGAAGCCCGACACCACGGCCTTGCGGTAGAGGCTGAGCAATTCGAGTTGCCGGCCCTGCGCCTGTTCCAACTGGCCCTCCAGGCGGAAGCCGTCGAAGATCGGCTGCGTCAGGCCGGCGGCGAGGGAATAGAACGCCGATTCCGGACGAAACAGCAACCGCAGCGCGGTGCTGGTGTAGCCGCCGTCCGCGGTCAGCGAGATCGTCGGAAAGAAAGCGGCGCGTGCCGCCTCGACACTGGCGTCCGCGGCGGCAAGCTGCGCCTCGGCGGCGCGGATATCGGGACGCTGATACAAGAGCTGCGACGGCAGGCCTGCGCTGACGCGGGGAATACCGAGCGAATAGAGACTGCCGCCGCGCACCCGCACGAACGTCGGCGGCGCGCCCGATCAGCAGTGCCAGCGTCGCGATGTTCTGTCGCAAGATTTCGTCGAGCTGCGGAATCTGTGCGCGCTGGTTCGCCACCAATGTTTCCTGCTGCGCCACTTCGAGCGCCGAAGCAGTGCCGGCCTCCTGCCGCTGGCGGATCAAGGTGAGGACGCGGCTCGCAGCGTCGACGTTCTGGTTTGCGATCCGTAACCGGTCTTGCGACGCCAGCACCAGGAAATAGGCGGTCGCCACGCTGACCACGGTGCTGACGGCGACCACGTCGCGATCGAAACGCGCGGCAATCGCGTTCTCTTGCGCGGCCCGGGAGGTCGCGCGGTTCTTGCCCCAGAAATCGATTTCGTAGCTGGCGCTGAGCGCGACACGATAGGCGGTGCGATCGGGCCCGCCGGCCGGCCGCGAGCGGCTGACGCTGGCGTCGAGATCGGCGGACGGCAGCAGCGGTGCGCCCGCGATCTTGCTCTGCGCATCGGCCTGGATGATCTGCGCAACCGCGACCGCGATGTCAAAATTGGCAGTCTGCGCTTCCTCGATCAGCGCCGTGAGCTCGCGCGAGCGGAAGCCGCGCCACCAGTCGAGCGCCGGCGGCTCCGATGGCGGCAGGCGCGACGCGGCGCGATACCGATCGGGCATTTCGATCCCGAGCGGCGAGTGCTCATTGAACATGCAGCCGGCAAGCGCTGGCACGAGGCAAAGTCCTAATATGGCGACGACCGCCCGCCGGATACGCGCGGCCGCATCGTTTCGCTGACGCCCCCGTCTCTTTCGAAACATATGATCGATCCGCCGCCGACACAGCCCTGCAGCGAGAATTTCGCACGCCGCGACGTCACGCGTGCCCCCTCCCTGCGACCGTTATGCCCGGTCGCCGCACGTTAGCAGGCCCGGATCGGCGGACCCATTAAATATCTGACAGACCTGTGATTTCTGGTGGAAATGTGGCTGCCGGAAACGGTCGAGGGCGTCCCAATTGGCCTGCCGAAACAACCGGTTGGATCACCCCGGAATCAGCGGGCAGCGTCGCGGTACCAATTGAGGATTTGCTCGCCGTTCCAGTGCACGACACCCTCGAAGCTGCGCACGTAGTCATAGATGGCTTCGAGGTATCTGATTCGGTGCGGCTGCCCGGAAATGTAGGGATGGATCGCGAGCGCCATGATCTTCGCCCGCTCCGCGCTTTCGGCGTAGAGCTGGTCGAACTGGTCGAGGGTGCGTTTGAGCAGATAGTCGCTTTCGTGATGCTGCACGACCATCATCGAGATGTCGTTGAGCTCCACCGAATAGGGCAGCGTCACCAGCGGTCCGTGCGTGGTGCGGATGGTCGCAGGTTCATCATCGAACACCCAATCGCCGATGTACTTGACGCCGGCCGCTGCCAGGATGTCGGGCGTGTCATAGGTCTGCGTCAGTCCCGGTCCGAGCCAACCGACCGGGCGTTTCCCGCAGGCGCGCTCCAGGATGTCGAGCGTGCGCACGATCATCGCTTTCTGATCGGGCTCATTGTGGATCGGCCCCTGCTGGTAGGAGTGGCCCATGAACTCCCAGCCGTCGCGCTTGGCCTGTTCGGCGACGCGCGGATAGTCCTCGCAGACCCGCGCATTGATCGCCAGGGTGGGCTGGATACCGAGCCGTGCGTAGAGGTCGAAGAAACGCCAGCAGCCGACCCGCATCCCGTATTCGTGCCAACTCCAGTTCGGCACGTCGGGCAGGAGCGACACGTTGGTGGGGGCGGGCAGCACCTGGCGCGGCATCGCGCGCGCGATGTCCCAGACCTCGTAATTGACGATGGTCCAGAACACCAGCCGCACGCCGGCCGGCAATTTCAGCGGCGGCCGGTCAACGATCGCCGAGTAGTCGCAACGCTCGCGCGGCAGCATCGGGGAGGGCATGGGTCCAGTCTCACTTTGCTTCAACATCATGACTCTCAATCCGTCATCCTGAGGTGGCCGCGCAAAGCGCGGCCCTCGAAGGACGACGGCCCGGCTAGCGAGGCTTGCCCGCGCGCCGTTTCGATAGACTCACGATAAAATCCCAATCGTTGTTGATTAGTGCTTGCTTTTTCGCACGGCTCCAACCCTTGATCTTGCGCTCTGTGGCGATTGCGTCAGTGACCTGCACGAAATATTCCGACCAGACCAGTTTCACTGGTCGCCGAGAGAAGGTGTAGCCGGGATACGCGCCTGATTGATGCTGCGCGATACGAGGCGTCAAGTCTTCGCCCGTCGCGCTTCCGACGTAGTACGAGCCATCGCGGCAAAGCAGCATGTATGCGAATGCCCCCATGCGTTGAATTTAGCACCGGGGCCGTCGTCCTTCGAGGCCCGGCTTTCAGCCGGGCACCTCAGGATGACGGATCGAGATTTGAGGTCGCGGCATCGTCCGGCAGCAAGGCACCTGATAGGCCATCAGCAAGGCCCTGGCCACTCGCGCCGCATTCCTCGCCCGGGGGCGATATGGGATGTTCGAGCCCGGCCGCCGTGTTATAGGGCGGCTTGAGGGGACGGAAACCAAGGCATGTCGACCGACGTGATGAGTACCACGCTGCGTCCGCGGCTCTCGCCGCCGTCGCGCATGCGGTTGCGGCTCGACTATGTCGTGATGGGCGGCGCCATTGTCTCGCTCATCATCCTGGTCGTGCTGCCGCTCGCCTTCCTGCTGATCGGCAGCTTCAAGGGCGCCGACGGGGTTTCACTGGACGCCTATTCCGAGGTCCTCACCGGCCGGCTGTATGTCAACGCGCTCAAGAACTCGCTGATCCTCGGCGCCTGGAGCGGGCTGTTCAGCCTGCTGATCGGTTTGCCGCTGGCGTGGGCGGTGGCGCGCACCGACGTGCCAGCGAAGGCGTTGTTCCAGATCACGGCGACGCTGTCCTACCTGTCGCCGCCGTTCCTGACCGCGATCGCGCTCACCTACCTGTTCAGTCCCAATGCAGGCCTCAGCAACGTCCTGATGCGCGACGTGCTCGGCCTGCCCTGGCTCACCTTCAACGTATTCTCGATGCCGGGGCTGGTGCTGGTCACGGTGATGCACACGTTCCCGTTCGTGTATCTGTTGGCGTCGAGCGCGCTGCAATCGGTCGATGCGTCGTATGAAGAGGCGGCGCAGATTCTCGGCGCCTCCAAACTGCGCACCGCGTTCTCGATCACCGCGCCGCTGGTCGCGCCCGCGGTCCTCTCCGGGACGCTCTTGGCGTTTGTGAATGCGATCGCGCTGTTCGGATCGCAGGCGATCATCGGGCTGCCCGCCCGCATCGTCACGCTGCCGACGCGCATCTACGCGCTGTTCGACTATCCGCCGGAATACGCGCTCGCCTCCGCGCTGTCGCTGGTCTTCATCCTGATCACCGTCGCGGCGCTCTACCTGCAGAACGCGTTCCTCAAGCGACGCTCCTATGTGACTCTGGCCGGCAAGGGCTCGCGGCCGCAGATGATGCGGCTCGGCGTGTTCCGCTGGATCCTGCTCGGCTTCGTGCTGCTGGTGTTCTTCGTCTCGATCGTGTTGCCCTATGCCACGCTGATTGCCGTGTCGTTCTCGAAGTCATGGGGCCTGGAGTTCTGGAAGAACCTCACCCTCGCGAACTACAAATTCATCCTGTTCGAATACAACGTCACCCAGCGCGCGATCCTCAACAGCCTGTTCCTGGCGTTCGTGGCGGCGACCTTCGCCGTGCTGATGGGCGCGGTCATCGGCTGGATCGACCTGCGCACGAAACTTCCCGGCCGCAAGCTGCTCGACTACGCCTCGCTGATCCCGCTCGGGTTGCCCGGCATCGTGATGGCGGTGGCGCTGATCCAGTTCTGGCTGGCGATGCCGCTCGCGCTCTACGGCACGCTGACCATCCTGCTGCTGGCCTATATCGGCCGCTACATCCCGCTCGGCGTGCGCGCGGCCAATGCCTCGTTGCGCCAGGTCGACCCCTCGCTGGAGGAAAGCGCGCAGATCCTCGGCGCCGGGTGGCTCACCACGATGCGCGAGATCACGTTGCCGCTGATCCGCCCGGGCCTGTTCGCGGGCTGGCTGTTGGTGTTCGTGCCGGTGATCCAGGAGTTGTCGGCCTCGATCCTCTTGTTCTCATCGCAATCGATCACGCTGGCGGTCGCTGTCTACAATCTCTATGAGACCGGCTATATCGAGCCGGTGGCCGCGCTCGCCATGATCAACATGCTGATCATCGGCGCCGCGATTTGGCTCGCCTACCATCTCGGTGGTCGCAGCATCACGTCACGCGGCGGCGCGGCCCCGGTGGGGACATGACGTGAGCGGAGGAACGGTCAACGTGCGGTCAAGAGGTTTAGAGTAGCGGAATGGCCGGAATAACGCTTCGTGGACTGTCGAAATCGTTTTCGTCGCGCGACTCCGATGTCGCCGCGGTGGCCGACGTCGATATCGAGATCAAGGACAATTCGTTCGTCACGCTGCTCGGCCCCTCCGGTTGCGGCAAGACCACCACCCTGCGGCTGATCGCCGGCTACATCACGCCTGACCGCGGTACGATCGAGATTGACGGACGGGTGTTGTCGTCACCGGGTTCAGTGGTGTCGCCGGAATCGCGCGGCATGGGCATGGTGTTCCAGAATTACGCGATCTGGCCGCACAAGAACGTGTTCGAGAACGTCGTGTTCGGTCTGAAGATCAGGAAAGTCCCCGCTGCCGCCGCGCGCCGCCAGGTCGAGGAAGCGCTGGCGCTGGTCAATCTGTCCGGACTTGAAACCCGCTATCCCGAGCGAACTGTCCGGCGGCCAGCAGCAGCGCGTCGCGCTCGCGCGCTCGCTGGTGGTCGAGCCCGACATCCTGCTGCTCGACGAGCCCTTGTCGAATCTCGACGCCAAGCTGCGCGAGCGGATGCGCTCGGAGCTCAAGGAATTGCAGCGCCGCACCGGCATCACCTTCGTCTACGTCACCCACGATCAAGCCGAGGCGCTGGCGCTGTCGGACCAGATCGCAGTCATGAACCTCGGCCGCGTGCAGCAATACGGAACGCCGTTCGAGGTCTATGGCCGGCCCGCCAACCGCATGGTGGCGGACTTCATGGGCCTGGTCAATCTGGTGCCGGGCAAAGTGCGCGAGCGCAACGGCGTCGGCGGCATCGTCGAGATCGCGCCGGAGCTGGCGGTCAGCATCGACGCGCTCGATGGTTTCGCGGCCGGCGATGCCGTCGAGGTCGCGATCCGGCCCGAAAGCATCCGGCTTGCGTCGCCGGCGACGCCGGGTGGCGCGCCGGCCAAGGTCAGCAACCACGTCTTTCTCGGCAACATCAGCGAGTATTCCGCCACGTTGCCGTCGGGACTGGCGCTGCGGGTCCAGACCCATCCGTTGCAGCAACTCAAGGTCGGTGATGCCTGTAGCGTGGAGATCGACGCCAGACTTTGCAGCGTCTTCCGGGCCGGCGGCGGCGACGTGAAAGCCGCTTGAAAACGCTCGCGTTTAAAACATCAGGAGTCAGTGATGAACAAACCCGTCAGCATGCCCATCCGCGGCGAGGAGCATTGGACCAACAAGGGCGACGATGTCCGCCTCTTCATGTGGAACAAGTGCGCCGATCCGTCCGGTCCGGCGGGCACGATCCTGTTCGTGCACGGCTCGTCGATGGCCTCGGTGCCGACCTTCGATTTGCAGGTGCCGGGACGCGCCGACTCCTCCGCCATGGATTATTTCGCCGCGCGCGGCTTCGACACCTGGTGCGTTGACATGGAGGGCTACGGCAAGTCCACCAAGACGCGCGACAACAACGCGCCGATCTCCTACGGCGCCGACGACTGCTTCGCCGCGGCGAGCTACATCCAGAAGCTGCGGGGCAAGAAGCCGCTGCTGGTGTACGGGATTTCCTCGGGCGCTCTTCGCGCAGCGCTGTTTCGCGCAGCGTCATCCCGAGATGGTGAAGCGGCTCGCGCTCGATGCCCATGTCTGGACCGGCGAAGGTTCGCCGACGCTCGCCGAGCGCAGCAAGCGGCTCGCCGAATTCCGCGCCAAGAACCGCCGGCCGATCGACCGCGCCTTCGTGCATTCGATCTTCACCCGCGACCATGCCGGCACGGCTGATGACAACGTAATCGAGGCATTTGCCGATGCGATCCTGAAGTACGACGACTCGGTGCCGACCGGCACGTATGTCGACATGTGCGCCAATCTGCCGGTCTGCGATCCCGAAAAGATCACGGTGCCGACCATCGTCATGCGCGGGCAGTGGGACGGCATCGCGAGCTTCGAGGACCTGACCAAGTTCTTCACCAAGCTGCCGAACCCGGACAAGCAGTTCGCGGTCATGCCCGGCATCGCGCATGCGTCGCTGCAGCAGAAAAACTACGCCATCGTGTATCACATCCTGCTGAGCTGGTTCACGCAGCCCGACCCGGTGTACACCGGCCATTAGCGCGCATGCTCGCGCCGTTGCCGGGCGAAGGCCCGGCAATCCATCTTCCAAACATGATGGATGCGCGGGTCATCAGGGCGTTTACGCCCGTCTTCAACGGGCTATGCCCGCGCATGACGGCCGAGCAAGTGACACCTGCTCTGCTAATTGATCTCGACGCCCGCGGCCTTCACCAGCGCGGCGTTGATCTCGATCTCCTTGTTGACGAAGGCGTTGAACGCAGCCGGTGACATCGGCATCGGTTCGCCGCCGGCCTTTTCGAGCCGAGCGATCACGGCCGGGTTCTTGAGCGCCTTGATGGTCTCCTCGTGCAGTCGCTTCACGACCGCGGCCGGGGTTTTCACCGGCGCAAACATGCCCATCCAGAAATTGTATTCGGAGTTGGGATAGCCGGCCTCGACGGTGGTGGGCACATTGGGGAGCGCCGCCGCGCGCGTCGCACTTGAGACCGCCAGCGCGTCGACTTTCTTGCCCGCGATCAGGCCGCGTGCCGGCGGCAACGGCACGAAGTAGAAGTCGACGCGTCCGGCCATGATCTCGGTCAGCGCCTCGGGTCCACCTTTGAATGGAATGTGCTGCGCCTTGATGCCGGCCGCCATCAACAGCCGCTCGGCGTTGAGGTGCGCGCCGCTGCCGACGCCGGCCGAGGCGTAGTTCAGCGATCCCGCCTTGGCCCGTCCGGCTTCGATCATGTCCTTGACCGATTTGTATTTGCCCGGCGCAGTCACCAAGACGTTCGGAACGCTGGCGAGCGCGGTGATCGCGACAAAGTCCTTGCGGGCGTCGTAGCCGGGGTTGGCATACGTGGTCGCTGTCACGGCGTGGGTGGTCGAATGCACGAGCACCGTGTGGCCGTCAGGATCCGCCTTCGCCACTAGGCCGACCCCGAGCGTGCCGCCGGCGCCGCCGCGGTTCTCCACGATCACCGGCTGGCCGATCTGGTTCGACACCTGTTCCATGACCGCGCGTGCGACAATGTCGACGGCGCTGCCGGCAGTGAACGGCACGATCACGCGAACCGGCTTGCTGGGCCAACTCTGCGCGGCGGCGGTCCCGCCAAACGCCAAGGTCGCGGCCAGGATCAAGGCAATCGCCACAAGTGATCGATGGTGCAGCATGCGTTCCCTCCGCTTGCGAGCTCTCTAGTGGTCCAATTCTAACATTCGCATCCCATTTCCGCGGACGGCTTTGCGAATGTTAGAATTAAAGGACCACTAGCAAGTATAGGCTGCTAGTGGAGTTTGGATTTGACATTCGCATCGCGGACTTGCTGCCAGGGGGTAGCGAATGTCAAATCCACTCCACTAGTGGAGCCACGGCCGCATCTTAGGGAGGACGGTGACGGAAGGGCAATGCGTCAATTACGGCCGCTGGCGACGCTCCCGGGGCGGGGGACTGGCGGTCGGACGGTTAGACCGCGACCTTTTTCCGTCAGACCGCGACCTTCTGCAGGAAGCCTTCGACCTCCTCGCGCAGGCTGGTGGCGGCGGACTCCACGGCCTGCGACGCCGCGAGCACGCTCTCGGCCGAGCCGCGGGTCTCGACTGCGGAGCCGGTGACGTCGCCGAGCACCGAGGCGATCTCCTTGCTGCTTTGCGCCGCGCTCATCACGTTATGCGAGATTTCGCCGGTTGCCGATTGCTGCTGGCGCACCGAAACGGCGGCGGCCGATGTGTAGGTGCTGATCTCTTTCATGCGCGCCGCGATGCGTCCGATCGCTTCGACCGCGGCGGTGGTCGAGACCTGCACCGAGACGATCTGGCTCGCGATTTCTTCCGTCGCCTTGGCGGTTTGCACCGCGAGCGACTTCACCTCCGATGCGACGACCGCGAAGCCGCGGCCGGCGTCACCGGCGCGGGCGGCTTCGATGGTGGCGTTGAGCGCAAGCAGGTTGGTTTGCTCGGCGACGTCCTGGATCAGCTTGACCACGTCGCCGATTTTCTGCGCCGATTGCGCCAGCGAGCCGATCTGGCCGTGGGTCGAGCCCGCTTCGGTGACCGCGGTGTCGACGATCGTGTTGGTCTGTTCAAGCTGCCGGCTGATCTCCGCGATCGACGATGCCAGCTCTTCGGCCGCGCCGGCCACGATTTCAACGTTCATCGACGCCCGACTGGAGGAATCGGCCGCGCCTTCCGCGCGCTGCGATGCCCGGCTCGATGTCGAGAACAGCGCCGATGCGGTCGAGCGCATCGCCACCGCCTGTTCGGCCACCGATTTCAGCATGGCCTCGACGCGGGGACGGAACACCGAGATCGCCGCCTCTACCGCGGCGCGGCGCTGCTCCTGCGCGGCAACGGCGCTGCGTTCCTGGTCATGGCGCTCCCGGTCGGAGATGTCCTCATGGGTCGACACCCAGCCGCCGCCCGGCGCCGGACGGCCGTTGATCGAGATCGTGCGGCCTCGAACTTGAACGATGTTGCTGATCGGTTTGCCTTCGGCCATCCGCCGTTCGATGTTGGTTGCGTATTCGTCGATACCCTCGGTGAACATGCCGCCCGCTTTGCGGGATGCCAACACCTCGCGCAACGAGCAGCCGGGATAGGCCTCCTCGCGCGAGAGCCCGTACATCTTGAGGTACGGTTCGTTGCAGACCACCAGGCGCGCCGACCTGTTGAACATGCACAGCCCCTGCGTCATGTTGTCGAGCGCGAGCGAAATGCGCAGGTTCCGACGTGATATGCTGACCATTGCGAGCAGGCTCACGAGAGTCAGCACCAGCAACCCGGCGATGGCGCTGATCGCCACCGTGACGGCCACATGCGGCGCATCGGCAAGCCATGCGATGATGCCCGCTTGATTGCTCAAGCCCCAGAACAAGGTCACTGCGCCGATGCCGATCGCCATGGCAAGCAGGGCGTGTCGCCGTTTGCGACGAAGCAATGAAGATAGGAGGATACGGTTCATCGCGGGGGATGCTCGACCAGGGTTAAGATGATCTAAATCGAGACCGGTTGTCGGCTGGTTAACATTTGAACAGCCGCACGATGGAATTATTGCTAACGGTTCGTTAACGAGTGGCCGGGAAGTGCGCCGCGTGCGCCGCCCGCCGCTGGATCAATTGTCCTGAAATGCGCGTTGTCGCCCACTGCGGATCGTCGGCAACGCCACGATCACGAGCAGGATTGCGGCCGCGATCAGGAGCCCGAACGCGATCGGCCTGTTGGCAAAAATCATCGGATCGCCGCCGGAGATCCGCATCGCCCGGCGCAGATTGTCTTCCATCAACGGTCCCAGCACGAATCCCAGGATCATGGGCGCCGGCTCGCAGTCGAGCCGCACGAAGATGTAGCCGAAGATCCCGAACACGGCGGCCAGGATCACCGCAAAGGCGCTGTTGGAGAGGGTGTAAACGCCGATCGCACAGAACAGCAGCACCGCAAGATACAGAAAGCGGTAGGGCACCTTCAGCAGCTGGACCCAGATACCGATCAGCGGCAGGTTGATGATCAAGAGCATCAGGTTGCCGATCCACATCGACGCGACCATGCCCCAGAACAGAGTGGGGCGTTCGGTCATCACCTGCGGGCCGGGCTGGATGCCGTGGATCATCATGGCGCCGATCATCAGCGCCATCACGGCGTTGCCGGGCAGGCCGAGCGTCAGCATCGGAATGAACGAGGTCTGCGCGCCGGCATTGTTGGCGGCTTCCGGCCCGGCGACGCCCTCGATCGCACCTTTGCCGAAGCGCGACGGATCGCGGGCGACTTTCTTTTCCAGCACATAGGCGGCAAACGACGACAGCGTGGCGCCACCGCCGGGCAGGACGCCGAGCAGCGCGCCGATGCCGGTGCCGCGCAGCGCTGCGGGCCAGGCGAGCCTGAACTCTGCCCGCGTCGGCATCAGCCGCGTGATGGCTTGCGCCAGAATCGACCGGCTCTCGCTGCCGCGGGTCAGGTTGGCGATGATCTCGCCGACACCGAACACGCCGATTGCCAGCACGGCGAAGTCGATGCCGTCGGACAGCGGGTTGAGATCGAAGGTGAAACGCTGCGCGGCGGTCTGGCCGTCGGTGCCGACGAGGCCGAGCAGCAGGCCGAGCACGATCATGGCGATCGCCTTCACCACCGAGCCATGTGCGAGCACCACCGCCGCGATCAGGCCGAGCACCATCAGCGCGAAATACTCCGGTGCGCCGAACGATTGTCCAATACGGGCAAGAGGAGGCGCCAGCGTCGCGATCAGCGCGGTTGCCACGGTGCCGGCAAAAAACGACGCGAGCGCCGCCACTGTCAGCGCCGCCCCGGCGCGGCCGTTGCGCGCCATCTGGTGGCCGTCGATGCAGGTGACCACCGAGGACGTTTCGCCCGGCAGGTTCACCAGGATCGCCGAGGTCGAACCGCCATATTGCGCGCCGTAGAAGATGCCGGCCAGCATGATCAGGCCGGATACCGGCTCGAGGTGGAAGGTGAGCGGCAACAGCATCGCGATGGTGGCGATCGGCCCGATGCCGGGCAGCACGCCGATCAGCGTGCCGATCAGCGCGCCCATCAAGGCGAAGCCGAGATTGGCCGGCGTCAGCGCGACGGAGAGCCCAGTGGCGAGATTGGCGAAGAGCTGCTGCATCGCCTACCAGTCCGGCCAGACCGGGATCGTCAGCCCGAGCCCGAGCACAAAGATCGCCCAGGTCAGCACGCTCAGTCCGGCGGCGGCGGCGAGCGTTTCCCGGACGCCGAGGTCGCGGGACGCGAAACGAGCGATCGCCACCAGCAGCACGATCGACAGCACAAGCCCAAGCGTCTCGAGCGCGAGCGCGAAGGCGATCAGGCTCAATGTGACTGCTACGACCGGGCGCAATTGCGTGAGCGCGCCGATGCCGTCCGAATGAATCGGGCGTCGCCTCCGGCGCGGCGCGTTCGCGCAAGCCTTGCATCAGCACGATCGCGCCAAGCCCCATCAGCAGCCAGCACAGCAGCCGTGGCACATAGCCTGTGCTCATGCGCAGCGCCGTGCCGACGGGATAGTTGCGCGAAGCCCACAAGCCGAACGCCGCGATGGCGATGAACATGAGCCCGGCGAGCACGTTCTTGCGCGCGAGGATGCGCAGGAGGGGATGGGCTGGGGGAGTTGATCCGGTGCTGTTCGTCATCGGAAGTCGTGCCGCGATCTCGGTGTGCTCCCTCTCCCGCTTGCGGGAGAGGGGTGGGGAGAGGGCAGGCGGAGGGATTGGACGTGCCGTGCCCCCTCCCTGACCCTCCCCCGTCAAACGGGGGAGGGAAACCTGCCCCAAGCGCGCATCGAAGCGCGCCTTAGATGACGCTCACTCCGTCTCGATCTTCACCGCGCCGGTGATCGTCTTCCAGGCGTTGAGCTCGGCCGCGAGCCAGGTGCGGGCGTCGTCCAGCGATTTCGACGGCACGATATTGAAGCCTTGCTTGGTCAACGCGGTGCGGGCGGCGTCCGTCGCCAAGGCCGCGAGCGCGGCGCGGTGCAAGGTTTCGAGCACCGGCCGCGGCGTCGCCGCCGGGGCGAACATGGCGTTCCATGCGATGGTGCCGACGTCCGGCAATCCGACTTCCTTCATAGTCGGGACATCGGGAAAATCGGGCAGGCGCGTCTGATTGACCACCGCGATCGGGCGGAGTTTGCCTGCCCGCACTTGCGCCGCCGTGGAGGCGACGTTGAGGAATGCGGCCTGCACGTCGCCGGTCAACATGTCGTTGATGACGCCGGCGGCTCCCTGCTTGTTGTGAATGGCGACCATGTCGAGATCGCCGGCGCGCTTCGCAAAGAACGCCATGTCGTAGTGCGGATAGCTGCCCGCGCCGACGGTGCCGTAACGGGTCTTGCCGGGGTTCTTCTTGGCGTAGGCGATCAGCTCGGCAACGGTCTTGGGTGCGAAGTTGGTATTGGTCACCACCAGAAACGCCGGCACGTCGATCAAGTTGGTCACTGGCACGACATCGCGGCTGTAGTTCACTTTCAGCCGCTCCGGCACGATCACCGGCGTAATCGCGTTGGTCGAGACGTTGCCGACCATCAGCGTGTAGCCATCCGGTCGCGCGTTCATCATCTCCTGAATCGCCACGATGCCGAAGGCGCCCGGCTTGTTCTCGACCACGAACGACTGGCCGAGGCTCTGGCGCATCTGCTCCGCGACGATGCGGGTGACGATGTCGGTTGCTCCACCAGGCCCGTAGGGCACGACGAGCTTGACCGGCTTGGTCGGAAACTTGTCCTGCGCGGATGCGCCGGCGCCGAGGGCGATGCAGGCCAGAGCCGCGATGATCCAGGCCGTCCGTCTCATGTTGTCCTCCCTGATCGTGAACGTCGTTCGCTGAGCTATGCAGGTCGGCCAATGGCCGACTCAGCCCGCTTTGGTCCCGTGCAGGCTGTGGGAAGCATCCTTGACCGTGAAGAACACCACGTCGGCGTCCGGCGTCGCGGATGCGGAATGGACGACATTCGACGGGACGTACACCACCGACCCCGGCCGGGCTTCCACGTCATCGTCGCCAATCTTAGCCTTGAAGGTGCCTTCGAGGATGTAGATCCACTGTTCGTTTGGATGGGAATGCGGCTCGGCGCCGGTACCAGCCGGCATCCGCATCAGGGCGACGATCATGCGGTCGCCCTCGACCACGCCGCCGATGACGCTCGAATAATCCGGGCCGCCCTTGATGTGATTGATGGTGCCGAGATCGAACACGTATTCGCCGGGTCCGGCACGCTTGGCGCCGGGCGTACGTGCACTCGCCGCTGGTGCGGACATGGTGCCCTCCCTGATCCCTTGTTCTGGTGGGGGATGGTAGTGGGGCTCGTCCCATCCCGCCAGTGCCGAATGCCGGATCGGGAGGTCCGGCGTGGAGCGGCGCATGGGGCCAGACGCATCGAGCCATGCGCGCCGATCATACGTTCGGTGTTCCGGTAAGGAACGCGTCGAGGCCTGGGGTTGCATGGCGGACGCCCCGGCCACTGGCGTTTTGCGGGGCGATGTTTTAACCATCCCCGGCCATGGTGGCGCACCACAATCGATTGGCGGAGTAGGGGAATTTGATCGGCATGAGGGTTACGGCGTCGAACGCATTGCGGGCCGGGTGCAGCCTGTTGGCAGCGTCCTTGGTCGTGGCCTGTTCGGGGAGCGACCGCGATCCGCCCGCGACCGGTGAGCCCACCTTCTATCGCAGCATGGCGGCGTCCGGCGCGCAGGTCGATTCCGCCGCGGCGGCATCGATGATTTCCGGCTATCGCCGCAATAACAGCCTGGGCGCGGTCACGATCGATTCCCGTTTGACGAAGATGGCGGCCGAGCACGCGCATGCGATGGCGTCGCGTGACCGGCTCGACCACGATGTCGGCCGCAGCTTTAGGCAGCGGATCGCGAGCTCAGGCTACGACGCCAAGGCGGCCTACGAGAACATCGGCGCCGGCTATCACACCTTGGCGGAAGCGTTCTCGGGATGGCGCGGCTCGTCCGGCCACCGCGCCAACATGCTGCGCAGCGACGTCACCCAGATCGGCATCGCCGCCGCCTACTCGCCGCGCTCGAAATACAAGGTGTTCTGGGCGCTGGTGCTGGCGTCGCCGGACGATCGGCGGCGGTGAGAACAAATCACCGCTCGCGTCGTCACCCTTGGTTGCATCATCCTTGGTTCAACGTCGGGCCTTGCGGACCGGTATCGTCGCTGCGACCGAACACGCCGGGCACGCGGCGCTCGAGAATGCGCCGGTAGCGCGGCCGTCCCTTCAATTCGTGGTGACGGCGGTCGAGTTCCTTGAGCGCGTCCATCACATCATCGAACCGAACCAGGCCGCCGCCCTCCGGATGCCGGAGCGCCGGCGCGGCCTCGAGCGCACAAGCGTCCGACGCCCATGACGCCAGGATGGCGCGCTTTTCGGTTAATGTGAGGTCGCGGTCGTCGACCACGTCCAACGGATGGTTGAAGGCATTGGCGGGATGCAGCAGCCGGTGGAAGTCGAACCCCGCGCCGCGATCGTCGGGTTTTCCTGATTTTCTGCGTTCCATGTCGTCCTCACGCTCACTGATGCAACAGGGAAAACAGCGCCGCCGGGCCCGCAAACGGGCTCCCGGCGGCCGACGATTTAGGTGATCGGTTTTGCGCTTTCAAGTCCCCGCTGCGATCTAGCGGAGCGTGGTTAAATAATTGTGCTTAATACGGAATTCTGCATTAAGGCGGCGGCAGACCACCGCGTGGACGCGGTCCGCGTTGAAGTGCGATGGCGCAGATGGCGAGCGTTAGCGCATTGAGCACGAAGATGCCGACCACCCCGGCGCCGGCGGCGACGACACCGGCGACGAACGGCATCAGCACCAACCCGATGCGGTTGCCGGTGATCCGCAACGTCATGGCGGTGCCGCGCGCCTGCGGCGGCGAAAATTCGGCGACGCCCGACAGCGTCAGCGTCGATGCAATGCCAAGCCCCAATCCGACCGCAACCGCAGCCACGTACATGACCGGCAGCGACGGCAGCATCAGCAGGGCGAACGCGCCGGCGGCGATCAATGAACTGCCCAGCGTCAGCGGGGCGCGGCCGACGGCGTAGATCATGCGCGCGTAGAACGCCCGGGCGATCAGCGCCGCCATCGACTTGGTGAACAGCAGGAAGCCGATGTGGCTGGCATCGATCTGACGCTCGGTGCCGAGCAGCGGCAGGTAGATGATGAGAAGATCGCTGGCGGTCACGGTCACCACGCTGGCGATCAGGATCGGCAGCAGGCCCGGGACCCGCAACAGTTCCAGCACGGGCGTCGGCGGCGCGCCAGTCGCGCGCTGCGTTGTCTGCGGTCGAGGCCTGAGCGCCAATGCAGAGACCAGGCAAAGTATCGCCGCACCCACGCCGATGACGAAGAGCTGCTCGGTCGGCGCCACCGTCGTGCCGCGCCCGACCCAGCCGATGATCAGCGGGCCAAGTCCCTGGCCGATGGAGATGGCGACCATGAAATAGCCGAACGCGGCCTCGCGTTTGCGGGGCGAAGCGCTGCGCAGTGTCAGCATCTGCTGCGCGGCCATCATGAACATGTGCCCGGTACCGAGCAGAATCGTGAAGGCCATGAGATGCCAGGCCGAGATCGGCCACAGCCACAGGCACACGCAGGCCACCAAGAGCAACGTGGAGCCGATCCAGGCGGCGTGCGCGTCATAACCGCGGTCGATAAAGCGACCGACCTTCAACGCCACGAAGATCGGCAGGATGGCGAACGCGGCGGAGATCGCGCCCAGCCAGACGACGTTGAGTTCCAATTCCACCGACCGGTAGGAGGTGCTGACCCGCACCACCGCAATCACGACATGGGTGAACGCCACATGCGCGATCAGCGGCGCCAGCAGCCGCCAGTCGAGGTCGCGGTCGCTGGTCGTTTGCGGATCGGGCGGGGCATGCATTCGTCTTGCATAATCCGATGCAACGCCGTTGCAAAGCCGCGCAATCGCACGCGTCCCATGCAGGGTCGGCGACGGCCTGCAGGGTCCGATTATTGTCCTAGAGCATGATCCCGAAAAGTGGAAACCGGTTTTCGGAGAAGATCATGCTCAACGTATCGAGACGATCAGCGGCGGAGAAGGCCGCGCAGGCGTTTCGCCAGGCGGATGGCCGCGCGCCGGGCCGTTTCCAACTGGCAAACCTGCGTAAATAAACCGGCGTTGCAGGGGACAACGCACATCAGGCGGTCGGCCAAGGCCAGCCTCTCGCGCCAGACGTGATCGATCATCGGATGATCCGCGGTCGCACAGGAATCGGCGCGCGCGATGCTCGTGTCGGCGAGTATGGATTCGGTCGCATCAAGGAGAAGTTGCACGCCCGGCGATGCGCGCGATAACGATTCGTCATAGGCGATTTTCCAGCACCATGCGGTGTCGCCGCTGCGCAGCGTCACCAGCGCGGCGATTGCGCGCCCATCCAGTGCGAGCTGCGTGACCGACGCCTTGCCCTCGACGGCCAGCGCGCTCACCGCATCATTGATGAAGCGGCAAACCGCATCATCGCTTTGCGCCGCAGTTCCGGCGCGCCCTTTCCAACCGGCGGCTTCCAAGGCCAGGAAGTCCGCCAGCGCGGCCGGCATGGCGGCGGGGTCGAGCGTCACGCTTGACGACAGGACGCCGTCCTCGGCCAGCCGCTTGCGCAGCCGGCGCAGCTCTTTGCGTTTTTTACGGGCGATGGCCCGGTCGAGATAGCCGTCGCGGTCGCCGTGCGGTTCCAAGAGGGCGCGCCGATGCGGTGCGAAGCTTTGGCTGCGCCCGTTGCGGCGGTCCAGCGCGGTATCGAAGGCGCGCGCGACGTCGCCTTCCGCCGGCAGGTAGGGCATCAGCAACAGTTTGGGCAGCCTTGGATCGGCGGCGATGTGATCGAGCCAGGCGGCAAGCGCCGCGTCGCCGGCATCGCGATCGATCACCGGTGTGCCGAGCGGGCCGTAAGCGTGGGTCCAACCGACCAGCACGGACATCGGCACGCCATAGCGGAAGCGCTCAACCGTGATCGGGAAGAAGCCGATGAGCTGACGTCTGCTGGTGCGGCCCCACACCAAGGCGGCCATCACGTCGCGGCCGAATACCGGCGCGGCCGCGCTCATGAAGGCGGGCTCATAAAACACGTTGGGCGCGAGCGCACGGTTTGCGAGCTCGGCCAGCTCGCCAGCGAGCGCGGCAAGCTCGTCCAGGCGCCTGAGCTCCACTCGGTAACCGGTGTCGATCGTGCCGTGCACGGCTGCCTCCGGTGCGCTAGTTGCGACGGCCCCACACGAAGATGTCGAGACCCATGCGCTGCTTCAGCAGCACGACCAGCGCAATCGTCTCGACGACCAGCGCCGCCGTGATCGCAATCGCAGCGCCGGCCGCGCCGAGCGGCGGAATGAGCGCGATGCAAAGGACGATGTTGATCGCGAAAGCGCCGGCATAGACCGCGGCGCAGGCGCGCTGCTCGCCGATGACGTTGAGGAAGCGTTCCATCGGGCCGATCGCGGCGCGGGCGACGAGGCCGATCGCGAGGATGAACATCAGGTGGTAGCCATCGGCGAACTGCGGGCCGAACAGCGCCAGGATCGGCTTGCCGAACGCCAGCAGCAGCACGGCGGCGAAGAGCGACGGCCAGAACGTCAGCGGATCGCCTTGCGCATGAACTCCGCGAGACCTTCGCGGTCGCCGGCAGCATGATAGGCGGCGAACGCGATGCGCCGTCGTCGCGGCGATCGCGAAATAGATGAAGGCGACCAGCGCCAGCGTCTTCACCGCCGCGTAGTAGACCGCGACGTCTTCCGGCGAACGGAATTGCTGCAGCATCAAGAGTCGGCATACGTCAGCAGCAGATAAAAACTTTCGGCCATCAGGATCGGCAGCGCAGTGCCGACCCAGAGCCTGATGTTGTGCGCCTTCGGTCCCGGCGCGATGCGCGTCGCCAGGCGGCGGTCGAGCACGATCATTTGCAACAGCGCCGGGAGCCAGATCGCAGCGGCCGACAGCACCATCGCAGTCGTGGCGTCCACCGGCAGGTCCGCCGAAATAGGCGGCCGCCATCAGCGCGGTGAGCAGCAGTTGCCGCACAACATAGGTCGGCACGATGCCGAGCCCGACCCAGTCGTAGGAGCGCGCAATGCCGTCCTGCACATTGGCGAGCGCATAAGCGGGCAATGCGATGCAGGCGATGTAGAGCGGGATGACGAAGTAACTGTCGAGAAGGGGCGTCAGCAGCCAAACGAAACCGGCGCACAGGATCGCGACTGCGATCGCGAATCCGACCGCGAGCCAGCGGCTATGCGCAATATAGCCGCGCAGGAGATCGATCAGGCCGCGCTCGCGATATTCGGGAATGAAGCGCTGCGCGGCGGTCGAGAGGCCGAGATCGAGCGCCTGGCCGATCAGCAGCACCCAGGTCCATACATAGACGAAGACGCCGAATTCGAACGTGCCCATCCAGCGCGCCAGCAAGACGTTGGAGACGAAGGCCAGCGCGGCAGCGACGACGCGGATCATGAACACGGTGCCGGCGAGCCGATGCACCATCATCTGGTCGGCATCGCCAAGCCGCGACGAGACGCGCGTCCACAGTCGTTCCAACGGCGCGCGCAGGACGGCACGCGCTCCGCTGAAGCTTGCTCGTGGCGTGTTCTCGGAGCCTGTGAGCGCCAAAATCTAGCCTCCGCTGGTGGACCCGCAGAGGTAGCAACGAACCGTTAAGAATTGGTTCGGGGAAGGGCGCGATTTCACGCACCCGGAATCATGGCGTGACGATCCCTAGACGCGTCAGTCGGCGTCGGATTTGAACTTGCCGAGCCCGCGCATCACGAACGGCGCGATCAGCGCGATGAGCGCGATCGCCAGCAGCGTCGCCGAGATCGGGCTTTGCACCAGCACCATCGGATCGCCGAGGCTGATCGCAGCGCGCGGCGCAACTGCTGCTCCGCGACCGGGCCGAGGATCAGTCCGACCACCACCGGCGCGATCGGATAGTCGTAGCGCCGCATCAGGAAGCCCAGCACGCCGAACACCGCGAGCATGGTCAGTTCGACCACCGAGGGCTTGGCGGCGATCGTGCCCATGGTCGCGAACACCAGGATGCCGGCATAGAGCCACGGCTGCGGGATCGCCAGCAGCCGCACCCACAAGCCGACCAGCGGCAGGTTGAGGACCAGCAGCATCGCATTGGCGATGAACAGGCTGGCGATCAGGCCCCAGACCAGATCGGGCCGCTCGGCGAACAGCAGCGGGCCGGGATTGAGGCCGTATTGCTGGAAGCCCGCGAGCATCATCGCGGCGGTCGCCGAGGTCGGCAGGCCGAGCGTCAGCAGCGGCACCAGCGTGCCGGCGGCGGAGGCGTTGTTGGCGGCTTCCGGTCCGGCGACGCCTTCGATCGCGCCGTGGCCGAATTCCTCCGGATGCTTGGTCAGCCGCTTCTCGGTCGAATAGGACAGGAAGGTCGGGATTTCGGCGCCGCCCGCCGGCAGCGCGCCGATCGGGAAGCCGAACAGCGTGCCGCGCAGCCACGGCTTCCAGGAGCGCGCCCAGTCCTGCTTGGTCATCCAGAGCGAGCCGCGCACCGGCTCGAGCGTTTCCTCGGATCGATGGCGGCGCGAGGCGACGTAGAGCGCTTCGCCGACCGCGAACAGTCCGACCGCGAGCGTCGTGACCTCGACGCCGTCGAGCAGTTCCGGCACGCCGAAAGGCAAGCCGCGCCTGGCCGGTGAGCTTGTCGATGCCGACCAGGCCGAGCGTCGAGCCCGATGAACAGGCTGGTCAGCCCGCGCACCGGCGAAGTCGCCGAAGGTCGCCGACACGGTGATGAAGGCGACGCACATCAGCGCGAAATAATCCTCCGGCCCGAACTGGACCGCGACCTCGACCAGCCATGGCGCGAGGAACACGATGCCGAGCGTCGCGATGGTGCCGGCGACGAACGAGCCGATGGCGGCGGTGGCGAGCGCCGGCCCGCCGCGGCCGGCCTTGGCCATCTTGTTGCCTTCGAGCGCGGTCGCCATCGAGGCGCTTTCGCCCGGCGTGTTGATCAGGATCGCGGTGGTCGAGCCGCCATACATGCCGCCGTAATAGATGCCGGCGAACATGATCAGCGAGCCCGCCGGATCGAGCTTGAAGGTGACCGGCAAGCAGCAGCGCGACCGTGAGCGCCGGGCCGATGCCGGGCAGCACGCCGACCGCGGTGCCGAGCAGCACGCCGATCAGCGCGAACAGCAGGTTCATCGGCTGCAGCGCGACGGCGATGCCCTTGAGCCGAGTGCCGAAATCGGATCCATCGCGGTCCATCTCAGAGCAGCCGCTCGAGCGGCCCAGCCGGCAGCGACAGCGTGAGCAGCTTGTCGAACAGCAGGAAGACGACGACGCCGAGCACGAGGCCGATCGCGAGATCGATGCAAGATCGCGCGGCGGCCGAACGCGGTCGCGGTGGCGGCGAACAGGACCGCGGTCGCCGGAATGAAGCCGCCGCCGAGGCCGATGATGCGCGATCAGCGCGGCAAGGCCGCCGAGGATGAGCAGGATCGCTTGGAGATCGCCGGCTTTCGCGCTCCGGAAAATCGCCGCCGCGCCATGCGAGCACGAAATTGCCGATGCGCGAGCAGACGCGAGCCCGCCGGCGACCACGATCGGCATCGCCTTCGGCCCGACGCCGTAGGTCGGGGTGATCTGCAGCGCGGTCATGTCGCAGACGATCACGCCGGCGAGTCGCAGCAGCAGCGCGGCGATCGACGATGCCGGCGGGGTCGACGCGCCGTCTGTGCTGCGGATTCCTTTACCGCCGCGTCCACCAGCCGCTCCGTCATCGCCGGGCATAACCGTCGAGGAAGCGTGCGCTCGCGTCGCCCATGCCGGCGACCATCCCGTTGCGATGGTCACGGGCCCGTCGCGCTCGCCGGCCCGGTGACACATGCCTGACGACTTCACCAGGCCGACGCGACTTCAGCACGCCACCGACGCGCATCTGTTCGTTCTTCAGGAAGTTCGCGAACGCGTCGCGCCGGCATGATAGGCGTCGTCCCAGCCCTTCTGCTTGAGGATGTCCTTCCAGGCCGTCGACTTCACCATCTTCTCGACGAGCTCGGCGAGCGCCTTCTTCTGCGCGTCGGTGATGCCGGGCGCGCCGACCACCGAGCGCCAGTTGGTGATCACGAGGTCGATGCCCTGCTCCTTGAAGGTCGGCACGTCGACGCCGGGCAGGCGCTTCGGCGACGTCACGCCGATGGCGCGCAGCTTGCCGGCCTTGATCTGCCCTTCATATTCGCCGTAGCCGGAAATGCCGGCGGTGACCTTGCCGCCGAGGATCGCGGCGAGCAACTCGCCGCCGCCGGAGAACGGCACGTAGTTGACCTTCGACGGCGTCGCCGCCCGCCGCGCCGACGAACAGCGCCGCCATGATGTGATCGACGCCGCCGGCCGAGCCGCCGGCGAAGGTCACCTTGCGCGACGTCCTTCTTCACCGCCTCGGCGAGATCCTTGGCATTCTTGATCGGCGAATTGGCCGGCACGACGATGACCTGCGTCTCTTCGGTCAGCCGCGCGATCGGCGTCACCTGGTCGAGCTTGACCGGCGACTTGTTGATCAGGATGGCGCCGACCATCACGAAGCCGTTGACCATCAGCTGGTTGCCGTCGCCCTTGGCGCTGTTGACGAATTGCGCGAGGCCGACGGTGCCGCCGGCGCCGGGGATGTTGATCACCTGCGCGCTCTTGACGAGCTTCTCGGCGCGACCAGCGCCTGCTGCATGGAGCGCGCGGTCTGGTCCCAGCCGCCGCCCGGCGCGGCCGGCGCGATGATCTTGAGTTCCATCTGGGCAAGCTGCCGGTCGTGACGAGGAGCGCCGCGACGCGGCCATCAGCAAGCGCACCGGCAACACGCGGACTTCGAGCACGGACATGACGCATTCCTCCCTGGACTGCCGGCTATTCAGGGCTCACTTTCGCGCTATACGCCAGTGCGTCGGAGTCGACGGCAGTTGTCAGCCGGCGAAGCCGCCGCCGTCGAGAAAGGCCTGCTCCTCCGGCGTGGTGGCGCGGCCGAGCACCGCGTTGCGATGCGGAAAGCGGCCGAAGCGGCGGATGATGTCGGCGTGCAATTCGGCCCATTTCAGCAGGTCGGCGTCGCCGGTTGCGCGAAACAGCGCGCACGCAGCGCTCCTGGTCGGCCAGGGCCTCGGAATGCTCGAACGGCAGGATAGAAGAACATGTCGATCGTCGGCGTGGGACCTGTCTGGTCGAAGCCGCGGGCCAGCGCCCGGTCGGCCACCGCGCGCGCGAGCGGGTCGGCGGCGAAGGCGCGGGCGTCGCTGCGGAACATGTTGCGCGGAAACTGATCGAGCACGATCGATCAGCGCCAGCGCGCCGTCCGGCTGTCGGTTCCCAGTCCGACAAGCTCGCCGCGGCGGCCGCTTCGTAGGTTGGCAAGAAAGCTGCGCGGATGTCGGCGTCGAACGCCGTCGTCCTTCTTGAACCATTTGCTCGGGCCGGCCGCGCGCCAGAAGGCAAGCACGTCGTCGGGCGTGGCAATCGTCACAGCCGGACGTCCGCCGGATTCAGATCCGCTGATACAGCGCGCGGGTCGAGCCGCACGAACGCCTTGGCGGCGGATCGTTGAAATAGATCGGATCGCTGATGCTCGGGATTGAAGCCCTCGCTCACCAGATCGATCTTCTTCTGCTTGAACGTGGCGGTCACGTCGATGTCCTGACGGATGCGCAGGAACAGCGGGCGCGCATAGTCCGGCAGCCGCTCGCGCAAGATGCGCGTGCAGCGCCGCCAGGTCGCAAGTTGTCGGCGCACGACGATCGCCGCCATGCCGGCGCGGCCGTCGCGGCCGGGAACGTGCGACGCCGTAGACATTGGCGTCCTCGATGCCGGGGAAGCGGTTGATCGCCTCCGCCACTTCGGAGGTGGAGACATTCTCGCCCTTCCAGCGGAAGGTGTCGCCGATGCGGTCGACGAAATAGAAATAGCCGTCGGTCGTCCTTGCGCATCAGGTCGCCGGTGCGGAACCAGGCGTCGCCTTTCTCGAACACATCGCGCAGGATCTTGTTCTCGGTCTCCGCCTGGCGCGGCATAGCCCTCGAAGCGGCTGCCGGGCTTTCGACGGATCGTTGATGATCTTGCCGATCACCTCGCCGGGCTCGTCGGCATCGCAGCGATGCAAAAGCCGTCGGCGTCGCGCACCGGCTGCTGGCTTCTCGACGTCGAAGCGCACCACCGCGATCGGAAAGCGGTGGGCGAGGAACCACGGCACCCGGCCGACCGCGCCGGGCTTGCCCTCGAAATTGAAGATCGTGCACGTTGCCTTCGGTCGCGCCGTAGAATTCCAGGATCTGCGGGATGCGGAAGCGGTTCTTGAACTCCTCCCACACGTCGGGCCGCAGCCCGTTGCCGCAGGCCAGCCGGAGCTGGTGCTCGCGTCTCGTTCGGGTGCGGCGGCGAATTCACGAGGTAGCGGCAGAGCTCGCCGATATATTGGAACAAGCGTGCAGTCGTAGCGCACCACGTCGTCCCAGAACTCGCGCGCGGAGAATCTCTCGCGGATCACCACCGAGCCGCCGTTGAGCAGCACCGAGCCGGTCGCGACCAGCGCCGCCGGCGGTGTGGTACATCGGCAGGCAGTCGTACATGCGGTCGGTGGCGCGTGGTGTCCATGACGCCGGCGAAGGCGTGGCTCGCCAGCATCACGCGGTAGTGGTTGATGTTGGCCGCCTTGGGCAGGCCGGTGGTGCCGGAGGTGTAGATGTAGAGCGCGCGATCCTCGATCGTCAGCGCGACGCCGCTCGGATGCCGCCAGCGGATCGCCGGACAGGCTCTCGACATCGCGATCGATGCGCGGCAGGGCGCCGGCGCCGTCGCCGTGCAGCCAGATCTTGGCGTCCGATTTGAGCAGCGGCTGCGCCGATTGCGAAGCGCCGGCTGCAAGATCGGCGGCGACGATGATGTGCTTGCGGCGTCGACGATGTTGATGCAATGGGCCAGCGCCGCGCCGAACAGGTTGGTGTTGAGCAGCGCCACCACGCCGCCGACGCGGGTGATGCCGATCCAGATCGCCATGAATTCCGGCCGGTTCGGCATCAGCAGGCAGACGGTGTCGCCCTTGGCGACATTCTTGCGCAGCGCCCAGCGCGCATAGCGGTTGGAGCGCTCGCCGAGCTCGCGATAGCTGAAGTTCTCGCGGTCGGAGAGCAGCGCCGGCGCGTCGCCGTAGTTGTCCGCCAGTTCCTCGATCAACTGCGGAAACACGCGGGTCGGATTTTTGGCGATATGCGTCGTATAGCGCAGCGCGCGGAGCGACCCCTTTAGCGTGGTCAGGTCGGCCTTGAGCCGCTCAAAAAATTCCATGGTGAATCCTGGGGCAGGTCGAACTCACGCCAGCCCGCGCCGGGAATCATCGGTCACCGCGCCGATGGTGGCAAGAGGCGCGCTACCGTCAACGATCGATACCGCCGAACGGGACCAGCGGATTGTCGATCAGCCCTGCCACATCGGGGCGGTCGGGCGCGGTGCGGTTCACGAAAGCGTCAAATAGCTTGGTGACGGCCTCCGGCGCGAGGTCGCGGGCGATCACCACGATGCGGGTGCGGCGGTCGCCGTCCGGCCAGCACGCGAGCCGCACCGGCGGGTGCATGACGTGCTGGACGCCGTGGATCACCAGCGGCTGGTCGGGGCTTTCCGCGATCTTCACGATGCCCTTGAGCCGCAGCAGCTTCGGGCCGTGCAGCGAGCGCACGAGGTCGATGAACATCTCGAACGTGGCGCCCGGGATCGGCGCGTCGGTGGCGAAGGTGAAGGCGCGGATGCGCTCGTCGTGACGGTTCGGATCGTGGTGGTGATGGTCGTGCTGGCGGTGCGCCGCGGCATAGGCCTCGTCGGCGAGCCAGCGGCCGACATCGGGGATCTTGCGCGTGGGGTCATAGAGCCCGCAATTGAGCAGCGCATCCGGCGTCGCCTCGCCGGCGGCGGCGTCGAGCATTGTCGCCGCCGGATTGAGCGCCTTGAGCCGCGACAGGAGCTCCGCCTGCGCCGTGCGCCGCTCGGGCGAGTCGAGCAGGTCGGTCTTGGTCAGCACCAGGCGGTCGGCCACCGCGACCTGCTTCACCGACTCCATGGCCTGGTCGAGCGTTGCGCCGCCATTGACGGCATCGACCACCGTGACCACGCCGTCGAGCCGGTAGCGCATCACCAGATAGGGGTGCGCCATCGCGGTCTGCAGCAGCGGCGCCGGATCGGCGAGGCCGGTGGTCTCGAGCACCACCCGATGGAAATCGATGCGGCCGTTGTCGAGATCGCGCAAGAAATTCTCCAGCGCCGCCACCAGGTCGCCGCGCAGCGTGCAGCACAGGCAGCCGCTCTGCAAAAGCACCATGTTGTCGTCGATGGTCTTGACCAGGAGATGGTCGAGGCCGATCTCGCCGAACTCGTTGATGATGACGGCGGTGCCGGCGAGCGCGGGATCGCGCACCAGCCGGTTGAGCAGCGTGGTCTTGCCGGCGCCGAGGAAGCCGGTCAGCACGGTCAGCGGAATCGGCTCAGCCGGGCCTCGCAGGCGGCTTGCGCCAGCGGCGGTCATTGCTTGGCCGGCGTTTCGGATTTCTTCGCGCCGCTCTTGGTCTTGGTGTTCACTTTCGCGGTCGCTTGCGCGTCCTTCTTGGCGCCTTCCTTTTTGGTCGCTTCTTTCTTGACCGCTTCTTTCTTGACCGCTTCTTTCTTCGCATCCTTCTTGGCGGCTTCCTTCTTGGTTGCCTCCTTGGAGGCGGCCTTCTTCTTGGCCTCCGGCGTGTTCTTGGACGTGGTGGCGACCTTGGACTCGTCGGATTTCTTGCCCTTCGCGGTCTTGCTCTTGCCCTTGGTCTTGGCTTCGCCGGGCGCTACCTCGCTCGGCGCATGCGGCGGTCCGGTGAAGACGCGCACCGGCTCGCCAAGCCGCACGTCCTGCAGCAACGGCCCGGAGATCGACTTGCCCGGGCCGCGCAGCGTCGACAGGAAGGCGGCGTAGGGGGAATCGGCCGGGACATCGGACAGCGGGTCGTTCTCCGCCTCTTCCGACGGCGGGCGCCGGCGACCCTTGCCGCACACGGTTTCGCGCAGGTTCGGCGGGTCGACATTGAGCGGCTGCAGGGCGTCGAGCTGGCCGAGGCCCGGCGTCAGCCACGACAGCGGGCCGACCTGAAAGCCGCGCTCGAACAGTTGCGCCGCCTTGACCGCGCGCACCGCCGGTGACGGCGAACCCAGGACCACGGCGATCAGCCGCTTGCCGCCGCGGGTCGCGGTCGCCACCACGTTGAAGCCGGACGCGCAAATAAAGCCGGTCTTCATGCCGTCGGTGCCTTCGTAACGGCCCATCAGGTTGTTGTGGTTGCGATAGATGCGCTTGCCGAGGCGGACGCCCGGCAGGCTCCAATAATGATTGTATTCCGGGAACTCGCGCAGCACGGTGCGGGCGAGCATCGCCATGTCGCGCGCGGAGGTGATCTGCTCGATCGTCCGGCAGGCCGTGCGGGTTGACGAAGTGCGACTGCGTCATGCCGATGCTCTTCGCCTGCGGTTCATCAGCGCGGAGAAACCTTCGACCGAGCCGCCGACGCCCTCCGCAATCACGATCGCGATGTCGTTGGCGGATTTCACCATCAGCATCTTGATCGCATTGTCGAGCGTGACCGCGGTGCCCGGCGGGAAGCCCATCTTGGTCGGCGCGGCGGCCGCCGCGTTCGGCGAGACGCGCAGCAGCGAGTCGAGCGTCATGCGGCCTTCCTTGACCGCGCGCAGCGCGACATAGACCGTCATGATTTTCGTGATCGAGGCGGGGTACCAGGGCGTGGTCGCCTGGTCCGCGTGCAGCACCTTGCCGCTGTCGAGCTCGACCACCAGCAACGCTTCCGCCGCGGCCGGCCGGCACGACAGCACGGCGCAAACGGCGGCGACAAGCAGCGCGATCCGGCGGGAGACAAGGTGGTGTGGCGTCATGCGGTCCGCAGTCCGGTCCTTGAGCCCGGAACACGCGGTTCCACGGGCGGCTTGCAGTCCCCATCTAACCCAAACAGGCCCGGGAAGGCAAAATGGTGACAGCCCAGGCGGCGAAAGCCGGGAACTACTGCCAATTCGGGTCGGAAGGGCTCACAATACGCTGCGCCGGGCGAATCGCGGGCGGCGAGAATCGCAGGAGAGTGCTGCCATGAGCGCATGCATGGTGGGGTGGGCTCATACCCCGTTCGGAAAGCTCGACGGCGAGAGCGTCGAAAGCCTGATCGTGCGGGTCGCGGCCGGCGCGCTGGCCGACGCCGGCGTTGCGCCGGCCGACGTCGACGAGATCGTGCTTGGTCATTTCAACGCGGGCTTCTCGACCCAGGATTTCACGGCCGCGCTGGTGCTGCAGGCGTCGCCCGACTTGCGCTTCAAGCGCGCGACCCGGGTGGAGAACGCCTGCGCCACCGGTTCGGCGGCGGTGCATCAAGGGCTCAAGTCGATCGCCGCCGGCAGCGCCCGCATCGTGCTGGTGGTCGGCGTCGAACAGATGACAACGACACCGCCGGCCGAAATCGGCCGGAACCTGCTCAAGGCGTCGTATGTGCGCGAGGAGGCCGACATCGACGGCGGCTTTGCCGGCATCTTCGGCCGCATCGCCTCGCTCTATTTCCAGAAATACGGCGACCAGTCGGATGCGCTGGCGCTGATCGCCGCCAAGAACCACAAGAACGGCGTCGGCAATCCTTTTGCGCAGATGCGCAAGGATCTCGGTTTCGAATTCTGCCGGCGCGAGAGCGAGAAGAACCCCTACGTCGCCGGGCCGCTCAAGCGCACCGACTGCTCGCTGGTCTCCGACGGCGCGGCGGCGATCGTGCTCGCCGATGCGGAGACCGCGCATGGCCTCGGCAAGGCGGTGGCGTTCCGCGCCGCCGCCCATGTGCAGGACTTCCTGCCGATGTCGCGGCGCGACATTCTCAAATTCGAAGGTTGCGCGCTGGCGTGGCGGCGCGCGCTGGATGAGGCCGGGCTCGCGCTCGGCGATCTCGCGCTGGTCGAGACCCATGACTGCTTCACCATTGCCGAGCTGATCGAATACGAAGCGATGGGGCTTGCCGCGGAGGGGCGGGGCGCGAGCGTCATCAAGGAGGGCGTGACGGCGATCGGTGGGCGACTGCCGGTCAATCCGTCGGGCGGCCTCAAGTCCAAAGGTCATCCCATCGGTGCGACCGGCGTATCGATGCATGCGCTGTGCGCGATGCAACTCACCGGCACGGCCGGCGACTTCCAGGTCAAGGATGCGACGCTTGCCGGCCTGTTCAACATGGGCGGCAGCGCGGTCGCGAATTACGTGAGCATTTTGGAGCGGAGCAAGTAGAGCGGCAGCTGCGCTGCCGGCCATTGATGACGGACAATCCGCAAAGACCTCCACCTAATACCGAGGCCCGCGCGGTCGCTTCTGCGGCCGTCTCGGCTTTTGAAGCGCTTATCAGACTCGTCCGGGCGTCGCGGTGTGCGGATTTTTGGCTTGCCGCGCGATCACTTGATCATAGCGTGCACGCTCTCAGTGCTATTCTTGCTTCCGCTTATCCTCGCACTCGGCCTGATGCCGTTCTGGGATCGTGTTGGCGAGTTTCCCCCATGGAGACAACTCCACGCCTACATAGCCCCGGCCGTGAACAATCTTGGCGATGACGTTCGATTTGAACGCCTTCATGTGAAGCGATTTATGATTTCGTGTGTGTCGCTGGTTGAACTGACATTTTTGAGCAACTTTATCGCGCTCCTCTCGCCTCGCTTCCGCAAACACGCGTTACTTGTGTGGACATGTTACGATCGTGCCAAAGTGTACCGGTACCTGCTTATCAGCGGCCTCGTCTTCTGCGGTCTTTGGTTCTCTCTTCTTTGTTGATTGGAGTCTCTTGAGCGAACTGACGTCGTCGGGCCGCGGCAGCCCCACCATGTGGTCTATATTGGCGATTCCATTCGCGACATTCGTATTCGGCCATATACTGACGATTGTTGGGCTCGGTACGTGCCGCAGCATCTCTCGGGAATTGAGGCGCAGGCGCCTCACCGGGGGGTAGGCGTTCTTTCAGGTCAAGGGATGCAGCGCTGGCCGGCCTGTTCAACATGGGCGGCAGCGCGGTCGCGAATTATGTGAGCATCCTGGAGCGCGTTAAATAGGCCAATTCGCTACAATTTTGGACCGTGCGCAGCATTGCGTCAGGCTATGCCTGTCTGGTTGCGGTCCGCGCGACGGAGTACGATTCATGGTTCGAACGACGATCGCGGTCCTGATCATGGTGCCAATCACATTCTCGGCCGCAACCGGCGCAGCCCAGGCACAAACGGCTCGAGCGCGCGGCGATTGACCAGCGGCTGCGTGACGGCGGTTGAGCGCAAGGATGTGCCGGGCATCGTTGCGCTCGCCACCAGCCGTCAGGGCGTCATCTACCAGGGCGCGTTCGGGGTGGCGGACGTCGCAACGGCCCGTCCGCTGGCGGCGGATGCGCTGTTCCGGATCGCCTCGATGACCAAGCCGATCACGTCGGTTGCAGCGATGCAGCTCGTCGAGCAGGGCAAGATCGCGCTCGACGATCCGGTGGAGAAGTTTTTGCCGGCGCTGGCGAAGCTGCCGGTCTTCGATGCCTTCGATGCTCGGACGAAGCAATATCGCCTGCGTCCGTCGACCAAGCCAATGACGGTGCGGCATGTGCTGACCCACACGTCGGGCCTCGGCTATGCGTTTACGAGCACGACCTTGCGCGACTTCAAGCCGCGCTCCGGCGAGACCTATCCGATCGGTCCGCTGCTGTTCGAGCCGGGCGAGCAATGGACGTACGGAACCAGCACCGATGTGGTCGGACGACTGGTCGAGACCGTTTCTGGGCAGAAGCTCGAGGACTATTTCCGCCGGCATATCTTTGCTCCGCTCAAAATGAACGACACGTTCTACAACGTGCCGCAGGCCAAGGCGCCGCGCCTGGTGGCCGCTCAACAGCGCAGCGGCGCCCAGATGGACGGCGCGATCATCAAGCCGGCCGGTCAGCCGAAGCGCAGGGTGTCGCACCCCAGCGGCGGCGGCGGACTTGTATCGACGGCAAGCGACTATGGCCGCTTCATGCGGATGCTGCTCAACGGTGGCGAGCTCGACGGCGCCCGTGTTCTCAGGCCGGAGACGGTCGCGCTGATGGGGCAGAACCATATCGGCGCGGTGTCCGTTGCCGCGCTCAAGAGCACGCGGCCGAGCAGCCGGGACTTCAGCTTCATCGCCGATGGCCGCGACAAGTGGGGGCTCGGTTTCCTGATCACCACCGATCAGGTCGCCGGGCAAGCGCTCGGCCGGCAGCCTGAGCTGGGGCGGTATCAACAACACCTATTTCTGGATCGATCCCCGCCGCGGGATCGCCGGCACGGTCATGATGCAGTTCCTGCCATTTGCCGATCCCCAGGCGCTTGCGGTCTACGACGCCTTCGAACGCGCGACCTATCGCCTCGCCGACGCGCTGTGACGCGCGCGCTGGGTCCATAAAACCCGTGGCGGTGCGGTCGTCGCTTCAGTCGGGTCCGGAAGGCTCAGCTGTCGACCGGCTGAGTGCTGTCGGTTTGGGGCCGGTCGCCTTCACTGATCATGAACTGCGTGCTTTGCCAGTTCGGCAAAATGGCCGCCGGTGCGCATCAGTTCGTCGAACGTCCCGGACTCGATGATGCGGCCGCCCTCGAATACCAGGATGCGGTCGGCGTTGCGGATGGTGGCCAGCCGGTGCGCGATCACGAACGTGGTGCGGCCCTTCATCACCTCGATCAGTGCGGCCTGAACCTTGGCCTCGGTGAGGGCGTCGAGCGCGCTGGTGGCCTCGTCGAGGATGAGGATCGGCGGATCCTTGAGCAGCGCGCGCGCGATCGAGAGGCGCTGGCGCTCGCCGCCGGAGAGCAGGCGGCCCCGCTCGCCGGCATTGGTCTCGAAGCCCTGCGGGTTGCGCTCGATGACGTCGAGGGCCTGCGCCCGCTCGCATGCGTCGCGCAGTTCCTCCTCGGTCGCGTCGGGCTTGCCGACGCGCAGGTTCTCGGCGATCGAGCGGTTGAACAGCAGCACCTCCTGGAACACGACGCCGATATTGCGCCGCAGCCCCGAGAGCGTGAGGCCGCGAATGTCCATGCCGTCGATCTTCACCGACGCCGGACTGCGGGTCGAAGACGCGATGCAGCAGGGCGAGCGCGGTGGACTTGCCGGCGCCGGTCGCGCCGACCAGCGCGACGGTCTCGCCTGGCAGCGCCGTGAAGTCGAGATCAGCACGGCGGCCCGTTTGCCGTCGTAGGAAAAGCAGACGTCCTTGAACTCGACCAGGCCGCGCAGGCGGCCGGGATCGACCGCGTCGGGGCGGTCGCGCACCGCCGGCTCGGTGTCGAGCACCTCGAAGAACTCCTGCATCCGCGGCGCGTCCATCACCATCCGGTTGGCGAAGTGGACGACCTGCTCGAGCTGGCCGATCAGCAGCGTGGCGAAGCTCATGAACATCACGATCTCGCCGACCGTGGTGTGACCGTGGACATAGAAGCAGATGCCGATGACCAGGATCGCCAGCATGGTGATCGTGGTGGAGTGCGCGGTGATCACCGTCGTCACCGCCCACCACCACAGCACCGGGATCTGCGCGCTGAGCACGTCGTCGCCCATCTTCGCATGCCGGAGACTTCGATCTCGATGCGTGCGAAGCTCTGCACCAGCGCGATATTGCCGAGCGTGTCGGTGGTGCGCTCGGCCGACGTCGGTGTAGTAGGTCTCGACCGTGCTCTGCAGCTGTTCGCTCTTGCTGACGACCAGCGCGATCATCACGGCGAAGATGCCGCACAGCGCGATCAGCAGCAGCGCCGTAACGCCAGTTGATGAACAGCGTCAGCGGCATCAGGACGAACAGCGAGACGAAGCTGGCGAAGTGCTCGCGGAAGAACGAAAGCCACAACCCCCACAGCGTGTTGGTGCCGGTCATCATCACCTTCACCAGCCGGCCGGAATGGGAGCCGGTGTAATAGCTCAGCGGAAGCTGCAGCACGTGCTCGAAAAAATCGTTCGCACCACCTGGTACTGGCGGTGCGCGAGCCGGTCGGCATGCAGCGCGACGAGCGTGCTGGCGACGATGATGAAAAGGCCGAAGCCGACCCAGGCGCCGACCAGCAGCATCAGCTCGTTCCAGTTCAGTTGCCGGGATGCCGCCCTGGGCGTTCGCCAGCGTATCGACGATGCGGCCGAACAGGATCGGCTCCACGAAAATGGCGGCGGCCAGCGCCACTGTGGCCAGCGCGAGGGACCAGCCCAGGCGGGCTTCGCGCCCGAGCAACTCGAGCACGCGCACATAAAGACGCAAAAATTTCATGATTGCCGTTCGGGCCACCGTTGGGGGCGGCCACTCTACCGCAACGCCCGGCGGCCGCAACGACCTGAGGAATGGCGGCCGCGAAGAATAAATCTGCTGCGATTGTGCCGCCAAGGAGAAGTAAATTTTACCGGGACGGGACCGGGCCCACGGCACACAAATTTGCAATGCTGATGCGCCATTATGCCCAACGACTTGAATATTTCGAATTGTCCAGAAGAATGGGTTATCGGGGGCGGGCGCACCGGAGAAACGCGGCGTTTCGAAGTCGTGCCTGCCTACCGACCAAAGAGGCGACGCGGATGCAGAATATTCCCACTGACCTTCTACGAACCCTGGTGACGGTTGTTGATTTACGCAGTTTCACCAAGGCGGCCCAGATTCTGGGGGTAACCCAGCCCGCCGTCAGCGCCCAGATCAAGCGGCTCCAGTCGTTGATCGGCTATGAATTGCTCGACAAAAGTGCCCCCGGCGTCAGTCTCACGCCCCGCGGCGCCGCGGTGGTCGCGCAGGCGCGGCGTCTGCTCTCCATCAACGATGAAATCCTGCAGACCACGAACGGTCATTCCGTCATCCAGACACTGCGAGTCGGAATTCCGGGCGACTATTCGGGCTCGCGCATTCCGGTGACGCTGGCGCGGTTCCGTCTGCGTTGGCCGGATATCGGCTTCACCGTGACCAGCGGAACATCGGACAATATGTTGCGCGCCTTGAAACAGGGCGACCTCGACGTGGTGATGGCGGTCACCGACACGCCGCCGGTCATGAAGCCTCGCCATCTGTGGATGCGGCAGGCGGTATGGGTGCGCAGCGACGCAACCAAGATCAATCCGGAAGGGCGGGTTCCACTGGTATCCTATGGCGAAGACTGCGCCTGCCAGCGCGTCGCCATCGCTGCCCTGAGCCAGGCCGGCCGCCAGTGCGAATTCGTCTTCACATCGGTGAGCCTGACCAGCCTTGCGGCTGCGGTCGGGGCCGGCTTCGGCGTGCTGGTGATGCCGAAGGGGCGCGCGCTGCGCAACGACCTGTATATCTGGGACGATGCCCCGCTGCCGCCGCTGCCGCAGCTGTTCTGCGGCATCTATGTCCGCGATGGCGAAGCGCGAACGGCGGCCGACGAGCTGGCGGACTATCTCGACGCCGATTTGCGGGCGGAGCCGCAGCCCCCGAAATGGGAAAGCAGCGCGGCGGTTGCGCAATTGCGCGCGAGCGGGACGTAGACCGCACGTCGCGCCGTTTTCTGTTGCGGGTTCCGGTCCGGGCGCTTTCCGCTTGCCCGGATCGGGTTTCTGTTCAGCGTGCCGGCGGCAACCGATCTTTCAGTCGCAACAGTGCGATCTGCTCGATCTGGCGCAATGCTTCGGCGAACTCCGCGTCTGAATTGTGCTTGAGGCGGCTCTCGAACGACGCGATGACGTCCGCTTTGGTGCGGCCCTTGACCGCCAGGATGAACGGAAAGCCGAAGCGCGCTTTGTACGCGTCATTGAGCGCCGTGAAGCGGCGAAGCTCGTCCGCCGTCAAGCGGTCCAGGCCGGCGGAGCCTTGTTCGGTCGCGCGAATCGGCGGTGAGTTGACGGGCCTGTGCCAATCGGCCGGCAAGATCGGGATGGGCCATGATCAACGCGCGCTTTTCGTCGTGGCTCATCGGCCCGCATGACGCCGACAAGCTTGCCGTGCAGGCCGTCCGCGGTGTCGGCGGCTGTTGACAGCCCGCTCGCGGTGAGCGCGCTCGGCGATCTGCGGCGTATGTTCGAAGATGTCGCCGAAGCGCTCGACGAACAGCGCGCGCGGCAGCCGCGATGGCCGATATCCGCCGGCCGGCGGGTGCGTCTTGATCCAGTGTCGCGCGATGTCGAGCCGCGTCGGCGACCCACACGTTGTCGTGGCTCTGCGACGTAGTCGAGGAACCGGGCGAGTGCCGCGGCCCGGCCCGGCCGTCCCGGCAAGCGGCAATGCAGTCCGACCGACAGCATCTTCGGCCGTTCGTCGCCTTCGGCATACAGCATGTCGAAGCTGTCCTTGAGATAGGTGAAGAACTGATCGCCCGAATTGAACCCCTGCGGCGTTGCAAATCGCATGTCGTTGGCGTCGAGCGTGTAGGGCACGATCAGCTGCGGCCCATGCGGGCCTTCGACCCAGTAGGGCAGTTCATCGGCATAGGAGTCGGCGCGAATAGAGAAAGCCCTGCTCCTTCATCACCACGTCGAGGGAGAATGCCGAGGTGCGCCCCTGGTAGAAACCGAGCGGCCGGGCGCCGGCAACTCGGGTGTGAATGCGGATCGCTTCCTCGACATGCGGCGCGCTCGGCCGTCCTCGGTGAAATCGCGGTAGTCGATCCACTTGAGGCCGTGCGAGGCGATCTCCCATCCGGCCTCGTTCATGGCGGCCACCGCGTCGGGATTGCGGGCCATCGCGGTGGCGACCGCGAACACGGTCACGGGCAGCTGACGCTCGGTGAACATCCGCCAGAGCCGCCAGAATCCCGCACGCGCGAGCCGAACTCGTAGATCAATTCCATGTTCATGTGGCGCTGGCCGGGCCAGGGCTGCGCGCCCACGATCTCGGACAGGAACGCCTCCGACGCGCTGTCGCCGTGCAGGATGCTGTTCTCGCCGCCTTCCTCGTAGTTGATGACGAACTGCACCGCGATGCGCGCTCCGCCCGGCCATTGGGCGTGCGGCGGATTGCGGCCATAGCCGACGGAGGTCGCGCGGATAGGGAGTGGGTGTGCTCATGATGCAGGGCCCCGCGATGTCAAATCCAAACTCCACTAGCAGCCTATACTTGCTAGTGGTCCTTTAATTCTAACATTCGCAAAACAGTCCGCGGAAATGGGATGCGAATGTTAAAATCGGACCACTAGCTGCCGCGATAAGTCGAGTAGCTCCACGGCGAGGCCAGCAGAGGGACATGGTAGTGCCCCTCCTGGTCGGCGATGGTGAAGCGCAGCGGCACCAGATCGAGGAAGGGCGGCTCGCTCAGCGTGGAGCCGCGCTGTTTGAAGTAGTCGCCGATGTGAAACGTCAGCATGTAAGTGCCGGCTTTGAATTCAGCGCCGGTCAGCAACGGCTGGTCGGTCCGACCGTCGGCATTGGTGCGGCTCTGCTTCAGCAACTGCCAAGCGCCGTCAGCCGCAAGCAGGTGAATGTCGATTGCGACGCCTTGCGCCGGCGTGCCGTGCGCGGTGTCGAGAACGTGCGTCGATAGACGGCCCATGCCCATCTCCCCAAGATAGCAAGCTATCCCGAACGCGTCGGTTTCAGTTTCAAAAAAATTCTTGAAGTGATGCGATTTTATCCATGCATCGGAAAGCGAGCCGCACTGCTATACAGGTATTGCCAGGAAAATGTGACTTGAGAATGGGACCTGGGTCCAGAACTTGAGTCCAGAACTTGGACACACCGGTCCGGGAGGCCGTCGAATGGATGCGATCCTGTACGAGTGGGGCGGCCTGCTTCTGCGCTGGCTGCACATGATCACCGGCATCTGCTGGATCGGGTCTTCGTTCTATTTCATGCACATCGATGCCAGCATCAGGCAATCGCCCGACATCCCGCAGGGGAAGGGCGGAGACACCTGGGAAGTGCATGGCGGCGGGTTCTACCAGGTCCGCAAATGGCTGGTGGCGCCGGAAAAACTTCCGCCTGATCTGATCTGGCACAAGTGGGAGGCCTACACGACCTGGATCTCGGGCTTCTTCCTCTTGGTGTGGATCTATTATTTCTCCTCTGACCTCTATCTGATCGATCCTTCCGTCCGGCAGATCTCGCCGCTCGCTGCCGCCGCGATCGGCATCGCCAGCCTCGCGCTCGGCTGGATCGTCTATGACCAACTTTGCAAGTCGCCGCTGGCGCAAGAACGAGGTGGCGCTCGCCGCCGTCGGCTTCGCCTTCATCGTTGTGATGGCGTGGGCGTTCCAGCAGGTGTTCTCCGGACGCGGCGCGCTCGATTCACATCGGCGCACTGATGGCGACGATCATGTCCGGCAACGTGTTCGATGAACATCATTCCCAACCAGAAAAAGGTGATCGCCGATCTGATCGCCGGGCGCGAGCCCAATCCGGACTACGGCAAGCAGGCCAAGACGCGCTCGAGCCACAACAACTACATGACGTTGCCCGTGTTGTTCCTGATGATTTGCGGGCACTACCCGTTCACCTACTCGACACCCTACGCCTGGGTGATCGTCGGGCTTGGTGCTGGTCGCCGGCGGCGTCGTGCGGCACTTCTACAATGAGCGCCACGCCGGCCGTGGCGATCCGTGGTGGACGTGGGGTGTGGCGGCGGCCTGCGTGGCGGCTGCCGTCGTCGTGTCGATGATCGGCTCGCCGGCCGGACGCGCCCGGCTCGGTCTGGCGCCGCAGCAACCGGTCAATGTCGCCTCGGCCGCGCGTCATCCCCAACGACGTCGACGAGATCATCCTGACGCGCTGCTCGATGTGCCATGCGCGAGCAGCCGGTGTGGGCGGGCGTTGGGTCGCCGCCGAACGGCATCTTGCTCGAGACGCCGGACCAGATCGTGCGCGCGGCGCACGAGATCAGCGTGCAGGCGGTGCTCACGCACAGCGATGCCGCCGAACAACATCACGCAGATGACCGCGGACGAGCGGCGCGCGCTGGCATCCTGGTTGGACGCGCGTTGAGTAAATCGGTGACGGGACCCAGGCTCATGCACACCATCTCCGTCGCACCGTTGACCACCGCGGCGTTTTCGCCCTTCGGCGAGTTGGTCGAGGCCGACGCCGGCGCGTTGATCGCGATCAATCAGGGGTTTGCGGCGCGCGCCAACGATCTTGCGCAGGTTGACGTCGCCACCGGCGGTGGATCGATCAATGTCAGCCTGTTCGTCGCGCAGCCGCGGCCGTTGCCGATCGACGTGAAACTGATGGAGCGTCATCCCCTCGGCAGCCAGTTGTTTTTCCCGTTGCAGGACAAGCCTTGGCTGGTGCTGGTGTGCGCCGACCCGCTCGTTCCGGCCAGTTACCGCGCGTTCATCGCGACCGGACGTCAGGGCGTCAACTATGCCCGCAACGTGTGGCATCACCCATTGCTGGTCCTCGAGGCCGGGGAGCGGTTCCTGGTCGTCGATCGAAAGGGGCCGGGCAACGATCTCGAGGAGATCTGGCTCGACGAGCACGGCAGAATTTCCGTCGATCCGGACAAGGCGACGATGGCAACCGAGCGGCCGCGTCACGCCGAGTGAACAACCGATGCAGAGGAATCGCGATCTTGAGACGAATGCAAAGCCCGACCTATCATGTCCCTCAGGGGGGCCACCCCCCGCAGACCGACCTCCTGACCGGACGCGCCGTCTTCACGGACGCGTATGCGGTGATTCCACGCGGCGTGATGCGCGACATTGTCGTGAGCGCGCTGCCGTTCTGGGACAAGACGCGTGTTTGGGTCTTGGCGCGCCCCCTGTCCGGATTTGCCGAGACGTTCTCGCAGTACATCATGGAGGTGGGTCCCGGTGGCGGCAGCAAAAAACCGGAACCGGACGTGATGCTGAAGGCGTGCTTTTTGTCGTCGGCGGGGAAGCGACGCTGACGATCTCCGGCACGCAAACACAAAATGAAAGCCGGCGGATATGCTTTTGTGCCGCCGGCAAGCCGCTGGTCGCTGCACAATGCGGGTTCTGTGCCGGTGGTGTTTCATTGGATCAGGAAATCGTATCAAGCCGTCCCCGGGGTGCCGAAGCCCGAAGCATTCGTGACCAACGAAGCCGACGTCCCACCGGAGCCGATGCCGGACACGCAAGGTCGATGGGCCACCACGCGTTTTGTCGATCCGATGGATGTCCGCCACGACATGCACGTGAACATCGTGACATTCGAGCCAGGCGCGGTGATCCCGTTCACCGAGACCCACGTCATGGAGCACGGTCTCTATGTCCTGGAGGGAAAGGCGGTCTATCGGCTCAACCGCGACTGGGTTGAAGTGGAGGCCGGCGACTACATTTGGCTGCGCGCCTTTTGTCCGCAGGCTTGCTACGCGGGTGGCCCGGGACGATTCCGCTACCTGCTGTACAAAGATGCGAACCGGCACATGGATCTCGGCCTGCTCGCGCGTCGCGGTCAAACATAAGGGCTCGGAGAGAGCTCGGAGGTCGCCCGCGGCCTCAGTTCACGCGCCGTTCCGCGGCGGGTGGCAAGAACGACGGGTCGAACACGGCGTCGGCTTTCGGTCGGGATTTGAAGGTGTAGCCGAGAGCGATCTGGGCGATCGCCTCTTCGAGCCGCGCGGGGTCGACGGCGCCGAGCCCGTTGCTGCGCACCTCCGGCGTCACGACGTTCTCGCGAATGGCCATGCGCAGCCGTTCGATCTCGACATCCTTCTTGGCGGCTTCGTCGCGGCGCAGCACCGGCTCGATGGCGGTGGAGGGATTGCGGATCGTTTCCCGGAACCCGCGGGTCGTCGCCCGCAGGAACTTCGCGACCGCTTCCGGCCGCTCGGTGGCGAACTTGGAATTCACGATAATGGCGGCGCCATAAAGCCGCAGCCTGTAGTCCGCCATCTGCATCTGGATGATGTCGCCGACCGGAACGCCGCGGTCCTTGAGATCGACGAACAGCCGAAACGAATACCCGAACGCGGCGTCGATCTGGCCGGCGGCGAGCATCGGAATGCCGCACCGGCATGGCGATGATCTCGAGCGTCACCTTGGTGGGATCGATCTCGTTGAGCCGTGCAAAAGTCGGCCATTGCTGGGTGGTCGCGGTTCCCGTCGGGGCGCCGAGCCGCTTGCCCTCCAGGCTTTTCGGGTCGCTGATGCCGCGGCTCTTGCGGCCGACGATGGCGAACGGGGGCCGGTTGTAGACCATGAACACCGCCCGGATCGGCGCGGTGGGATTTTGGTCCCGGTAGCTGATATAGGCGTTGATGTCGGCGAGCCCCATCTCGTGACTGCCGGACGCGACCCGGGTGATCGGCTCCAGCGTGCTCGTGGCGTCGTCGATGGTGACGTTGAGCGCCTCGTTCTTGTAGTAGCCACGATCCAGCGGCAGCAGAAACAGCGCTGAGGGTCCCTCGATGCGGCCGTCCAGGGTGAAACGGATCGGCGTCTGCTCAGGGGATTGTGCGTGAGCGGGGCCGGCCAAGATGAACGCCGCCGCGACCGCGCACAGGCATGAGGTCCGACCCGGGATGATTTGGTCGAGGACACTCATGGGACGCCGTGCTCCTACAATGATCTCGTCGGCCCCCGCCTCGAAATCGCATCGGTGTATCGCAGGCAGAAGAATACAGGACAACGCAAAGAGCAAGCAGGAACGAACGGATCCGCTGCTATTCACGTTAATGGGAACACCGCTGCCGTGATGATCATCCGTGCAGACTGCGGTTTTTCCATGCACAGATCCCGGGGCCATGCGGGCCGGCGCTCGGTCGGATAGGATCGCTCGCATGGAACCCCCGCGCAAGCAGTCGATGACAAGGACCATGGCCAGGACTTGGCGTCGTTCCGCGCGCCCTATCGCCGGCCCGACGAGGAGATCGCGGCGCGGCTCCTGGCCGACGGCGCCGCGCTCGACCGGCGGCCGAGCGCAGGATCGATGCCCGCGCCCGCGCGCTGATCGACGGCATCCGCGGCCGCGCCGGCGGGCTCGGCGGCATCGAGGATTTCCTGCACGCCTATTCGCTGTCCACCAAGGAGGGCCTGGCGCTGATGGTGCTGGCCGAGGCGCTGCTGCGCGTGCCCGACGCCGCCACCGCCGACCGGCTGATCGAGGACAAGCTCGCCGCCGGCGATTGGTCGACACGGCACGAGCTCAAGTCGGACGCGTTCCTGGTGTCGGCCTCGGCCTGGACGCTCGGCATCACCGCCCGCATCATCCATCCCGGCGAGACCCCGGACAGCATCCTCGACGGTCTGCTCAAGCGGCTCGGCCTGCCGGCGGTGCGCGCCGCGACCCGCCAGGCGATGCGGCTGCTCGGCTCGCATTTCGTGCTCGGGCAGACCATCGAGGAGGCGCTCGCGGCGCGCCGGCTGCGCACCGCGAGGTCGCGCTATTCCTTCGACATGCTGGGCGAGGGCGCGCGCACGGCCGCCGACGCCGACGCGCTATTTCGACGCCTACGCCGACGCCATCGCCGCGATCGGCGCGCGGCGCGGGCAATGCGGCGTTGCCGGCGCGGCCCGGCATTTCGGTCAAGCTCTCGGCGCTGCATCCGCGCTTCGAGGCGGTGTCGCGCGAGCGCGTGCTGGCCGAACTGGTGCCGCGCGTGCTCGAGCTTGCGCGCCAGGCGCGCGACCACGATCTCAATTTCACCGTCGATGCCGAGGAGGCCGACCGGCTCGAACTGTCGCTGGAGGTGATCGCGCCGGGTGCTGGCCGATCCCTCGCTGCGCGGCTGGGACGGCTTCGGGCTCGCGGTGCAGGCCTATCAGAAGCGCGCGCGGCGCGGTGATCGACTGGCTCGACGATGCGGCGCGCATGCGCTCGGCCGCCGGCTGATGGTGCGGCTGGTCAAGGGCGCGTATTGGGACACCGAGGTCAAGCGCGCGCAGGAGCGCGGGCTCGCCGACTATCCGGTGTTCACCCGCAAGGCGATGACCGACCTGTCCTACATCGCCTGCACGCGGAAGCTGCTGGCGGCGCGCAGCCAGGCTCTATCCGCAATTCGCCACCCACAACGCGCTGACCGTCGCGAGCGTGATCGAGGATGCCGGCGGCGTCGACGGCTACGAGTTCCAGCGCCTGCACGGCATGGGCGAGGTGCTCTACGAAGCGCTGCTCGCCGAGGTGCCCGCGCGCGGCGTGCCGGGTCTATGCGCCGGTCGGCAGCCATCGCGATCTGCTGGCTTATCTGGTGCGCCGGCTGCTGGAGAACGGCGCGAATTCCTCGTTCGTCGCGGCCGCCGCCGATCCGACGGTGCCGGTCGAGGCATCCTGAAGCGGCCGCAGAGCTGGATCGGCGACGCCGCGCACGCGCGCCATCCGCACATTCCGCTGCCGCGCGATCTCTATGGCGCCGGCGCGGCGGAACTCGGCCGGCGTCGAGTTCGGCGACCGCGCGAGCCTCGACGCCCTGCTGGCGGACGTGCGTCGCGCGCGCTCGGCTCCCACAGGCGCCGCCGGCCGAAGCCGACGCTGCGCGACGCGCGCGCGGCGATGGCATGGCCGCGCCAGCGCGGCGTTCGCGGCCTGGAAGCGGTGCCGGTCGCGCGACGCGCGCGCGCCATCCTCGAACGCGCCGGCGATCGCATGGAGGCGGAGCGCGGGCAGCTGATCGCGCTGATGCAGGCGGAAGGGCGGCAAGACGCTGGACGACGCGGTTGTCCGAATTGCGCGAGGCGGTCGACTTCTGCCGCTACTACGCCGCCGAGGCGCGCCGCGCGCTGGTGCCGCAGCCGCATGCCGGGCCCGACCGGCGAGATCGAACGAGCTGCGCTATCGCGGGCGCGGCGTCTTCGTCTGCATCAGCCCGTGGAATTTCCCGCTGGCGATCTTTACTCGGCCAGGTCAGCCGCCGCGCTCGCCGCCGGCAATGCCGTGGTGGCGAAGCCGGCCGAGCAGACGCCGCTGATTGCGGCCGAAGCCGTGCGCATGCTGCATCGAGGCCGGCGTGCCGGCGAGCGCGCTGCATCTCGTGCCGGGCGACGGCAAGGTCGGCGCGGCGCTGGTGGCCGATCCGCGCGTCGCCGGCGTCGCCTTCACCGGCTCGACCGAGGTCGGCCGCGCCATCAACCGCGCGCTCGCCGCCAAGGACGGCGCCGATCGTGCCGCTGATCGCCGAGACCGGCGGCATCAACGCCATGATCGTCGACGCCACCGCGCTGCCGGAGCAGGTCACCGACGATGTGATCGCTTCGGCGTTCCGCTCCGCCGGCCAGCGCTGCTCGGCGCTGCGGCTGCTCTGCGTGCAGGAGGACGTGGCCGATCGCATGATCGAGATGATCGCCGGCGCGGCGCGCGAGCTTGACGCTCGGCGATCCGCGCGATCCGGCGACCCATGTCGGGCCGGTGATCGACGACGACGCCAAGCAGCGGCTCGACCGCTGGATCGCCGACAATGGCCGCGCAGGGCCGCGTGCGCTTCCGCTGGGACGCGGGCGAGCCGCTGCCGCCGCGCGGCCGCTTCGTGCCGCCGACCATCATCGCGCTCGACCGCGCGCGCGATCTCAGCGAGGAGGTGTTCGGCCCGGTCCTGCACGTCGTGCGCTGGCGCGCCGACGCGCTCGACGCGCTGCTCGACGAGATCGCCGGCAACGGCAACGGCCTCACGCTCGGCATCCATTCCCGCATCGATTCGACGCGTCGAGCAGATCGTCGCGCGGCTCGCCAACGGCAATGTCTACGTCAACCGCAGCATGATCGGCGCGGTGGTCGGCACGCAGCCGTTCGGCGGCACGCGGCCTCTCCGGCACCGGGCCGAAGGCCGGCGGGCCGAATTATCTGCGCCGCTTCGCCACCGAGCAGGTCGGTGACGATCAACACCGCGGCGGCCGGCGGCAACGCGACGCTGCTGACGACGGAGGAGCTGATCGCTGCTCAGTCCGGGCTGCGGCGACGACTCTGCTGCGGCGACGTCGCCGCCTTCGCGCCAGCGCCCCGGCGTCATGCCGGTCACCCGCTTGAAGGCGCGGTTGAAGGCGGCCTCCGACTCGTAGCCGACGTCGGCGGCGATGCTGGCGATGCTCGTCGCCGCCGCCGCGCAGCCGGTCGGCGGCCAGCTGGATGCGCCAGCTCGTCACGTAGTCGATCGGCGGCCGGCCGAGCAGCGCATTGAAGCGCTCGGCCAGCACCGTGCGCGAGGAGCCCGCTTCGCGCGCCAGGTCGTCGGCCGTCCAGCTGCGCGCCGGGATCGGCGTGCACGAGCTGCAGCGCGCGGCCGACGATCGGATCGTTGAGCGCGGCGAACCAGCCCTTGGTATCGGCCGGCAGGCGGCTGACGTGGCGGCGCAGCACCTCGACGAACAGCAGCTCCATCATGCCGGCCGAGCATCAGTCTGCGTGCCCGGCGTTGCCGCTTCGACCAGCGCGACGATCTCGCGCACGGTCGAGGCGATCAGCGCGCCGACCTTGTCGTCGCCGGCGTGCTCGACCAGCATTTCCGGCAGCGTGCGGAACACCGGCGCGAACAGGAATTCGGACGATTCGAGATAGCCGCAGACCAGGCGCGTCTCCTCGCCGCCGCCGCCGTAGTCGACCGTCAACATGCCTTCGATCGGGCCGGGCTGGACGATGTCGGGCGCGTAGGCCATCTCCGCGGCGTCGCCGCTCCAGAATTTGTGCTCGTCGGCGAACGGCAGCAGCAGCATGTCGCCGGCCTCGACCTCGCGGCGCTCGCCGCTCGCGGTCTCGATCGTGCAGCGGCCCGCGGCGATGAGATGGAAGATGCTGATGTGGCGCAGGTGCGCCAGCGGCGTGCGTCTCGTCGAAGCGCTTCGGGCTGATGATCCCGAACGGCGCGGTGAAACGGCCGCTGAAGAAAACCGAGCCGGTCAGCCGCACGGCGCGCAACATCTCCGACAGCACGTCCGGCCCGGCCGCGGGGCGGCGCGATCCGGCGTTTCGGCAAAAGAAGGCGGTGTCTCGATCATTGTCACCGGCGTGGCTCCAGCCAATTGGTATGCCCGTCATTGTGGTCTGAAGCGGGCGGTCGGCGGGATTGCGGTCCACAGGATAGAGCAAACCAAACCACGGAGCATCCCATGTCTGTCATGTCTGCCCTCGCCATCCGCCCGGCGCCCGCAACCGTATTCGATTGGCGCGCCATTCTTGAGGAAATCGGCCCGCAGCTCGCCGAGGAAGGGCGGCGGTGCGACCAGGCCAATACGTTCGTCCGCGCCAACATGGAGTTGCTGCGCGACCATGGCTTCCTGGCGGCGGCGGTGCCCGCCGAATTCGGCGGTCACGGATTGTCCCGCACCGAACTCGCCGCAATGTTGCGCGCGCTGGCGCGCTATTGCGGGTCGACCGCGCTGGCGCTTGCCATGCACACCCATCCGGTCGCCGCCGCGGCCTGGCGCTGGCGGCACCAAAAGGCGCCGATGGAAGGTCTGCTGAAGCGAATCGCCACCGAGCATATCCAGCTGGTGACGTCCGGCGGATCGGATTGGCTGGCGAGCTCCGGCACGGCGGAAAAGGTCGAGGGCGGCTATCGCATCCACGCCCGCAAGTCGTTCGCCAGTGGCGCGCTGTCCGGCCAGCTGTTCATGACCGGCGCGGTCGAGACCGATGCGGCGGATGGGCCGACGGTGCTGCAATTCGGCGTGCCGATGAACGCCAAGGGCGTGTCGGTGGTCGAGAGCTGGGACACCCTCGGCATGCGCGGCACCGCATCGCACGACATCGTGCTCGACGGGGTGTTCGTGCCGGACGCGGCGATCGGCGCGCGGCGCCAGCCCGGCATGTGGCATCCGCTGATGCACATCGTCGCCATGGTGGCGTTCCCGCTGGTGTATGCCGTCTACACCGGCGTCGCCGAGCAGGCGCGCGACATCGCCGTGAAGGCGCGGCCAAGCGGCGCGGTCCGGGCGATCGTCGATGCCGTCGGTGCGCTTGGACACCGAATTGGCGGCAACCCGCATCGCTTGCGACGGTTTTGTTGCGTTCAGCGAGACCGCGTCGCCCGGTCCGCGAGACCACCAACACGGCTTCATGCATCGCACGTTGATTGCGCGCAGCGCGATCCAGCACCGTCGAACTCGCCATGGAGGCCGTTGGCGGTGCGCGTACTTCCGCAGCCTGGGTCTCGAACGGCTGTTTCGCGACATCCAGGGCGCGCGCTTCCATCCGCTGACGCCGAGCGCGCAGCGGCTGCTCGCCGGCCGGATGGCGCTCGGGCTGCCGATCGACGGTTGAGGCGATTGCCTGTCAACGAACGTCGCCACGTCTGCAATGACGTGGCGACGTTTTGGCGTCTGCCGATCGTTGCGCGTGCAATTGCTGAACGTTCGTTGATCTACATTGCAAAAACATAATTTGCCGTGTCGTGATCATGGCGCAGTGGTTTGCTTGCATCGACGTTGCTCCCCAGTGAGGGGACAACATGAGCGAGGAAATGAAAATGCGTGTTATGACCAGCCGCGCAATCGCAGTTGCTGCCGCGGCCGCGATTGCACTGACAGCCGTGACTCTGCCCGCCAATGCCGGCGGCTACGTCTATCGCCGCCACAATGATGCCGCGGCGGCCGCCGCCGCGTTCGCCGCCTTCGGCACCGTGGCCGCCATCATCGCTGCCAGCCAGCATCGCCGGGCGCACCATCATCATCTCCATGGCGTGCACCATCATCACGGCATCGTGCATCGCGGCGTCGTGCATCATGGTCACGGGCATCATCGCAGCCACCACCGCCATCACCACCGCTAGCCGCGTGTTGTGACGTCAGCCGGCGGCCGCCTTTGGCGGTCGCCGGCGCAACACGTCGGCGCGATGGTTGCAAACGCGGCGCCGCCGCGCCCAAAAGCGCCACCGATCCGTCACACCTTGTTGTCATGGACATTCGTGGGCTGCGCCGGTAGACCCATGTCACTTCGAGACCGATGTCACTCGAGGCCCGATCACTTCGCTGTAAACAGATGTCACGTTGACGGACCTCGATCATCCCCCTCTGCTGCATGATCGTTTTCGAAACCAGCGCCCATCCCGGCCGGTCCGGGACAGGTTCGTTCCAGGATCATTCTCCAAGCACGCCATCATGCTGAGAAAGATGTACGACTGGTGCGTCGGGGCTGCGGGCAAGCCGTATGCAACCTGGCCGATGGGCGCGGTGTCGTTCGTCGAGAGCTCGTTCTTTCCGATTCCGCCCGACGCGATGCTGATCCCGATGTCGCTGGCGCGGCCGGACAAGGCCTATTTCTACGCGACGGTGTGCACGGTGACCTCGGTCGCCGGCGGCGTGCTCGGCTATGCGATCGGCTACTATCTCTACGAGTCGTTCGGGCTGTGGCTGATCCAGCTCTACGGCTACGGCGACAAGGTCGAGGCGTTCCGCGAGGCCTACGAGGAATGGGGCGCCTGGATCATCCTGCTCAAGGGCGCTGACGCCGATCCCCTACAAGATCGTGACCATCGCGTCGGGCTTCGCCGGACTATCCGATCTCTGCCGTTCATCCTGCTGTCGTTCATCGCGCGCGGCATGCGGTTCTACCTGGTGGCGTTCCTGCTCCACCGCTATGGCGACCGCAGGCGCGCGTCGATCATCGAGGAGCGGCTGGGCTTCTGGGTCACGATCGCCGCCGTCGTGCTGGTGGCCGGTATCGTCGCGCGCGATCTATCTGTTCTGACGGTCGCCGGATCCTCATTTTTGCCATGTCCCGGGCGCAGTCGGTGGCATGGCGGAGTGGCGCAGGGTGGCGCCAGGCCAATGTCCGCATTTCGCGTGAACGATCGGAAGACTCAAGGTCAGCCGTCACGGGTGCCAGATCGGCGCCGGCGGTGGCTTTGCTCGTCTGCGGCCTGCTCGCAGTTCCGGCGCAAGCGCAGCCGCAACTGCCGCTGGCTGACCCGGCGCCGTCCCAGCAACAGCTGCCGCCACCAACAACCGCAAGAGCTGCCGGCCGAAGCAGCGCCACCCCCAAGCTTCCGCCCGGGCTTCATCGACGCACTCGGGCGCTGGCTCGGTGATCGCGCGCGGCCAAGTCGATTCGCAGGTCAAGCGCCCAGGAAGCGATTGGAGCGATCGGGAGCCGCGCGACCGACGTCGCCAAGGACGCGGCCGGCACCGTCATCGCCATGCCGGGCGCGCGGATCGTCAGCGGCCGCCAGCGTTGCCCGCCGGCCGCCAACGGCGCGCCGGACTGCCAGCCGGCCGTCGACGCGCTCTGCCGCGGCAAGGGATTCCAGACCGGCAAGAGCGCTGGATAGTCGCGAAGCGAAATGCCCGGCCAAGGTTTGCACGTCGGGCCGCGCGCCGCAAGACGGCGAGTGCCGGCTCGAGACCTACGTCACCCGCGCGGTCTGCCAGTAACGGCGATGCCCGTGCTATGACTGCGGCGCGCCTCGCCGGACGAGGCGCGTAACCGGCATCGAGGCGTGCTCTGTGAACCTCTACGCCATGCTGCTCGAGCGCGAAGCCGCCGGCCGGCCGGTGACCGTCGGCCTGATCGGCGCCGGCAAGTTCGGCACGATGTTTCTGGCGCAGGCGCGCACGACGCGCGGCCTGCATGTGGTCGCGGTCGCCGATCTCGATGTCGCGCGCGCGCGGCGCCAGTTCGCCAGCGCCGGCTGGGACGCGCGGCTATGCCGCGGCATCGTTCGGCGATGCGCTCACGACCGCCGCCAGGTCCACGTCACGCCCGATGCCGAGGCGCTGATCGCCTGCCGCGAGCATCGAGGTGATCGTCGAGGCGACCGGCATGCCGGATGCCGGCATCCGCCATGCGCTGGCGGCGATCGCGCACGGCAAGCACATCGTCATGGTCAACGTGGAGGCGGACGCGCTCGCCGGGCCGTTGCTGGCGCGCAAGGCGCAAGGCGCCGGCGTGGTCTACAGCCTCGCCTGGGGCGATCAGCCGGCGCTGATCTGCGAGCATGTCGACTGGGCGCGCACCTGCGGCTTCAAGGTGATCGCGGCCGGCAAGGGTACGCGCTACGAGCCGCACTATCATCGCTCCACGCCCGACACGGTGTGGGACATCCTCGACAAGTATCTGCAGATCGACGACCGCACCTCGATCAATCCCGAAAATGTTCAACAGCTTCGTCGACGGCACCAAGTCGGCGATCGAGATGACGGCGGTGTGCAACGCGACCGGGCTTGCTGCCGCAGAGCGACGGCTTGGGTTTTCCGCCGGCGACGCGCTTCGAGCTCGCCGATGTCTGCAAGCCGCAGCGCGGACGGCGGCACGCTGGAGCGGGCCGGCGTCACCGAGGTGGTGTCGTCGGTCGATCGCGACGGCCGCGACGTGCCGCATCACCTCGCGCTCGGCACCTATGTGGTGTTCGAGGGCGAGAGCGACTACGCCCGCCGTTGCTTCCGCGAATACGCCTGCTGCCGGACGCGAGCGGCCGCTACGCCGCGCTCTACCGCCCGATCCACATGATCGGGCTCGAGCTCGGCGTGTCGGTCGCGAGCGTCGCGCTGCGCGGCGAGCCGACCGGCGCGCCGACCGGCTTTCGCTCCGACGTGGTGGCGACCGCCAAGCGTCGCGCTCAAGCAGGGCGAGGTGCTCGACGGCGAAGGCGGCTTCTGCGTCTGGGGCAAGCAGGTGCCGGCGCAACGCTCGCTCGGCGCAGGGCCTGCTGCCGCTCGGGCTGGCGCAGGGCGTGCAGGTTAAGCGCGCCATCGCCGAAGGCGAATGCCTGCGCTGGACGGACGTCACGCATGCGGCTTCCGATAGTGCCGTGCGCATCCGGCGCGAGATGGAAGCGCAGTTCGGGCCCCCGGTCGAGGCCGCGAGTTGAAGGCGTGATCAGACGGCGTGACCATGTGTCGCCACGGGCCACGTCCAACGGCGCGCGTTGGGCTGGTCAACCTGCTGGCGATGACTTGTAGAATGAGCGGCGTGACCACGGTCTGCCCAGAGAGGACAACGATGCGACGTCGCCGATCGATTGCCATGCTTGTCGCTCTTGTCGCTCTTGGCGGCGTGCTCGTCAGCCAGCCGGCAGCGGCAGAGCCCGCCGCTGATATGTTCAAGGGCCGTAAGGTGTCGATCTACGTGTCGACCGGACCGGGCGGCGGCTACGACGCCTATGGCCGCATGCTCGCGCGCCATCTCGGCCGCCATCTGCCCGGCAATCCGACCGTGGTGGTCGAAAACATGCCGGGCGCCGGCGGGCGCAATGTCATGAATTTCCTCTATAACGTGGCGCCCAAGGACGGCACCGCGATCGCAACCGTGCAGCACACCACGGTCTATGACGATTTGTTCGGCGAAGCCGGCGTTCGCTACGACGCTCGCAAGTTCACGTGGCTCGGCAGCATGGCGAGCTTCACCTCGGTCGGCATCGCCTGGCACACCAGCGGCGTGAGAACCATCGAGGACGCCAAGACCAAGCAGATCGTGATGGGATCGAGCGGTGCCGGCGCGACGTCGTTTCAATGGACCAACCTGATGAACCATCTCATCGGGACCAAGTTCAAGATCCTCGTCGGCTACAAGGGCGCCGCCGATATCTATGTGGCGCTGGAGCGTGGCGAGCTCGATGGCGTCGCCGGCACCGACTGGACGTCGATCCGCAACGGCTTCCAGCGCTGGCTCGACAACAAGCAGATCAACATCTTCGTTCAGTTCGCGACCACGCCGCATCCCGACCTTCCGAACGTGCCGCTGATCGGCGATCTGGTGTCGTCGCCGGAAGACAAGACGGTGCTGCGCTTCGTGTTCCTGGGGCTCGGCTTCGCGCGTCCGTTCCTGGCGCCGCCCGACCTGCCGGCGCCGGTGGCGGCGGCGCTGCGCCGCGGCTTCGACGCCGTCGCCAAGGATCCGGCGCTGTTGGCGGAGGCGAAGAAGATCCGCTTCGACGTCGACGCCGTCGACGGCGTCACGGTGCAGCGGCAGCTCGACGAGCTCTACGCGACGCCGAAGCCGCTGATCGACCGCGCGAAGTGGGCGCTGACCGCGCGGTAGGCTTTGCATTGAGGCTGAGGCCAACCGCTCGCGCGAATTGCATTTGATCCGGCGATGCGGGCTCGCGCGAACGTGACTAGATTTTTGCGGAAATCTGGTGCCCCTGGCCGGACTCGAACCAGCACGATGTTGCCACCAACAGATTTTGAGTTTGCCGCGTCTACCAATTCCGCCACAGGGGCATGCGGGCCGGGATCATAGCGGCGGACTGGCGGAGGGTCAATCTCTGCGCGACGCCAATCCCGAGATGGAGTAAAAATAGGCATGGACGCACGATTGCACCAGCGCGGCACCTTGGACACCTGGATCGACTGGGCGCGCGGCGCGGCCGATCATGGCGGCGGCGGCCGTGGTGGCCATCGGCGGTGCGGCGACCATCCTCGGCGCCTGGTACTTCCAATACGGCCTGGGCTATCGGCCCATGTCCGCTCTGCCTGGAGCAGCGCTACCCCTATTATTTCGGCATTCCGCTTGCGGTCTTCATCTTGCTCGGCGAATCGGTCGGCAGTCGCCGCCGCGATCCTGCTGGCGGCGCTGGCGGTGATCGCGGGCCTGATGCTCTGGAACGCCGGGCTCGCCGGCTACCATGCCGGCGTCGAATGGAAGTGGTGGCCGGGGCCGAACACCTGCGGCGGCGCGCCCGATCTCGGCGGCGGTGGCAATCTGTTGAAGCAGTTGCAGTCGATCAATGTGGTGCGCTGCGACGAGGCGGCCTGGACGATTCCTCGGGCTGTCGCTCGCCGGCTACAACGTGCTGATCTCGCTCGCGCTCGCCGCCGTCGCGCTGTGGGGATTCCTGGCCGGCCGCAAAATGCCGCCGCGACGCGATTAGCTCGGTTCCCTCGACCGTCATCCCCGCGAAGGCGGGCATCCAGTCGAAACTTTGGCTCCATGGATCGCCCGCCTTCGCGGGCGATGACGGAGCGACGCATGACAACGAGAGGGGGCGATCGCGCCAAGATTTGGAGCGAAACCTTCGCTTACGGATCGAGCTCGGTGTCCCAATAGAGATAGTCGAGCCAGCTATCGTGCAGATAGTTGGGCGGGAACAGCCGGCCGTTGCGGTGCAGGTGATGCACCGACGGCTGGTACGGCATCTGCGACGGATACATCGCCGCCTCCGACATGGTCTTGTTGCCCTTGCGCAGATTGCAGGGCGAACAGGCGGCGACGACATTTCCCCAGGTGGTGATGCCGCCGCGCGAACGCGGCACCAGATGATCGAAGGTCAGGTCGTCGCGCGAGCTGCAATACTGGCAGCAGAAGCGGTCGCGCAGGAACACGTTGAAGCGCGTGAACGCGGGCTGGGTCGAGGGCTTCACGAAGGTCTTGAGCGAGACGACGCTCGGCAGCTTCATCTCGAGGCTGGGGCTGTGAACGGCGCGGTCGTAATGCGCGACGATGTTCACGCGGTCGAGGAACACGGCCTTGATCGTGTCCTGCCAGGACCACAGCGACAGCGGATAATAGCTGAGCGGGCGGAAGTCCGCGTTCAAGACGAGGGCAGGCCAACCCGTAGGCGACACATGCGAGTTCACGGCAGCGTCCTCGACCTCCTTGGGCTGCGACACCGCAACGGCCGTAAGTCTATAGGACAGCGCGACAGAATTGTGAAGCCGCGACCAAAGCGCCGATTTAGAGCCTTCTTGCGATGAACTCGCCGCCCTGGCGCAGCCCTTCCTGGTCGATTCCGTGGCCGATTCCCGCCGAGAGATGCCATTCGACGGGCACACCGATGGTGGCCAGACTGTTGCTGGCCATGAACAGGGCCTCCGGCGGAATGAGATCGTCGCTGTCGCCATGGATCAACAGGATCGGTGGACGCGACGTGATGGTGGCCTGGAGCGCTTCCGGCGTGGTCTCGGGCTCGGTCACCAGCAAACCGGAATAGCCGACGATGGCGAGCGGCGCGGTGGCGCGGCGCAGCCCGACATGCAGCGCCATCATGGTGCCCTGGCTGAAGCCGACCAGCGCCAATGCGGCCGGCGGCAAGTTTCGGCGCGCCAGTTCCGCATCCAGAAAACGATCGAGCGCCGGTGCCGCGCTGTTGACGCCGCGCCAGCGCTCGTTCTGCGCCCGGTTGGTCAGCGGAAACCATTCGCGGCCGGTGGGCGCTTGCCCGCACGGGTGCGGTGCGTGCGGTGACACGAAGGCGGCGTGCGGCATCGCCGACTGCCAGGCGCGTCCGATCTCGATCAGGTCGTTGCCGTCGGCGCCATAGCCATGCAGGAACACCACCAGCTGGCGCGCCGCGCCGCCTGCATGCGGTTCGATCCGCGGACCGTCAAGTTCGGCAGCCATCGAGAAACTCCTGCAAACTACTTCGCGCCTTGAAGCTCGCGCGCGTAGGCGACGGCCTCCGGAAACGCCTTGGTGACCTGCGCCGCGATTTTCTGCAAGGTCTCGCCGCTCTGCGGCTCGATCGGCATTTGCCGCTTCTTCGCTTCCGCCAGGAGTTCGGGATCCTTCATGGCCGCGTCGAAGGCACGGCGCAGCGCGGCGAGCCGGTCGGCCGGAACCTCCGGCGTCGTGAACACGGCGCGGCCGAACTCCGCCGCCGACGAGAGCAACATCATTGCTTGTTTCTGCTGGTCGGTCTTGGCGAGGTCGATCAAGAGCGGAACGTCGGCGAACCCGGGCTCCTTGGATAGGCCCTCGAATACCAGCGGCTTGAGCTTCTTCTCGGTGATGTATTGCGGCGTCGCGGTCACCACGCTCAGCCATGATGCGCCGCGGCCCTGGATCTCGCCGCGTTCCATCGCGAGGTTCAATCCGGAAATGCCGTTGTAGCCGGTCACGATCTTGAACTTGGTGCCATAGATCTCGTTGAGCACGCGCGGCACGATATAGGTCGGCGAGGTGCGGCCCATCGAGCCGACGATCACCTCATGCTGGCGCGCTTCCGCCAGCGTCTGCGCCGGCGCGGTGTGCCAGACCGCGAGCATGTTGCGGATCGGCGCCATCAGGCCGATCCAGCCCCAGGTGTTGACGTCATACTTGCCGGCCGCGACCAATTCGATGAGCTGGGCGACGACGATGGTCTGCTGGGTCATGCCGATGGCGGTGCCGTCGCGTGGCGCGGTGCGCTGCATGTGGATCGCCGCCGGCAGGCCGCCGCCGCCGCCGAGGATCAGCTTCACCACCACGGTCGGATTGCCTGGAAGGTGCCTGGAAAGCGCGGGCGCGAGCAGGCGGGCGTACAGGTCATAGCTGCCGCCGACGCCGGCCCCGACGAACAGGGTAATGGTCTTGCCCTTGTAGAAGTCCGCGACTGATTCCGCCCGCACGCCACTGGGCAGCGCGATCGCCGCGAGGATGAAGAGAGCAGCAAGCATCCATCGCCGTGCCCTGCGCCGCGCCACCATCTCGTGCTCCTGAATGCCCGTTGGACCGGCGTCGGATCCGACGCCGGAAGATCGCGCGATCATAGGTCCGGGCTGGTCAGGCCGCCAGCGGATGCGTCAACTTACAGCACCGTGCGGTGCGGCGACGGGAAGTAGCGGTAGGCGTCGCCCTGCCTGCCGACATAGCCGATGCCGGGCCACGGGAAGTGGTAGGCGATCAGCGGAATCTTCAGGCCTGCGAGCATGTCGAACGCCTTCAGGCGCGAGGCCACGCCCTGCTGGCCGTCGGTGTCGTAGCTGAAGGCTTTGCGCGGCGTCTCGACCGAGATGATGTGGTGGTGCGCGATGTCGCCGATATTGCAGAGCGACTGCCCCTGCGACGTAATCATGAACGCAACGTGACCCACGGTGTGGCCGGGCGCGGCGATGGTCTGGATGCCGGTGATGACCTCCTGACCATCCTTGATGAACGCGATCCGATCGCGGTTGGGCACGAGATGCTTGCGCGTCGCGGCGACGAACTGGCCGATCTGCGGATGCGAGACCTTCGCTTCGTCGGTCCAGAAGTCGTAGTCGGCTTGCGTGATGTAGACCTGCGCATTCGGGAACGCGCGCGAGCCGTCGGCGGCGAGCAGGCCGAAGCAATGGTCGCCATGGGCGTGCGTGAGCAGGATCGCATCGACGTCGCCGGGATTGATGCCGGCGGCCTTGAGGTTCGCCGTGAGCCGGCCGGTATCGTTGCCCATCATCTTGAAGGCGCCGAGGCCGGTGTCGATCAGGATCAGTTGGTTGCCGGTGTTCACCACCAGTGCGTTCTGCTCCATCGAAACATTAGGCGGCAGGAAGTTGTCGGCCAGGATTTTGACCATGTCCTCCTTGCTCGTTTCGGTGAAGACATTCGCCTGCGGCTCGCCCATCTGCAGCGGCCCATCCGATACGGCGGTGAGTTCGAACGCGCCAAGCTTGAAACGATAGAACGACGGCGCCTGCGTGTTCGCCATCGCCGCCTTGGCGAGGGCGGGGCTCCATTCGCTGGCGATGCTGGCAAGTCCTGCCGCGGCGGTGCCGGCCAGCAGCCGGCGGCGCGACAATTGCGAACGATCGGAAGGGGTCATGGCTGCAATCCTTGTTGTTCGGGTTTTGCCAGACCCAATGCAATAATCGTGACCGCAGAATGTCAGGCGCCGGATTTTTTGGCGTTCGGTTTTGGGGCCTGGATCGGTGCGCCGTCACGCTGCTTGGCCACGCGATAGTAGGCCCACAACATATAGGCGGCGGCGCCGCGCCACGGCCGCCATGGTTCCGCGAGTGGCTGCATCTCCTTCGCGGTGGGTCGCGACGCCAGCTTGAACAGCAGCCGCGCCGACTCCTGCAGCGCGAGGTCGCCCGCCGGCCAGGCGTCGGCATGGCCGAGGCAGAACAGAAGGTAGATGTCGGCGGTCCATGGCCCGATACCGTGCAGCGCGGTCAGCGCGCGGTGCGCATCGTCGGCGGGCATCTCCGCGAGCGCGGGGAGATCGACGTCGCCGCGCTCGACCGCTTTGGCGATGGCCTTGAGCGTGCGGATTTTCGGGGCCGACAGGCCGGCGCGTGCGAGCTTGGGGGCGCGCGCCCGCAAGACGGCGGCGGCATCGACCGGATCGAGCGCGGCGCTGACGCGCCCCCAGATCGCGCGGGCGCTGGCGGTCGAGAGCTGCTGCGACACGACGATGGCGGCAAGTCCGGCAAAGCCGTCGTCGCGCTTGCGCAAGGGCGGGCGGCCGGCCTGCGTCAAGGCCTCGGCAAAACGCCGGTCGGCTTCGGTCAGCGCCGCCAGGGCGGCGTCGAGCTCGGCTTCGGTGCGGATGCGGTGCGTCAGAGTTTCACCCATCCCGGCGGCGGCGCCTTGCCAGGATGCACGGCGCCGCAGTTCTTGCAGGTGCGTGCTGCTTTGTCGGCGTAGAACGCTTCGTAGAGTGGCGGCAGGTCCTTCACCAGATGCTGCACCTTCACCTCGATGCGATGGACGAGGTGGCCGCATTCGAAACAGTACCAGTTGAAGCCGTCGAGATCGTTCGGCCGCGCCGGCTCGACGACAAGACCGACCGAGCCCTCCTGCGGCCGCTGCGGCGAATGCGGCGTGTGCGGCGGCAGCAGGAACACCTCGCCCTCGCGGATCGGCACGTCATAGAACTTTCCGTCGTCGCAGACCTTCAGCACCATGTCGCCCTTGAGCTGGTAGAAGAACTCCTCCACCGGATCGTCGTGATAGTCGGTGCGCTGGTTCGGTCCGCCGACCACCTGCACGGTCATCTCGCCGTCCTCGAACACCTTCTTGTTGCCGACCGGCGGCTTCAACAGGTGTTGGTTTTCGTCGATCCATTTCTGGAAGTTGAAGGCGCGCAGCCGTCCCATTTTGCTTTCCTTTTCTTGTCAGGCCGCCGCCGTGGCGCGCGCAGGCAGCTTCAGGCCGCAGCTTTCGAACGCGCGCCGGGTGATCTCTTTCTCGGCGTCGGTCAGTTCGAGCAGCGGCGGGCGCACCGCGCCGCCGGCCTGCCCGAGCAATTCCTGCCAGTATTTCGAATGGGCGTGGAATTTCTCCGGCGGGCGCGTGCGCTTGAACGCTTCGCGCACCGGCTCGAGACTGTCGCGGATCGTCTTGGCGCGAGCGATCTCGCCGCGGAAGGCGAGGTCGGTATAGTCGCGCATGCGGCGGTCAACCGCGGTCTGATAGACGTAGGGCGGCGAGGAGCACAGATAGAGCCGCCAGCCAAGCTCGACGATATTGTCGAACCACTCGTCCTCGGATGCGGTCGAGACGATCAGCTTGTCGCCGGCGAGCTTGCGTCAGTTTGACGTACATCTCGCGTGGCACGCTGTATTTGATGGCGACGATGTTGGGTAATTCGGCAACCCGCGCGCACAGCTCCGGGCTCATCAGGTAGCCGGAGTCGGGATGGCTCCACAGCGCGATGCCGATGTCCACCTGCTCGCTGACGGCGCGGTAGTAGGCCATCAGCGTTTCGTCCTGCGCCGTCAGGAAGTGCAGCACCGGCGCGTGCACCACGATGAAATCGGAGCCGATCGCCTGCGCATGCTTGGCGAGCTCGATGACGGTGTTCAGGTTCTGGTCGGAGCAGGACAGGATGGTGCGGGCGCCGCCGATTTCATCGACGGCAATCTCGAACGTGCGCTTGCGCTCGGCGAGCGACATCGAGAAGAATTCGCCCTGCTTGCCGGACACGAACACGCCGTCGACGCCGAGATCGTCGACCCAGTGCCGCAGATTGCGCCGCAAGCCCGCCTCATCGATCGAGAGATCGGGCTTGAACGGCGTCTGCGCCGCCGCCCAGATGCCGGTGAGATGCTGGCGAGCGTAGGCTTTGGCGTCGTTGCGGGATAGGTCATGGGATCCACCTTGCGGTTTTGATACATTTTGCAGCGTTTCTCGCGGCTTGTCATTCCGGTCCGGACCGTCGAAAAAAGGCCGATGGCCACACCGATCTTCCGCTTTGCCCCGTCGCCGAACGGTTATCTGCATCTCGGCCATGCGCTGTCCGCACTGCTGAATTGCGACATGGCGCGGGCTGCCGAAGCCAGGTTGCTGCTGCGGATCGAGGACATCGACGAGACCCGCTGCCGCCCGGACTACGAGCAGGCGATCCGCGATGATCTCGCCTGGCTCGGGATCGCATGGGACGAGCCGGTGCGGCGGCAGAGCGAGCACCTCGACGACTATCGCGCTGGGCTCGCGCGGCTTGAGGCCCAGGGCTTGCTGTACCCGAGCTTCGAAAGCCGCGCCGAGATCGCAACGCTGGTGGCCGAGCGCGAGCGCCACGGCCCATGGCCGCGCGATCCGGACGGCGCGCCGGTCTATCCCGGCAGCGCCAAGGTGTTATCGCTGGCCGAACGTCAGGGACGGATCGCGGCGGGCGAGCCTTACGCGCTGCGGCTCGACATGGCGGCCGCCATCGCGCGTGCCGGCGCGCTGACGTGGACCGAGACCGGGCAGGGGCCGGGCGGTGAGACCGGAGCCGTGCCGGCCGCTCCCGCCGCCTGGGGCGATGTGGTGCTGGCGCGCAAGGAGACCCCGACCAGCTATCACCTGTCGGTCGCGGTCGACGATGCGCTGCAGGGGGTCACCCACGTCGTGCGGGGGCAGGATTTGTTTCACGCGACCGCGGTCCATCGCCTGTTGCAGGCGCTGCTTGGCCTGCCGGCGCCGATCTATCACCACCACCGCCTGCTGCTGGATGAGCAGGGCCGCAAGCTGTCGAAATCGACCCGGTCGACCGGCCTGCGCGAGCTGCGCGCGCAGGGGGCGAGCCCGGGCGATATTCGGCGGATGGTTGGGCTCGGATAGCGGGGCGGCCATGGCCGTGTCCTGCCCGCCGTGGCATGGTGCCTCACAGGGCTATGGGTAAGACACGACGAAAGCCATCCACGACCAAACGGACACGTCGCGCCAAGGCGGGGCGGCGCCCGAATGCATTGCCGTCCGCGCGGGCCATCGAGACCACGTTGGCCGAGCTCGCGCATGAGATCAGGACGCCGCTGACCGGCATTCTGGCGCTCGGCGAGCTCCTGGCCACGGCCGGCCTGCCGCCGCGGGAGCGGGAATGGGCGACCGCGATCAAGAGCACCGGCGAACACCTCGCCATGCTCACATCGCTGATCGTCGATGCGGTGCGCGCCAAGTCCGGAGGGCTGGTGCTGCGCCGCGACTTGATCCGCCTGCGCAGCTTCATCCAGTCACTAACGGCGTCGCTCGATGCGCGCGCTCAGAGCAAGAACCTGCAATGCGAGGTGTCGATCGCACCGGAGCTGCCCGAGGTCGTGATCGGCGATGCCATGCGACTGCGCGCAGCGCTCGAGAACCTGATCGACAACGCGGTCAAATTCACGGAAGCCGGCGCCGTCCGACTTGCGGTCGCGGCCGAAAAAGCCGGGCGCGATCGCATCACGGTGACCTTCGCGGTGACCGACAGCGGAATCGGCCTCAGCGCGGCCGAGATCAAACGGCTGTTCAAACCCTTCGCGCAGGCCAACCAGACCATCGCGCGCCGTTACGGTGGCGCCGGGCTGGGCTTGAGCTACGTGCGGCGCATCGCCCGCGCCATGGGTGGCGATCTGTCCGTGACCAGCTCGCCTGACGGCGGCAGCCGGTTTTGCTTCAGCGCCGTTGTCACCAAGGTTGCGGCGACGGATGCGCAGGCGTCGGCCGAGGGCGCTCGCTCGGCGCCAGGACGATCGCTGGCGGTGCTCTGTGTCGAGGACAATCCCTACGGCCGGATCGTGCTCAACACCATCCTCACCGAGCTCGGCCACCGCGCCGATTTTGTCGGCACCGGCGAGGCGGCGGTCGATGCGGTGGCGAATGGCCGCTATGACGCGGTGCTGATGGATGTGACGCTGCCCGGGATCGACGGTTTCGAGGCGGCGCGCCGCATCCGCGCGTTACCGCATCCGGCCGGTGCGGTGACCATCATCGGGATCTCCGGCCGCGCTGTGGCGACGGATGTGGCGGCTGGTCACGCCGCCGAGATGCAAGCCCATCTCTCGAAGCCGCTGAGCCCGAGCGCGCTGGCGGCGGCCTTATCGACAAAGACACCCTAACCACCGCGGCGCTGTCGACTGCCGCGGCGGGTCGATTGTGTGTCGATTGCAAGCGCCGTCGGTCGCTAACGCCGGACTAGGCCGATGATCACGAGCAGGATGACCGCGCCGATCACGGCATTGACGATCGCCGCGATAAAGCCGCCGCCGATGACAATGCCGATCCGCGGCAGCAGCCAGCCGGCGATCACCGCGCCGACGATGCCGACCACGATGTTGCCGATCAGGCCGAGGCCATATCCTTTGACGATGAGGCCGGCGATCCAGCCGGCGAGGGCGCCTACGATCAGCCAAATGACGATGGTCTCAAGGGTCATCGATCGCTCCCAATGGCCATGCTCTCAGGGGCTGGCCCGCCAACCAAGCTTAGCGCTCATCATGAAGTCTGTCATGCGGCGTTGCAGCGCCAGCGGGGATTGCCGCACAACTGTTCAAGACGCCGTCGCCGGACTTTCGTGAGGTATGGGGCGGCCGCGGGCGCGCAGGATCGCGGCGTTCAATTCGCCACCGAACACAAAGATCGAGGCGGTGAGATACAAAAACACCAGCGCGATCGCGACCGAGGCGAGCCCGGCATAGTAGCTGACATAGACCGACGGAAACTCGGCGAGGTAGCGGCCGAACATCATGCCGCCCGCGAGCCACATGACGAGAGTTGCGAGGATGCCGGGCGCGATCTCAGCCAATGTCCGCCGGCCGGCCGGCAGCCACTTGTGGGCGACGATCAGTGCCACGATCAAGCTCACGCTCGCCACCGCGTAGCGCAGTGATCGTGATGTCGGCTTCGAGCTGATCCAGCCCGGGAGCGAATCGGCTGGCGGTCGCGAACAGGAGCGGTCCGAGCACAATCAGGAACGCCATGGCGAGCAGCGCGATCGCGCCGACGATGACGTAGCCGATGGATTCCAGCCGCAGCACGAACCAATAGCGTTGCTCAACCTCGCCGTAAGCGCGGTTAAGTCCGATGCGCAGGCTCTCGATGCCGCCGGACGCAAAAAAGATCGCGAGCGCCACGCTGATGGTCAACAGGTCGCCGCGGGTCGAGGTCAGGACCACGCGGATTTCCTGCGCGATGGGTGCCGCGACCTCCTCCGGCCAGGTATCGAGCAGCAGCCGCGCGACCTCATTGGCAAGATCGGCGGAGCCGAACAAAGCGGCCGCCAACGACGTCACCAGGATCAAGAACGGAAACATCGCCAGCAGGATCGAGAGCGCGATATGGCTGGCGATCGCCCACCCGTCGGCGGCGTTGAAGTGGTCATAGGCGTCGCCGATCACGCGGACGCACAGGCGCAGGAGGTGCCAAGCTCGCATCGCTGCGATGATATGTCGATTGCGGCGCGGCGACAAACCATGCGATCGCGCATCCGCCGCGACACACGGTTTTTTTGTCCACGCGTTGCCGAATAGCCGAAAAATGCGACGGCGCTGCGGAGGTGTCCGCAGCGCCAAGGGTCGGCTGCAAGCTGGGTCGGCTGCAAGCGATGCAGTCGCTTAGGCGGCCTGGACGTCGGAGAGGAACTGCCGGACCTGGGTGTTCAGGCGCTCCGCCTCGCCCGAGAGGGCATCCGCGAGCTCCTTGACGTTCGAGGCGGTGGCGCGGGCGTCGGTGGAGGCGCCAGCAACGCGGCTCATGGCTTCGGCGCCGCCACGTGCTTCGAATGAGGCGCGGTTGACGCCTTCGGTGATCTCGGCCACCGCCCGGTGCTGCTCCTCGACGGTCACGGCGACGGTCGATGCGATCGACGAGATCTCATCGATGATCCCGCTGACCTGCTCGATGGCTTCGGCGGCATCGGCGACTGCCGATTGGATGGCGCCGACTTGGCCGGCGATTTCCTCGGTGGCCTTGGCGGTTTGGCCGGCCAGCGATTTCACTTCCGAGGCGACCACCGCGAAGCCGCGCCCGGCTTCGCCGGCACGCGCCGCCTCGATGGTGGCATTGAGGGCCAGCAGGTTGGTCTGTCCGGCGATGGCCTGAATGAGGCCGACCACTTCACCGATGCGGGTGGCGGCGTCGCCGAGCTTGGTCATGGTCCCGACGGTGCGGCGCGCCTCATGGACCGCGCGCGAGGCAACCTCGGTCGAACGATGGGTCTGGCCGGAAATTTCGCCGATCGAGGTGGCCAGTTCCTCCACCGAGGATGCGGCAGACGTGACGTTGCCGGACGCGGTTCCGACCCGCTGCTCGGCGGTACGGGCCTCGGCGAAAACGGAATCGGCCGCATTGTTGAGCTGGTCGGAAGTCGTATCCAGCCGTTCGGCCGCTTCCCGCACCCGGGCAAGCGCCTGCGCCACGGAGCCCTCGAACCGGGAGATCGTCGCGGCAATCACCTCGGCGCGCTTTTCGCGCTCGCGCGCGGCCGAAGCCTGGCTGTCGGCGAGCTGCGCGCGCTCCAGGGTGGTGTCACGAAACACCAGCACGGTGCGCGCCATGTCGCCAAGTTCGTCCCTGGCGGTGGTCGCCGGAATGTGGGCGGTGGTATCGCCGGCCGCGAGTTGGCGCATGGCCCGCGCCAAACCATCCAGCGGTTTGGTGATGCTGCGGCCGATCAGCAGGCTGAAGGTCAGACCGATCATCACCGCGGCGATGCCCACCAGGATGATGGTCAGGCGCGTTCGCGACTGCGATTTGGCGAGTGCCGCGGTCGCCGCGCTGGTGCGCTCCAGCGCAGTGGCCCGGATCGCGTGCGCCTGCGGAATGAGTTGCTGGCTGGTGTCGACGATCTCCTTGAGCGAGCGCTGGATGTTGTCCCGGTAGCGGTTCCACTGCGCCAGCGTCGACGAATAGTCTTGAACGCGGCGCGCCAGTTGCTGCTTCAGGTCGCCCTCGATCGGCAAGCCGCGCAGGATCGTTTCAAACTCGCGAAACTCTTTGAAAAACTGTTCCCAGGTCGAGGCGGAGCGGTTGAGCCGATACTGCGCCTCCAGGCGGCGCATGGTGAGCAGCGAGACCAGGAGCTTCGCGCGCTCGGTCTGGCCGATCCAGCTCATCGGATCGTTGATGGTCTGCTCGATCCCGGCGGCGGCCTCGTCCAGCCGCTTGCGCGTCCCCTGCTCCTCCGAGAAGCCCAATTCCGACTGTTCGTCGGACAGGTAGCTGAACGCGAACTTCAGCTCGCCGAGCTTCTGGCGAACCAGGCTGATGTCGTCTTCGCTGATCGCGCCAGCGGCGGTCGCGATGCGATCGAAATGCGAGGATGCCTGCGCGTGATTTTCGTCAAAGGACTTGACCAGTTCGGCCGACGGCGCCGCCACGAAGTCGCCAGCCGCGAACTGCATCGAGACCAGCGCGTTTCTGAATTCGCGGCTGGCGTCCGAAAGCTTGTCTGCGGATTCAACGTTGTGGAACGCATTGGTGACGTCGTTCTCGCCAGCCGTGAACGACACGCCGTTAACAACGAAGCCAACCAGTGGAATAAGCGCGATGCCGATGATGCGAGTTCTGACCGAAATCGATGCAATGGCCTTCACAAGGGACCTAATCATGTTCTTTTTTCTCGATGCTGGCGTGGCTTGTGACGTAGGTCACGCGCGGTCGGAACTTGCGGTTTGGCTTGCGAAAGGGCGCATCAAAATGGCGAGGCGGTCTGCTCTGTTGGCTTTGGGCCGGCGCACGCTGCCAGATGCAAAACAACACCGGCAAAACAGCAAAACATGCAAATAGTTAATAAAGCCGCAAAAAGTGTATAAGACCCAGTAATTACATGAAAATATTGGATTTACGCGCCGAGCAATCCGGCCGCGGCAGGTATGATGGGAAGGGCATGGGCTGGCGCGCTCGCGCCGGCCGGCCGGACCGAAATCGAGGGCGATGGAGATGCTGCAGCAGCCGGCGGGCGGCGAAGATGCCGAATTTCTAGCGCTGCTGCGCTCGGCGCCGCTCGCGGCCGACGCTATTCTGCAGCAGGCGACCGCGGCGGTGCGCGGGCGAGTCGATCCGCGCGGCGATAGCGCCGTGCTCGACCGGGAGCAGCGCGCCACCCATGGGCTGGCTTGGCTCGCGACCTATGTCGAAAGCATCCGCCAGCTCGCGGCGTTTGCCGAGCGCGCCGTCCAAGCCGGGACCCTGGGCGAGATCGAGCGGCTGCTGGTGCAGATCGGGATCGGCGAGTTCCTCTCCCAGATCCAGGGCGGGATTCCGATGAGCCAGGGTGAGACCGTTCGCCCGGCGGATCTCGGCTTGAGCACGGCGGCGGTCATCGCGCAGCTTGCGGCGCTGCTCGAACAGCTGACGACCGGGGCCGTGGAGCGCCGCGCCCGGCTGGTCGCCTTGCTCCGCCACGCCAACGACCTCACGCTCGGGATCGACACCACCGACCCTTCACTGACGGCGATGCGGGACGAGGTGCGCCGGTTCAGCGAGCGGGAGGTCATGCCGCGCGCGCATGCCTGGCACCTGGCGAACGACCTCATCCCCAACGACGTGATCGCGCGGATGGCGGATCTCGGCGTGTTCGGCCTCACGCTCCCCGAGCGCTATGGCGGAATGGGCCTCGGCAAGGAGGCGATGTGCGTCGTCACCGAGGAATTGTCGCGCGGCTACATCGGGGTCGGCTCGCTCGGCACGCGATCCGAGATCGCGGCCGAGTTGATTGCGGGAAGCGGCACGGAACGGCAGCGGCGCGCCTTCTTGCCGAAGATCGCCTCCGGCGAGGTGCTGCCGACGGCGGTGTTCACCGAGCCCGACACCGGTTCCGACATGGCGGCGATCAAGACGCGCGCAATCCGCGACGGGGATGTCTATCGCGTCTACGGCAACAAGACCTGGATCACGCATGCCGCGCGTGCCGACCTCATGGTGCTGCTGGTGCGCACCGACCCGGCGGAGTCCGGCTACCGCGGCCTGTCGCTCCTGCTCGCGCCCAAGCCGCGGGGCGACGATGCCGATCCGTTTCCGGTCGCCGGTCTGTCCGGCACCGAGATCGGCGTGCTCGGATATCGCGGCATGAAGGAGTACGAGCTCGCTTTCGACGGCTTTGAGGTGCCGGTCGCGAACCTGCTTGGCGATGACGAAGGCCGCGGCTTCAAACAGTTGATGCAGAGCTTCGAGGCGGCCCGCATCCAGACCGCCGCGCGCGCAGTCGGCGTCGCGCAGGCGGCGATGGAGACCGCGCTCCGCTACGCCTGCGAGCGCAAGCAATTCGGCCGCGCGATCGTGGAATTTCCGCGCGTCGCCGACAAGATCGCGATGATGGCGGCGGAGATCCTGATCGCGCGCCAGCTCACCTATTTTGCGGCCCGCTGCAAGGATTCCGGCCAGCGTTGTGATCTCGAAGCCGGCATGGCGAAGCTGTTGGCCGCTCGCGTCGCCTGGGCGGCGGCCGACGGCACGGTCCAGATTCATGGCGGCAACGGCTTTGCGCTTGAATTTCCGGCGTCGCGATTGCTCTGTGACGCGCGGATCCTATCGATCTTCGAGGGGGCGGCTGAAATTCAGGCGGGCGTCATCGCGCGCCGGCTGTTGGCGGACGCGCCTTGAGCGGGCTTTTCGTCGCTCAGGATGGGCGAATTGACATAGGACAAGCGGTGTTCGAGGTGTTGTCGTAAGTTGAATCAATTGGAGTGAGGTTTCGAATGTCCAACCTGAAAATCAACCAAGGCGACTGGGTCATCGTATGCGACGGCAAGAAGGCGCTCGTTCTCGAGAACGCCGGCGATGAGAAATTCCTCAATCTGAAAACCAAGAAGGTGTTCGATCATCCCGACCAGAGGACGAGCGAGCTCGGCAGCGATGCGCCTGGCCGATCGTTCAGTTCGATGGGGCATGGACGCAGCGCCGTGGAGCAGACTGATTGGCATGATCAGGAAGAGGAGCGCTTCCTGCATACCCTGGCCAAACACTTGGACGCGGAACTGAAGGCCGGCCACGTCAAGTCGGTTGTCATGGTCGCGCCGCCGCGCGCGCTCGGCATGCTGCGTCCGGCCTATTCCAACGATCTGCGCAAGGCACTGCACGCCGAGATCGACAAGGATCTGGTGGCGATGCCGCTGCACGAGATCGAGAAGCACCTGTAGCGTCGTCTCGACGGCGCAATGTCCGTCATCGCTATTGAATTATTGGCGTTCTTGAGCAGCTTGCCGACATTCCCGGACAGGATCGTCTCGCCGTCCTTGCCGAGCGCGCGGATGTCGCGCACGAAGTCGCGCACCGCCTCGCGGGCGCGGATTTCCTGCGGATAGTCGGTGGCGAACACAATGCGCGCCGCCGGAATCTCGACCATCGAGGATTTCACCGACGTGATCGCACCGGCAAAGCCGGCGGTGTCGAACACCAGATTGTTGTTGATGTAGTAGTCGAAATCCTTGGCCGAGCGTGCGCCGTGGCGTTCGTTGCCTTTGGTGCCCCAGAAAACCTTGTCCTGGTAGCTGCGAATGCGGCCGAGCATCGACGCCATGCCGCCGGACAGGTGCGCCATGTGGACGGTCAGGTTGGGGTGGCGATCGAACACGCCCGAGTTGACCAGCCGAATGGTCGCCATGATCAGCGAGAATTCGCGGCCGACCGAGCGCGCGGTGTCGAAGGCGTCGAACTGCTGCGAATAGTTGAGCTTCAGCGCCGGGTGCACGAACACGAACATTCCGAGCCGGGCCGCCTCGGTCCAGAACGGCTCATAGGCAGGATTGTCGAGGAACTTGCCGTCGTGCTCGGAGGTGATGACCACGCCCTGGCAGCCAAGCTCGTGCCGGCAGCGGTTGAGCTCCTTGAGCGCGTCGGGGCCACCGAGCGGATTGGCATGGGCCGCGGCGATGAACCGGCCCGGATAGTCCTTTTCCGCCTGCTTGGCCTTGTCATTGACCAGCTGCGAGGTCTGAAGGTCGGCGCACATGCCCTGCGCACTGGTCAGCCAGGCCGCATCGATGCCGGACAGGTCCATCATCCGGATGTGCTCGTCGAGATCGTAGAGCAGCGAATGGATGGTGTAGCTCGGTGCGCCCATCGCGTCGTAATGCAGGATCAGCCGGTCGCCCGGGTCTTCCTTGATCAGTTCGCGCGGCGTGAAATGGTGCTGGAAGTCGACGATCATTGCGCAGTCCCTTTGCAGCGTATCTTGCGGCCTGGAAGTGTCACGAAATCGGGCGCTAGTGTCCTGGTTCCGACGCTTGTATGCCTTCGCAGCACGCACATTTACAAGCGTCGGGACCAAAAGGACACTAGCAACTCTATGATTCTAGTGCGGCTTTGGATTTGACGTTCCTACGACGGACTCGCCGCAACACTGGTAGGAACGTCAAATCCGCCGCACTAGGCAATCGCACCGAGCTCGCGGAGCGCGCGGGCGACGGCGGTGTCGAGCGGGGTGTGCGGCACCTCGCCAATGGCGGCAGCGAGCTTGCTGCCATCGATCCGGTGCGGGACCTGCCAGAGGTAGCCGATCTCCGTGAGCTCGCGTCCCATTTTCCAGATGCTGCCGAAGGTGCGCATCATCCACCAGTTGATTTGGTTGACCTTGAGCGAGCGGCCGCTCGCCTTGGCGATCGCCGCGACGAACTCTTGGCCGGTGACGGCATGACCTGGAAACCCGAATGTCGTGAACGGTTCAAGCGTGGCGCGGATCGTGGCGACGCGGATCAGCGCGTCGACATAATCGGGGAGGTAGGCCCATTCGTGCACGGCATCGAGCCGGCCCGGATAGGTGACGCGGTTTTTGGCCAGCTCCTTGATCACGACCAGATCGAACCACGATCCTTGACCGCGCCCGAAGAAATCGCCGGCGCGCACGATGATGGTGCGCACGCCGCGGTCGGATGCTTCGCGCAGGCGTAGCTCGACTTCGCTGCGCAGCGTACCCTTCCGCGAGGTCGGCTGCATCGGTGTCGTCTCGTCGAGCACCGCCGGCATGCCGGCACCGTAGTTGTAGACGTTGCCCGGAAACATCAGCGTCGCGCCGGATTGTTCCGCCGCTTCGATGGCGGAATAGGCCATCGGCAGCGCATGTTGGGCCCAGCCGGGGTAGGGCGCGTTGAGCGCGTGCAGGACGATGTCGGTGCCGCGCGCTTCCTTGACCGCCACCGTCCGATCGTTGGTTTCGATGACGTCAATGCCGCGCGGCGCGCGCCACCCCGCGCCCGGGCGCACCAGTCCCTTGACGCTCCAGCCGGCGTCGCGAAACGCTTCCGATGCGGCAAAGCCGAGCCGTCCAGCGGCTCCAAGGACCAGGATTTGGCCTTTCATGCCGATTCCATGGGCATGAATCGGTCAGCGGTGCCGCGCCCTGCGCCGGCCGTTCGTTCGACTTGCAGCCGCTGCCGCTGTGACGTCACCGCACACCGACGATCTTGCGGAATTGAGCGACCTTGTCCTTCATGATGTTGAAGTGGATGCGGAAGGTGCGTGCCGGATCGGCCCCGGTTCCGCCCGAGCGGACGTCGATCTCGACCCGCGCGCTGTGGCTGCCGTTGCGCTGCACATAGGTGTAGGCCTTGGTATAGCGCTGCTCGGTATTCCATTTGTTGATGACGTCCAGGGAGGCCGGCTGTTTCAGCGTGTAGCCGGAATAGAATTGGTACGATACGCACTGCCGGTCGTCGCGCGCGCCGGCGGCGCAGTCGTAGAAATAGATCGACCAGCTGAAGCCGTCGATCGACATGTTGACGCGCGGATCGCCGCTGTCGTCGGTATCGACATCGGCTGAGTGACCGAGCGCCTTCAACTCCCGCACGATGATCGCGGCGGTGATCCGGTCGGTCGATGGCGCTGCTGCCGGCGCCGCTGCTGCCGGCGGCGCTGCTGCGGGTGGCGCCGCCGATGGCGCGGACGGCGAGGGCCTTGAAGGCTGTCCTGGTTCGGCTGCCATGGCGACCGGGTTGCAGGCGATTTGGCTGAGCGTCACGAGAGCGAAGATCACAGCCGGCCGAAACATTGGAACCGCCTCTCGCAGTTTGCGGGTTGATGGGTACGTAGCAGCCGAAAACTAGCAGGCGGCGCTCCGGCCTGCCAGCGTTTGCCAGGCTCGCGGACGTTGCAGCCGGACGGCCCGCCGCCGCCCGGTCCGGCATGGCCTTTGGCGTCATCGGATTGTGACCAGCCCCTTGCCGGCCGCATGGTTTCGCAGCGCCGGGGATGATATGGATCGGCCATGACGGACGTCCTCATGTATGCCCTGGTGCCGATCACGCTGGCGGTGGTCGGAGTGGTCCTGTTGCTTGGCTTTATCAATTTCGCGCGTGGTGGCTCACCGCAGACCTCGCAGCGGCTCATGCGCTGGCGCGTGCTGCTGCAGGCGGTCGCGCTGGCCGTGATCATGCTGACGATCTGGATCATGGGACGCTGAGGGCGACCGATGGTGGTTCTCAACCGGATTTATACGCGCAGCGGCGACGACGGCACCACCGCGCTCGGTTCCGGCGAGCGGCGCAAGAAATACGACCTGCGCGTCGCCGCCTACGGGACGCTCGACGAGACCAATGCGGCGATCGGGATCGCGCGCTTGCATACCGCCGACCACCAGGCGGTCGATGCCGCGCTGGCGCGGATTCAGAACGACCTGTTCGACGTCGAAGCCGAGCTTTGCCTCGCCACCAAAGGTCCGGGCGGTGCCGCGCTCACAGTCACCGCGACGCAAGTCGCGTGGCTGGAAGGCGAGATCGATCGCCTCAATGCCGAGTTGCAACCGCTGACATCGTTCGTGCTGCCGGGCGGCAGCGCTGCCGGGGCATATCTCCATCTCGCGCGCACGGTGTGCCGCCGCGCCGAGCGCATCATGGTGGAGCTCAAGGATCAGCCGGGCGAAGACGTGTCGCCGGACGCACTCAAATACGTCAACCGGCTGTCCGACTTTCTGTTTGTCGCGAGTCGCTTCATGAACGGGAAGGGCGGAGCCGACGTGCTTTGGACGCCCGGGCAGAATTGGTGAGTTGACCGATGGTCATGCCGCTCTACGACGACAATCCCTTCAGAATGCAGCAGACGCCGGTGGTGAGCTGGAGCCTCATTGCCGTGACCATCGTCGCGTTCATCTTCGAATTCAGCCGCGGCCGACAATCCGCTGGTGGTCGCCAATCAGTTCGGGATGGTGCCCGCCGCCGTCACCGGCACCTATCACTTCCCGGGGGCGATCAGCCCGTATCTCTCCCTGATCACCTACCAGTTCCTGCATGCCGACGTGGTGCACCTGATCGGCAACCTGATTTTTCTCTGGGTGTTCGCCGACAATATCGAGGACTCGCTCGGGCGCTGGCGGTTTTTGGCGTTCTACCTGTTGATCGGCGCGTTCGCGGCGCTCGCCTTCGTGTTCAGCGATCCGGCGTCGAAGGTGCCGCTGATCGGGGCGTCCGGATCGATCTCGGGTGTGGTGATCGCGTATCTGATGCTGCGCCCCTGTGCCAAGCTGACCGCGCTGGTCATGGGGATACCGCTCCGCATCAGCGCCTATTGGATCATCGCCGTGTTCATTGCCATCCAGTTCATGAACCTGGGGTCGGCCACCAGCAGCGATGTCGCCTGGTGGTGTCACGTCGGCGGCATGGCGGCGGGCGCCATCCTGTTTCCCCTGATGAAACGGCGCGACGTGCGGCTGTTCGAATGCATCCGGCCCGGCGATATCCAGCTGGAATCGCGCGCCGATGCGCCGGACCGCGCAGTTGCCTGGTGCGCCACGTTGACCCCGGACCACGCCGCCAGTAGCTTGCCCCGCCATTCGCCCCGCCGCGGCCGGGGCTGCGGGTTGAGGCCCTTGACGAAAACGCACCCCATCGAGATCGCCCCATGAAAATCCTGGTGCCCGTTAAGCGGGTCGTCGATTACAACGTCAAAATTCGCGTCAAAAGCGACGGGTCGGGCGTCGAACTTGCCAATGTGAAGATGTCGATGAACCCCTTCGACGAGATCGCGGTCGAGGAAGCGATCCGCCTGAAGGAAAAGGGGCAGGCGACCGAGATCATCGTCGCCTCGATCGGGCCGGCGCAGGCGGCGGAGACCATCCGCACCGCGCTCGCGATGGGCGCCGATCGCGGCATTCTGGTGAAGGTGGACTGGATCGTCGAGCCGCTGGCGGTCGCCAAGCTGCTGAAGGCGATTGTCGATCAGGAGCAGCCCGGGCTTGTCATTCTCGGTAAGCAGGCAATCGATGATGATTGCAATCAGACCGGCCAGATGCTGGCGGCGCTGACCGGCTGGCCGCAGGGGACGTTCGCGTCGAAGATCGTCATTGACGGCGACAGCATGATGGTGACCCGCGAAGTGGATGGCGGCTTGCAGACGATCAAGCTCAAAGCCCCCGCGATCGTGACCACCGATCTGCGCCTCAACGAGCCGCGCTACGCAAGCCTGCCCAATATCATGAAGGCGAAGAAGAAGCCGATCGAGGAAAAGACCGCCGACGCCTACGGTGTCGATGTGTCGCCGCGCATCGAGGTGATGAAAACGACCGAGCCGCCCGGCCGCAAGGCCGGCGCCAAGGTGAAATCGGTGGCGGAGCTGGTCGACAAGCTCAAGAACGAAGCGGGGGTCATCTGATGACGACGCTTCTCATCGCCGAGCACGACAACAAGTCGCTGAAGGACGCGACCAGCAAAGCGCTCACCGCGGCGAAGGCGCTCGGCCAGCCGGTGCATATCCTGGTGGCGGGCAAAGGCGCACGCGCCGTCGCGGAGGCGGCGTCGAAGCTCGATGGCGTCGCCAAGGTGCTTCATGCCGACAACGCTGCCTATGAGCATATGCTGGCGGAGCCGCTGGCAGCACTGGTGGTCGCGCTGGCGCCGTCCTACGACGCCCTCGTGTCGGCCGCGACCACGACCGGCAAGAACTTCATGCCGCGGGTCGCCGCGCTGCTCGATGTGATGCAGGTGTCAGATATCATCAAGGTCGTTGCGCCGGATACGTTCGAGCGGTTGATCTATGCCGGCAACGCCGTGCAGACGGTGCGCTCGAAGGACAAGATCAAGGTCATCACCGTGCGGATCTCGACATTCCAGCCCACCGGCGAGGGCGGCTCCGCTCCGATCGAAGACGCCGCGGCGGCGGCCGATCCGGCGATCTCCTCCTTTGTCGGCGAGGAACTGTCGAAGTCCGACCGTCCGGAGCTGACCTCGGCAAAAATCATCATCTCCGGCGGCCGGGCGATGCAGAGCCGGGAGAATTTTACCAAGTACATCGAGCCGGTCGCCGACCAGCTCGGGGCCGCGGTCGGCGCCTCGCGGGCGGCGGTGGATGCCGGCTATGCGCCTAACGACTGGCAGGTCGGCCAAACCGGCAAGGTGGTCGCGCCGGAGCTCTATATCGCGGTGGGGATTTCGGGGGCGATCCAGCACCTGGCGGGAATGAAGGACTCCAAGGTAATCGTGGCCATTAACAAGGACGAAGAGGCCCCGATCTTCCAGGTGGCCGATTACGGCTTGGTAGCAGATCTTTACCAAGCTCTGCCTGAATTGGCCCAGGAACTCGGCAAGAGCCGCCGTTGACCTTACCGAATGATAAGGCCGGCGGCGGTGGCACCGGGCCGGGGTTGAGCGTAAATAAGGGGGCGAGGCACAGTCATGAGTGACGTCAGGGATCGCCCGAAGGCGCGGAGCGCCGAGCGGACAGAAACAATGGCATTGAATATTCGGAAGATCGGCGTCGTGGGCGCTGGTCAGATGGGCAGCGGCATCGCCCATGTCTGCGCGCTGGCGGGTCTCAACGTCCTGCTCAACGACGTGTCGGCCGACCGCATCAAGGCGGGCATGGCCACGATCAACGGCAATATGGCGCGGCAGGTGAGCCGCAAGCGCATCAGCGAGGACGAGCGGCAGGCCGCGCTCAAGCGCATCGCGCCCGCCGATACCTTCGACGCGTTCGGCGATTGCGATCTCGTGCTCGAAGCCGCGACCGAAAAAGAGGACGTCAAGCGCAGCATCTTCGCCAATCTCTGCGCGTCGCTGAAGCCGGAAGCCATCGTCGGCAGCAATACCTCGTCGATCTCGATCACGCGGCTTGCGTCCGCGACCGACCGCCCCGAGCGCTTCATCGGCATTCATTTCATGAATCCGGTGCCGCTGATGGAGCTGGTCGAAGTGATCCGCGGCATCGCCACCGACGACCAGACCTTCGAGGCGACCAAGCAGTTCATCACCAAGCTCGGAAAGACCATCGCAGTGGCCGAAGACTTCCCGGCCTTCATCGTCAACCGCATCCTGATGCCGATGATCAACGAGGCGATCTACACGCTGTATGAAGGCGTGGGGAACGTCGAGGGCATCGACACCGCGATGCGGCTCGGCGCGCATCATCCGATGGGGCCGCTGGAGCTCGCCGATTTCATCGGCCTCGACACCTGCCTGTCGGTGATGCAGGTGCTGCACGACGGGCTCGCGGATTCGAAATATCGTCCCTGTCCGCTGCTGGTGAAATACGTCGAGGCCGGCTGGCTCGGCCGCAAGACGCAGCGCGGATTTACGACTACCGCGGCCAGAAGCCGGTGCCGACGCGCTGAGCGCGGCAGGGTCGCCGCATCGTCACGGACTCGGGCCCGCAGCTTAGTTCGGCCTGGGACGTGCGCCGCGGCGCGCTTACATCATGACCGCGGTCTTGAAGCCGCCCCAGATCATGCGCTTGCCGTCGAACGGCATCGTCTTCGGATCCATCATCTTCGTCAGCCGCGGGTCGCTCATGACCTTCTTGAGCACGCGATCGCGATGCGCGCGCGATTTGTAGAGGATGTAGGAAAACACCACGACTTCGTTTTTCTTGAGCTTCACGCTTTGCGGAAATGACGTCCATTTCCCCGGCTTCACGTCATCCGCGATGGCTTCGCAGTAGTCGAGCGCGCCGTGATCCTTCCACACCCGCCCGGCCTTCTTGGCGATGGTGAGATATTTTTTCACGTTCTTTTTCGGCACCGGCAATATAAATCCATCAACGTATGACATTGGAAGATCCTCGGTTGTCGGTTGGGAAGCTTCGCTGGCTGGTGATGCGCCTCAGGAATGGCAACAGGAAGGCGAATTGCTATCGGCCTCATACTCGTCGTGGCGTTTCACCCATTCCATGATCGCGGTCTCGTTCCGGCCTTTCGGCGTGAGATCGAGGAAGTTGTAGACGCCGAGCAGGAGGTCGAGGCCGCGGGCGTATGACGAATAGGTATGGAAGATGTTGCCGTTCTCGTCCTTGGAGAAGACGCTGGTGCCAGGCAACTCGTTGAGCCCGTATTGCTCGGGGATGGTTTGATAATTGTAGGAGAGCTTGCCCGAAGCCATCTGCTCATCGCTGAACGACACGTGGTAGTCGAAGTTGAAGTCGCCTCCATAGGAGGAAACGAGGTCGAACTGCCAGCCCATGCGTTTTTTGTAGGCGATCAGGTCGTCGAGCTTGCCGCGCGAGGCCGCGAGCAACGTCACGTCATGATGCTTGAGGTGCACGTTCAAGCCGTCGATGTGATCGCACAGCAACGAGCAGCTCTTGCAGCCTTGGCCGAGGTCCCAGCGCCACATGAAGTGGTAGACGATCAGCTGGCTGCGTCCGTCGAACAGCTCGGCGAGAGTCTTCTTTCCGGTCGGCGTGTCGAAGGCGTACTCTTTCTCGACCTTCACCCACGGTAGCTCGCGTCGTTCGGCGCTCACCATGTCGCGCATGCGCGACAGCGCCTTCTCGTTCTTGAGATGCGCCTTGCGCGCCTCCAGCCATTCGTCGCGCGAGACGACGCGATGGCGATGTGTGTTGCGGTCCGGACTTAACATGGATTTCTCCCGTTTCAGATACCTTCGCCCGTCAGGCGGCCAGCGCTTTTTCGAGTTTGTCGAGGCTGCCGTTCCAGCCATAGGCATGGCGGTCGCGCGCCGGCTCGTCGAAGAATTGCTCGTGGATCAAGGTCAAGATCGAGCCGTCGCCGTCCGCCTTGATCAAAATCGTCACCAGCGATTTGCGTTCCGGCATGGTTCGCCAGGCCCATGTGAATTGAAGTTTCTCGTTGGGAACGACCTCGCGATAGATGCCGCTGACGTCGTGCTCTTCACCGTCCTCGGAATGGAACACGACATGGAACCGGCCACCGACCCGGACGTCGGTCTCGGCCTTCGTCACCGGCCCCTGATCCGGGCCGAACCAGCGCACTAGTCTTTTTGGGTCGGTCCACGCGGCGTAGACCGTTTCCGGCGCGGCATTGAAACGACGTTTGAGGGTGAGGCTCGGCTTGGCTGCGACGCTGGGGGTTGGGCTGGCGGCGGGGGGCATGACGTCTCCTCGATAAATGCGGCAAGGCGGTCGAGTTGCTTGGACCAGAAACGTTGGTAGCGAATGAGCCAGATCATGGCGTCTTCCATCGGTGCGGCTTCGAGCCGGCAGCTCACGGTGCGGCCGATCTTGCTGCGGGTCACGAGACCGGCATCCGACAGCACATCGAGGTGCTTCATCACGGCCGGCAGCGACATGGCGAAAGGCTTCGCCAGTTCGCTCACCGACAAACCGTCCGATTCCTCCAGACGCGCCAGCAGGGCCCGCCTTGTTGGGTCGGACAGGGCAGCGAATGTGTGGTCCAGCGCGGCGTCTTGATACTTAACCATAAAGTTAAGTATAGGCACAGGCCTGCCGGCGTCAAGTTGGAGATGCGCGTCACAAGCGTTTTTTAATCATTACTGTCCGTTAACCGCCGACCTCTATTGTTGGCGCGGGACCCGATGCGATGACCAGCGTCAAGCGATTCAATTGGATACGCGAGCCGACGGGGTGGCAGCGCTTGCAGAAGTGGCGCGCAAACCACGCCAACGTATCGCAACAGGCCATGAATTACGGCACGTCCGCGAGCAACGCGTTTGCCAACGCGGAGGCCAACATGGCGAGCGGAATGGCGACGATTGCGGCGAAGGTGGCGAACCAGCGTGTGCAAAGTCAGGCCAGCGCTTCACGGAATTCACTGAGTTCGATTGCGGAGACACTGAACTCGCTCAACACGGTGGCTTAGCCCGGTCGCGGCAGGTTTGTGATCGCGTCATAGAGATGCAGGGGAGTTTCGATCATGGATAGCGTTGCGCTGGCATCAGCGATGGTCGGCGCCAAAGCGGCGCAAACCCAGGTCGCGGTCGCCGCGGAAATGATGAAGATGAATGCCGAAGCCGCCGCGTCGATTGTGCAGGTCCTTGAAGCCGCGCAGCAGAACATCAGCCGGCTTGTCAACGTCGCCGCGGGTGTCGGCGGAAACGTCGATATTTCAGCCTAGATTCTCACGTTTGAGCATGATCCCTCGGGTCGAGCCCAAGGGCATGCTTTTCCGAAAACCGGTGTCCATCCGGATCAAGTCCGGGACATGTTTCGGGATCATGCTCTAATTGCCCCGCCGCCCGAGCGCGGCGTTGACGAGCTTGATGGCGTCGTCGCTCGCCCACTCCGCCGGTCCCGCCAGCGTGCCGATCTCGCAGCCCGCCGTGTCGATCAGGATGGTTGTCGGCATGCCCCAGGCCTTGCCGAGTTGCTTGAGGTCCTGAAAAACCTTGGCCGTCGGGTCGGCGTAGTAAGCGAGGCGATCGATGCCGACCTCCTTGAGCCAGGTTCGCGGCTTGTCGAGATCGCGGGTGTCGATATTCACCGTGACCACTTCGAAGTCCGCGTTGCCGAGCTTTGCCTGCAATTCGTCGAGGGCCGGCATTTCCTTGCGGCAGGGCACACACCAGGTCGCCCACAGGTTGAACAGCACAGCGCGGCCGCGCCATTCGGACAGGCGCCGCTCGGCGCCGCTGGCGTCGCGGAAGGTCAGGTCCGGCAGCTGGATCGGGCGGCTTGCCGCGCTCATCGCCGCCACTTCGCCCCGCGCAAACGGCGCCATTCGCCGGGCCGCCTCGGCGGCCGGCTGGCAGGCCGGGTCGACGGCCCGATTGCCTAGGAACACGCTGATCCCGTATACCCCCGCCAGCCCGGCTGCGGCGCCGGCGATCCCGGCGGCCAGGATCAGCGAAAGCCGCCGTTTGGCGGGGTTTTGGGCTCCGTCGCTGGTCATCGTCAGTGGAACCTCGGTGGACGTGTCATGAGCAACAAGATGTGGGGCGGCCGGTTCGCCGACACCCCCGACGCGGTCATGGAGGAGATTAACGCCTCCATCGATTTCGACCGGCACCTCTACCGGCAGGATATCGCCGCCAGCAAGGCCCATGCGGCGATGCTGGGCAAACAGGGCATCATTTCGGCCGACGATGCCGCCAGCATCTCGCAAGGTCTAGACACAATCCTGTCAGAGATCGAAGGCGGCACGTTCACCTTCAGCCGCGCGCTTGAAGACATTCACATGAATGTCGAGAGCAGGCTCGCCGAGATGATCGGGCCCGACGGCCGGGCGGCTGCACACCGCGCGCTCGCGCAACGATCAGGTCGCGACCGATTTTCGGCTCTGGGTCCGCAGCAGCATCGATTCGATCGATACCGCGCTCGCCAGCTACCAGAAAGCGCTGGCCGAGAAGGCGTTGGCGCACGCCGCAACGGTGATGCCGGGCTTCACGCACTTGCAGACCGCGCAGCCGGTGACGTTCGGTCATCACCTCCTCGCCTATGTCGAGATGGCGGCGCGCGATCGCGGCCGCTTCGCCGATGCGCGCAAGCGTCTCAACGAGTTGCCGCTCGGCGCCGCCGCGCTCGCCGGAACGGCATTCCCGATCGACCGCGACATGACCGCGTCAGCACTTGGCTTCGACCGGCCGATGGCGAATTCGCTCGACGCAGTGTCCGACCGCGACTTCGTGCTGGAGACGTTGGCGGCCGCGTCGATCACCGCGATGCATCTGTCGCGCTTCGCCGAAGAGATCGTCATCTGGACGTCGCCGTTGGCGGGCCTGCTGCTGCTGTCCGACCGGTTCACGAGCGGCTCCTCGATCATGCCGCAGAAGCGCAATCCGGACGCCGCCGAACTGGTGCGCGCCAAGACCGGACGCATCGTCGGCGCGCTGATGGGCTTGCTGACGGTGATGAAGGGATTGCCGCTCGCCTATCAGAAGGACATGCAGGAGGACAAGGAGGGCGCGATGGACGCGCTCTCGGCGCTGTCGCTGTCGATCGCGGCGATGACCGGCATGGTGCGCGACATGCTGCCGGATGCGGCGCGCATGCGCGCGGCCGCCGATGGCGGCTATTCGACGGCGACCGACCTCGCGGACTGGCTGGTCAGCTCGCTGAAGATGCCGTTCCGCGAGGCCCATCACGTCACCGGCCGGATCGTCGCCAAGGCGGCGTCGGACGGCGTGGCGCTGCACGATCTGCCGCTGCACGAGATGCAGGCGATCGAGCCGCGGATCAAGCAGGACGTCTATGAGGTGCTCTCCGCCGACAATTCGGTGAAAAGCCGCGTCAGCCATGGCGGCACCGCGCCGAAAAACGTGCGCCGGGAGGCCAATCGATGGCTCAAGGCGCTGGGTCGGGAAACTGGGTAATCTGGCGTGACGGGGCGTTTTTCGCCATGCTATCGCCGCACGTGATCTGCTACGGTGCCGACACTAAAAAGGGGTGGTGGCTTGATCAGCTTCTCGGACCACGGATGGCGCCGGTTGGCGGTTGTCGGCGCACTTGTCGCCGCGCTTGGCCTGTCGGCATGCGGGCGCAAAGGCCCGCTTGATCCGCCGCCCTATGCCGGCGCGCCCGGACAACCTATCAGGCCGCACCTCCGGCGGGTGCAGCCGACCCTCGCCGGACGCGCGCGGTCGACAGCCAGGGTCGGCCGCGGTCGCCGGGCTCCAACCAAACGTTCATCCTGGACGGGCTCATCGACTGAGCCGACGCCGAGTTTCCGATGCACCACTTCGACTATCGCGACGGCGTGCTGCACGCCGAGGCGGTCGATCTCGCCGAGCTCGCGGAGGCGGTCGGCACGCCGTTCTATTGCTATTCGACCGCGACGCTGGAGCGGCACTACCGCGTGTTCGCCGGCGCCTTCGCCGACGTGCCGGCGCTCGTCTGCTACGCCATGAAGGCGAATTCCAACCAGGCGGTGATCGCACGCTGGCGCAGCTCGGCGCCGGCGCTGACGTCGTGTCCGGAGGCGAGCTCAAGCGCGCGCGCGCGGCCGGCATCGCGCCGGACAAGATCATGTTCTCCGGCATCGGCAAGACCGCGCGCGAGCTCGCGCTGGCGCTCGACGAAGGACATCCTCTGCGTCAACGTCGAATCCGAGCCGGAGCTTGAGCTGCTGTCCGTCGATCGCGGCCGGCAAGGGCCGCATCGCCAACATCTCGGTGCGCGTCAATCCCGACGTCGACGCGCAGGACCCACGCCAAGATCGCGACCGGCAAGGCCGAGAACAAGTTCGGCATTCCGATCAGCCGCGCCCGCGAGGTCTATGCCCACGCCGCCAAGCTGCCGGGCGTCAGGGTCACCGGCGTCGACATGCATATCGGCAGCCAGATCACCGAGCTTGCAGCCGTTCGACGATGCGTTCGCGCTGCTGTCCGATTTCGTGCGCGACGCTGCGCGCCGACGGCCACACGATCGCGCATGTCGATCTCGGCGGCGGGCTCGGCATTCCCTATCGCGACGACAACGAGCCGCCGCCGCATCCCGGACGCCTATGCGGCGATGGTCAAGCGCGCGACGCGCGGTCTCGGCTGCACGCTGATCTTCGAGCCCGGCCGGCTGATCGTCGGCAACGCCGGCATCCTGGTCACGCGCGTGCTCTACCTCAAGCGCGGCGAGGCCAAGACCTTCGTCATCGTCGATGCGGCATGAACGACCTGATCCGCCCGACGCTCTACGAGGCCCATCACGATATCGTGCCGGTGCGCGGAGCCGCGCCGCGGCGCGCCGGCGGATCGTCGGCCGACGTGGTCGGGCCGGTCTGCGAATCCGGCGATTTTCTGGCGCTCGACCGCGACTTGCCGGAGCCGCAGCCGGGCGACTTGCTCGCGGTGATGACGGCCGGCGCCTATGGCGCGGTCCAGGCCGGCACCTACAACACCCGCGCCGCTGGTGCCGGAAGTGCTTGTGCGGGAAGCCGAATGGGCGCTGGTGCGGCCGCGCCTGGAGAGCCGACGCATTGATCGCGCTGGATCGGCTGCCGCCGTGGCTGTGACGATAGCCTGAACCGAAGCCATAATGCCGTGCGTTTTGATCTGTGGCCGCCTTCCTTTTGCCCGGTAGCCGGCGGTCCTAATGCGTGATATGCTGCAATCTGACGAGATTCTCGTTGCTGGAGACAGCTTGAGCGACCAGTTCCGGACGCCCCTGACGACCAGCGCCGCGCGTCCCGCCGAGAGGCGGCCAGGCGATGCTCTGCGCGCGCGCTTCGGCGCGCGCGCTGGAGCATTTTCTGGGAACGGCTGTGGCCGGCGCTGGCGTCGATCGCGACGGCGGTCGGGTTGTTCCTGGCCTGTCCTGGCTCGGGCTGTGGCTGTGGCTGCCGCCGATCGGTCGCGCGATCGGGCTCGGTGCTGTTCTTTCTGCTCGGCGCGGCGGCGTTGGTGCCGTTGCTGCTGCTGCGCCTGCCGCGCCGCATCGAGGCTTGCGCCGGCTCGACCGCAAGCCGGACTGCCGCATCGGCCGGCCACCGCGATCGCCGACGAGATCGCCGGCGAGACCGAAGATCGGATTCGCGGTCGCGCTGTGGCGCGCCCATGTCGAGCGCGCGCTGCGCGCCGCCAAGACGCTCCAGGCCGGGACGCCGGTGCCGCGGCTTGCGGCGCGCGATCCCGTTGGCGCTGCGCGCGCTGGTGGTGGTGCTGGTGGTTGCGACGTTCTTCGCCGCCGGCGGCGATCGCATGAAGCGCGTCGCCGCGGCGTTCGACTGGCAGGGCGTGATGCCGCCGGCGAATTTCCGCATCGACGCCTGGGTCACGCCGCCGACCTATACCGGCCGGCCGCCGATGATCCTGCCGGGCCTGCGGCCCGGCGAACCGGTGCAGACCGCGAACGCGCCGGTCGCGGTGCCGGCCGGCAGCGACGCTGGTCGTGCGCGCCACCGGCCAGGTGCAACTCGACGTCGCGACCACCGGCGGGCTCGCCGAGTCGCCGACGCCACGCGCGCAACGCCGCCGCCGCGCGGGCACCGAGGAGCGGCGCTTCATGATCAACGGCGCTGGCACCGCCACCGTGCGCGGCGCGCCAGCGACGTGACCTGGAAGTTCACCGCCATCCCCGATCGCGCGCCGACCATCGCGCTCGCCAAGGAGCCCGAGGCGCAGCTCCGCGGCTCGCTGCTGCTGGCCTACAAGCTCGAGGACGACTACGGCGTGGTCGATGCGCAGGCGATCTTCAAGCTGGCAAGCGCCGCGGGCACCGAACGGGCAGCCGCCGCGCCCGCTCTACGAGGCGCCCGATTTCCGCTGGTGCTGCCGCAGGCGCGCACCCGCAGCGGCGTCGGCCAGACCACCAAGGAACTCACCGAGCATCCCTGGGCCGGCGTCGACGTCAGCGATGACGCTGGTCGCGCGCGACGAGGCCGGCAACGAGGGCCGCCGAAGCCGATCGAAATGCGGCTGCCGGAGCGGCCGTTCGCCAAGCCGGTGGCGCGCGCGCTGATCGAGCAGCGCCGCAATCTCGCGCTCGACGCCGACGCGCAGGCGACGGTGCTGACCGCGCTCGATGCGCTGACGCTGGCGCCCGGAGCAGTTCAAGATCGGAGACCAACGTCTATCTCGGCCTGCGCTCGATCTACTGGCAGCTCGCGCGCGCCAAGAGCGACGATCAGCTGCGCGACGTGGTGGCGCGGCTGTGGTCCATGGCGGTCACGCTCGAGGACGGCAACGTCTCGGATGCCGAGCAGGCGCTGCGCGCGGCGCAGGATGCGTTGCGCCAGGCGCTGGAGCGCGGCGCGAGCGACGAAGAGATCAAGAAGCTGATGGACCAGCTGCGCGCGGCGCTCGACAAGTTCCTGCAGGCGCTGGCCGAGGAGATGCGCAGGAACCCGGACAGATGGCGCGGCCGCTCGATCCGAACGCCCGCCAGCTGCGCCCGCAGGATCTGCGGAGCATGCTCGACCGCATGGAGCGGATGGCGCGCTCCGGCGCCAAGGACGCCGCGCGCAAGATGCTCGATGAGCTCAGCAGATGCTGAACAACCTGCAGATGGCGCGGCCGGGCCAGCAGCAGGGCGGCGATGGCGACGACGAGATGAAGCCGGCGCTCGACGAGCTCGGCGACATGATCCGCCGGCAGCAGCAGTTGCGCGACCGCACCTTCCGCAGGGCCAGGACCAGCGCCGCCAGCAGGGCCAGCAACGCGGACAGCGCGGCCAGAAGGGCCCGCAGGGTCAGCAAGGCCAAGAGGGCGAACAGGGCGAGCAGGGGCAGGAAGGCCAGCAGGGTCAGCAAGGCATGGGCGACCTGCGCGATCAGCACAGGCGCTGCGCGAGCAGCTCAAGAAGCTGTTGGAGGAGTTGCGCAAGCGCGGGCTCGGCCAGCAGGGCCAGCAAGGCGAGAGCGAGATGGATCAGCTCGGCCGCGCCGGCGAGGCGATGGGCGACGCGGAAGGCGAGCTTGGCGAGGGCAATGCCGACGGCGCGGTCGATTCGCAGGGCCGCGCGCTCGAAGCGCTGCGCCGCGGCGCGCAGAGCCTGGCGCAGTCGATGCAGCAGCAGCAGGGCAAGGCCCGGGTCCCGGCCAGCCCGGCGGCATCGGTCAGGCGCGCGCGCAGCAGGAGACCGATCCGCTCGGCCGGCCGCTGCGCGGCGCGACTATGGCGACGACGACCCTGCCGAACAGCTGCCTACAGCGAGATCGAAGTGCTTCCGGCGCGCCGCGCGCCGAGGAAATCCTCGAAGAGCTGCGTCGCCGCTTCGGCGAGAACTTCCGGCCGCAGCTCGAGCTCGACTATATCGAGCGGCTGCTGCGGGATATCCGGTGATCGGCGGCGAAGCAAATGACGATCATGAATATTAAGTTACCGCCCGAACAAGAAAAATGGCTTGAGGCTGAAGTGGCGGCCGGTTCGTTCTCGTCGATTGATGAGGCGCTGGCGGTGGCCGTGGCCGATCTGATGGCGATTCACCGCGATGATTTTGCCTGGGCAAGGCCTTCTGTGGACCAAGCCCGAGCTTCCGTTGCGCGGGGCGACACCCTTTCAGGCGAAGAGTATTTCAAACGGCTCAATGCCAAGATTGACCACCTTCGTTCCGAATGACACGCCTCGTTGTCGCGACGGACGCCGAGACCGACACACTCGAAATACTTTCATTTCTCGAACGCGAGGCTGGACCGGCTATTGCTGCTCAGTATGCTCGCCGCTTTCTTGCGACACTGGACCGCCTCATTGATTTTCCAGAGACGGGTGCGCCAAGACCAAGCCTTGGACCGCATTCGCGGATCGGAATCGTTCCCCCTAGATTTTGATCTACGACTTTGTGCGGGAGGACGATTTACTGACTTTACTTCGTGTTCTTCATGGCAGGAGAAACATTACCCGAGACCTTCTCCGGCGACGGACATGAAGCGGTCTAATTCACCGCCCGCATCGCGGTGGCGGCCAGGGCGTCGCGGACCGCGGTGCGGATGCTGGCGAGCGAGAACGGCTTGGAGATCACGTCGTGGATCAGGGCCTCGAGGCCGGAGGCGCGCTCGCGCTGGTCGGCGTAGCCGGTCATCAGCAGGATCGTGACATGCGGAAGGTCGCGCGCGGTCGCAAGCGCGAGCGCGATCCCGTCCATGATGGGCATGCGGATGTCGGTGAGCAGCAGCTCGAACGCGCCTCGTTCGCGCGTCAGCGCGTCGAGCGCTTCCGCGCCGTCATTGGCCGTGACGACGCTATGGCCGTCTTGCGCCAACGCGCGGGCCACCAGGGTGCGGAGGCCATCTTCGTCCTCGGCGATCAGGATCCGTGCCATGCTCACCTCATTGAGCCCCAGCGACTAAATCGCGCCGGTTAAAAAATCGTACCAGGACGGCATGGGCCTCGTGCGGCGGCGAGGCGAGACGCGATCGGAACGGTACGGTTGCACCCGGCGCGATCACGGTTTGTGCGGCGGCAGCGCGGTCCAGCTGTAGATTTCCTGTCCTTGTGCATTGCGCACGGCAAAACGGAGCCGGGGTAAGGTCGGTGGCGCCTCGGCCGGTGCTCTTGATCCCGCCTTCGACGATCAGCATCGGAGTACCGTCTTGGTCGTCCTTGCGGGTGGTGAAATCGGTGAAGACGAGATTGCGCAGGTTCACGTCGAGCCCGATCGCGGCGTAGAACGACGCCATTTGCGGCATCGCGCGGACGATGTCGGTGCGCCAGCCGATCAGCCCGAGATTGATCGCGATCAATGCCAGGATGAGGATCGGCCATTTGGATGCCGATTGGCCGGCTCGTCGGCGGGTCGGGGCCGGCCGCCGGGTCCGCCGGGCGGCGAGCGTCTCGATATCCACAGAGGGTTCGGCGTCTGGTTTTGGCGCCTTCCCCACCAGCGATTCGGGCGCGAGCGGCGGCGAATCGTCGAATGATCTCGGGTTGCGTCGGCGACGTGGGATCGGGCGGCTCGGGCAGCGGTCCCGGGCCACGGTCGTCGCGTTCCTCCGCCATGGGCTGGTCGGCCGAAGCTGACTCGGCTGGGCTATCCGGGGCGATGCTGGGGGCGTCGGCAACGGGCTGCTCGGCGGCGGTTGGCGTCCCTTCGAGAGCCTGGCCGCCGCCGGGATCTGGGTCCGTTGCCGCGAAGGCAGCCATATCCTGGTGGAAAGACCGGCTGATCTCGGCCATAGAATTCAGTGTTCGATGCGAACCAGACCTTCTTGCAACGAGCACAGCGCACCGAACGGCCGGTCGTACCGAGCGTTGCGGGTTCCACCTGATAAGAGGTCGTGCAGTTGGGGCAGGCGATCAGCATCGGCGAATTAAGGAGCCACCGGGACGGGTCGGCCCGACGCTAACAAGCGACCGTTAACGGATCGGAAACCATCTCGGCAGGGCGGCCCGGTGCGAATAGGCCGGGGTGCGCCGAGTTGCCGGGATGGGCCGGAATGCCGGCGCGCTGCTATAAATGGGCGAATCGGGGCCGGGGGCGAGTTCCGGAGCGGGGGACGTGGTCCGATTCGAGAACGTGGGACTTGCGCTACGGGCTGGGGCCCGAGGTCCTGCGCGACCTCAGTTTCCGCATCGAGCCGCATTCGTTCCAGTTCCTGACCGGGCCTTCGGGCGCCGGCAAGACCTCGCTGCTGCGGCTGCTGTTCCTGTCGCTGCGGCCGACGCGCGGGCTCGATCACGCTGTTCGGCCAGGACGTCGCGACGCTGAGCAAGGACGCGCTGGCGACACTGCGCCGCCGCATCGGCATCGTGTTCCAGGATTTCCGCCTGCTCGACCACATGACGACCTATGAGAACGTCGCGCTGCCGTTCCGCGTGATCGGCCGCGAGCGAAGACAGCTACCGCGACGAGGTGGTGGAACTGCTGCACTGGGTCGGGCTCGGCGAGCGCATGTGGGCGCTGCCGCCGGTGCTGTCGGGCGGCGAGAAGCAGCGCGCCGCGATCGCGCGCGCGGTGATCGCGCGGCCGCAACTGCTGCTCGCCGACGAGCCGACCGGCAACGTCGATCCCAATCTGGCGCAGCGCCTGCTGCGGCTGTTCATCGAGCTGAACAAGTCCGGCACCACGGTGGTGATCGCGACCCACGACATCGCGCTGATGGACCAGTACGACGCCCGCCGTCTCGTGCTGCACGAAGGGCGGCTGCATGTCTACGATTGAGGCGATCGCCAACTGACCGACTGCGATGACGGCGCCGATGGCGCGGCGGCCAGCGTCGCCGGCCGGGCGCTGCCGCGGATCGAGAACGCCGATCGTGCCGAAGCACTCGATCGCCGGCCGCGCGCTGGTCGCGGTCGTCGCGATCATGACGTTCCTGGCCTCGCTGACCACCGGCGCGGTCATGCTGGTGCGCTCCGCGGCCGGCGACTGGCAGTCCGAGGTCGCGCGCGAGGTCACCATCCAGGTGCGGCCGGCGGCCGGCCGCGATATCGAGGCCGAGGTGCAGCGCGCGGTCGAGATCGCGCGCGCGCTTCCCGGCATCGCCGAGGTGCGGCCCTATTCGCAAGGAGGAATCGGCGCGCCTGCTCGAGCCGTGGCTCGGCAGCCGGGCTTGCGCTCGACGATCTGCCGGTGCCGCGCATGATCGTGGTGCGGCTCGCGCCGGCGCCGCGCTCCGATCTCGCCGCATTGCGCAGGCGCTGGCGGCCGAGGTCGCCGGCGCGAGCCTCGACGATCATCGCGCTGGATCGACCGCATGCGCGCCATGGCGCGACACGACGATGCTCGGCGGCATCGCGGTCCTGGTGCTGATGCTGGCTCGCGACCGTGCTGTCGGTGATCTTCGCGACCCGCGGCGCCATGGCGGCCAATCGGCCGATCGTCGAGGTGCTGCATTTCATCGGCGCCAAGAACGGCTTCATCGCCGGCCAGTTCCAGCGCCATTTTCTGCTGCTCGGGCTTACAGGGCGGCGCGATCGGCGGCGGCGTCGCGATGGTGTTGTTCGCGCTCGCGGAGTTCGCCAGCCGCTGGCTGCTCGGCACCGCGGGCGGCGAGCAGATCGCGGCCCTGTTCGGCACGTTTTCGATCGGAATTGGTGGCTATGTCGCGATGGTCGCGCAGATCGTGCTGATCGCCGTCGTGACCGCCTTCACCTCGCGGCGCACGGTCAACCGGACGCTTGAAACCGTTCAATAACCCTCGCTGATCAGGTTGACCGAACGGGGCCTCTCCGAGCGGTTGAATTGAAGACACAAGCAACTCGTTGATTCCAGTGTGGCTTTGGTTCAGAAGTCCGCAATTCGGACGCGCCGCGACGATGTTGCGGACGTCTGAACGGCCATACCAGTGGAGAGCATGCAGACGTTCCGGCCCCGCACCGGTCACGGTCGTGACAGTCCCGGCACGCCGCCAGGCCGCAGGCGTAAGGCGGGGTGGCTGCCGCGGGCGCTCGTCCGCGCCACGGTCGCGCTCTGCGGCGGCGCGCTGTTGCTGCTGGCACTCGGGTTTTTCTGGTTCGTCGCGACGCTGCCGACGGACGAGGTGAAGCTCGAGCGCAGCGCCGACGGCATCGTGGCGCTGACCGGCGGCGCCTCCCGCATCACCGACGCGCTCGAGCTGCTGGCCGCCGGGCGCGGCCAGCGCCTTCTGATCAGCGGCGTCAATCGCGCGACCAACGCCGGCGAAATCTCGCGGCTGCATCCGGAGTTCGCGTCGATGGTGCACTGCTGCGTCGATCTCGACCGCTCGCTCAACACGATCGGCAATGCGATCGAGACGCGGCGCTGGGCCGAGCAACGCAAGGTTCCGCTCGCTGATCGTGGTGACCTCGGACTATCACATGCCGCGCGCGATGGCCGAGATCGCGCATCAGCTTCCGGGCGTGGCGCTGATGCCGTTTCCGGTGGTTTCCGAAAAGGTGCGGTTGGAGCCATGGTGGTCGAGTGCCACGACCGCCCGGCTGCTCGTTTCGGAATATCTGAAGTATATCGTTCACGCAGGTCCGGATGCAGCTCGAATCGCGAGTCGAGCACGGCGGCATGAGCGCGCTGGCAGCATCGCGACCGCCGCGGTAGTATCGTCACCGCCGACCAATGGGCCGCCGCTTCGGCGCCCGACTGACGGACCTTGAGTGTGCTCGTGATACTCGATCGGTCCGTTTTCAACGTGCTGTTCTATCTGAATCTGGTCGTGCAGCTCATCGTCGGCGCTTCCGACGCTGGTGATGCCGCGCCGCGCCATCCTGAAGCTGGCAAAATTCTGGGGGCGCACCAACATCTGGCTGCTGCGCGTGGTCTGCGGCATCAAGGTCGAATTCCGCGGCCTGGAGAAGATTCCGCGCGGCGCGCTGATCGTCGCCGCCAAGCATCAGTCGATCTGGGAGACGTTCGCGCTGCTTCGGCTGTTCGCCGACCCGGCCTTCATCGTCAAGCGCGAGCTGATGTGGATTCCGTTCTTCGGCTGGTACACGTGGAAGGCCGGCATGATCCCGGTCGATCGCGGCCGGCGCGCCAGGCGCTGGCCGACATGACGGCGCGCGCTGCGCGAGATCGGCCGCGGCCGCCAGCTCATCATCTTTCCCGAAGGCACGCGCCGCGCGCCCGGCGCCGAGCCGCGATACAAGTTCGGCGTCGCCCATCTCTACGCCGAGACCGGCGTGCCGTGCGTGCCGGTCGCGCTGAACTCCGGGCTGTTCTGGCCGCGCCGCGCGTTCCTGCGCTATCCCGGCACGATCGTGGTCGAAGTGCTCGATCCGATTCCGCCGGGGCTCGACAAGACCGAGTTCTTCGAGCGGCTGCAGGACGACGATCGAGACCGCGACGGCGCGGCTGGTGGCGGAGGGCGAGCGTGAGCTGCGAAACAGGGCATCAAGCCTGCGTCCGCGCCGCGCGCATCAGGCGGATGACGCATCCGCGCCGTGCGTCTCGTGGGCGCCTTTGAGCCGCTCCGCCAACAGGTGCAATTCGGTCTCCCGATAGCCGAGCTGCTTCCAGCGCTGCCACGGTCTCGATGACGTAGTCGCGGTTGGGGCCGGACCGCCCGTGGCCCTGGCGCACGTGATGAAGCTGCTGGTCGAGCGTCAGCCGGCCGGCATATTGCGGATGGCTGCGGTCGACCACGTAGCAGAGCGCCGGCACCACGCGCTCGGGCGTGATCTTGAGACGCAGCCGGCCGCACGAATTCGCGATAGACCATGGTCGCCTGCTCGCGGGCCCGCAGATAGGCCACGGTCTCGGCCCGCTTGGCCGCCGCAACCCGATAGGCGATGCCGCGGCAAGCGCCGCCGCGATCGAGGCCGAGCACCAGCCCCGGCCGTTCCGGCGTGCCGCGATGCACGAACGAGTAGACGCACAGCGCGCGATGTGCGCCGATCAAGCGTGCTTCGATCCGCTCGACATAGTCGAAGCCCGGCCGCCACATCAGCGAGCCATAGCCGAACACCCAGAGGTCGCCAGCGGCGGGATCGGTCAGCGAGTCCATGCGCGCACGTTATTCCAGGAAAGTCATTTTCGATCTAAGCCACGCGGCGCTCGATTAACGCGCCGTCACGAATGTAAAGACCGCGGTCTGCGGACGCGCACCGAAATAGGCGGCCTTGAAGGTATCGGCGTCGCGCGACGCGGATTGCGGCAACCGTCGATAGACGACGGCGGCCTCCAGCGGCGGCTGATCGAACGGAAACGGATCGATGGCAATCGTCGTGGGCGAGGTGGGTGTCAGTGTCAACGGGACGCCGGTCGCGCCGGCGTAACCGGTCGGCGCGGGCGCGATGACGTGAGCCTGGTGTTGCTCGTGGCTGCAGATATAGAGCGACAGCAGGTCCCAGACTTGCAGCAGGTGGTAGTTCACCGCGATGTCGTTGCCGTCGAGGCCGGCGGCAATCGCTTGCTGACGGGCTTCGTTCTTGGCGATGAAATTGCGGATGTCCTCGTTGAGCTGGCGAGGCGGCCCCGGCGGCGGCTGCGTGATGGTGCCGTAGCGGGACTGCCAGAGCCCGGTCCGGTGCTTGCTCACCAGCAGGCCGGAATAGCTGTCGACATCGGTGAGCATGTCGATGGCCGCCTGATAGGCCGCGAGCTGCGCCGCGTCGCTGGGCACCTGCTGGTAGCTCGGACTTTTGCCGGTGGCGGGATCGAGATACGGATTGGTCTCGTAGCGCAGCCAGCCGCTGTCGTGATATTGCGCGGCCCGCATCATCGACACGGAAGGCCGCGGCCGCTCGAACTGCCGGTTGCCCCAATGCGCGGCGAACAGCCCGGCCAGTTTGGCGTGGTCGTTCTGGGTGATCATCACCACCGAGCCGTCAGATTCATTGCGGACGATCATGCGAATTCCATCGGGATGCGGACGCCGCCTATCGGTCGCGGTTGAATGGCTACGGCGTCATGTTGGCGGCCTTGATGGCCGCATCGAACTGCGGTTGCTCGCGCGCGATCTGCGCAACAAATTCCTTCGGCGTGGTGCCGTTCGGCTCGATGCCGAGCTTGGTCAGTTGCGCAACGATGGCCGGATCGCGCGCGGCGGCGATCACGTGCTGTGCGAGCTTGTCGACGATGGCCTGCGGCGTCTTCGCCGGCGCCAAGAAGCCGTTCCAGGAGTTGAGCGAGAAATTCGGAAACAGCTCGCTGATCGTCGGCACAGTCGGAAGCTGCGGCATGCGCTTGTCGGTGGCGACGCCGAGGATGCGGACCTTGCCGGTCTCCGCGTGCGGGATGATTTCCGAGGCGTTGCCGAAATACATATCGATCTGGCCGCCCACCAATGCCGTCATCGCCGGTCCGCCGCCCTTGAACGGGACATGCACGGAATCGAGCCCGGCGCGCGCCACGAACAGCGCGCCCGACAAGTGGCCGATCGAGCCGGTGCCGCCGGAGCCAAAGTTGAGCTTGCGGCCTTTCCCGTAGGCGACGAATTCCTGCATGGTCTTGGCGGGAATGCCGGCATTGATCGCGAGGATGAACGGCCCGGTTCCGAACACGCTGACCGGGACCAAATCCTTGAGCGGGTCGTAGCTGACCTTCTGGATGCGCGGCACCACCGCGATCTGCGGCGCCGCGCCGAACAGCAACGTGTAGCCATCGGGTGCGGCCTGCGCGACATAGGCTGCGGCGAGCGCGCCGGCGGCGCCGACCCGGTTCTCGACCACGAAGCTTTGCTTGAGTTCGGTGGACAGCCGGCTGCTGGCCATGCGCGCCATCACGTCGGTGTTGCCGCCGGCGGCGAACGGGACCACGACCGTGACGGTCTTGGCCGGCCAGTCGCTGCCTTGCGCGTGGAGGGTTGCTGGCGCGATCAGCAACGATAGCGCGAGGGCAACGAACATCTGCAAACGGCGGATCGGCATGCTTCACCTACTCACTCTCAGGCCGGCGCCGCCATCTTAAGCCCAGGATACGCCCGCACAACGGCCGCGAACGGCATGGAGGGTGCCCGATGGCCGCATGCACGCGCGATGAGCAACGGCTGCCGCTTTTTACGACGTCCAGTACTGGCTGAACTGCGTCGCGACGACGTCCTCGTAGCTCACGGCGCGGTCGAGCAGCCCCATGTGGCGCTGGAACTCGGTCATGCCGTCGACGAATTCGCGCGAGATCGCCGGATCGTAGAACGGCAGGTCGCGCTCGATGATGTCGGCGATCAGCGAGGCCTCGTGGTCGGGAAACAGCTTGCGCCCGACCTTGGTGGCAAGGCTGACGTCCGCCTTCAGCGCCTTCTGCGTCTTCACCAGCGCGCGAACCGCCGCGGCGACCGCTGCCGGATCGCGCGCGATCACGGCATCGGACGTGATCAACGCCGGCATGGTGTAGTGGATCGCCTTCGGCGGGCCGTCGCCACGCCGCGCGTCGATCACCAGCGTGCCCCAGCCGCCACGCACCGCGACCTCCGCGCCCATGCCGTTGGCCCAGAAGCCGTCGATGGCGCCTGCCTGCAACGCTTTGGCGGCACCGACGCCGAAATTCTTGACGGCTCCTTCGCCCAGAAACTCCATCGGCACCGGCACGATCTTGATGTTATCGCGCGTCTCGTCGAGACCGGACTCCACCAACAGCCGCTTGAGGCCGAGGTCGACCAGCGGCGCCGCGCCGATCGTCAGCCCCTTGATGGCGTTGATGTCGCCCTTTTTTGCCTTGAGGTCGGAGCGCAGGATCAGGAACCAGTAGGTGTTCTGGGCGAGCGCGGCGAGGAGCTTGCCGCCCTTCCAGCCCGGAAACGCGAACGGTGTCGAGTGCGCGGAACCGCCGACGAAATCGATGCCGCCGTCGCGCAGCACTTCGAGCGTGCGATTGACCGGGTAGATCAGCTCGAGCGTCATATCGAGCCCTTCGTCCTTGAAGAAGCCGAGCTCCACCGCCGCCGCTGCGGGAAAGTAGGAGTTGGAAATCATGTCGGGGATGGCAATCTTCATCTAGCAGCGGTCGCTTCTCGGAGGATGTGGCGGTCGTTCTCGGGAGATTTGCGTCTTCTCGGTGCGTACGGTTGCGGAGTAGGCAAATATTTAGGTGATCGCGTTGGCGCGGCGGACGCCTTCGATCATCGCCACGCGCAGCAGGTAGGTGCGAAGCTTGGCGCGGTCGGCGGCGATGGCGCGCAGCTCGTCATGGAACTTTTCGCGCTCACGCGGGTCCTTCTGCTCGATGTTGCGCTTGTTCTCGATGGTCTGGCGCTGGAGATACTCCTGCGCCACGGTGCGGCGCTGGCGGTCGTAGAGGTCGAGCAGATCGTCGCGCGCGCCATCGCGGGCGATCGCCGCGAGCTTGCCGGTCAGATTGAATGCGTCGTGAAGGCCGAAATTCATGCCCATCCCGCCCAGCGGATTGTTGATATGCGCGGCATCGCCGGCAATGAGGAGGCGGCCGTCACGATAGCATGACGCAACGCGCTGATGCACATCGTAGAGGTTGCGGTGGACGACATCATAGTCGCCGTCCTTGCGATGAAAGCCCTGGATGCGCCGCTGCACCGCCGCTTCTTCGAAGATCTGTTCGGGCGCGGCCTGCGCATCGACCGGAAACACCACGCGCCAGGTGCCGCGCTCGTCGTGGCCGGGCACCTTGAACAGGGCGCACCACTCGTCGGGGTCGGCGATGTAGTTGGTCAGCGCGTAGCCAAATTGCGCAAAATCATAGCGGGTGCTGAGAACGAGGAATCGCTCCTCGTAGGTGAAGCCAGAAAACTCCACCGCCATGGATTTGCGGACCTGGCTGCGTCCGCCGTCGCAGCCGATCATCCAGCGACCGCGAAACGTCCTCGTCCCGGTCGGCGTCTCGACGGTCGCGGTCACGCCGTCATCGTCTTGCGTCACCCCCGCGACGCGATGCTCCATCAACACCTCGCAGTCGGGGTATTGCTTGAGCATGTCGAGCAGGATGTAGCAGATCTTGTGCTGTTCCAGCATCAGCCGGTAGGGATAGGGCGTGTCGTCCGCGAGCGCGCCGAGATCGAAATCGGCGACCATGCCGGTGCGGCGGTCGCGATACTGGTAGTTCCGCACGATGTAGCCGCGCGCGAGCATGGCGTCGGTCACGCCACTCTCGGCCAGCAATTCCAGCGTCGGCGGGTGGATGGTGCCGGCGCGCGGGTCGTCGAACACCTTGTTGCCGGCTTCCAACACCGTCACGGCAAGGCCGTTGCGGGCGAGGTTCAGCGCGGCGGTCAGCCCGACCGGACCGGCGCCGGCGATCAGCACGCGCTCCGATTGCGGTCCGGCTTTTGAGGATGGAGATGTCACGGCCATCGGGCTGGGGTAAGCTTGTACTCGCGGAAGTGCAGGAGACGATAATGGATCAGCCCGTCAAACTGGCCAAGGCGCAGGAGCCCTGGATCGGATCGCGCGGGCGGATCGGCGTCATCATCCCGTCCACCAATATCGGCGTTGAATACGATTGTCAGCGGATCATTCCGCCGGGGGTGACCTGGCATTTTGCGCGGTTCTTCGTCGAGCAGCCGGATCTGTCCTCCGACAACATGTTCCTCGCCTTCATCGACGCGATCCGCAAGACCATCCCCGACGCCATCCGTGACATCATGACCTGCGAGCCGAGCTACATCATGATGGGCATGTCGGCGGAGACGTTCTGGGGCGGGCTCGAGGGCAATGTCGAGTTCGAGCAGCGGTTGCGGGAGGATATCGGGCCCGACATGGGGCTGACCAGCGGCGCCGCGGCACTCAAGGCCGCGCTCGACGCGTTCGGCGCCAAGACGGTGGCGGCGCTGACGCCTTATCAACCGGTGGGCGACGAGCAAGTCCGCCGTTTTCTCGAGGAGTCCGGCTACACCGTCACCAACGTGGTCGGGCTGAAATGCGACTCCGCCACCTCGATCGCGCACACCCCGCCGCGGGAGGTGATCGACGCGGTGCTGCACCAGCTCGACGGCGGCAATGTCGACGCCATCGTGCAGGCCGGGACCAATCTGTCCACCCAGGACATCTTCCCGGCGCTGGAGCAGCAGCTCGGGAAGCCGGTCATTCCGATCAATATCGCGACAATCTGGCACGCGCTCCGTGCCCAGGGTATAGAGGACAAGATTTTCGGCCGGGGCTGGCTGCTTGAGCGGTTTTAGGAGAACGGCTCTGTCCTCCGCTCATTCCCGCGCAAGCGGGAATCCAGTCTTGCGGGGTACTGGGTCCCCGCTTGCGCGGGGACGAGCGCGGCGAGAGCGAGTGCAACTAAACCGAGAAATGCGCTGGCGCGCAGAAAATGAAAAGGCCGGCGCCGGGATGTCCGGGCGCCGGCCTTCGATTGGTCTGAACTGGATCGGAGCCGGCTACTTCTTGCCGCCGCCGCGCTTGGCGGTGAGCGCGCTCTCGTAGCGCTTCGTCAGTTCGACAGTCGCCTTCGCGTATTTGGTGCAGGCTGCGCGGTCGCCATAGAACAGCGCGTTCGGCGGGGCGCCGGTCTTCTCATACGCGTCCTTGAAGATCGGCGATGCGTGCGCCTCCTTGGAGGTCCGCTCCAGCAACTCGAACAACTTCGGATTCTTGTCGGCCCATTCGGTGTGGACTGCCCAGGCGCGCGCCGAGTAGAGGTCGGGGATGTCGGTGCCGAACACCTTGTTGATCAGCGGCGCGTTCTCGCTGAGCTCCGCGAAATTGTTCGTGGTGCGGTTGAAGACGCCCAGCACCTTGAACTTCTCGGACAGCGTGAGAACGCCGGTCATCGGCAGCGCGCCGATATCGGCTTCGCCGTTGAGCACGGCGATATAGGTCGGGTTGCCGCCGCCATAGGGGATCAGATTGTAGGTCGACTTGGTCGCTTCGCCGAGCGCCAGCAACCCGATCGAGGCACGGGTGCGGGATCCGGCTCACCGCGACGTTGAGCGGCCGCTTCTTGGCGGCATCGACGACCTGCTCGATGGATTTGAACGGCGAGGTCCGGGTCGCAAAGATGATGCTGTCGTCGATGTCGACCATCGAGAAATAGATGAAGTCGCGCGGGAAATTGTAGTCCGGCTTCTGGGTCGTATACATGATCATTTCCGGACCCATGTTGCCGAACAGCAAGTTGTGTCCGTCTTTCGGGCGACGCTTGACGAACAGCTCGTAGCCGATCTGGCCGGACGCGCCGGGGAAGAAGTTGTATTCGAACTGCGTCTTGAGGAGTCTGCCCCCAGGCATCGTCAAACGCGCGCGCGAGGCGCTCGGCGCCGCCGCCTTGGCCGGTCGGGATCACCACACTGATCCGCCGGCCCGGGTAGGTCTGCGCGGATGCGCCGCTGAACGGCGACGTCGCCAGAAGTCCGGCTGAAGCGGCCAGGCCGCCGCAGAACGAACGGCGCGGCATCGAGAGCTTGGTGGTCATCGACTATCTCCTGATTGCTGGCAAACGCGCCCAGGAACAGGACGCTGGTGCATAATTCATAATGCCATAGCAGTGCGGCGCCCGAAAGCGTACGAGCCGGCGCTGCGGCAACAAGGCTCAGCGCGTTTTGCCGCGCTTGGCGGTCAGCACCGCCTCATAGCGGCGCGCCAGTTCCAGGGTTTTCAGGGCGTATTCGGTACAGGCCTTGCGGTCGCCGTAGGTCAGATTGAGGTCGGTGGCGCCGGTCTTGCGGTAACCATCCCGGAAGATCGCCGACGCATGGGCCTCGCGTGCGGTGCGCTCCAGCAATGCGAACTGCTCCGGGTTTTTGTCGGCCCATTCGGTGTGGACGGCCCAGGCACGGCTGGTAAAGAGGTCGGGAATGTCGATTCCGAACACCGAATTGACCGTGGGCGCGTTCTCGCTCAGCGCCGCATACACATTCTGCTTGCGGTTGAAGACGCCGAGGATTTTGAATTTATCGATCAGGGTCATGACGCCGACCATCGGGCCGGCGCCGATGTCGGCTTCGCCGTTGAGGACGGCGATATAAGTCGGGTTGCCGCCGCCATAGGGGATGAGGTTGTAACTTGAGCCGGTCGTGTCGGCGAGCGCCAGCACGGCAATGGAGGTCTGCGTCGGGAGCCGGCTCACCGCGACGTTGAGGGTCCGCTTCTTCGCCGCCGCGACCACGTCCTCGATCGTCTTGAACGGCGAGTTGCGGTTGACGTAGATGCAGCTGTCGTCGACTTCCATCTGTGAGAAATAGATGAAGTCGCGCGGAAAATTAATGTCGGGCTTCTGGATCACATACATGATCAGCTCGGCGCCCATGTTGCCGAACAAGAGATTGTGCCCGTCTTTCGGGCGACGTTTGACGAACAGCTCGTAGCCGATCTGTCCGGAAGCGCCCGGAAAGAACGAGTACTCGAACTGCGTCTTCAGCATCGGCCCCCAGGCGGCGTCAAACGGGCGCGCGATGCGCTCGGCGCCGCCGCCCTGGCCAGTGGGGATGACGACGCTGATCCGGCGGTTCGGATAGGTCTGGGCTGACGCGCCGCTGAACGGCGCGGTGGCAGCAAGGCCGGCCGACGCGGCGAGGCCGCCGACAAAAGCGCGACGTGGCGCGGAAAAGTGCTCGTTGGACATCGATCGTCCTCCTTCAAATGTTTCCTGTCGTCTCGCTTTTATTCTGCGGCGAGTCCAAACCGGCTCGCCGGCGCCTCTGCGGGCGCCTTGATCTATTTCGCCAGCGCCGGCTCCGCCGCCGCTTTGGCCGCGACCGTCGGTGGCAGGTCCTTGATCCGCGGATACACGTCCTTGGCGAACAGCGTCATGCTGCGGACCGTGCGCTTGTGATCGAGGTGGCCGGCCTGTTGCATCATCAACAGATGGTCGAAGCCGCCGACCTGATCGTAGAACTTAGCGATGCGCGCTGCCACCGTGTCAGGGGTGCCCGCGATCAGGATGCCTTGCTCCATCATATAGTCGAGGCCCTGCGCGCGCACGGCTTCGGTGCGGCCGCCGAACTTGCCCTGCAGCGCCTGCACATTGAGCGCGATCGAGGCGTAGCCCGGCGGATTCTTGAATTGCGGCTCGGTCTTGTTGGAGCGGATATACCAAAGCAGCTCCTGCGCACCTTTTTCCGCTTCGCTGGCGGAGTTGGCGGTGAAGACCAGCGGCAGGAACGCGGTGCCGCCTTGCCCCGGCACGCCGGCATCGACGTAGTGCTTGCGGTATTCGTCGAACAGGCTGCGGGTGTTGGCGTAGGGCTGCAGGAAGGTGGCGAAGGTGAAGCCGTGCTGCGCCACCTTGCGCACGTTCTCGCGGTCGCTCGATCCGGTGATCCAGACCGGCGGATGCGGCTGCTGGTAGGGACGCGGCCAGATGTTGACCGCGCGCTTATGCCAGAAACGGCCTTCGTAGTTGAACGGCCCGTCCAGCGAGGTCCAGGCGCGCATCGCGATGTCGATGCCTTCCCACAGCCGCTCGTTGGTCATGGTGGGATTGCTGTTGGCGGGATGAATCTCCGTCGGCACGCCGCGCACGAAGCCGACCTCCAGTCGTCCGCGTGAGATGCAATCGATCATCGCCATCTCTTCGGCGATGCGCACCGGCTCGCCACGGTTGGCGATCGGATTGCCGAGGATCAGGATGCGGCCGTTCTTGGTCTGGCGTGCCAGGATCGCCGCCGGCAGCGGCACGCAGGGATCGATGCAGCTCGCCGAGGCATGATGCTCGTTGAGCATGAGATCGAGGCCGAGCTCGTCGGCAATGCAGTATTCGTCGAGATAGCGGTTGTAGAGGTCGGCACCGACCTTCGGGTCGAAATAGCGGTTCGGGATCGTCACCCGCGTGTTCTTGAGCTGATCGAACGGCGGGATGTCCGGATAGGGCATCTCGGTGAAGTGCCAGGCGCGCATCGTTCGTCCTCCGGACCGATCTATCCCAGAAATCCTCGCAGCTCGGCGAGACACGCTTGCGGCTGTTCGATATGCGGCAGGTGACCGGCCTGCGGGATCGTGACAAGCCGCGCGTTCGGAATGAGCTTGCGATAGGCCTCGCCGTAACGCGGTGTGACGAGGCCGTCGTTCTCGCCCCAAACCAGCAGCGTCGGCGCCTTGATGCGGTGCAGCCGGCGCGTGAGCTTGGGATTGTGCAAGTAAGGCTCCCAGCCAAAGCGGGTGAAGCTCTCGGTGTTGCGCGCCACGATGGTCAGTTGGTCTTCCGGCATCGACGGGAAGTCGCGCTTGCCGTTGGCGACGTCGTGCCACTTCAGCGCCATCACCTCGTCCGGGCTGAGCAGCCAGACGTCCTGGATGTCGCGCTCGGTCGGCTTGCCGGTCTTGATGCCGTAGGCGTCGATGAGCACGAGCTTCGAGATAAAGCCGTCGTCCTTGGTCGCCATCTCGGCGGCGATCCAGCCGCCGAACGAACAGCCGACGACGGGAATGTTCTTCAGCCCGAGATCGTCGACGACGTCGAGCATCATGTAGGCGATGTCGTCGGGGCCGGTGATCCAGTCCGGCCGGGTCGAGCGTCCGAAGCCGGGCGGGAACGGGATGATGACTTCGTGCGACTTCGCGAGCTCGGCGACGAATTGCGAATCGATCTCAAGTGCCTCCTCACCGGGGAGAAGCAGCAGGGGAGGACCGCTGCCGCGATGCACGATCTCGAGTTTCAGGTCGTCCGACGGCCCGATCTGTTGCAGGTTATGCGGCGTGTGGTGTTGCACCGGTCCGGCTCGTGGTTGTGGCCGGACGATGTTTAAGCAGCACCGCGGCGCTTGTCGAATCGGCTAGTGGTTCGATTCTAACATTCGCATCCCATTTCCGCGGGCGATTTTGCGAATGTTAGAATCAAAGGACCACTAGCAAGTATAGGCTGCTAGTGGAGTTTGGATTTGACATTCGCATTGCGAGCTTGCTGCCAGGTGGGTAGCGAATGTCAAATCCACTCCACTAGGCCAGCACGATCAGGCGATGGCGGTTGCCTTGTTCCGCGCTGCGGAACCCTTCGCGTAACGGCTTTCCGGCACCGGCAATTCGAGAATGTCGCGCAGCGTCGGTCCCTCATAGGCGGTGCGATAGATCCCGCGGCGCTGCATCTCCGGCACGACCAGATCGACATAGTCGTTGAGCCCGATCGGGAACACCGGCGCGAGGAAATTGAAGCCGTCGCAGGCCTCCTGATCGAACCAAGCTTCCATCTGATCGACCACCTCGGTCGGCGTGCCAACGAAGCCGGCGTGTCCGCGCTGGCGCGCGAACCACTGGTACAATTGCCGGATGGTCATGTTCTTGCTGCGCGCCATCGCGATCGCGACGTCGGAGCGGCTGCTGATGACCTTGTTCTCCGGCAGCTCAGGCAATGGTCCATCGAGCGGGAAGCCGGAGAGGTCATGTCCGATGCGGGTCGACAGCAGCGACAGGCCGACATCGGGATGCAGCAGCTCGTCGAGCTTGGCCTGCTTCTCGAGCGCTTCGTCATGAGTTCCGGCCGACCGTGATCGACAGGCCCGGCATGATCTTGAGGTGGTCGGGATTGCGGCCGTAGCGCGCCATCCGTCCTTTGAGATCGGCATAGAACGCTTTGGCCGGCTCGATGTTGGGATGTGCGGTGAATACGACTTCGGCGGTCTGCGCCGCGAGCTCGCGGCCGTCGTCGGACGCGCCGGCCTGTACCAGTACCGGCTGGCCTTGCGGTGAGCGCGGCACGTTGAGCGGGCCGGCCACGTCGAAATACGCGCCGTGATGGTTGAGCGGATGCATCTTCGTCGGTTCGAAGAACAGGCCCGCCTCCTTGTCGCGAACGAAGGCGTCGGCGTCCCACGAATCCCACAGTCCTTGCACCACCTCGACGAATTCGCGACCACGCTTGTAGCGCTCGACCTTATCTTTGTGCGGTTCGCTGCTGAAATTCAGCGCCTCGGTCGCATTGCCGGAGGTGACCACGTTCCAGCCGCAGCGCCCGCCGCTCACCAGATCGAGCGAAGCGAATTTGCGCGCCACGATGTAGGGCTGCTCGAAGCTGGTCGAGGCGGTGCAGACCAGTCCGATGTTCTTGGTGTGGCTGGCGAGCGCAGCAAGCATCGTGAACGGCTCGATCCAGGCCACGTAATGCAGCCGGTGCAGGCCGGCCTGTTCGGCGGTGTAGACCGAATGGGTGTCGGCGCAGAACACCATGTCGATCAGTCCGCGCTCGGCGGTCTTGGCGAACTCGATCATGCGCGCGAAATTGGCGCCGGCGTCTTCGTAGCATTCCGGATGCCGCCACGACGCGATGTGGTGACCGCAAGGCCGGATGAACATTCCGATCTTGAGCTTGCCCTTGCGCGTGCCCATGCCGTGATCCTTCCCATGACGATGCGGCGACCGGCACCGGTGCGACCGCTGTTGCAGCTATTGGTAGCCCAGGCCGGGAGTTCCGACAATCGCCGCACCGTCGCCGCGCGCGTGACCGGAGCGCAGGGCAGGGGTGTCTGTGACGCGGAACGCGGTCAAACGTCGCGCCGTCACGCGCCTTTGAATTTGGCGATCACCTCGGGCGGGACGCTGCGCGCCTTCATCCGCAGCGGATCGTCGGGATGGCGCGCGGCCCATACCCGTTTCTCCAGGCCCTCGACCGCCAGCGTGTCACCGATGAACATCCGGTGGGCGATCTCGAAGCTCGAACGTCGGAATTCGATGATCCGCGATTCCATGTCGGCGACGTCGCCGAATTTTGCCGGCGCGATGAACTTGGCCCGTGCGTCGACCAGTGGAATGCCGACAATGTCGTAGGTCTTCGCCAATTCGTGCGCCGGCACGCCGAGCGCGGCGCCAAACATCAGCCAGGCGCTGCAGTCGAAGAACTCGAAGAAGCGGGCGTTGAACACGATGCCGGCGGGGTCGCAGTGGCCCCATTCGATCGCGAATTGCCGGCGGAAGATGAAGTCGGTCACGGGTTTCGTCGGCCCCTGCACATGCACCCCGTATCCACCACAACCGGCGCGGAGCCGCAACTCGCCGCAGCCTGCTCTGCGCCGCTGACATTGCTGTCGGGGCGCGGCGGGGGTAGCCTTTCGGCAAGACCTTAGGGAAACGCGCGCGTCAAAGGAGTAATGCCCCCATGAATATCGCCGCCGGAGATGTCCTTGCTGCCGCCGATGCCGACGCCGGAGCCGCGCCGCGCGGGTCCTCGAACATCCGTCATCTCAGCCGCATGGAGCTGCCCGGGGGCGGCCAGATCGTCATCCAGGGCTCGACCGCCTTTGTCGGCCATCAATACGGGCCGGAGGGCACGACGATCCTCGACATCTCGGACCCGCGCAAGCCGACGGTGCTGTCGCAGATCATGTGCCCGCATCCGTGGTCGCATTCGCACAAGGCGCGGGTCACCGGCGACATCATGGTGGTGAATTCCGAGCGCGAGCCCGGCAAGGGCAGCATCCGCGAGTATCCCGAGGGCGGCTTCCGCATCTACGACATCAAGGACAAAGCCAATCCGAAGCTGATCACCTTCCACAAGACCTACGGCAAGGGCGTGCATCGTTTCGACCTCGACGAGAACTACGCCTACATCTCGACCGAGATGGAGGGCTATGTCGGCAACATCCTGGTGATCTACGACATCCGCAATCCGTCAAAGCCGGTCGAGGTCGGGCGCTGGTGCATGGAGAACCAGCACGTCGCCGCCGGCGACACGCCGCATCCGAAGGGCACCGAGCATCGGCTGCATCACGCCATGCGCATCGGCAACCAGATGTTCGCCGGCTGCTGGATGTCGGGCGTGGCGATCGTCGACGTGACCGACATCACCAAGCCGAAGACGCTGTCGCGCCACGAGTACAATCCGCCGCATCCGGAGCCGACGCACACCTTCCTCGGCATGCCGCATGCGATCGGCGGCAAACGCATCGCGGTGTCGACCGAGGAGGAGCGCGCCAATCGTGGTCCCGACACCGGCAAGCCGCACGCGCCGTTCCGGACCTGGGACGTGACCGATCCGACAAAACCGAAAGTCCTGTGCTCCTACGAGCTGCCGGACACGTCCACGCCCTATGACACCAACGTGGCCCGGTTCGGCACCCATCAGCTGCGCGAGAAGGTCGACGCCGACAATCTGGTCTATGTCACCTGGTTTGCCGGCGGGCTGCGCATCATGGACATCAACGATCCCGCCAATCCGAAGGAGCGCGGCTATTTCATTCCCAAGCCCGCCGACGGCGCCAATGCGCCGCTCACCAACGACATCTACAAAGACGACCGCGGGCTCCTGTTCATCACCGACAAGAAGCGCGGCCTCGATGTGATCGAGTTCAAGGGCTGACGACGATGATGCGGTTGCGTGGCCTATCGTCGTCATTGCCGGGCTTGACCCGCCTGCGGGCCATAGCTTCACATGGGATAAGTCTCCCGAGCCTTCGGCGGGCGAAGGCCCGGCAATCCATCTTCTTGCGAAGGAGATGGACCCCCGGGTCAAGCCCGGGGGTGACTGGTGCCGTTGCGGTGGCAGCGGTGGTCTCCGCCAGCCTGCTCTCGAGCCAGGCATGGTCGCAGGAGCCGTTCTACGCCGGCAAGACCGTCACGCATCGTCGTCGGCTATTCGGCCGGCGGCGGCTACGACATCTATGCGCGGATGCTGGCGCGTCACTACGGCCGTCATATCCCGGGCAATCCCAATGTCATCGTGCAGAACATGCCGGGCGCCGCCAGCATGACGGCGGTGCGTTATCTCGACGCGACCGCGCCGAAGGACGGCACCGTCATCACCACGTTCGACCCCGGCCTCATCACCCAGATGCTGACCGCCGACAAGCCGGTGGTGCGCTTTTCCGATTTTCAATGGATCGGCACGCTCTTGCGCGACATCCGCATCTGCTACGCCTGGGGGGCGACCGGCATCAAGACCTTTGCCGACATGATGAAGCGCAAGGAGTTCCTGATCGGCACCACTGCCAAGGGCTCCAATGCCTATGTGAACGGTGCGATCCTGCGCAACGTGTTCAAGGCGCCGGTGCGCCAGATCGCTGGCTATCCCGGCAGCAATGAGCAGCGGCTGGCGCTGGAACGCGGCGAGCTCGAAGGCAATTGCGGCTCGTGGACCGCGATGCCGCAGGAGTGGCTCACCAACAAGAAGATCAACGCACTGCTGCGGTTCTCGGCGACACGCCCCGTCGACATGCCTGCGGACGTGCCCTACGTCCTTGATCTGGCGAAGACGCAGGATCAGAAAGATGTGATCGACATCCTGAATTCACCCGGCGAACTGGGGCGGCCGTTCATCGTCGCCAAGCAGGTGCCGAGCGAACGCGTGGCGATCCTGCGCGCGGCGTTGCAGGCGACGCTGAAAGACGAGGCGTTCCTGGCGGACGCCAAGAAACAGAGCCTGCTGCTCGATCCGGTCGAAGGCGAGGAAGCGGAAAAGATCACAAAACAGATCTATGCAGCCCCGCCCGACCTGATCCGCAAGGCCAAAGAGGTGTTAGACTAACTAAGGACTGACGGAGAACGCGAATATGGCTGACTTTCGCAGCTTCAAGACCGCCCGGCGCGAGGTCGCCGCGCCGATGAAGCCTTTGGTCGACCCTGCCGGCTGGGCCGCCGATGACCTCCGGGATGTGTCGCGCTGGAGCTATTGCATCACCGCCGGCGACGCCGACGAGCTGGAAGCGGCGGTCGCCGCAGTGCGTCGTCGCGGCGTGGCGATGGTCGACATCCGCAAGGACGACTTCCCGCTCGGTGCCTTTGCCGAGGTGCTCACCGATGTGCGCCACGAACTGATGGACGGCCGCGGCATCGTGATGATGCAGGGATTTCCGCTCGACCGCTTCGACCGCGAGGGCGCCGCCATCGCCTATATCGGCCTCGGCGCCCATCTCGGCCAGACCATGTCGCAAAACAAGCTGGGGCACATCCTGGGCCACGTGAAGGATTTGGGCGGCGATTATCACGACCCCCACACCCGCGGCTACATGACCAATGCCGAGATGCGCTTCCACACCGACGCCTGCGATTATGTCGGCCTGTTGTGCCTGCAGACGTCGAAGTCCGGCGGCGCCAGCCGGGTCGCGAGCTCGGTCACCGTCTACAACACCATGCTGCAACGGCGGCCGGAGCTGGTCGAGGCGCTGTGCGGCGACTACTACCGTTCTCGCAGCGGCGAGATCAGCCCCGGCGACCTGCCGTATTTCAAGCAGCCGATCTTCACGTTCCACGAAGGCTATTTCAGCGCCACCGGCGCCGGCGCCGTGATCGACAAGGCGCAGCAGCTTCCGGGCGTGCCGAAGTTCACGCCGGTGCAGAAGGAAGCCATCGAGGTCTATCGGCAAACCGTCGATGAGGTCGCGCTCGACATCGGCTTTGGGCGCGGCGACATCCAGTTCCTCAATAATTTCGTGATGCTGCACACCCGTCGCGAATACCAGGATTGGGCGGAGCCGGAGCGCAAGCGCCACTTGCTGCGGCTGTGGCTTTACGATCCGGCCGGCCGGCTGATCCCGAAGGCGCAACGCGAGGGCCGCTTCGGCCGCGGCGTCAGCGTCAAGGGCGTGCAGCGGGTCGCTCCGCTCGAGGCGGAAGCGGCGTGAGTCCTATTCCGTTGTGGCGGCACATTTGAATCCGTCATCCTGAGGCGAGCCGCGAGTTATAGCGCGCTATTACAGTGCGCCTTTCGCCGCGCTGCGGCGAGGGCTCGAAGGATGCGCGGACCAAGCGGTGAGGGGGCCGTCGCCCTTCGAGGCTCGCTGCGCATCGCACTCGTCAGGGTTCGACGCCCTGCGCGCAAGGGGTTGCGAGTGGCGACTAGATGGCAGCCGTCGGCAAATGACCGAAGAAACCGTCCTCTACACGGCCGACGGCAAGGTCGGCATCGTCACGCTCAACCGGCCGGCAAAGCTCAATGCGCTGACCATGGACATGCGGCTCTCGATCGAGTCCGTGCTTCAGCGCGCCGATGCCGATGAAGCCACCAGCGTCATCGTGCTGCGGGCGGAGGGGCGAAGCTTCTGCGTCGGGTTCGACGTCGGCGGCGGGGCAGGGCATCAGCGGCCGTGGCGGCACGACGCGCTGAAGTATCGCGAGCGACTGGCCGTCAGCATGCGCTGCCTGATGACGCCGTGGACGCTGAAGAAGCCGGTGATCGCCTCGGTGCAGGGCCACGCGCTCGGCGGCGGCTGCGAACTGGCGATGTTCTGCGATCTCACGATCGCGGCCGAGGACGCGCGTGTTCGGCGAGCCGGAAATTCTGTTTTCGCAGGTTGGCCCGGCGGTGCTGATGCCGTTTCTTGTCGGTCACAAGCGGGCGCGTGAGTTGATCTATTTCGGCGACAAGATCGACGCCAAGCGAGCCTACGACATCGGCATGGTCAACCGCGTGGTGCCGGCGGCGGAGCTCGCCGCTGCGACCATGAAATACGCGAAACGGATGTCATTGATCGCGCCGGAGGCGCTCGCCGCCGCCAAGCTCGCGATCAATCGCGGGCTCGACGTCGCGGGCTTCCGCACGGCGCTCAATGCCGGGCTCGATGTGCTGGCGCCGCTCTATGCGGCGGAGACCGAGGTGGGCAAGGAATTCGACGCCATCCGCGCCAAGGACGGGCTCAAGGCCGCGCTGGCGTGGCGGAAGGCGCAGATGCAGGAGAAGAGCATCGACTTCGTTCCCCGCACGCGGCTAGCAGCGTGCAGCGCTGGCACCGAAGATGCGGCGTCCAGCTTTCTCAACGAAGCAACCGGGTGTCCCGGGTCTCCTTCTCATTGTGTGCTCGCAGCTGCGCCTCGGACGAGACGGTTGAGCCTGAACCGAGGCTACTCCGCCGCGACGCCTGCGGCGGCTGATGCCTTCCGCGCCGCCAGCCGCGCCTGTTTCATCGGCGACAGCATCGGTTCGAGATTGAACAGCTTCTGCGCGTTGCCGCCGAGGATGTTGCTTCTTGGCCGGCATGTCGAGGAACGGCAGGTCGTAGATCGTCGACGGCAGGTCCATGTCCCAATGCGGATAGTCGGACGAATAGAGCAGTTGCGTCGGCGCATTGATCATTTCGAAGGTGACCTCCAGCGCCTTGCGGTTGTCCACCATCTCCATCGGCTGCGAGGTGAAATACATCTCGCGCATATAGTCGCTCGGCTTGCGCTTGAGCAGCGGCGCGTCCGACGTGCGCATCATGAACTCGTTGTCGAGCCGCTGCATCATGAACGGGATCCAGGCCAGGCCGGATTCGATCCAGATCGTCTTGAGCTTGGGGAAGCGCTCCGGCATGCCGTTCACCAGCCAGTTCGCCATGTGCAGCATGTTGCACCAGGTGAAGCCGAGGCCGTGCACCGCGATGAAGCGGTTGGTGAGCGCCAGGCTCTGGTCGGCCCAGGTGAAGGCGGCGTGGAAGCCGAGCGGCATGTTCGCGCTCCTGCAGCATCGCGTACATCTTCATGTACGGATTCTGGTAGTTGCGGGTGTAATGCGTCGCCGTCACCATGAAGCCGACGACGCCTTTGCGCTCGCCGAATTGCTCGATGATCTTGCAGCACGCCGCGGGATCGTGGAACGGCAGGTAGAGCATCGATTTGATGCGCGGCTCCTTGTCCAGGATGGTGTCGCAGAGCCAGCGGTTGTAGGCGAAGGCGAGACCGACCTCGACCTCGTGCCGCGGACAGTTTGAGAGGTTGAGCATCGGCGTCGGGAACATCACCGCGACGTCGACGCCGAGCTGGTCCATCCAGCGCTCCATCAGCACGATGTCGCGATGCGGCTTTGCCGGCACGATCTCGTTCTTGCGCTCGGGATAGCGGGTGATGCGGCCGGCGAGCTCCTGGTAGGAGCCGGTCTCCGATGAGATGCCGCCGCGCGAGGTGCCCTGGAACCTGGCCTCGTGGCGCAGCACCGGGTCCTCGATGAACTCGGCGATCTCCTTGAAGGCCTCGGTCTCGTAGTGGTGCGAGTCGACGTCGGCGATGAAGAAGTCCTCGTAGCGGCGATCGATCGCCTGCTCGGCCGCGTTCTTCAGCAGCGTGCGGGTATCGAACGTCTCGGCTGAGAGATCGCGGAAGCTGCGGGTATGTTCGTTCATGGTGTCTCTCTGTGTCCGCTGATCATGTCGTTTTGCACATCATCTGGTCCGAAAAGCGGTTCCTGCTTTTCGGGATGATGTGTCAGACCGTGACGAAAATCTCGCCGCCGCGCTGCACCACGTCGTATTTCTTCAGCCGCAGCTGCCGATCGATGACGTGGCAACCGTCGGCGAGATGGAACTCATAGCCGTGCCACGGGCAGACGATGTGCATGTCGTCCTCGTCGAAGGTCTGCCCGAGCAGGATGCCGCCGTCGCCGATGCGGTCGACCACCTGCGGCATGCGAAGCCCCTCGCAGGCCGGCCCGCCCTGGTGCGGGCACAGGTTGCGATAAGCGTAATATTTGCCTTTGTGGTGGATGACCCCGATCTCCTCGCGGCCGGACTTGATCAGCCGCACATCGCCGTCGGCGATCTCGCCGTCCTTGCACACCAGAACTTCGGGCATCAGCAGCTTTTCCTCTTTGCATGACCGTCTTGCGGTGATCTCGACCCGTCATCCTGAGGTGCGAGCGCTGCCAGGCGTAGCCTGGTTGTGCGAGCCTCGAAGGATGCACGGCCGCGAGCGGGGCCGTCGCCCTTCGAGGGCCGCGCTGCGCACGGCCACCTCAGGGTGACGGATCAATGCACCATGAGCGGCGGCACGGCAACCATCACCGCCAGGCATCCAGCTCCGGCACCTCGAAGTCCTCCCAGCCCGGCACGTCCGCCACCTCCGAGAACGGCTTGCCGAACGGCCGCGTGGCATCGACGCCGATGGCGGAGGCCGTGCGCATCGGCCGCGCCACCTTCGGGTCGTCGATCGAGGGGTCGGACGGGCCGGCCGGGATGTCGCCGACGATGATCACGTCCTCCTGAGGCTGGGTGCGGAACGCCATCGCCCATTCGACCTCGGCGGAACTGTGCACGTCGATGTCGGGTTCGACGATCACCGTCCATTTCGGGCGGATGTTGCTCGCCATCGCGTTGAGGATCACCTGGCGCGGCTCGCCCTTGAAGCGCGGCTTCATCGAGATCACCACGAAGAACGACACGCCCGCCGACGCCCGCACCGACACGTCGACCACGGTCGGGAACTGCGCCTTGAGCGCGCGCAGGAACGACGCCTCGAACGGGATCTGCTTGAGGATGTGGTTCTCGGTCACCGGCTTGCCGGTGAGCAGGCCCTGGAAGATCGGCTGCTTGCGGTGGGTGATGGCGGTGATCTTCGCCACCGGCTTGAGCGAGGCCGGCGTGTAGTAGCCGGTGTATTCGCCGAGCGGGCCTTCCATCACCGTGTTGTTCATGTCGACTTCGAACTCGATCACCACCTCGGCGGTCGACGGCACTTCGACGTCGCAGGTCTTGCAGCGGGTCAGCTCGACCGGCGCGCCGCGCAAACCACCGGCGACCTCCCAGTCGTTGGTCTGGTCCGGCACCTGGACCTGGCAGGTATAGGCCAGGATCGGATCGACGCCGATGATCAGCGCCGCCTTCGGCGTGACGCCCATCTGCTGGCACTTGGTCAGGTTCTTGCCGAAGCGGTGGAACGGCTGCGCCGAGAACGACACCGTGTCCTTGTCCAGGATCAGAAAGCGGTAGTGGCCGATGTCGGGCACGCCGGTCTCGGGGTCTTTCGAGACGACGATGCCCGGCGTGATATAGGGCCCGCCGTCCTTGGGGCTGTAGGTCGGGATCGGGAAGCGCCGGATGTCGATATCCTCGGTGATGACGACCTCCTGGCAGGGCGCGCCGCCGCCATTGCTGATCGTCGGCTTGATCGGGTTGTTGAGCCCGTCGATCACCTTCTGGGTGACGTTCTTCTCATCGGTCTCGAAGGCGATCAGCGCATGCTTGCGGCTGGAATAGACGCCGCACACCAGCGGGAACTCGGTACCGTTGTTGTTGAAACGCACCGCCTTGCGGCCATTGGCATAGGCGTGCTTGAGCGCCTTGCCGACGTCGGTCAGCGCGATGTCTTGGTTGATATCGACGAGCTCGCCTTGCTGGCGCATGACGTCGAGGAAATGTCGGAAGTCGTGAAAGGGCATTCGATTGGGTCTCCGCGCTGGTCGCTCCTGTGACTCCACGAGCGGAGGGACCTCATGCGTCATTATCGCGCGCCGACCCGCGTGGCGCAAACCGCGCGTTGAAGCGCCGGCGGCGGCCATGCCAGACTGGTTGCCAGATCATAAAAATGCTCCAGGGAGAAACGGCCATGAAGCGCACCGCGACCGTGCTGCTGTTGAGCTTTGCCGCCATGACGGCGGCGCTCGCTCAGGAGACCTGGCCCAACCGCCAGATCCGCATGGTCGTGCCGCTGCCGGCCGGGGCCTCGGTCGACGTGATCGGACGGCTGGTCGCGGCGAAACTCGGCGAACGTCTCGGGCAGACCGTGGTGATCGAGAACCGCGCCGGCGCGAGCGGCGCCATCGGCGCCGACGCGGTCGCCAAGTCCGCGCCCGACGGCTACACGCTCGGCATGGCGACCACGACCACGCACGTCACCAACGCCATCGTCAATTCCAAGCTCGCCTATGATCCGGTGAAGGATTTCACCGCGGTGGCGATGGTCGGCGTAGTGCCCTACGTGTTGTCGGTGTCGCCGAAGCTGCCGGTCAAGGACGTGCGCGAGCTGATCGCGCTGGCGAAATCGAAGCCTGGCGTGCTGAACTATTCGTCCGTGGGCCTCGGCAGCGTCGCGCACCTCGGGACTGAGCTGCTCGCCAACATGACCGGCATCAAGCTCAATCACGTTCCCTACCGGGCGTCGTCGCAGGCGGTCATCGACCTGGCCGAAGGCCGCATCGACATCACCTTCGGGACGCTCGGCTCAAGCCTGCCGCTGATCAGGGACGGCAAGGTCAAGGCGCTCGCGGTAAGCACCGCGCGGCGCGCGAGCCAGGCGCCGGACGTTCCGACTTTGATCGAAGCGGGCGTGCCGGGGTTCGAAATGTCGCTCTGGTTTGCGCTCATCGGCCCCGCGAACCTGCCGGCGCCGATCGCGGCGCGGCTCAACAAAGAGGTCAACGCCATCATGACGGATCCTGCCGTGATCAAGGGTCTCGATCTGCAGGCGATGCAGCCTGATCCGATTGCGATCGAGCGCATGGGCGACCTGATCCGCAACGACCTCACCCGCTGGCGCGCTATCGCCGCCAAGGCCGGCGTGAAGGGGGATTGAAGAGTTTGTGAGTTGGGCCGTGCAACGGACTCGGTCTGCTCCCTACCCCGTTTACGGGGAGGGGTGGGGAGGGGGCGAATTTTGCTCGCGTGGCGCCTACATGCCCCCTCCCTGTCCCTCCCCCGCAGGCGGGGGAGGGGACGGTGTGGCACCAGCCCCTCTACAGCCCCAACAACTTTTTCGCATTGCCGCCCGCAATCGCGGCGATCGTCGACGCGTCGAAACCGTCCACGGCCGCCACATGGCCGATCGGATCGTAGTCCGCCATGTCGAAGGGATAGTCGGTGCCCATGATGATGCGGTCGGCGCCGTAGACCCGCACCAGTTCCGCGAGCTGATGCGGCGTGAACACCACCGAGTCGAAATAGATTTTCTTGAGATAGCTGGTCGGCGGATGCGGCAGGTCGCCGTGCGCGTCCGAGCGCGCGCCCCAGGCGTGGTCGATGCGGCCGGAATAGGCCGCGAGATAGCCGCCGCCGTGCACCGCGAGAATCTTCAGGTTCGGATGCCGCTCCAAGACGCCGTCGAAGATCAGGTAATGCAGCGCGATCGTGGTATCGAGCGGATTGCCGATGGTGTTGTTGAACGAGAAGCGCGCGAGCCGCTTGGCTTCGCTGAAGCCGAGCGGATGCAAAACGACGAGCGCCTGCAACTCCTCGGCCTTGCGCCAGAACGGCGCGAACGCAGGATCGGACAATTCCTGGCCGTTGACGTTGGTGAGGATCTGCACGCCCTTGAGCTTCAGCGTCTTGACGCAGCGTTCGAGCTCTTTCGCGGCCTCGCTCGCCGTCCGGCATCGGCGCGCTGCCGAGCCCGGCGAACCGGTCGGGCTTGCCGGCGACATATTCGGCGATGCCGTCGTTGACGATGCGCGCCGCTTGCACCGCGATGTCGGGCGGCACGGTGTAGTAGCATTGCGGCGGCGGCGGCATCACGAGCTGCAGATCGACGCCCATGGCGTCGAGGTCTTGCAGCCGCTGATCGTAGCCGGTGATACGCGAGCGGATGTCGGCTTCCTGCTTCTGATTGAGCGCGCGCGTGTCCGGCGTGGCGTAAAGCACCAGCGGGTTTTTCATCGGATCGAGATGCGGCTTCACGAACTCGGCCGCCGCCGGCACCGCGACATGGGAATGGATGTCGATGGTGATGCTCTTGGGCCGCGCTTCGCGGCCGGGCTTGCCGTGCTGGCGCGCCGCGGTCGGCTCATACTTGTTCCACTGGGTCATCGGGCTTTCCGGCTAGACGTGCGGGATTTAGGCTTGCGGGCAGGCGTTGCCGTCTTCGGCGGGATCATCGGCACCAGCATGAAGGCCTGCCGCTTGCCGCCGAAGTGCAACGTCGTGACGCCGGAGAAGATTTCCGGCGGCCGGTCGCGCGGATCGTCGTGCAGGAACGGTCCGCAACCGGTCAACTCATTCTTGAAGTTCGACAGCTTGCCGCCGCTCGGGCCGGGATAGACGTAGTCCTTGCCGCGGATCGACAGGCCGACGCGATAGCCCTTCGGCACCACGATCGAGGTCGGCCAGATCTCGATGTCGAGCTCGACCACCTCGCCCTTCTTCAGCGGCTGCTTCTTGTCATGGCTGTGATAGGGCCGCCAGGGCGTCGAGAGCTTCTTGTCAAGTTTACGGTGCGATGCCCGCAGCCAGCCCTGCGCCACCGGCGTGTGCGGGTCGATCGCGCCCTGGAACACGACCTCTTTCATCTCCGGCGAGAACACCCGCACCACCACGAAAATGTCGGCGTCGCTGGTCGACGACGACACGTAAAGCTTGAGCGACGACGGCCCCGTGATCTCGAAATCGTGCGGCGCCGGCGCGGTCAGGAAGGTCACGCCGTCGCCCATGGCGTCGAAGCTGATCGACGAAGCCTTGCCCTTCGGCTTCTGGCTGCACAGCGACTGGTCGGCGGGGTTGAGATAGACCTTGTGCCATTGCGTGCGCTTGAGCGGCCATTCGGTCTCGAGGCGCTCGACGAATTTGTCGATGTGGCGCACCTGCAGCTGCACGCGCGGTTGCTGGTCCCAGCCGTTGTTCTTGCCGTGCAGGAAATAGTCGAAGAAGCGCAACTGCAATTCGCGGCCGTAGTCGGTGTAGAAATGCGTCCAGTGCTCGATGCCGTGCACCTCGAGCCATTTGTCCTTGGCGGCGGCGCGATAGAAGCCTTCGAAATTGCCGCGCGGATGCAGCGGCTGCCCGCCCCAGTTGGCGGACGACAGGAACGGCGTCTTCACCTTCGACCAGATCGGCGAACGGGCGCGATGGTAGTCGTCCTCCAGCGGGTGGGCGCGGATATCATCGCCGAACGGCACGCGGTTGCGCGCGAGCTCGGCGTCCGACAGCGTCTCCGGTCCGCACACCAGTTGCCCATGCACGCGGCTCCTTTTGCCGCGCTCGCCCGCGCCGTACTGCACGGTCTTCACCTGCATGTCGTACCAGTTCTCCCAGAAGGTGCAGAGGATGCCGCCGTGGTGGGTCATGTCGCGGTACCAGTCGGCGCAGCCTTCCCAGATGCACATCGCGGCAAGATGCGGCGGCTGCAGCGTCGCCACGTGCCATTGGTTGGAGCCGTAATAGGAAATGCCGTTGAGCCCGACCTTGCCGTTCGACCACGGCTGCACGCCGGCCCATTCGATGCAGTCGTAGAAATCCTTGGTCTCGCGCGGCGAGAACGGGTCAACTATTCCAGGCGAACAACCGGCGCCGCGCAAATCCACGCGCACGCAGACATAGTCGTGCGGCACCCACTTCTCGGGATCGACCACCTCCCACTGCTGATAGAGGTTCGAGGAGCCCGCGGTGACGTCAGGATGCGCGCGCGCCATCCGCTCCCAGGCGCTCGGATAGCCATCCTGGAACGCGAGCCCCTTGGCGTAGGGGCCGTAAGTGAGGATCACGGGATAGTGGCCGTCCTTGATCGGCCGGAACACGTCGGCGCGCAGCACCAGCCCGTCGTCCATCGTGATCGGCACATCCCAATCGATGCGCATGCCGTCGCGGACTTCGCTGCGGGGCGTGAAGCAGCTCGCTTCCGATTGATTTCCTTGCATGCGTGTCCTCCCACTCGTGTCCCGGGCGCGAAGCGCGATCACGAAATCGATGCGCATGAGAACCGGCAGCCCCGGTTGTCGCGGTCTCTTGCCGAATGAAAGCATAACCGCGGTCCGGGTCTCGCGGAGCTTGTCATCGGGCCGCGCTTTGCGCGGACCGTCGGCTCGCCCGGGACACGAGATGTTCGGCCTTGATCATTCCGCCTTGATGCCGGCGCTGGCGATGACCTTCGCCCATTTGGCGCGGTCCTTGACGATCAGGTCGCGCAGCACCTCCGGCGCACCCCCGGACACCACCAGGCCTTGCTTGGCCAGCGACGTGACCATCTCCTTGGTCCGGACGATGTCGTTGATCGCGCCGTTGTAGCGCTTGACGACGTCCGCCGGCGTGCCGGCCGGCGCCAGCAGTCCGAACCAGAGATCGTTCTCGACGTCACCCAGCCCTTGCTCGGACAGCGTCGGGACATCCGGCACCGCCGCCGAACGTTCCTGCGCCGCGATGCCGAGCACGCGGATTTGCTGCTCGCGCATGAACGGCAGCGCGACGTGGGTCGGGATGAACATGGCGCTGACGTGATTGCCGACGAGGTCGGTCATCACGCCCGAGGTGCCCTTGTAGGGAATGTGCGTCAGGTTCACGCCCGCGGCCAGCTTGAACAGCTCCATCGAAAGATGATGCGGCGTCGCAAACCCGGCGGAGCCGTAGTTGACCGAGCCGGGCGGCCGCGACTTGACCCAGGCGACGAATTCCTGCGCCGTCTTGGCCGGCACCGAAGGATGGACTGCCAGCACGATCGAGCCGGTGGCGAGCTTGATGATCGGCGAAAAGCTCGTGACCGGATCGTAGGGCAGGTTGTTGAACAGGCTCGGATTGACCACGAACACCTTGGCGATCATCAACAGCGTGTTGCCGTCCGGCGCCGCGCGTGCCGCCATACCGGTGCCGATATTGCCGCTGGCGCCGGTCCGGTTGTCCACCACCACCGGCTGCCCGAAGCGTTGCGACAGGTCGTTCGCGATCGCGCGCGCCAGGATGTCGATCCCGGTGCCGGGCGAGTACGGCACGATGATCGTGATCGGCCGGCCGGCCACCTGCGCGGCGGTTTGCAACGGCACAATCGCCGACAGCGCAAGCCCTGCGATTGATGCGACGACCTCGCGCTTGGTGACTTCACGATCCGTCATGCTATGCCTCACGCCGACATTGTCCGGCACGCAGTATGCGCGACCGATCATGTATGGGAAATAGTCGATGGTTGCTGCGTCGAAAAGCGTCAAACGGACACCGGTGCTTATCGTGGGTGGTGGTCCGGTCGGGCTCGGGTTGGCCGCCGACCTCGGTTGGCGCGGCGTCGAATGCATGGTCGTTGAGCAGGGCGATGGATCGATTGCCCACCCCCGCGCCACCGCCGAGAACGCGCGCACCATGGAGCTGTTCCGCCGCTGGGGGATCGCGGAGCGGGTGAAGGAGGCCGGCACGCCGCCCGACTTCCCACATGCGGTGCTCTACCTCACCAGCCTCACCGGCTACGAGATCGCGCGCATCGACCGCCCCGGCCACGGCGGCGACGCCCGCACGGCGATCAGCCCGGAGCGGCCGCAGCGCTGCAACCAGCTCTGGCTCGATCCGATCCTGCGCGACTTCGCCACCAGCTTCCCGACCGTCACGCTCGCGATGCGCACGCGCTTCGAGTCGTTCGAGGAGAAGAACGACCACATCGTCGCGACGGTGACCGACCTTGCCAGCGGCGAGACGCGGCAGATCGAGGCCGACTATCTGGTCGCCTGTTGCGGCGGCGCGAGCTCGATCCAGAAGACGCTCGGCATCGCGATGAACGGCGTGCCGACGCTCGAATACAATCTCAACATCTTCTTCCGCGTGAAGGAGCTGTGGAACCACCACGACAAGGGCAAGGCGGCGCTGCATTTCTTCGCCGATCCGCAGGGCATCTGGCGCACGCTGGTGCAGATCGACGGCCGCGAGCTGTGGCGGCTCGGCATTCGCGGGCAATGGCACTATGAAAATCCCGACAAGGTCGACGCCAGCGCGATGATCACCGAGATGGTCGGGCGCGAGATCCCGCACACGGTGGTGTCATCGCTGCCGTGGGTGGCGCGCGATCTGGTGGCCGATCACTACAGCAAGGGCCGCGTGTTCCTGGCCGGCGACGCCGCGCACCAGAACACGCCGTCCGGCGGCTTCGGCCTCAACACCGGCATGGGCGATGTCAACGATCTCGGCTGGAAGCTCGCCGCGCTGGTGCAGGGCTGGGGCGGTCCGCGGCTGATCGAAGCCTATGAGGCGGAGCGGCGGCCGGTGGCGGCGCGCATCGTCAAGCAGGCGACCGACAACTTCCTGCGCGACCGCAAGCGCGCGTCGCATCCCGAAATCGCCATGGATACGCCCGCCGGCGCGGAGGCGCGGCGCGCGATGGGCGCGGCGATTTTGGAGTCGCAGTCGAAGGTCTACCTCACCGACGGCACTGCGCTCGGGCAGGTGTACGACCATTCGCCGATCGTCTGCGACGACGGCACGCCGCCGCCGGAGGCGAGCATCAGCGACTACCGGCCGACCACGCGCCCCGGCGCGCGCGCCCCGCATGCCTGGCTCTCCGACGGCCGCTCGACGCTCGATCTCTTCGGCCGTGGATTTACGCTGGTGAAGCTCGGCGCGGAAGCGCCCGACACCACCGCTCTTGCATCCGCGTTCGCCACGCGGCGGTGCCGCTGTCGGTGGAGAAGCTCGAGACCCGGAGATTGCCAAACTATACGAACGCCGCCTGGTGCTGGTGCGGCCGGACGGTCACGTCGCCTGGCGCGGCGATACGCCGCCCGCCGATCCGCTCGCGGTCGTCGACCGCGTGCGCGGCGCTTAAGGGCGCGTGCTCCTAAAACGCGGCGTCTGCTCTTCCCCACAAGCAGACATTTTATACGGCGATCTGCATGTCCGATTTGGGCCATGAAGCGGACTTGGCGTGCGCATCACCCGCCACGAACTCAGGACATCTGAGTCCCAAGACCAATGGCAATTCCTAGCGATTGCCCATGCGTCAGAGAAAGCTCGCACACACGCGGTTTCTCCGCGGCGCCGCGCCTTTCCCTGCAACTCGTCCCAAGACGACAAGCTGATTTTCCCTGCGGTTTCCGGCGAGCACAATGCGCACGACAAATACAACGAGAAGGAGACAACCCATGACTAATCGTGCTTCCCGCAAACAGGCGCGTCGCTTCTGGGGCGCCATGGGCGCCGTGATGCGGCTGTCCTCCCGCAGGCTCGATACCCGCAGCCAAACGCGGACCGACAGTGTGATCCGCAAGGACAACAGCCGGCGCGAGGCGAGCGCGGCGCGGCAGCTAGCGGTCCAATAGCCGGTCCGCTTCTACCGCAGCACGGAGCTAGGTGCAGGGCACGGTGTTAGAGCCTTCGCTAGTCCGGCCATCGTAATGTTTCGTTCAAGCGGAAAAACTCAAGCAGAGCAAATCTCGTCCGCCTGGCGCGGCGACAGCGCGCCCGCCGATCCGCTTGCGGTCGGCGATCGCGTGCGCGGGGCCGAGGGCGCGCGCGCTCATGAACAACGGCGTCAGCTCGTCACCATCCATAGAAATTTGACCGGCGATCGGCATGTCCGATTTGGGCTAACTGCCGACGTGAACCCTCTTCGCGCCCTCGTCAGACTAGGTTAGCCTAAGCTGTTTCCTAATGAGAAACGGACCATTGGGGGGAAGCTGTGGGAATTCTTCGCAAGCAATTCCTGCCTGTGGCAGGGGCAATTGCATTTGCAGCGTTCTATTTAGGTCCGCTGGAAGTTCAAGCACAGGAGCCGTTCTACAAGGGCAGGCGGCTGACCATGCTTATCAACTTTGGCTCGGGCGGCGGGGTCGACGTTGAGGGGCGACTATTTGCTCGTTACCTCGCAAGACATATCGAGGGACGTCCAACGATTGTCGTGCAAAACATGCCCGGTGGCGCTGGCCTGAACGCCGTGAATTATCTCGGTGAAGTGGCACCCAAGGATGGCAGCACCTTTGGCTATTTCGCCGGCGTACCTTGGCAATACGCAACTGAGCCGGAAAAATTTCGCATTGACCTCAGGTCCTATGAGTTCGTCGCGTACGAAGCTAACGCCACCGTATTCTACGCTCGGACCGACATTGCACCCGGGATCAAGGAACCGGCTGACATAGCAAAAGCAAAAGGACTCGTGTCCGGAGGTCTCGGCGCGAGCCATCCACGCGATTTGGGAATCCGTCTCACGCTCGACATGCTGGGTGTTCCTTACCGCCATGTAAGTGGGTACCAAAGCACACAAACAGCGCGGCTTGCGTTCCAACGCAATGAAATCAATTTTTTCGGGGAGACAACCGCCTCTTATCGTACTGCGGTCCAGTCCCTGGTGAACGAAGGACAGGCAGTTCCGATTTACTTCAGCCCCAGTTGGAACGGCGAAGCCTTGAGTGTGCCAAAGCAACTCGAGGGGTTGCCTATTTTGCCGTTTCAAGAGGTTTATCGGAAGATTAGAGGCTCTAGCCCTTCGGGTCAGTTATGGGAGGTGTACCTCGCTGCATTGGCCCTAACCTCCACTATGGCGCGGCTCGATGTTCTTCCGCCTGGTGCGCCGCAGAGGGCTGTAGCTGCATTGCGAAACGCTGTTCAGCAGCTAAAGGCCGACAGAGACTTTCAAGAAGAGGCAATGAGAACCATTGGTTATGTACCGGACTACGAGGCTGGCCCCGATACCAACCGGCAGGCTCGTATGGCACTTACGGTCGATCCAAACATCAGGGAGTTCGCTGCTGGCTACATTAAGCGCGCGCGCAAATGATCAGGAGACAATTCAGTCAAGGTGTAACGAGGCTGCTCGTCCGTTGAAATATTGAATGTCTAATCGCGCGTTGCGCGATGACGCTGGGAGAAACTCATGAAACTTCCTCGAAGACAATTTCTGCATTTGGCAGCAGGCGCGGTCGCGCTGCCGGCGGGCTCTCATGTCGCGGAGGCGCAAACTTATCCAACGCGGCCAATCAGGCTCGTCGTCGGGTCGGCTCCAGGTGGCGTGCATGACGTCATTGCACGCTTGTGGGCCGACGGGCTCAAGAAATCGCTCGGTACCATCGTGATTGACAATCGCGGCGGCGGCGGTGGCACGATCGGCATGATGGAGGCCGCGCGATCTCCTGCTGATGGTTACACGCTCTTTCTTGGCAGCAACAGCAGCAATATTCTTGCGCCGCTTTTTTCACGGTCCAGATTCGACCCAAATGAAGCTTTTGTACCGATAACCGTTTTCTCCATCACATCCACTGCGATTGCAGTCCATCCGAGCTTACAGATTCAATCATTGAAGGAACTGATCAATGCAGCCAAAGCAAGACCCGGCAAGTTATCATTTGCATATGCCAATGTCGGTTCAATCAGTCATGTTGCGAGTGAAATGTTCAAGCAGCTTGCGGGTGGTCTCGATATCCTGCCTGTTCCTTACAAAGGAATGGGTCCCGCTCAAATGGATGTAGTGAATGGTACGGTATCGATGTTCGTACCCAACATCACCGGTCAGGTGATCGGGCTGCACGATACCGGGCAAATCCGCATCCTTTGCGTCAATGCGCCAACCAGGCATCCTGGATTGCCTACCATCCCGACGTCCGACGAGGCTGGCCTGCCCGGCATGATTACGCTGAACTTTTTCGGCATCTTCGCTCCGGCTGGTACGCCGCAGCCCATACTGGACGGGATACACGACGCAACCCAGACTGCACTTGCCGATAAGGAGTTCCAGACGCGCCTTACCAGCGCGGCCTTTGATCCATTGCCCGGCCTTGGTCCGGAAAAGGCCAAGGCGTATGTGGCGGACGAATTCGTCCGCTGGCGGAAGGTTGTCGAGACAGCCGGCATTAAGGTCCAGTAATGACCGCTCCGGGTCACAAGCGGAAAAGCTCAAGCAGAGCAAATCTCGTCCGCTTTGCATTCAATCGCTGACATCCGAACTACTCATTTATGGGTCCGCGCCCTGGTGTGTTGTCCTGATGGTTTGAGCCGCTCTCCCCGCGTCATGCGCGGGCTTTGACCCGCGCATCCATTTTTTTCGAGATGATGGATCGCCGGGCCTTCGCCCATCGAAGGCCCGGCGATGACAATCGAAAGCCCCTGCACAAACAACCGCGCAAGTCGCTCGCGTGTCCCATCACAACGCGTTAGCGACGGCCGAAATAGTCAAAGAAATTGCGGCGCAGGAACTGAAGCATGCGACTGCGCAAGCCCTGTGGCCGGCGCGGGCGTGATGGTCGTCTCCGCCCGGGCGACAAACAATCCGCGCTGCTTGAGGATTCCGGCCGTCAGCGGACTGCTCTCGGTGATGGCTCGCTCGGCTTCTGTCGCCATGAAGCCGGAGACGATTTCCGGCGGCGGCGCGAACACCTCCGGCATCGTCGTGGACAGGTCGGTATCGGTGAGGATGCTCCATTTCGACACGCCGCCCATGTGCGGCGAGCTCAAGCCGTAGACGACCCGGCGGATGCGGCTCTCGCGGATCGCGTAGGAGCAAAAGGCGCATGGCTCCCCAAGCAGGTAGATTTCGCAATCGTCGAGGCTGACGGTGTCGAGGGACTTTTGCGCCTGCGAGATCGCAACCACCTCGGCATGCCGCGTCACGTCGCGGTCTTGCGTGACCCGATTGGTCAATTCCGCCACGACCGTATCGCCGCGGCAGAGCACCGCGGCATAAGGATATTCGCCCGCCTTGCTCGACGCCTTGGCGAGCTCGATGCAGCGCGTCATCATCAAGCGATCGCGTGTCTCGACGGTCATGCCAATACCTCGATGCAACGACGCTGCTGTGCCGGCGCGTCGCCCTGAAACGACGAAACAGAAACCTATTTCTTCGGGGGCGATGCAGCGAATTGCGAACCGCGCACGCACATGCGGCCGCGCGGGTCCTGCCAGAGCTTCTCGGTGGCATGCAGGTGGCCGATGGCGCGCGCCACGGTGCGGAAATTATAGGTCGCGAATTTTTCCGCGATGTCGGTGTAGTACAGCGGCGCCTTGTCGATCGCGGCCAGGATGTCCTTGGCCAGCGCCGCCACCTCGGCGTCATCGGCGGACTTGCCGGCATCGTCCTTCTTGCCGTTGACGTAGTCGTCGATCTTCGCGGTGTCGGCATAGGCGTAGGTGATGCGCTCGTAGTGCTCCTTCGGAATGCCGTCCGGGATGGTGGCGTCGATGCCGACTTTGGCGCCGGTCGGCACGATGCCGGCGCCCTGCGGCAGGCTCGGATCGAGCGGCTTGGCGCGCGCATTGCCGACGATCATGACGTCCTTGTCGCCCTGCACGCGGGTGGCGATCGCCCACTCCACGTCCATCGGATCGAAGACGTCGATGTCATCGTCGACCACGACGACGTGCTTGAGGTCCATCACCGACAGCGCTGCCAAGAGCGCGTTCTTGGCCTCGCCGGGCTGCTTCTTGATCGAGATCACCGCGTGCCAGAACGCGCAGCCGCCAAGCGTGACGTTGATGTCCTTCACCTGCACGCCGGCGGTGCGCAGCGCCTGCCGGATTGCGGCGTAGCGGGTCGGCGCCGCCAGCCAGGTGTTCTCCCAGGGCATGTGCAGGTTGTAGTAGATCGCGTCCTTGCGCATCGACACCGCCTTGATGCGCACCAGCGGGTTCCAGTGCAGCCCGCCCATCAGCCGCGTGAACTCGCCGAAGCGGCCTTCCGGCCAGGTCCAGCCGGTCGGCAGGATTTCGCCTTCCAGCACGATTTCGGCGTCGGCGATGTAGGGCAGGTCGATGGTCGAGCAGGGCGCGAGCTCGACCGGCACGCCGCGCAGGCCGCCGGCGATCGCCATCTCGTCGACGCCGAGCGGCGCGCGATAGCCGGAGCCGGTGATCTCGATCGGATGCGTGCCGATCGAGATCGAGATCGGCAGCGGCTCCTTGCGCTCCAACGCGCGTTGCGCAAACAGCCGCATATTGTTGGGCGTGACGATGTCGATGCCGGTGAGGTTCTTTTCCTTGACGATGAAGCGGTAGATGCCGGAATTGATGCCAAGCTCGGGGTCGCGCGTGATCACGACGCCGGCGGTGATCATCGGTCCGCCGTCATAGATCGACGACATCGGAATCGGCAGCTTGTAGAGATCGACCTCGTCGCCGGTCATCACCACCTCGCGGGTCGGCGAGGTCTTCACGTATTTCGGCGGGATCGGCTTGGCGATCGCGGCCGAGAGCTTGTCTTCGATCTCGCGATAGGTGTCCGCGCCGAGCCCCATCATCGCGCGTTCGCGCGAGCGGATGATGCCCGACACCACCGGCACGTCGTAGCCGATCACCTTGTGGAAGAAGAGCGCGGTCTTCGCCTGGTCCACCAGCGTTGCGATGTGGCGGATGTCGACGGGCTGATGCAGGTCGACAAGCTCGCCGGCCTGCCGCAGCCGATCGAGAAACTGACGGAAGTTTTCCTGCATGACGCGCTCCGAAGGTTGATCAGCGATTGCGTAGCGAAACGACGCGGACTGTCAATCGACGCCGCTGCTCCGCGCCGGCTCCGCGAGGGCGGCACCGCCAAAGGAAACCCGAGCCGGCTGCCTCTGGTGACGAAGTCGGGGTCAGATATCCTCTTATTTGGCGATAATATAGCATAAAGATGCTGTATATATACTATTTGGTAGTATGACTTGCCAAATATCAGTTATGAAGTAGAATATTGCCACTGATTCATCTGCGCTTTGGAGCATGCGATGCTACAAACCCGTTCTACCTCGGTCGAATCCGGGCGCTGGCCGATCGTTGCGCAGCCCTCGCTGACGGAGCCGCTCGCGCTGCTGATGGCCGAGATCGGCGCCGCCTGTGACGGGCCGCCCGCCGCCATGGGCCCGCGGATCATCAATGCCTTGCGCGGCGCGGCCGCGATCCCCGGCCTGTTGTCCGCCGAATTGCGCGCGCCACGCGCGGGTTGCTACGCCCGCCATCCGATCGCGAGCGATCCGGCCGGCCGGTTCACGCTGCTGTCGCTGGTCTGGAGCCCGGGCCAGTTCAGTCCCGCCGCATGCCCACGACACCTGGTGCGCCTATGCCGTGGTCGAGAACCCGCTCGACGAGACGCTCTACGATTTCGAGCCGCGCAGCGGAAAGGCGACGGCGTCGGGTGCAGCATGTCGCGAACCCGGCTATGCTTGCTTCGCGCCGGCCGGGCTTGAACAAATCCACCGGCTTGGTAATGCCGGGGACGTTCCCGCGATCTCGCTCCACGTCTACGGCGTCGATGGCTCGCGGGTGGCAACGCATGTGAACCGGCTGATCGACGTCAGCGAAAGGTGAGGGTGGTCGTGAGTGGTAAGGCAATGAAGGCGCTGCTGCTGCGCCAGCACGGAGGTCTCGAAAACCTTGAGGTGGTGACCGACAAGCCGATGCCGCAAGCGGTCGAAGGCCATGTCGTCATTCGCGTGCGCGCCTCCTCCTTCAACTACCACGACGTCTTCACCATGCGCGGCATGCCCGGCATCAAGGTGCCGCTGCCGGTGGTGATCGGCCTCGACATGGCCGGCGAGATTTCCGAAGTCGGGCCCGGCGTCAGCGGCTGGAAGGCCGGCGACCGCGTGCTGGTCAATCCCGTCAACAAGACCAAAGGGCTGATGGGCGAGATGCTCGATGGCGGCATGGCGGAATACTGCCTGGTCGGCGCCGACCAGCTTGTCGCCATGCCGGATGGCGTGACCTACGAGGAAGCGGCATCGCTGCCGGTCGCCTACGGCACCGCGCACCGCATGATCATCACCCATAACACCATCAAGAAGGGCGACCGCGTCATCATCCTCGGCGCCTCCGGCGGCGTCGGCACCGGCTGCGTGATCCTGTGCAAGCTCCTGGGTGCCGAGGTGATCTCCTGCACCTCGAGCCCGGAGAAGGTGGCGGCGCTGAAGGCGCTCGGCTCCGACGAGGTGCTCAACATCAAGGACACCGACTTCTCGAAATGGGCGGTCGAGAAATACGGCAAGCCGCAGCGGCGCAGCTATGACGGCGGCGTCGACGTGGTGATCAATTTCACCGGCGGCGATACCTGGCATCCTCGCTGCGCTGCCTCAAGCGCGGCGGCAAGCTCCTGGTCTGCGGCGCGACCGCCGGCTACGACCCGAAAGAGGACCTGCGCTACATCTGGAGCTTCGAGCTCAACATCATCGGCTCGAACAGCTTCTACGACGAGGACCTCAAAGGTTTGATGGCGCTGATCGCCGACGGCAAGATGAAGCCGGTGATCGACAAGGTGCTGCCGCTCGAACAGGCGAGCGAGGGGTTGCGCCTGATCCAGGACCGCGAGGTCATCGGCAAGGTCGTGGTCACGCCGTAATTCGCCGTCATCCGAGTGCTCGCCATGCGCGATGCACCCACCGTTTGACAGTCATGAGCAAGGACGGGCTGAGCTTCGCGCGCCGGATGACGATGCTGGAGCAGCTTCATGTCCGACGAAATGACCCTCGAAAAAGTCCAGGCGCTCATCACCCGCGCGCCGTATCACCAGTGGCTCGGGCTGAAGGTCGTAGCCGTGCATGACGACGGCATCGAGTTGACCGCGACGTGGCGCGAGGAATGGGTGGTCAATCCGGAACGGCGCTACACCCATGGCGGCGTGCTGGCCGCGCTCATTGATCTCGCCGCCGACTGGGCGATGATCAAGAAGCTCGGCCGCCCGGTGCCGACCATCGACCTGCGGGTCGACTATCACGCCGCCGCCATGCCGGGCGACCTGACGGCGAAAGGCAAGGTGGTGCGGCAGGGCGGGCAATTCTCCTGCGCCGAGGCCTATATCTACGACAAGGACGGCAAGCTGCTGGCCTCCGGCCGTGGCACCTATTTCACCGCGCCGCCGCCGCCGCCGAAGGCATGATACGAGACGGCGTGCGATGGCCTAGCTTCACCAATCTCGGCGATCTGATCGTCCGCGATCGCGACCTGTCGAAGATCGCGGTCATCGATCTCGGCGGCGAACAGGCGCCGCGCGAGTACAGCTATCGCGGATCGACGCATGGCGAACGGCGTCGCCCACGCGCTCGTGCAGCGCGGCCTCCAGCGCGGCGACCGGGTCGCCATCCTGTCGGCAAACCGTGCCGAATATCTCACGACCTATTTCGGCATCATGCGCGCGGGCATGGTCGCGGTGCCGGTCAACTTCAAGTTTCCGCGCGAGACCATCCATTTCATCGTCAGGGACTGCCGGCGCCAAGCTGGTGTTCTGCGACGCGGCGCGGCGGCCGGACTGTCCGCCGGGCTGCCGGTCGTGAATTTCGGCGACGACGGGATGCCGGATCGAGCTTTGATCGAGTTTTCTCGACGCCGGCCCGTTCGACGCGGTCGTGCCCGGCGCCGGACGAGCCGGCGATGTTTCTCTACACGTCAGGCTCGACCGGCACGCCCAAGGGCGTCGTGCTCTCGCACCAGAGCCATCTCTGGGTGGTCGAGGCGCGGCTCGCGCCGGGGCTCGATCGGCACCGCTATCTGATTGCCGCGCCGCTCTACCACATGAATGCGCTGGCGCTGTGCCAAGCTCGCCTGCGCCGCGCATGCCACCATCGTGCTGCTGCCGCAGTTCACGGCGCGCGCCTATATCGAGGCGATCGAGCGCTATCGCGCCACCTGGCTGACCGCGGTGCCGCCGATGATGGCGATGATGCTGCGCGAGACCGAGCTGATGGCGCGCACCGATCTCTCCAGCGTGCGAGTTCATCCGCATGGGCTCGGCGCCGGTCAGCCAGAGCCTGATGCAGGCGATCCATCGCGCGCTGCCGAAGGCGGCGGTGACCAATGCCTACGGCACGACCGAGGCCGGTCCGGTGGTGTTCGGGCCGCATCCGAAGGGGCTGCCAGCAACCGGAAATGTCGGTCGGCTATCCGCATCCGCAAGGTGCAGCTGCGTCTGGTCGACGGCGACAACCGCGATGCCGATCAGGGCGTGCTGGAGATGAAGTGTCCGGCGGTGATGAACGGCTATCACAACCGGCCGGACGTGCCGCCGCCGATCACGGAGGACGGCTATCTACATCACCGGCGACGTGTTCCGCCGCGACGAGAACGGCTTCCATTATTTCGTCGGCCGCACCGACGACATGTTCGTGTCGGGTGGCGAGAATATCTATCCCGCCGACGTCGAGCGCATGCTGGAACGCCATCCCGCCGTGGCGCAGGCGGCGGTGGTGCCGGTCGATGACGACATCAAGGGCCAGAAGCCGGTCGCGTTCGTGATTCCGAAGGCCGGGCAGGCGCCGAGCGAGGACGAGATGAAGAAATTCGCGCTCGCCCACGCGCCGGCCTATCAGCACCCGCGCTTCGTCTGGTTTGTCGACGAATTGCCGCTGGCCTCGACCAACAAGGTCGACCGCGACCTGTTGATGCGGACGGCCGGCCGAGCGGGTGAAGGCAGCGCCGCGCGCATCGTGAGCGACGCGTGCGCTCATTACACGCGGATGCGAGAGACCGCCCGGCCAACGTGGCGCTACTTCAGCCCGGCCGTCGCCAGCACCGGCGCCAGCGATCGTCCTCTTCCTTCATGAAGGCGCGCATCTTGTCGGGCTCGAAATCGATGATCGGCTCCAGGCCCTGATCGGTCAGCGCTTTCTGCATCGCCGGATCCTGCATCAGCCTTTTGCGTGCGCCTGGTAGATCTGATCGACGATCGGCTTCGGCGTGCCGGCCGGCGCCAGCAGGCCGGTGAAGAGCTGCGCCGATCATGTTCGGCAGTCCGGCTTCGACCGCGGTCGGAATATCGGGCGCGCCCTTGAGCCGCTGCTCCGACGTCACCGCGAGGATGCGGACATTGCCGGAATTGTGCAGCTCGCAGCAGCTGGCCGGTCACGTTGATGGTCGCGCATCGGCACTGCGCCGCCGACGAGATCGTTGAGGCTCGGGCCCGCGCCCTTGTAGGGCACGTGAACGATCTTCGGCGTCCCGGTCAGATGCTTGAACAGCTCGCCGGCGAGATGCGTCATGGTGCCGGCGCCGGCCGAGCCGTAGGACAGCTTGTCCTGATTGGCCTTGGCGTAGGCGATGAACTCCTTGAGGGTCTTCGCCGGCACTACGCATGCACGATGATGCCGCTCGCCGAGATCGCGAGGATGGCGATCGGCTCGAAATCCTTGGCCGCATCGTACGGAATTTTCGGCATGATCGCCGGGTTGATCACCATCGTGCTGGTGTTGCCGAGCCCGAGCGTATAGCCGTCGGGCTTGCGAGCGGGCGACTTCGCCCATGCCGATGGTGCCGCCGGCGCCGCCGATGTTCTCGACCACGATCGTGCCGAGATGCGGCTTGATGCGTTCGGCGCACTGGCGCGCGACCGCGTCGACGACGCCGCCGGCCGCAAACGGCACGATCAGCTTGATCGGACGGTCCGGATATTTGCGCCTGGGCAAACGCCGGGAGCGGCGCCAGGGCAGACGCCGACATCGCCAGGCCGCCGCCGAGGATTTCACGTCTGTTCATCAGTCCACTCCGAATTCCGACACGCAGGATCTCTTCCAGACAATCTAGTCATCCGGTCCAATGATGTCTTGTAAGATGGTTAGGCAGAGAATAAGCTTCGATGGCTCAAAATGTCGCAAATGACCGAAACCGACCGCCAGTTGCCGCTGGGCGAGGAGATTTTTCTCGACCATGTCGGGCATTTCGTCCGCGACCCGCAGGCGGCGGCCGCGGCGCTCGCGCGCGCGGGCTTTGCGCCGACGCCGGTGTCGGTGCAGGTCGCGCCGGACGGCGGCGCCGACCGGCACCGGCAATGTCTGCGCCATGCTGACGCGCGGCTACATGGAGGTGCTGTTCAAGACCGCCGACACGCCGCTCGGCCGCGAATTCGAGGCGGCGCTCGCGCGCTATTCCGGCATCCAGCTGGCGGCGTTCGCGGTCGCCGACGCCAATGCGTGGCATCGCCGGCTCGGCGAGGCCGGCTTCCGCACCCGGCCGATTGCCCGTTCAAGCGGCCGGTCGATACCGAGACCGGCACCGCGACCGCGGCCTTCACGGTGGCGCGCGTCGAGCCCGGCGAGATGGCGGAAGGCCGCATCCAGATGCTGACCCATCACACCGAGGACTGCGGTGTGGCAGCCGCGCTGGCTCGTCGCATCCGAACGGCGCGCGCGGGCTTGCGAGCCTGGTGATCGTCGTCGCGGACGTGGACGAGGCGGCGGCGCGCTACGCGCGCTTCACTCGGCTGCGCGGCGGTGCGGACGCGGGCGGGGCAGGCGGTCGCGCTCGACCGCGGCCGGATCGATCTCGTCACGCGCGACGCCTTCGCGGCGGCGCTGCCGGAGATCGCGATCCCGTCGCTGCCGTTCATCGGCGGCTATGGCGTGACGGTCGCGTCGCTCGATCGTGCGGAGGCGACGCTGCGCAGCGGCGGACTTGCGTCCCGCCGCGCCGGCGATGCTCTCATCGCGCCGTTCCCGGAGGAATTGGGCAAGGGCGCGTGGCTGTTCAGCGAAGCGCGGCGATCGCGCGCTCCTTTGACTTGATCCGATCGCGTTAGCTTCCGAGTTCCAGCTCGGATCAGACTCCTCGGCGCTTACTCTTGATATGAAATCAAGGTGGATCAGCGGTTCCGGACCGATCAAAAGGCCTCGATCCGGAGCCATGCCATGCTTGCACCAACCCCCTCGAATGCCGCATCTCCCGATGTCGGTGCGATTTTGGGCGTCAAGAAGAACGCAGGGTCGCGCATTTTCCGACCGCGCAATATCATGTGGGCCGTGCTCGTGGTGGTTGCGGTCGGCGGTGTCTATGCGATGTGGTCGTTGCAGGGGCAATCAAGCCGCTGCGAGCTACGTCACCGAACCGGCCGTGCGCGGTAACCTGACCGTCATCGTCACGGCCACCGGCGCCGCGCAGCCGATCACGCAGGTCAACGTATCGAGCGAGCTGTCCGGCACGATCCGCAAGGTTCATGTCGACTACAACAGCCCGGTGAAGGTCGGCCAGCCGCTGGCCGAGCTCGACACCGACAAGCTCAGGGCCACCGTCGACAGCGTTCGCGCCAGACTGGATGCTGCGCGGGCCAAGGTTGCGGACACCGCTGACCACGATCGAGGAGAGACGGGCCGAGTTCGAACGCAAGAAGGAGCTGTTGACCAAAGGCGCCGCCACCGTCAGGGACCTCGAGCTGACCAAGGCGGCCTACGACCGGGCGGTTGCTGCCCACAGCAGCGCGCTGGCGGAAGTCAAGGTCGTCGAAGCCGATCTGCGCCTCAGCGAGATCAATCTTGCCAAGGCCTGCATCTGCTCGCCGATCGACGGCGTCGTCCTGAAGCGAAGCGTCGATCCGGGCCAGATCGTCGCCTCGTCCTTGCAAGCGCCGGTCTTGTTCGTGATCGCCCAGGACCTGCGTCACATGGAGCTGCAGGTCGATATCGACGAGGCCGATGTCGGCAAGGTCAGGGTCGGGCAAAAGGCGACCTTCAGCGTCGACGCCTATCCGGACCGCAAGTTTCCCGCCAGCATTCGCGACATTCGCTTCGGCTCCGAAGTCGTGCAGGGCGTGGTCACCTACAAGGCGGTGCTGTCGATCGACAATGCCGAATTGATGATCCGGCCCGGCATGACGGCGACGGCGGAGATCGTGGTCGAACAGGTCAATGACGCGCTGCTCGTGCCGAACGCGGCACTGCGGTTTTCTCCCGCGTCGGCAATGGCCGGAAAAAAGAAAAGCCCGGGCTTGCTGGATCGCCTGTTGCCGAAGCCGCCGGGCGCCATGTTCCGCCGGCCGAGCGAGCCCGAAGCAGCCGGTCCCAATCGCCGGATCTGGGTCCTGCGCAACGGCGCTGCCGGTTGCCGGTGCCGGTCGTGATCGGCGCCACCGATGGCCGGAAAACCGAAATTCGCAAAGGCGCGATTCAGCCGGACGAACGCGATCATCGTCGATACCGCTAGCCGCTGAAGGTGCTCGACGTGACTGGCCAAGCCAGTCGACACCGGCTCGATCATCGAGCTGCGCGGCGTCACCAAGGTCTATGGTGACGGCGACGCTGCGGTGCATGCGCTCGCGGGCGTCGATCTGGCGTTCAATGCGGGCGAGTTTGTCGCGATCATGGGGCCTTCTGGCTCCGGCAAGTCCACGGCGATGAATATCATCGGTTGCCTCGATACGCCGACCAGCGGCGACTATCTGTTCAAAGGCGTTTCGGTCGGGGAGCTGAGCCACGATCAGCGCACCTTGCTGCGGCGGCATTTTCTCGGCTTCGTGTTCCAGGGCTTCAACCTCCTGCCGCGAACGACCGCGGTCGAGAACGTCGAGCTTCCGCTCATCTATCGAGGCCTGCCGCCGCGCGAACGCCGTCAACTCGCGCTCGGCGCGCTCAAGCGCGTCGGGCTTGAGGGACGAGAGCATCACACCTCCGCGGCGCTGTCCGGCGGTCAACAGCAGCGCGTGGCGATCGCGCGAGCCATCGTCACCGATCCGGCCGTGCTGTTGGCCGATGAGCCGACCGGCAATCTCGACACCAAGACGAGCCGCGAGATCATGGAGCTGGTGACCAGTCTCAACCGGGATCAGGGCATCACCGTTATCATGGTGACTCACGAATCCGACATCGCGGCCTATGCCGCACGCACCATCCGCTTTGTCGATGGTCGCGTCGAGTCCGACGCTCCGAGGCGGGAGGCGGCCTGATGCTGTTCGAGGCCATCAAGCTTGCATTCCAGGCGATCCGCCGCAATGCGCTGCGGTCGTTTCTGACCGTTCTTGGCATCGTCATCGGTGTTGCTGCGGTCATCGCGATGGTGACGATCGGCAACGGCACGACGGCGAAGGTCACCGCCGACATTTCAAGGCTCGGCAGCAATCTGCTGTTCGTGCGCCCGGGCCAGTTCGGTCCTGGCCGCGCCAGCACCGATGCGAAGGCCTTCAACGTCCGCGACCTGGAGGCGCTTCAGGACTCAGTTGACGGGCGTGCGTGCCATTGCACCGGTCGCGCAGAAGTCTTTCACCGTGATCTACGGCGGCGAAAATCGCGTCACTGTCGTGACCGGCACCGACCTGGACTATTTCATTACGCAGGACTGGATGCTCGCGGCCGGGCGCCAGTTCCTGGACGGAGAAATTCGCGGCGGCCGGGCCGTCTGCATCCTCGGGTCAGACCGTGCGCGACAAGCTTTTCGGTCACTACCGAAGCGGTCGGCCAGAACATCAGAGTGAAGAATGTTTCCTGCGAGGTGATCGGCCTGCTGGAAGCGAAAGGCCAGTCGAGCATGGGCACCGATCAGGATGACGTGGTGCTGCTGCCGCTGCGGGCCTTTCACCGGCGACTGGCAGGCAACACCGACATCGGCACCATTGCCATCTCGGCCCAAGATGGCGTCGATACGGCCAAAGTGCAGGCGGATGTGGAACGGCTGTTGCGGGAGCGCCGCAATATCGGCGCGTGGCCAGGAGGACGATTTCTCCGTCCGCGACATGCGGCAGCTCGCTCAGACCGTCGCCGGTACGACAGCGATGCTGACCGGCTTGCTTGGCGCGGTCGCCGCCGTCAGCCTGCTGGTCGGCGGCATCGGCATCATGAACATCATGCTTGTGTCGGTGACCGAGCGCACGCGCGAGATTGGTATCCGCCTTGCCATCGGCGCGCTCGAAGGTCAGGTCTTGATGCAGTTTCTGGTCGAGGCGGTCGTGTTGTCCTTGTTCGGCGGGTTGCTCGGGATTTTGCTGGGCTTGGCCTTGCGTGGCTCGCCACCGAGCGGACTGCAGGTGCCGTTCATGGTCGATCCCATGATCGTTCTGGTCGCCTTTGGCTTCTCGGCGCTGGTCGGCGTGGTGTTCGGATATTTCCCGGCGCGCCGCGCCGCCCGGCTCGACCCGATCGAGGCGCTGCGGCACGAATAGCCAGCTACTTCGGCCAGACGCCTACTTCGACAACAGCCCGCGCACCCGTTCCGCCACCTCGGGCGGCGTTGCATAGATCTCGGCGATCAGCTGCTGCGCGCGTTCGCCGCCGGTCGGCTGCAAGCTCATCGCCGAACGCCTTGACCGCGTCGGCGCGCAGCTCCTTGTCGTCGAGCGCCTGCGCGAATGCCTTGCGCAACTCGGCCGTGCGCGCTGCCGGCATGCCGGGCGGTCCGAAGAACGGCTTGTTCAGCGACAGCGGACCGAACATCAGCACCATCATCTGTCGGGTCGCTTCGTCCTTGGCGAAATCGAGCGCGAGCGGCGCGTCCACTTTCGGATTCCGTTCGAGCGCCATCTGCATCAGGTAGGTGACCTTCTTGTCGCGCACCCAGTCGGGCTTGGTGCTGTTGAGGCTCGACCATCCCCAACCGCAGCGGCCATCGACCTCGCCGCGCTCGATGGCGATGATGGTTTCCTGCGATCCCTGATAGCCGGTGATGACCTTGAATTTCGTGCCCATCACCTCGTTGAGGAACAGCGGGTAGATATCGGTCGATGAGCCGGCGCCGGTGCCGGCGACCGTCATGGTCGTGGCCATCACGTCCTGGATCGATTTGAATTTCGACGCACCCCAGGCGATGCAGAGCGTCACGTCCTTGTCCATCGCCGCGAGCATGGTGAAGTCGGTCATGCGGTAGTTGATCTTGCGCTTGCCGATCAGCGGCTCGATGATCGGCCCCGGCGCCACCGTGCCGATCACGGTGCCGTCTCTCGGAGCGACCTGGTTCATGTGGTCGATCATGCGGATGCCGCCGGCCCCCGGCATCAATTGCGCGACCACGTTCGGATTGCCGGGGATGAATTTGCCCAAGTGGCGCGCCATCACCCGCGCGCCGATGTCGATGCCGCCGCCGGCGGTGCCGGCGACCAGGATGGTGACCTGCTTGCCCTTGTAGAAGTCCTGCGCCTGTGCCGAACTTCCGGCGACGAGCAGGGCTGCGAGCGCCGCGGCGCGGACGATCATCATGGCGTTACTCTCCCAACAATTTGCGCATGCGCGCGACCGCGGCTTCGCCGCTGGTCAATGTCTTGCCCGCCAGCGGCGGCGGCATCTTCGCGCGCGCCGGCGCCATCGAGATCATGCTCAGCACGATGGTGTCGAAGCTGCCGGCCGCCGCCGATTGCTCGGCGATCAGGCGATCGTGCTGGTCATGATCGCCGGCGTTGAGCGCGTCGCGCGCGCCCGCGACCCAGAGTTCCTTGATCTCTGGGCTCTTGCCGGCGCGCTTGGCCGAGGCGTCGAGCGTGCTGCGCACCACCGGCATCGCGCGCTTCTGGGTCGAGACCACCAGGATCGAACCGCCGCGCGCGACCGCGTCGTCCATCATCGCTTCTTCGATGCGCAGCACCGGGACCTTCATGCCCTTGCGGCCTTCCTCGACCGCCGGGCCGAAGGTCGAGCCTGAGAACACGATGCCGTCGGCGCCGCTCGCTTCGGCATGGCGCAGCAGGTTGGCAACCCGCGCCACCAGCGCGGGCGTCGTTTCGCCGTTCGGTCCGACATCGGCATAGAGCGTTTCGTCGAGCAGGTTGAGCACCTGCGCCTGCGGCCACAGCGTCTTGAACGCCTCGTCGACCGGCGGCAGCGCGAGCGGGGTTGGATGAACAAGGACGACGCGCTTGGGCATGGGCTCAGCGCGCCGGCTTCGCCAGCGCGTCGATCAGCGGCGTCACGTCGGCCATCGTGTCGACCGACCACAACTGCTGCGCCAGCTCTTGCGCCTTCGCGCCGTCCGAGCACCGGCTCGACCAGATCCAGGAACTTGGCCTTCAGGCCGTCGTCGTCGAGCGGCACGAGGCGCGAGCCCAGCGCTTCGTCGGCCTGCCGCGTGAATTTGCCGCGCGCGGTCGTCACGGTCACGCGCGCCGGCCGCAGCTGCGGATAGAGCGCGATCGATCTCGGTCGGCGCCGTGATCTGTGAGCTTGCGCCGCGAGCGCCGGCGAAGCCGGGATCGCTGCGCGACCGCTCGCTCGAAATGCTCGAACTTGATGCCGCGGAATTTCAGCGCGAGCCCCATCAGGTAGGGGAAGCTCAGCTGCGCGCTGGCGAAATCGTCCCAGCCGGTGTCGGCGTGCTCGGCGGCGATGCGATAGGTCTCGACCGTCGACGCGCTTGACCTCGTCGGTCGCGATCTTCTCGTCGTTGAGGAGGCCGATCAGCGCCTCGACCGCCGGCTGGATGTGGCGGCAGCAGGGATAGGGCTTGATGTAGCAGTCGGTGATGCCGAACGGCGCCGCCGGCGGCAGCGCGATCGGCCGCGCCTTGCTCGGCGCGGCCGAAGGCGAAAGCCTGCATGAAGCCGTCGCGCGCCTCGATCACGTCGGGCGGGCCTTCGACGCCCTGCTCGGCGAGCAGCGCGGCCTGCAGGCCTTCGCGCGAGGCATGGCCGGCGTGCAGCCGCTTGATGTCGGCGCCGCCGTTGACGAAGGCGAACAGCCCGGCCGCGCTCGACGCCGCGATGCCGAGCGCATTGGCGAAGTTGCTGCGGCGTGAGCCCGCGCAGCTTGCCGGTCGCCATGGCGGCGCCGAACACGCCGACCGCGCCGGTCGGATGGAAGCCGCGCTGGCGCAGGTCGGGATGCGCAGGCGCGGCCGATCGCGATGTCGGTCTCGTAGCCGGCGACCATCGCCTCGATCAGCGCCGCGCCGCTCGCCGTTCTTGTCGTAGCCGAGCGCGACAGCACCGCCGGCACGACGGCGCAGCCGCGGATGCACCGAGCCCTTGGCGGTAGCCGTCGTCGAGCTCGATGCCGTGCGCCGCGGTGCCGCCGAGGAACGCGGCGTCGATCAGGTCGGCGCGCCGCGCGCGGCCCGGCACCGGCATGCGGCCGGCGGGCCGCACCGCCGACCAGCACCGCCTCGGCGTGCGTCGCGACGTCGCCGCCGCGCGCCGGCGATCATCACGCCGACGGTGTCGAGCAGATGCCGCCGCGCGTAGTGGCGGACCTCGTCGGTCAGCGCGTCGTGGCGCAGCTCGCCGACGAAGTCGACGATGGCCTCGGTCGCGCCGGCGGCGGGATGCAGCGTGTGCAGGGCTTCGGCGTGGGACATGGCGTGTCTCCTGGACTGGCGCTCATCTCGCGACGGGACGATTACGGATCCGCTCGACAGCCGTGCGACACGCATATCCGACGCCGAGCTTCACCAGCGCATCGACCGCGACCACGCCTTCGCCCGCGGGCCGCACGATCAGCGGATTGATCTCGGCCTCGGCGACGGCGGGGTCCTCGGCGAGCTGCGACAGCGCCACGATGGCGTGCGCCAGCGCGTCGAGATCGCCCTTCGGGCTTGCCGCGATAGCCGGCGAGCGCTTGCAGGCCGCGCACCTCGGCGATCATGTCCTGCGCGGTCGCGAGATCGACCGGCGCGAGCCGCAGGCTGCGGTCGCGGTAGATTTCGGTGAGCATGCCGCCGGCCGCGAGCATGACCAGCGGGCCGACATCGCGGATCGACGCGATAGCCGATCAGCACCTCGCCGAGCCCCGACGACCATCGGCTGCACCAGCACGCGCGTCGACGCGCGCGTCCGGGCGGCGCTGCGCGACGTTGGCGCGGATCTGCTCGATCGCCGCGAGCAGCGCGGCGTCATCGGCACGCCGAGCACGACGCCGCCGACGTCGGTCTTGTGCGCGATCTCGGCCGACAGCACTTTGACCGCGACCGGATAGGGAAAGGGCAGGGCCGGCGCTTGCGTGATGTCGGCGTCGAGCGCGACCGACGGCGCGCGCGCGATGCCGAGGCGCTCGAGCAGCGCGTCGGCTTCGAGCTCGTCGAGCATGCGGCCGTCGCCGGCGGCGCGGCGCCGCAGCTCGCGTCGGACGGCGATCGGCCGCGGCGCGCGCCGCGCGCAGCGCGGCGGCGATCGCGTCGGCGCAGGCTTCCGGCGTGCGGAAGTTCGGCACGCCGGCCGCGGCTCAGCGTCGCCAGCGCCTCCGGCGCTCCGGGCACCAGAAACGCGGCGAGCGGCTTGCCGGCGCCGGCGCTGTCGATGATCGGCTTGACCGCGAGCTCGGGATGGAACGCGCGCCGACGAGCCGACCACCGCCAGCACCAGATCGAATTCCGGCGCGGTCGTGCAGAATGTCGAGCGCCGCCTTCATCACGTCGTAGCGCGCGCCGGCGAGCGTGAGGTCGACGATGCCGCGCCGGCTTGACCTCGATGCCGGCGGCCGTTGAAGCGCGCCAGCGTCTCGGCGCTCGGCGGCTCGATCGCGACGCCGCGGCTGGCCAGCGGATCGACCACCATGGTGGCGCCGCCGCCGGTGGTCGTGACCACGCCGACGCGTCGGCGCCGCGCCGCGCGGTCGCGGCCGGCACGCGCGCCAGCAGCGGCAAGCCCTCGATCAGGCCGTCGAGCGTATCGACGCGCGCGATGCCGCATTCGGCGAGGAACACGTCGGCGACGTCGTCCTCGCCGGCGAGCGCGCCGGTGTGCGAGACCGCAAGCTCGCGCGCCGCGGCCGAGCGGCCGAGCTTGTAGGCGAGGATCGGCTTGCCGCGCTGCGGCCGCCGCGAGCGCGAAGCGGCGCAGCGCCTCCGCGTTGCGCATGGTTTCGAGAAACAGCATGTAGCCGTCGATGCCGGGATCGTCGAGCGTCGGCTGCGCAGATCTCGCCGAGCGACAGGTCGACCTCGTTGCCGACCGAGACCAGGCCGGCAAAGCCGATGCCGCGCGCCTTGCCGCGCGACAGCAGCGCGCCGATCATGCTGCCGGAATGCGAGGCGGCGAAGATGCGGCCGACCGGCAGGTCCGGCTCGTCGAAGGCGGCGTTGGCGGTGAGCATCGCCTTGGTGCGCAGGTCGACGACGCCGAGGCTCGACGGGCCGACGACGCGGATGCCGGTGCGCGGCGCAGATCTCGCGCAGCCGCGCCTCGCGCGCTGTCGCCTTCGCGCGCCGGCTTCGGCGAAGCCGTCGGCGAGCACGGTCGCGACCTTGACGCCGAGCCGGCCGCATTCCTCGACCGCCTCGATCGCGGCGTCGGTCGGCGTCACGATGTAGGCGTGGTCGGGCACTTCCGGCAGCGCCGCGAGCGACGGCCAGGCGCGCTCGCCCAGCACCTGTCGCGCCGCGGATTGATCGGATAGATGCGGCCGGCATAGCCCGCCTGCCGCAGGAATTTCAGCGGCCGCCCGGCGGTCTTGCGTGGCGTCGTTCGACTGCCCGACGATCGCGACCGACTGCGGCGCGAGCAGCGCATTTGCCGCTCAAGCGGATGCGTTCGCTGTCACTCCGCGGCATGTCACTCCGCGCGGCTTCCGCGCTTCGGCGTCGGCGGGCGCTGGTCGAAGCGGCGGTCGAACACGTGCTCGGCGATGCGGTTCTTCAGCATCTCGACCGAGCCGCCGGCGATCATCCAGCCGCGGCAGCGCCGCATGCAGTATTCGACCAGCGCTCTCGCGGCTGTAGCCCATCGCGCCCATGATCTGCACCGCCTCGTGCGCGACCTCGAAGCCGGCCTGGTTGCAGGCGGCCTTCGCGACCGCGGTCTCGTAGGCCGACGGCAGCCCGCGGTCGGCATTGGCGGCGGCGCGATAGAGCAGGAGCTGCGCGCCTTCGAGCTTGATCGCCATGTCGGCGAACTTCCATTGCAGGCCCTGGAATTCGCACAGCGGCCGGCCGAACTGCTTGCGGGTCAGCGCATGCTCGCGCGCCTGGTTGAAGGCGTAGCGGCCGAACGCCAGCGAGCGCGCGGTGTTGCCGAGCCGCTCGACGTTGAAGCCCGCCATCTGCTTCTTGAAGCCGCCGGGCCCGAGCAGCACGTTCTCGGCCGGGATGCGGCAATTGTCGAAATGCAGCTCGCACCATTCCTCGCCGCTCATGAAGCTCGACGGCGTGGCCGATGGTGAAGCCCGGCGTGCCGCGCTCGACGATCACCGAGCCGATGCCGCCGACGCCCGGCCCGTAGCGCACATAGACCAGGAAGATCGCGGCGTCCGGGCTGAAGGTGGAGAACACCTTGCGTGCCGTTGATGACGTAGTGCGCGCCGTCCGGCTTGGCGCTGGTCTTGAGCTCGGTCGACGGCCGAGCCGGCGTCGGGCTCGGTCATGCCGAGGCTCATCACCATGCGGCCCGGCAGCAGGTCGGGCAGCCAGCGCTGCCTTCTGCTGCGGCGTGCCGTATTCGGCGAAGGTGCGGATCGGGCCGAAATTGCCGAACTGCACCACGTCGGCGCTGCGCGGGCAGACCGCGGCGACCTGCTCGATGGCGATCACCGCGTCCATCAGCGTGCCGCCCTGCCGCCGTCGGCCTCCGGGATGGTGATGCCCATGAGCCCCTGCTCGCTCATCAGCTTCGCCACGTCGAACGGAAAGCGCGGATCGTGCGCGCGCTTGAGCGCATCCTTCTCGAGATGCGCCTGCGCGAACTTCCGCACGCTATCGGCGAACAGCTTCTGCTCTTCGGTGAAGTCGAAATTCATGGATGGCCTCAGGGGTCACGGCCGCAGGTTGGGGGGCCAGTATACGCAAACCACATCCCCTCAAAAGAGGTACGCCGGTCCTGTATCACGCTGCGCGCGCCGCCGATTTCTCACGGCTGGGGTGGTTGTTCGGAATGGGCCGTGTTGGCATACTGGACGGAGGGGGGTAACACGCGCGGCGTAAGGTCACCCCACATGTATCGCGTATTGGCCATTTGCTTCACGCTCATCTCCGGCAGCGCTTCGGCACAAGACTGCTTCCTGTTCTTCTGCCCGCCGCGGTCGGCTGAGCCCCGCTACCAACAAGAAGCGCCGCCGATCGAACCACGACGGGGCGAGCGCTCGTACGATGCCGGCTTCGACCGCCGATACGCGGCGCTCTATGGCCCGGTGGCCGGTGAGCGCTTCCCGATTCCGGCGGTGGAGTTGTCGGACGTCAATCCGAATTATCTGCGCAGGGCGGTGACCTATCCGTCCCAAGAGCCGCCCGGCACGATCATCGTCGACCCGCATAGCCGCTATCTCTATCTCGTGCAGGGAGGCGGACGTGCGATCCGCTACGGCATCGGCGTGGGGCGGCAGGGTTTCGGCTGGTCCGGGGAGGCCGTCATTCGCAACAAGCAGGAATGGCCGGATTGGTATCCGCCGAAGGAAATGATCCAGCGCCAGCCCGAGATCAGGCGGCAACTGAGCCAGTTGCGCAGCGGTCTCGGCGTGGCGGGAGGTCCCGGCAATCCGCTCGGTGCGCGTGCCATGTATCTCTGGCAAGGCAACAAGGACACGCTCTACCGCATCCACGGCACCAACGAGCCCGAGACGATCGGGCAGAGCGTGTCGTCCGGCTGCATTCGCATGCTCAATCAGGACGTCATCGACCTCTATCAACGCACGCCGCTCAACGCCAAGGTCGTGGTCCTGCGATCCCGCCAAGGATAGCGCGCGGGGCGCGGCGGAGTGCGGCTTCCTTGTGGCTCGTAAAACCCCTCGGGCGCGTGGCAAAAATGCCACGTCCGCCGACTATCGGCGGGGCGCCCATCGCGACCACATATTGGCCGTCATCAGGCCAAATTTCGCCCCTGCCTTAGCGGCTGGTTTTTGGGGGCGAGGATGTTGTCCAGCACCGGTAGTCGGCCGTCGGTCGGGGTCATCGCAGCGAGCGTTGCGTTCTTTGGCGAGCGTGAGCACGCGTGCCGGACCGCCGCGCGTCTGGCGGTGGTCGCGTTGGCGGCGGTCACTCTTTCAGCCTGCGCTCAATTCGTTGCGGACGCCAAACAGATCACGGCGCCGCAGCCTCGGCAGGCATCGGCAAAGCCCGTGACGGTGGTGGAGGACGGGGAGACAAGACCCGTGCGCAGCCGGCGCAGCGCGCGCACCCAAGTCGCTTCCGCGGGCCCATCCGATGGAATTGCCAGCTATTACAGCCAGGGCTCGCGCACCGCGAGCGGCGAGAAATTCAACGCCCGTGAACTGACCGCCGCGCACCCGACGCTGCCGTTCGGCACGCGCGTGCGCGTCACCAACGTCACCACCGGACGGTCGGTCACGGTGCGGATCAACGATCGTGGACCGTTCGTGCGCGGACGCGTGATCGACGTTTCGCATTCCGCCGCTGAAATCGCTCGGCATGGTGGGACAGGGTGTCGCCAAGGTGAAGCTCGACGTCGTCGAATAGCCGGCCCCGATCACGAGATCACATCCCGTTGGTTGGGGCGTGAACGCCCTGATGCCCGGCCATCCACGTCTTAGGCACGACTCACGCTTTAAGGACATCAGGCCGCTGAAATTCGACTATCGCGCGTTCGGGAATATTGCACGGGTCATCCCGCCTTGATGTTGGCCGCCCGGACTACCTTGCCCCATTTCTCCGCATCTTCGGCGATGAGCTTGCCGAAGTCGGCCGGCGAGCCCCCAAGCACGATGGTGCCAAGGTCGGCATACCGAGCCTTTACGTTGGAATCGGTCAGGGCAGCGTTGATTTCCTTGTTGAGCCTTCCGACAATTGCGGCAGGCGTGCCTTTTGGGCCGCCGATACCTAAAAAGACGCTCGCCTCGAAGCCAGGCAAGAATTCCGCCAGGGTCGGCACATTCGGAAGTACTTCCGAGCGCTTCACAGCGGCCACTGCAAGCGCGCGCAGTTTTCCGGTCCTGATGTGTTCGATGGAACCATCTATGGGAGGGAAGTTTACCTGCACCTGTCCACCGATAAGATCGCTGAATGCTGCCGGTGCGCCGCGATATGGCACATGAATCAAGTTGACGCCGGCCATGATATTGAACAACTCGCCAGCGACATGCGGCACGGTTCCGATGCCGACGGACGCCATGTTTATCTTGCCAGGATTGGCTTTCGCATAAGCGATAAACTCGGGAACGGTCGTGGCTGGAACGGACGGATTGACCACCATGACATTTGGCGAACGGGTGAGAGCCGCGATCGGCTCGATGTCTCGAATGAAGTTGTAGGAGAGCTTGTCGTAGAGCTTGGTATTGATCGCATCGTTCGAACCAGCCAGGAGCAACGTATAGCCGTCGGCCGGCGCACGCACGACCGCCTCGGTCGCGATGTTTCCGCCGGCGCCCGTCCGGTTCTCGACAACGAATTGCTGGCCGAGCCGCTCGGAGAGCCATTGACTCATCAGGCGCGCGAGGAGGTCAGCTGTGCTGCCAGCGCCAAAGCCAACAACCAGCCGCACCGGTCGCGATGGCCATGTCTGAGCGCTTGCGGTCCACGATACGGCCGGCAATGCAGCTGCGCCGGCGGCCAGTCGCAGAAATTGTCTACGGTGAGGGGTATGCATCGTTGCCTCCCTGATGCACCGAGGACGTTGAGCACGTTCTCCGGCAACAACTCAGCTTCGGCAGCGAAAGTAATAGATGCTGGTATGCTCGAATAATGCTATTTTCGAATGTTGATATAACAGCCCTGTGATGGATGGCGCCATGCAACTCAGCGACCGCATCGGATGTCGAATGAAATTGCACGACCTTCACGTTCTCATGGCCGTCGTACAGGCTGGCAGCATGAGCAAGGCCGCAGCGCTTCTGAACACCGGGCAGCCCGCCATTTCCCGCTCGATTGCGGATCTTGAACATGCTCTCGGCGTACGTCTGCTCGACCGCAGCCGGCAGGGAGTCACGCCGACTGAATACGGGCGCGCTGTGCTCGACGGCGGAACGGTCGTGTTCGACGATCTGCGCCAAACAGTAAAGAACGTCGCGTCCCTCGCCGATCCTTCGGTCGGTGAAGTGCGAGTAGGATGTAATCCGTTTCTGGCTGCGACCTTTGTTTCGGCCGTTGTTGATCGGCTCTCCAGCCGGTATCCGCGGGTCGTGTTTCGTCTCGTCACCGCATATGTGGAAACACAGTACCGTGAATTGACCGAAAGGAGTGTTGATCTTTTGATTGCACGGAGGTTCGACACCATTGCCGACGAGCGACTACAGTACGAATTCCTCTTTGATGACATATATTCCGTCGTGGTCGGGGCGCAAAATCCGTTGGCCCATCGGCGTAGGATCGAGCTTTCCGACTTGGTGAACGAACCATGGGTTCTGCCACCGCCAGAAAGTGGCCTCGGGTCGGTCGTGATGAAAGCCTTTCGCGCGAGCGGGCTCAATTATCCCCGCACGACCGTGATCGGCGAACCCGCGGAACTTCGGATAAGTCTGCTAGCGACTGGGCGCTTTGTCTCGATTTTCCCGAATTCTGTATATCGATTTTCTGGCTGGCGTCCGAAGTTGCAAGTCCTTCCCATCAAACAGCCACTTGGTCACGTGCCTGTCGGGATAGTTTCATTGAAGAACCGCACCATCAGCCCCCTGGCGCAGCTCTTCATCAAGAGCTGCCGTGAACTCGCCAAGCAGCCGGCCAAGAAAATCCGATAAGCGGATGTCTGCTCTTTGGCGCTGACTTGACTTGGCCCACTGGACGCCAAGCGCATCGTTGATGCGCGTTCTGCGCTACTTCGCGCCTGGCTGCGCGCCCGCCGCCAATCCCGCGCGCTTCACCACCTCCGACCATTTGCGCTCCTCGCGGTCGATGTCGGCGGCGTACTCCTCGGGGCTCGAGGGGACGGTTTCGGTGCCGTCGCGGGCGATGCGCGCGATGGTGTCGGGATCGGCCAGTGCCTGGCGCAGCGCGGCGTTGAGCTTGTCGACAATCGGGCGCGGCGTGCCGGCGGGCGCCACGATGCCGTAGCGCAGCGCCGCTTCGAACCCCGGCAATGCCGCCTCCGCCACCGTGGGCAGGTCCGGGAAAATGCTCGGAGCGCTTGGTGGCGGTCACCGCCAGCGCCCGCACCTTGCCGTCTTTGACGATGCCGATCGCCGGCGGCAGCGAACTGAAATAGATCGACACGTGGCCGCCGATGAGATCGGTGAGGGCCGGGCCGGTGCCTTTATAGGGCACGTGCACCAGCTTGATGTCCGCCATGTTGGCGAACAGTTCCGCGCCCAGATGGATTCCCGAGCCGACGCCGGCAGACGCGAAGGTGAGCTTGCCCGGCTGCTTCTTGGCGAGCGCGATCAGGTCCGGAATGGTCTTGGCGGCGAGTGACGGGTGGATCAGCACGATCATCGCGCTCGATCCGATCATGCCGACCGGCGCGAAATCCTTGCGCACGTCGTAGCCGACATTGGGCAGCAGCGTTGGATTGACCGCGAGCGAACCGGTGCCGCCGATCACCAGCGTGTAGCCGTCAGGCGCCGCCTTGGCGACCTGGCGCGTCGCCAGTGCGCCGCCGGCGCCGGGACGGTTGTCGATGACCAACTGCTGACCGAGCGTCTTGCTCATCTTCTCGCCGACGATGCGCGCCATCACATCGTTGCCGCCGCCCGCCGCGTAGGGCACCACCAGCGTGATCGGCCGGTTGGGATAGTCCTGCGCGGCGGCGACACCGAGCGATGCGGCGATCGCGACGATCAGCGCGGTCAGTGAGCGTATCATCATCATGTCAGTCCTCTGTCGCGACGTCAGTTTGCGGTCAGGCCGAGCTGCTTGATCAGCGCCGACCATTTGGGTTCCTCGCGATCGATCATGGCGGTGAATTCCTCGGGCGTCGTCGCGAGCGGATCGACGCCCTCGTTGACCAAGAGCTTGCGCACGGCCTCGGTCGACAGCGCGGTCCGCAGCTCTCGATTGAGCCGATCGATGATCGGACGCGGCGTGCCGGCTGGCGCCAACAGGCCATAGCCGAGCGTCGCCTCGAAGCCGGGCAGGCCGGATTCCGCGACGGTCGGCACGTCGGGCAGCAGGGCCGAGCGCTTGGCGCTGGTGACTGCCAGCGCCCGCACCGTGCCGGCGCCGACATGGCTGTGAACGTTCGGGATGGCGCTGAACAACAGCGAGATGTGACCGCCGAGCAGGTCGCTGAGCGCGGGCATGGCGCCGCGATAGGGGACGTGAGCGAGCTTGATACGCGCCGTATGCGCCAAGAGCTCGCCCGAGAGATGATTGACGGTGCCGATGCCGGGCGAGCCATATTGAATGACGTCGCCGCTGCTCCTTGGCGTGCTGGATCAGTTCACTGATCGAGCGCACCGGAGATTTCGGATTGACTGCGACCACGTTCGGAACCGCGCCCACGAACCCGATGGAGGCGAGGTCCTTGCGTTCGTAACCCGCGTTGCGGGTGAGTGCGAGCGCGATGGTCAGCGTGGCGTTGGTGCCGAGCAGGATGGTGCTGCCGTCCGGCGGGCTTTTGGCGACCGCGCGCGCGCCGATCGTGCTGCCGGCGCCGCCGCGATTGTCGATCACGATCGGCTGCTTGAGCTGCTCGCTCAGCTTGTCCGAGATCGCGCGCGCGATCACGCTGGTGCTGCCGCCCGGCGTGAACGGAACGATCAGCGTGATCGGCTTGCTGGGATAATCCTGCGCCGACGCAATCCCGAGCGTGGCGACAACGGCAACCAGCGCGACGATTGAGCGTCCGATCATGACGGGCGACCTTGCTTTGCGGCTCAGTTGCCGACCATGCCGAGTTCTTTCACCACCGCGGACCAACGGGTTTCCTCGCTGTCGATGTCGGCGGTGTATTGCTGCGGTGTGATCGGTGTCGGCTCGGCGCCCTCGTGGCGGATGCGCTTGATCACGGCCTCGTCGGCGAGCGCCGCGTTGAGCGCCTTGTTGAGTTGCGCAACGATGGCGGCGGGCGTGCCGGCCGGCGCCGCCAGCCCGTAGCGCAGCGAGATGTCGAAGCCGGGCAGACCCTGTTCCGCCAGCGTGGCGACATTCGGCAGCGCGCCTGATCGCTTGGCGGTGGTCACCGCCAGCGCGCGGATGTGTCCGGCCTCGATGGCGCCGCGCGACACCGGGATCGGGTTGAAGCCGATCTTGATGTGGCCGGCGATCAAGTCGGTGGTCAGCCCATTGGAGCCCTTGTACGGGATGGCCATCAGCTTGACCTTGGCGGCGCGTGCAAACAGCTCCGCCGCCAGGTGATTGAACGTGCCGACGCCCGGCGAGCCGTATTGGAACGGCTCGCCCGTCTTCTTGATGTAGGCGATCAGCTCCGGGATGGTCTTGACCGGCACGTCCTTGTTGGCGAGGACGAGACTCGGCGACACGGCAATGAGGCCGATCGGCGCGAAGTCCTTGCGCACGTCGTAACCGGCATTCTTGTACATGCTGGGCCCGGTCGCGAAGGTCGAGGTATAGCTGAGCAGGATGGTGTAGCCGTCCGGCGTCGAGCGTGCGACTTGCCGGGTCGCCACGGTGCCGCTGCCGCCGGCCGCGCGGTTCTCGATCACGACTTGCTGGCCGAGCGATTTGCTCATCCGTTCGCCGACGATGCGCGCCATGATGTCGTTGGTGCCGCCGGGCGGCAGCGGCACCACCAGCGTGATCGGCCGGTTCGGATATTGCTGCGCGGATGCCGAAGCGCATACACGCGACCAGAGCGCACGCCGCCAGCGACAGTCTTCAGAATGCGTGACATGAGCTCGTCCTCTTATTTTTCGCGTCGCACCGGATGCCTTCACCACCACCGACCAACGCTTCTCGTCGCGGTCGATGTGGGCTGCGTAGTCCTCCGGCGAGCCCGGGGTCGCCTCGGCGCCGTCATTGGTCAGCCGCTTCTGGACGTCGGCGCTGGCGAGCGCCGCGCGCAGCGCCTTGTTGAGGCGATCGATGATGTCGCGCGGCGTGCCGGCGGGCGCGACCAGGCCGTAGAACAGCGACGCCTCGAAATCCTTGACGCCGGATTCCGCGATGGTCGGCAGGTCCGGCACCAGGCTCGAGCGCTTGGCGCTGGTCACCGCCAGTCCGCGCAGCAGGCCCTGCGATACCGGTCCGTGCGTCGCCGGGATTGGCGCGAACGCCATCGGGATGTGGCCGCCGATCAGGTCGGCGAGCGCCGGGCCGGTGCCCTTGTACGGAATGTGGATGAGCTTCATGCCGGCGGCGTTGGCGAAATATTCGCCCGACACATGGCTGACCGTGCCGACGCCGGCCGAACCGTAGTTGACCTTGCCGGGATTGGCCTTGGCATAGGCGATCAGCTCCTGCACCGACTTCGCCGGAAACGACGGATGCACCACCAGCGAATTGGGCGCATGGCCGATCATGCCGATCGGCGCGAAGTCCTTGCGCGGGTCGTAGCCGGCGTTCTGATAGAGCGTCGGGCCGATCGCCAGCGTGCCGGTGTAGCCGAGCAGGATGGTGTAGCCGTCGGGCGCGCTCTTGGCGACGGCGCGCGTGCCGACCGTGCCGCCGGCGCCGCCGCGGTTGTCGACCACGATCTGCTGGCCGAGGATCTCGCTCATCTTGTCGGCGACGGTGCGGCCGACGATCGAGGTCGAGCCGCCGGGCGCGAAACGGGATGACCAGCGTGATCGGCCGGTTCGGATAGGTCTGGCCGACGGCCTGGCCGAGCGAGGCTGCGACGCCAGGGCGGCCACAATCGCGGCCAGCGACAATCGGCGAAACATGGCGTCCTCCGGCGCGTCCTCATTCCGTCGCGGTCTTCTTGCCGCCGCGGTTACTGTCGCCGATCCGCCATGATAAGGAAAGGCGACAAAAGCGCCGGCAGCTGGCGCCACCGAAGTGCGAAGGAGCCGGTGCGCGATGACGTGGTCCGATACATTTCTTGACGTATTCAAGAAGAACGATGTCAGGTTCATCAGCTATGTGCCGGACAATGTGCTGACGCCGCTGATCAAGGGCGTCACCGCCGACAACTACTTCATCTCGGTCAACGCCACGCGCGAGGACGAGGCGATGGGCATGGTCGCCGGCGCCTGGATGGGCGGCATGAAGGGCGTGGTGATGATGCAGACCTCGGGCTTCGCGGTCGCGCCCAATGCGCTGGCGTCGCTCCTGGTGCCGTTTCAGATCCCGGCGATCCTGGTGATCTCGGAGCGCGGCACGCTCGGCGAATTCAACATCGGTCAGGTGGGGGTCGCCAAGATCATGCGTCCGATCCTCGACACGCTGTCGGTCGAGCACCACACGCTGACCGACGAAGACAAACTTGCCTTCATCCTCGATTCATCGATCAAGCAGGCAGTCACGACGCAAAGCCCGGTGGCGTTCATCCTGTCGCCGCTGCTCACCGGCGGCAATCCGGTCGCGCACGCCAAGCTGTCGAAATGAGGAACGCGTGTCAACTCCGAATGACTGAACTCGACTGTGCTTCAACCGCGCCGAATTGACCAAGCGGCTGGTCGCCAAGCTCAAGCACGATGAAGCGGTCGTCGCCGGCATCGGCAACACCAATTTCGATCTGTTCGCCGCCGGGCACCGGCCGCAGAACTTCTACATGCTGGGCAGCATGGGGCTGGCCGTGTCCGATCGCGCTCGGCGTCGCGATTGCGCAGCCCGAGCGCGGCGTGATCGCGCTCGAAGGCGACGGCTCGATCCTGATGTCGCTCGGCTGTCTCAGCACGATCGGCACGGTGCGGCCGCGCAACCTCACCATCGTCATCATGGACAACGGCCTCTACCAGATCACCGGCAAGCAGACGACCGCGACCGGCAACAACACCGATATCGTGGCGGTCGCGAAAGGCGTCGGGCTCGCCAACAGCCAATGGGTGCGCGACGACAAGCATTTCGACGAGCTGATCGATCGCGCCGTTTCGACGAGGGCGGGCCGATGCTGCTGGCGGTCAAGATCGACGACAAGCCGGGCGCCGGGCAGACCGTCGCGCGACCCGGCGCTGATCCGCAACCGCTTCATGAAGGGGCTCGGCACCGGCCGCGGCGGCGCGCTGGACGCCTAGCACACGGGCTCTGCTGCCCAGTGTTTAGGCAATTTCTGGTTGCCTCGCGCGGCGCCGGTAATCGCGCGCGGCCGAGTGGGGTGGCCTTGTACACTCCCGAAATTCCCGATATTTTTGAAGCGCGTGGCCGGCCTTGGGGCTCAAGCATCCGGCTGCGTGCATTTGGGGGGCGTGGTGACATAGGGGCGTTCGTCGCAACTGTGGGTATCAGCCTTTGCGTTTATTTCGGGGTTTGTTCGTTTGCGTCTTGGTTGGGTTGGCCGCGCCGTTCGGTGTGGTCGCGTTGCTGAACGCGCAGGCGAAGCTCGACCATCAGGCCGAATTGTATGTGCAGGCCGCCGGTGCGCGGCTGCAATCGCCGATGGCGTCGGCAAGCGTCGAGACAGGCTGGCAGGACGAGCTGGCCTCGGCGCAATCTCCCGAGCCGCCCCATGCCGGCCGGCTTTCCGGACTCAACCAGCCATCCGCGCCCGAGATCATGCCGGCGGAAGGCAAGAAGGCGATCGCGGTCCGCGTGAGCAACGGTCTGGCGGCGCTTGATTTCGCGCAGCCCGATCGCTGGGTCGACGTCGTCTTGACCCGGCAAATCGAGATCAGTTCCGTGGTCAACGATGTGATCGTCCAGAACGCGCGCATCCTTGCGGTCGATGTCGATGGCGACGGCAGCGACCGATCAATGGCCCGCTCGGTCACGCTGGAAGTCGACATGGTGGACGCGCAGAAGCTGCTGCTGGCCTCCCAGGTCGGGACGCTCTCGCTGCTGCTGCGGCGACCCGGTGACCTTCCCGCGTCCGACGCACGGCAGGTCGACATCACCGATCTGACGACGGCGACAGCGCCGCCACCACCGCAACCCTCGCCTGCGATGCCAGCGTCAGCACCGTCCGAGTCAGTGTCGCTCGTGTCGCCGCCGGCACCGCCGTCAGCGGCGCCGCCGATGCCGGAGCCGCCGCCGCCGTCTGAAACCGTGTCGTCGGAGTCACCGCCGCCGCCAGCAGCCGAAGCAGCCCGTGAGCACGACGAGAGAATGTTCAGCCAAATTCGTGTCAGGCGCCCCGGAGCAGATTCGTCGGTGCACCGGGTGCCGCGGGAGGAGCCGCCGGCGCGGTCACAGTGAGTCACGGTGAAGAGGCGGCCCGACTATGGCTCGCCCACGCGCGCTGCTTCCTCGTTGACATCCTCCGGCCGCGGCGCCCGCGTTTTCTGGATGATGTCCCAGGCGCTATTGATTTGCTGAATCCTGAGCGTGAAGCGCTCGTGTTTGATCTCATCACCGTGAACCAAATCCGGGTGCCAGATGCGCCGATAGGTGGTCACCACGGCCTTGATGTTGGCCAGCGACGTATCCTCGCTCACGTTCAAGATCCGGTAGGCGTCTTCGATCGTCTCCGGTTCGAGCGTATCGCGAATTTCGACATCCAACACCCGGCCAAGTTCGAAGCCGGTGATTTCGAGCAGCCGCTCGGCGCGTGACCAGCGCGCGTCCTCCAGGGCCTCGACCAAGTCCCGCGAATGAACTTGATTATCGATGCGGGCGATCGCGCCGTGCAGCGCGTCGCTCAAGTTGGGGTTGGACTTGGCCTTCTCGATCGTGATCCTGGTATTTGCGAGCAGGCGCGCGAGGTATTGCAGATTGCGCAGATCATTCTCTGCCTTGAGTTTGATTTGGCTCACCTGCGCCAGTGCGACGTCGCGCCCAAGCCGGACATGCTTGAGCAAGGCTTGGCTGCACAGGTCGCGAACGTCACTTTGCGCCGTCACGCCGATCGACGCATAGATCCGGTCGAGCTGACGAGCGATCCCGCAGATCTCCACCACTGGCTGGGCCGCAAACCAGAATTTGCTTTCGGCTTGTCTTAACAGAGCGCGCTCGGTCATCCGACGAAGCGGATGCTTGAGCGCGACCGCGGTCATGAACAAGAGCAGCAGCAGAGCGCCTGACGCAATGGCGCCCGACACGTACCAGAGATGCGACACGCGGCTGCCGGATGCGAACACCGCCGTTTCGGCGGCGATCACCGCGAGACCGAACAGCGCCGCGCAGGCGAGAGGAGCGTAGGGGCGCGGTTGAAAGGATGGATAGGTCGGATCGATCGTCCATCCAACGTGTCCATCCAAAATTTCAAGACGCAATTTGTCTTGCACGCGCGTGTCGGATTTCAGCAGGCGGTCCGTCCACCAGGGGAAGACCACGTAAAAAACCACCGCGGCCACCAGGATCGGTGCTGCAATCATCAGCAGGGCCGCAAGAGTTAAATACAGCGCAGGCATTCTGTACGATTACAATATGCGCGACGGTCGGCGGGCGTCGCGCGGATTCATGGTAATTCTTAACGGTCGAACTTGCTGCCCGATCGCAACGGAACGGCGCGGTCGGCAGCGGGTTGATTGGCGGCATGCCGCCCATAACGAACGTGCGGGAGCGTTAAAAAGTGTAGTGAACGCGCGTGGGCGGGAACGCCGTTTCCTTCGATTTCCGGCGCCAGCCCTATCGCCCGTCCGCCGCCGGCAGCAGCACGGACGGTTCGCGCGCCTTCGCGGCGGCGTCGCCCGGGGCCAAGCGATCGTCCCAAAGTTTGCCGACAAAGCGCGCGCCGGTGACGCCATCCGATAGCCGGGAGGCGAGCCACAGGATCGGCGGCACCATCACCGATGGCGGCAACAGCGTCCGGCCCATCGCAGCAAGCTCCTTGCGCGATGCCTCGTGCACGAATGCGGTGTCGGCGGCGCCGCCGGGGATCAGCGAGTTCACCGTCACGCCGGTGCCGATGAGCTCCTGCGCCCAGATCAGTGTTTCGGCTTCGATCGCGGCCTTGGTCACGCCATACGGCGAGTTGTTGCGGCGCTGCATGGTCGGCAAGCTTGTGGTGATGTTGACGATGCGGCCGAAGCCGCCGCGCAGCATATGCGGCACGGCGGTGCGCGCCATCAGGAAGGTGCCGTTGACGTTGGTGACGATGACGTCCTGCCAGATGTCGGGATCGGACTCCCAGAACTTCAGCGATTTTGTGTTGGGCGAGCGCTCGAGGTGCACCTGGCCCTTGGCGGCATTGTTGACCAGCACATGCAGCGCGCCGAACCTGGCCACGGTCTCGGCGACCAAGCGCTCGCAATCGGCGCGACGCGTGATGTCGCAGCGAACGCCGAGCGTCCTGCCGCCATTCGGCTGATCGGCCGCCGCGGCAGTCGCCGCCGTCAACGCGTCGGTGTCGATATCGGCGAACACCACGTCGGCGCCGGCGCGAACGAGCCCGGTCGCCATCGCCTGGCCGAGACCATGCGCGGCGCCGGTGACGATCGCGACGGTGCCGTCAAGGCGAATGTCGGAGGTGGGCATCGGCGGCTATTGCTCCATCGCGCTCGGCGCGAACAGCTCGTCGAGTTTCATCAGGCGCGGCGTGAGGCCCTGCTCATGGGAGTAGATCGCGGCGGTTTCGAGCGTCTTGCGATTGGCCTTGATGCCATGACGGATGGCCGGCTCGCGCAGCGCCTTGCCGGCCTCCGCCGAAATCAGCCCGGCCCAGACGTGGTACTCGACATGCGCGATGCGCTGCCGGTTGGCGATCTCGTTGGCCTGGTCATAGGCCTTGAGCAGGTTGAGCACCGTCCAGGGATGCTTCTCGGCGATCTCGCGGCGGATCACCATGCCGTGGTTGATCGGGAAGATGCCGGTCTTCTGATGGAAGCGCACGCCCTCGGCGATCGGATCGGGAAACAGCGTTCGCACGTCCGGATGATTGTGCAGATCCACCGTCGAGCGGTCGACCAGGTTCTGTTCGCGCAGGTAGTGCATCACGGCATCAAGCTCGCCCGACGGCCATCATCGAGCCGATGCTTTTTTCGATCGGGATTTGCTTGATGGTGGTGCCGGGCGGCGGCTTGAACGCGGTGGCGCCGCCATGGCTGTGGCTCGGCACCCGCTCCATCCAATGCTCGATCTCGGTCTGGTTGACGCCGAACTCATGCTGCAGCACGCCGCGCGTCCACAGCGCTGCGGTCTGCTGATATTCCGGAACGCCGGCGCGCTTGCCTTTGAGGTCGGCCGGCTTGTCGATGCCGCGGTCGCGGCGGACCAGGATTTCGGTGTGGAAGAATTTGCGCGTGGTGAAGATCGGGATGCCGACCCAGTCGTCATTGCCGTGCGCGGTCGCCATCATCAGCGACGACATCGACATTTCCGAGATGTCGAAGTCCTGAAACTTCAACTGCCGCCAGAACATCTCGGACGGGTGGATGACGGTCGGGATGAGATCGATGCCGTCCGGCTTCACGGTGCCGTCGAGGATCGGCCAGGACCGCGGATTGGATGCGGTGGCGAGACTGAGCTGAAGTCGCATGGGGAGGTGCCGTAGGCTGAAGGATGGTGCGGCAAACTACAGTGGGGATGCAGAGTAGGGAAGTGCGTGTCCCGGGCGCAGCGCAGCGCGAAGCGGCGCGCTGCAGACCCGGGACCCAGGTTTCTTCGTCGCAGGAAGTAACCGGGGTCCCGGATCAGCGGTGCATCGCTAACGCGCTGCCATAGCGCGTCGAAGACGCGCGTGAACGCGCTTCCCGCGTCCGGGACACGAGATGCGTGCATGCGGCGACGTCGTGCATCACGTCCAGCTGGCGAAGCTCAAGCCGGTGCCGGTGCCGGCCGGCGTGCGGTAGCCCGGCACGTATTCGAACCAATTGAGGTCGAGATGCTCGACCGCGCCGGCGACCGCGACCCAGTTGAGGATTTCCGACGAGCCGGCGTGCAGCTTGTTGCGCGGCAGGGTCTGCAGGAATTTTGCGTCCTTGTCGGCGCAGGCCTTGAGGATGGCGCGGTCGAAGTCCTCGTCCACCAGGAAGTGGCTCAAGCCCCCGGAGGCCAGCACGCCGATGCGCTCCTCGCCGGGAAACGCCTCGACCGCCTTGCGCAGGGCCTGGCCGAACTCGTAGCAGCGCTTCGGCCGCGGCTGGCTCGGCGGAAAATACGTGTTGAGGAACACCGGCACCGCCGCGACCGGCTTGCGCGGGTCCATCACCCGGCGGTGCACATAAGCGATGGCGTGACCTTCGCCTTCGCCCTTCGGCAGGCATTTCGAGGCGGCCAAGTCGAAGCCTAAGTCCATCAGCGACTCGATCAGATGGACGGCCAGGCCTGAATGCACGGGGTAGTCGCGCGGGCCTTGGTCCTCGAAGAAGGCCTGGCGATTTTTCACGTACCAGTCGGGATAGTGCTGGCGGTAGTGTTCGTGCTGCTCGTCGCTGTTGCGGATGGTCTCGCCGTAGTAGATCGCGATGGCGGGGCGGCAATCCTCCTTGTAGCTTTCATTCTGGTCGTCGCCGATCACGATCAGCGCGTCGAGATTGCTGTTGGCGAGCGTCTGCTGCAGCCGCTTGATCGCGTCGCGCGCGACGTTCTGCCGGGCGACCAGGTTTGCCGGCGCCACCAGATGCGCCATCTTCGGGTCGGCTTTCTCCAGCAATTCGCCGTAGGTTGCCGGCCGGCCTTCCTTGTCGCGATGCTTGATCCGCTGGTCGGTTTCGACGAAGCGCTCCAGCGTCTCGTCGGACGCGAGCAGCATCGGCGTGTGCGAGGTGCCGAGCCCGAGCGTGATCTTGGCCATGGGCGTGTCCTTCAGTGGAGATGCTTGCCGTGGCGGCCGCTTTGGCGAAGTCTACCGCCGAACGTGGCGGCGTCGCAAACCGTACTCAGTAAGCAGGCTATGCGCCGCGGACGCGGTCCATGACCTGAATCAAATCGTCCGGCAACGCGTCGCCGCGCCACGCGACGTGCCCGTCGGGGCGGACCAGCGCCAGCCTGCGCTCGTAGAGGCTGGCCGCGTCGGCGTCCGGCACGGCAACGCTTCGGAGCGGCACGCCGCGCGCCGCGGCCGCCGCTTGTAGCGTGGCGCCGTCCGGTTCCTCGCTGTTGAATTGCAACAACGTGAAACCGCGCCCGAACAAATCGATGATCGAGCGCCCGTCGCGCAATCCGACATGCGGCGCGCGCGATCCCGGCCGCGCCGATGGAACATAGGCATCCGGCCTGGTCCGGCGGAGCGGCGCTGCCATCCGACACGCAGATCGGCGAGTCCTCATAGCGGTAGCCGAGCTGCAGGCCGATGGTGCGGAACATCGCGCCGACGTCATGCGCGATCCGGCCGCCGATCTCGCCGCGCAAGCGCCGCCCGTCGCCGTTGTCGTCTTCGATGGCGGCAAGGCCGCCGGCGTACTGGTCGTGGGCGAGATAGAAGCCGGTCGTCATCGCGACGTTGCGCAGCCCGACCGGCCGCCGTTCAGCGTCATAGCTCGCGAGCAGCTCCGGCCCGCCCCAGCCATCGATGGTCGCCGCGAGCTTCCAGCCGAGATCGACGGCGTCGCTGATGCCGGTGTTCATGCCGAGCGCGCCGGTCGGCGACAGCTGATGCACGGCGTCGCCGGCGAGGAACACGCGGCCCTTGCAGTAGCGCTCGGCGACCGCGCTGCGGCGGGTCCAGATATTGAGCCCCGCCCATTCCACCGCGATCGGCCGCCCGACCGCGCGGCGTCACCAGCGCGTCGCGGTCGATGGTCTCGGGCGTCCGCTGGCCGTCGGTGTCGAGCACCATGATCCGCCACAGCCCGTTGGCGGGATCGACGATGCGGATGTTGGCCCACAAGCCCGTCGCGGTCGATGGCAAGGAAGAACGTGCCGGGCTCCTTGCCGCAGTGCTTGCAGCAGGTCGGGCGCGCGGAAAAACAGGCTGCAGCGGATGGCCGAGCACGCCCTTGCCGGTCAGGCCGATGCCGAGCGCATTGCGCACCATGCTGTTGGCGCCGTCGCAGGCGACCAGATAGTCCGCCGTCATGCGTCTCGCGCGCGCCGGTCTCCTGGTCGATGAGCTCGGCGGTGACGCAGTCGCCGCGGTCCTCGAAGGCTTCCAGCTTGCGTGCGGTATCGCAGTCGGACGCTCGGACACGATTGCGCGAAGTCGCGCAGCATCGGGTCGAACCACATCTGCGAGCACGCTTGCAGCCGCTCCGGGCTGTAGGGCGTCGGCGCCTGTCCGGTGCGCGACGGTCGCCGCATCCGCGCCGAATTCGTAGCCGGCGAGGCTGGTGACAAAGACGATGTCGAGCGGCCAGTCGTCGGGAAACGGGCAATTGCGCACGCGCTCGGCGATGCCCCAGCGGCGGCAGAATTCCATCGTACGGGTGTTGACCTCGTTCATCTTCGGCGTGGCGATTGCGCCGTCGCTCTGCTCGATGAGTTCGCAACGGATGCCGCGCCAGCCGAGGTCGCTGGCGAGCGCGAGACCGACCGGCCCGCCGCCGACGATCAGGACGGGAACGTGACGACTGTCCACGTCGACGGTCTCAATTGATCGTGACGTTGGCGGCCTTGCCGACCTCAAGCCACTTGCGGTGCTGCGCGGCGATAAACGCGGCAAACTCCGCCGGGCTGCCGGGCTTCGACTGGGTTCCGACCTTGGCGAGGTTGGCCTGGATGTCCTTGGCCTGCATGCCTTCGTTCAGAAGGCCATTGAGCCGGGCTGATGATCGGCGCCGGCGTCCCCGCCGGTGCGACCAGCCCGAAGAACGTGTAGGCCTCGGCGCCGGCGACGCCCGCTTCCGCCATGGTCGGCACGTCGGGCAGCAGCGGCGTGCGTTGCGCGCTCTGCACGGCAAGCGCTCGCAGCTTGCCGTCGCGGATGAGTGCGCCCAGGATGGCGATATTCTCGAACGTCGCATGCACCGCCTGGCTCAGGACGGCGGCGTTCGATTCGCCACCGCTACGGTACGACACGCCGGTGAGCTTGGTGCCCGATCGCAGCATGAAGACCTCACCGGCCAGATGCGGCAATCCTCCGCCGCCGGTGTGCGCGTAGTTGAGCTTGCCTGGATTGGCCTTGGCGTAGTCGATGAACTCCTTCAGCGTCTTCCACGGCGAGGAGGGATGCACCACCAGGATCTGGAAGCCTTCGGTGATCTTCGCGATCGGCACGAAATCCTTCACCGGGTCGTAGCCTGCACTGGCCGACACCGCCGGGATCACGGCGAGCGTGCTGGTGTTGCCCATCAGCAGCGTGTAGCCGTCGGGCTTGGCCTTCGCCACTTCGCGGGCGCCGATGGCGCCGCCGGCGCCGGGGCGGTTTTCGACCACCACCGGCTGGCCAAGCTTCGGCGCCAGGATTTGCGATGCCAGCCGGGCCGGGAAGTCGGTCGGGCCGCCGGCCGCCGCCGCGACGATGATGCGGATCGGCTTGTCGGGAAAATTCTGCGCCAGCAGCGTGGTCGTGGTCAGCGCGAGCGCCGCTGCACCGATTGCGGTCGCGAGCATCCGCACGGGAGTGGTTCGACGTGTCGTCTGGCAGATCATGATGTCCTCCCGGTCGCGCATCATCGGCGCTTTTTTATAATAATATCATGCGGTGCGCCGTCGTGTCGGCGCCGGCCCTGCGTCACACGCGCGCGTGCTGCATGCCGGGACGAACTTTGAGCTCTTCCCTGGCGGCGTCCTTGTACGGCTGGTCGGCGGGCAGAACGATGGCGGCGGCGCGCACGCGCTGATGCGCCGGGTCGACGCCGGGCGGCCGCTCGCCTTTCTCGGCCAGCGCCTTGGCGGCACGTATCAGGCGATGGCGCGCCATGATGATTCCGTTGTCGCAGGAGACCAGGTTCTCCTTGGAGCGGTCGACGATCGGACCCATCAATTCCTGGACGCCGGAGTCCTGCATGGCGAAGCCGGCGATGCCGCTATAGGTGCGGCCGGCCTTCTGCGCCACGCGATCGATCAGATAGTCGTTGTCCTTGTTGGCCTGGGCGCGCCAGGTGCGCTCCCCGTTGACCACCTCGTAGATCACATGCCGGCTCGAGCCGTTGTCCATCGCGGTGCGCTCCGCCTGCGTCAGCGGGCGGGTCTCGTGATAGTCCCAGTTCCACACCCAGCAGTTCTCGTCGTCGATCGGCACCCAGTAATGACCGCCGGTCGGGTGGTCGCCGCGCGGCGGGATCATGGTCATGCACGGCATGATCCACTGCGTGATGCGCCAATAGTAACTGCCGGCTTCGGCGTTGCGGCGCGCGCCGATCAGAAGACCGCCGGGGCTTTCGACCACCTCGAAATGCGGCTGCACGTCACCGAGCGTGTAGTCGTTGCCCTTGGCGCCGACATAGAGCGGATCGTGCTTGAATTCACTGCCGTGCAGCCATGCGCTGTGGCTGGAGTCGATGCCGCCTTCCAGCGACTGAAGCCAGTTGCACTCCTGCAACCGCTTCGAGACGTAGCTCTGCTCGAGCGGCACCGTGCACCATTCGAACTCGGGCGGCGCGGGCTGCTTGTCCGGCGGGCCCATATAGGCCCACAGCACGTTGCCGCGCTCGATCAGCGGATAGGACTTGAGCTTGATCTTGGCGCAGAAGCCGGACTCGACCGGCTCCGACGGCACTTCAATGCACTGACCGTCGATGCCGTATTTCCAGCCGTGATAGGGGCAGCGCAGTCCGTCATCCTCGTTGCGTCCGACCCAAAGCGACGTGCCGCGATGGGCGCAGAACTCGTCCATCAGCGCATAATTGCCCTTGCCGTCCCGCCAGGCGATCAGCCGCTCGGACAGAAGCTTCACCCGCACCGGCGGGCATCCGGGCTCGGGCAACTCGCTCGCCATCATCGCCGGCAGCCAGTAGCTGCGAAACAGCGCGCCCATCGGCGTGCCGGGACCGGTCTGGGTGAGGAGATCGTTCTGGTCTTGTCTGAGCATTGCTCGGTCTCCTTAAACGGGAGCTTTGTCGGATAGATGCGGTTTCGCGCGCCGCTCGCGGCCCTGGTAGTCGGGCGCGGTCACGTCGCCGACGCCGTGGAAGTCGATGAACTCGATGGCATTGCCGTCGGGGTCATGGAAATAGGCGTGCCGGCCGGTGAAGCTGCGGTGGCCCTTGTCCTCGTACAGCAGCACCTCGACGCCGCAGGCCTCGACATGGGCCAGCGCCGCATCGAAGTCCTCGCCCTGAAACAGGAAGGCGTGGTGGACCAGCGAGTCATGGCCGCGGTTCGGCGGCGTGTGGTAGCCGGTGCGCGCCAGCACGAAATATTGCTCGCCGCAGCGCATGAACACCGAGGTGTCGTTCTTTCGCCAGAACGTCGCGCCGACGACCTCTTCGTAGAAGCGGCGGGCGCGCTCGAGATCGGTCACGCTCAGGCTGAAATGCAGGATGCCGGACGGCTTGACCGGTCGTGCCGGCACCGGCCGGACGCTCTGCGCGCCCTTGAGCGCGGGGCTTTTGAACTCGCTCATCCGCCAGCTTCCTTGCGGCTCGGTCGCATCTTTGCAGCCGGTACGGCCATGATATGGTGCCGCGCCGGGTTCCAGCAATCAGGTGAGGGAGAGCTAACGAAATGTCGTACGAGGGTCTGCAGGCCGAGGTCGTTTCGTTCAAGGGCCATAACGGCGACACCGGCGAGGCCTATTACGCGCGCCCGACCCGCGCGGGGAAGGTGCCCGGCATCGTGGTCGTCATGCACCTGCCGGGCTGGGACGAGTGGATCATCGAGGTCGCGCGCAAGTTCGCCCACCACGGCTATGCGGCGATCTCGCCGCATCTCTACTTCCGCGAAGGGCCGGGCAGCCCCGACGATATCGGCGCGCGGGTGCGCGCCGCGGGCGGCGTGGCGGATGCGCAGGTGGTGGGCGATGCTGTCGGCGCCGCCGCCTATCTGCGGGCGCAGCCGAATTCCAACGGCAAGGTCGGGATCATCGGATTTTGCTCGGGCGGGCGGCACGCCTATCTGACCGCCTGCAGCGCGCCGGGCTTCGACGCGCTGGTGGATTGCTGGGGCGGCAATGTGGTGGTCGACGACCCGGCGAAACAACTCGACGCCCGTAAGCCGGTCGCGCCGATCGACCTCACCGAGAAGCTCGCGTGCCCGATGATCGGGATTTTCGGCAACGACGACGCCAATCCCAACCGCGAGCACGTCAACAAGACCGAAGCCAAGCTCAAGGAGCTCGGCAAGAACTACGAATTCCATCGCTACGATGGCTGCGGCCACGCCTTCTTCAACTGGGCGCGGGTCTCGTATCGGCCGGAACAGGCCGCCGACGGCTGGGCGAAGGTGTTCGCGTTCTTGAAGAAGCACGTCGGGTGACGTGAGGGCATGGTCTGGCCTCGAATTCGGTCGGCTCATTCCCGCGCAAGCGGGAGAGGTGCGAGAGGGTTAGCTTGCGCTGAACGTCGTGCTGCGTCCCCTGCCTCTCCGCGAGGGACGACGCGGACGAGCGGCGCAGGGCACGTTACGGCACGAGACTGCAGAGAGGTCATACGCAATGAGCAGCCGCGACAACCTCACGCCGGAGCAGCGGTTCGTCTACGACTACGTCGATCGCAACGCCAAGGCGATCGCGCTCACCGGCGACAGCATCTTCTATTTCGGCGAGCTCGGCATGCAGGAGTTCGAGACCGCCGGGCTGATGACGGATCTCTTGGAAAAAGGCGGCTTCACCGTCGAGCGCGGGATTTCCGGATTTCCCACCGGCTTCTGCGCGACCTATGGCTCCGGCCATCCGGTGGTGGCGATCCACACCGAATACGATTCCTGTCCGGACAATTCGCAGATGTCTGGCGTGACCGAGCCGAAATTCATCGTCGAAGGCGCGCCCGGCCATTGCGAAGGCCACAACGTCAACGCCGCGGTGCTGGTCGCGACCGCGCTGGCGGCGAAGCAGGCGATGGACAAATTCGGCCTCAAGGGCACGCTCAAGGTGTTCGGCGGCCCGGCCGAGGAGCAGCTCGTCAGCCGGCCCTATTTCGTGCGCGACGGCTGGTTCGACGATGTCGATCTCGCCTTCCACAACCACATCGGCGGCGAGTTCAGCGCCACGCATGGCCTGCTGCAATCGGCGCTGATCTCGGCGACTTTCACCTTCCACGGCGAGACCGCGCATTCCGGCGTCGCGCCCTGGAAGGGCCGCGACGCGCTCGACGGCGTGGTGCTGATGGACGTCGGCATGGCGCAGTATCGTGAGCACATGCGGCCGGAGATGCGCGCGCACCGCGTCATCACCAACGGCGGCGACCAGCCCAACGTGATCCCGCGCACCGCGGCGGTGTGGTGGTTCTTCCGCGATCAGACCGCGCCAGGCGCGACGGCGCTGTTCGAGCAGGCCAAGAAGATCGCCCAGGGCGCGGCGCTGATGAGCAACACCGAGGTGACGGTGGACGTGCTCAGCGCGGTGTGGCCGTTGCGCTGCAACCGCACCATCTCGGAGGTGCTCCAGCGCAACATCGAGACCGTCGGCATGCCGGAATGGAGCGCCGACGAGGAGGCGCTGGCGCGGGCGCTGCAGACCAACGCCAAGGTCAAGGTCGACGGCCTCAAGCGCGAGATTCCGCCGCTGAGCGAACTGAAGACGCCGCGCACCTCGGCCAACGACGCCGGCGACATCTCGTGGAAGGTGCCGATGGCGAAGTTCTACTTTCCGGCCAACGTGCCCAACATCAGCTTCCATCACTGGGCGGGCGGCGTGACGCTGGCGCATTCGATCGCGCACAAAGGCGCGGTGGCGGGCTCCAAGGCGTTCGCGGCGGCGGTGGTGGAGTGCTTCAGCAATCCGGCCGTGGTCGCGGAAGCCAAGCGCACCTTCAAGGACGAGCTCGGCGGCGTCGAATACACGTCGATGCTGCCGGCGGATCAGAAGCCGCCAGTCGCGCTCAATCGCGCGATCATGGAAAAATTCCGCCCCGAGATGAAGAAGCACTATCTGAAGGAGCGGCCGGAGTTTTCGTGAGGCATGATTTCGCTGTTGTGGGCAGCCGTGGCACGTGCTCGGTCTGCTCCCTCCCCCTGCGAGCGTTTGCGAGCGGTGGGGAGGGAGGGGTGGGGGTGATGCTCGAGGCACGATCGTGCCCACGTCGCGACCCCCCACCCCCGACCCCTCCCCACCGCGCTGACGCGCGGGAGGAGGGGAGCGGAGAGACCGTCATGCTATCGCCAGAGTTTGTTGAAAGGACTGCGCCAGTGCCTCTCTATCTCAAAGAAGCCGACGTCACCGAATTCCTCGATATGCCGACGTGCATCCAGGCGCTGCGCGATGCCTTCGCCGCCGAAGCGAACGGGCAGGCCAATATCGTGCCGCGCACGCGCTGGCCGTTCGGCGCCGTGCGGCTCAACGTGATGGGCGGCGGCGAGCGCTCCTCGAAGCGCTTCGCGGTGAAATGCTACGGCGGCGGCGCCTTCCATGTGCTGCTCTACGCCGAGGACAAGGGCCTGCTCGCGATCGTCGAGGCCAACGTGCTCGGCCAGATCCGCACCGGCGCGGCGAGCGCGGTCGCATCTGAGAAGATGGCCAAGGCCGGGCGCCGGCAAGGTGGCGCTGGTCGGCACCGGCAAGCAGGCGCGCACCCAGGCGCTGGCGCTCAAGGCGGCCGGCTTGCTCACCGGGCTTGCGGTTGCCGCACGCGATCGCGCCAAGCTCGAAACCTTCTGCACGCGGCTTGCCGGCGAGCTCGGCGCGCCGGTGCGCGCGGCAGAATCGGTGGAGGACGCGGCGGCGGGCGCCGACATCGTTGTCACCGCCACCGGCTCGGCCGAGCCCGTCCTGAAACAGGCGTGGCTCGCGCCCGGTGCGCATGTGAACGCCATTGGCGCCAATGCCGCCAACCGCCGCGAGGTCGATGCCGACTGTGTGCTCAAGGCGTCGCTGGTCGTCACCGATCACATCGAGCAGGCCAAGATGGAGGCCGGCGAGTTCATCGATCTCGCCAAAGTCGGCAAGTTCGATTGGAGCGCGGTGAAACCGCTGCACCAGATCGTGACCGGTCCGCGTATCGCGCGCGACGCCAAGGCGCATACGCTGTTCAAGTCGCTCGGCGTCGGCCTGGAAGACGTGGCGGCGGCGTCGATCATCTATGATCGGGCGCTGGCCAGCGGGCGCTACAAGCCGCTTTGATTCCGGCGCAATCGATGTCGACAGTGAATTTCCAGGGTGCCATCAACGACGTGCTGGGGCTGTTCGGCGCCGGGCGGTTCGCCGACATGGAACGCCATGCCCGGGCTGCGCTGAACGTCTTTCCGGACCAGCCCATCCTGTGCGAGCTCGTCGGGATTGCGATCACGGCGCAATATCGCCATCGCGAGGCGCTGGCGTTTCTGGAGCGCGCCGTTCGCGGCGATCCGAGCGATGCGCAGTTCTGGGAGAATCTCGGGCTGTGTCAGACGCAGCTCGGTCAATATCACGGCCGCCGAGGCAAGCCTGCGGCAGGCGCTGGCGATCGATCGCCGCGCAGTGCCTTCGCTGGCGGCGCTCGCTTCGGTGCTGACGGCGCTCGGACGCGCCCAGGATGCGCAGAAGGTGACCGAGGAGCTGCTTGCGATCGATCCCGACTTTGCGCGCAAGGAACGCGAATGGCGAGAGCAGCAGCTTCGCCATGCGATCGCGGCCAATCCGCAATCGGCCGAATTGCATGACGATCTCGGGTTGTTGTTGCGGCTGAAGGGCGATGCCGCCGGCGCCGAAGCGCACTTCCGGCGCGCGATCGCGTTGAATGCCAAAAATCCACGCGCGCTGATCAACCTCGCACTGCTGCTGGCAGCGGATCGACGGGACCAGGCGGCGCTCGCCGCCGCCGTCGCCGCGCGCGATCTGTTGGGCGAAATCGATGCGACAACATCGCCGGAGCGGCTCGCATTGTTCCACCTCAACGCCTTTGCGCTCAATCAATGCGGCCGCAGCGGCGAGGCGATCGAGATTACCGGCGCCTGCATCGCCTTCACCCCAACCCGGCGCAGGCGATGCCGATGATCCAGGCGGCGCGGCAAGCCTGCGAATGGAGCTTCGCGTCGGAGGTGGAAGAGCTGGCGCGACGCAGCTCCTCGGGCGGCCTTGACGTCGACCGGGTCGGCCCCGGGCAGCTTGCGATGCTGGCCAGTGCGACCGCCTTGGAGCAATTGGCGGCGGCGCAAGGCTCTGCGCGCAAGATCGCGCAGAGCGTGCCAGCGAAACCGCTCGCGGCGCCAGTGCGTGCGGCAAGGGACCGACTGCGCGTGAGCTATTTCTCGCGCGATCTCTACAATCACGCCTGCGGGATTTTGCTGGCCGGCGTGATCGAAGCGCATGACCGCACGCGCTTCGAGATCGTGGCGCATGACTTCGCGCCGCCGACGGCCGATGCGCACCGCCGCCGGCTCGAGGCGGCGTTCGATCGCATGATCCCGATCGGCCAGTTGTCCGACCGGGCGGCCGCCGAGCGCATCGCGGCCGACGACGTCGACATTGTGATCGATATCAACGGCTGGACCACCGGCCATCGTGCAGCGGTCCTGGCGCAGCGTCCGGCGCGGCTGCAGGTTCAATGGCTCGGCCACCCTGGAACGATGGGAGCGCCCTGGATCGACTATGTCATCGCCGACCGCGTCATCATCCCGCCCGGGCACGAAGCGCATTTCTCCGAGAAGATCGTCCGGCTCCCGCACAGCTACCAGCCGACCGACGACAAACGGGTTGTCGGTGAGCCGCGCAGCCGGACCGATCACGGCCTCCCCGACGGTGGCTTCGTGTTCTGCTCATTCAATCTCGCTTTCAAGTTCACGCCCGAAGTCTTCGATGTCTGGATGAAGCTCCTGGCCGCCGTCGAATCGTCCGTCTTGTGGCTGCTGGAGCCGTCCGCCGCCGCCGTCGCCGCGCTCAGGCAGGAGGCGGCGGCACGCGGCGTCGATCCCGATCGATTGATCTTCGCTCCGAAGTGCCCGAGCCACGAGCATCTGGCACGGCTGTCCCATGCGGACCTCGCGCTCGACTGCTTTCCTTATGGTTCGCACACCACCGCAAGCGACATGTTGTGGGCCGGCGTCCCGATTGTCGGCCTGATGGGCGAAACCTTCGCATCGCGCGTGTCGGCAAGCATTTTGACTGCTGCCGGACTGCCGGAACTGATTGCGGCCTCGCTTGCGGACTACCATGCCTTGGCGCTGAGGCTGGCGCGCGACGCTGCCGCGCTCGAAGCGTTGAAGGCAAAGATCGCGGATGGCCGCAAAAGTTCGGCATTGTTCAACACCGCGCAGTTCACGCGCGATCTTGAACAGGCGCTGGTCGCGATGTCCGAACGCAGTCGTGCGGGTCGTCCGCCGGACCACATTGCGATCGGATGACATCGCCACGGGCGCTTCGAAATGCCTCTCCCTACCGGGCTTGGCATTTGTGCCACGAATTCTAAGCTGTAACCTGGAATGACCGGTTTTCGATCCGCGGGCCTTGTGTCTCCTGCGGAGCCATGGTGCACGACAGCCATGGGTGCACGAAAGCCATGGGTGCACGAGAAAAGGATCACGACATGCGCATGCGATCGCTGCTCCTCACCACCGCCATTGTCATCGTTGCGTCTCCTGCGTCGGCCCAGTTCTACAAGGACAAGACGCTGACGCTGTTGGTGAACTATGCCGCCGGCGGCAATGCCGACACCGAGGCGCGCGTGTTCCAGAAGCACCTCAGCCGCTTCATTCCCGGTAATCCCACGGTCATCATCCGCAACCTGCCGGGCGCGGGCGGCGCCAACGCCATGAACCAGCTCGGCCTCGGCATCGCCGGCAAGCCGGACGGTCTGACGCTCGGCTACTTCACCATGAGCGCGACCTCGTCGATCACCGACGATCCCGTGCTGAAAGTGAAGATCCAGGACGTGTACACGCCGATCGCCGCCGGCCGCGGCTGGAACGTTGTTTATGCGCGCAAGGACATCGTGCCCGGCGGTTACACCAAGCCCGCCGATTTCCAGCGCGCCACCAATATTTTCGCGGGCGGCTACAGCCGCGCCACGTCGCATGATACGCGGCTGCGGCTGGCGCTCGAGATCATGGGCAAGCCCTACAAGATGGTCACGGGCTTCCAGGGGACAGCCCATCTCAACCAGGCGATGTTGCGCAGCGAGGTCAATTTCACCGGCAGCTCGCTACCCGGATTCCAGACCCAGGTGATCCCGCAGATCATCAAGGAAGGCATTGGCATGGCGCTGTTCCACCATCCCGTCATTGGGCCGGACGGCAAGCCGCAGGGCAATCCGCTGCTCGAAAAGCAGGGCATCATCACCTTCTATCAATTCTATCGCGAAGCCTTCGGCAAGGAACCGACGGGTGCGAAATACCAAGCGCTGTTCCTGATGAACGACATCTCCACCAAGATGCAGCGCGGCATGCTGATTCCCAAGGGCTCGCCGGCGGAAGCCGTGCAGGCGTTACGCGACGCCTTCCAGAAGGCGGGGACCGATCCGGCGTTCGCGCGCGATTTCAAGGCGATCACCGGCGAGGAGCCGGACGTGGTCGCGCCGGCCGAGATCGAGGCGATCTTCGAGCGCATCCGCAAGGTCGATCCCGAGGTCAAGCAGGTGCTGCGCGATTCGGTCGGGCAGGAAGGCTAGCTTTTGCGTTAGAGGTCAGCTCTTGCGTAAGAGCATGATCTAGTCCGAAAACCGGTTCCCACCCCGGATCAAGTCCGGGGCAGGCTTTTTCGGGATCATGCTCTATGCCGGCAGGTTGAGCCGCTTGCGGCCGTAGAGCTCCTGCCAGGCGGCAAGGTCTTCCGACAGGATGCGCGCGGTTTCGATCAGGATCTCGGCGGTGCGATCAAGTTGCGGCGGCTGCTCGATCTCTGACAGATAAGTCGATTCGAGCGCGTTCAACTCCGCGATCATGCGGTCGGAGCGCTCCTTGGCTTCTTCAAATTCGCCCTGCACCTTGATGCCGGTCAGCGCGGCGCCGAGCGCGGGCAGGCCGGCCGCGAACAGCAGCAGCCAGGGCTTGGCAAGCTTGAGCACGGCATGCTCCTGCTGCTCCGGCAGCACCAGGATGATGAAGACCAGCAGCACCAGGCCGATGCACAGCGCGCCAAAGGTGTAATGAAAGCTGCGGTCGGCCCAATGATGCAGCGCGTGATCGACCTTCGTCATGGCATCGGTATTGGCTTCGTGCCAGTGACGCTGCTCGCGGACTTCGTGGCGTAGCACGGCCTGCAGCAAAGGCCGCTGGTAGGCGCGATCGAGCGTCGCGGCGGGCAAGCCGATCTCCCGCAGGGTCGCGCGGATGTACCAGATCGTCCACGGCTGGTTACCGACGTCCTTGCGCTGGATCAGCCCGAACTCGCTGACATAGGCGAGGAAGCGGGCATAGCGCAGGCTTTCCGCGATCAGTCGATAGTCGATCCAACGTTCGTGCCAGGCGTTGCTGGCGCCGTAGCGCACCAGCTGAATGATCGCGACGATCACGAACAGCTCCAGAGCGACCAGGCCGAGCTTCAACACCGCGTTCTCGGTATAGGCGCCGATCACCGCGATCAGAACCGCAGCGGCAGCGAGAAGATAAGACAGCACATAGGCATTGCGATACAGGTGCGAGAAATGCACCGCCAAGGCGTCCGCCCAGGCATAGCGCGGCGCCACCACGTCGCGCAGCCGCTGGCTCAAGATGCCGGCATTGGGCGCGTCATCGACGAGCCGCGAGACGTTCGCAGCCAGCGTCTCGTGCGGCTCGCTCCGGATCAGGAACCGCAGCGGCCGCTGCTTGGTCGCCCAGCGCTTGAGCAGGTCGAAGCTCGATGCGCGGGATACCGTCGGCCACACCTCCGCATAGAACTGCTCAAGCCGCGCGCGCGGCGAGCGTCCGTGGCCGAACTGGTCGGATGCGGGCGCCGCCAGGATCGGATCAAGCCGGGCTTGCAGCGTCCGCTCGCTCCAGGGGTCGGCAGCCCGCACCGGCTTGCCATTCTTGATCGAGTTCGATGAGCGCGATCGGATGGTCGCCGCCGGTCGCCAGCCAGACCACCGGAATGCCGCCGTCCAGCGCCTCCTGCGCAATGGCTCCGGTGCCGCCGGGCTTGGGCTCTTCCCCGTCCCAGACCGCGATCAGCAGGTCGATCTGCCGGAGCAGGAAGCTCCCGCACAGGACGTAGCCCTGCTCGCGTGGGCCGGACCGCGGCATCGGCAGCTCGGTGACCACCGACGCGCGCGCAAGGCTGGACCGAAACTCGTCGCGGACATCGCGGCCGTCACCGGCCGCGGATTGTGCGAAGTCTTTGAGGTACTCGTCCTTCGGGAACGGCAGGATCGCCTCGACGATCCAATCCGCCGGACATATCGCCGTCGCAAGCTGGTCGGCGCCTTCCGCAAATCCGGAGATCATGCGGATGCGATAGGGCTTGGCGGAGGACGGTGCGCCGTCGACCGGCCCGCCGGCGTAAACCGCTTTGTTATCGTCGTAGATCCTGGCCACCACCGCTTCGATGGTGGCGAGCGTGTCTCGCAACTGCCGTTCAATACGCGGACTGTCGGCTTTCGTCAGCTTGTTGGGCCGGTGGCCGGTCACGCCGACCCGAAGGGTCAATCGCGGCTTGGGTGGATGAGGTGGATGATCGGTCATGCTTCAGCTCAACGCTTGCGCCTGCCAGCCGTGCCCATCGCTTCCGACTTCAACAGCTCCCAGATGCGGTCGCTGCCGTGGCCCGGGCGCACTTTGGTGCGCGACGCATTCATGATCGCGGCCTCCTCCGGCGCAAGATAATTGATGGGGCCGCCGAGCAGCTTCGCCTGCAGCAATAGTTTGGCGTTGGCCTCGGTGTAGATCGCGCGATAGACCGCCACCCGCACGTCCGGCGCGACCACCGCATTGCCGTGGCCGCGCAAGAGCACCACTGTGTTGTTGCCGAGCTTCTCGGCCAGCGCCTTGCCCAGCATCGGGTTGGAAATCAGGAGGTCGGTCCAGCCGGCGGCGTCGCGGGTGTCGAACACCGGCACCTCGGGATAGAAAAACGCGGCGCGGATCGGCCGCAGCGGCTCATTGGTGACGCTGAACGGCACCACGGTCGGCGAGTGCGTATGCACGACGGAGTTCACGTCCGGCCGTGTCTTGTAGATCTCGGAATGGATGAACCGCTCCGAATAGATCGGCGGGGCGTTGGCTTTGATCGGCTCGCCATCCATGCCGAATTCCAAAATGTCGGACGCAACCACCATTCCGGGTGCGCGCGCCCGCGACATCAGAAAGCGGTTCGGATCGTGCGGGTCGCGGGCGCTGATATGGCCGAAGCCGTCGACGATGCCTTCGTTGTAGAGAATACGGTTGGCGGCCACGAGATCGTCGATCACGGCTTTCACCGCGGCGTTGGCGCCGCCATCGCGCCGCGACGCTGTCTTTGTCCGGCGGCTTGCCGCTCGCCTGCTTTTCGCCACCCGGTCCTCCGTCGTGTTGATGTCAGCGTTCGACGCCCGTGTACCACAGGGCGTCCGCAAGCTCCCGGCATGCGGCGTCGCTGTCGAAACCGGCGAGTCCGATCGTCACAATCGCGTCCGGCGACGGACTGTCGGGCAAGTACGACAAGACCTTCGCCGCCTTGTGCCGCAGCGCCGCATCATCGAGCGCGCGGCCGGGGTCGCCGGTGGCGGCGGTGACGCGCTTGCGCAGCGTCTTGCCGCCGGCGCTGACCTCGACCTCGGCGGGAAATGTCGCGGGGAACAATTCCAGCAGGGTGTCGTCGGCAACGATCTCGACCTTGGCGGCGAAGGCGAGCGCGGCGGTCTCCGCCATCGCGTCGGCGCGCTCGATGTCGTAGAGCCGGTCGCGGTGATGAGCGGCGAGCCCCATTTGGAATGCGGCGCTGACAATGGTCGAAGCGCGCGCGCCGGCCTCCGCCTTGGTTGCAACCATGCGGGCATAGGGCGGCGGCACGCGCACGATGACCTTGCTGATCGTATCCGCCGCCGCGCCCTCGTCGATGATGGTCGATAGCGCCTCGATCGCGGCAATCGCCTGCTTGGCCGAACAGAACGGCTTGATCGTCATTTGCGGATAGATGCTGCCGCTGCCGAGACCTTGCGTCAGCGCCGCGATGTTCGCGTCGATCCCGTGCGCGTCCTTCAGCCACGGCCCGTCGAGCAGGGCAGGGTCGCCGCCGACGCCATCCTTGGCGGCTTGCGCGGCGCGGATGCCGTTTGACACCGCCATCGCCAGGATCACCGACCGGCCGGGCAATGCGCCGTGAAAACGGCCGGACCGGCCGGCCGACAGCATCAGGGCGAGCGACAGCGCATGCGCGGTCTGCTCTTCACTGAGATGCAACATGCGCGACGCGATGGCGGCGGTTCCCAGCGGCGCGGTGAAATAGGTCGGCCACAGTCCGCGATAGAGAATGCGCGCGCCGTCGATCGCAACCCCGAGCCGCGTCATCAGCTCGGTGCCGATCCAGATCGCGCTCGCCACGGTGTCGGCGTCGAACGCGCCGTGCTCGCCGGCGAGCGTCAGGGCGGTCGGCACCGTCACCGATGACGGCGTGGTGCAGGAGCGGGTGTGGATGTCGTCGATCTCGGTGTGGCGGACCACGGCGGCCAACAGGCCGGCGGCGTCGGCGACCGAGGTTCGCGGCAGCGCGGCCTGCAGCGCCCGGCCTTCGGTGGTCCGCGCGCCGGCGATCGCGGCGAGGAGCGTATCGGCCACATGCCGGCGCAGCATGGCGCGCTCGGCATCGGGCAAGGCCGCGGCCGACGCGCCGGTGACGAAGCGGGCAAGGTCCTGGAGGACGCTCATGAATACCCCGGCTGCTTGACAGCCTGACGGCGGAGGGCCGACGATTGCATCTTACCGGGAGGTCGAGGATGCAGATCGGTCTGTTCTCGAACGGCAACCGCAACAATGCGCTGGCCAAAACCAGCTATGACGAGGACTTGCATGAAATCATCCTAGCCGATCGGCTTGGAATTTCGGAAGCCTGGATCAGCGAGCATGGCACCTTTCTAGCGTACCAGCGGCCGGACCAGCTTCCCTCGGCCGACTTGTTGATCTGCAAGGCGGCCGCGCTGACCAAGCAGATCCGGATGGGGCCCGGTATCCGCCCGTTGCCGTTCTTTCACCCGTTGCAGATCGCAACCGATTGTGCCGTGTGCGACCACCTCACCGACGGCCGCTATATGGCCGGGTTCGGCGTCGGGATCAACGCTCAGAGCAATAAGCAGCGCGGCACGTTCGCGCACGATCCCCGCACCATGTTCCGCGAGGCGGTCGACCTCATCCTCAAGGCCTGGGAAGCGCCGGAGCCGTTCGACTGGAACGGCAAGGTCTGGCAGGGCGAGAAGTGGCACATCATCCCGAAGCCGATGACCCATTTGGACGTCGGCATCGCCTGCAGCCGCAGCGATACCACCCTGGAGCTGACCGCCGACAAGGGCTTCCTGCCACTGATGAGCTGGACGCCGACGGTGGCGCAGATCCGCGAGATGATCGATATCTACATGCGCTCCGAGCACAACCGCGGTGCGCCGCCGGCGCGCAGCCGGGTGCGGGTCGGCCGCGTGGTCTATGTCTGCGACTCGGTCGCCGAAGCCAAGCGCGACCTGCGCGATGCCGAACTGGTGCACGCCTATGGCCGCATGCAGCACGTCCTCCCGCCGGGCGGCAGCAATGCCGATCTCACCTTCGAGAAGCTGATCGACCGTGGCTTCTTCATCTGCGGCGACCCCGATACCGTCTATGACGGCATCAAGAACATCTACGACGAGGTCGGCGGTTTCGGCATGTTGTTGCTGATCTTCGGCAAGGACTGGGGCACCCGCGAACAGCGCGGCCGGTCGATGGAGCGCTTCATGGCGGAGGTCGCGCCGCGGCTCGCCGCGCTCGATCCCGACAAGCCGCGCGTCGCGAGTGCTGCGGAGTGATGACTCCGTGTCCCGGGCGCAACGCAGCATGAGCGAAACGAATGGTGCGTTGCAGACCCGGTCCCGGCTTCGATTCGCCAAGTGACCGGGGTCCCGGATGAGCGGAGCAAGCTCCGCGTCGGTTCGCACGCTGCACACCGTCCGGGATGACGAAGCTGCAGAGATGCGAGACAATGAAAGCAATGAAGACGAAAACAAGTGAAGAAAGCTTGCAAAAGCCGCCAGCCCGATCCCGTGGTGACGGAGATCGTGCGCAATGGCGTCATCGCGGTGACTGAGGAAATGAAGACCAACCTCATGCGCACCGCCTACAACATCATCATCTACGAGGCGCTCGACTTCACCACCGGCCTGTTCACGCCGGAGGGCGAGACGGTGTCGATCGGCATCGGCCTGCCGATGTTCATCCGCGGCATGTCGGAGACCGTGAAGGCCAAGATCAAGCATTTCGGCCGGGACAACATGAAGCCCGGCGATATCTACGTGACCAACGACGCCTATCTCACCGGCAGTCACCTCAACCACGTTACGCTGTCGCTGCCGATCTTCCACAAGGGCAAGCTCACCGGCTTCTCCTGCTGCATGGCGCACTGGCTCGACATCGGCGGCAATCTCGGCGGCATGAGCACGGAGATCTACCAGGAGGGCCTGCAGATCCCGATCATGAAGCTGCACGATCAGGGCCAGGTGAACGAGACGCTCACCGCCATGATCCGGCAGAACGTGCGGATTCCGACCCGCGCCATGGGCGATTTGCGCGCGCAGGTGACGGCGGTGAAAACCGGCGAGCGGCGATTCCTGCAGCTTCTCGATCGCTACGGCGCCGATGCGGTCGACGGCGCCATCGCGTCGATCATGGACAATGCCGAGGCGATGGCGCGCGAGCGCACCCGCTCGATCCCCGACGGTGTCTACGAGGCCGAGTCCTACATGGATGACGACGGCGTCGAGGTCGGCAAGCGGATTCCGATCAAGGTCCGCGTCATCGTCAACGGCGACGAGATGACCGTCGATCTGTCGGAGGTGTCGAAGCAGGTGAGGGGCTTCTACAATTCCGGCATCACCACCGGCTACGCCTGCGCGCAGGTCGCTTACAAATGCCTGACCTCGCCGACCGACTATCCGATCAACGACGGCTCGTTCCGCAGCCTCAAGGTGATCGTGCCGCCCGGCCGCGTGGTCAGCGCCACGCGCCCGGCGCCGATGCGCTACTGGATGACCTATCCGATGACCATCATCGACACCGTGTTCAAGGCGCTGTCGAAGGCGATCCCGGGCCGCGTGATCGCCGGCCATCATGCCGATCTGGTGTTGTCGCATCTGCATGGCGTCAATCCGAAGACGTCGGAATTCTTCATCGCCAATTTCGGTCCGCTCGGCGGCGGCTGGGGCGCCAAGCGCAGCGAGGATGGCGTCGGCGGCACGGTCTCGATCAACGACGGCGACACCCACAACGCGCCGAACGAGCAGTCGGAGGCGAAGTTTCCGCTGGTGGTCGAGCGCTATGCGCTGGTGCCGGACTCCGGCGGCGCCGGCCGCCATCGCGGCGGGCTCGGCGTCGAGCGGGTGGTGCGCGCGCGCACCAACATGGTGTTCAACACCCAGTTCGAACGCGCTCACTGCCGGCCCTGGGGCCTTGAGGGCGGGCTCGAAGGCACCGGCAACGCGGTCGGGCTTCGCCGCGATGGCGTCTGGAAGACCGACTTCCCGAACGGCAAGGTGCTGTCGACGCCGCTGCGCCCCGGCGACGCCTACCGGGTGCGCTCCGGTGGCGGCGGTGGCTACGGCGATCCGCATCGAACGGCCGGCCGAGCAGGTCGCGGAAGACGTGCGGCAGGGCTACGTCTCGGTCGAACGCGCCGCCGAGCATTATGGGGTGGTGGTCGATCCGGAGACGTTTGTTGTGGATCAAGCGGCGACGCAAAAGCTGCGACGCGACGACGCTAACTGAATGTGATCCGCCTCATCCTGAGGGCGAGCGAAGCGAGCGTCTCGAAGGATGCGGCGGCCACAGCGGGGCGGCCATGCAGCGCATCACTCGCGCAAGTGCTTCGCGCTCCGCGCTGCGCCCGTGAGACGTTCGAGCGTCGCTGCGCTAAACCAACGTCACCACCGCATCCATCGTCACGGTCGCCGGCTCGAGCGCTGCCTGCAGCGCCGGCAGAAACTTCGCTGTCGCAGAACGCCGGAATGACCGTCGCGGCACCGGTCGCGCGCACCAGCGCGACGGTATCGGACAGCCGCGGATGCACGTTCCAGCGCAGGAATTTGGCGCGGCCGCTTTCACCAGCCGGTCGGCGGGCGAACCGGGCGGCATGTAGCCGGTGAACACCATCGCCGGCTGCGGCGCGTGCTCCCATTGCGCGATCAGCGTCGCGGTGGCGCCGCCTGAGCCGTCCGCCGGCGTGGAGAACATCGCGCCGGAGGCGTCACCCAGCGGCAGCGCCGCGTCGGCAAGCTGCGCAAGGTCGGCTTCGACGCCGTCGCGCAGAGTAGTCGCGCGCAGGTACCGGTCAGATCGCGCAGCGCCGCGCGGGTCGCATCGTCGAAGCGGATCGTCTTCCCGGCGCGGTACAGATGGAGCGCGATGTCCGGCCCGCGGCCGTCGGCGGGTGCGGGAAGCAAGACGTCGCCCGCGAGATGGGGCGCGAGCATCTTGAGGCGCTCGGCCAACGGCGTGTCATCGTCGCCATAGGAGCGAATCGAGCAGCACGGTGCGCGACTTCGGCGGCATGTCGAATGCGTACAGCGCCGATTCCGCCGAATAATCGCCGGTGTAGAGCAGGCCGGTGCCGCCATGGAAGCGCATCCAGATGCCGCCGGGCGCGTGGCCATTGCGGCCGGTGTCGACCGGAATGCCGAGCACATCGCCGCGGCCTTTGATCGGCAGGGGATGAACCTTAGTTCCGGCGGGCAGTTTCTGCGCGGTGATCTCGGTCGCAAAGATCGGCGGGTTGCCGATCTTCGGCATCAGCGACAGGCCGCCGATATGATCCTTGTGGCTGTGGCTCAGCACCAGCGCATCGACACGGCCGACGTCATCCACGTTCGGCCATAGCCCGGGCTGCGGCCCATAGCCGAGATCGAGCATCAGCCGCTTGCCCTCTGCTTCCAGCAGGAAACAGGCCGGGCCTTTGGCGCCGACGCCGGAAATGATCCGCAATCTTGGCTGTTCGCTCATTGTCGCTGTCCGTTGTTGCATGCTCTGTCCTATCATATTGCCAATTCATGTGTGGTGACTTGCGGGCCACAGAACGAGGCGGAGAGGAACGGGTGCGCGGCAATACCGGTCTCGATTTCGATCTCGGCGAAACCGCCGATCTGCTGCGCGACAGCGTGCGCGGCTTTGCCGCCGCCAAAATCGCGCCGCGCGCCGATGCGATCGATCGTGACAACGCGTTTCCGCGCGACCTGTGGCCCGAGCTCGGCAAGCTCGGCGTGCACGGCATCACGGTCGAGGAGGAATGGGGCGGCGCGGGCTTGGGCTATCTCGAACACTGCGTCGCGATGGAGGAGATTTCGCGCGCCTCGGGTTCCGTCGGCCTGTCCTACGGCGCGCATTCCAATCTCTGCGTCAACCAGATCCGCCGCCACGGCACCGAGGCGCAGAAGCGCAAATATCTGCCGAAGCTGATCTCGGGCGAGCACGTCGGCGCGCTGGCGATGTCGGAGGTCGGCGCCGGCTCCGATGTGGTCGCGATGACGACGCGGGCCGACAAGAAAGGCGACCGCTACGTCCTCAACGGCAGCAAGATGTGGATCACCAACGGTCCGCATGCCGAGACGCTGGTGGTCTATGCCAAGACCGATCCGGCCGCCGGCGCGCGCGGCATCACCGCGTTCCTGATCGAGAAAGGCTTCAAGGGCTTCTCCACCGCGCAGAAGCTCGACAAGCTCGGCATGCGCGGCTCCGACACCTGCGAGCTGGTGTTCGCCGATTGCGAGGTGCCGGCGGAGAACGTGCTCGGCAGCGTCGGCGGCGGCGTCAACATCCTGATGTCGGGCCTCGACTATGAGCGCGTGGTGCTGGCGGCGGGTCCGCTCGGCATCATGCAGGCGTGCCTCGACGTGGTCATGCCCTATGTGCGCGAGCGCAAGCAGTTCGGCAAGCCGATCGGCGAATTCGAGCTGGTGCAGGGCAAGCTCGCCGACATGTATGTCGCGATGAATGCGAGCCGCGCCTATGTCTATGCCGTCGCCAAGGCCTGCGACCGCGGCCGCACCACCCGCGAGGATGCCGCCGGCGCGATCCTCTATGCGGCCGAGAACGCCACCCGCGTCGCGCTCGATGCGATCCAGCTGCTCGGCGGCATCGGGCTACATCAATGAGAATCCGACCGGGCGCTTGCTGCGCGACGCCAAGCTCTACGAGATCGGCGCCGGCACCCGCGAAATCCGCCGCATGCTGATCGGGCGCGAGCTGTTCAACAAGGGCTGACACACGGTAGAGCGAGCAATGGCGGTTCTCCTATCGACGATCGACGGCAAGTCGCCGGACTTCGCACGCAACGCCGAGGTGATGCGGCGCGCGGTCGACGACCTCAACGACAAGCTTGCCAAGGCGGTGCGCGGCGGCAGCGATGAGGCGCGGGCGCGCCATACCAAGCGCGGCAAGCTGCTTGGTGCGCGATCGGATCGCTGCGCTGCTCGACCCGGGCAGCCCGTTCCTGGAGCTGTCGGCGCTCGCGGCCCACGACATGTATGGCGGCGACGTCGCGTCCGCCGGCATCGTCACCGGCATCGGCCGGATCAATCGGCTGCGACTGCGTCATCGTCGCCAACGACGCCACCATCAAGGGCGGCACCTACTATCCGATGACGGTGAAGAAGCATCTGCGCGCGCAGGAGATCGCGCGCGACAATCACCTGCCGTGCATCTATCTGGTCGATTCCGGCGGCGCGTTCCTGCCGCTGCAGGACGAGATCTTTCCCGATCGCGATCACTTCGGCCGCATCTTCTACAACCAGGCGCAGATGTCGGCGGCCGGCATTCCGCAGATCGCGGCGGTGCTGGGCTCCTGCACCGCCGGCGGCGCCTATGTGCCGGCGATGTCGGACGAGGCCGTCATCGTGAAGAACCAGGGCACGATCTTCCTCGGCGGGCCGCCGCTGGTGAAGGCCGCGATCGGCGAGGTGGTGACCGCCGAGGAGCTCGGCGGCGCCGACGTGCACAGCCGCCAGTCCGGCGTCACCGATTATCTCGCCGAGAACGACGGCCATGCGCTCGAGATCGTGCGCCGGCTGGTCGGCAATCTCAACCGCGTGCGGCATCCTTGGCTGTCGCTGCGCGCGCCGCGCGAACCGCTCTATCCGCCCGAGAGCCTCTGCGGCATCGTGCCGGCCAATCCGCGGATGCTCTATGACGTGCGCGAGATCATCGCGCGCATCGTCGATGCGCTCCGAGTTCGAGGAATTCAAGCAGCACTACGGCGCGACGCTGGTCTGCGGCTTTGCGCACATTCACGGCGTGCCGGTCGGCATCCTCGCCAACAACGGCATCCTGTTCTCAGAGAGCGCGCTCAAGGGCGCGCATTTCATCGAGCTCGCCAGCCAGCGCAACATTCCGCTGGTGTTCCTGCAGAACATCGCGGGCTTCATGGTCGGCAAGAAAGCCGAGGCGCAGGGCATCGCCAAGGACGGCGCCAAGCTCGTCACCGCGGTCGCGACCACCACCGTGCCGAAATACACCGTCATCATCGGCGGCAGCTACGGCGCCGGCAATTACGGCATGGCCGGCCGCGCCTACAATCCGCGCTTTCTGTGGATGTGGCCGAACGCGCGCATCTCGGTGATGGGCGGCGAACAGGCCGCGACCGTGCTCGCCATCATTCGCCAGGAGGCGGTGGAGGCGAAAGGCGGCCAATGGAGCGCCGATGACGACGCCGCATTCAAGGCGCCGATCCGCGCGCAATACGACAAGCAGGGCAACGCCTATTTCGCCACCGCGCGGCTGTGGGACGACGGCGTGATCGATCCCGCCGACACCCGCGCGGTGCTCGGCCATGCGCTCGCGGTCGGCATGAACGCGCCGAAGCCGGAGCCGACACGGTTCGGGATTTTCCGGATGTGAGGTCGTGTCGTCGGGTGCGGCCAAGGCGCGATCGGCACGCGTCGATCTCCGGATGGCAGAGTCACGGTGAGCGTGCTCGAACCTATCAGAGACCCGAACTCCTGACCCCATCCTTCGCATGGAGCGCGAGCCGGCCATTCGCGCGCGTCGCTCTTGCGCTGAATCGGTCCTCCGCCGGCGCCCTACGCTCCGCGTCGCCTCACGACTCACCGCCAGCGGCGCCAGCGCGTCGATATCGGTGACGACGTCGATGATGACCGGACGATCGGCCTTCAGCGCCGCTGCGATCGCCGGGCCGAACTCGCCGGGCTTCTCGACGCGGATGCCGACCGCGCCCATGTCCTCGGCGATCTTGGCGAAGTTGACCTTGGTGTAGGTCCACAGTTCCAGCGCCTGTTCGGTCTGCTCGCCGCCATAGACGCGATCGAAGCCGCGCTTGGACTGGTTGCCGCTGGAGTTGTTGTTGACCACGGTCACCGCATTCATCTTCCAGCGCACCGCGGTCTCGATCTCGGCGATGTGGTACCAGAAGCCGGCATCGCCGGTGAACGTCACCACCGGCCGGTTCGGGCAGGCGCACTTGGCGCCGAGGCCGGCCGGGAACGCCCAGCCGAGATGGCCGGCGCTGCGGATATAGCTCTGGCGCGGCGAGGTGAGATCGAAGAAGCCGCCCATCCACATGCCGCCGTGGCCGGTATCGACCACGACGATGGCGTCATCGGGCACGTGCCTCGTCAGCTCGTGGCAGATCCGCTCGGGACGGATCGGCACCGCGTCGGATTCCAGCGCCGGCTTGTACTTCACCAGCCAGTCGCGGCAGATCGCGCGCACCTCGGTCGATCCACGCGTTGCGCCGGGCGGCGCTCTTGCGATCGGCGTGCTCGAGCATGCGCGACAGCGTCACCTTGGCGTCGCCGTGGACGCCGGCTTGCAGCGGATAGTTGCGGCCGAGCGCCTCGGGTTGATGTCGATCTGGATCGCCGGCGTGCCGATCTGCGGCACCGCCCAGAAATGCGTGGTCATGCCGCCGGTCTCGCTGCCGATGAAGCAGACGAGATCGGCCTTGCTCGACCACGCGGTTCGCGCTCTCGCGCGAATAGCTGCCGACCACGCCGACCGATAGCGGATGGTTGCCGGGATGGTGTCCTTGCCGTTGAGCGAGGTCGCGACCGGAATTTGCAGCGCTTCGGCGAGCGCGACGAGTTCCGCCTGCGCGCCGGACGCGCGCACGCCGCCGCCGGCGACGATCACCGGCCGCTCGCCTTCTCAAGGCAGACCAGCGCGGCGCGCACGCTGGCGTCGTCGGGATCCGGCCGGAACGGCGGCACGCGCGCGAATCGCGGCTCCGCCAACGGCTCCATCTCGGCTTCTTCGGCGTCGACCTGGCCCTCGTTGCCGCGGAACTGCAGATGCACCGGACCGGGCGTGCCGGTCGTGGCGACTGCGGAACGCCTGCCGCACCATGTCGGGGAAGCGCGCGACATCGTCGACGGTGGCGTTGAATTTGGTCACCGGCTCGAACGCCGGCATATCGTCGATCTCCTGGTAGACCTTGCGGAACTTGGTCTTCGGGTCGCGCCCGCCGGTCATCGCGATGACCGGCGAATGCGCGAGCCAAGCGTCGCGCAGGCCCGCCGCGAGGTTGAGCGCGCCGATCACCTGCGCCATGCAGATGCCGGGCCTGCCCGAGGCGCGCGCATAGCCGTCGGCCATGTAGGCGGCGGATTTCTCGCCGTGGGTGTGGATGCGCGCGATCGAGGTGCGCCGCTCCATCTCGACAAACGTCCGCCGCAGCACCGCCGGCACCATGAACACATGGGTGACGCCGTAGTCCTTGAGCATGTCGGCGAGGCATTCCGCCCCGGTCATCTTGCGATTGTGGCCAAGCATGATCTGTGGTCGCCCCTAGTGTCCTGGTCCCGACGCTTGTATGCCTTCGCAGCACGCACATTTACAAGCGTCGGGACCAAAAGGACACTAGCAACTCTATGATTCTAGTGCGGCTTTGGATTTGACGTTCCTACGACGAACTCGCCGCAACACTGGTAGGAACGTCAAATCCGCCGCACTAGTTTGTCGGCGCAAGATGCCACGGCGCACGCAGCGAGGGGAGTCGGTTTTCGGCGCGCATCGGGCTAGGCGCGCATCCGCGCCGCCGGTAGCATTGCTCAGTCAAACCGGAGGAAAGCGGCATGCTTGTGCTCTATCACGCGGGGCTCACGACCTGCTCGAAGCAAGTCCGCTTCTGCCTGCGCGAGAAGGGGCTTGCCTACGAGAGCCGGTATGTCGACCTCTTGCGTTTTGAGCACCTCTACCCGGACTACCTCAAGCTCAACCCACATGGCGTGGTGCCGACGCTGGTTCACGACGGCCACGCCATCATCAACTCCGCCTGCATCAACGAGTATATCGATGAGGTGTTTCCCGAGCCGCGGCTGAGCCCGTCCGATCCCCGGGAGCGGGCGACGATGCGATATTGGACCTGGACCGCCGACGACTCCCATTTCCAGATCGCGCAGCTGACGCGCCAGAAGCGGCTGACCCATTCAGCCCGCGAGCTGAGCGCACGAGGACCACAAGCTGGTGCTGGCGCATATGCCGGTGCCGTCGCGGCGCGCGCGCTGGCGGCAAGCGGTCGAGACCGATCTGACCGCCGAGGAATCAGCGGTCGCGCTCGACCATCTGCATTTTGTCGCCGGACGGATGAACCAGGCGATCGCGACGCACGGACCTTGGCTCGCCGGCGCGACGTTCTCGCTCGGCGACATCAGCATGGCGTCGATCGTCCACCGCCTGCTGGAGCTTTATCCGGACGCGTTGCCGCGCAGTGCGTATCCGCACGTCAACGATTGGCTCGACCGCCTGATGGCGCGGCCGGCGGCGATTGCGACCTATGCGGCCGGCACCGAGGAGACGCCGAAACTGCCACCGTCGCGCGGGGCGCCCGGCATCGCCGTGCTGCGCGCGTCTTCGGCGGCCTAGCTGAACGTCTGCCCCATCTCCTCGCGGACGAAGCGCGCCAGTTCGCCGATGTCCTTGGCGCCCCAGCCCGCCACGATCGCGGCGGAGAGCGACGCGAGCACGCTGGCCGACAGCGGAAGGCCGGCGCCATCGGTGGCGCCGGTTGCCACCACCGACATCATGTCCTTGCGCAAGGTCCGGATGTCGAGGGTGATGTCGTCCGGCTCGCCCAGCAGCAATCCGCGCTTGCGCGCCACCCAATTGTTGGCGTTTGCGCTCTCGCTCAGCACGTCGAGCATCTGCGGCAGGCTCAAGCCTTCGCGCTGGCCGAGCGCGAGCAACTCTCCGGTCGCCTGGATGACGGCCGCCAGCCCGAGATTGGCGGCAAGCTTCATGGCGTAGCCCGCGCCGTTGGGCCCCATATGCTCGATCCGCCGCGTCAGCTTGGCGAGCACCGGTCGGGCGCGCTCCAGGTCCTCCGCCGGGCCGCCGACGAGGGCGAGCAACTGGCCGGTCCGCACCGACGGGATGGTGCCGAGCACCGGCGCCTCGATCAGCCGGGCGCCGGCCGCCTCGACCATCGGGGCCAGGGCGCGGCCGGTCATCGGCCGCAACGTGCTCATCTCGATGAACAGCTTGCCGCCGACATCGCCCGCGAGAAATCCGTCCGCGCCGCTGAACAGGTGTCTGACGCCATCATCCTCGGTGATGATGGAGATGACGATGTCGCTTTCGGCTGCGACCATGCGCGGGCTGTCAGCAAGCCGCACTTGCTGCGCCGCGGCCGCCTGCATCGCGCCGCGGTCGCGATCCCAGGCGATCACGTCACAGCCCTGGTCCACAAGCCGCGTCCGCATGGCGCTGCCCATGCGGCCCAAACCAACCAGCCCGATCTTCATGGCAGCGCTCCTACTCGCGTGCAGACTCTTGTTTTCAGTTTTATTCGGGCTTCACGCCGATCTCGCGCACGACCTTTCCCCAGGTCGCGTATTGATTGTTCACGTAGTCCTGCGTCTGCTTCAGTGTGCCGGCGCCAGGGATCTCAAAGCCCATCTTGCTGACCTTGGCGAGCACGCCGGGATCGTGCAGCACGGCATCGACCTCCTTGTTCATGCGCGCAAGGATGTCGGCGGGCGTGCCGGTCGGCGCGGCCAGCAATTGCCAGCCGGTGAAATCGAAGCCGGGGAAGGTTTCCGCAATCGCGGGCACGCTCGGGTAGTCCTTGAGCCGCTGCGTGGACGTCACCGCGATCGGATGGAGCTTCTTGCCTGCAATGAGGCTTTGCGCGACCGGCGCGGCGACAATCACAAGATTGACCTGTCCGCCCACCGTGTCCGTCACCCCGGTCCGCTGTGCGGTGTAGGGCACTTGCAGGAGATCGATCCCCGCGAGCTTGTTGATCCAGGACACGATCATCCCGGAAAACCGCCGCTGCCCGTCAGTCGCAATGGTGATCTTGCCGGGCTGGCTCTTGGCGAGCGCGACCAGTTCCTTGAAGTCCTTGGCCGGCAGCGCCGGGTTGGCCAGGATGACGAACGGCACCTCCGCCACGCGCGCCACCGGCACGAAATCCTTCATCGGGTCGTACGGCAGCGACTTGAACGTGTAGGGATCGGTCACCAGCGCTGCGGCGGTTGCCAGGAAGAACGTGTATCCATCCGGCGCCGACCGGGCGGCGACCTGGGTGCCGATGACGTTGCCGCCGCCGGCCCGGTTTTCGACCACGACGGGTTGGCCGAGCCGGTTCGTCAACTGATCGGCGACGACGCGCGCGATGATGTCGGTCGCGTTGCCGGCAGACTGCGACACGACAAAGCGGATCGTTCGATCCGGCCATTTCTGGGCGGCGGCAATGTCGATTGCTGCGATCGTCAAGATCGATAGAACGATGCCGCGAAGGATCGGGCGCATGGCGTTTCCCTCCTGTGTGGTTCCCTAAAACTTGTCGTTTCTTGTTCGAAGCTTGGTCACGTCAGCTCCGTGGGCTCCCGTTCGGTTCATGATGCGGGAGCTGTTGTGTGTGGGCGCAGCGATATCCATTCCCACGTTGCGACCAGGACCAGCGTGGCGGCCGCGCCCGCCGAAAGCGCCAGCGGCGTGACGTACATCGCAGCCGGAATCAGTAGCGCAAGCAGTCCAAGTCCGACAAGGTGCGACAGCGGGAAATACGGCGCGGAGAGACGTTTGAACGAGCCCACTCCGGCGAGATAAAGGGCAGGGCCGGCAAGGATGGCTGCGGCGGTGGCCGCGCTGGTATGGCCGTCATGGCCGCCGGGATGATGCAGAATGAGTTCGTCGGCGACCGCCGCGACGATGATGCCGGCAACGATCGGCATGTGCAGATAGGTGTATCCGCTGCGCGCCATCCGGCCAGGATCTTGCGAGGATGATATCTGCCGGCTGGAGCGCTCGGCGCCGATGTTGAAGTAGATCATCCACATCGCGATGCTGCCGACGAAAGCGACGGTGAACGCCGCGAGAGCGGCAACGGTCCATGTCAGCTCCGCGAACGTCGCGCCCGTGATCAGAATCGACTCCCCCAATGCGAGGATGATGAACAGGCCGCAACGCTCGGCCATGTGATTGCCTTCGACATGCCAATCCGCCGTACTTGATGATCCGAGCCCCGGGAGCCGGAAGTTCAGCACCGGCGCAAGGCAGTCGACCGCAAGCGCGACCGTCCAGGCAATCATCCGCAGATGACCGCTGAGCAGGCCGCCCAGAATGTAGAGCGCGGAGGACATCGTGCGCCAGCCGGCAATCCGGATGAAATTGCGGAAATTGCCTGGGTCATGATGCCGGAGCGCCCACAGCATGAAGAGGTTGCGGCCGACGTGCATGCTGGCGAGCGCCAGCGCGAACACGAGCCCCCGATCTTCGAACGCGCGTGGGATGGACGCTGATAGGATCAGCCCCGCCAGCATCAGCAGGAACAGCATGAGCCGGACTGCTGCCTTGTCGGGATCGAGCCAATTCGTCACCCAGGTGGTATCGACCCAGACCCACCATATCGCCAGCAGCAGCAGGCCGGTCTGAGCGGCGCCCATCGGCGTCAGGTGCTTGAGCAGGCCATGCGAAAGCTGAGTAACCGCGAAGACGAACACCAGATCGAAGAACAGCTCTGCGAACGTGACGCGATGGTGGCCATGTTCGTGATGGACCCGCAATTGGCTGTTCTGCGCGCCGATCATGGTGCTGTCTCGGCGCAGAACTATTTGATCGCCAGCGGATTGACCGGCGAGCCGACCGCGCCGGTGATCGGGATGGCCGGCGCGACGAACAGGAACTCGTAGACCTTGTCGGCGGCGCAGTCGTCGGCCAGCTCCTTGAGCTGGAAGATCTCGCCCATGGTCATGCCCATGATCGGGATGGTGATCCAGTGCCAGGGCTGGTTGATGCCGTCCTCGCTTTCGTTCGGGCGCACCTCGCAGCCCCAGGTGTCGCTGGCGAGCGCAGCGAGCTCGGTGTCCTTCACGAAGTCGAGCGTCTCGAAGGCGAAGCCCGGCGCATCGCCGCCGGGGTAGCCGTCCCAGCTTCCGGCCTTCTGGCAGCGCTCCATCATGCCGGTGCGCACGATGACGTAATCGCCGCGCTTGAGCGCGACGTTCTGCTTCTTCGCCGTGCCGTAGAGATCGTCATTGGTGATGGCGTAGCCGTCGTCGAGCGACTCCACGCCCTTGTAGCGCGCGACGTCGAGCAGCACGCCGCGGCCGACCATCTTGTTCTTGGTCTTCTCGATGCCGCACTTCTGCGCGCCGGCCGATGTGACCTCGCGGCAGTCGTAGCCGTTCCACATGGAGTCCTCATAGAACACGTGGCCGAGCCCGTCCCATTGCGTGCCGCATTGCAGCGGCATGGTCACCATGTCGTCGGCGGCGCGGATGCCGCGCTTGTCGAGCACGCCGGAATAGGCGTCGGTGCCGGTGCGCAGCATGGTGTGGATCGGGTTGGTGCGGCCCATCGCCGGATATTTGCTTTTGGCGCCCTGCGGCCCGGTGTGGTCGAAATTGAGCGCGAGCGAAATCACCTTGCCCTTTTTCACCAGCTGCGCCGCGGCGATGATGTCGTCGGGGCTGGTGTAGTTGAGCGTCCCGATCTCGTCGTTCGGGCCCCATTTGCCCCAGTTCTTGTATTTCTCCGCCGCCTCGCGGAGGTCCTGACGCGTGTACTTTTTCGTTGCCATCGATGTTGTCCTGTCTGGCCGGCACCGCCCGGCATCGCGGCAAAATGCATAGCCCATTTACTCGGGCTCGGGCAGGGGCGATGATGACCCCAGAACAAAAGCTGGGAGGAACGTCGTGCGAATTATCATCCGCGGTGTCGTTGCGCTTTTGTCGCTGGCGATTGCTGGCCCGGCGCTGGCGCAGGGCTATCCCACCAAGACGATCCGAATGATCGTCACCTTCGCCCCAGGCGGGCCGACCGACGTGATCGGCCGCATCATTGCGCAGAAGGCGAGCGAGAGCCTTGGGCCAGCAGGTGGTGGTCGAGAACGTTCCCGGCGGCGGCGGCAATACCGGCCTGGCTGCGGCGCTGCGCGCGCCGGCCGACGGCTACACCGTGGTGGTGGTGAGCACGGGCTTCATCGTCAACCCGTCGCTCTATGCCAAGGTGCCCTATGCGATCAGTGATTTCGCGCCGATCAGCCTGGTCGCGGCGTCGCCGAACGTGCTGATGGCGAATCCCGCGATACCGGCGAAATCGGTCAAGGAATTGGTGCAACTGATCAAGTCGTCGCCGGGTAAGTTCAGCTATGCGCAGCCCGGTATCGGCTCGACACCGCATCTTGCCGGCGAACTGTTCAAGCTGCACTTTGGACTCGATCTTGCGATGGTGCCGTATCCGAGCGCGGCCCCGGCGGTCACCTCGGTGATTGCCGGCCATACCCCGGTCGGGTTCACGGCCTTGCCGCCGGCCATTGCCGCCATTCAAGACGGCAAGGTGCGCGGCCTCGCGATCATGGCGGCCAAACGCAATCCCGGCCTGCCGGACCTGCCGACCATGGCGGAGGCCGGCGTCGCCAATCAGGAGTCCGACACCGTCACCGGCATCGTCGCGCGCGCCGGCACGCCGCCCGAGATCATCGCGCGCTGGAATCGCGAGATCGTGCGCATCGTTGCGCTGCCCGAAGTCAACGCGCAATTGCGCAAGCTCGGCTTCGATCCGGTCGCCAATTCGCCGGCGGAATTCGCCGCGCGGATCAAGACCGAAGGCGCCAAGTGGGACAAGGTCATCAAGGACGCGAAGATCCAGATCAACTGATGCTCCGGGGCGATTATTGCGAGCCAGCCAAGCCGGCTTGCCGGACGATCTTGTCGAAGCGCGCGGTTTCGGATTGCACGAAGTCCTTCAGCTCCTCGGGCGATGGTGATGTCACCGGCATCAGGCCCTGGCGCACGAGTTCCTCGCGCACCGCGGGGTCGTTGTTGAAGTCGCGCAACTCGGCATGAAGCTTGTCGATGATCGCGGCCGGCGTCTTGGCCGGCGCCGCCAGCATGAACCAGGTCGAGGCGTTGAAGCCCGGCACGCCGATCTCGGCGAGCGGCGGCACCTGCGGGATCGGCTCGATCCGTTGCGTGGTGGTGACGCCGAGCATGCGGATCTTGCCGGCCTGGATCAGCGGCAACGCAATCGGGATCACGCTGAACATCATTGGAATGTGTCCGCCGGCGACGTCGGACAGCGCCGGCGCCATGCCCTTATAGGGAACATGCGTCATCGGGATGCCGAGCACGCTCTTGAGCATCTCGGCATCGAGATGCTGCGCCGTGCCGGCGCCGGAGGTGCCGTAGCTCAAGCCCCCGGGCGTGGACTTCGCGAGCTTCACCAGATCGGCGATCGACTGCACCGGCAGCGCGGCGTTCACCACCAACACCTGCGGGATGCGCGCGATCAGCAACACCGGGGCGAGGTCGGCGGGATCGTAGGGCAGGGCCTTGTGCAGGGTCGGGTTGATCGCCAGCGTCGTGCTGTTGGCGATCATCAGGGTGTAGCCGTCGTGTGGGGCGCGGATGGTCGCCAGCGCGCCGACCACGGTGCCGGCGCCGGGCTTGTTCTCGACCACGACGGTTCGGCCGAGCCGTTGCTCGAGCCGGCTGGCGATCAAGCGGGCGAACAGGCTGAACAGTCCGCCGGGCGCCGACGGCGCGATGATGGTGACGGCGCGGTTCGGATAGTCCACGACTTGCGCGCGAGCGCGCGGTGCCGGCAGCAGCGCCAGCGCGCCGGCCAGGGCGGCCACCACCATGATTGTCCAGGATCGCATGCGAACTCTCGTCGGCGACACGCTACTCCATTGCCGGGAGGCGTGGGAGCCGGAATGGGTGCGACGCGTTGAACCGTTCATGCTTGGTGCTGCCCACATCTGGTGCTGCCCACATCGCGCGTTGCCCACGTCTCGACTTTCCGGATGCTCGCACTATCGTGCTGGCAACGACAAACCATAAGGGAGGAAGACGATGGCGATGAGGCCGAGAACGACGGCTGTCCGCGTGGGATTGAGGGCGGCGGCGGCCATCGCCCTGGCAGGCGCGCTCGCGGCGCCCGCGGCGCAGGCGCAGCAACGCGGCCCGCTGGTGCTCAAGAGCGCGAGCTATTTCTACGTCGGTGGCAAGATCGATCCCAAGGGCAAAGGCAGCCCGATCGTCGGTCACATGTATGTCGAGTACATGATCCCGCAGCGGCTGCGGTCGCCCTATCCGATCGTGATGGTGCACGGCGGCAACCAGACCGGCACCAATTTCACCGGCACGCCGGATGGACGCGAGGGCTGGGCGCAATATTTCGTGCGGCGCGGCTACGCGGTGTACATCGTCGATCAGGTCGCGCGCGGCCGCTCGGCGCATTGGAACGAGGTGCACGGACCGGTGCAGCCGGCGCGGCTCAGCCAGGTCGAGCAGCGCTTTGTCGCGCCCGAGCGTTTCCCGGTGTGGCCGCAGGCCAAGCTGCACACGCAATGGCCGGGCACCGGCAAGCCGGGCGACGTGCACTTCGACCAGTTCTACGCCGCGCAGGCGGTGTCGATTACGAGCTTCAAGACGCAGCAGGAGATCAATCCGCCGGCGCTGATCGCGTTGATGGAAAAGATCGGCCCGTCGATCCTGATGATCCACTCGCAGTCCGGCGCGTTCGCGTGGCCGGTGGCGGACCAGCGCCCCGATCTGGTGAAGATGATCGTCGCGGTTGAGCCGAACGGTCCGCCGGTGCGCGAATTGCAAATGGTCGGCGCGCCGGATTGGTTCAAAGACGGCACCACCGACAAGCTTTCCGGGCTCGGCGAAGTGCCGCTCAATTACGATCCGCCGCTCGGCGGCGGCGAACGTCTGTCATTCGTGCGCCAGGAGAAGGCGGATGGCCCGGACCTGGCGCATTGCTGGCTGCAGAAGGAGCCGGCGCGCAAGCTCAAGAACCTCGCCAACGTCCCGGTCGCGGTGGTGATGAGCGAGGCGTCGTATCATGCGCCTTACGATCACTGCACTGTCGCCTATCTGCGGCAGGCCGGCGTGCGCACCGATTTCATCCGGCTGGCCGACCACGGCGTCCGCGGCAACGGTCACATGATGATGCTGGAGAAAAACTCCGACGACATCGCGCGGGTGATGGATCAGTGGATCGTGCGGCAGATGGTCGGCCCGCGCCGTGCGCGCAAGGGCAGGAGGAAGTAGGCTCGGAGACGAACTCCGCTTCCGCTCGTCCCCGCGCAAGCGGGGACCCGGTCACCAAAAAATTCTGGATTCCCGCTTGCGCGGGAATGAGCGCGAGGAGAGAGCCAAGCCGATGCGCTACGACCGTACCTTGTCGTAGGCGAGGCCGAAGCCGAGCAGCGGCAGCGGCATCTCGACCGGCTTCTTGCTGGGGTCCTGGACGATGATCTTCAGCTCCTTGCCGGCGCGCATGGCGGCGATGAGCTTGTCGTTGACCGCCATCGACACAAAGCAACCGATGTTGGTGCAGGTCTGGATCGGCTGACGCTCGGGCGGACCGCCGTCCACCTTGATCTGAACCGCTTCGGTCAGGTTGAGGCCGAGCGGGAGCTGGATGGTCATGTGCGCGGTCTTGGCGTCGGCCGGACGGCGCACCAGCACCGCGACCAGCAGCCGGTCGCCTTGATTGGGAATGCGCTGGAACAGTTGCTGCACCGCGCGGCAATCCAGGATCTTGCCGTCGCCGGTGCATTCGACGCGCCATGCCGCGGCGTCTTGGGCGGTCGCCGCGGACGGCAGCATGCCGGTGGCGGCCAACGCCAGCATGGCAAGCCAACGGCGATGTCCGATCGCAAAGGGGGCAAGGTCGTGCGCCATGGCCGGCATGATGGCCGCCACGCACCGATAAATCCAGATGTATTCGCCGCTGCCGTGGCGAACGGTTAAGCGCGCGCTTGAACGCGCTATGTGCGGCGACTATCGTGAATGTCACAACTGTTGCGGGGAGATGCGATGCCGACGGCGGGCTACGACTACATCATCGTGGGGGCGGGCTCCGCCGGCTGCGTGCTCGCCAACCGGCTCACCGAGGACGGCGGCGCCACCGTGCTGCTGCTGGAAGCCGGGCCGCCCGATCGTCACCCCTACATCTCGATCCCGCTCGGCATGGGCCGCATGCACGACAAGGCGATGTTCGATTGGGGCTACGAGACCGAGCCGGAGCCCAATCTCAACAATCGCCGGATCGAGGCGATGCGCGGCAAGGTGCTGGGCGGCTCGTCGTCGATCAACGTGATGGCCTATACCCGCGGCAACCGCGGCGACTACGACCGCTGGGCGCAGAAGGGCGCGCGCGGCTGGTCCTATGCCGACGTGCTGCCGTACTTCAATCGCGCCGAGACCTGGGAGAATGGCGCCAACACCTGGCGCGGCGGCGAGGGGCCGCTCGGCACCCAATTCGCCAAGACGCCCGATCCGATCTTCGACGCCTGGCTCGAAGCGGCGAAGCAGTCCGGCTATCCGTTCACCGAGGACTACAACGGCAAGCAGCAGGAAGGTTTCGGCCGCGGCCAATACACCATCCGCGACGGCCGCCGCTCATCGACCGCGCGCGCCTATCTGCGTCCCGCCAAAAGCCGCGCACGAATCTCACCGTCGAAACCGGCGCGCATGCGACGCGCTCCTGATGCAGGGCACGCGCGCGACCGGCGTCGAATACGTCAAGGATTCGGGCGACCGCAAGCGCGCCGAGGCGCGCGAGGTCATCGTCGCCGAGCGGCACGTTCAACTCGCCGCAGCTCTTGATGTTGTCGGGCATCGGGCCGGCCGCGCATCTGCGCGAGATGGGAATCGCCTGCGTCGCCGATCTGCCGGTCGGCAAAAATCTGCAGGACCATATCGGCTCCTACATGACCTACTCGCGCAAAAGCCCCGGCGTGTTCCACGGCGAGATGCGGTTCGACCGCATGGCGGTGAGCATGCTGATGGCGTATTTCCACGGCACCGGCCCGGCCACGGTGGTGCCCGGCGGCTTGCACGCCTTCGTCAAGACGCGGCCGGAGCTGGCGGTGCCCGACATCGAGTTCATGTTCCGCGGCACGTCGCATCATCCGCATCTGTGGTTCCCGATCGTCTATCCGGCGTTTGTCGACGGCTATGGCATCCGGCCGACGCTGCTGCATCCGGACAGCCGCGGCGAACTCTCGCTGCGCATCGTCCGACCCGCGCGACCCGCCGCGCATCCGCTACAACTTCCTGACCGCGCCCAACGACCTGCCGACGCTGCGGCAAGGCTTCAAGCTCGCGCGCGAGCTCGCCGATCATCGCGCGCTCGATCCCTATCGCGGTCAGGAGCTCAGCCCCGGCCCAAAGGTGAAGACCGATGCCGAGATCGATACCTGGCTGCGCAACACGCTGATCACGGCGCACCATCCGGCGGGCACCTGCCCGATGGGCACGACGCCGGCTGCCGTGCTCGATCCGGAGATGCGCGTGCGCGGCATCGAAGGGCTGCGCGTGGTCGATGCTTCGGCGATGCCCGATCTCGTCTCCGCCCACATCAATGCCTGCGTGATCATGATGGCGGAAAAGGCCGCCGACATGATCCGCCGCCGTACGCCGCTACCGGCGGCGTTGAGCGCCTGAAAAGATCGCGCATAGGCCGTGGATGCATGCCGGGGTCGCCGGTGTTCGTCTATTGGTGGCTTGAATCGCGCGCGGCGCAGCCGTCGCGACGCTGTCGATGGAGGCTTTTATGAAAACGTTATGTTCGGTGATGGCGCTTGCGATCGCTCTTGCGACGAGCGGCGCCTGGTCGAGCGTCGCCGAGGCTCAAAGCAAGCAATCGACGGCGCGTAAAGCCGCCACGACACAACAGAAGCCTGCGCCGCGCCGGACGAAAGCGGTCGCCAAGGCAAAGCCGGTCCAAAGGGCGGTGCAAAAGCCCTGCGCCCGCCACACCTGGTGGGGCTGCGTCGGCTGGGATCCCGACCCGAATGTCCGCGACGCGCTTGCACGCGAAGTCGGGGACGACGACAGCTGATCGGAGCCTCCATGAAGATTCTGATGTCGGTGTTGGCGCTCGCCGTGGCTTTGGCGTGGCCGACAACAAGCGACGCGCAGGGCAAGAAGGCAAAGGCGCGTAGCGCAGCGGCCACTCAGCAGCACGACGCGCAGCGCCACGCCAAGGTGAGGCGCGTAACGACCGCAAAGCCCTGCGCTGCCCGCACCTGGGCAGGGTGCCAGGGCTGGGACCCCGATCCCAACGTGCGGATGATGATCCAGATGGACGCCGGCCGCGACGATCTCTAGTTCGCGGCGTAGGGGCGCGCACGCACGTCGGCCCGTCATCAATTTGTGCTACTTTTCGACATGATGTCGGCGTGTTCTGCTCACGGCATGTCATGATGCATGTCGACGTGTTGTGTGATTGCGCTTGGTTACGTGCAGCACACGTCAATTTAATTCCAAATTTACGTCAGGCCGCTCCACGACGCGCGGCATTTGCGTGTGCGCTGACGTTCGCGCGCGACTGGTTTTCAATTTTTCCGACAATGGAACTGCTCACGAGAAGTTGTCTCGCGAAAAGGCGTGCGTGCCCAATTTCAGCGCGTTGCGGTGTTAGTGCAATCAGAAGAAGAGGGGCGATGGGACGAAGAGGGACGAGGAAGGGACGTGGCTTAACCACTCACGTGATGGAGATGAGTCATGAAAGCTCTTTTCGCTACAGCAGCCCTCGTTGTCGTCGTATCGAACGGATCGCCGGCGACGGCGCAAGTCTACGGTGACAGGTGGGACAATCAGGCGCTCGGGGCGTTTGCCCAGGCTCCGCTGACAGCTCAGCAGCGGCGCAACCTTGAACGCACGCAAAGCCCGGACGGTCGGGTTCATTCACCCAATCCGGCCTTTGATGTGTACGACACCCAGAATCGCTATATCAGTTCGGATCCGGATATGTTCATCCGCAATGAGCTCGCGCGCGATCCGCCCGGTCGAGGTGACGACTAACCGAAGCACTGAGCTTTGCTGAATGGGATGGCCCCGGGCTTGCCCCGGGGCCGTTCGCGCGGGAAGAAATCCGCCACTACCGCCCGAACGCCACCTTGGCGCGCTCTTTCACCGAGGCCGGGACGTTGAGCGTGCGCGTGATCAACGCCTGCACGCCATCGCCCGACAACGGATCGAGTTCGACGTTCACCTTCTTGATGTCGGCGACGAACTCCGGGTCTTTGGTCATCGCGCCGAAAGCATCGCGCAGGACTTTCAGCCGGTCTGCGGGGATGCCGGGCGGGCCGAGCAGGCTTCGCCCGACGCCGCTGCCGCTGGCGTAGAGCGCGGTGACCTGCCGGTCCTCTGGCGTGTTGCCGTATTCGGTCAGGCTCGGCGCATCCGGAAGGTCGCGATGCCGCTCCGGCTGGGTTTGCAGGATGATCTTGATCTTCTTTTCGCGCAGCCATTCCTGCTTGGTCACGCTGACCGCGGCCCATGACGATCCGGTGCCCTCCACCTCGCCACGCTCCATCGCCAACATGCCCTCGGTCGACGCCGGATAGCCGCTGACCAGGCGGAATTTCGTGCCGATGATCGCGTTCAGCAACCGTGGCACGGTCTCCGCGATCGAGCCCGGCCCGGTGCCGGCCAGCGTCGACTCGATGCGCTGCGAATCCGCGATCGATTGCACCTTCGAGGTGTGCCACTGCATGAAGATGTTGTTCGAGGTCGCGACCCGGCCGACATAGGTGAATTTGGCGGCGTCGTATTGCACGGCGTTGTTGCCGAGCACCTGCTCGAGCGCCGCCAATTCGACAATCACGCCGAGCGCCGTGCCGTCCTTGGGCGCCACCTGATAAATGTAGTTGGCCGCCTTCATGCTGCCGCCGCCCGGCATGTTCTGCGCGACCACGGTCGGGTTGCCGGGAATGTGCTTGCCGAGGTGGCGCGCTATCAGGCGGGAGTAGAGATCGTAGCTGCCGCCGGCGGTGTAGCCGACCGAGATGGTGATGGTCTTGCGCGCGAAAAACGGCTCGGCCGTCTCTGCATGCGCGCACGGGACGACCGCCACCGCTGCGGATGCGATCAAACATCTCAATACGATTGCTGGCGTCATGTCGTGTCCCTTCGGCGCAGCTCAGGCCTGTGCCGTCTCCTTGAGCAGCGGAGTCGGGTCCGCCGTCTGGTTCCGGAAATCGATGATCAGGTCCGCGACCCGTTCCGGCTGCTCGAGGTGTACCGCATGGCCGGCGCCGTCCAACGCCTCAAAACGCCGCGCCTTCGGCAATCCCTCGCCATAGGCCGCGCCGTGCGCCGGCGGCACCATGCGGTCTTGCGCGCCCCAGATCACTAGCGACGGCATCGATGCGCGGTAGAGCCGTTCGCGCAGCGCGCGATGATAGAAATAGGGCGGCTTGAATCCGACGAACGAGCCGAAGCGCAGCATCTGATAGCGGCGCAGCTCCTCATCGAGGTCGCCGCGGCCGTCGGGGAACCAGCGTTGCGCCGCCGCGCCATTCGGATCGGCAAACAGCATGTGCGCGTAGCGAGCCAAGGTCGGTGCCGCGTTCCGGCTGCGCGTGCATGAACACGTCGCCGATCGGCTCGCCTGGCACGAACAGGCCGCTGGCGCCGATCAGCGTCAGGCGGCTCACGCGCTCGGGATGGCGCACCGCCAGTTCGGCGGCGATCCAGCCGCCGACGCAATGGCCGACCAGATCGAAGGGCGGCGAGCCGCAAGGCGTCGAACAGTTCGAGATAGTGGAAGACCACGTCGTCGATGCCCGCAGCAGTCAAGTTCGTCGGAGCCGTTGCAGCCGGGATGCGCGGGCGCGATGAGCGTGGCGTGCGGCGCCAGCCGCTGATGGAACGGCATCAGATCGCCGGCGACGCCGTGCACGTCGGCGAAGCCGTGCAGATAGACCAGCGGCGCGCCGTCGCCGGCTTCCGCGATCGCGACCTTGCGGCCGCGGACGTCGACCGTGCGGACGCTCATGTCGTCATCTCCGCGGCGCGCGCCGTTTCCGGAAATTCCTGCGCGAACAGCCGCGCCGAATCCTGCGCGCAGCCGCGGCGCGACCTCGGTTGCGAACAGGCGCATGCTCTTGCGCGCCAGCGCGTCCGGCATGTTGCCGAGGTGGAACTGGATCAGCAGGTTGCCGACCTTGGCGTGCGCCAGGATGTCCATGATCCGGCGATAGACCGTCTCGGCGCTGCCGACGATGATCGAGGCGGACTGCTGGAGATCGTCCCAGCTCTCGGCGTCGCCGAGCAGCGGCGTGGTCGGATCGGAGAATTTCAGGAAATTCCGGAATTCCTCCGGCTGGATGTAGGGGATGCCGGGCCCGAAGGTGAGCTGGCGGCCTTCGCGGCGCAGATGGCCCTTGAGGCAGTTCTTCAGGAAATACCAGACGCCTTCCTTCGCTTCGGCCTGCGCCTGCGCGTCGGTCTCCGCGACGTAGGCCGACATCAGGATGCCCATGCGCGACGGCTGGTAGCGGTCGCCGTGTTCTTCCAGGACTTTGGCGAACAGCTGCTGCGACGCGCGCGGTCTCGTTGCCGTGGCTGCGCGAGGACAGGAAGTAGCAGTAGCCGCGCTTGGCGATCTCGACCAGCGTGTCGCGCGAGCGCGAGCCGGGGATCCAGATCGGCGGATGCGGCTTCTGGGTCGGCTGCGGCCACGGATTGACGTAGCGCAGCGGGTAGTGCCGGCCTTCGTGTGCGAACGGGCCGGGCTCGGTCCAGGCGCGCTGGATGAAATCGACCGCCTCCCAGAACTGGCTGCGCGTGGGCGCCGACGGCACATCGTAGTTGAAGGTCTCCGGTCCCGAGCCGGGCGCGAAGCCCGGCGATCAGGCGGCCGTCCGACATGTTGTCGAGCATGGCGTATTCTTCGGCGACGCGCAGCGGGTTGAGGTGCAGCGGCAGGAGATTGCCGAGGATGACGATCTTGCCGCGCTTGGTGCGTTGCGTCAGCGCCGCGGCGATCAGGTTGGGCGACGGCATCAGCCCGTAGATGTTCTGATGGTGCTCGTTGAGCACCATGCCGTCGAAGCCGAGCTCGTCGGCATAGGCGAGCTGGTCGATATATTGCTGATAGAGGCCGCGGCTCTTGTCCTTGTCCCACAGCGAATTCGGCACCGTCACCCAGCCGGTATCGTGCGTCTCGTCGAAATCCGCCGGCAGATACGGATAGGCCATGAAGTGCCAGCAGTAGAGTTGGACGGGATTCGCTCATGGCTGATCCTGTTTCGCCGGCGGGTGATAGATCATCGCCCGCTTGGTCCGCTCGATCACGCTCGCCGGCAACGCATAGAGCTTCGCTACCAGCGCCTGCACTTCTTCGCCGCTGCGTTCGCCGAGCTCCATACTGGCCTTGCTGGCGTCGGCGATCAGTGCCGGATCGCTCATCGTCGCCATGAATGCTTTGCGCAGCGCCGCCACCCGCGCCGCCGGAACGCCCTCCGGCAGGACGAACGGCCGGCCGAACAGGTTCTGGCTGTAAATCATCTCCATCACCTGCCGGTCCTCGGCGCGTCTTGGCAAACGAGGTCGCCAGCGGCACGCCCTGCCGGTTCAACTCGGGATGGCCGCGCAGGTCCTCTTGCACGATCACACGCAGCGTGCCGTTGCGCAGCCACTCGCCGCGCTGCATCGAAATGCTCGACCAGCTCATGCCGCACATGCCGTGTACTTCCTTGCGCTCGATCGCGAGCAGGATCTCGTTCGCTGCCGGCATAACCGCCGATCAGCCGCAATTTCACGCCGAGCACGTTGACGAGGAGGATCGGCAGCTCGCGCAAGGTCGCGCCTTCGCCGGAGGTGCCGATCAGCACCTCGTTGGTGAAGGTTTCCGCGAAGGTCGTCACCGGTGCGTCGGCGCGCACCAGGCAGAGATAGACGCCGCTCGACGCGCTGCCGAGCATGATGAACTTCGACGGGTCGTGCGGCATTTGCTGGTCGGAACGGAGCGGCTGAACGATCGCGCCGGCCTGGATCGCGCCGATCGCGGTGCCATCCTTGGGCGCCTGCATCGCGATGTAGGAGGCGGCCTTGTTGCTGCCGGAGCCTGGGATGTTTTGCACCACGACGGTCGGATTGCCGGGGATGTGCTTGCCGAAATGGCGGCCGACCAGGCGGGCATAGCCGTCATAGCCGCCGCCAACGGCCGACCCCACCGTGATGCGGACCGTCTTGCCGCGATAGAATTCGGCGACGCGTCCTGCGCGACACGCGCTGCCGGCGACGCACAAGCGTCGACGGCGAGGGTAATCGATGACCGTCTTCATGGCCGGCCTCTCATCGTGCCGGTGCTTGTAGATCAGCGACTGCTTGGCGCGCTCGACGATCCGCGCCGGCATCGCGAACAATTGCGCCACCATGGTCTTGCACATCGTCGCCGGAGATCGGCTCGACGTCGAGCTTCATCTTCGCGGCTTCCGCGAGCAGCGCCGGGTCGGCGAGCGCGGCCATGAACGCCTTGCGCAGCGCCGCCACGCGCTCGCGCGGCACGCCTTCCGGCAGCACATAGGGGCGGCCGATCACCGCCTGGCTGTAGACCAGCTCCATCACCTGCCGGTCTTCCGGCGTCTTGGCGAAGTCCACGGTGCGCGGCACGCCCTGCTTGTTCAGCGCCGGCCGCGCCCTTGGTGTTCTCCTGCACCAGGATGCGCACGAAATTGTTGGTCGACCCATTCCGGGCGCACCGACAGCAGGCTGGTGTAGCCGAAGCCGCACAGGCCGTGCGATTTCGCTGCCGCTCGACCGCGAGCGTGATCTCGCGCGTGCCGGCATAGCCGGTGACGACGCGGAATTTGGTGCCGAGCACGTTGTTCGACAGCGTCGGCATGTCGCGGGTGGTGCCGCCTTCGTTGCTGGCGCCGACGATCACCTCCTGCGTGAACGCATCCTTGAACGATTTGATCGGCGAGTCGGTGCGCACCACGCAGGTGTAGACGTCGCTGTTGGCGCTGCCGACGAAGATGAATTTCGACGGATCGTGCTGGATCGGCGTATCGCCGAGAGCGGCGCCAGAATGCCGCCCGGAAACAGCGCGCCGATCGCGGTGCCGTCCTTGGGCGCCACCGAATACACATAGCCGGCGGCCTTGTTGCCGCCGGCGCCCGGCATGTTCTGCGGCACGATCGCCGGATTGCCGGGAATGTATTTGCCCATATGGCGGCTGAGCGCGCGCGCATAGGCGTCGTAGCCACCACCGGCCGACGAGCCGATAGAGATGGTGATCGTCTTGCCCCGATAGAATTGCTCGACGGCATCCTGCGCCTTGGCGCCGTTTGTGGCCATCACAGCGACGGCCGCGCATATCCATGTCCGCCACGGCAACATGTCGATCCTCCCGAGCCGGTGTTAGTGCGTCCGGCTTGTAGATGAGCGATTGCTTCGCTCTTTCGATGATGCCCGGCGGCAGCGCGTAGAGCGAGTCCATCAGGCTTTGAATGTCGCCGCCTGACATGGCGTCGAGATCGAGATTGGTCCGTTTCGCATCGGCGATCAGCGCCGGATCGGTCATGGCGGCCATGAACGCGGTGCGCAACGCGGCCACGCGCTCCGGCGGAACGCCGGGCGGCAGCACGTAGGGACGGCCGAACAATCCCTGGCTCAGCACCAGCTCCATGGCTTGGCGATCGTCCTTGGTTCGCGCGAATTCGGCCGCCAGCGGCACGCCCATCGCGTTGAGTTCGGGATGGCCCTTGAGCGAGAGCTGTAGCGTGACGGTGATCAGCTTCTTGTCGAACCAATACGGATAGAGCGCGGTGAAGCCGGCCCAGCCGATGCCGCAGGCGCCATGCACCTGGTTACGCTCCACGGCGAAGACGATTTCCTGGCTGCTGGCGAAGCCGGCGGTGAGGCGAAATTTGGTCCCGGCCAGGTTGTTCATCATCGCCGGCAGCTCGCGGGTGGTGGCGTTCTCGTTGCCGGTGCCGAGCACCAATTCGCGCTGCAATGCACCACGGATCGTCGTGGCCGGTGCGTCGGTGCGGGCGAAGCAGTGGAATACATCGCTGCTGGAGCTGCCGAGATAGATGAATTGGCCCGGCGCGCGGCCCAAGGGCACGGCCCAAGGGCGCCCGGCCCAAGAGTGGCTGCAGCAGCGCGCTCGGGAAGATCGCGCCGATCGCGGTGCCGTCCTTGGGCGCTTCGTTGACGATGTAGCTGGCCGCCTTGTTGCTGCCGGCGCCCGGCATGTTCTGCACTGCAACAATCGGCCGCCCGGGGATGTGCCGGCCGAGATGGCGCGCGACCAGCCGTGCCATAGGTGTCGTAGCCGCCGCCCGCCGATGACCCGACATGGAAGGTGACGGCCTTGCCGCGGAAGAACTGCTCCACCGCGTCCTGACTTCCAGGCGGGACCGCCTGTCATCATGACAACGGTTGCGATGAAGCCCGGGAGCAAAGGCCGGAACGGCATGTCGGTGCCTCGAAATTCAGCATCCCACTATGCAGCCGCCGCACGTCGCATGCCAGAGGTCGTGGCTTCGCGGGAACCATGGCATGCCACGCACGCCGTTGCGGATTTCTTTGTGCGATCGGGCAATCGGACTTTCCAGCGTTCCGAGCCGGGGCTACTATGACGCACGAAATCGAGTCAGGGGTCTCATCAAAGCCCTGACCATCAAGGGAGGATTGGAATGGCACGCAAGAACTCGCGTCCTGACGTCAGCCGTCGAAAATTTCTGGCCGGAGTAGCAGTCGCAGGTGCGGCAACCACCGTTGCCAACGGCGCACAAGCTGCCAGTCCCGGCGCTGCCGCGAACAAGCGGCTGCCCTCGGCGGTGATGCCCAACACGATGCAGATCGCAGCCGAGACCGGCGGTCTGCGCGAGCCCACCACCCAGCTCCCGGGCCGTCCGGCGTCGGACTACATGGTCGACGTCATCAAGTCGATGAAGATCGAATACATCTATTCGAATCCGGCATCGAGCTTCCGCGGCCTGCATGAGTCGCTGATCAACTACGGCAAGAACACCATGCCGGAGTTCCTGACGGTCACGCACGAAGAGGCATCGGTGGCGATGTGCCACGGCCACTTCAAGGCGACCGGCAAGCCGCAATTGGCGCTGATGCACGGCACTGTCGGTCTGCAGCACGCGGCCATGGCGGTCTACAACGCCTGGGCCGACCGCGTGCCGCTCATCATGATCGGCGGCAACGATCTCGACGCCTCCAAGCGCCCGCCGGGCGTGCCGACCGTTCACTCCGCGCAGGACATCAACGCGCTGGTGCGCGACTTCACCAAGTGGGACGACCAACCGGTCTCGCTCCAGCATTTCTCGCAGTCGTTCGTGCGCGCCTATAAATATGCGATGACCCCGCCCTACGGGCCGGTCATGCTCGCGCTCGACGCCGGCGTGCAGCAGGCCTCGATCAAGCCTGAGGAGAAGGACCTCTACACGCCGCGTTATGTCGCGCCGTCGCCGCCCCACGGCGACCCGAACGCGCTGCGCGAGGCCGCCAAGCTTCTGGTCAATGCCCAGAACCCGGTCATCGTCGCGGACCGTTGCGCGCGCACGCAGGCGGGCATCGACTCACTGGTTCAGCTTGCCGAACTGATCCAGTGCCCGGTCGTGAGCCAGCAGAATCGCGTGAACTTCCCCAACACCCATTATCTGTCGGTCAGGGCCGGCGGTGGTCCGCAACGCCGACGTGATCCTGGGCCTCGAGCTCACCGACTTCTGGGCCACCATCGGTGGCTGGGTCGACAACGGCGAGCATGACGGCCATGGCGATCATGGAATCCAGGCATCGGCCCGACGTGAAGCTGATCCACATCAACAGCGTCGAGCTCAATACCAAGGCGAACCTGCAGGACTTCCAGCGCTTCATGCCGGTGGACATCCTGATGCCGGCCGACGCGCGAAGCCTCGCTGCCGATGCTGATCGAGTTCGTCAAGCAGGCCATCACCGGTGATCGCAAGACGGTGTTCGAGCAACGCGGCGCGGCGCGGCGCAAGGCACATGCCCAGGCCCGCGAGAACATGCGACGGCGGGCAGCGCTGGGCTGGGACGCTTCGCCGATCAGCATCGCCCGGATGACGGCCGAGCTGTGGCCGCACATCAAGGATCTGGACTGGTCGATGGTGAACTCCAGCAGCGGTGCCGCGCCGTGGCCGCTGCAATACTTCCCGATGGACAAGCACTATCGCTGGCTCGGTCGCTCCGGTGCCGCCGGCCAGGGCTACGGCCCGCCGGCGTCGATCGGCGCCGCGCTCGGCAACAAGTCGCTCGGACGCTTCACGTTCTCCTATCAGGGCGACGGCGACTTCATGTACGTGCCCGGCTCGCTCTGGACCGCCACGCATCACAACATCCCGATGCTGATGATGATCCACAACAACCGTGGCTACCATCAGGAGGTCATGCACGTGCAGCGGCTGTCCAATCGGCGCAACCGCGTGGCCAATCTCGGCAAGACCATGGGACCGGTCGGCACCTCGATCGAGAATCCGGATGTCGATTACGCCATGATGGCGAAGTCGATGGGCTGGTGGTCCGCTGGTCCGATCAAGGATCCGGCCGAGCTGGGAACGGTCCTGGCCAAGGCCGTGCAAGTGGTACGCGCGGGCGAACCCGCGCTCATCGACGTCTGGTCGCAGCCGCGCTAAGGGGGAATACGTCAATGCGTGTTGTTCGTAGTCAGGTCTGGCTGGCGGCTGTTGCCGCCAGTCTGGTGGTCGGTTTCGCTTCGGTGTCGTCGGCGTCCGACAAAGGCAAGGCGCTGTTCGTGAAGCACGGCTGCTGGCAATGTCACGGCTTCGTGGGGCAGGGCGGCATCGCCGGTCCGGCCCTCGCGCCGGAGGTCATGCCGCTCGAGGCGATGTCCGGCTTCATACGCAACGCCAATCGCTCGATGCCTCGCTATACCGAGGCGATCCTGTCGGGAGCGGACCTGTCGGAGATCCATGCTTATCTGGTATCGATCCCGAAGCCCGCCGACCCGAAATCGATTCCGCTGCTCAATCCGTAGCGGTCTCTCAGGCGATGCAAACGGCCCGGCGCGATGCCGGGCCGTTTTCATTTGGGCCGTTGCGTTGCTCGTGTGCAATCACAAATCCAGCACCAGCCGCTCGGTCTTGCAGCCGGCGCAGCAGATCATCACCCGCTTGTTCTCGGCCTGCTCCTCTTCGCTGAGGATCGAGTTGCGGTGCTCCGGGATGCCGGAGATCACGCGCTGTTCGCAGGCGCCGCAGATGCCGAGCTCGCAGGAGTAGTCGATATCGATGCCGGCATCGAGCAGCACGTTGAGGATGGTCTCGCCCTCCGGAATGAAATATTCGACGCCGGAGCGCGCGAGCTCGACGGTGAAGCCGCCTTTCTTCGTGGGCGGAAGCTCCTTGGTGGTGAAATATTCGACATGGACCCGCTCGCGCGGCCAGTCCTGGGTGGCGGCTTCGAACGCCTGCAACATCGGCGCGGGCCCGCAGCAATAGAGGTGCGCGTCCTTTGGCGCGGCCGCGACGATGGCGGCGACGTCGAGAAATTGCCCGCCGCTTTCGTCGTCGAAATGCAGCGTGGCCTGCGGCATGGCTTCGAGCTCGTGCCGGAACGCCATGTCCTCGCGCGACCGGCAGGCGTAATGCAGTTGCCACGGCCGGCCCTGCGCGCTGAGCCGCTGCATCATGCACCAGATCGGCGTGATCCCGATGCCGCCGGCGATCAGCACGGTGGGCGCGGCGTCCTCGTGCAGGCGGAAATTGTTGCGCGGCCCGCCGATCTTCAGGGTGGTCCCGACGTGCAGGTCGTCATGGACGAAGCGCGAGCCGCCGCGGCTCGCTGGATCGCGCTTGATGCCGACCGCGTAGCGTGACGGCTCCGGCGCAGCGAGGATGAGCGAGTAGTTGCGCACCAGCCCATTGGGCAGGTGCACATCGATATGCGCGCCGGGCTCGTAGCCGGGCAGGGGGCGCCCGTCGACGCTCTCGAATTCGAACAGGCTGGCGTCGCGTGCCAGGTAGCGGATCGCGATCAGGCGCACCTCGATCAGGGTGTCGGCCGCTGCCGCTGCCGCCAGCGCGGATTCCTTTGAGGTCGCAGTCACGGAACTCACGGTCTTCGCCGCCTCCCGGGCCGATTGTGCCGCATAGATAGTCGGCCCGGCCCGGCGTCCGCAACCCGCCGATGTCGGACGATCATCCACGGCAGCGGCACTATGGCCGTTTGTGGGGCGGTTTGGCCGGGTTATGCTTGGTGCAACAAGAAATAGCGGGGAGGCAGCGATGTGCGCGCTTTGGGTAGCCACAGGACGGCGGCGAGTGCTGGCCGCGCTGGCGCTGTTGCTCGGTGCGTCACCCGCCCTGGGCGAGGCGACAGCGCCTTCCTGGGCCGATCCCACGCTGCTTGCGGCGGCCAAGCGCGAAGGCTCGGTCGTCGTCTACACCTCGACCAACGAGCGCGAAGGCCTGCCGCTGTTCAAGATGTTCGAGGACGCCACCGGCATCAAGGTTCATTTCATGCGGGCGGGCGACGGCATGCTGGTCTCGCGCTCGCTGATCGAGCTGCGCGCCGGCCAGAGCTCATTCGACGCGATCTTTTCGCATGCGTCGCACAAGCTGCCGCAGCAGATGCTGGCGCAATTCGATCCGACCGAGGCCAGGCATCTGATGCCGACGGCGCGCGATCCGGACCGTCGCTGGTACGGCGTTTATGCCAACTACAATACGCCGGCCTACAACACCAAAATGATCGGCACGGCGGCGCTGCCGCGCAGCTATGAGGAATTGGCGCAGCGCAAGGAATGGGCCGGCAAGACGGCCATCGACGGCACCGATTTCGATTGGCTCAAGGGCTTCTTCCAGCACTACGGCGAGGCCAAGGCCACGCAGATCATCAAGGGCCTCGTCGACACGCTCAAGCCGGTGATCACCGACGGGCATCTGGCGCTGGCGCGCTCGGTCGGCGCCGGCGAATACTGGCTGTCGCTCAACAACTACGTGATGCTGTCGAGCAATGTGCAACTCGCCGGCGGCCCGATCGAGATCTTTCCGCTCGATCCGGTGGTGCTGTTCGTGTCCGCGCGTCGCGGTCAACGCCAAGGCGAAAAATCCCAACGCCGCGAGGCTCGTCGCCAATTTCATGTTGAGCCGGGATGGTCAGGCCCATCTGGCGAAATTTGGCCGGCTGCCGACGCGCGGCGACGTTGTGGCCAGTCCACCCGGCATCCTTGAGCGGCTGAATTCCAAGACCGTCGTGGCGACGGTGTTCAAGTCGGAGGACGAGCGGAAGTGGCGGGACACCTTCAACGCGCTGTTCAAGCCGCGCTGATGTTATTCCGCCCTCATCCTGAGGAGGCGTAGCGCCGTCTCGAAGGATGAAGGCGGCCCCGGTCGGGCCGCCTCGTGGTTCGAGACGCGCCCTTTCGGGCGCTCCTCACCATGAGGCGGATGAAGTCTTGCATCGAGGAGAGACAGTTCATGATGATGTCCCGTAGAAGCGCGATCGCAGGCCTTGCCGGTCTTGCGCTGGCCCGCGCGTTCCCCGCACGCGCGCAGGAGTCGCGGCCCTGGCTCGATGCCAAGCTGCTTGCGGCCGCCCGCAAGGAAGGGCCGTTGACGGTCTATTCGTCGACCAACGAGCAGGAAGGCCTGCCGCTGTTCAAGATCTTCGAGGACGCCACCGGCATCAAGTTCAACTACATCCGCGGCAACGATGCCTCGCTGATGTCGCGCATCGCGATCGAGACGCGGGCGAAACAGCCGTCGTTCGACATCGTGCACATGACCAATGCGCACAAGATGCCGCAGCAATTGCTGGCGCAATTCGATCCGTCGGAAGCGAAGACACGTCAATCCGCTGGCGCGCGACCCGGAGCGGCGCTGGTACGGCGTCTACACCGTCTATACGACGCCGGCCTACAACACCAAGCTGGTCGCCAAGGCGGACTTGCCCAAGAGCTTCGAGGAGTTTGCGCAGCGCAAGGAATGGGCCGGCAAGGTTGCGATCGACCATACCGACATCGAGTGGCTGCGTGGGATGATGCAATTCTACGGCGAGCAGAAGGGCACCGCGTTGGTGCGCACGATCGCCGCCAACCTCCAGCCGGTGCTCACCGACGGACGGCTGGCGATGGCACGCTCGGTGGCGGCGGGCGAATATCTGTTCGCGCTCAACAATTTCGTCAATCTGACGCTGAACGTGAAGCTCGCCGGCGGCGCCATCGATTTCTTCGCGCTCGATCCGGTGCCGCTGTTTTTTGCGCAGGTCGCGGTCAATGCCCGGGCGCCGAACCCGAATGCCGCGCGGCTGGCCGCCAACTTCATGCTCAGCCGGGATTGCCAGGTGTTCTACACCAAGTTCGGCCGGCTGCCGACGCGGGGTGACATCGAGACCAATCCGCCCGGCATCATTCCACAGATCGAGACCAGGAAAGTGGTGCGGACGCAGTTCTCCCAGGAGGAGGAGAAGCGGCTGCGGCAGACGTTCGAGACGCTGCTGCGGAAGCGCTAGTGGTTCTCTACCCCCGCGACCAAGGGGCGTTTGGCAATCCGCTGCGGCCTTTGTATGCTGCGGCCGCGCTCGCGCAAGCGGTGGATAGAGCCAGCAGCAATCGCAGACGAGGGCGGCTCCGGGGCTGGTCGGGATCCCGCGGAGGGTTGGTGTGCGAGGGAGGATAACGTGGGTGGAATCTTCAAGACGGCCTGCCGGCTGACGGCGCTTGCCGCGATTGTCCTGCCGCTCGGTCTTGCGCCGGCCTCCGGACAGGCGCCACAGCGCCCCTGGATCGACCAGGGCCTGCTTGCCGCCGCCCAGAAGGAAGGGCCGCTGGTCGTCTACTCGTCGATGAACGAGCAGGAAGGCCTGCCGCTGTTCAAGATTTTCACCGATGTGACCGGCATCAAGGTCAATTATGTGCGCGCAGCCGATACGCCTCTGATGGGCCGCATCGCCATCGAATACCGCACCAAGCTAAAGGCCTGGGACATCCTGCAGACCACCACCATCAACAAGGTCCCGCCCGCGATGCTGGCGCAGATCGATCCGCCGGAGGCGAAGAACATTTCGCCGGAAGCGCGCGATCCCGGCCGGCGCTGGTATGGCATGTATGCGAACTATAACGGCCCTGCCTACAACACCAAGCTGGTCAAGGCCGAGGAGCTGCCGAAGACCTATGAGGAGTTCATCTCGCGCAAGCAGTGGGTGAACCGGGTCGCGATCGACGGCACCGACAACGAGTGGCTCAAGGCGATGTTCGAATTCTATGGCGAGCAGCGCGCCACCGAGATCGTCAAAGGCATCGTGTCGACGCTCAAGCCGATCATCACCGACGGTCACCTGGCGTTGGCGCGGGCGACCGGTGCCGGCGAATACGCGATCTCGCTCAACAACTACGTCAATCTGACCATGAACGTGAAGCTTGCGGGTGGGCCGATCGACGCCTGGGCCATGGACCCGATCGCGCTGATGTTCGGGCAGGTCGGCGTGAGCGCGCTGGCGCCCAATCCGAACGCGGCGCGGCTTGCCGCCAACTTCATGCTGAGCCAGGAAGCGCAGCAGTTCATCGCCAAGTTCGGCCGGTTTCCGACCCGCAACGATGTCTCGGACAATCCGCCAGGCACCGTCGCGATGATCAAAAAGAAAAAGATCATCCCCGTGTTGTTGACGCCGGAAGAGGAAAAGGTCTGGCAGCGCAAGTTCCAGGAGCTATTCAGGCCGCGGTGATCGTTCTCCGCCCTCGGTTTGTGCAGGCGCGCAAGACGCACGCTCGCGACACGAGGACGGTCGATATAAAATGGGGATTTGGGGAGGCGCACAGGTGAGTGTTGTACAGGCGGGCCTGGAATTGGCGAACGGCGGCGGCGTGGCGCGCGTCTTCGCCGCGTTCATACGCCCGCGCAATCTGGCGCTGTTGGCGTGCGTTCTGATCGCCGGGTGGTTGGTGTTCGTGCCGCTCGCGGCGCTGTTCTACACCGCTTTCACCGAAGACACCGGCTTTGGTCCGGGCCCGTTCTCACTGACGAATTTCGTCCAGGCCTATTCGGGTTGGCATATCGTCCGGCTGTTCGGCAATTCGCTGATCTTCGCCTTCGGCACGGCGGCGCTGGCGCTGCTCCTGGGCGGGGTGGTGGCGTTCGTGGTGGAGCGCACCGACGCGCCGCTTGGGCCGCTGTTTCATTCTTTGGCGCTGTTGTCCTTCGCCATTCCGGGGCTGCTCACCGCGATGGCGTGGATTTTCGTGCTCAGTCCCAACATCGGCTGGGTCAACGCGCTGATGAAAAACTGGTTCGGGCTGAGCGAGGCGCCATTCAGCATCTATTCCATGGGTGGGATGATCTGGGCGCTGGCGAGCCACTACTTTCCGCTCGCCTATCTCGCGCTCGGCCCGGTGCTGCGGGTGCTCGACGTGCGGCTCGAGGAAGCCGCGTTGGTGTCCGGCGCGCGCTACTGGCAGGTGATGCCGAAGATCACGCTGCCGCTTTTGCGTCCGGCGCTGCTCTCCACCGCGCTGCTCTTGTTCATGCTCGGCATGTCGTCCTACGAGGTGCCGCGGCTGATCGGACGGCCGGCGCGGATCGACGTGTTCACCACCGAGATCCAAGCCGCGACCCAGAACGCGCCGCCGGAGTTCGGCGTGTCGAGCGCGCTCGGCATGACGCTGCTGTTGATCTGCATCGTTGCCGTGTTCTTCTATCGGCGCGCGACCCGCAACGCCGAGGCCTACGCCACCATCACCGGCAAGGGCTATATGCCGACCCGGATCAAGCTGCGGAAATGGCGCTGGCCGGTGGCGGCCGGAATCCTGTTCCTGTTTTTCCTGGCGCTCGGCCTGCCGCTCTTGACGCTGGTCTGGCAATCGTTCTTCCGCAATCTGGCGCAGCCGTTCATCGGCTCAACCTCGCCCGCCACCTGGGAGAACTACGAGTTCATCCTGCACTATCCGATCTTCCTCAATGCGGTGAAGACCAGCGTGTTTCTTGCCGCGATGTCGGCGACCATCGTGGTCGCGCTGACGTTCGTGATGGCTTGGATCGCATTGCGGGCTGCGCCCAAGTGGGGCTGGGTGCTTGACTTCGCTCGCGTTTATGCCGATCGCCATGCCGCATGTCATTGTCGGCGCGGCCGTGCTGTTCGCCTATCTGATGCTGCCGATCCCGATCTACAACACGATCTGGATTCTGTTGATTGCCTACGTCACGCTCTATCTGCCGTACGGCATGCGCTTCACCTCGGGCGGGCTCACGCAGATTCACAAGGAGCTCGAGGAGGTCGCCGAAGTGTCGGGCGCGCGCATGCGGCAGATCTTCATGTCGATCCTGCTGCCGCTACTGGCGCCGGTGCTGCTGGCGGCCTGGATCTACATTTTCGTGCTGTCGGTGCGCGAGCTCGGCGCCTCGGTGTTCCTGGTCGGCCCCGGCACGCACGTGCTCGGCACCATCAGCCTGACAATGTGGGAGGAGGGCGGCAGCTATGGTGCGGTCTCCGCACTCGGGGTCATCCAGATCATTCCACTCATCATGATCGTCGCCGGTCTGCGCTGGCTGGAGATGCGCGTGCAGCGCCGCAGCGAGGCGGCTTCGGCGAAGGCTCCGGCCGCAGGATAGGATTTCATGTTCGCTATCGAGAAACTCAAAAAGACCTTCATCGCGCCCGGCAACGTGACCGTCAACGCGGTCGACGACATCACCATCGGCATCGGCACCGGCAAGCTGATCACGCTGCTCGGGCCCTCCGGCTGCGGCAAGACCACCACGCTGCGCTGCCTGGCCGGGCTCGAGCGCCCGGATGCCGGCAAGATCGTCATCGCCGATCAGACCGTGTGCGATACGGCGACTGGCGTCTTCATTCCGCCCAGCGATCGCGGCATCGGCATGGTGTTCCAGTCCTATGCGATCTGGCCGCATATGACGGTGTTCGAGAATGTCGCGTTCCCGCTGCGGGTGGCGCGCGACCGCAAATACTCGGCGGCAGAGATCAAGGACAAGGTCGTGCGCGCGCTCGACATGGTGCGCATGAGCGGATACGAGACCCGCCCGGCCACGCAGCTCTCCGGCGGCCAGCAGCAGCGGCTCGCGTTCGCCCGCGGGCTGGTGCGCGAGCCGAAAATCCTGCTGCTCGACGAGCCGTTGTCCAATCTCGACGCCAAGCTGCGCGAGCAGATGCGGGTCGAGCTCAAGCAGCTCCAGAAGCGGCTCGGCATCACCACCGTCTACGTCACCCACGACCAGTCCGAGGCGCTGGCCTTGTCCGACGAGATCGTGGTGTTCAATTTCGGCAAGATCATCCAGCGCGGCACGCCGCAGGAAATCTATCGGCAGCCGAAAAGCCAGTTCGTCGCCGACTTCATCGGCTCGGCCAACTTCCTCAAGGGCAAGGTGCAGGAGGTCCGGGCGGCGGAGCAAGTCGCGATCGTCGAGACTCGTCACGGGCCGTTCCGCTGCATCTTCGGGCAGGCGGTGGCCGCTGGGCAGGACGTGCTGGTCAGTGCCAGGCCGGAGGATTTCACGCTGTCCGACAAGCCTTTCGGCGAGGGGCTCAATGCCCTGACCGGCAAGGTCTTGCACCGGGTGTTCCTGGGCGAGGTGGTCGACTATCTCATCGATGCCGGCGACGCGGAAATCCGCGTGCGCACCAAGCCCGAGGCGGAGTTTCCGATCGGCCAGTCCGTGCATGTCGCGGTTTCCCCGCAAAAATGCGTGGCATTGCCGTCTTAGCTCGGCTTTCGTGTCCCGGACGCGCCACGGGTCCCGCGAAGCGCGGCCCGATGACAGGCTCCGCGCGAGCCGGGACCCAGTGTCTTGCAAGAAGCGCTTCGTCATTATTTTTTCGCTGGACCCCGGGTCTCGTTCCGCTTCGCTCCACTCGCCCGGGGAACGATCGCATGCTAGATTGGCACCAAGGACAAAGCTCTCAACGAGGATTGCCATGAACAACGCACGTGTCACCGGGCTGCGCAGCATCGAGCTCGGCGTTCCCAACCTGACCCAGTCGGCGGCCTTCTACAGCCGGGTCTGGGGGCTCGAGCCGGTGGTGTCGGACGGGGAAACCATCCACCTGCGCGCCAACGGCGCCGAGCACCACGCCGTGACGCTCCGCGAGCGTCCGGCCGCCGGGATGCTGGGCGTGCACTTCGCCACCGTGAACCGCGAGGCGGTCGATGCGCTGCATGCGCGGGCCAAGGCCTCCGGCGTGACCGTGACGGCCGCGCCGGCCGACCTGCCGCGCAGCGCCGGCGGCGGCTACGGCTTCCAGTTCAAGACGCCCGAGGGGCATGTGCTCAACATTGCCTCGGACGTGGCGCGGCACCAGAACACCAACAACGACCGTTCGAAGCCGAGCAAGCTCTCGCACGTGGTGCTCAACAGCGCCAATCTCGACCAGCAGACCGGGTTCTTCATCGACGTGCTCGGCTTCAAGCTGTCCGACCAGACCGACATGATGGAGTTCGTGCGCTGCAGCGCCGACCATCACTCGATCGCGATGGCCCGCGGCGCTGGTCCCACCCTCAACCACATGGCCTATGAGGTCGAGAACGTCGACGGGCTGATGCGCGGCGCCGGGCGCATGAAGAAGCACGGCTTCAACGTCGAATGGGGCGTCGGCCGCCACGGGCCCGGCGACAACGTGTTCGGCTATTTCGTCGAGCCCAACGGCTTCGTGGTCGAATACACCGCCGAGGTTGAGCAGGTCGATGAGGCGACGTACCAGGCCCACGACGCCGAGTACTGGCGCAATTTCCCGATGCGCCCGTGCCGCTGGGGCATGGCCGGCATGCCGTCCAATCGCTTCAAGGCCGCTGCCGGCGGCGATCTGTCGGTCGCCGATCCGGAATCCGGCAAGCGCTGCGAAGAGATCATGGCGCAGACGCTGGGGCGGTAGATCGATCTCCGCCTGATCCCGAGGCGCGGGCCATCAGCGCGTTACGCGGCCCGGTGCGTGGCCATGCTTCGAGACGCGTCCTTCGGACGCTCCTCAGCATGAGGGCCGAGATGTTGCCGTAGGTCCACCGCAGCCAAATTAAAACCGCCCCCCGGTTGCCCGGGAGGCGGTTCTTGTTTGACGCCTTGTTATTTCTTTGAAAGGTCGCTCGTTTTTAGTTGAGCATGATCTTTTCCGAAAACCGGCTCCCACTTTTCGGGATCATGCTCTAGGCGGCGACGTAGTTGCCGAACTTCTGCAGGTTGGCCTTCTGCGCCTCGTTGCGCGGCGGCAGCTTGAACAGCCGCGCCGCGGTGCCGCCCACGATGTTGTGCTTGGCCTTCTCCGACAGGAACGGCAGGTCCCAGATCGTCGAGGGCAGGTCGAAGTCCCAGTGCGGATAGTCCGATGAATACAGGAGCTGCGTTTCCGCATTGATCATGCGGAAGGTCTGCTCCATCGCCGCGTGATCCTGAATCTCCATCGGCTGCGACGAGTAGTACATCTCGCGCATATATTCCGACGGCTTCTTCTTCAGGACCGGCGCTTCCGACGGCCGCATCATGTATTCGTGGTCGAGCCGCTGCATCAGGAACGGCACCCAGGCGAGGCCGGATTCGATCCAGACCACCGGCAGCTTGGGGAAGCGCTCGCTCAGGCCGTTGATGACCCAGTTGGTGCAGTGGAGGATGTTGTAGAACGAGAAGCCGAGCGCGTGCACCGACAGGAAGCGGTTGCAGGCGCGGAACACCGGCTCCGACCAGCTCGGGCCGGAATGGAACGACAGCACCAGGCCGCGCTCCTCCATCGCCCGATAGACCTTCATATAGGCGTTGTCGTTGACCTGCAGGTGGCGCACGGTCGTGACCATGAAGCCGCCGACGCCCTTGCGGTCGCCGAAGGTCTCGACGTGGCGCAGCGACGCTTCCGGATCGCTGAACGGAATGCACAGCATCGAGAAGAAGCGGTTGTTCGATTCCGGCATCACCTTTTCAGTGAGCCAGCGATTGTAGGCCCAGCACAGCTCGACTTCCATTTCCTTCTGCGGATGCATGCCGATGTTGAGCATGCCGGTCGGAAACAGGCAGGAATAGTCGACGCTCATCGCGTCCATCCAGCGCTCGCCGAGCTGGATGTCGCGATGCCGGCCCGGCTCGGTCTTTTCCGAGCCGCGCATCGGATAGCGCGTCACGCGACCGCCCATGTCCTGGGTGAAGCCCGCTTGCGACGGGATGATGCTGCGCCGGGTGGTTGCGCGGCCACCCATGGTGACCTGCCGCAGCACGTCATTCTCCATGAACGGGAGAATTTCGGACATGTGCTCGTTTTCGTAGTGGTGCGCGTCCACATCCACGATCAGCACGTCGTCGAACTTGCGCTGCACCGCTTGCTTGCGGGCGTGCGCCAGCAGGCGGGTGGTGTTGAGTTCCTCGACTGTGACGCGTCGGCCGCGGTCAGCGATGAGATCCATGGTTCGTCTCCGATCGTATCGTTCGTTGTCTCTGTTTCAGCATCTCTGCTTCAGCATCGGTGTGTCCGAAGGCGGCGTGCGCCTTTCGGACATGCGCTAGCGTCCAGTCCAGCTCTGCCACATGCCGAGCTCGAACACGGCCAGATTGGCCGCACGCAACAAGCCACTCGCGGTTACCATCACTTCGGTCGGGCTGACCGTTGTCCGTTGCGCCAGCGGGAGCAGGTCTTCGCCCGCTTCGATCCGCTGTGCGTAGGTTTTGCAGCACGCGCTCATCAACGCGTGCAGTGCCTGCGGGGTGAGCGTGTCGAGCTTGCCGGCGGCGAGCGCGCGCTCGATCTCGGCCGCAAGCCGCGTGGCGTCGCCCGAGGTGACCGCGTCGTTGGTGTTGGCGGCGGGCGCAGGCTTGATCCCAGCGCTCTTGATGGTCGCGGTCTTGGCTGCGGGTGCCTTGGCAGCCGCCTTGGCCTTGACGGCCGGCTTTGCAGCGGGCTTCGATTTCGACGCCGGCTTTGGCGCGGCGCGCTTAGGCGACGACATAAACTTCGTCTCCTTTTTCGACGATCTTGTAGCTGCGCAGCCTGAGCTTGCGATCCGACACGCACTCGCCGGTCTTCATGTCGTACTCATAGCCGTGCCACGGGCACACGAAGTGCATCTCGGTGTCGGAGAAGAACAGGCCTTCCGACGTCTTGTCCGGACGCAACCGCTCTTCGACTTTGGCGATGGTCAAGCCTTCGCAAGCAGGGCCGCCCTGGTGCAGGCAGAAATTGCTGTAGGCATAGAACTTGCCGTCGTGCCGGAAGACGCCGATTTCGTTCTCGCCGACAAAGATGATGCGGCGGTCGCCGTCCTTGAATTCCGAAAGCTTACCCACAAACTGCTCGGCCATGCCTGATGATCCTGCTCTACCTGTGGCGTTACCTGGGGGCGTTGCTCTAAGGCGCTGCCCGGGCGGCGTTCCGCCGTTGTTGTGATCAAGCCGGCATTTTCCGGCCGGCAAAATCGAATATAGGCCTTTCTAAAGTAGGAACGCAATCAGCGCAGAAAGCCCGGCACTGCGGAACCGCATGCCAGGGTTTCAGACGATGAGGTCGCTGGCATTACAGGCCCGGCATTGCCGGCAGGCCCGAGGTGGGCCGCTAGGCCATCTTGTTGCTGAGCTCGCCGATCTTCTCGATCCAGAGCTTGACGGTATCGCCGGCCTTGAGGAATTCGCCGCGGCCGGCGCCGACGCCGGCCGGCGTGCCGGTCAGGATCAGGTCGCCGGGATGCAGCGTTAGCCGCGACGACAGGTGCGCGATCTGCTCGGCGAGATTGAAGATCATCTGGGCGGTGTTGGAGTCCTGCTTCAGGACGCCATTCACCCACAGCTTGATGCCGAGATTCTGCGGGTCCTTGATGTCGCTTGCCGGCACGATCCAGGGGCCGAGCGGGCAGGAGCCGTCGAAGCTCTTGTGCGCCACCCAGTCGGCCTTGAACGGCGAATGGTCGGGGATATGCGGCCGGCGGCCGCGGTCGCGCGCCGACAGGTCGTTGGCGATGGTGTAGCCGGCGACGTAGCTCAGCGCCTTGTCGATCGGCACGTTCTTGGCCGGCCGGCCGATCACGGCGGCCAGTTCGACCTCCCAGTCCACCTTCTGCGAATAGGTGGAAATCTTGACCGTCGCTCCTGGGTTGGAGAGCGAGCGCGACGCCTTGATGAAATGCCAGGACTCCAGGCCGAGCGTATGCGGATCGGGCGGCGGCGGCCGGTTGTCCTTCGCCGCCATTTCGTTGGCGTGGTCCTGGTAGTTCGCACCTGCACAATAGATCGCCGAGGGCCACAGAACCGGCGCCAGCAGCTTGGCCTTGCCGACCGGGACGCTCTTCGCCTTGCTCTTGGCGGCCTTGCCGGCCGCCGCCTTCAGCGCAGCTTGCGCGGCCTTCCAATCGTTGAGGATGCCCAGCACGGTCGCATAGGCCGCCTTGCCGGTGAGCTTGGCCGCGTCGAAGACCTTGTCGTCCACGATCAGGGCCGGCGCGCGGTCCGTCGGCGGTTTGAATAGGTTGCGAGTTTGTAGCCGGCCATGGTCATCTCTCCCCGTCAAATTTGTCGGAACGACAAAAGCCCGATCATGCGCCGATGGCAAGAGTGGGCTATAGTCGGTTCGAAGCCAAAAGCTTGGCAAAACACACACTCTTGAAGTGAAAGCGGGAGACGACACAATGATCAAGCCCCGACGCGTCGGTCACGCGACGTTCGAAACGACCGACCTCGACAAGCAGATCGCCTACTGGACCGAGGTGGCGGGCCTGGTGCTGGCGGAGCGCGAGAAGAAGCGGGCGTTCCTGGCCTCCAAGACCGGCCTGTTGTCGATCCAGCTGGAGCACTCCGACCGCAATCATTGCGCGCGGCTGTCGTTCGAGGTCGCGCCCAATTCAGACCTCGATGCGCTGGCGCGCGAATTGTCCAAGGACGGGATCAAGAGCGAGCTGCGCAACGATTCCATCCCGGGTATCGGCAAGGTGCTGACCTTCAAGGACAACAAGGACACCAGCATCGACCTGTTCAAGGAGTGGAACTATCTCGGCTCGCATCATCAGGTCGGCGGCATCGGCCCGCTCAAGCTCGGCCACATCGCCTTCCATTGTCCTGACGTGAAGGCGGTCGCGGATTTCTACGCCAAGGTGATGGGCTTCAAGGTGTCGGACTGGATCGACGACTGGTTCGTGTTCATGCGCTGCAACACCGACCACCACACGGTGAACTTCATCAAAGGCGACAAGGCGGAGCTGCATCACATCGCGTTCGAGCTCAAGGATATGTCGCACATGCAGAACGCCTGCGAAATGTTCGCGATGAAGAAGATCAGGATCCTGTGGGGACCGCTCCGGCATGGGCCGGGGCACAACGTGGCCACCTATCACCGCAATCCGGACGAACACACCGTCGAGCTTTATATCGAGCTCGACCAGATGAAGGACGAGGAGCTCGGCTATTTCGATCCGCGGCCGTGGCACCGCGACACGCCGCAATTTCCCAAGACCTGGAAGCGCACGGAGTCGACCATCTGGGGCTTGCCGCCGCTGCCGGAATATCGCCGCGGCTCAGGCGTGCCGCGCGTCGGCGAGCAGGACTAGCGACGAGCTCTCGTGTCCCGGCCAAGTCGTCTCAGAGCACCGGCTGATGAGGTGGACGCAGTTTGAGCCGCTTGCATACACGGCTCCGTCCCGCTGGAGAGCGATGGGTCGACGCGCTGAAACGAGCGTAGCGAGTGCAAGCGGTCGGGGTGGGGTGAGTTGCCAACGTCGCGCGCAGTTCACCCCACCCCGCTCGCATTCGCTCCGCTCATGCTCGCGACCCTCGCCTCCAGGGGAGGGTGACGGAAGACGTTTGCTAGCCGGACTGAGCAAATCTCTAGAGCTACGGCCTGACCGCCGGCGTCTCCATCGGCATGCCGCGCGCGCGCGACATCAGATAGAGTTCGAGATCCACCAACTCCTGCGCGCCCAAGGCCGGCGCGACCGCGCGCATGCCGGCGAGACAATTGCGCAGCCGCCGCTGCAGCGATCCGAGGTTCTGCCATTCCAGGCGGTAGATCGGATAACCGGTGGGTTGCCCTTGCGTCACCGGATTGCCGGCCAGCCGGCCGCTCCAATTGTCGTCGTGGCACTGCGCGCAGGACAGATTGAGCTGGCCCTGCCGGCGCATGAAGCTGGCGCGGCCGTTGTCGATGAACGGCCGCGTCTGCGCGTCGGTGGCGACCGCGATCGGTTCGCCGCGTGACTGCCGGCCCACGAACGCCGCGAGCGCGAGCAGGTCCTTGCTTTCATAGGGGAACGGCTTGGCCTGCTGGCGCTCGGTTCGGCACAGGTTGATGCGCTGCTCGAGATTGACCGGCCGGCGCAGCGCCGGACTGAACGCCGGGTGGCGCGCGGCAACGCCCTTCATGCTGGTGCGCGCGTCGCCATGGCAGTCGGCGCATGACTTGTCGGCCGCGCCGATGCGGCGGCTCCACAACGCCTGGCCGTCGAGGACCCACAGCGTGCCTGGATTCGAGGTGTCGTCGTCCTGCACCGCGCGGGTTTCGCGCGTCATGAAGTCGTAGCCGGACTTGCGCTCGGTCGCGGCGATCTCCGCGCCGGCCGGAAGCGCGCCGTACGCAATGGCAACGGTTGCGGCGAGGAGCCCGAACCGCATCGCGGTCATTCGACGGCGATGGCGACGGACTCGGTGGCGAAGAAGCCGTTGTCGCCCTTCCAGGTCATCGTGATCGTGCCGCTCTCGGTTGCCACCGTGGTGAAGGACACGAACGGATTGGCGGAAACCGCGGAGAAGAACTCGGCGCGAAACACCTCGACGCCGTTATAGGTGCACACGAATTCCTTGATGATGTTGCGCGGGATGAGCCGGCCCATGGCATCGGGCCGGAAGCCGGTTTCCATCTCATGGGAAATCAGCGACTTGATGCCGATGACCTCGCCGCGCTTGGCCTTGGGCGGAACGTTGATGAGGGCGCGTGCGGCCATCAGCTTTCCTCCAGGCAGGCGGCGAGCGTGACGACCACCTCGACCTCGTCGCGCCAGAACGTCCCGTCGCTCATCTCGGCGATCCCGAGCACGATCTGCGTATCGGCGAGCCGCATGCGGGTCGAGATCGTGGCCGAGCCGGCGCGCGGCCCCAGGTGGAAGCTCACCACGTTGGGTTGCGGGTTCTTCTCGGTGAAGATGTGGATGGCCTTCACATGGTCCGCGTCGGTCATCGGGCTCTCGACCGTGATCGCCAGTGGGACCGCATTGCCGTTCTCGACCAGCGGCGGCAGTTCGAGGCTGATCCGCCCCTGCCGCACCGGCGCATCGCCGGTGACGACTTTGACCGCCGCCTGCATGCTGGCCGGCGTGGCGCCGGCGCGCCCGCTCGGCAGCGTCGCGAGCAGCACGGCGCCGCCCGCGCCAATCAAAAATCGGCGCCGCGTCGTCCGTGCGGGGAGGGGATCGGTCATGCGCTCTAGTCCTGCAACGTCAGCAGATAGGCTATCACATCTTCGATCTGTTCGGCGTTCAACACGGGTTTACCGGCGAATGCCGGCGCCACGTTGGACAGGCCGTCGATCCGGTAATACGGCGGCATGATGGTTGTCGGGTTGATCCGCGCGGAATCGACGATGCGCAGCCGCAATTGGCCCGCAGACCAGCGTTTTCCCGCGCCGGCGAGATCGGGGGCCAGGGTTCCCTGGAACCGCTCCTCGGGGAACGGCCCCGAGTGGCACAGCAGACAGAGGCCGACCTGCCGGTTGGCGACGATGGTGCGGCCTTTTGCCGGGTCGCCTTTGGCGCCGGTCAGCGACTTCGGAATGGCGTCGCCGACCACGGTGTAGCCGCGCAACTCGGCGCGGGCGCCGGCGATCGGCGCGATGGCCAGCGCGATGGCGAGCAACGCCAGCGCTCGTCGACGCTCAGCCAAAAACTTCCGTGGTGATCGTGCTGAACCAGCCATTGGCAAAACTCACTTCGAGCTCGCGCACACTGCGCGGCGCGTTGGCCGGACTTACGCCGCCGGCGCCTTTGACGTCGGTCAGCAGACCATTGCGCGGCTCGTAAACGCCGGCGACCGAGATCCCGTAATCGGGCGCCACCAGACTGTAGCAGGTGTTGATCAGCTTCGGCTCCTGCGGCTTTTCACCATTCAGCAATTTGGCCAGCGCCGCGGCGCAGGCTTTGGCCTGGGAGTTGGCGGCGAAGGCCGACTTCGGCATCCCGCCTGCGATACAGGCGTCGCCGATGACATGGATGTTGGGCTTGAGTTTCGATTCGAAGGTCACGGGATCGATCGGGCACCAGCCGGTCTTGTCGGCGACGCCGGAGCGTTCCGCGATCAGCCCGGCGCGCTGCGGCGGGATCACGTTGGCGACGGCGGCCTTGTGGCTGCCGAACTCGGTGGTCAGCGTGTTGGTCGCCGGATCGACCGCGGTGACGCGGCCGCCTTTCGACAGCGGCACCCATTCGATCAGGTCGGGGTAGAGCTCCTTCCAGGCGTTCAGAAACAAACCCTGCTTGGAGAAGGCATCCTTCGCATCGAGAATGATCAGCTTGGATTTCGGCTTTCGGGTCTTGAGGTAGTGCGCGATCAGGCTGGCGCGCTCATACGGTCCGGGCGGGCAACGGAACGGATTGGCCGGCGCGGAAATCACCACCAGGCCGCCGTCCTCCATCGACTCCAGCTGCTTGCGCAACAGCAGCGTTTGCTCGCCGGCACGCCACGCATGCGGCATGTGTTCGGCCGCGGATTCGGTATAGCCGGGCAGGGCGCCCCAGCGAATGTCGATGCCGGGCGCCATCACCAGGCGGTCGTAGGTGACGCGCGCGCCGTCATTGAGAATCACCGCGCGCGCATCGGCATCGACGCTGACCGCCTGCACAAACGTCGTGACGATGCTCTCGGCACCGAGCTTCTGGTAGTCGAACTGCTGCGCCTTCAGGTCGCGCAATCCGGCGATGACATTGTTGCTGAACGGACAGGCGGTGAAGATGCGGTTGGGTTCGACCAACACCACTGTGATGCGCGGGTCGATGCGCTTGAGCGTGCGGGCGCAGCTCGCGCCGGCGAAGCCGCCGCCCACGACCACAACGCGGGCCGCGGCCTTCTGCGCGATCGCGGGAGCCGGCAGGCTGATCGCGGCCGCGCCGATGGCGGCGTGCTTGATGAAACCGCGGCGGCTCAGGTGATGGCGGCTTTGGCGCATCATGGCGGTCACTCCTTCTGTGCCGCATACCAGGCCGCGATGGCCTTGATGTCATCGTCGGTGAAGCCTTTGGCGATGCGATCCATCACCGTTCCAGGCCGCTGGCCGGTGCGGAATTCCTGAACCGCGGTGACGATCTCGGCGGCGTTGCGCCCGACCAGCCGCGTGAACGGCGATCCGGCCAGCCGGCCGCTGGGATGGCAGCCGGAACAGGCGGCCGCGCCCGCGGGCGCGACGTCGATGGCCCACGCCGGGCTCATCGACAGGCCAAGGATGACAAGCCCTGCAAGGCGAGCGATACGTGTCACGGCCGTTTCCTCCCGAACGCTGAACTCGCTACTCCATGATCCCATTCAGTCCGGATCATGGTCCTGTTTTTTCTTTGATCATGGCCTTTTTCAGAAAGCCGGCCTAGCCCCGGGCCGGCCATTTGGCGCAGCCTAGCGGAGGATGCGAATGTCAGAATTGGTGCACTAGGCCCGTCTCAAATCGTGCTTGGCCAACGGCAGCGACCGGATGCGCTTGCCGGTGGCGGCAAAGATCGCATTGCACAGCGCCGGCGCCACCACCGCAACCGGCGGTTCGCCGCATCCGCTAAAAAAGCCGCCGCTCGGCACCAGGACGGTCTCGACCTTCGGCATCTCGGCCAGCCGCAGCAGGCGATAGTCGTGGAAATTCGACTGCTCGCACCCGGCCGTCCTTGATCGTGATCTCGCCATGGAGCGCGGCCGTCAGTCCGAACACGACCGCGCTTTCGGTCTGCATCTCGGCGGTCAGCGGATTGACCACGGTGCCGGGATCGAGCGCGACCACGATCCGATGCATGCGCACCGCACCATCCGCCGCCACCGAAACCTCGGCGGCCGCGGCCACGAAGGTGTTGTAGGCCTCGTTGAGCGCGATGCCGCGGAATGTTTGCGGCGGCGGGGGGGTGTCCCAGCCGACACGCTCTGCGGCTGCATTCAACACGCTGAGAAATTTCGCCGCATGGCGATGCTTGCCAATCAGCCGGCGCCGATAGTCCAGCGGATCGATGCCGGCGGCATGCGCCATCTCGTCGACGAAGCTTTCCTTGAAGAAGCAATTCTGCGTGTGGTTCACGCAACGCCAGAAGCCAACCGGAACATGCGTGTTGCGGATCGCATAGTCTGCCAGATAGTTGGGAATGTCGTAGGGCATGTCGGCGAGGAAGCCCTCCTGGAACTGGCGGTCGACGCCGCCTCTCAGCAACGCCGGCATCAACGTGCCCCAGATCGAATTTCCGGTCATGCGGACGTGCCACGCGGCCGGCATGCCCTCGGCATCGAGCCCGGCCGTCATCCGCGCCATCGCCACCGGCCGATAGTAGTCGTGCGCGATATCCTGTTCGCGCGACCAGACCAGCTTGACCGGACGGCCGACCGCCTTGGCCACCAGCACCGCTGGCGGCACGAAGTCCTGCGTCGCGCCGCGCCGGCCGAAGCCGCCGCCCAGCATGGTCTTGTGTACCGTCACGTTCCGCGGCGGAATTCCGAGCGTATGCGCCGCTGATACCATGGCAGCTTCGCCATTCTGGGTCGGCACCCAGATTTCCGCACGGTCGCCGGTCACGTGGGCGGTGCAGTTCTGCGGCTCCATCGTCGCGTGCGCGAGAAACGGCACGGAATAGTCCGCCGCGAGGCGCTGGCTGGCCTGCGCAAATCCATCCGCGAGATGGCCTTGCTTGTATCCGATGCCTGCGTCGGTGGCGGTCAGCCCGTTCTCAAGGAAGGCGCTGATGTCGCTGCTGGAGACGCTGCCGTTGGCGCCGGTGTCCCATTCGATCGTCAGCGCATCGAGCGCCTTCTTGGCCTGCCACCAATTGTCCGCGACCACCGCGACCGCGTCCTTGAGCGCCACCACCTTGTGGACGCCCTGCATGCCGGCGATGGCGCGCTCGTCGACCGACTTCAAAGTGCCTTTGAACACCGGGCATTGCGTGAGCGCCGCATGCAGCATGCCGGGCACGCGCACATCGATGCCGTAGATCGGTTTGCCGACGACCTTGTCGGCAACCTCCAAGCGTTTCACGGGTGTGCCGATCAGCCGCCACTCGCTCGGCGTCTTGATCCGTACAGTGACCGGCGGCGGCAGCTTGGCCGCCGCTTCGGCAAGTTGGCCAAACGTTGCGGTGCGGCGGCTCGCTGGATGCGTCACGATGCTGTTCGCCGCCCGGCACTCGGAGGCCGCCACGCCCCATTGCGCGGCGGCGGCGGCGATCAGCATCTCGCGCGCGGTCGCGCCGGCGCGTCGCAACATCTCCTGCGAATTGCGGATGCTGCGGCTGCCGCCGGTCGAGAAATCGCCCCAGATCCGGTTGCGCCGAAGGTTTTCATCCGGGCGCGGAAATTCGACCCGCACCTTGCTCCAGTCGCATTCGAGCTCTTCGGCCACCAGCATCGGCAGCGCGGTGGTCGTGCCCTGGCCCATCTCGGAGCGCGCGACGCGCACGATCACCGTGTCGTCGGGCTTGATCACGATCCAGGCGTTGATCTCCGGCGCTTCGCCGGCTTGCGGCCGTGCCGCCCCGGACGGCAGGTCGAAGCCCAAGGCGAGACCGCCGCCGGCGGCGATGGCGGTCAGGAAGGTGCGGCGGTTGATCTGGGGAGCGGCGCTCATGATCGTTTCGTCACACGCTCGCCGCCGCCGCATGGATCGCCGCGCGGATGCGCTGATAGGTGCCGCAGCGGCAGATATTGGTGATCGCGAAGTCGATCTCGGCGTCGGTCGGCTTCGGCTTGTCGTCGAGCAGTGCCGCGACCGCCATGATCATGCCGCTCTGGCAATAGCCGCATTGCGGCACATCGTGGTCGACCCAGGCCCGTTGCACCCGGTGCAGCGTGCCGTTGATCGCCAGCCCTTCGATGGTGGTGATGGCTTTGCCTTCGGCCGCGCTCACCGGCAGCGCGCAAGCCCGCACCGCCGCCCCGTCGACATGCACCGTGCAGGCGCCGCAGGCGGCGATGCCGCAGCCGTATTTGGTGCCGCCCATGCCGAGCGTGTCGCGCAGCACCCACAACAACGGGGTATCCGGATCGACGTCGACGTCGTGCGAACGACCGTTCACGGTGACGCGCACCATGCCTCGCCCCTCTCGATCCCGCCGAAGCAGCTGGCCGGAGATTCGACCGGCAAGATGTGGATTTCAAGTCAACAATTCGGCGCCGCGGCCGCCGCCCACAAGCCTCTCAAACGAAAGCGGCGGCCCGGAGGCCGCCGCTTCGGTTCTTGCCGCCACGCCCGGGATCAGGCGGTGCGAATACCTTGATCCTTCAACGGGAACGAGCGGATGCGCTTACCGGTCGCCGCGAAGATCGCGTTGAGCACCGACGGCGCCGCCACGAAGATCGTCGGCTCGCCGACGCCGCCCCAGAACCCGCCGGAGGGCACCAGGACCGACTCGACCTTCGGCATCGCGGCCATCCGCATCGAGTTGTAGTCGTGGAAGTTGGTCTGCTCGATGCGGCCGTCCTTCACCGTGCAGCCGCCGTAGAGGATCGCCGACAGGCCGAACACGAACGATCCGGCAATCTGCCGCTCGACCAGCAGCGGGTTGGTGACATGGCCGCAGTCGGTGGCGCCGACGATGCGGTGGATCGTGAGCAGGCCGTCGCTCGACACCGAGACCTCCGATACGGCGGCGACGTAGCTGCCGTAGCCCATTTGTTGGGCGATGCCGCGGAACACACCTTTTGGCAGCGGCTTGCCCCATTCGGCGCGTTCGGCGGCGGCGTTGAGCACGGCCAGGTGCTTGGGATGCTTCTTCATCATCTTGCGGCGGAACTCGAGCGGGTCCTGCCCGACCGAATGCGCCACCTCGTCGAGGAAGCATTCCAGGTAGATGGCGTTCTGGTTGTTGTTCACGCCACGCCAGAAGCCCGGCGTGATGTGCGGGTTGCGCATGGCGTGATCGATGAAGATGTTCGGGATGTCGTAGCCGATCTGGCCTTCAGCGCCGCCGGCGTTGAGCCCTTGGAAGGTCGCGGGGTCGCGTCCGTTGACCAGGCGATCCGGCGCGATGCCGGCGAGGATCGATTGGCCCGAAATCCGCACGCGCAGCCCGGTGACGTTGTTGTTCGCATCCAGCGCCGCGGTGAGCTTGCACTGCGTGATCGGATGGTAGGTGCCCTGCGTCATGTCCTCTTCGCGCGACCACAACAGCTTGATCGGCACGCCGGGCATCTGCTTGGCGATCTGCACCGCCTGCGTGACGTAGTCGGTGCGGGCGCGCCGGCCGAAGCCGCCGCCGGCCGTCACCACCGTCACATCGCATTTGCTGAACGGCAGGCCCGACGCCTCGACCGTGGCGGCGAGCACCGCCTCGGCGTTCTGCGTCGAGGTCCAGACCTCGCATTTGTCCGCCGTGTAGCGCGCGGTGGCGTTGAGCGGCTCCATGCAGGCGTGGTTCTGGTAGGGATAGGCGTAGACCGCCTCGACCTTCTTGGCCGCGCCCGAGAGCGCCGCGCCGATGTCGCCGGTTTTGTTGCCGACCAGTTGCGTCTCGGCCTCGAGCCCTTCCTTGAGAATGGCGGCGATGCTTGCGCTCGACGCCTTGGCGCCGGGGCCTTCGTCCCACACCACCGGCAGCGCATCGAGCGCGGTCTTGGCGTGCCACCAGGTATCGGCCACGACCGCGACTGCGGTGCCGCCGACCTGGAGGACGTTCTTCACGCCCTTCATGCCTTTGACCTTGGCGGCGTCGAAGCTCACCACCTTGCCGCCGCGCACCGGGCAGGCCTTGATCGCGGCGTTCAGCATGCCGGGAAGCTGGGTGTCGACCGAGTATTTCTGCGCCCCGGTGAGCTTGTCCCGGGTGTCGAGACGCGCGAGCGGCTTGCCCGCGATCTTCCAGGACTTGGGGTCCTTGAGCTTCATGCTCTTCGGATCCGGCGGCTCGATCTTGGCGGCGGCGAGCGCGACGCTGCCGTAGGTCGCCTTGCGGCCCGAGCCGGCATGCGTGATGACGCTGTTCGCGGCCGTGCATTCCGCGGCCGGCACCTTCCACGCGTTGGCCGCGGCCTGGATCAGCATCTGCCGCGCCGCCGCACCGCCCTGCCGCACATATTCGTGCGACTGGCGGATCGCGTTGCTGCCGGTCGAGTTGAAGTTGCCCCACACGCGCTTGCGGGCGACGCTCCAGGCCGGGTTGACGTATTCCCAACGGACCTTCGACCAGTCGCACTCGAGCTCTTCGGCGACGAGCTGGCAGAGGCCGGTCAGCGCGCCCTGGCCCATCTCGGAGCGGGCGAAGCGGATGACGACGGTGTCGTCCGGACGCACCACGACCCAGGCGTTGAGTTCGGGCGTGCCCTGCGCATGGGCTTCGCCGAATGGCAGCGTCATGCCGAGGGTGAAGCCGGCGCCGGCAGCGGCGCTGCCGATGACAAACGAACGGCGATCGATTTTCGGGACGTAATTCATGATGTGCTCCCTCGTCACGCGTTCGCGGCGGCGTGAATGGCCGCGCGCACTTGCTGGAAGGTGCCGCAACGGCAGATGTTGGTGATCGCCGCGTTGATGTCGGCGTCGGTTGGCTTCGGCTTGTCCTTGAGCAGCGCCGTCACCGCCATGATCATGCCGCTCTGGCAGTAGCCGCACTGCGGCACTTCGTTGGCGAGCCAGGCTTGCTGCACTTTGGTGAGCACGCCGTTCTCGGCGAGCCCTTCGATCGTGGTGATGCGCTTGCCGGCGACCGCGCTCACCGGCACCGAACAGGCGCGCATGGCGACGCCGTCCACGTGCACGGTGCAGGAGCCGCATTGCGCGACGCCGCAGCCGTATTTGGTTCCGGTCAAGCCGGCGTTTTCGCGGATCGCCCACAACAGCGGCGTATCCGGCTCGACATCGACATCGTGCGATTTGCCGTTGATCGTCAGTGAGACCATCGAGTCCTCCCATGGGGAAAGTTGGAGCGCGGCGGCGGATGTCGCCTTGCCTTGGCGCGCTGGGGGTAAGCCTACCTTGTCAATGTTCTAATGAGAACCAGCAAATTGTATGATCGCGAGGGGATGAATTCGCGATCTTGCGGAAACGCGTCGTTCCCCAACGGCTTAGTTCCACGGTCGCGGCGGCGCGCCGCATGGCCGGGGTGCGCGCACATGGCCGGGGCGACGTAATCGCCTATTCAAGCGGATGATGCGGCATGCGAGGATCGCTGCCAAAGGCGCCAAACGGGAGGTGACGATGCTTCAATGGAGGGGTGCAGTCCTGGGCCTCGCCGGCTGGCTGGCGATGACCGGTCCGCTTGGCGCCGCCGATCCGGCGCTGATCGCCGCGGCCAAGAAGGAAGGCGAGGTGGTCTGGTACACGACCCAGATCGTCAGCCAGCTCGTGCGTCCGGTCGCCGCCGCCTTTGAGAAGAAATACGGCATCAAGGTGCGCTCGACCCGTGCCAACGCCACCGAAACCGCGGTGAAGATCCTCAACGAGGCCAAGGCCGGCCGCCTGCAGGCCGATATCTTCGACGGTACCACCACGGTGGTGCCGCTGAAGGCGGAAGGCCACGTGCTGCAATGGCTGCCCGACGCAGCCAAGAATTATCCGGCGCAGGTCAAAGACGCGCAGGGCTATTGGATCGCCAACAACCTGTTCGTCATCACGCCGGGGTTCAACACCTCGTTGATCCCGCGCGGCAAGGAGCCGCGCACCTATCAGGACCTGCTCGAATCCGGCGTTGCGCGGCAAGATGGCGTGGAACGGCTTTCCGACCTCGTCCGGCGCCGGCGGTTTCATCGGCACCGTGCTGACCGAGATGGGTGAGGAGAAGGGCATCGCCTATCTGCGCGAACTGGCGAAGCAGAAGATCGCCAACCTGCGCGGTTCGGCGCGCGAGGTGCTCGACCAGGCGATCGCCGGCGAATATGCGCTGGCGCTGCAGATCTTCAACCACCATGCGGTGATCAGCGCCAAGAAGGGCGCGCCGGTCGATTGGATTCCGATGGAGCCCGCGACCGTTACGCTGTCGACGCTCTCGGTGCTGCGCAAGGCGCCGCATCAGAACGCCGCGAAGCTTTTGATGGATTTCATCATCTCGCGCGAAGGGCAGGAGGTGTTCGCCCGCGCCGACTATATTCCGGCGCATCCGGATGTGCCGGCGACGGTGCCGACGCTGAAGCCTGCGGAAGGCAAATTCCGCGCGCATTTCTTCACGCCGGAGCAGACGGAAGAGAAGATGCAGGCGTGGAACAAGGTGTTTAGTGAATTCTTCCGGTGAGTCGGTCGCCGAACCGCGGCGGTTCCCGGAATGGGACCGCGCGGTGCGGCCGCCCAATCCGCTGCCGCCGCCCAAAGCCTGCGACTGCCAGGCGCATATCTTCGGCGATCTCGCGCGCTATCCGACGCAGCCGAACGCGGCTTACGTGCCGCCGGCGGCGAGCTTCGAGGATCTCTGCGCGGTCGAGCGCACGCTCGGCTTCGAGCGCTTTGTGATCGTGCATTCGACGCTCTATGGCCCCGACCACCGGCTGGCGATCGATACACTCAAGGCGCTGCCCGATCGCAGCCACATCCGCCTGATCGGCCGGGTCGACGACACGACCAGCGACGCCGAGATCGAGCAGCTGCATGCGCTCGGCTGCCGCGGCGCGCGCTTCGGCTTCCGCCACGACCTGCCGCGGCCGCTCTCCTTCGACACCGTGACGCGCACCGCCGCCCGCCTGCGCGGCCTCGGCTGGCACCTGCGGCTGCATTTCATGCGCGGCACGCTGATGGAGAGCGCGGAGCGCCTGGCGACGCTGCGCGACATTCCGCTGGTGGCCGACCATCTCGGCTATCCCGATCCGGCGCTCGGGCGCCGCCGATCCGGCCTGCCGCTTCCTGGTCGACCGGCTCAAGCACGATCCCGAACTGGTGGGTGATGCTGTCGAACGGCAACCGCCTCTCGGCGATGGACCGCGACTGGGACGACGCCATCCCGATCGCGCGCGCCTATATCGAGGCGGCGCCCGACCGCGTGATCTGGGGCTCGGACTGGCCGCATGTGCAGTGGCGCAAGCCGCGCATGATGAACGACGGCGAGGTGGTCGAGCTGCTCTATCGCTATGTCGACAACGACCAGGCGCTGTTGCAGAAGATCCTGGTCGACAACCCGGCGCGGCTGCACGGGTTTAAGAACCGTTGGCTCAATCATCTCTGGGATTTTGAGTCCGGCTCCCTGGGCCGGCGGTCCCTCGTAGCGAAGGCGGTATTCCTTCGGGAGCAGCAGGCGATCCAAAGCATCATTACGAGCAGGGCGCCGATTGGATGATCTCCGGCGCAGTGTGCTGACCTCGTTGGTGGGCGTAGCCCGAAATTCCGTGACCAGGTAATAAGCCCGTCGATATCATCCTCGATATGAGGATGTTCTTCATGCGCTCGTAGAGAAACACGCGCACGGATAGGTTCCGGGTGCCACGGATAGCTAATCCCCTCAACTTTTCGTTCCATGGCGGCGTCCACATGCTTCGGTCTCCCGTTGGAGTAGTGCACCGCGTCGTCTTATTCGTTGTCTGGGCTTTTCCGGCGGTCGTGGACGTGGATGATTTTCGTCAGCAGCCGCCATCGAATAAATTCCGAAATGGTTTGATTTGCACTGAGCAACACTCAAAAGCGCAGAGATGCGTGATAATATGGATTGGCGGCCTGCTCGGAAAGTCGCCATGGCTGAAAATCCGTTTGAGCGGCCCCATGTGCACAACGGCAGACGCACTGTATCCGACATGGGCTTCGATCACGGTAGAGCAGCCGGAGCTTTTCATCCCGCGCATCGTCGCTTATACCCCTCCACTCCCCCCTCTTGGCGAACGCATAGCGTCATTCGTTTTGAGAACCTTTATAGCGGGTGGGGCGTCTAGGGCAGACTGCCACTCTTCCGAAAATTTGGCCCATTCCTCTGTCGGAGCAACAAATCCAGCCATTACAAATACAGTTTCGTCCTCGCTCTCATCCACATAGCCGTTGACGATCATCAATGGCCTGCGCCTTCTCTGCGCAACCTTGCCGCTCGCTCATGCCGGCGATTCTCGACGGGCACTTGGCGCAAACATCTCTCGCAAAAGAGGCAGTTTTCTCGCGCGCTGTCCTGCTGCGCACGCTGCGCCAAATAATCCTCTGGCTCCGCCGCCACCGTGCCTGCAATATAGCGGCAATAACGCATGGGGGAGGAACCGCGTTTCGTGACCACGTCTGCTGACGTCGCGCGTATCGATACCGGCGCCGCCCTTGCGGCGGCCGCGCCGCGCCGCTCCCGCCTGTCGTCGTGGCAGACCGCGATCCTCACCGCGCTGCTGATCGTCATCCTGCTGGCGCTGGTGGTGCCGCCGTTCCTGTTCCTGATCCAGGGCAGCCTCACCATCGCCGGGCCGACGTCGAGCACGTCGACGTGGGGCCTCGGCAATTTCGAGGCGGTGCTGAAGGGCCGGCACATCGTCACCACCACCATCAATTCGCTGGTGTTCGCGGCGGCGAGCGCGGCGCTGGCGCTCCTGGTCGGCTGGGTGACGGCCTGGATCGTCGAGCGCACCAACACGCCGTTCAAGCCGCTCGCCTATCTCACCGCGATCATCTCGCTGGGCACGCCCTATATCCTCTACGTCACCGCCTGGCTGTTGTTCTTCGGCAAGGCCGGCCCGGTCAATCATCTTCTATCGCACGCTCACCGGCAACACCGACGTCCTCATCAACATCTATTCGATGGCCGGCATGGTGCTGGTCGAGGGCTTCCTGTGGTCGCCGCTGGCGTTCCTGCTGGTGAGCGCGACGCTGCGCAACGCCAATCCGGAACTGGAGGAGGCGGCGCGCGTGCACGGCGCCGGCGTCTGGCAGACGATCCGGCGCGTCACCATGCGGCTGTCGCTGCCGTCGATCATGGCGCTGGCGATGCTGGTGTTCATCCGCGCGGTCGAGGCGTTCGAGGTGCCGGCGCTGGTCGGGCTGCCGGGCCGCATCTCGGTGCTCACCACCGACATCTACACCAACATGGTGGCGCGCGCGCCGCCCGACATCGGCGGCTCGAGCGCGCTGTCGGTGCTGATGCTGCTGCTCGTGTTCGTGCTGCTCTATATCTACGGCCGGCTGTCGCGGCATGCCGAGCGCTTCGCCACCATCACCGGCAAGGGCTTCCGGCCGCGCCCGTTCGATCTCGGGCGGCTGCGCTATGTCGCGGCCGGCATCCTGATCTTCAATTTCATCCTGCTGCTGCTGGTGCCGATGGCTGATGCTGGTGTGGGTGTCGCTGCTGCCGTTCTTCCAGCCGGTCAGCGCCGCCGCGCTCAAGCTCATCAGCCTCAACAACTACCGCACGGTGCTCGGATTCCGGCCAGCTCGAGCTGATGCTCAACACGCTGATGGTGGCGGTCGCGACCGCGACCATCGCGGTGGGCTGACCTTCGTGGCGGGCTGGCTGGCGGTGCGGCGCGCGCCCGGCGGCTGGATCGTCGACCGGCTGGCGACCATCCCGCTGGTGTTCCCCGGCCTCATCCTCGGCATCGCGGTGATGCAGCTCTTCCTCGCGCATGCCGCTCCCGATCTACGGCACGCTCGGCATTCTGGTCTGGGCCTTCGTCATCAACTATCTGCCCTACGGCATGCGCTACAGCGCCTCGGGCATGCTGCAGATCCATCGCGAGCTGGAGGAGGCCGCCGCGATCTGCGGCGCGACGCCGCTGACGCGGCTGCGCCGGATCGTGGCGCCGCTGCTTGCGCCGGCGCTGCTGGCCGGCTGGCTGTTCATCTTCCTGATGTCGGCGCGCGCGCTGTCGCTGCCGATCCTGCTGGCGGGCCCGCGCTCGCAGACTGATGGCGGTCGCGATGTTCGACCTCTGGGGCAACGGGCAGGGCACCGAGCTTGCCGCGCTCGGGCTGATGTGGTCGATGCTGATGACGACGATCGCCGTGGTGTTCTATGTCGTCGCCCGCCGCTCCGCCGGCGGCGCGCTCGGCCGCGCGTGAGGATTTAGCATGCTTCGTGTCGAGCGCCTGACCAAGGTCTTCGAGAATTCCACCGACCAGATCGCCGGCGGCATCCGCGAGGCGAGCTTCGCGCTCGAGCCCGGCACCTTCTTCACCCTGCTGGGGCCGTCCGGCTGCGGCAAGACCACGACGCTTGCGCTGCATCGCCGGCCTCGAGACGCCGGACGCCGGCGTCGATCTCGGTCGACGGCCGCGCGCTGTTCGACGGCGAGCGCGCAAGTGAACGTGCCGGTCGAGCAGCGCGCCGTCGGCATGGTGTTCCAGTCCTACGCGATCTGGCCGCACATGACGGTGGCCGAGAACGTCGCGTTCCCGCTCACGGTGACGAAGCACCGGCGCTACTCGCGCGGCCGAGATCGAGGCAGGCGGTCGCGCAAGGCGCTTGGCGATCGTCGATCTCGCCGGCTTCCAGGAGCGGCCGGCGCCGCGGCTCTCCGGCGGCCAGCAGCAGCGCGTGGCGCTGGCGCGCGCGGTCGTGCACGAGCCGCGGCTGCTGCTGCTCGACGAGCCGCTCTCCAATCTCGACGCCCAGCTGCGCGACGAGATGCGCAGCGAGCTCAAGCGCCTGCAAAGCAAGATCGGCATCACCACCGTCTACGTCACCCACGACCAGTCGGAGGCGCTGGCGCTGTCCGACCAGATCGCGGTGATCGACCAGGGCCGCATCCGGCAGATCGGCTCGCCGCAGGACATCTATTTCCGGCCGGCCAATCCGTTCGTCGCGCGCTTCGTCGGCGCCACCAACCTGCTGGCCGGCCGGCTGATCGGCGCCGCCAACGGCCGCGGCGACGTCGAGGTGCTCGGCGGATCGCACCATCAAGTGCCTGGTCTCCGGCGTCATCGCCGATCCGGCGTCGGTCTCGGTGTCGATCCGGCCGGAAAGCATCCGCCTGGTGCCGCGCGCCGGCGGGCCGGTGCGGGCCGGCGACAATTGCCTCGCCGGCAGGATCGCCGGCGTGACGTTCCTCGGCGCCTCCCGCCGCGTCGACGTGGTGAGCGACGGGGTCGACGCTTCAGGTCGCCGCCGCCGCCGATCTGCCGCTGCCGGCGGACGGCGAGGTCGACCTCCTGTTCGCGCCGGATCGCACTGTCGCTTTGCCCGGCAAGGTGTCGTAGAAAGACACGAGCGAGTCGAGCCGCGTCGAACGGCAGATCAAAGCCAAGAGATCAAAAGCAAGGAGAAGAGAGAATGTCCAAGAAATACGAAACGATCCTGATCGAGAAGAGCGAGGGCATCACCTGGCTGATCATGAACCGGCCCGACAAGCGCAACGCCATGAGCCCGCAGCTGCATCTCGACATGGACGATGCGCTGGACGATCTCGCGACCGACGAGGAGACCGAGATTCTGGTCCTCACCGGCGCCGGCGACGAGGCGTTCTGCGCCGGCCAGGACATCCGGCTTTATTTCCGCGGCACCGAGCAGGACCCGAAGACGCGCGCCAAGGCGCGCCGCGCTTCCAACCAGTGGCGCTGGCAGCGGCTCTCGACGTTCCCGAAGCCGACCATCGCGATGGTCAACGGCTTCTGCTTCGGCGGCGGCTTCACCCAGGTCTCGGCCTGCGATTTCGCCATCGCCGCCGACGAGGCGCAGTTCGGCCTCTCCGAGGTGAACTGGGGCATCCTGCCGGGCGGCATCGTGTCCTGGAACGTCGTGCAGATGATGAATTTCCGCGACGCCATGTACTACGCGATGACCGGCGACACCTTCGACGGCAAGAAGGCGAAGGAGATCGGCTTCGTGAACCTGCACTTCCCGAAGGCGAAGCTGAAGGCGGAGACCATCAAGTTCGCCAAGAAGCTGCAGGAGAAGAGCCCGGCGGCGCTGCTCTACACCAAGGAGGCGATCCGCGCGGTGCGCTTCATGAACGAGCCGCAGGCGGCCGACTATCTCAACGCCAAGAGCGACGCGCTCAAGCACAACGACAAGGAAGACGGCCGCAACCAGGGCATGAAGCAGTTCCTGGACGACAAGAGCTATCGTCCCGGGCTCGGCCACTTCAAGCGCCAGAAGGCGACCGCGAAGTAGCGCTGCACGTGACCTCTCTCCGCCTCATCCTGAGGAGCGCCGTCAGGCGCGTCTCGAAGGATGGGGCGGCCCCATGGTTCGAGACGCACGCTTCGCGTGCTCCTCACCATGAGGCCGATCGAGAGCCGTGATGCCGGAAGAGCGTATTGTCGCCGTCGATGCGAGCTCCGACCTGATGCCGGCGGCTTTCGCCGTGCGGCATCAGGTGTTCGTGGTGGAACAGGCGGTTCCGCCCGAGCTCGAACGCGACGAGTTCGACGACGTCGCCGTCCATCTGGTGGCGCTGCGCGGCGACGAGGTGGTCGGCACGCTGCGGATCGTGGTCAGCGGCGGCACCGCCAAGATCGGCCGCATGGCGGTGCTGGCAGCGATCGCAAGGGCGGGATCGGCACGCGGCTGATGGAGCGCGCCGCCGAGGTTGCGCAGGAAATGAGCGTGACGGACATCACGCTGCACGCGCAGCTCACGGCCAAGGAATTTTACGGGAAGCTTGGTTATTGCGAAGAAGGCGACATATTTGAAGAAGCCGGCATCGCGCATATCTCGATGCGCAAGGTGTTCGCTTGAGACTAGTGGTCTGATTCTAACATTCGCATCCCATTTCCGCGGGCGATTTTGCGAATGTAGTAGAATTCGCAAGGACCACTATGCCGCCGACGCCGAGCGGCCCATTGGCGCCGTGTGAGCTCCGCCTGACGGCTGGAAAAGGGTCGGCTAAGATGCGACAAGGGTCCGCCCGTAGCCGATCTCATAAATTCGGTGCGGTCCTGGGAGGAAGCCAATGAAACTCATCCGCCGTCAATTCCTGTCGCTCGCCGGCGCCGCCCTCGCTGCGCCTGCCGTGATCCGGCCGTCGTGGTCGCAAAGCTATCCGGGCCGGCCGGTGCGCCTGGTCGTCATGCTCGCGGCCGGAGGCGGGACCGACTTCCTGGCGCGGCTGACCGGCGAATACGTATCGCGCGCGGTCGGGCAGCAGATCGTGGTCGAGAACCGGACCGGTGCCGGCGGCACGATCGGGATCGAGACGGTGGCGAAGAGCGCCGGCCGACGGCTACACGGTGCTGTTCTCCAACGACAACATCGCGAGCGCGCCGCAGATCCTGAAGGTGAACGGCGACTACAACAAGGACCTGGTGCCGGTGATCTTCATCGCGCGCCAGCCGCTGGTGTGGGCGGTGCACGCGTCGCTCAAGATCAACACGATGGCGGAATTCATCGCCGCGATGAAGAAGAAGCCCGGCAAGGGCTACGCCACCTCGGGCGTGGGTTCCAACCAGCACTTCCTGGGCGAATGGTTCCTCAAGGAAGCCGGGCATCAAGCTCGATCACGTCCCGTATCGCGGCGCCGGCCAGGCGGTGAACGACCTCATCGCCGCGCATGTGCCGATCGCCTGTCTCGGGCCGACGTCGCTGATGTCGCACTTCGAGAACAAGACCTTGAAGTTCCTGGCGCAGTCGACGGAGACGCGCTCCTCGACGCCTGCCGCAGATCCCGACCTTCCAGGAAGCGGGCTTCAAGGGCATGGTGCTCGACCAGTGGTTCGGCGTGTTCGTGCCGGCCGGCACGCCGCCCGCGATCGTCGCGCGCCTCAACGCCGAGTTCGCGAAATCGCTGACCGACAAGAAAATTCGCGAGAGCATGCTCAAGGCCGCCAACGAGCCGGTCGGCGGCAGTCCGGCCGACTTCGCGAAGCACGTGCGCAACGACTCGGCGAAATACGCGCGGCTCGCCAAGGAGCTCGGCATCAAGGGGACGTGAGCGGCTCTGGCGAGCGATAGCCGCTACGACAGCAGCGCCTTTATGCGCTCCTGATTGAGGTTCTTGACCAGCTGATCGACCAGGCCGGCGAGCGGCATCGGCTGCTTGGCGTCCTGCGCGAGCTCCAGGCGACGTCCGGTCGCAACCATGACGAACACGACCTCAGCTGGGCTTAGTTTTGTTGCCGTTGATCACGTCGTAGAGGTTGCAGGCAATGCCCGTCGCCTCATAGCCGTCCTGACCCGTCGCCTGCGCGATAGCAAACATCTGTTGGGCGAGGCCGACAAACGGCATCGGAACCTCCATGTCGCGCGCCATATCGAGCCCGAAGCCCACGTCCTTTGGCATCCAGGACTTGCGCGGCTTGAACTTGCGGCTCACCAAAATTTCCATGATGCGCCGGGTCGACACCGAATCCTGCTGGGAGTTCTTCATAATGGTCTGGAAGGTGGCCTCGTCGAGACCGCCCTTCTTGAGCCAACAGGAGATTTCAACAAAGCTCAGGTGTTGGACAGCGGCCAACATCGCCATGGCGTTCTTGACGAGCTTGGCATTGCCGAGCTCGCCGACGTGAAGAATCGATTTGCCCATCGCCTTGAATATCGGCTGATGCTCGTCGAACAACGCCTTGGAGCCCGAAAGCCAAAGCGCCAACTCACCGGCCGCCGCGACTTCCTCGACGCCGCCGGCCGAAGCGTCGACGACGGTCCAGCCCTTCTTGTTGAGCTCACCGCTAACGCTGACGATGGTCGCTTTATCGATGCTGCTGAAATCGATCCACACCTTGGTGCCGGTGGTCGCCTCGGCGAGCCCACCCTTGCCGAGCGCGACGGCCCTGACTGCATCGTTGTTCGGCAGCATCGAAAGCACGAGCTCGCACGATTCGGCCACTGCTTTGGGCGAGTCCTTGAACTGTGCGCCTTCGCCCTCCAGTCCCTTGGCCTGCTCGCGCCTGAGATCGTTCACGACCAGACGATAGCCGGCCTTGATGAGGTTGGCCGCCATGCCGCTGCCCATGCCGCCGGTGCCGATGAAACCCACAGTCTTCATGCCTCACACCTCCTCAATCATTGCCCACAAAGCCCGATGCCATGCCGCGAGCGATGACTGTCCGAGTTCGCGCACGGAACATTTCCTATTTTTTGCGCAGCCGCTTAAGAATTTGAATCATGCGCTCGCTGCCTACATCGTCACCTTGGCGCGTCTGGCCTGCGTTGCCGCGGCATCGACCACGAAATCTCCGCCGTCGCGCTTGAGCACCACGCCGTATTCGCGTTCCGCCGCGTCGGGTGACACCACGCCCTCGCGCACATCGTCCAGCACGCGTTCGGGCTCGCGCTTCAGCGCATCGCCGTGGCCGCCGCCGCCCGGCGTATCGAGCCGGAAGACGTCGCCCTTCTTCAAGGGATAGTCGGCGTAGCGGGTCGGCAGGCGCTTGGCGTCCTTGCCGTCCGGATTGATCCAGATGTCGCCCGGCCGTCCGGTCATGCCGCCGGCGCAGCCGTTCGGCGGGATCACGTGCTTCATCGAACGGATCGAGAAGCGTGCGTCCTCGAGATTGAGATATTCGCGGCGGATGCCGAGGCCGCCGCGGATAGCGGCCGGCGCCGCCGGAATCCTTGATCAGGTCGAAACGCAGCAGCCGGGTCGGGAATTCGCTCTCGATGATCTCGATCGGCGCGATCATGGCGTTGCTCTGGTTGACCGTGATGCCGGAGGCGCCGTCCTTGGTGGCGCGCGCGCCGGCGCCGCCGGCGATGATCTCGTATTGCACGTAGCCCTTGCCGGTGTAGGTCGTGCGCCCGCCGAGGATGATCGAGCGGCTGCCTGAGCCGTCGGCGCGCACCTTGTCCGGCACGATGTTGCTCAGCGCATCGTAGACCGCGTCGACCAGCGCATGCACGGTCGGATTGTAGGTGTTGACCGGCGCCGGGAAGCGCGGATTGAGCACCGAGCCGTCGCGCGCGGTGATGGTGAAGGCGCGCAGCAGGCCCTGGCTCACGAAGGTGTGCGGGTCGATCAGCGAGATCAGGCAATAGGCGCAGGCCGCCTGCACCAGCGGCGGGCGCACATTCGCCGGGCCCTTGGTCTGGTCGGCCGAGCCGGAGAAATCGAAATGGATGCGGTCGCCTTTCTTCTCGACCACGACATGGATGCGCACCGGCTTTTCGAGGTCGATGCCGTCGTCGTCGACAAAGCGCTCGGCTTCGAAACGGCCGTCCTTCCACTCGGTGAAGGTCTTGCGCAGGCGCGTCTCCGAGATTTCGAACAGCCGGTCGAAACAGGCGAGGATTTTCGCCTTGCCGTATTTGGCGGCCAGCTCGTTGAGGCGGCGCTCACCGAGCCGGTCGGAACCGAGCTGCCCACGAATGTCGCCGAGCACCAGCTCGGGCGTGCGGCTGTTGGCGCCGATGATGCGCTCGATGTCGTTGAGTGGCTGGTAGCGACGATGGTAGCGCACCGGCGGCAGGTGCAGGCCTTCGTTGAACACCTCGCGCGCCTGGCCGGAGCAGCTTCCCGGCACCGGGCCGCCGATGTCGCTCTTGTGCGCGATCGATCCGCAGAAGCCGAACAGTTCGCCGTCGACGAACACCGGGCTCAGCACGCACATGTCGGGCGCGTGCGGGCTGCCGCCGTAGTACGGATGGTTGATCAGGAAGGCGTCGCCTTCGGCGATGTCGTCGCGAAACTCCGCGATCACGGCGCCGCAGCAGGCTGGAAACGCGCCGATATGCAGCGGCAGCACGACGTGCTGCGCGACCACCTCGCCCTTGGCGTTCATCAGCGCGCAGGAGGCGTCCTGCGACTCGCGCACGATGGTGGAGAAGCCGGTGCGGAACAACGAGTTCTGCATCTCCCGCACGATGCCGGAGAGGCTCGCCTTCACCACTTCGAGATCGACGGCGTCGATGTGCATTCGGCTTCCTACGTCACGATCAAATTCTTGTAGTCGTCCACCCGCGCGGTCTGGCCGGCATAGATCACGGTCGTGCAGTCGAACTGATCGAGAATGGCCGGTCCCGTCAAGGTCAAGCCCACGTCGAGCTTCTCGCGCTGATACACCGGGCAGTCGATGTCCTGGCCGTCCATGCGTACGCGCCGGGTTTCCCGCAGCGCATCCTTGAGCGTCGCGCCGGTCGGCTTGAATTTCGGCATCTCGACCGGCGGCACCAGCCCGACGCCGCGCACCCGATAGGACACGATCTCGACCGGCTCGTCGGGCGCGTGGTGGCCGAACATCGACTTGTGCTGCGCGTCGAATTGGCTGCGCAGCGTGGCGAGACCGCCGTCGCGGATGGCCTCGTCGCCGCACGGCATGGTGATCTCATAGCCCTGTCCGGCATAGCGCATGTCGAGCGCGCGCTGGATGCGGATCTGCTCTTGCTCGAATCCATCCGCATGCAGCTCCTCGATCGCCGCCGCTTCGAGCCGCGCAAACATGGCGTTCACGTCCTGCGGCGTCAGCTCGCTGAGCGGCGTCATGCGCGACTGGATGTAGTCGTGCTTGACGTCGGACATGATCAGCCCGATCGCGGAATAGACGCCGGGATAGAGCGGCACGATCATGCCGGCCATGCCGAGGTCGCGCGCAATGCGCCCGGCATGCACCGGCCCGGCGCCGCCGAAGGCGAGCAGCATGAAGTCGCGGAGGTCGTGGCCGCGCATGGTGGAGATCGCCTTGATCGCCTCCTCCATCTTCACGTCGATGATGCGCACGATCCCCTCGGCGGCCTCGGCCATGCCCATGCCGAGCGGGCGCGCGACCTTGCTCTCGACCGCGCTGCTGCGCCTTGGCGGCGATCGAGCCGCATCTTGCCGCCGAGGAAATTGTCCTCGCTCAGGTGTCCGAGCACGAGGTTGCAGTCGGTGATCGTCGGCATGTCGCCGCCGCGTGAATAGCAGGCCGGGCCCGGGCATCGCGCCGGCGCTCTCGGGGCCGACCTTGAGCACGCCGAAGCGATCGACGCTGGCGATGGTGCCGCCGCCCGCGCTCACGGTGTTGATGTCCATCATCGGCACCGCGAGGTCGCGGCCTTCGATCTTGCCGCGGCTCGCGACCGAGGGCTCGCCGTCCTTGATCAGCGCCACGTCGCAGGAGGTGCCGCCCATGTCGAAGGTGATGATGTTCTGGAAGCCGGTCATCCGGCAGGCATAGGCGCCGGCGGTGACGCCGCCGGCGGGGCCGGACAGCACGGTGGTCACCGCCTTGCGCGCGGCGGCGGCGAAAGTCGCCATGCCGCCGTTCGATTGCATGATGTATTTCTGCCGCGTGGTCAGGCCGGCGTCGTTGAGACGGCGCTCGAGCTGCGCAATGTAATGCGCCAGGATCGGCTGCAGGTAGGCGTTGATGACGGTCGTGCTCAGCCGGTAGTACTCGCGGATCTGCGGCACGATGTCCGACGACAACGAAATGCTGCAACCCGGCATCTCCTGCGCGACGATCTCGCGCACGCGCGCTTCGTGCTCCGGATGCAGGAACGAGAACAACAGGCACACCGCGAGCGACTCGATCTTCTGCGCCGCGAGGTCGCGGACGGTCTCGCGCAAAGCGGCTTCATCCAGTGCGACGAGGACGTTGCCGCGGAAGTCGACGCGCTCGCGCACCTCGCCGGTGAGGCTCTGCGGCACCAGCAGCGCCGGCTTGTCGTACATGACGTCGAAGATCGGCGCGCCATAGGGCCGCGCCTGCTCGCCGACCGGATAGATGCCGCGGAAGCCTTCGGTCA
>CAVUIV010000008.1:0-406576 GCA_963741595.1 uncultured Alphaproteobacteria bacterium
TCGGAACAAGTGAGCAACGTAAGCGACAATGACGCCGTTGGTGCGGTTCGGCGCGGTCCAGCTGACGTTCAGGGCGCTGCCGCTAAGTGCCAGCACTTGCAAGTCGCGCACCGCGTCCGGAGTGCCTTGCGCCGTCATATTCGACACATTGCCGCTTGTGCGTGCAAACTTGTCGTCGCCCAACTGCACGTACGCCTCGAAGAGAGCAGTGTACTCGGTGTACGGCCGCAGACTGCCGAAGTGGAACGTGCCGTTGTCATTTGTCTGCCTGTCATTGCAATGCTGCTCTTCTTCGTGCGCCTCTTCTCCACACCACAGTCTCGCCTCGAACGTCACCGTGCAAGGAGGAGAGACGTGCGCCGTCACACTCAGCGTCATATCGTTCGCACCGTCCGCGACCAGAGAGAGACTGTCGATCACGATCGGGTCTGCTCGCCTCGGTTAGAGGTAGCGGTTAGTGACAGTGCAAGTGACATTAAAGAGTGAGGTGACACAGAACAAGACAGAGAGAGGCGTACGGTAAGTAGGCACAAGACAGAAGCGCGTGCAAGCGGACGACGGCACGACGGTCAAGTGAGAAGCATAGCACTGACTGACGTCACCGTTCGGCTCCACAACGTCACGTCATCACTCATCACAACGACAACAATAACGACCACCTGTGCAGTGAATTAAGCACATGGCACCAACACGTACCTGCGCCAGTCCAGCTAGTCGCGTTCGTAGATGGCCCCGTCGCGTTGTTCGTGCCGCACATGAGCTGCAACTGGAAGCTGTAGCTCGTGCAGGCCGACAGTCCGCCCACCGTCGATTTCGCTTGATTCACCGGCACCAACTTGCTTCCGCTCGTGCTCGTGCGCGCCGGTGCGCTCGTCCAGTTCAGCACGTACTGGCAGTTGCTCACGTCGGTGTCGGAAGCGGGCACCCAGACGAGCTGCACAGCGCTCGAATTTAGCGGCAACGCGCGGAAGCCGGTCGGCGCTGAAGGCCGAAAGGCGGACGAGTCGACGGACGGCGCGACGCACAAGAAAGCACAAGAAGGAAGACAAAGCGTTATGGCCCGGACCATGTCGACCTGCAGCTGCCAGCTGCCAGTTGCTAGTCGCTTGCGCTGCCACGCACTAATACAACCACTGCAATCACTGCAACTTGCAAGTGCAATCTGCGACCGGCACTTTAATACACGCTAGATACCCACTGCCTATCCGCTCTCCCTATCGCATTATCCCGATCGGTGCGCAGTCGAATTTGCATACACATTTTCATGCCCAACTCCGACTCTTGAGTGATGGTCGACGCGCTCGAGTCTCGAGCACGAGCAGAGCAGAGCAAAGGCAACGGTAGCCTCAGTTGCGAGTTGTGCAAGCACACCTATCTCCGCTTCCGCTAAAACTACTAGTAGTTGATTGCGCTTTACCTATCGCCACGTGGTAGGGCTAATCTTGGACACGGAACGCTACTCAATCCCGAGGGGAACGCTTCCTGCTTGTACTGCTACAGTCACGCATTTAACGTACTGCTTATCGAAGTGGTGAACTGCTGGCATGACGACAAGGCAGTGGCAGCGCCGTAGGAAGAAGCATTCAACACGGCACCCACTTGCACGCTGTAGACGTGGTTAGCGAGTACGGGCTGTGAGTTTAAGCCGTCCGTGAGGCTGACGTTGAGCGACGAGACTGGGAAGTTGACGGAGGGCGCATCTGCACAAACAAGTGTCCGACACTGTATATACATGTCACATGCTGAGATGCTGAGACGGGACGGAAAAATCACGCACCCGCAATCTGCTTCCATAAGCCGACCAGTGGCTCGTGTTGCAGTTGGAGTTGTTATAGACCGACGCAACATACGTCACCGCACACGCCGAGTCGCTGGCCGACTTGCTCGACGGAAACGTAATGTTGAACGAGTGAGTGGAAGGACTGACAGTCGGCGTCGGCACGGCTATGTTGTAAGGGCCGCTCAGGAAGCTCGACGTGTTGCTCCACGGCCCGTACGCCACCGTCTTGGCCGCAGCCTGCACGGTCACCCACGAGCAGCCTGGGAGATTGCTGAGCTGAGTGCTGTTCGCTTTCGCACCCGCTGCCGTTACGTTGACAGTCGTATTTTGCGTCACGTTCGTACTGAGAGGCGTCACCGCCACCGTGTACTCGGTCACGACTCCGTTGGGCGTATTGGGCGGATGCCAACCGGCCGTGGTGGTGCTTGAAAGCGCACCCGTTGTGTTTCCGTTCACCGTAGTGCTGATCGTGATTTCAGTCGGCGCATCGGTAGGAGCTACGCAGCGACAACGCAGCGACAACGTAGCGACAACCGAGTACCGAGTAGCAGTAACTAGTGGGCGTCTGATTAACTCGCTCTCACTCTCCTATCCGCTTCCACTCCCACTTGTACTATTGCATGAATATAGCAGCACACAAGAGGACTGCATAACTATCCCGTCCTCTGTCTTACCTGCTTGCAAAGTCTGCACAGTCTGGTTGTACCATGCTAACAACGTGGGCTGGTAAGCGTATTCGGCCACAAACCAGACCTGGTACATCGAGTACGGACTGAGGTTCGCGAACGTTTGAGTGCCGTTCGGTGCGGCTGTTTGCACCTGCTGCGTAGTGCCACTGCCGTTGATCAGCACACTGTAGTTGGCGGTGCAGGTGGACAGCGAGGTCCAGCTGACGGTGACGGTCGACGAACTCACAGCCAGCACGCTGACGTTCACTGTTTGGCTGAACAAGGTGGCCGCATCTGCACAGTAACAGTAACAGTGACAGTAACCGGGACAGTAACAGGGACAATCTAATTAGTAGTTGTAATAGCGCACGGCGCACAGCTCACAGGTCACACGATAACGTCAATCGGGTAGGAATGCGCGAGCGAGTTCGAACTGAACTTCGCAACGACACACAAATGACAAAAGAAAGCATAGCATTGAGCAGTCATTAACCCGACCTCCCCCCTTAAAACGCATCCTTGGTGCAAGGAGAGTCGCATTCTGTTCTGTTTGCACTGCACTCCTTTGTGAGCTGATTAGTGGTTAGCAATTCCGAGCCGATTAGATAGTGTGAGCGCGAACGTCGTGTTCTCATTCGAACACCGTTGCAACGCCGTCTGCACTCACGTCTACCTCTCCATTACCAACTACAACTGCGTTCCGTGTCGCTCAGTCTCGTTCTCTTTGTTTCTCGTTCCAGCCTTCGCTTACGATTCGCATCGCCGAACGCGAACGCGAGCGCGAGCGCGAATGTGGAAGAGACGAGACTGGCGCACTGTCATGGCCGACGCCACACGCAACTGCGACCTACCGAACGCGCCGTGAACAACAACGTACCGGTCGGCACAAGGACGGAGCCGCTCCAAGTGATGGACGCCACTGACGCAGCCGCAGCTCAATTGTAGTCGTAGTCGGCGGCTCGGCCGTCACTTGCAGTGCGTATAAGCCGCATGTGCTCAAAGTGATGTTCGTCGAATACATGTCATTGCTGAGCGCGCTTAGGCTGCTCGTCCCGACCTCCACACCCGAACTCATTGCGTAGTTCAGGCTGTAACTCGAGTAGCCGGCCACCGCGCGGCACGTCACGTTGACCGTCGTCGGCATCGCGATGTTACCCGGCGGGATGACGGCGCTGCAGTTCAGAGTGTCGCTCCGCGCGCCGTCGCACAGCAACACGAGCCACAGTGTGCAGCTTACCAACAACCGCAACCGCCACCGACTCGCACTCGTACTCGTACTCGACCACTCGGGCATCTTGACACACTCAATTCTCCTACACGACACATGTAAGCTCGTTCATTGCCCATCGTTCAGCTCACCCTCAGACCTCGCGCCGAAACGAGACAACATGAAATCGAAAAGAGAAGGCCAAACAGCTTCCCTATTCGCTCACAAACGAAGCTCCACTTGCCACTTCTCGCATACACTGCGGCTCTTCTAAACAGCCTTCTTCCCCTAGTAGATCACACCACTGTGACGGACCAGTCAGCACATAACATTACTTCGCATCACCTCGCAAGGCGAATTATACTCTGCGATCGCTGCACCTTATACCAATCCAAAATATAAACGCTTGTATCGCTGACTTACAGAATTGGTCTGGAGTTGTCTCAGCAGTTCTTCTTACCGCATGTTACAACTCTTCATCAACGTTCCGATACATCAAAGACTCAATGCAGGGAAATTTCACAATTGAACGGCCCAGCGGAAGAAGTTGCGATGCCAAATTTGCATTTCTCCACGACAACGAATATCCCAACTTCGCTCCTGCTGAGGTTTTGCGCATTTTCTAGATACACGCCATCGTGCATATTTCCGCATTCATTCGGATTCATAACAAAAGAATTTTACTCTTGTCGTGCACTAGAATTCACTGCACACGCACCGTACCGCACCACAGCACTCACGTGTGTGCACAGCGCACGCAGACACGGCACACATTTATGCACATTATGCACTTCATTCTATGCATTTTTAATCGCGTGCACAACAACAACAACAACAAAGCTTTAATTGTCCTTATTTTCCCTGAGATTCAAGGGTTGGACTGTTTAGACCTGACAGCCGCCCTCCATGCGGTGCGATCATGGGCTAGCTCGCGAGTCATGTTACGCTCCTTCATGTCCGATTTCACTACATCTGTCCATGTTTTTCTTGGTCGCCCACGGGGTCGCCTCCCGTCCACGACCAGATTCTGCGCTCTCTTCACGCCGTCGTCTTCCTTCTTCCTTTCGACGTGACCGAACCACCGTAGTCTGTTTCGTTGCAGTACTTGTCTGATTGGGTCAACGTCGAGCATGCGCCGTACTTCTTCGTTCGTCTTCCCGTCTGCCATCTTCACGTTGTTCAACCAGCGCAGCATTCTCATCTCCGTTCGTTCCAGCCGACGAAGGTCATCCGTTCGTAGTGACCAAGTTTCGCTCGCGTACGTCATCGCGCTTCGGATGCAGACTCGATAGAGCAGTCCTTTGAGATGTCGTGGCGTTGCCGAGTTGAGCAGGACCGGTGCCAGCTCTCTCCACTTGGCCCATGCTTGTCTGATTCTCGCCGTTACAGCCGCTGACGCCCCTCCGCAGCATTCCACTACATCTCCCAGGTAGCTGAACGAGTGCACCACGCCGAGTCTTGTGCCTCCGAACTCCACTTCGTTGCTCAGAGTCGTGTTGTGACCTCCTCGCGTGCACGCTTTGCATACGAAGACAGCCGCTTTCTCCGAGGTGATACGTCCGTTCAGTCCAGAGCATCTGGCGTGCGTCCACTTCTTGCACTTCGTGCATAGCACGGAATTCGTCCCGACGCCTCTTCGACAAACGCCGCACGGAAACTTGCCGCTCTCGGTCACTCCTTCTGAGTCTCTCGCACTTCGCATCACTTTCGTCTTCGATACGTTCACCTTCATTCCCTTCGACTCCATCGCTCTTCTCCAGTTTGTGAAGCGGTTTTCCAGCTCTTCTTTCGACGTTGCAATGAGGACCAAGTCGTCAGCGAACAACACCTCGTATGGCAGTCCAAGCCGCACTGAGCTCACGACTTCGTCCATCACGACAGCGAACAGGAGTGGACTGAGTACCGAACCTTGGTGCACTCCTACTTCTACGGGAAAGCGTTCAGTCAGTCCCATGGGAGTTTTGACTACTGAGTTTGAACTTGCGTACATAGCCATTACCGCTCGTATTAGTCGTTCTGTTACTCCTTTCCTGCGTAGGGCCCAGCGCACTACTTCTCTTGGGACTCGGTCGAACGCTTTTCCAGGTCCACGAATGTGCACTGTATTTATAGTCATTATATAATGATAAATGACGTTGGAGAAACGATCACTTCTATTCCTATTAGCGGCAAGATCATAGGAAACAAATATGGTAGATCACTCCAACTCATGAGCATGACTTTCTGTATATTTCTACGGAGCACCTTGATATAGTTATAACAATCCAATTTTGAAACTGAACTCGACGCATTTACTATATTTGTAGACTATGTATGTATATAGGATACATTCTAGACAATTCTATTTCGGTGTCAGCAAATATTTGTCATTGTACAGGCGTGGCAACGCATACTGTGTCACTCGAGCCTCCACTTAACCTGACCCAAAATTCTTAGAATCTTTGAAATCTGATTAAATCATAAATTAGCATCTAAAATCATATAAATAAATCATAAATATATAACAATAGTACCACAATCAACTTGGTTAGAATGGACATAAATGAAAATATAGTAGCTAGTAGGTATGGGTTGGGCAGAACTCAACCCCATTTTCCAGTAACAGAAAAAGTGCATTTTCACCCTTCAAAACTCAACATCTTAACACCTCTCCCGTCTCCCCGCCGGGAGTGTATTAAGATGTTCAGTCCTTGAAGGAAAATGCACTTTTCTCCTTGTTACTGAAAAATGGCCCGACCTCTGCCCACCCAACCTACTAGCTCAAAGGATTAAACAATAAAAGCTCCTAGGATTAAACAATAAAGGATTAAACAATAAAAGCTTCCCGGGTGAAAGGGAGGGGGATACAATAAAAGCTAGTAAGGATTCACTAGCTAGCCCCACTTGAATTTACTAGGAAGCAATTCTTGCCTATACATACTACCTATAATCTCTTCCCCCTTCTCATCTTCTATTTTATAAGTTATAGGGGAGGTGTGGAGTACTTTAGTTATTCTAAATATCTCTGTGGTCCATCGTAGCTTTACTCGATTTATCAAAGAACCTTTTCCACTTATATAACCTTACATAAGTACCTACGGGAAGAGAGTGCCCCGGCGTAGCAGGTCTTCCCCCGTAATATAACTCCATATACAATTCTCTAAGCGCCCTCTGTGATGAGGGTTGACGGGCTTTCTCAGGTGTCATTTTGATTGTTGAGTGGGGGGTGGTGTTATATTCCTTTATAACATCTGGTAAAACCCCCAGCCAGGATTGTTTCACCCCTAACAATTTTGCTCTGTTAACCGTGGTTCCAACTTCTCTTTTATTGTGCGGATGACTCTCTCAGCAATAGCTGATTTTGTCTCATTCTCTGTTGAGTAGAGGTCTATCCCCTTCTTCTTAAATAGCTCCTTCACATGTGTGTTATACCATTCCCTCCCCTTATCTGCATGTATTTTCTTAGGGTGCTACCCGCTGACCCCATCAACGCCTCAAATGCATCCGTAACATTGATACCTGTTTTACTCTTCAATGAAATGCACCATAAGTATTTAGACCAATTATCAATAACAACTAGGACAAACTTAAACCCATCCTCAGTAAAAGGAGGGATCATTAGGTCAACACTCCATATCTCATCTAGGTGATTGGTTATTATCTTACGCCTTGGGAAGTGTTTTAGTAGTGGTGCATGTAACTCTTTGGCTATTTCCTTTGCTTCTTGGGGGGTCATGGTGTGCGACCGTGGCGAGCTGGCGAGCCCGGCGACCCCCATCCCCAACTTCTCCTTTAAATGAATCACACGATATGAAATCCATCTGGCCACTCTCTCACCAAATGATGCAGGATTTATTGCTTCTAATTCTTGTAACATTAATCTATCTGCCGCGTGCTTACCGGGTAACTCATCCCGCACCGGTACTGGAGCTGCCGCCGCATACCTTATATCATGCCTCATTGCTACTCTGTCTGTTTCATTGATTGGCTCGTCTCCTGACCGAGGAATAAAATTCTCATCAATATACTTACCATCATTTAGTTCATTCGTATCCCCGTCCTCCATGATCTCCGTCTAGCTTCTCCTCATATCCAGGTATCCTTAAATCAACTCTGGTTGATGGGCCAAGATAAGAATATCCCGGCGCATGTTTCTCCCCAGGATATTTAGCCCAAATAAAACCTGGCACATTACGTAATGAATCTTGTAGATCGTATTTACCCCTGATCGTATTTACTACCCGCACCTCCCCCACTGATCATTATTTAAATATATTATAAATGCCAATCGTATATGAGGAAGACTATCATAAATATGCAGACCCAGAAGAGTTACGTAATAACTGGAAGTATGGTGGAAGTATCTACCTTCCAAGAGGATATGGGGCCGCCTAGCGGTAGCGACCGACGACCCAGCAGATGATGCGTTTTTAAAAGCTTTATTGGATGATGGGGCCACAGAGGGTGGGAGCTTTCTAAGTGCACTTGGTAGTATAGGTAGTTTCATAGGTAAGCATTCGGGGACATTCTCAAGTGTTATTGGTGCCGCAGGTAGTGCAGCCAACTTAGGAATATCAATCGCTAAAGGTGTTGAGCAGATTAACACAATAAAAGCGATGAGAGAAAAAGCATTACAAGCAGCTCCAGAAGCAGCAGCAAGAATTGCCATGGAGTCGGCAATGACACCGGCGACGGCCCCCTCTACAAATGGTTGCGGTTAGTCCTAACACTGCTACTGTCCCCGTACAACCACAGGACTATTAATGCGGCTATTAATGACGTCCCTAGTGAGACATTAGATCGTAACATTAATAGTAACATTAATAGTACTCCCGGCCGCCCCAACTGAATCAAATAAGAAATGGTTTTCATGGCTTAGAGGTAAAGGGGTTGGAGCACCTTATAGAACTGATAATCCATATGATCAATACAGTTTAAGTGATCTGGCTAGTACTGCTACCGCTCTAGTGACCCTACAAGCATTAAACAAAAGATAGCAGTTGATAGGGTGCTCGCTGGCGGGCCCGCACAAAGGAAGGTTTAACAGGATCGGGTTTCAGACTAATGTAAAATTATATAACTATGTAATATTATTTATCCAATATAAATGTCTGTCTCGTTTATCCCTAAAATATATAAACTCGGTGATCCGGTGATGTTTGATGATTCAACAGCAGAGAAAAAGTATATCATTATAACACCATCAAATGGTAATACACCTTCCAATCTTAACAATGGTACTCAGGTAAGATTCAACAGTGAGGAAGATAGATGGTATGATCTTTCATCATACAAAACAGGAATTACATTAACAGCTGGGTTTATAACAAAGGCTCATAGAGCTGCTATAGCTGAGGTGGCAGCAGCACAGGGTAGAGAGGCCATTCCTGCCTCCCCAGCTGGGGTGTATAATGATAGGAATGCAAATATAACTCTAGCTAACCTGTGGTGGGCTCATTTATTCAGTTCGGCCGAGTTTCGCCTTGGGGATGCTACTATAGAAACAATTGAAAACTTTGGCCATGTGATAGAAACCCTTGCTCATTTACAAGGTTTAGAGTTTCGTGAGATGTCTGGGGAGATGACTGGGTTTATTCCTGATGAGGGTAGCGGAACGGCTGATGAGCAGAGTAACCACGGCTTACACAAGACGGATGCAATACTATAACTACCCAGTAGGGTCACTAACAATACTCCCCGCGAAGCCCACATCTTCATTCCACTTAGGTTCATTTTTCAATGCTGCACTGTACCTAAGGTGCTTAAAGGTGTTAAATTTGAAGTGAGATTGAACCGGAAGCCTGTAACAGATATCGCTGATGTTTTCTTTGGGTGGGACTGGAACCCTGCTACTTCTGTACAATTTGATGGTAATAATGATACAGGGGTGCTTAACATGTCTCTTCGGCTGGTTGAGAACATTCCTCATCCAGGATTGGGTAAGGTAATGCAGGATTATATAACAGGGGCCGGACCAGGAGAAAGAGGTTTAATACATTGGAAGTTCCGTAGAATTGAAGTAAGAAAAGTCGATGCCACCTCACAAAAGGAAATATCAATAACTGGGATAAGAACTACCCATCCAGATTGCGTGTTAATCGTAGCCAAGAATACTAACCCCACTATAGACAGAAACTCAAGTCTTTGTAGGCATGCCGACACTCAATCCATTGCTGTATCAATCCAAGGCGTTAGATTCCCAGATACTGAACAAGATGGTGCTTTCTTAAAGAATAAGTTCACAGACTTCTACAGTGATTTTAAATCTGTGTGTCGGACAAATGGATCGGAATGTGCTCTATCAGCAACTGATTATAGAGATCTCTACACCATCTTTGCAATCGATTGTTCATCTCATCTACCTAAGGATAATAACATAGATATGAGAATTACTATTAGACGAGGTACAATCCCCGATGCGGCGGTGCAGGGATTGATGCGACAATAAACCCTAGAACCGCTGACTGGTATATCATTGCGTTATGTAGTAAGTCATATATGGTGAATTGTGTTGAGAAGGTCGTAACAGAGGAGTCAGTTATATAATATAAACCCTAATAAATGACAACATCCACGGAGCTTTTAAGATTAGTTAAGGAGTTAGATATCCCCAATTTCAAAGGTGTTTTTATACAGCACTTGTCGGCAAACCCCCAGCCGATCGCCCAGTTCGCCTCCTTGTCGATCAGGCACAGGTTGCCGAGCAGATTCGTCGAGGCTTCCACCTCCTCGACAGTCGATTTCGTCTGCCACTCTCCCATCGCCGCAACCAGCAGCACATGCTCGACGCTGGCATCGTAGGTACGATCGCGCGCACCGCGCCGCCCCACATCAGCGTATCGATGTACCGCACGATCGCGCCACGCTTCTCCTCGGACGTAAGCGGCCGGCGCAGGCCACGCGCGCGGCGGTCTCGCGTTCGCCGACATGACACATAGCGCGCCATTGTCGTCCTTTCGGTCGGCATAGGGTCAGGCCCGCCTCGCGCTGCTGATCGCCTGCACGACTTGCGCCGTCGCATCGCCTCCGACCAGCCGAGCAATTCGACCATCATCCAGATTTTTTCCGACTGCACGACCTCGCGCGCGAACGACGGCTTGTCGTACTGGCCGCGGTGCGACAGCGCGATGGCGAGATCGAAGCGCAGCCACTCCTTCCAGCCGAACAGAGCTGGCGAAAGGCCATAATTCCCTTGTTCTCGCCCATCGCCCATCTGCTCGCGTGACTTCGCCATCGCCACCGCGAGTGTATCGAACTCGGCAGCGAACCAGGTGCAGAGTCGGCGGCCGGCTTGTCTTCGAACAGGTCCTCCAGCAGCTCGCCCGTGGTCTGCCGCTCCGTCGCCCGCCCCTTCAGCACCTCCAGCGCCCTTGCTCTCGGCCTAATCGCAGCTGTGGCGGGCCTGACGCAACGCACGCCATGGCGCAGCGCCGAGACGCTCAAGGTCGCGGTCGCGCAGCGCGGCTTCTGGAACAGCACCTTCATCGAGTTCGCGCTCCAGCAGGGCTACTTCAAGCAGGAGGGCCTCGAGATCGAGATCCTCTACACCGAAGGCGGCGCCTCGACCTGACGCCGGTGATCGCCGGCTCCATCGACATCGCCATGACCAACGGCACGCTCGGCGTGGTCGCCGCCTTCGCCAAGGGCATGCCGGTGAAGATCATCAGCGCGGAAGCGACCGGCGCGCCCGACGCGTTCTGGTATGCGCGGCCGGAGAGCGGCATCAAGACGCCTCGCCGACACCAACGGCAAGACGGTCGCGTTCTCCTCGCCCGGCTCCTCGACCAATCTCATCCTCCTGCAGCTCATCAACCAGGCGAAGGCGACGCCCAAGCTCGTGCCACCGGCGGCGCGCCGGGCACGCTGACGCAGGTGATGTCCGGCCAGATCGACGTCGGCTGGTCGGTGCCGCCGTTCGTGCTGCAGCAACTCGCCGACGGCCGCGCTGCAGATCATCGCGCGCGGCAGCGACGTCGCGGCGCTCCGCGAGCAGACCATCCGCGTCAACGTCGCCAACGCCAATGCGCTGAAGGCAGAAGCGCGACGCGTTCGTGCGCTTCATCCGAGCGCTGAGTCGCGCGCCATCGACTGGGCCTATTCCGGCGACGCCGCGATCGACAACTATGCCGAGATCGCCAAGGTGCCGCGCGCGCTCGCGCAGCGCACGCGCGACGAGTTCTATCCCGAAGCAGTCGCTGCAGCTCGGCGAGGTGAAGGGGCTCGACCTCACGCTCAAGCAGGCGCTGGAGTTCAAGTACATCACCGCGCCGCTGCTCGGTGGCGGACGTGCAGAGCAGGCTGATCGATATTCTGTACAAGCCGGGTTCGTGATGCCGCGGCGGCGATCGGCCTTTCCAGTCGATGCGCGGGCTTAGCCCCGTCGAAGCGGCATACAACGCCCTGATGACCCGCGCATCCATCGAGGAGAAACATCGGTGAACTCAACTCGATGGATTGCTGGTTCAGGCCCAGCAATGACAAGTCGCATATTGTGCGCGCACCAGGCCAAGGGAACTCGAGGACATGTTGGCAGTAACACCATGCCGCAACGCGTAGGGATGAGCGCGCCCCTCGATTCTACTCCGACAACTCGCAGGCTCTGTAATAATTTACGGCCCGATCGGTCGCGGTTGTCGCCGGCGCCTGCGCCGCAACCACGTCTTGAACCAATCGGGAGGGGTGTCTTCGGCTCAGGCGAAGGTCGTTGCGCTGCATTCGTTCAGCGACGACGGAGCGCTGACTTCGGCTCAGCGACCATGTCGATGGCCGCGTCGAGACCAGCCTGGGCGATCTAGCGCGGCAATTCGGCTGGCCGCTGACGCGGCTGCGCCGCCGTCTCGCGCCTGGGTTCGAGATGGCCGCATCGCCGGTCCGACAACGATCACGGCAAGGTCGTGCTGGCGCCGACACGCACCTGGCCGAAGCAGCGCTTGCATTCGTCGAGCGCGCCATGGGCGTCGCCTCGGCGAAACTTGAGCGCAAGCCGGCGCGTTCGCCGATGGCATGGTGATGGCCGGCCTGCTCATGCTCACCGGGATCGGATTGACCGTCGTCGGGCTGGTGATGTCGCGCGCTTCGCGGCGTCGTTCGGCCAGACCGCGGAGGCGGCGGCAGCTGCTCGCGGCGATCGGCCTCGCCGTCGACCTGCTCTCGGTCGTGTCGCCAAGCGTCAGCGTCCAGCTCTGGCGACGCCGGTCCATCCTGGCGGCCAGCGTCGGCCTGGACGCTGTGGCTCAGCGTGCTGGCCATGACCTAGCTCTCGGCCACGGCTTCGCCTCCGCCGATATCGGCGACTCGGTGGCGGCCGCGCCAAGATCGCGGGCGAGAGCGCAGTCTTCGAACGAGCGGCTCGATCGGTGCGGCAGGAGCGCGACGGCGTCGCCGAGACGCGCCCGCTGGCGGCGATCGACGTCGAGCTGCAGAGAGCGCGGCCGGAGGTGCAAGCGGTCTGGCGGATCACCGACGGCTGCCGTGACGTCACGCGCGCCGCTTCGGCGCGGGCCTGCGCCGTGGTCTTCGACCTGCGGCCGGCGCGCGCTCCGCGAACGGCGCGACGCGATCGACCTGGAAGTGCGCGACGCGGAGTCGCGAATGGCGACCCTGCCGGCGGTGGCGATGGCCGACCCGCCGACGACGACCACCGCCGAAATGCTGGCATGGCTCAGCCTCGGTGCGCTCAGCCCGGCCCCGGCCGATATGGCGTCGCTGCGCGCGCTTGGCCTTGCGCTGGCGCCATCGTTTCCCGGGCTGATCGCCATGCTGGCCTTGTCGCTCGCGCGCCGCGTTTGACGCGTGCGGCGGGGTGCGGCCGGGAGCGCGGGCCGCGGCGGTTCGCCTCATACCTCAGGTGTTCGCTGACAAACTCGCGTGGCAGGGTCCCTGCCCCGGCGTGTCTCCCGTCCCCGGAAGACACCCCAAGTCCCCATCTCCTTAATGCCCGCTGTAACGCCACACCAGCGGGCGATGTATTTTGCTCCCGGCGGCCCGATGATGGACCGTTCGCGACGACACGAACGCGAGCCGCCGCCGCGGGACGGTTGATCGAAGTTTACGCCGCTTGACGTCGACGGCTCACGAACAGTTGCGCGCGGCGAAAACCGATCGTGCGCTCGCGCACTGGCGCCTCGCGGTCTGCGCGACTAGGTGTCGTGACGGGCGGTCCGGCGGATCCCGCGGCAACGGCCGGTCCTCTGGAAACGAAAGGCACGGACCGCTGGTGCCGTGCCCGCCACGAGAAGAAGGAGCCACTCCGATGAAACTCCCATCGCAATCGCGGCGCTGTTCCTGGCGGCGATCACGGCGCTGCCCGCATCCGCCGGGGCTGACCGGGCACTCGTTCTATGTGCGCGATGCCGCTCGCGCCGAGAGCATGCAGCGCCGGATATCGCCACGCCGGATATCGCCGCGCCCATGCCGCCGTGCCGCTGATCCGCGCCGTTGGCCAACGGCCCGGGCATTGCTGTCGCCGCCGAGCCGGAGAGACCCTCAGCGCCTATCCGAAGTGGGAGGTGTGCTCAGGTCGCTGATCGATGGTCGCGCCCGATGTCGCGAGCGATCGGCAAGGATCCGGCAAAACACAAAATTCGACAGAACACGAAATCGGTCGAATGAAAAAATAGTAGAATGAAAAAAGTAGTCGAATGAAAAAAGTGAGCCCGGATGGGCCGAGCCAACTGCGGGCTCCACCTTTGACGTCTGGTGCGTGTCAGCGCACGTACTGAGTGCGCGCCGCGCGGCGGGGCTTCTTGCTGCTCGTGCGCACCGTGCGCCGCGGCGCGACTTGCGGCTCCGGCTCACGAAAGGCCGGGCCGATCCCGAGCAGGCCTTCGACGCCCCCGATCACGCCGCCGACCGGTGCGCCGACCACGGCGCCGACCGGGCCGGCGATCCGCCAACCTTCGCTCGCACCGTGCGCGATCCCGCCGGGAATACCCTGCGCCTGGGCCGCGAGCGGCGCGGCCAAAACGGCAGCGATAACGCCCGCAAACAACACTTGAGATTTCACGTGACACCCCTTTGTTATCGTTACGACAGGGTCACTCGCCAGCCAAAGCTGGGCGATAGCGTGACCAGGGTGTGGCGGTGAGGGGAAATTCGCGAGGCGCCACAATTGGTTGGGTGCGGGATCACCACCGGCATAGGCGATCGCGGACGGTATCGCGTGCGGATGCGCGGCGGGCGATCCGCTGCCATCCGTCCTCATCCTCAAGGAGCGCGCAAGGTGCCGATGCAGCACGCCCGAATTGGGCGTACGCGCGTCTCGAAGGATGGGGACGGCCCAGCCGGGGCCTCATGGTTCGAGACGCGCAGCGATGCTGCGCTCCTCACCATGAGGGGAGAGTTCGCATGCGCCGCCGCTGGGCGATCCGCCGCCCATCCGTCCGCCGCCAACCGTCCTCCGTCCTCATCCTGAGGAGCGCGCACGTCGCCGATGCGGCACGTTGAATTGAGCGTGCGCGCGTCTCGAAGGATGGGGACGGCCCCAGCGATGAACGAGCCGGGCCTCCACGGTTCGAGACGCCAGCGTTGCTGCGCTCCTCACCATGAGGGGAGAGAGCGCGGCAGCCGGTTGGACGCGGAATCGAGGCGGTGCTCTCGTAGGATGGATTGAGCCATAAGCGCGTCGACGCGCGTCTTCGACGCGCTATGGCGAAACCCATCACGCTACCATCGACCAAGCGATGGGTTTCGCAAGGGCTCAACCCATCCTACGAGCTCGGGCCGATGCCGATGCAGCCGGCGTGACGGTATCGGGCGGATTAGCCGATCGCGGGTTTACGCGCTATGATGTGCCCTCAAATGGAGGAATCACCCATGCGTTATTCATCAGCGCTTCGCGCCACGGCGTCCGCAGCGGTCCTGCTGGCGGGCATTGGCTTTGCATCGACCGCGCAGGCGGAGACCTGCGCCATCGCCTTCACGGTGGTCAAGGCGGGCTTTGTGATCGGCGGGCAGGGTGGCAGCGGCTCGATGCGCTGCGGGAACCGCACCTACCGGATTTCCATCGGCGGCCTGAGCTACGGCTTCATGATCGGCGCCTCCGAGACGCGTTTCAGGGGCACCGCCACCTTCAACGGCAGCCCCCGCAGCGTGGCCGGGGTCTACGGCGCCGGCGGCGCGGGCGCCGCCATCGGGCGCGGCGCGCAGGCGATCGTGCTGGCCAACCAGAGCGGCGCGGTGCTCGCGCTCACCGGCTACCAGCGCGGGCTGCAGATCAACGCGGACCTGAGCGGGCTCGCCCTCTCGATGCGATAGGCGTGGGCGGGTTAGCCCACAAGCGCGTCCACGCGCGTCTTTGACGCGCTATGGGCGTAACCCGCCGCGTTGAACGAAGAAGGGTAATGGCGGATGACGCTTCGCTCATCCGCCCTACGGGCTGCTTGCCAGCAATCGTCACTGCAAATTCGGGATCAGCTTCTTCACCTCGGCGATGACGCCCGGCGGGGTCGCATACAGGTCGCCGAGCAGCTTCTCCAGGCCCTCCGGCGGGCGATAGCTCATGTCGAGCCTGATCTTTGCAGCTTCCGCGATCAAATCGGGATCCTGCGCAGCGGCGGCCAGCGCGCGTCGCATCAGCGCGACGCGGTCTTTCGGCACGTCGGGTGGGAAGACATACGGCCGACCGAACTCGACACTCGAGAACACGAAGCGCATGAAAGCGCGCTGGTCGTCGGACTTCACATAGTCGAAGATCGAGGGCGCATCTGGGAATTCCGGCAGCGGCGCTTCCTCCGAGCGGAACAGCAGGCGCAGTTTCCCTTCCTTGAACAGCCGGTCGGCACCGCGGAACTGACCCGTGGTCGCGCACACGCCCTGCACCTCGCCGCGCTCGACGGCAAGGATCACGTCCTGCGAGCCGCGGTATCCCTCGATGATGCGGAATTTCGTGCCAAGCACGTGGTTGGCCACGGTCGGCAGGATGGAGTTCGACGTGCCGGCGCCGGAACTCCCGACGATGAGCTCCTGCTTGAGCAGGTCGGCGACGCTCTTGATCGGTGTTGTATGCCAGGACGCGCAGACGCGTCCGGGAAGCGACGTGGCGCCAAGCCAATTGAATCGGCGCAGATCGGCTTCGATATTGGATTGGCCCATCAGCGCCTGGTTGGGAAGGTTGCGCGAAAACGTGCCGATCACGCTGCCGTCGCGCGGCGCCTGTGCATAGACATAGTTGGCGGCGACGACGCTCTGGGCCGCGGTCATGTTCTGCACAATGATCGTCGGCTGCCCGGGGATGTGCTTCTGCAGATACTTGGCCAGCAGCCGCGCGCCGATGTCGTAGTCGTTGCCGACGGTGTGGCCAACGATCAGGCGCATCTGCCGGTTCTTGTAGAAGTCGGCGGCCGGCTGGGCATCGCTACCCGACGGCATGCCGCTCACCAACAGCACAAGCGCGAGCGCAAACGGAAATCTCGTGATCGTCATGCTGCGTCCCCGGATCGTCCCAGTTTGTCGCCCGGCTTGAGCGCAACGAAAGCCGGGACCGTGCCGCGTGAATGTTAACCGCGGATTTCGCTGCGCTCAATCCGGGCTACGCTTGCTGGAACAGCGCGGCGCGCAAGGTCCCAACCCTCAACCTAGGCGCTACGCTTGCTGTCGTTCGATCTTCCATGTGTCTTGAGGGAGACGCGGAGAGAACGCGAGCAAACTATCGTCGTCGGCGTTTCGCTGTTTCATTGCGACCCCGCGAATGATGAAGCGACGGGGACCCAGCTGTTTAGTCGCAAACTTGGCCGGGTTTCGATCCGTACGTTTGTCGGCTCCTCCCGACAAGATGACAATGTATTCCTGTTCGAACCTTCGTTCCGTGTCCCTCTTGAGCATAAGCGCCTGACAATGTCGTTCAGCGTCCGAGGCTGATTTAGAAAATATGAAGGTCAATGCCACCTTGCTAAAAGCGATGGTCGCGTCATGCGCATTTCCATCTTCTAGAGCCATCTTTTCTATTTTTCTCAGGAGTTGTTTTGCCTCCTTTGCGGAATCGCCAGACATGCCGCGAAAAACAGAAAAGAGATGAAATAATGTAGGGTCGCCAATTTCTTTTATCTGGCGGATGACATCGTCAACTAGGTCGACTCCAAATTCGAGAGAAAGTCTAGAAGTCTTGGACTGGTAGTCAGCATCTATGTGTTGGCCAATGCTGTCATCGACCAAAACCATATCAGCATTTTCGGGGACATTCAGGCGAGTCTTCAAGTGGTAGCCCAACAGGCAGTATTCAGAGGAGTACATCAAATGTCGGTCGAGCAAGCTTCGTGCCGCGAAGTAGTAGAGAAACTCGAACGCGTCAGACAAATAGTGCGCCATAATTTTCAAATCAAATATCCCAATAGGGATGATGCCAACAATATCTTCCTTTTCGAGAATCGTACGCATTATCAAAGGATAGGCTGGAATTTCATTTGTCATCACGGACACGCAAATTACTTTGCTAATGCGATTGAGAAGTTCGGCGTCCCCAGACAGGGCGGTGGCTTTGTCATAAAGCTTGGATAGCAGGAGGGATTTGCTGGAATTCCAGTTGCTGTTTGGCATCAATAATGCCCTGCCGCACGTCCTGTATTAGTTTGGCTGTGTCGCCTTGCTTTGATGCTTCTGTCAGGCGTTTGGTCTTCACCTCGAAAAGAATTGCAGTGGCTCCAAATGCCGCAACTATGTCGATTTGATCAATTGCGTCTCTGCCCCGATGAAGTTGTACGTCTGTTAGAAGGTTGAGTCCTTTGATCGTTTGCAGCAGCCTGTGAGCGGTGCGTTCGGCGGCGATTCCGCGATTGTTCGCATTGGTTGCAAAATAAGCTGCGTCACTGACTACGACGTAAAACGGGTTCTCGAAAAGTCGTTCGCAAAGAATCGGCACTAGCGGAACAAACATTCTGTTGTCAGAGAGCCGCAGAGCCGGCCGTGCTTTTGCTGGATGGTAGCTCATTGGGTCTTTAACTGTTGGATTTTCGCCTGGTCGTGCAGAAAACCGTTCTGCAAAAAGCGAAAAGCTGTTTGCATGTTCTGGGCTGAAATCAGCAGGCGAAAACAGAAAACATTCGAGCGGGCTTTGGACCAACTGTCCTTTCCGCACTTTCTTCCTTTGCGCGCGGATGAAGTGACGGATTCGGTTTCGGAAAAGGTCATGCATTTCCCCAAGCAGGGTTGCAAAACTGGAGATGTCATATCCTCGATCGATTAGGAATTGCCGATCGAGTTCATACACCTGTGGCGCTATATCAAGGTAGTCAAACCAAAAAGCGGAGCTTGGAGCATAGAAAATCGGCTCCACGAAATGACTGCCATCGGTGAAAAAGTCGGCGATATTCGCAGATCTCGATAACGCGCTGATGGCGCCATGAAGAACATCCAGTTCGTGTTTGCATTGAATATATTGCGCTTCGATCTCGTCGTGAGAGGGGGTGGTGAGATCAATGCGTGCTTCAGACAAAAGGCTTATGATGACCGCGATTTCGTGGTGTGAGATCAATTCGAACCGGTTTCGGGAGCTCAGCGCTTCAGCAGAATGAAATAGGGTTTCATTTGCGATAATAATACACAGCGTGTGGATAAAGCCGGGCTTCTGAACAATAGATCGAAGCCCGTCAACGGTCGCCATGGCTAGCTTGCATTCAGTGGATGCGATCGAGGACGAGAGTTGTCGTCCTCGATCTGCATGCGCCGACGGGAACTCACAACACCTTATTGCTCGCCTTCACCGCATCCGCTGCCTCGACATACACATTGGCGCCCATGTCGACGAACTTCTTCGACATCTCGGCCATGCCGCGCGCGGCTTCGTCCGCCGTGCCGGTGCGCGCCTCCGGATAGAGCGCCGCCTTCTCGTTGTCGCTCAGGCCTTCGGCATAGTCGCGCACGTCCTGCGTGATCTTCATCGAGCAGAACTTCGGTCCGCACATCGAGCAGAAATGCGCGACCTTGTGGGCGTCCTTCGGCAGCGTCTCGTCGTGGTATTCGCGCGCGGTGACGGGATCGAGGCCGAGGTTGAACTGGTCCTCCCAGCGGAAGTCGAAGCGCGCGCGCGACAGCGCGTCGTCGCGCATCTGCGCCGCCGGATGGCCCTTGGCGAGGTCGGAGGCGTGCGCCGAGATCTTGTAGGTGATCACGCCTTCCTTCACGTCGTCGCGGTCGGGCAGGCCGAGATGCTCCTTCGGCGTCACGTAGCAGAGCATGGCGCAGCCGAACCAGCCGATCATGGCGGCGCCGATGCCGGAGGTGATGTGGTCGTAGCCCGGCGCGATGTCGGTGGTGAGCGGCCCAAGCGTATAGAACGGCGCCTCGCCGCACTCCTTGAGCTGCTTGTCCATGTTGATCTTGATCTTGTGCAGCGGCACGTGGCCGGGGCCCTCGATCATCACCTGGCAGCCTTTCGCCCACGCGATCTTGGTGAGCTCGCCCAGCGTCTCGAGCTCGGCGAACTGCGCGCGGTCGTTGGCGTCCGCGATCGAGCCGGGCCGCAGCCCGTCGCCGAGCGAGAACGACACGTCGTATTTGCGCATCAGGTCGCAGATCTCGTCGAAGTGCGTGTAGAGGAAGCTCTCCTTGTGGTGCGCGAGGCACCACTTGGCCATGATCGAGCCGCCGCGCGAGACAATGCCGGTGACGCGGTTGGCGGTGAGGTGGACGTAGCCCAGCCGCACGCCGGCGTGGATCGTGAAGTAGTCGACGCCTTGCTCGCACTGCTCAATCAGCGTGTCGCGGTAGAGCTCCCAGGTGAGCTGCACCGGGTCGCCGTTGCACTTCTCCAGCGCCTGGTAGATCGGCACGGTGCCGATCGGCACCGGCGAGTTGCGGATGATCCATTCGCGGGTGGTGTGGATGTTGCGCCCGGTGGAGAGGTCCATCACGGTGTCGGCGCCCCAGCGGATCGCCCACACCATCTTGTCGATCTCTTCCTCGACCGAGGAGCTCACCGCCGAGTTGCCGATATTGGCGTTGATCTTGGTGAGGAAGTTCCTCCCGATCGCCATCGGCTCAAGTTCGGCGTGGTTGATGTTGCAGGGGATGATGGCGCGGCCGCGCGCGATCTCGTCGCGCACGAATTCCGGCGTGACGAACAGCGGCACCGACGCGCCGAAGCTCTCGCCGTCGTTGCGCGCCCATTCCGCGCGCTCGAGCTGCTGCTTGCGGCCGAGGTTCTCGCGCTCGGCGACGTAGATCATCTCCTTGGTGATGATGCCGGCGCGGGCGAATTCGAGCTGCGTGACCTTGTGGCCGTCGAGCCCGCGCAGCGGCCGGTTGACCACCGGATAGACCCGCGCGGCGTGCTTGCCGGAGACATTGCCGTTGTCCTCGGGCTTGATGTCGCGGCCGTCGTATTCCTCGACGCCGCCACGCTCCTTCACCCATTCGGTGCGGGCGCGGGCGAGGCCGTTCTCGACATTGATCTCGACGTTCGGATCCGTGTACGGGCCGGTGGTGTCGTAGACCGGGAGGTTCGGCTCGCCGGCGCCCTCGGAGAGGATGATCTCGCGCAGCGGGACCTTGAGGTCCTTCGCCATCTCCGGCCGCGAATAGACCTTCTTCGAGGACGGCAGCGCCCCGGTGGTGACCTTCGGCGGTTCGAATTTGGGATCGTGAACGTTCATTTTGTTGTGCTCCCGTTGAGCGTGCGTGTTGTCTCGTGAAAAGGTGTCAGCGGACGATAGCCGAACAAGCAGAGGATGCGCGCCGAGCGACGAGCCAGACCGCGCCGGCGATGGTGAGCGCGTGCTTGTGCTTGAGCATCGGCGCGGCCGAAGCGCTCGGTGCCCTGCGGCGCGATGATGCGGACGCGCCGCGGATCGCGGTCGAGCCGAGCGGATGATCGTGATGATCACCGGCCAGTCCGCGCGCTCACACGTTGTGCGTCGAGCATCGAGCGACAGTCCAGCGGTCAGGGGAGCAGGCCGGAGAGAAAGATGAGGGCGCGGCTGCGCAGGAACTCGTCCGCGAGCATGCGATAGCTCGCGCCATTGACGAAATGTCGATGCTGCGCGCGAGGATCAAAGGCCGATCAGCTTCGTAAGGAATACTGCGTTGCGCATGCGGTCCTGTCCCTTCGCCGGCATGACCCGGATCAGGTTCAAAGGGTGTTCGCACGAAACAAGCGCGATCTCAGCCGACTCCCGCCGGCACCCCTCGGAACGATCCTAATGTAGGCCAGCGGGGCAGGGTGTCAATCGGCTGTCATATTGGGGATATCTCTGCCGGAACCCATCGCACCGCGACGCCGTCGGTGCGGCAGCGCCATTGCCGGGCGGCACAAAAGCTCCGACACTCCCGCAAAACCAAACGACACACGAGGGAGGTGATGCCATGACCAATCCGGACAAAGGGCACGGCGGTCGACCGCCGGCAGTTGCTGGGCGCGAGCGCACTGACGATGCTCGGCATGGCCGGAGGCGCCCATGCACAGGCGCCCAAAGACGAGCCGAAGGCCAAAGACGCGCCGCAGCCGAAGGGCAAAGGCAAAGCCGGTCCGGCCAACGCAGTGCGCGTGAGCCAGACGATCGCCGATTTTATTACCGGCTTCGACCTGAAGACCGTGCCGCAGCCGGTGATCGAGCGCGCCCGCATGGTGTTCATCGACACCGTCGGCGTGATGCTGGCCGGCAGCCACGAAGAGGCGTCGCATCTCATCGCGGCGATGGTGAAGGCGGAAGGCACGGCGCCGCAGGCGTCGATCGTGCAGGAGACCTTGCGCGCCTCGCCGCAGCTTGCGGCGCTGGCGAATGGCGTCGCCGCGCACGGGATGGACTACGACTTCACCTTCATGCGCGCGCAGGCGATCGCGGCGGTGATCCCCGCGATCCTGCCGGTTGCCGAAACCACCAAGGCGACGCCGGCGGAGATCGTCTCGGCCTTCATCATCGGCGCCGAGGTGGCGGCGCGCATCGTGCGTGCCGACCAGGACGGCCCGATGTTCGACGGCTGGCATTCGACCGGCATGGTCGGCGTCCTCGGCGCGGCGGCGGCTTGCGCGCGGCTGATGAAGGTGCCCCCTCCGGCGATCCCGCACGTGATGGGCATCGCCGCGTCGCTGGCGTCGGGCTTCACCGCCAATTTCGCCACCATGACCAAGCCGCTGCACGCCGGCAATGCGGCGCGCAACGGCGTGCTGGCCGCGACGCTCGGCAAGGCCGGCTACACCGCCAATCCGGCGGCGTTCGAAGGCCGCAACGGCTACTACCAGACCTTCGCGCGCGGCGTTGAGGTGTCGCTCGATGGCTTCAAGGACTTCGGCAGCCGCTACGATCTCGTCAGCGGCCGCTATCGCTTCAAGCCGTATCCGTGCGGCGGGCTGACCCACACCACGATCGAGGCTGCGCTCGAACTGCGGCCGCGCGTCGCCGGCCGCTTCGACGACATCAAGAGCATCCATTGCGGCGTGTCGCGCGCCGCCGGTCAGCGGGCATCGACCGTCTATCCGTCGAACACCGAGCAGGCGAAGTTCAGCGTCGGCTATCTGGTGCCGTATTCGCTGGTGCACGGCGCGCCGCGGATTGCGGCCTTCACCGACAAGGCGTTGCAGGACGAGCGCCTCAAGGCGATCCAGCCGAAGATCACGGCGGCAGTCGATCCCGAGCTCGGCCGCGGCGGCGACGACAGCCCGGCGAAAATGCGGATCACCATGACCGACGGCCAGGTGTTCGAGGTGCGCAAGGATTTCTCGACCGGCTCGATCAAGCTGCCGATGTCGCAGGCGCAGCTCGAGGACAAATTCTACGATTGCGCGGCGATGGTGATGGACAAGGGCAGGGCGTCGCAGATCCTGGCGATCCTCAACGCGCTGCCCGTCGCGCGAGTTCGTTCGACGATTTCTGGCCGCTGTTCCGGAAGGCCTAGCGCGACGGTTCTAGCTAACTTCTGATTGAGCATGATCCCGCGGGTCAGTCCGAGGGCATGCTTTTCCGAAAACCGGTTTCCACTTTTCGGGATCATGCTCTAGTCGCTCGCCACCGCGCGTGCCGCCGCAATGATGTCGTCGGGCGAGGTGTAGACCTCGTCGAGAATCTTGGCCGCTTCGGCTCCGAGCGTGGGGCTGACCGGCTGGCGCACCTTGGCGGCATCGGCAATGAAGGCCGGATCTTGCACGGTCGCCGCAAAGGCCTTGCGCAAGATCTCCACGCGCTCGGCCGGGACCGAGAGGTGGGCCACGAATGGCTTGCCGACCTCTCCCGAAGCGGACAAGACGCGCAACACCTTGCGATCGCGATCCTGCGCCAAGCAGATCGAAGGCGCTCGGCACGGTCGCCGGCAGGTCCGGCGCCGTCGCGGACGTGACGCGCATGATCGGCGTGATCTTGTTGCCGGCGATCCAATGCGGCGGCAGGCTTGCCCATGTCATGCAGCCGCCTTCGAGCTCGCCGCGTTCGACGGCGATGAAGGCTTCGGCCGAGCCGGGGTAGCCGGCGACGGACTGGACGTTGACGTTGAAGAGCTTGCGCAGAATCCGCTGCTGGGTATCGGACGAGGTACCGGGATTGGTGCGGCCCATGTGGATCTTCGGCAGCCGCTGCAGGTCGGCGATCGTCGTCGCCTTGATCGTGTGCCAGACGTAACAGACCGCCAAATCCTGTGCGACGCTTCCGATCCAGTTGAACTTGCGGAAATCGATCGGGACCTTGCCGGGCGTCAGCAGCGAATTGGTGATCTGGGTGTAGTCGAACAGGACGATGACGGTTCCGTCTTTCGGCGCGTGGCGTTCAAGATGTTCGAGCGCGCGCAGGCTTCCGGCGCCCGGCATGTTGACGACCACGATGTTGGGGGAGCCGGGGATGTGACGGGCGATATGCCGCGACACCAGCCGGGCGTTGATGTCGTAGCCGCCGCCGGCGGTGTATCCGACGACGAGGGTCAGGGTCTTGCCCTGGTAGAAATCCTCGGCGCGGGCGGATGCGCTCCAGCGCCAGGAGCGCGGCGACGGCAACGGCGGCGATGGCGTTCATGGGGCCCAATCTCCGGGCGTTGCACAATGGCCGGCACGCAACTGTAGAGGATCGCCGTTTTGCAATGCAATATGCATGTAGCACAGCGGAGGGTATCGGAATTGCAGCGCTGGGTCGGGAAAAATGATGTTAGATTGCGCTCGCGTCGCGACCGACGAACAGCAAGGGCGCCCGATGGACACTGCAATCACCGGCGATTTCCGGACCTTCCACAAGACGCGGCGCGTGCCGGCCGCCCCCATGCAGCCCGTGATCGATCCGGCCGCCTGGTCCGGTGCCGACCTCGGGGACGTTGCGAGCTGGAGCTATCGCTTCACCGCCCGCGATCATGACGAACTCGCGGAAGCGGTTGCGGCCGTACGCAGCAACGGCGTCGCCATCGAGGCGGTGCAGCGCGACAATTTCCCGCTCACCGCGCTTGCGGAGGTGATGGCCGATGTCCGGCGCGAACTGCTGGATGGTCGCGGCATCGTCATGATGCAGAATTTTCCGCTCGATCGCTTCGACCGCGAGGCTTGCGCGATCGCCTATCTCGGGTTGGGCAGCTACATGGGCGCGACCATGTCGCAGAACCGGCAAGGTCACATCCTCGGCCACGTCAAGGACTTGGGCGGCGACTACGCGGACCCGAACACGCGCGGCTACATGACCCGCGCCGAAATGCTGTTCCATGCCGACGCCTGCGACTATGTCGGCCTGCTGTGCCTGCAAGGCGCCAAGCGCGGCGGCGAAAGCCGGGTCGCGAGCTCGGTCACCGTCTACAACCGCATTCTCGAACGGCGACCCGACCTGGCGAAGGTGCTGTGCGAGGATTTCTACCGCTCGCACACCGGCGAGGTGAATCCCGGCGAGAAGCCGTATTTCATCCAGCCGATGTTTTCGTTCACCGAAGGCTATTTCAGCGCCACCGGCGCGGGCGCCGCGATCGACAAGGCCCAGACCATTCCCGGCGTGCCGCGCATGTCGGCGGCGCAGAAGGAGGCGATCGAGGTTTATCGCACCACGGTCGAGGAATGCGCGGGTCGACATTGGGTTCGAACCGGGCGACATCCAGTTCCTGAACAATTTCGTCACGCTGCACACCCGCCGCGAATATGAGGACTGGCCGGAGGATGCGCGCAAGCGTCACCTGTTGCGGCTGTGGCTCGCCGATCCCAATGGGCGGCCGATCCCCAAGGACCAGCGCGAGGGGCGATCCGGCCGCGGCGTGCGCCTGAAGGGCGTGAAGCTGGTCGCGCCGCTCGACGTCAGCGAAGCGGCGTAATGTCGAGAGCCTGAAGCAAAAACAAAACGCCGGCCCCGTGTGTCGGCGGGACCGGCGTTACTTTGACTCTGACGCTACAACTCAGACATCGCCGAGAGCAGAAATCGTCTTACGTCTTGAGCATGATCTTTTCCGAAAACCGGTTTCCACTTTTCGGGATCATGCTCTTACTGAACCGAACGGCTGCCGGAGGACGCTTGGCGGCCGGTCTGCGGCAGCACCACGACGCGGGAGCCGAGGTTCACGCGGCTGTAGAGATCGGTCACGTCCTCGTTGGTCATGCGGATGCAACCGGAGGACACGCGCTGGCCGATGGTGTGCGGCGCGTTGGTGCCGTGGATGCGATAGATCGTGTTGCCGAGGTAGAGCGCGCGGGCGCCCATCGGGTTGCCCGGGCCGCCGGCCATATAACGCGGCAGGTAGGGCTGGCGGGCGATCATCTCTGCCGGCGGGTGCCAATCCGGCCACTCGGCGCGGCGGGTGATGGTCTGCACGCCCGACCAGGTGAAGCCGTCGCGGCCGACGCCGATGCCGTAGCGCATCGCCCGGCCGTTGCCGAGCACGAGGTAGAGATAGGTGTTCGGGGTGTCGACGATGATGGTGCCGGCCGGCTCGTTGGTGCGGTACTCGACGATCTGGCGGCGGAAGCGGGCGGGAAGCTCGGCGCGCTCGTCGGTCGCCTCGGCCTGCACCGTCGGCGCGGGCGCGGTCTGGACCGGACCAAACAGGAAGAACGGGTTGGCGGAAGCGGTGATCGTGGTCGCGGCGATGAGCGTGGCAATCGCGGCGGCGGTCTTGAGGATCGTGTTCATTGCGCACCCCATCTGTTGCCTGTTGGTGATCGCAACCGGTGGGACGGTTCAAAGTTCCTAAGAATATATTTGCCGCACCCGCAGAACCATTTGGCGCCGGCTGGAAAAGGCCGGTCGCGCAACGATTTCCGGGGCGTTCGGGCTCAGCTCTGCTGGCGCGCCTTGTGCCAGCCCACCACGGCGTCCGGGACGGCATCGGTCGAGCCGAAATAGGGCTTGAGGTCGAGGAGCGGCGTGCCATCAAGGCAATCGAGGCCGACCACCGAGAGCTTGGCGCCTTCGACCTTGAGGAGCCGAACCACGCTCATGGCGATCGGATTGGGCCGCGCCGGCGAGCGTAGCGAGAAGGTGCCGCGCTGCACGCCATAGTGCCGGGGCACTTGCAGGACGATGTCGCGCGGCGCCCGGTCCATCCAATACAGCACCACCAGATGGCTGCAGCTTTCGACGTCCTTGAGGCCCTGCGCCCAGCGTTGGTCGACCTCGATGGTGCAGACCGCCTCGGACTCGCGGCCGTTCTTCGGGCAGTCCTGGCGCCGGGTCCACGGCGTGCGGATGCGGCCGATGTAATAGAGCGATGCATCGAACCCTGCGGGCAGGTCGGTGGCGACCTCGCCCTCGCGCAGATTGAAAGCGTCGGTGTCGGTCATCCTCATAAGTCTCGCTGATCCTTTGTGTTCCGCAAGGGTCGGCCTTGATAACACATAATTAAAGGTATAAAGATATCTTTATATGCCGTATTTATTGGGACTGTGCCCATGTCGTCGTCGCCGATGTCGTCGCTCATGACTTCGCCTGCGCCATTGCCATTTGCCGATCTGAACGGGGCTTTGAAAGCCGCCGGCGAGGAGACGCGGCTGCGGATCGTGGCGCTCCTGGCGGAGGCTGAGCTGACCGTCTCGGAGCTGACCGACATTCTGCGCCAGTCCCAGCCCCGTATCTCACGCCATCTGCGGCTGCTCGCCGAAGCTGGGATGGTCGAACGGTTCCGGGAAGGCTCATGGGCCTTCTTCCGCCTGGGCGAGCGCGGCGGCAGTGCATCGTTGGCGCGCGAACTGGTGGCGCGGCTTGATCCGCGCGACCCCACCATCGCCCGCGATCGCGAACGCCTCGCGTCGGTGCGCGCGGCGCGCGCGGCCGCAGCGCAAAAGTATTTCGCGCGCCATGCGGCGGAATGGGACCGCATCCGCAAGCTGCACGTCGCCGACGGCGCGGTCGAAGAGGCCATTCGTGCGGCGCTTGCCGAGCGTCCATTCCGCTCGCTGCTTGATCTCGGCACCGGCACTGGCCGCATGCTGGAACTGTTCGGGCCCACCATCGAGCGTGGGCTCGGCCTCGATATGTCACACGACATGCTGTCGCTCGCCCGTGCACGGCTCGACCGCGCGGGGCTGCGCCATTGCAGCGTGCGGCAAGGCGACATCTACGATCTCGCCCTGCCGAAGGATTCGTTCGACGTCGTCATCATCCACCAGGTGCTGCACTTCCTCGATGACGGCGCGCGAGCGGTTGCCGAAGCGGCGCGCGTGCTGCGTCCCTCCGGTCGCTTGCTGGTGGTCGACTTCGCCCCGCACGATCTCGAGTTCCTGCGTGACGAGCATGCGCACCGGCGGCTTGGTTTTGCGCCCGAAATCGTGAGCGGCTGGCTGGCAGCAGCCGGGCTCGATGTCGTGGCGCAGAAGACGCTGCCTCCCGACCGCAACTCCGACGGCAAGATTGCCGTGTCGCTCTGGCTCGGCCGTGATCGCCGCCTGCTGCTGGCGGACGCGCCCGAGCGGGAGGTGGCATGATGTCCGCCCGTGCCAGCCGATTTGTCCGCGCCGGCGACGCTTGCCGGATGCACGTGTCGTTTGAGTTCTTCCCGCCCAAAACGGCGGAGATGGAAACGACGCTGTGGGAATCGATCACCCGGCTCGCACCGTTGAAGCCGAGCTTCGTGTCCGTGACCTACGGCGCCGGCGGCTCGACGCGTGAGCGCACGCATGCGACCGTGAAGCGGATTCTCGCCGAAACCGCGCTGACGCCGGCGGCGCATCTGACTTGCGTCGCGGCAACAAAATCCGAAATCGATGAGGTGATCCGCGCCTACGATGCGGCCGGCGTGCGCCACATCGTAGCGTTGCGCGGCGATCCGATCGGCGGCATCGGCGAGAAATATGCGCCGCATCCGGGCGGCTACCTCAATGCCGCCGATCTCGTCGGTGGCATCCGGCGCATCGCGCCCGATATCGACGTATCGGTATCGGCCTATCCCGAGAAGCATCCGGATTCGCCGACGGTCGCCGCCGACATCGACATGCTGAAGGCCAAGGTCGACGCCGGTGCGTCACGGGCCATCACGCAGTTCTTCTTCGAGAACGAGCACTTCCTGCGTTATCTCGACCGGGTCCGCGCGGCCGGCATCAATGTGCCGATCGTGCCCGGCATCCTTCCGGTGCAGAACTTCAAGCAGACGAAAAATTTCGCGGCGCGCTGCGGCGCTTCGGTGCCGGACTGGCTGGCCGAGCGCTTCGACGGTCTTGATGACGATCCGGCGACGCGCAAGCTGATCGCGGCCGCGGTCGCAGCCGAACAGGTGTTCGATCTGGTCGATCGCGGCATCACCGACTTTCACTTCTACACCATGAACCGTGCTGACCTGGTTTATGCCGTCTGTCACCTGTTGGGACTGCGGCCGGTGGCACAGGTCGCGGCGTGAGCGTTCGGAGAGTTGTGAGTTCAAAATGACATCACGATCCGATACCGAGCAAACTTTCCGCCGCGTTGCGGCCGAGCGCATCCTGGTGCTCGACGGTGCGATGGGCACCATGATCCAGGAGCTCAAGCTCGATGAGGGCGGCTATCGCGGCGCGCGTTTCGACGCCTGGAACCGCGAGGTGCGCGGCAACAACGACCTGCTGATCCTCACGCAGGCCGACGCGATCCGCCGCATCCATCTCGAATATTTCCGCGCCGGCGCCGATATCGTTTCGACCAACACGTTTTCGTCGACGTCGATCGCGCAGGCCGACTACGGCATGCAGGAGATCGCGCACGAGCTCAATGTCGAAGGCGCGAAACTTGCGCGCGCCGCCGCCGACATCGCGCAGCAGGAGGATGGCCGGCCCCGCTTCGTCGCTGGCGCGCTCGGACCGACCAACCGCACGGCGTCGATTTCACCGGATGTGAGCAACCCCGGCTTCCGCGCCGTCACCTTCGACGAACTACGCATCGCCTATGGCGAACAGGCCCGCGGCTTGATCGAGGGCGGTGCCGATATTCTCCTGATCGAGACCATTTTCGATACGCTCAACGCCAAGGCCGCGATTTTCGCGATCGCGGAGGCGTTCGACGCCATGGGTCGCACGCTGCCGGTCATGATCTCGGGCACCATCACCGACCGGTCCGGTCGCCTCCTGTCCGGCCAGACGCCGGAGGCATTCTGGAACGCGATGCGTCATGCCGCGCCGCTGTCGATCGGGCTGAACTGCGCACTCGGCGCCAAGGAGATGCGCGCCCACATCGCGGAGCTGTCGCGCATTGCCGACACGCTGGTCTGCGCATATCCGAACGCCGGCCTGCCGAACGAGTTTGGCCACTACGACGAAAGCCCGGAATACATGGCCGGGCTGATCGAGGAGTTCGCTGCCGCCGGAACTCGTGAACATTGTTGGCGGCTGCTGCGGCACGACGCCGGCGCACATCCACGCCATTGCCGAAGCCGTGAAGGGCAAGGCGCCGCGGGCGGTGCCGCAGATCGAGCGGCGGCTGCGGCTCTCCGGCCTCGAAGCGTTCACGCTCACCGACACGATCCCGTTCGTCAACATCGGCGAACGCACCAACGTCACGGGTTCGGCGCGTTTTCGCAAGCTCGTCACCAATGGCGACTACGCCACCGCACTCGAGATCGCGCGCGATCAGGTTGAGAACGGCGCGCAGATCATCGACGTGAACATGGACGAGGGTCTGCTCGATTCCGAGCAGGCAATGGTGACCTTCCTCAACCTGGTCGCCGCGGAGCCCGACATCGCCCGCGTGCCGGTGATGGTGGACTCGTCGAAATTCACCGTCATCGAAGCCGGCCTGAAATGCATTCAGGGCAAGCCGGTGGTGAACTCGATTTCCATGAAGGAGGGCGAGGACGCCTTCATCGCACACGCAAAGACCGTGCGCCGCTACGGCGCGGCGGTCGTGGTCATGGCGTTCGACGAGCAGGGCCAGGCCGACACCATCGAGCGCAAGGTTTCGATCTGCGCGCGCGCCTACGACATCCTGGTCAACAAGGTCGGCTTTCCACCGGAAGACATCATCTTCGATCCGAACATTTTCGCGGTCGCGACCGGCATGGAGGAGCACAACGGCTACGGCGTCGCCTTCATCGACGCGACGCGCCAGATCCGGCAGCAGCTCCCGCACGTGCATATTTCCGGTGGCGTCTCCAACCTGTCGTTCTCGTTCCGCGGCAACGAGCCGGTCCGCGAGGCGATGCATTCGGTCTTTCTGTATCACGCCATCAAGGCCGGCATGGACATGGGCATCGTCAACGCCGGACAGATGGCGGTCTATGACGACCTCGATCCGGAGCTGCGAGAGGCCTGCGAGGACGTCGTGCTCAACCGGCGGCCCGATGCGTCGGAGCGTTTGCTCGCGATCGCGGAGCGCTTCCGCGGGCACGGTACCGAGAAGAAAGAAGCGGATCTCGCCTGGCGTGAATGGCCGGTCGAGCGCCGGCTTGCGCACGCGCTGGTGCATGGCATCACCGATTTCATCGAAGCCGACACCGAGGAGGCGCGCAGCAAGGCGGAACGGTCCTTGCACGTCATCGAAGGCCCGTTGATGGACGGCATGAACGTGGTCGGCGATCTGTTCGGCTCCGGCAAGATGTTTTTGCCGCAGGTGGTGAAGTCGGCCCGCGTGATGAAACAGGCAGTGGCCTACCTGATGCCGTTCATGGACCAGGAAAAGAAGGCGAGTGGCAGCGACAAGAAGAGCACCAACGGCAAGATCGTGATGGCGACCGTCAAGGGCGACGTCCACGACATCGGCAAGAATATCGTCGGCGTTGTTCTCCAGTGCAACAACTATGAAGTGATCGATCTCGGCGTGATGGTGCCTGCGGCGAAGATCTTGGAAACGGCGCAGGCCGAGAACGCCGATATCATCGGTCTGTCCGGCTTGATTACGCCATCGCTTGACGAGATGTGCCACGTCGCTGCCGAAATGGAGCGGCAGGGCCTCGATCTTCCGCTGCTGATCGGCGGCGCCACCACCAGCCGGACACATACTGCGGTCAAGATTTATCCGAATTATCGGCGCGGGCAGGCGGTGTATGTGACGGATGCCAGTCGTGCGGTCGGCGTCGCCTCCAATCTGATGTCGCGGCAGTTGCGGCCGGCCTATGTCGCTGAGGTTCGCGACGAATACGCACGAATCGCCGCGGCGCATGCGCGTGCGGAAGAGAACAAGCTGCGCTTGTCGATCGCGGCGGCGCGCGCCAACGCGGCGAAATTCGACTGGGCAGGCTATGTGCCGCCGAAGCCGACGTTTGTCGGCACGCGGGCATTTGAGAATGTTCCGCTGGCCGAGCTCGTGCCGTACATCGACTGGACGCCGTTTTTCCAGACCTGGGAGCTTGCCGGCAAGTTTCCCGCCATTCTTGAGGATGCCAAGGTCGGGGAGGCGGCGCGTTCGCTCTACCGCGATGCCCAGGCGATGCTGGAGAAGATCGTCAGCGAGGGCTGGCTTCGTGCCTCAGCCGTTGTCGGTTTCTGGCCCGCCAATGCCGACGGCGACGATATTCTGGTGTTCGGCGATGAGAAGCGGGGGCAGCCGATCTCCGTGCTGCACACCTTGCGCCAGCAGCTCTCCCGCCGCGAAGGCCGCAGCAATGTGGCGCTAGCGGACTTCGTCGGACCGCGTGGCGTTGCCGATCACATCGGCGCCTTTGTGGTCACCACCGGCATCGGCGAGGATGAGATTGCCGAACGTTTCAAGGCGGCGCATGACGACTATTCCTCGATCATGGTCAAGGCGCTCGCCGATCGGCTCGCCGAAGCGTTCGCCGAACGGCTGCACCAGATGGCGCGCAAGGACTTGTGGGCCTATGCGCCTGACGAGAGGTTGAGCCACGCGGAGCTGATCACGGAGAAGTACCGGGGCATCCGCCCTGCGCCCGGGTATCCGGCGCAGCCCGATCACACCGAGAAGTCCACCATCTTCAGCCTGCTCGATGCCGAGCAGCGCACCAGCGTGAAGCTCACCGAGAGCTTTGCCATGTGGCCAGGCGCGGCTGTCTGCGGGCTCTACTTCAGTCATCCCGACAGCCACTATTTCGGTGTCGGCAAGATCGAGCGCGACCAAGTCGAGGACTATGCGCGTCGCAAGGGCTGGAGCGTCATCGAGGCCGAGCGCTGGCTGATGCCGATCCTCAATTATGACCCGCTGTCGGCGGTGCGGACCGCCGCGGAGTAGGCGGGGGCAGGTGGGGGATTTGCACGCTATTCGCGAATGGCGATGGCGCGCAGGAAGCCGTCATATCGTTCACGAAGCGCGGCCGCTGCGGAATCCACTGCCTGAGAGGCCGACAGCACCGACTCAACGGTGTTGCGCGTGTCGTTCGCCGCTTTGGTGACATCATGCAGCACCTCGACAATCGCCTTGGCCTCGTTGGCGGCCCCCGATACGCTCCGCGATATTTCGCCGGTCGCGCTATTCTGCTGGGTGAGCGAGCTTGTCACCGCCACCGTGCGCTGATCGATTTCCTGCATCCGCTCCGTGTTACGTCGGATGGCTTCGACCGCGCCGGATGTCGAGCTTTGCACCGCCGCAATCTGCAAGGCGATTTGCTCGGTCGCTTTTGCGGTCTGTACGGCAAGGGATTTCACTTCCGACGCAACGACCGCGAAGCCCCGGCCGGATTCGCCGGCCCGCGCCGCTTCAATGGTGGCATTGAGCGCAAGCAGGTTGGTTTGCCCGGCGATCTGTCGGATCATCCGGACCACGTCGCCGATCTCCTGAACGGCCTCGGTCAGGAGGTTGATCTGGTCGTTGGTCGCGTCTGATTCCTTCACGGCAACCGCGGTCAGCTCTGCCGCTTCGCCGATCTGCCGGCCAACTTCGGCAATGGATGCCATCAGTTCATCGGCCGCGCTCGCCGCCGCGGTGACGTTTGCCGACGCTTCGTGGGTGGCATCAACCGCGCCTGCGGCCCGTCGGGAGGTTTGGTCGGCCGACGCGGAGAGCGCGGCAGCCGATGTTTTCATCGTGCCCGCGCTTTCATTGACGGTCTGCAGCACCGCCTCGACGCTTTCGCGAAATGACCCGATCGCCTCTTCGATGAGGACGCGGCGGCGATCGTGCTCCAACAGGAACGAGCTTTGCCGCTCTGCCATGACACGTCCGGTGACATCGTCATGGATACTGAGCCAGAACGGATGGCCGGGAACAGGACGGTTGACGACCGAGATGGCGCGTCCGTCTTGGGTCTCCACGACCCTGCTCATCTCCCGCCCGAGAGCAAGAGCACTGAGGATTTCAGCGCGGTAGGTTTGCGGATCAGCTTCCAGGCTTCCGGTTTCCTTTCGGCTGCGAATAACGTCCTCCAGCGTGCAACCAAGTTTTACCTTGTCCTCGGACAGACCGTACATGTCGATGAAGCGGCGGTTGCAGACCACGAGGCGTTCGGCACTGTCGAACATGACGATGCCTTGCGTCATGTTGTCGAGCGCCAACGCGAGAAGTGCGCGGTTGGAGCCGCTACGGTTTCGCCGGCCCAGCGTCCGCCAGCAAAAGCCGAGGACGCCAAGTCCGGTCAGTAGCGCGACAACAATGATGGGCCAGTGTGTTTGTTCGAACATGCGTCACGAGAATCAATCATGCGAGCATAGAGTGCGTTATCTTACAATGTGTTAAGCACAATCCGTCGCGGTGGATTCTGCTTCACGCAAAACACCGGAGAGATTGCTCGCTCCGGTGTTTGTACGTTCGGTTCAGGTCTCGACGTGAATTCGCGGCCTGCGTTGCAACGATGCCGCGCTTGATGAGTGTCAGAATGCTCCCAACAAAAATACAATCCGTCGCGGTGAATTCCGGTCTAACGCAAACACCGGAGAGATTGCTCTCTCCGGTGTTTGAACGTTCGGTTCAAGTCTTGGCGTGAATTCGTGGCCCTCGTTGCAACTTGGTGCCGAATTCTTGATGAGACCGTCAGAATGCTCCCAACAAGATGGCGGCAACGAACGCGAACACAGCACAAAGCGCCAGCAATTCAAACCTCACGGCAAGGTCCACAAGAGTGCTCCCTGCTTGTTGAACATGAACGATAGTTTAGCAGAATTTGGCGCCGGACGAAATCGAGAAATATTGTGCGCTGCAAATCAAGCCATAAGAGATCGCGCGAATAGTCCGATCGTTTTTGCAAGACGCTGATATTGCCTGCAAAAATCACATCGGTGATTGCTCATAACAACCCAAAATTCAACTTTGACTATTAGTTGACTGATTTGATAATTCACGCGGCCGCGCGCCCTGAAGTCTTTCCGGCGGGCGTTGGTTATTAGCAAGGCGTGACCGATGAACGCGTGAGTGGATTAGACATTCGCGACCGACCTGGCAGCAAGCGCACGACGCGAATGTTAGAATTGGACCGCTAGTGAGCGCGGACGAGTGCCGCTTCCAGAAAACGCGCCGCCGCCAATGCAATCTTGTCCCGCGCAAACCGTCCGACGATTTGCACGCCGAGCGGCAAATCGTTGCCATCGGTGAGCCCCGGCACATTGACGCAAGGCGGACCGAGCAGCGTCCACAATCGATTGAAGGTCGGTTTGCCGGTCGCTCCAAGCCCATGCGGGGCGGCGCCGGGCGCCGACGGCGTCAGGAGGACATCCGTCTCAGCCATCAATTCGGCGAAGGTGCGCCGTGCTCCGCGCGCGATGCGCCGCGCCTGGTCGTATTGATCGGTCGAAATTCTCGCGGCGTTGCCGAGCTGCTCGGTCAGCATCGGGCCGAGCTGATCGCGACGTCGGTCGTATTCATAAGCCAGTGCACGATAGGCCTCGTGATCCTGGACGATCCCGTGAGCATGGATGGCGTCCTCGAAAATCGGGGGCAGCACCAGCTCGCGTCACGCGCGCGCCGGCGGCCTCGGCAGCGCGTGCCGCGCGCTCGACCGCGGCTTGCATGTCCGCGGTTGCTTCGGACCACAGATGCGTGCGCACCAGCGCGACCCTCGGCGCATCGAATTGGGAGCCATCGACACGCAGATCGCGCCCGGTGGTGGCGGCGGCCGCGAACGCGACATCCTCGATGCCGGCGCCGAACACGCCGACCGTGTCGAGCGACCAGGAGAACGCCTTCATGCCAACAGTCGGCATCAGTCGGAACGAGGGCTTGTAGCCGGCGATCCCACAGAATGCCGCCGGCCGGATCACCGAGCCGCCGGTCTGGCTGCCGAACGAAATCGGCAACATGCCCGCGGCGATCGCGGCGGCGGAGCCGGACGACGAACCGCCGGGCGTGTGCGCCGGATTGCGTGGATTGCGAGTGCCTGCCGGTTGCAGGCTGGCGAATTCGGTGGTGACGGTCTTGCCGAGGATGATGCCGCCGGCGCGGCGGACCGCCATCACCAAGGCAGCATCGGCCTTGGGCCGGTGCCCGACATAGGCCGCGGAGCCATAGGCGGTCGGAAAATCAACGGTGTCGAAGATGTCCTTCATGCCGACCGGAAGGCCGCGCAACGGCATCGATGCGAGGCCGTCGGCGGTCTGCCGTGCGCCTTCGATGTCGAGCGCCGTAAAGGCGCCGACCTCGCTTTCGCGGGCGGCAATCGCGTCGGCGCACATCTCGACGACGGCGCGTGGGGTCAGATCGCCGCTCTCGATGCGACGCGCCAGATCGAGTGCGGAGAGCATCAGGTCGGTTCGCTCCAGGCGCGCAATGATGCGGTCAGTCAGCCGGCGCGCGCCCGGCATGATTGCAAAGGCCGTTCCAGCCGCGACCGGCCAGGCGATGACGTAGGCTTTCGCCCACTGGGTCAAGAAGTTTGGCGCAAATCCAAGGTTGAGATAGGTCACCAGCAGCGTGACCATCAGCACCATGACGCTCGACATCAGGAACGAGAGAATCAATCTGGCCTTCATTCAAGCGCCTCCCGGTGCGGTCGCGTGCGTCTTTCTTAACCATAGCGCCAGCGCTCGGCCAGAGGCGTTGGCCGCCCCGATATCTTTGAAGAGACATTAACAAACGGCCCCGCATTGTCCCGCGATGGGAAGTGGGAAGCAAAAGCTGCTTGCCTGCGCCGTCGTTCTCGCCGGATTTGGCCTGCTGGCAGCGTGCAGCGGCAGGGGCTTCTTCGGTGAGCGCGAGCCATGGCGGCGGGAAGCCGAAGCGCGTTGCATCGGCTCCGGCGCCGTGCGCGAGGGGCCTGGCGTCGTGCGGATCAGCGCGATCAGCGGTCCCGGCATGTGCGGAGCGGACTTTCCATTGCGGGTGTCATCGCTGGGCATTCCTGCGGCGCTCAGCTTCGACGAGCTTCGGCCGCCGGGTGCGATCCCCAATGCAACGCGCGCTACGCCGCGTTGGCCAATCGGCGAGCCGGTGACGGAGCGAGAGCCGTATGGGTCGCAGGGTCCGCGACGGGCGCAAGTCGACACGCAGCCGTTGCCGCCGCCTGCTTCGAGCCCGCCCGATGAGGTCTATGACGCACGCGCGCCTTACAGCACTGCGCCGCGGCCTCAACCGCGATACGAGCCGCGCCACGACGGGCGCGCCGAGTTCCGTCAACCCGCCCGCGAGCTCCGTCGCGTCGCCCCGCTCGGTCCGGCACGAGGTGTGCGAGCCGCTTCGACGACCGGAACGGTGACGATCACACCAAACGCGACGCTGGCCTGTCCGATGGTATCGGCGCTCGATCAGTGGATCGCGGCGGCGGTCCAGCCGTCGGCGATGCGCTGGTTCGGCCAGCCGGTGATCGAGATCCGGCAGATTTCGGCGTATTCGTGCCGCGGCATGAACGGCAATCCAAGCGCGCGTATTTCCGAACATGCTTTCGGCAACGCGCTCGACATCGCCGCGTTTACGCTCGCTGACGGCCGCCGCATCACGGTCAAGGACGGTTGGCGTGGCGGCCCGGCGGAGCAGGGCTTCCTTCGCGACGTTCAATCCGCAGCCTGTGATCGCTTCACCACCGTGTTGGCGCCGGGCTCGAACGTCTTCCACTACGATCACATGCATGTCGACCTGATGCGCCGCGCCAATGGCTACCAGGTGTGCAATCCGCGCGCGGTGTCGGGCGACGAGGTTGCCGCGCGGGTGCGTGGGCAACACGCCCAGCAGGGACGCGATCCCGCCGCCACCGGTTCAGTCGATCCCCGCCACCAAGGCACACCACGACGCGCCGCGGCCGTCGATCCGAACAAAGTGGGGCACCAATTGCCGTTCGCCGTCCCCGGAGAGGACGGGGCCGATTAACCAAGTTTGAACCTTTTCCCGTTCCGGCGCGTCTAATAGGCGTGGGTCCGCAGGACAGGGGACATCCAATGACCATTTTCCGCATCGTGGCAGCCATCTTTGCCTTGGCGATGAGCATGGCTTTGGTGTCGGGCACAGCCGTCGCCAGTTCGCTTCAATGCAAGCACAACGCTGCGGAATACGCCCAGGTTATCAGGCACTTCGAGAGCGAGTCCGCCAAGGCGCGGACGCTTGCCGAGCGCAACCCGCTCTATGAAAGCGACGTGGCTTATTACGCCTCGGTTCTGGCGGATGCGCGCACCTGCTACCGCACCGTCGGCCCGGTCACGACTGCATCGCGTTGAGCGGCCTCACCAATTCTCCATCAGTAGAACTACCCAGCCTGTGATCCGGGCTGTGAAAAGAGGGGCTGGCGGATCGCCAGGCCCCTTAAAATGTCATAAGGTGATGCCAATATAACGCGCTGTATGGGGGCCACGATGCCTCCTGGGAGGACTGAATGTTCCAAAATCGTTTCCGATTTTCGTTGGCGCTCGGCGCGCTCGCTGCGGCGTTCATGATGATCGCGGCCGACATGGCCGATGCGCGCTCGCGGGTCAGCGGCGGCAGCCGCGGCACGCGCACCTTCAGCGCGCCGCCCGCGACCACGACTGCTCCGACCGCGCGTCCGATGGAGCGCACGATGACGCAGCCGACCAACCCGGGCAGCAATCTCGCGTCGCGCCCGGCGCTGCAGAACTCGCCCGCCGCCGGTTTGATGAATCGCCCGGGCTTCATGGGTGGCATGTTCGCCGGCTTGCTCGGTGCCGGCCTGATCGGTCTGTTGCTCGGCGGCGGCCTGACCGGCGGCTTGGGCGGGCTCGCCTCGTTCCTCGGCCTCGCTTTGCAGGTCGGCATCATCGCGCTGATCGGCTGGATGCTGTTCTCTTGGTGGCAGCGTCGCAACCAGCCGGCAACGGCGATGGGACCGTCGATGCGTGACATGCCGTCAGCGCGGCCCTCGCCATATCAATTCGGTGGCGCGGGCGGTGGACTGGGTAGCGGTCTCGGCGGCGGGTTGGGAAGCGGTCTTGGCGGCGCTGCCGCCAATGCGCGTCCGTCCGATCCCGACGAGATCGGCACCACGCCGGCCGACTTCGATGCGTTCGAGCGGCTGCTCGGTGACGTGCAGACCGCTTATGGCGCGGAGGATATCGGCAAGCTGCGCAATCTCGTGACGCCGGAAATGCTGTCGTATTATCTCGAGGAGTTCAACGCGAACGCCAGCCGCGGCGTGATCAACCGTCTGAGCGATATCAAGCTGATGCAGGGCGATCCTGCGGAAGCATGGCGCGAAGGCGACACCGAATTCTGCACCGTCGCCGTGCGCTATTCGCTGAAAGACGAGACGGTCGACCGCGCAAGCGGCCGGGTCATTGACGGCGGCGCGGACGAGGCGGCGGAAGTCTGGACCTTCAGGCGCTCCCGCGGCGGCAACTGGATTGTCTCGGCGATCCAGCAGACCGACTGACGTTTCGAACATTCAAGAGACCGCGATGGCCGGGGCGAAAGCTCCGGCCATTTCGTTTGGCCTTTGGTGCACCTTGCTTCGCAGAAAATTGGCGGGGGCCCGGCGGTGTTTTTCCGCCGAGCCCCCTTTATGCATCAGCCGACCTATAAGCCGGGTTCTGTAGGGCGCGGCCCTTTCGAGCCACGCGTGACGACCATTCCTCTGGGACGCCGGTCGCCCGGCGCCTCTAGCAACCTACCCGGACGGCCAGATCCGGACATCGATCCCGGGACTTGCGCCCCGTGCCGTCCCTATTCGGTCTTGCTCCCGGTGGGGTTTGCCCTGCCGCCGACGTTGCCGCCGACGCGGTGCGCTCTTACCGCACCTTTTCACCCTTACCGCGGCCAACACGCTACGCGCCGCGGCGGTTCGTTCTCTGTGGCACTGTCCCTGAAACCTCACCCCGTGAGGGGCTCGGCCCCGCCGGACGTTATCCGGCACCGTACATCCGTGGAGCCCGGACTTTCCTCCCCGGCGACCTTTCGGTCCTTGCCGGAGCGGCCGTCCAGCCGACTGACCCGCTAGGAATGGGGGCGCGAAGACCCAGCGTCAAGGCCGGTTGGCGGCCGCAACGCCGCGGACAATCCATTTGCTTAACGGTTTGCGCTCCGCCAACAATGCCCGCCGATTTCGCACGCGGGGCTCAATGACGACGCCATCCTTCATCGAACAGCACGGATTGTGGACCGACGACCAGAAGCGGCGGGCGGCGGAGCTCAAGCTGTTCCTGGAGAAAGACAAGCTGCAGTTCGTGCGCATCGCCTGGGCCGACCCGCACGGGGCATCACGCGCCAAGGCAGTGACGGTGCCGGCTTTCCTCGCCGCGTTGACGTCCGGCTACAACATCAACGTCGCGACCACGACGCTCGAACTCCGGGAACGCGCGCACCTTCGCGTCGTTCACCCGTGGCGGCGGCATGGGACTGCCGGAAATGACCGGCTCGCCCAACCTCACGATCGTGCCCGATCCTGCGACCTTCCGCGTGCTGCCCTGGGCGAAAGGCGAGGGAGGCGACGTCGGCTGGATTCTCGCCGACGAATATTTCAACACCGGTCTCCCGTTCCACTTCTCGCCGCGTCATCTGCTGCGCAAGCAGCTCGCGCGCCTCAAGGAGCGTGGCTGGGCGCTGGTCGTCGGACTTGAAGTCGAGTGGTACCTGATGCGCGTCATCCAGGAGCAACTCGGCGACGACAACATCGGCGCACCGGGGCTGCGCGGCCAGCCGATCCGCACTGCGCCGATCGAGCCGGGCTATTCCTATCACTCCGAATCCAACATGGACCTGATGCAGCCGGCGATGTCGGCGCTGGCGGAGGCGTTCGAGGCGATCCATTTGCCGCTGCGTTCGATCGAGAACGAGTGGGGGCCGGGACAGGTGGAGTGCACCTTCGCTGCGCGCGACGCGCTCGAAGCCGCCGACAACATGGTGCTGTTCCGCACCGCGACCAAGCAGGTCGTACGGCGCATGGGCTGCTTCGCCACCTTCATGTGCCGGCCTGGACTCAAGAGCCACTATTCGAGCGGCTGGCATCTGCATCAGTCGCTGACCGAGGCCAAGGCCGCGCATCCCGAACGCGGCGCCAATCTGTTCATGCCGGAGCGTGCCGGCGATTGCATGTCGCCGCTTGGGCTGAACTACCTCGGTGGGCTGCTCAAGCATGCCGTGCCGGCGACGGTGTTCGCGACGCCGACCGTCAACGGCTTTCGCCGCTTCCGTGCGAATTCGCTCGCCCCCGATCGGGCCGGCTGGGGCTACGATCATCGTGGCGCGATGCTGCGCGTGCTCGGCGCGCCCGGCGATCCCGCAAGCCGGATCGAAAACCGTAGCGGCGAGCCATCGGCGAATCCCTATTTGTTCATCGCCTCGCAGATCGCCGCCGGGCTCGATGGCATCGACAGCAAGCTCGACCCAGGCCCGCGCGACGACGAGCCCTATGCTGCCGATCGTCCGATGCTGCCCAAGAGCCTCAAGGCCGCGCTCGAAGCGCTTGAACGTGAGCCGCTGTTCAAGCAGCAGTTCGGCGAGGTGTTCATCGACTACTACCTCAAGCTCAAGCGCAACGAGGCCGGCCGTTTCCAGCGCTGGATCGAGGAGGGTGGGGTCGAGCCGCCCGACGACGGAACCACCGATTGGGAGCAGCGGGAGTATTTCGACTTTTTCTGACGCTTTGGCGTATCATGCGTCGTCAGCAGAACGCGTTGTCCAGGACGTCATCATGCTCGAAAAACTTGCACCGTCGTCGGTCCGCGCCGCGTCGGCCGATCTCTACGATTGGGACGGACTGGTCCAGGAGGACCGCGTCCATCGGCTGATCTACACCGATCCGGCGATCTTCGAGGCGGAGCTGACCAACATCTTCGGCGCGGTCTGGGTCTATCTCGGCCATGACAGCCAGATCCCGAACAACAACGATTTCATCACCACCAAACTCGGCCTGCGCCCGATCATCCTCATTCGCGACTCGGCCGGGAAGATCCGCGCGCTGTTCAACCGCTGCACCCATCGCGGCACCACGCTCTGCCGCAAGGAGCGCGGCAACGCGCATATGTTCACCTGCCCGTATCATGGCTGGAGCTTTCCTCAGCACCGGCAAGCTGCGCGCGGTGCCGTGGCCGGACGGCTACGCCTGCGATTTCAAGGACGCGAAGTTCAACGTCGCGCAGGTGCCGCGGGTCGACAGCTACCGCGGCTTCATCTTCGGCACGCTCAATCCCGACGCGCCGCCGCTTCTCGATTATCTCGGCGGCATCACCGGCCCGATCGACGAATGGCTCGACCGCAATCCCGGCGGCAAGGTCGTCGTGTGCGAGGCGAACCGGCTCAAGTACAAAGGCAACTGGAAGCTTGCCTACGACAATTCCGGCGACGGTTATCACGTCGTGTTCTCGCATCGATCGCTGTTGGAGATGGAGAACCGGCTCGCCGACGAGGCCAACAAGGGCATGTCGTATTACAAGGGCTCGCCGGACTCGAAGGCGATGTACATGCGCTATACCGGCAACGGCCACCACTTCAAGGACAAGCGGCCGAACATCGAGAAGCGCTCCGGTGGCTTGTGGGCGGTGGAAGGCCCCGCGCCGGGCAGCGAGCATTACGAGGCCGAATTCCGGCGACGCTTCGGCGCCAAGGCCGACGATATCCTCGATCTCGCGGGCTCGGAGCCGGTTAACATCAACGTGTTTCCCAATCTGTCGCTGCTCGGCAACCACATCCAGGTTTTCGATCCAGTGTCCGTCGACGAAACCGACGTCACCTGGTTCGGGACCCGCGTGGTTGATGCCGACGGGACGCTGGGCGATGCGCTCGACGAGATCAACGCGCTGCGGATGCGCACGCAGGAGCAGTTCCCGAATTTCGGCGAGGTGGACGACCTCGCGAATTTCGAGGAAATCCAGCGCGGCCTCGCATGCCTCGAAGATGAGTGGGTCTACATGCACCGCGGACTCGGCATCCCCGGCCGCATCAAGACCGACGCCAACGGCGAGGTCACCGCGCCCGCCACCGACGAGGCGTTCATGCGCGAGTATATCCACGAGTGGAAGCGGCTGATGAAGGCGTCGCCGCGGCTCGCCGTGCAGCGGGAGCCGTGACCACGACCATGAATACGCTCACCCGCGATCCGTCGCTCGTCTCCTACTATGTCACCGATGCGTTTTATCGCGAGCTGACGGCGAGCTTTGCCGACTGGCAGCGCGATGACCGCGCCATCACGGATGTAACCGAGCGCGAACGCTTCCGCGCATTGATCGAGCGTGAGGCGCGACTTCTCGACCAACTCGATTTCGATGCATGGCTGGCGATGTATGCGCCAGAATGCATTTACTGGGTGCCCGGCACGCCCGACGGCGGCGATCCGCGGCGTGAGATCGCGATGTCATTCGACGATCGCCGCCGCATGGAGGACCGTATCTATCGGCTGCGTACCGGCTATGCCTGGTCACAGGCGCCGAAGTCGCGCACGGTTCGGATGATTTCCAATGTCGAGGTGTTCGCGGCCGCGAGCGCGGACCGTCGCATGGTGCGCTCGAACTTTCTGATCAGCGAATTCCGGCCGGACGGAATTCGTTTCCTGTCCGGTTGGTGTGGTCACCGCTTTGTCGAGCGCAACGGCCGCTGGGACATCGAGGTGCGTCAGGTCAATCTGATCGATTGCGATCAGAACCTGCGCAACCCCAGCATTGTCATATAGAGCTTCCAGGACTTCTAAAGCTTCCAGGTCTTCTAGAGCTTCCAGGACTTCTAGAGCTTCCAGGACTTCTAGAGCTTCCAGGTCTTGCGCAGGCCGGCCGCGCCCGGTTCGCGCGCGGTCAGGAGCGCCTGCAGGGTCGCCACGGTCGACACGTCGGCGATGCCATCCACCCTGGCCGGACGGTAGTGGCGCTGGAATGCTGCGACGACCGCCATCGTTTCGGCATCGTAGCTGCCGCTCTTTTGCAGTCCGTAGCCAAGGCTGCGCAACGATATCTGCAGCGTCTCAACCTCGGGATCGCGATCGCCCAACACGAAGATGCGGCCGCCGCCCGCCACGATCGGCGCCGGCTTGACCCACATGCCAACTCCGGAGTCGTGCAACAGGCGCCACGGGAATTTCTCGCCGGGGTCTTTCTTGCGTGCCGGCGCAATGTCGGAATGGGCGAGCATGCGGTCGGCAGGAATCTGGTGACGAGTAAAGACGCTGCGGCATAGCGCGATCACCGCCGCGATCTGCCGCCGGGGGAAGTCCGGGTAGTCGTAGTCGTGTCCGGGATTGACGATCTCAATGCCGATCGAGCAGGAGTTGATGTCGGTCTCGCCCGCCCACGATGACACACCCGCGTGCCACGCGCGCCGAGACTCCGGCACGCATTGCACGATGTGGCCGTCCTCCATCACCACGTAGTGAGCGGAGACTTCGCTCGCCGGCGAGCACAGATAGTTCAGGGCCGTCTTGGCATCCCGCATGCCGGTGTAGTGCAGCACCAACATGTTCGGCTTGGCGTCACGCGCGCGCTCGCCGTGATTCGGCGACGCTCTGACCTCTGCGACCACACAGGAATCGGGACGAAATTCAGATACGAGCATAACCATATTGCGAACACCGACAGTCCGATGAACCGGCTGGCATGACGCAATACAAACGGCAGCTCGGATGAATTTAAAGTACTTTGCCATGGTGCAAAATGAGTCGCTTGCCACAAGTGCGACGGCCAAAAAAATGGTTGGATAAGTTTGTATAAGTCTGGGTTCCAGGGCGGCTGTTGCTGAGCCGCCTCACTGTGCGGATGTCCGCGATGTGAGCGGCTGCCGCGCGATTGAACCGCAACTCTGCAATCATCGGTCGTTGCACGCCGCCTCATCATTGAGCGGCCTGCCGGGATGCACGCCTGCATCTCCTGGCCACAGGGGGCGCGCCGCGGCGCCGCAGAGCCCAACGAGGCTCACGACCCCGCGGTGGGATAGCCGGCTTGGTGGCGCTCACCGGCCGGGTTCTGCCGGGCCGGGTCCCGGCGTCATTGCTCAACGATTCCTTAAGCCGGGCCGTCGTTAATGAGCTGTTGCGATGGGGATGGCGCGAGGGCGCTTTCGCCCATGATCAGTCCATTGACGCCCAAGAAATCCCATGGTAGCCCAATTCATCCCATGCAATAGCGAGGCCCCGGGCCCGGATTGGTGGGGTGGGGTAGCTGCCCGCGTTGATGGGCGGCTCGCGGAGGTCGCGCCGCAGGCCGTGCATCGAAGCGGGGCGAGCAAGGGGCGTCATGGACCGCTTTGTTTCCCACTACACGCTGCGGCTCGATGCCAAAGGCCGGGTCTCGATCCCGGCGTCATTTCGCTCGGTGCTCGCGCGCGACGGTTTCGACGGGCTCTATTGCTATCCGGCGCTCGACCGGCCGGCGCTCGATGCCGGCGGCAATGCCCTCTTGAAAGAGATCGAGAGCCTGATTGCGCGCTTTGCTCCGTATTCGGAGGAACGCGAGCAGTTCTCGGCAACGCTCTATTCAACCAGCGAAATCCTCAAGGTCGACGGCGAGGGCAGGGTGGTCCTGAGCGAGCCGTTGAAAGCCCATGCCGGCATCGCCGACGCAGTCGCGTTCGCGGGGCACGGTCACAAATTTCAGATCTGGGAGCCGGAGCGCTTCCGCGCGGAACTCGCGGAGGCCACCGAGAAGGTTCGCGCGCTCAAGAAGCAACTCGGCGCCCGGGTAGCGGCGGACGGACCGCACGGAGCGCGGGAATGATGACGGGCCGCGGCGGCAGGCAACCTGCTGCCGATGGCGGACTGGCCCGTCACATTCCTGTGCTCGGCGGCCCCGCGGTTGAGTACCTCAACGTGCGCGACGGCGGCGTCTATATCGACGCCACCTTCGGCGCCGGCGGTTATTCGCGCGCCATTCTCAGCGCTGCCAATTGCAAGGTCATCGGCATCGACCGCGATCAGCGGGCGATTGCCGCGGGCTTCGAGCTCGTTTCGTGGGCCGACGGCCGGCTCGTCCTCGTTGAGGATCGATTTTCGCATCTCGAAAGCGTGGCGCATTCGTGCGGCCATCAGGCCGTCGATGGCGTGGTCCTCGATGTCGGCGTGTCGTCGATGCAGCTCGACGAAGCGGTCCGCGGCTTTTCATTCCGTCTCGCGGGTCCGCTCGATATGCGCATGGCGGCGGGCGGCCTCAGCGCGGCCGATGTGGTCGCGCGTGCAAGTGAGCGCGATCTCGCTTCAATCATCGCGACGCTCGGTGAAGAGCGCCACGCCCGCGCTGTTGCGCGCGCCATCGTGCGCGCGCGTGCCGAGACGCCGATCGTCACCACCGACGCACTTGCCGATATCGTCGGCCGCGTTGTCCATGCGCGCCCCGGTGCAATCCATCCCGCCACCCGCACGTTCCAGGGACTGCGCATCTTCGTCAATGAGGAGCTGCAGGAGCTTGCAACCGCGCTGGAAGCGGCCGAGCGCATCCTGCGGCCCGGTGGACGGCTGGTCGTGGTCTCGTTCCATTCGCTCGAGGATAGGATCGTCAAATCATTCATGGCGGCGCGCGGTCGCCGCAGCGCCGGCTCCCGGCACGCGCCGGAAGCCGTGCATAGCCCGACCAGCTTTCGCATCCTCACCAGCCGTCCGGTCAGCGCCGGCGAGGTCGAGCTTGCAGCGAATCCCCGGGCGCGCTCCGCAAAGCTGCGCGCGGCCGAGCGCACCGATGCCCCGGCCGGTCCGGCGATCGCCGACGAATTGCTGCCGCGACTTCCGTCGCTCGCCGAGGTCATGAGCGCGAGGCGCAAGTCATGAGGTCGACGCCATGATGCGCCTCCTCAATATCCTGGTGATCGCCGCGCTCGTTGCTGCGGCCGCGCACGTGTACAAAATCAAGTTTGAATCCACACGGCAGGCTGAGCGCCTGGCCAAGCTGCGCATGGAGATCAGGCAGGAGCAGGACCAAATCGCTGTGTTGCGCGCGGAATGGTCGAAGCTCGACACCCCCGCGCGGATCCAGGATCTCGCCAACCGCCATCTGTCGCTGAGGCCGATCGACCCGCGGCAGTTCGACAACCTGCGCAATCTGCCGGAGCGGCCGTCCGATCGCGTGCCCGCTGATGCCGCCGATCCGATCGGTTCCCTGCTCGAGAATTCCAGCGTGTTCGATGTCTTGACGTCGAGCGTCCCCGCGTCCCCGCGCGCCAAGAGGTAGGCCATGCATTCGCCTGTCACGCCTGGCCACCAAACGCCGGAACCATGGCGGCGGCGGGTGTTGCGCACGTTGCTATATGGGGCATCGGTGGACCGGTCGGCCAAAGCGCGCGCCCGTATCGGGCTGGCGGTGGTGGTGTTCGGCCTGTGCTATGCGGTGATTGCCGGCCGGCTGGTGATGTATGCGGCGACCGACAACACCACGGTGCGCCGGTCCTATTCCGCCGACGCTGTCGCCACAGCGCGTCCTGACATCCTCGATCGCAATGGCGAAATCCTCGCCACCGATGTGCGCATGCCGTCGCTGTTTGCCGAGCCGCATCGCATTATCGACAAGGACGAGGCGGTCGAACTCCTCGCGACCGTCATTCCGGATCTCGATGTGACCGAGGTCCGCGAGCGATTGTCGTCGCGCCGCCGGTTTGTGTGGCTTCGCCGCGAGATCACGGCAAGCCAGCGCCAGGAGATTCATCGTCTCGGGCTGCCCGGCATCGGCTTCATGCACGAGAACAAGCGCGCCTATCCCAGCGGGCCGCTGGCTTCGCACCTGCTCGGTCATGTCAACGTCGACAACCAGGGAATCGCCGGCATCGAGAAGTGGCTCGATACCCGCGGGCTTGCCGATCTGCATCTCGCCGGTCTGGCGCGCGACCGGCTGCAGCAGCCGGTGGAGCTTGCCATCGACGTGCGCGTACAGCACGCGATGCGCGACGAATTGGTGAAAGCGCGCACGAAATACAAGGCGCTTGCCGCAGCCGGGCTCGTTCTCGATGCGCGTACCGGAGAGATCGTCTCGATGGTCTCGGTGCCCGACTACGATCCCAACAATCCGCGCGAAGCGCTCGATCCGACCCGCATCAACCGCCTTACGACCGGCGTCTTCGAAATGGGTTCGACCTTCAAGGCGCTCACGCTGGCGATGGCGCTGGATTCCGGGCGGATGACTCTGAATTCGATGTTCGACGCGCGGGTGCCACTGCAATACGGCAAGCATACGATCAACGACTATCGCGGGCAGAAGCGCATGCTCTCGATGTCCGAGGTGTTTACCTATTCGTCGAATATCGGCACCGCGCGGATGGCGTTGGCGCTTGGTGTCGAACATCACAAGCAGTTCTTGCGCCGGCTCGGGCAGCTTGATCGGTTGCGCACTGAATTGCCCGAAAGCGCCGAGCCGATCGTCCCCCGCCGCTGGCAAGAGCTCAACACCGTGACGATCGCGTTCGGGCACGGATTGTCGGTCTCGCCGCTGCAGGCAATGATGGCGAACGCCGCGCTGGTGAATGGCGGCCTGTTGATCCCGCCGACCTTCCGCAAGCGCAGCGAGGAAGAGGCGATGCAGGTCGCAACGCGCGTGATCAAGCCCGAGACCAGCGAGAAGATGCGCTATCTGATGCGGCTCAACGCTGAGAAAGGAACCGCCAAGCGCGCCGATGTCGACGGGTTTTATGTCGGCGGCAAGACTGGCACCTCCGAAAAGGTCGTGAACGGCCGCTACGCGAAGCACAAGCTGCTCAATACCTTCACCGCGGTGTTCCCGGCCGATCAGCCGCGCTATCTGCTGCTGGTGATGCTCGATGAACCGCAGGTCATTCCGGAAACCAATGGGTATGCCACCTCCGGCTGGAACACGGCGCCCACCGCAGGCTTGATCATCTCGCGGATCGCCCCGCTGCTTGCGATTACGCCGCGGTTCGACCTGCCGCCGGCCGACCGCCTGATTTTGGCGAGTGCGCGGCCGAGCCGGTAACGAGTGGTCCGATTCCAACATTCACATCCCATTTCCGCGGATGATTTTGCGAATGTGAGAATCGAAGGACCACTAAATCCACTCCACTAGGCTTGCCACCTTTGTTGCTGTAGCGTCGCCCGGCTTTCAGGTCATGGCTGGGATTGGGCCCGGCCATCGTGGTGACTAGCAACACGCCCGTTCATGAAACTTGCCAAGCTGCTCACAGTCGATGCCGTCAGCGACGCGCGGTTCGCCGATCACGATATTCGCGCGATCACGTCCGATAGCCGCAACGCAGAGGCGAAAAGCCTGTTCGTGGCAATTGCCGGCACCAAGGATGATGGCCTGCGGTTTGTGACCGATGCCGTTCAGGCGGGCGCCAGTGCGGTGATGGCGGAGAAAGTTCCGCCTGTGCCGCTGCCCGAAGGCGTGGCTTTTGTGCGCGTCGGCAATGCCCGTCGCGCCCTGGCCATCGCAGCGTCGCGCTTGTTCAAGCACCAACCCGACACCATCGCGGCGGTCACCGGCACCAGCGGCAAGACCTCGGTGGCGGCATTCACGCGTCAGATCTGGGAAGCGACCGGGGAGGCCGCCGCGAGCATCGGCACCATTGGTCTGGTGGCGCCGGGCCGGGAGACCTATGGCTCGCTCACCACACCCGATCCGGTTGCGTTGCATCGCGCGCTCGACGAACTCGCCCGCGACGACGTCACCCATCTGGTGTTGGAGGCGTCATCGCACGGCCTCGATCAGTTTCGGCTCGACGGCGTGCGTATCGCGGCCGGCGCCTTCACCAACATCAGCCGCGATCATCTCGACTATCATCCGACGTTCGAAGCCTATCTCGCGGCCAAGCTGCGGCTGTTCAGCGACCTGGTGCAGCCGCGCGGCGCCGCGGTGATTGTCGCCGATCACGAACATGCTGGCGCGGCGATCGCCGCCGCGAAGCAACGCCGTCTCCGGCTGTTGACGGTCGGCCGGCGCGGGGAGGGCATCCGTCTCGTCGATGCGGCCATCGATGGCTTCGCGCAGGTCTTGAAAATCACCTACGCCGAAACCGATTTTACCGTCCGGCTGCCGCTCGTCGGCGGCTTCCAGGTGGAGAATGCCCTGACCGCGGCGGGGTTGGCGATCGCCACCGGCAGCGAGCCGCGCGCCGTGTTTGCGGCGCTCGAAATCCTTGCAAGGTGCCAAGGGTCGGCTCGACCTCGCCGGCGAACGCAATGGCGCGCCGATCTTTGTTGACTACGCCCACAAGCCTGATGCCCTCGCCAAGGCGCTGGAAGCGCTGCGGCCTTATGTATCGCGGCAACTGGTCGTCGTGTTTGGCTGCGGCGGCGACCGTGACACCGGCAAGCGGCCGATGATGGGGACGATCGCCGCCGAGAAGGCCGATCGTGTGATCGTCACCGATGACAACCCCCGCAGCGAGGAGCCGGCGGCGATCCGTGCCGCGATCCTCAAGGCGTCGCCGGGCGCCGTCGAAATCGGCGACCGCGGCGAGGCCATCGCCCGCGGCATCGCCGACCTGCGGCAGGGCGACGTGCTACTGATCGCCGGCAAAGGCCACGAAACCGGCCAGATTATCGGTAACCAGACGCTGCCGTTCAGCGACCACGAGGCGGTCGCCGCGGCGCTGCGAGGGATACCGGCATGAGCAACGCACCGCTCTGGAGCATCGACGCGATGGCGCAGGCCATGAGCGCCGGCCGCAGCGGTGCGCTGCCTGCCTCGATATCCGGTATCTCGATCGATAGTCGCAGCATCGGCCAGGGCGAGGCATTCTTTGCGATCATGGGCGATGCCCGCGACGGCCATGAGTTCGTGCCGGCCGCGCTGGCCAACGGCGCAGGCCTGGCCGTCGTCTCCACTAGGAAGCGCGAAGCTTTTGCCAAGGACGCTCCGCTGCTCGCGGTGCCGGATGTGCTCGAAGGTCTGTGCGATCTGGCGCGCGCGGCCCGCGCGCGCTCGCAAGCCAAGGTGATCGGCGTCACCGGCTCGGTCGGCAAGACCGGCACCAAGGACGCGCTGCTGCTTGCGCTGGCGGCGTCAGGCGAAACCCATGCTTCGGCGGCATCCTATAACAATCACTGGGGTGTGCCGCTGTCGCTGGCGCGCTGCCCCGCGTCGGCGCGCTTCGCAGTATTCGAGATGGGAATAAATCATGCGGGCGAGATCGAGCCGCTGTCGCGGTTGGTCGAGCCGCATGTGGCGATCGTGACCACCATTGCGCCGGTGCATCTCGAATACCTCGGTTCGATCGAAGCGATCGCCGACGCCAAAGCGGAAATCTTCCGCGGTCTTGTTCCGGGCGGCGCGGCTGTGATCAATCGCGACATCCCGCAATTTCCGCGGCTTGCCCGAGCGGCCGAAGCCGCCGGGGCCCGCGTCGTTTCGTTCGGCGTGCATGCCGAAGCGGACGCGCGCTTGATCGTGTCATCACTGCATCCGGATTGCTCGACGGTGGAGGCGACGATCCTGGGTCATGATCTCACCTACAAGCTGGGCGCGCCGGGCAGTCACCTCGTCATGAATTCGCTTGCCGTGCTGGCGGCCGCGTCGCTGGCAGGTGCCGATCTCGCCCTCGCAGCGCTGGCCCTAGCCGCGCTTGCCCCGCCGAGCGGGCGCGGCGCCCGCAGTGAGCTGACCCTTCCTGACGGCCGCGCACTGCTGATCGATGAGAGCTACAACGCCAATCCGGCCTCGATGCGTGCGGCGCTTGCGCTGCTTGGTCAGGCCGAGGTCGGCGGCAAGGGCCGCCGGATCGCGGTGCTGGGCGATATGCTGGAGCTTGGGCCGAGCGCCGCCGAGCTGCACCGAGGCCTCGTTGAGGCAATTGTGGCCCATGGTATCGATCTTGTCTTCTGCAGCGGGCCGTTGATGCATTCGTTGTGGGAGGCTCTTCCCTCCGAGCGCCGGGGGCGATATGCGGAGACCGCGGCCGCGCTGGAACCTCTGGTGTTGGCCGCTGTGCGCTCCGGTGACGCGGTCATGATCAAGGGCTCCCTCGGGTCACGAATGGGTCCGATCGTCAACGCGCTGGAGCGACACTATTCCCGCAACGCGCTTGTGACGCCGAGCCAAGGCTGACCGATGCTGTACTGGCTTTCCTTCTTTTCAGACCAGCTCAACGCCCTCAACGTGTTTCGCTACATCACCTTTCGTTCCGGCGGAGCAATGATCACGGCCGGAGCGTTCGTCTTTCTGTTCGGGCCTTGGATCATCGATCACCTGCGGGTGCGCCAGGGCAAAGGCCAGCCGATCCGCACCGATGGACCGCAATCGCACCTGGTGACCAAAAAGGGCACGCCCACCATGGGTGGGTTGATGATCCTGCTCGGCATCGTGGTGGCGACGATGCTGTGGGCGAACCTCACGAACAATTATGTTTGGATCGTGCTCGGCGTCACGTTGGCATTCGGCGCGATCGGCTTTTACGACGATTATTTGAAAGTCACACGGCAAAGCCATGCCGGCTTCTCCAGCAAGCTTCGTCTGGCTATGGAGGTGCTGGTTGCTGTGATCGCGTGTTACTTCATCGTGTCGCTTGGCCGCGAGCCATTCGCATCGTCGTTGACGTTTCCGTTCTTCAAGGACCTGTTGCTGCCGTTGGGCTGGTTCTTCCTGGTGTTCGGGGCTTTCGTCATCGTCGGCGCCGGCAATTCGGTCAATTTCACCGACGGCCTCGACGGGCTGGCGATCGTGCCGGTGATGATCGCGGCGGGCTGCTTCGGCGTCTTCGCCTGGGTGGTCGGCAACGCGTTGTTCTCGGACTATCTGCAGCTCCACTTTGTCGCCGGCACCGGTGAACTGGCGGTGCTTTGCGGTGCCGTGATCGGCGCGGGGCTAGGGTTCCTGTGGTTCAACGCGCCACCGGCCTCGATCTTCATGGGCGATACCGGATCGCTCGCGCTCGGCGGCATGCTCGGCACCATCGCGGTCGCGACCAAACACGAAGTCGTGCTCGCGGTTGTCGGCGGGCTGTTCGTGCTCGAAATGGTGTCGGTGATCGTGCAGGTCGTTTCCTTCAAGCTCACCGGCAAACGCGTGTTCCGAATGGCGCCACTGCACCATCATTTCGAGCAGAAGGGCTGGACCGAGCCGCAGATCGTGATCCGGTTCTGGATCATTGCGGTCGTGCTCGCCCTGATCGGCCTGTCCACCTTGAAGCTGCGGTGATGATCCCGGTCACCGGCTTCGCCGGAAAAAAGGTCGCGGTGTTCGGTCTCGGCGGTTCCGGGCTGGTCAGCGCCAGCGCGCTGCTTGCGGGCGGCGCCGATGTCATCGGTTGGGACGACAGCGCCGAGACGGTTGCAAAAGCGACCGCCGCCGGCATACCGGCAGCCGATCTTCGACATGTGGATTGGTCGAAAATCGCCGCCCTGGTGCTTGCGCCGGGCGTGCCGCTGACCCATCCCGCGCCGCATTGGGTGGTGGGTCTCGCCCGTGCCGCCGCTGTCGAAGTGATCGGCGACGTCGAGCTGTTCTGTCGGGAGCGCCGCCGCCATGCGCCCAATGCGCCGTTCGTCGCCATCACCGGAACCAACGGAAAATCGACAACCACCGCGCTGACCGCGCACCTGTTCGCATCCGCTGGTTACGATGCGCAAGTCGGCGGCAACATCGGCACCGCCATCCTGTCGCTTGAACCGCCGGGCTCCGGCCGTGTGCATGTCATTGAGGTTTCGTCCTATCAAATCGATCTGGCGCCGTCGCTCGATCCGTCGGTCGGCATCTTGATCAACATCAGCGAGGATCATCTCGATCGCCACGGGACGCTCGCGCACTACGCCGAGGTCAAGACACGGCTGGTCGCCGGCGTGCAGGACAGCGGCTCGGCGATCATCGGGGTTGACGATAACTGGTGCCAGGCGACGGCCGACCACATCGAGCAATCCGGCAAACGGGTGGTGCGCGTGTCGGTCCGCCGCCCGCTGGCCGACGGGATCTACGTCGAGGCGGAACGGATCGTGCAGGCGGCGGGTGGCAGCGCGAGCGAGATCGCGCGCATCGGCGGCATCGGCTCTTTGCGGGGCGTTCATAATGCGCAAAATGCCGCCTGTGCGAGCGGCGCGGCGCTGGCGCTTGGCTTGTCACTGGAGCAAATCCAGAAGGGATTGCGTTCGTTCCCCGGGTTGGCGCATCGCATGGAGGAGGTCGGCCGCGTGGGCCGCGTGCTGTTCGTCAACGACTTCAAGGCGACCAATGCGGACTCGGCCGCGCAGGCACTCGCCTGCTTCGAAGCTATCTTTTGGATCGCCGGCGGCAAGCCGAAGACCGGTGGCTTGGCGACGCTCGCCGGCTTCTTTCCGCGCATCCGCAAAGCCTACCTGATCGGCGAAGCGGCGGCGTCCTTTGCCGCCGAACTCGACGGCAAGGTGCCGCACGTGGTTGCCGGTACGCTCGACCGCGCCGTCACGCTGGCCGCCCGCGACGCTGAGGTGGCAGAGGCCGCCGAACCGGTGGTGCTGCTGTCGCCGGCCTGTGCCTCGTTCGATCAGTATCGCAATTTTGAAGTGCGTGGCGACGCCTTCCGCAAGCTGGTGCTGGCGTTGCCCGGGTTGGTACCGTCGCAGCGTCGATGACCATCCGAGTGTCGCGTCGCGCGCTGGCGGCCTTCATGGACAATCGTCGGGCCAACGCTTAAGAATTCGGGCGCGAGGGACCATGGCGGATATCTTCATCTCTTACAAAAAAGAAGACGCCGGCCGTGTCATCCGCATGGTCGAGGCACTGCGCGCGGAAGGGTTCGACGTGTGGTGGGACCACGGCATCAAGGCCGGTAGCGAATGGGACCGCTCGATCCACAAGGAGCTCTATGCCGCCAGAGTGGTCATCGCGATCTGGTCAAACGCATCGGTTGCGGCGCCTTGGGTGAAAGAGGAGGCGACCGTTGGCAAGAGCCGCGGCATCCTCGTGCCCGCCAGAATCGACGATGTCGATCCGCCGTTGGGTTTCATGATGATTTAGGCGGCCGATCTTGTCGATTGGCATGGTGACCGCGCTGACCCGCGCTGGATCCATTTCCTTGATGCGGTACGGGGGATTCTGACTGGCGGAGCGTCGGTCAGTCAGGCGCCGACAACATTCACCACGAGAGTTCCGGCCCAAAAGACGGCGCGCAATCAGATGCCGATGATCCTCGCCATTGCGGGCGTGGCGTTGATCGCGGTGCTTGCGTTGATCTGGACGTTGATGCGCGCCCAGGCGCCAGCCCCTGTGGTCGTATCGCCGCCGACTCCGACCCAGCAATCGATCAGTGCGGGCGAACAGAAACTATGGGACCAGGCCTTGGCGGAGAAAACGCGCCAGGCGTTTCAATCCTATCTGCTGAGCTATCCTAACGGAGCCTACGCGCAGCGGGCTCGCGATACGCTGCTGACCTGCCGAACCGAGAAGCGGGAGGTCTGGAAGCCTGGACCGGACGTTGCCAATCAGATGGTGCGCGGCGTGTCCGGCGGAGCGCTGTCAACCGGGGTGACGGCAGAGCAACATTGCGCCAAAGCCAAGTCGGACGTCCACGCCCGCGCCAAGCTGATGTGCGAGACCATCGTCACCAATGGCGGCTATCGCAACGCCAAATGGACGGTGGCCGATTCGCCTTGCGATTGTCAGCGACCAAACAGTGTCGTGATGAATTGCATCGCCGACCTGGCCTATTCGTGCCGGTGGGAAATGCGGGTCACAGAGCAGATTGAAATTTGCGGATAAGATACGCCGAGCTGAAAATTCCGTACTGAGGCCGCGCTGGCGGCGGCAAGATGGTCACGAAAATATCGGGATGTCGCGGATATTTCTGAGCCACTCGAGCAGGGACAACGACAGCGCAGTGGCGTTACGCGACTGGCTGTCGGCTCAGGGTTGGGACGATGTTTTTCTCGATCTTGATCCGGAACGCGGCATCGCTGCCGGATCGCGCTGGGAGCGCACTCTGAACCAAGCGGCGCTGCGCTGCGAAGCGGTGTTATTTCTAGTCTCGCGATCATGGCTCGCCTCCGACTGGTGCCGGAAGGAATTCAATCTGGCGCACCGGCTCAACAAACGGTTGTTTGGTTTGTTGATCGAGGACATTCCCATTGGCGACTTGCCGGCGACCTTAGCGGGCACGTGGCAATTGGTTCCGCTATCGTCCGGCCGTGATCACGTCATGCTGCAGGCCAACCTGCCGGGCACCCATGACGAGGTCCATGTCACTTTTTCCAGAGAAGGATTGACGCGTCTGCGGATCGGGCTTGAACGCGCTGGACTTGACGCGCGTTTCTTTGCCTGGCCACCGACGGACGATCCGAGACGCGCTCCCTACCGCGGGCTGCTGCCGCTGGAAGCGGTGGACGCCGGCATTTTCTTCGGGCGGGAAGCGCCGACTATCGAGGCGCTAGATCGTATCCGCGGGATGAAGGACGGGGCAGCGCCGCGTTTCCTCGTATTGCTCGGCGCGTCCGGGGCCGGGAAGTCATCATTTCTGCGAGCCGGCCTGCTGCCACGGCTTGTTCGCGACGATCGGAACTACCTCACCCTGCCGGTTATTCGACCGGAGCGCGCGGCGATCACGGGTGATGTAGGACTGCTCCGCGCACTCAACGAGGCCTTGAGTACACGCGAGATCACGCTTTCGCGCGCGGAGATTCGTGAGGCCTTGGCAGGTGGCGCTGCCACCTTGCGTCCATTGCTAAGAACCCTGGTCGAAAAGGCTCGCTCCATTCTTGGCGGGGATGAAGCCGATGCGGAAGCCCCCATGTTGGTGCTGGCGATCGATCAGGGGGAGGAACTGTTTGGTGCGGAGGGCATGGCGGAGGGCACGACGTTCCTCGATCTGTTGCGGGAACTGCTGACCGACGACACGGTGCCGCTGCTCGTGGTGGTGACCATCCGATCGGACGCCTACGACCAACTGCAAACTGCGCCGGCTCTGGAGGGCGTGCTTCAACAGACCATGAGCTTGACGCCGATGCCGCGCGGCGCCTATCAGGCAGTCATTGAGGGACCCGCCGCCAGATTGAGAGAAACGGATCGTTCTCTTGTCATCGAGCCGGCGCTAACGCAGGCGCTTCTGTCTGACATCGAGGATGGTGGTGGACGCGATGCGCTGCCGCTGCTGGCGTTTACGTTGGAGCGCCTCTACCTTGAATATGGCGGGAGCGGTCGTCTAACGCTGAAAAATTATGACGCGCTGGGCCGCATCAAGGGCTCGATCGAAGCGGCGGTAGAAAGGGCCTTTCGGGCTGCTGACAAAGACGCCAGCATTCCGCGCGATCGAAGCGAACGCCTGGCGTTGTTACGCGGTGGCCTGATCCCATGGCTCGCGGGCCTTGATCCGGATACCGGCAGTCCCCGTCGCCGCGTCGCCCGTGTTTCAGAAATTCCGCCGCAGTCACTGCCGCTGATCAAGCAACTCGTCGAGCAGCGTCTTATTGCAACGGATGTGGCAGAGGATACGGGTGAACTGACAATAGAGCCAGCGCATGAGGCTCTCCTGCGACAGTGGAGCCTGCTGCAAGAATGGCTCAAGGAAGATTCAGCATTGCTCGGGATTTTGGAGGGCGTCCGGCGCGCCGCGCGGGAATGGGACGAGCATGGCCGGGATCCGATCTGGCTCACGCACACCACCGGGCGTTTGGAGTTGGCGGAACGCCTCCGTGAGCGGCCGGACCTCTTGGCCCTGCTCGCATCCCGCGACCGAGACTACCTGCTTGCTTGCCGAGGGGTGGAGCAGCGGGCTCGGGCCAGAACTCGCCGCACGAGAGGTTTGATCTATGCGCTGCTCGTGAGCGTGATCGTGGGAATGGTGGGGTGGATCAACCAATCCACGATCGAAGAGCAGCTCAACTGGTTCGTCGTCATGCGGCCGTATCAGGCCAAGCATGTGGCGCCTTACGTTATGGCGGACGAAGTGGAACTGGCGAAGAAGGCGCTGGAGAGCTTCCGGGAATGTGCGAAGGCCTGTCCGGAGATGATCGTCATTCCGTCAGGGATTTTTACGATGGGGTCGCAGGACCGCGAGGCCGGCCGCTCGGCCGATGAGGGGCCGCTCCGCACTGTCACTATCCCTAAGCCATTTGCTGTCTCCAAGCATCTGGTGACGTTCGATGATTGGGACGCATGCGTGGCGGTGGGAGGGTGTCCTCCAGTTTCCGCGAGCGGGTTTGGTCGCGGCGGCTTGCCGGTTATCAACGTCAGTTGGAAGGAGGCGAAGCACTATGCGGCATGGCTGTCACGAATGACGAACCGACACTACCGTTTGCTCACCGAAGCCGAGTGGGAATACGCGGCTCGAGCCGGAACGGCAACGCGCTATTCGTTCGGGAACAGTGAGGCTGATCTCGCCCAATATGCATGGTTCAACGTCAATTCCGGAAATCGGACGCGGCCGGTCGGGCAGAAAAAGCCCAACGCGTTCCAGCTCCACGACATGCATGGCAATGTCTGGCAATGGGTCGAGGATTGCTACGTCGAAAGTTATGTTGGAGCCCCGATCGATGGGACTGCCAGGAGCGCGCCGTGCGTCGAAGATCGTCGCGTGGCGCGCGGCGGATCCTGGGAAACCCATGCCGGCAATCTACGCTCGGCGCGACGTGGCTGGTACGCCGCCGATCGGCGCGCTCAAGTCCTTGGATTTCGTCTTGCCCGCTCACTTGGGCCTGGCTCACTTGGGTCCTGGCTCACTTGGGCCCCGCTCAGTTGGGCAATGACGCTCACATTCCGCGTGTCACGTGGAAAGCAAAACACGTCGCGAACTAGCGAGCGGGATCCAACAATCCAAAACTGAGGCTAACGATGTAGCTTGGGGACTAAAGCGTGATTGCTTTAAGTTGAATCACAATCACGCTTTAGCTTCTTGATTGAGCATGACCTTTATCCGAAAACCGGTTCCCACTTTTCGGGATCATGCTCTAGCAACCAACGCAATCTGGTTTTTTCGGCTCTGCAGCCGCATAAGTTGGAAAAACGACGACGCTTGCCGCGGCAGCCATGCCGATAGCAAGCACGAAAGCAAGAATCGCCACTTTCAGTCGCATGAAGAGCTCCCATTAATCGTAGCAATTTTAGTATTTTAAATCATACACGACATAATTGGCAAGGCCCACTGCATTTGCAGGGTTCTCTGTATTTGCAAGGCCCACTGTATTTGCAAGGCCCCCTGTATTTGCAAGCCACTGCGGCCGCCCGTTCGGCGGTGGTCAGGGCACGAAGGACGTGCCACCGCCACCCCGATCGCGAGCAAGCTCAGTAGCCTCGCCGCCGTTTCTTCTTAATTGCGGTCTTTCGTGCAGCGTAGCGGGCGTCGCGTGCTGCCTTCTGCTCGGCCTTCAAAGCCTCTTCGGCTTCGGCTTGGGTCGCCGCTTGCACCGCCGCCTGCTCGGCGGCAAGTTGCTCGGCCGCCACGGCGGCAGCCGCGGCGATTTCGGCCTGACGGGCGAGTTCCAACTCGTGCTCCCGTCGCGCCGCTTCACGCTGCGCCATTCTTTCGGCTCGTGCAGCGGCGATCGCCTCGCGCTGCTGTCGCTTCTCGATGGCTTCCGGGCTGCTGGGGTCCGTCGACCTCTTGAATTTGGCGAGAAGATTTTTTTTGGCTTCGGCTGCGAGGGTCAGGCGATCTTGAAGGCTGGGATCGTGATGGCTGGTCATGGGTACTGTGCTATCGTTCCTCTTGGGCCCGGTCAGGGCCGAATTCAGATGTTTAGGGATTGCCGTCTGCGGGAATCCGCGGGACTGATTAAGCCGCCCGGCCGTTGGCAGTCAATCGCTACGTCGACCAGATTCCTATCCGGCAGCGTAGAACCGGTGGTTGCGGAAATGTCGATGAGACTTAGCCAAAAGCACTTTTCTTTTAGTTCCGAATCGTGTCCAGCCTGAGGCAGCGCATTTCGCGCTCTTAAGGGGGTTTCTCACCATGGCGCAGGCACGCGCATCTAAGGCATCCAGCAAATCCTCCAAGCCAAACCGGCCGGTCACGTTAAAGCATCTTGCCGCGACCTTGGCTGCTGAGCACGAATTGACCAAGAAAAGTGGCGAGGCTCTGCTCGGCGATCTCGTGAGCCTGGTCACCAAGCACCTGAAGAAAGGCGAGCGGGTTCGCATCGCCGGTTTGGGCATTCTCCAGGTCAGGAAGCGCGCAGCCCGCATGGGGCGCAACCCCGCGACCGGCGAGCCCATCAAGATCAAGGCCAGCAGGAAGGTCGCTTTCCGTGCCGCGAAAGAACTGAAGCTCGCGGTCTGATTTTTTAGCGTTGCTTAAACACCAAGGCCTCGGCAGCGAAACCGCTGCCGGGGCCTTCGCTCGAATGGCGACTTGTTTCGCGTGGTGCTAACGCGTGATTGCCTTAAGTTAAATCGCAACACGCTTTAGCTTCTTGTTTGAGCATGATCTTTTCCGAAAACCGGTTCCCACTTTTCGGGATCATGCTTTATCGACCTTCCGCCAGCTCTTCGCGCAAGATCTCAAGCTCCAGCCACTGTTCCTCCGCGGCCGCAATCTTGCGCTCGATCTCGCCAACCTCGACGCTGGTCCGCTCGAACGCAGCGCGGTCCCGGGCATAGAATTGCGGATCGCTGAGCCGCTGCTGCAGCGTCTCCGCTTCTTTGCGAAGCGTTGCGATTGTGTTCGGCAGCGTTTCGAGCGCGTGCTGATCCTTGAAAGTCAATCGACGCCTCGCCGTCTCGGACGGCTGACGCACCGACGCGGTCTCCTTTGTCGCTTTCTGCGCCGGCTGCCTGCGCTGGTCGCGGGTCAGGTCGGCGCCGCGTTGCGCCAGCATGTCGCTGTAGCCGCCGGCGTATTCGTTCCAGCGGCCATTGCCTTCCGGGGCGATGACACCGTTCACCAGACGGTCGAGAAAGTCGCGATCGTGACTGATAAGCAAAACCGTGCCTTCATAGTCGGCGAGCATGTCTTCAAGGACCTCCAGCGTCTCCATGTCGAGATCGTTGGTCGGCTCGTCGAGCACCAATACATTGGAAGGCCTGGCGAGCACCTGCGCCAGCATCAGTCGTCCGCGCTCGCCGCCCGATAGCTTGCGCAACGGTGTGCGCGCCTGTTCGCTCGTGAACAGGAAATCCTTCATGTAGCTGACGACGTGCCGGCTGCGCCCGTTCACGCTCACCGTATCGCCGCTGCCACCGGTGAGCGCTTCGGTGACTGTTGTATGAGGATCAAGGCTGTCCCGATGCTGATTGAGGGTGGCGACGGCGAGATTGGCCCCGAGCTTGACGGTGCCGGTGTCGGGCGCGAGAACGCCGGTCAGCAGATTGATCAGCGTGGTCTTGCCGCTCCCGTTCGGCCCCACAATACCGATACGGTCGCCGCGCTGAATCCGCGTCGAGAAGTCGCTGATGATCGCGCATCCGTCGTAGCTTTTGCTGATATTGCGCGCTTCGACAACCAGCGTGCCTGACTCCGACGCCGTACTTGCCGTCATGTCGGCCTTGCCGATGCTGCCCCGGTAGCTGCGGCGTTGTTCGCGCAGCGCCTGCAATTGGCCGACGCGGCGCATGTTGCGCTTGCGGCGTGCGGTGACGCCATAGCGCAACCAGTGTTCTTCGGCGACGATCTTGCGGTCGAGTTTGTGTTGGTCGCGCTCTTCCTCCGCGAGCAAGGCGTCGCGCCACGCCTCGAAATCGGCGAAGCCGCGCTCGAGCCGGCGCGTCTCGCCGCGATCGAGCCAGATCGTGGCGCGCGAAAGTGTCGACAGGAAACGCCGATCGTGGCTGATGATCACCAGCGCGCTACGACGCAAATCCAGCTCATGCTCCAGCCATTCGATGGTCTTGAGATCGAGATGATTGGTCGGCTCGTCGAGCAAGAGGATGTCGGGAGCGGGCGCCAGCACCCGGGCGAGCGAGGCGCGCCGTGCCTCCCCACCGGACAGGTGCGCCGGCTGCTCCTGCCCGGACAGACCCAGTTGCTCCAGCAGGTAACGGGCGGCGTGGCGATCATCGGCCGGCCCGAGCCCGGCTTCGACGTAGGCGAGGGTGGAGTCAAATCCCGAAAAATCCGGCTCCTGCGGCAGATAGCGCAATGTGATCCCAGGCTGAATGAAGATCGAACCACGGTCCGGCTCGACGGTCTGCGCCGCGATCTTCAGCAGGGTCGATTTGCCGGACCCGTTGCGCCCGACCAGCGCCACGCGCTCTCCGGCGGATACGGTCAGTTCCGCGGCCGACAGGAGCGGTGTGCCACCGAACGTCAGTGCGATATTCTGAAGTTGAAGGAGGGGGGGAGGCATACCACCGACGTATTAGGCCGCAGCGCGGCGCGTTCCCAGGGGGAACGCCGAATATGAAGGATTATTGATGGATTGTACCGGTTTCCTCAATGAACGTTTAGCATTTCCGTGTCTCAATCGGCGCTTCGCGAGACTAGTCAGGGAGCCGAGCGGTGAACGGGTTCATTGCGGCAGGGTTGCGATTTCTCAAGGATGACGGCGGCGCCACGGCGATCGAATACGCGCTTATTGCAGGCTTTATCTCGATCATGATCGTGGCGGGGGCAACAGCCGTCGGCACGAACCTGGAGGGGAAATTCAACCTCGTGGCGACCGGCCTCAAGTGAGGTCGTCAGAGACGCTTCGCAAGAGATAGACCGCAGCGTTAACCTCCCGTCAACGAACCCCGGTCAGGACTTGTTGCCTGGACGGGGGATGCCATGGTTTCGCGTATCGAACGCACGCCCTTAGCCGCGTGGCGGTGGACCGTCGACCGGCTCATGCTGGCGGCGATTTTGGGTTTGATGCTGGCTGGCGTCGTGCTGTCGCTGGCGGCGAGCCCCCCGGTGGCGGCGCGCTTGGGCCTTGATCCATTCCATTTCGTCAACCGACACGTCCTGTTTCTCATCCCCGCGATCGCGGTGATGATCGTGACCTCGTTCCTGTCGCCGCGGCAGATCCGCCGCATCGCCTTGGCGGTGTTTGCCGTCAGTCTTTTTCTTCTGTTCCTCACGCTGATCTATGGCGCTGAGGTGAAGGGGGCGCGTCGCTGGCTCGTCCTGCTTGGCGTCAGCATACAACCGTCGGAATTCCTCAAGCCAGCCTTCGTCATCTTGATTGCCTGGCTGTTCGGTGAATCGGCGCGGCGCCCCGAGATGCCGGCCAACACCATGGCGCTCGGGCTTTTGATCACGGTCGTGCTCGGGCTGGTGCTGCAGCCGGATTTCGGACAGACGATGCTGATCTTGGCGGTGTGGGGGGCGTTGTTCTTCCTCGCCGGCATGCGCGTGATCTGGGTTGCCGGCCTGGGCGGCGCGGCGATCGTCGGGTTGGCCGGCGCCTACCTCACGGTTCCGCATGTGGCGCGGCGTATCAAGCGCTTCGTCGATCCCGCGTCCGGCGACACGTTCAATATCGACCAGGCCGTGGAATCCTTCGTGCGCGGCGGCTGGTTTGGCCGCGGGCCGGGGGAGGGTACGGTGAAGCGCATTCTGCCCGAAAGCCACACCGACTTCGTCTTTGCGGTGGCCGCTGAGGAGTTCGGCATCGCGCTCTGCCTGGTGCTCCTCATGTTGTTTGCCTTCATCGTCTTGCGCGCCTTGCTCCATGCGCTACGCAACCACGATCCATTCCAACGCTTTGCGGCGGCGGGGCTGGCCATCTTGTTCGGCCTGCAATCCGCCATCAACATGGCGGTGAATGCGCATCTGATCCCGGCGAAAGGCATGACGTTGCCGTTCGTCTCCTATGGGGGCTCTTCGATGATTTCGCTCGCTTGGGGCATGGGGATGCTGCTGGCGTTGACCCGTGAGCGCCCCCGCACCGACTATCTCGACAGCCGCGGCGGGCTTGCCCCCGCCGGGAGCGCCGCGTGACCGGCACAAGCGGTTCGCCGCTGGTGTTGCTGGCCGCGGGCGGAACCGGCGGCCATCTGTTCCCGGCGGAGGCCCTCGCAGCCGCGCTCGCGCGCCGCGGCGTCGCTGTCGATCTTGCCACCGATCATCGTGCCGAGCGCTACGGCAGAAGCTTTCCGGCACGTGAGATCCACATCATCCCGAGCGATACCGTGCGCGCGCGCAATCCGATTGCGCTCGCACGCACGGCGCTGACGCTCGGTCGCGGATTGCTGCGCGCTTATATCGTGCTGCGGAAAATCCGGCCGGCTGCCGTCGTCGGCTTCGGCGGCTATCCGACCTTGCCGCCCCTCGGCGCTGCGACCGTCCTCAAGATTCCGACGATCATCCACGAACAGAACGCGGTGATGGGACGCGCGAACCGCCAACTCGCGCCGCGGGTGACTGCGATCGCCACCTCGTTTCCCGGCGTGCTCGATGCCACGCCTGCATTGGCGGCGAAGGCGACCCGCACTGGCAATCCCGTACGGCCGGCGGCGATCGCTGCGTCGTCGATCCCGTTTGTTGCGCCCGAAGCTGACGGCTTGTTGCGGCTGCTGGTGTTTGGCGGCAGCCAGGGCGCGCGGATCATGTCGGACATCGTGCCCAGTGCGATTGAACTGCTTGATGCGTCGCTGCGGGTTCGGCTGTTGCTTGCCCAGCAGGCCCGGGACGAGGACCTCGCGCGTGTGCGCGACGTGTATTCGCGTCTGAATATCGCCGCCGAAGTCTCGCCGTTCTTCCCAGATCTGCCCGCGCGCATTGCTGCTGCGCATCTGGTGGTGGCGCGATCCGGCGCGTCGACGGTCGCAGAACTGGCCACCATCGCCCGGCCGTCGATCCTGGTGCCGTTGCCGGGCGCGCTCGACCAGGATCAGTTCGCCAATGCCGGCGTGCTCGCAGCGGCCGGAGGGGCCATCCGGCTTCCTCAGGACGATTTCACGCCGGCGCGGCTGGCTGCCGAAATCGCTGCGCTGGCCGCGGACCCAAACCGGCTGGCAGCGATGGCAGCGGCCGCACGGTCGCAGGGCGTGCCGGACGCCGCCGATCGCCTGGCCGATCTGGTCATGGCCACCGCGCGGCTTGCGACCTGACGCTGGCGGTTGTCCTTGGCGGCTCTGGCGAGGGGGCCGCTTGGGGTGGCTTGCATCGCCGGATGGGAAGGGCCAGAACCGCGTCGGGGAGCCGTGGGGGATTGTTGCTTGTGACTGACTCGGGAGTACCCAGGCGATGAAACTGCCGCGCGACATCGGTCCGATCCATTTTGTCGGCATCGGCGGGATCGGCATGAGCGGTATTGCCGAGGTGCTGATCAATTTGGGCTATGCGGTGCAGGGCTCGGACGCGTCGGACGGCGCCAACATCAAGCGGCTGCGCGACAAAGGTGCGACGGTGTCGATCGGGCACGCGGCTGCCAATCTGGGCGCCGCCGAGGTGGTCGTGGTCTCGACCGCAATTCAGCGCGACAACCCGGAACTGGTGGCGGCGCGTGCCAGGCGTTTGCCGGTGGTGCGCCGCGCGGAAATGCTGGCGGAATTGATGCGGTTGAAAAGCTGCATCGCGATTGCCGGTACGCACGGCAAAACCACCACGACATCGATGGTTGCCGCGCTCCTCGACGCCGGCAATATCGATCCGACAGTCATCAATGGCGGGATCATTGAAGCCTACGGCACCAACGCGCGGCTTGGCGGCGGCAACTGGATGGTGGTCGAGGCAGACAAATCCGATGGCACCTTTCTGAAACTTCCCGCCGACATCGCCGTCGTCACCAACGTCGATCCCGAGCACCTCGATCACTTCAAGACCTACGATGCGGTGCAGGAGGCATTCTGCGGTTTTGTCGAGAACGTGCCGTTCTATGGTTTCGCGGTCATGTGCACCGACCACGAGGTCGTGCAGCAACTCGTCGGTCGCATCGAGGACCGCCGCATCATCACCTATGGCGAGAACCCGCAGGCGGACGTTCGGCTCAGCAATCTCGATCATGCGAACGGCGCATCGCGCTTTGCGGTGACGTTCCGCAATCGCGCCGGGCAGGACGTTCACAGCATCAGGAATCTCAGATTGCCAATGCCGGGGCGGCACAATGCCCTCAACGCGACCGCGGCGATCGCGGTGGCGCATGAGCTCGGTATCGGCGACGACGTGATCCGCAAGGCGCTGGAGAATTTCGGCGGGGTTCGCCGCCGTTTCACCCGCACCGGCGAATGGAACGGCGTGCCGATCATCGATGACTATGGCCACCATCCGGTCGAGATCGCGGCGGTGCTGCGCGCGGCGCGCGAGTCGACCCAGGGCCAAGTGATCGCGATCATGCAGCCGCACCGCTACTCGCGGCTCGCGACCTTGTTCGAGTCGTTCTGCACCTGCTTCAACGACGCCGACACGGTGATGGTCGCGCCCGTCTACGCGGCTGGCGAAAAGCCGATCGCGGGGGCCGACCGCGACGCGCTGGTGCAAGGAATGCGCGCGCGCGGGCACCGCCAGGTGATCCCGATTGACGGGCCGCAGGACATCGCCGGCATCGTGAAGCGGCTGGCGCGGCCGGGCGATATCGTCGTCTTCCTCGGCGCCGGCAACATTACGCAATGGGCCTATGCGTTGCCGGGCGAGTTGGCGGCGACCGGCAAGGTGGCGTGAGCAGGCCGGCGATGGCCTTTCCCGATCTCGTTCCCGAACTCAAAGCGATGCTGCCGCAATTGCGCGGGCGGTTGCTCGCCAACGAGCCGCTCGCGCCGCTGACCTGGTTTCGGGTTGGTGGGCCGGCGCAGGTCTTGTTCATGCCGGAGGACGAGGCGGATCTCTCGTACTTTCTTTCGATGTTGCCCGCCGACATTCCGGTGGTCGTGATCGGCTTGGGTTCGAACCTGATCGTCCGTGATGGTGGCGTGCCGGGCGTGGTCATCCGCCTTGGCCGCGGCTTCTCCGAGATCAAGGTGGAGGGCGATCGTATCCGCGCCGGCGCTGCGGTGCCGGACGCCCGGGTCGCGCGCGCGGCCCAGGAGGCGGGTCTCGCCGGGCTCGCCTTCCTGCGCGGGATACCGGGCGCTATTGGCGGCGCGCTGCGCATGAACGGCGGCGCCTATGGCCGCGAGACCAAGGATGCCCTTGTCGAAGCGCGTGGCGTCGATCGCGCTGGCAGGGTCGGTACCTTCACCAACGCCGACATGCATTACAGCTATCGCCATTGCGGCGCGCCGGACGACATCATCTTCACCGAGGCGGTGTTCCAAGGTACGCCCGGCGACCCGGCCGCGATCGCCGCGGAGATGGACAAGATCACGGAGTCGCGCGAGGCAACGCAGCCGGTGAAGAGCCGCACCGGCGGTTCGACCTTCAAGAATCCTCCGGGCCACAAGGCTTGGCAGCTCATCGACGCCGCCGGCTGCCGCGGGCTCGTCGTCGGCGATGCCCAGGTCTCGGAACTGCACTGCAATTTCCTGATCAACCGCGGCGCGGCGACCGCCAACGATATCGAGACGCTCGGCGAAACGGTGCGCGCCCGGGTGGGGGCGTCATCCGGCATCGCGCTTGAATGGGAAATCAAGCGGATCGGAGTAGAGGCGTAGCCGGTCGTTCGGCTGACTTTTCAAACCGCGACGGATTGGCGATGATGCATACTGGGCTCACGGGCCACGGCCGTGCCCACATCGACGGAAACTGTGCGCGTGTCTTCCATTCGCAATCCCATCCTCATCATTGGCGGCGGCCTCGGTGGGCTGACCACGGCGCTCGCCCTGGCGCGCCGGGGAATTCCGAGCCGCGTGCTGGAAGGCGCGCCCGAATTCGGCGCGATAGGATACGGAATCCAGTTCGGGCCCAACGTCTTTCACGTGTTCGACCGGATCGGCGTCACCGATGCGGTCATGGAAATGGCCGACAGGCCGCCAGCTTTGTTGATGCGCGATGCCTTGACCGGACATGAGCTGGTCCGCATTCCCACGGCGGAGTCGTTCCACGCGCGGTTCAAACATCCCTACATCGTCATCCATCGGATCGACGTGCACAATGTGCTGCTCGATGCATGCAGGCGCGCGCCCGAGATCGAACTCGTGCCCGAAGCCATGGTCACCGACTTCGAGGAGCGTGACGACGGCGTCGCGCTCGAGATCGCTGACGGCCGGCATTTCGTCGGCCCGGCGGTCATTGCCGCGGACGGCGTCCGCTCGCTGGCGCGCGCCAAGTTCATCGGCGACGGCGAACCGCGTCCGGTCGGCTACGTGGCGCACCGGACCATCGTACCGATGTCCGACCTGACAGCCGATGTGCATCGTCGCGAGGTCGTGCTTTGGGGCGGGCCGGGCTTCCATATCGTGCACTACCCGCTGCGCCACGGCACGCTGTTCAACATCGTCGCCGTGTTTCGCACCTCCACCCATGGCGAGCGGGGCGACGTCAACTCATATCGAGCGGAACTCCAGCACACGTATCGGGACGCCCATCCCGCCATGCATCAACTGCTGGCCATGATGGACCTCAGCCGGCGCTGGCAAGTCGGCGATCACGATCCGGTCCGGGGCTGGTCGAAGGGGCGCATGGTGCTGCTGGGCGATGCCGCGCATCCGCCGTTGCAGTCGTTTGCGCAGGGCGCCTGTATGGCGATCGAGGACGGGCTGTGCCTGGCGGAACTCGTCCATGTGGCCGACGGTGACTTCGCCGAGGCCTTCCGCCGGTTCGAGGCGGCACGGGTCCTGCGGACGTCGCGGCTTCAACTCGAGTCCCGTGCGATCTGGGAATTTTACCACGCCGGTGGCATCGCGCGGGACGTGCGCAACGAAACCGTGTCGACCTGGGACGAGGCGCACCTCTATCGGTGCCTGTCATGGCTGTACGACGGGTTCCCATTGCCGGCGCAATGCGTGCCGCGTGCGCAACGCCTGCGCCTAGCTGATCGGCGTGGTTTCACCCGTCAGTGTGGCTTCGCTGCCCGGAAGCCGCTCAATTTGCATGACTGTCGCAATATGGCTCTCGACGGCTCGCTTAATCTCAATTCTAGTGACGCTAATGCAAATCAAAGTTTGAATTGAAGCAAGGAGCAATGAGCAAGCACATCGCCGTTCTGATGGGCGGTTGGTCGGCCGAGCGCGACGTCTCGCTGCGGTCGGGACGGGCTTGCGCCGACGCGCTCGCGCGCCTCGGTTATCGGGTGACGCGCATCGACGTTGGCCGCGACATCGCCTCCGTGCTCAACACCGTGAAGCCTGACGCGGCGCTCAACATGCTGCATGGGCGTCCCGGAGAGGACGGTACCTTGCAGGGCCTGCTTGAGATCGTCGGAATTCCCTACAGCCACTCCGGCGTGCTCGCCTCGGCACTGGCGATGCAGAAGGATATGGCCAAGGCCGTCCTCAGTGACGCCGGTGTCCCGGTGCCGGAGGGGGTGGTCGCCGATCGTCTTGACGCGGCCAAGGGACATCTGCTGCCGCCGCCCTATGTGATCAAGCCCGTGGCGGAGGGGTCGTCGGTCGGTGTTTTTGTGGTTACCGTGGAACACGCCCATCCGCCGCAGGAACTGACCCGGGACGATTGGACCTTCGGCGATCGGGTCATTGTCGAAAAATATATCGCCGGCAAAGAGTTAACCTGCGCGGTGGTGGGGGACCGGGCGCTCGGTGTGATCGAGATCGTGCCGGCGGTGCGCTTCTACGACTATGAAGCGAAGTATGCCCCAGGGGGGTCGCGGCACCTGTTACCGGCGCCAATTTCACCCTTTGTTTACCAACAGGTCCGAGAACTAACGTTGGGGGCGCATCAGGCCCTCGGCTGCCGGGGCGTTAGTCGGGCGGACTTTCGCTTTGACGATCGCCTTGAGGGGACGGAGGGACTCGTCTGTCTCGAGGTCAATACGCAACCTGGCATGACCGAGACCTCGCTCGTGCCCGAGCTCGCGGGTGACGCGGGCATTTCGTTTGACGAGCTTGTGCGATGGATGGTCGAGGACGCATCGCTCAACCGCTGAGGTTCTTCGCGCGGCTGCGCGCGCGCCCGCCAACCGGCGGTGCGTCCGCGCGCGCGCGTCAGGGCCCGTATCTGCATGGCCTTGAGCTCATGCACCCATCCGAATTCCAGTGGCGCTTGTGGCGCTTCTGGATTCGGCTTGTTCGCATTGAGCTGCCGCGCGGTGTTGGTGCCGCTACGGTGGCGGTGCTGTTTCTCGGCACGCTCGCCTACGGGATCGTGAAGGGTGAGCATGGACCGGAGATCGTCGCTTTGCTGGAAGACACGCGCGATCAAGCGGCGAATGCGCTCGGCTTTCGGATCGCCGACTTGACCGTCACCGGCCAGAACCAGTTGACCAAGGAAGAGGTGCTGGCGTCGGCGCAGGTGACGGGACGATCGTCACTGTTGTTCCTTGACGCCGAGGCGACACGCGAGCGGCTGAAGGCCAATCCATGGATCGCGGACGCCACCGTCCGAAAGCTTCTGCCCGGCCAACTGCAAATCGAGATCAAGGAGCGGGAGCCATTTGCGTTGTGGCAAAAGGACCGGCGCGTCTCGGTGATCGCCGGCGACGGCACGGTGCTTGAAGGTTTTGTCGCGCCGCAGCTGCTGACCCTGCCGCTGGTGGTCGGTCAAGGCGCCGAAACCCGGGCCAAGGATTTTCTGGCGCTGCTCGATCGTTTCCCGGCCCTCCGAGAGCAGGTGCGGGCGTCGATCCTGGTCGGTGAACGCCGCTGGAATCTGCGGTTGACCAACGGAATGGATGTCCGGCTGCCGGAGGGGGACGCCGGGCGCGCGCTCGACCAACTCATGGCGCTTGAGCGCGAGACGAAAATTCTGACGCGCGACATTGTTGCGGTCGACCTGCGTCTGCCGGACCGGGTGACCGTCCGTCTGTCCGACCACGCCTCGCAGGAGCGTCAGGACCAGATCCGCGAGTTGCTGAAGAAGTCCAAGAAGGGAGGCCGCGTATGACGGTCCTCCAATTCGGCCGGACTCCGAAAGCCAAGCCGGTATCGCCGAAGCGTTCGGCGCTGGTGGCGGCGCTCGACGTCGGCACCAGCAAAATCGCCTGCCTGATTGCGCGGCTCAAGCCGCAGCCGCCGCAGGACGCGTTGCGCCAACGCAGTCACGCGGTGGAGGTCATCGGCTTCGGTCATACCTCCGCCCGCGGCATCAAGGGTGGCGCCGTCATCGATCTGCAGGCTGCGGAGGCGGCATTGCGGCAGGCCGTGGACGTCGCCGAGCGATCCGCCAAGATGCAGCTTAAGTCCGTGATCGTGTCGATGTCGGCGGGCAGGCCGGCGAGCGAACAGATGGCCGCGACGGTGACGGTCGGCGGTTCGACGGTGGCCGAGCACGACATTGCGCGCGTGATTGCCGCCGGCAGCCAGCATTCTGCGCGCCCTGGCCGTGCCGTATTGCATTCGCTGCCGATCGGCTACTCGCTCGATGGCGTTGCCGGGATTCGCGATCCGCGCGGAATGCTGGGTCGAAACTTCGGTATCGACATGCATGTGATGACGGCGGACACGCCGGTCGTCTGCAACCTGATCTACGCAATCGAGAGCTGTCACCTCGGTGTTGCTTCGATGGTGGCGAGTCCCTATGCGGCGGGACTGTCCGTGCTCGCCGATGACGAAAGCGATCTTGGCACCGCCGTCATCGACATGGGCGCGGGTACGACCACGATTGCGGTCTTCAGCGGCGGGCGCTTCGTGCATGGCGACGGTTTCGCGCTTGGCGGTCATCACATCACGATGGATATCGCGCGTGGCTTCAGCGCGCGCGTCGCCGACGCCGAGCGCATCAAGACGCTCTACGGCAGCGTCCTCGCCGGCGGCTCCGACGAACGCGACATGATCGCCGTGCCATCAGTCGATCAGCACGATGGCGACCCGCCTCAATATGTGTCGCGCGCGCAACTCGTTCGCATCGTCAAGCCGCGCGTCGAAGAAATCCTGGAAATGGTGCGCGACCGCCTCGCGTCATCGCCGTTCGCGGCTGAACGACGGGGCCGGGTGGTGCTGACCGGCGGCGCCTGCCAGCTCACCAATTTGCAAGATCTTGCGTCGCAGATTCTCAAGCGGCCGGTGCGCATCGGTCGCCCCTTGGGGATCAGCGGCCTGCCGGACGAAGCCAAGGGGCCCGCCTTCGCGGTGGCCTCCGGCTTGCTGGTCTATCCCCAACTCGCGCATCTCGAACCCGGCGAACTGCGATCCGCGCGGTCCGCGATGACGGGGACGGGAGGCTATTTCACAAGGGTCGGACGATGGCTTCGAGAGAGCTTCTGATGACCGAGAGTTTATCCATGCAGCCGGTGGCGGACCGGTGCGACCGGCGGCATCGCATGACCTGCGACGTTCGCGCAATGAAGAGGCACCCATGACCATCAATCTGAATATCCCCGATATCCGTGAGCTGAAGCCGCGGATTACCGTGTTTGGGGCCGGCGGCGCCGGCGGCAACGCCGTCAACAACATGATCGCCAGCGGGCTGCAGGGTTGCGAGTTCGTGGTCGCCAATACCGACGCGCAGGCGCTGACGATGTCCAAAGCGGAGCGCGTCATTCAGATGGGCGTGCAGGTCACCGAGGGGCTCGGTGCCGGTTCGCAGCCTGAAGTGGGCCGCGCGGCCGCCGAAGAGGTGATTGACGAAATCCGCGACCATCTGCAGGGCGCGCACATGGTGTTCGTCACCGCCGGCATGGGCGGCGGTACCGGCACCGGTGCGGCGCCGGTGGTGGCGCGGTGCGCGAAGGAACTCGGCATCCTCACGGTGGGCGTGGTGACCAAGCCCTTCCACTTCGAAGGCGTGCGCCGGATGAAGGTGGCGGAGGCCGGCATCCTCGAGCTGCAAAAAGTTGTCGACACGCTGCTGGTCATCCCCAACCAGAACCTGTTCCGGGTGGCCAACGAGAAGACCACGTTTGCCGATGCGTTCGCGCTGGCGGACGAGGTTCTGCGCTCCGGTGTGTCCTGCATCACCGACCTGATGGTCAAAGAAGGCCTGATCAATCTCGACTTCGCGGATGTTCGCGCCGTGATGCGCGAAATGGGTAAGGCGATGATGGGCACCGGCGAGGCCTCCGGCGAGAAGCGCGCGCTCTCCGCGGCCGAGGCGGCGATCTCCAATCCGCTCATCGACGACGCGTCGATGAAGGGCGCCAAGGGACTGCTGATCTCGATCACCGGCGGGCGCGATCTCACCCTCTATGAGGTCGACGAGGCGGCAACCCGTATCCGCGAGGAGGTCGACCAGGAGGCGAACATCATCGTCGGCGCGACTTTCGACGAAAACCTGGAAGGGATGATCCGCGTGTCGGTGGTGGCGACCGGCATCGACCATGCGGGGGAGCTCAAAGCCCATCGCCCGGCGCCGACAACGACCACCGTGCCAACGTCGACGCCGGAGAGCAAACTCGCGGAACTGACCCAGAAGCTGCGGGCGGACCAGCAGCGGCTTGCCGATCGAATCGAACGCACCCGCGGCGACCAGCATGCTGCGCCGCAACCGGCGGCGGCCTCAAGTTCTGCCGCGCATGCGCAACAAGATGCCATCGAGAACGCGGCCCGGGCTGCCGTGGCGGCAGCCGTGCTGCCGATGACCACCGACGATGTCACGATCCGGCCGATGCAGCCGAAGCCGTCGCTGTTTCCGGAGCCTGCATCCGAGCCGCAGGCGTTCGAGCCGCCGGCCCCCAGCGCGTTCATTCCACCGGTGCCGGAGCGGACGGCGAATCGCGGTCAGCGCATGCCGCGGATCGAGGAGCTGCCGGTTCCGGCGCAGAACGAATTGCGCGCCATGCGGGGCGAGGGGGCTCCTGCCGAGCCACCTGAAAAGCGACGAATGGGCCTGCTCCAGCGCCTCGCGTCGGTCGGCTTGGGTACCGGACGGCGCGAAGACGAAGCGCCCGAATCGGAACAGCCGGCGCATCCCCGGATGGGGCCTGTTCCCCAGCCGCCATCCCGGCCAATGCAGCCTCGGCAAGCGGTGGCGCGCCAGCCCGAGCCAATTCGGCCCGCCGAGCCAGTATCCGAATACGCCCGACGGCCGGCCCACCAAGGGCTCGACCCGCTGGGCCGACAGGCCCCTGTGCATAATTCAAACGAGGAGGACCAACTCGACATTCCGGCCTTCCTCCGCCGGCAGGCCAAATAAGGAACCCCCGGACAAGGCGCCGCGCCTTGTGTGACGGGGTTCGCAGCAGGTTGGTAGGAAGGATCATCGTGATCAGGCAAGTGACTGAAATAAAACAAAAATTCTATCCGGTGTGCGGCGTCTTTCCGGCTGGAATTATGGCGAGGAGCGGTCGGTCGCAGCGGCGACCGGCTGAATGTTTGCGACGCTCGGGCAGCGCGAATGTGGCTGGACAGAGGTAACAGTCGGTAAAAAACCGTGAGTTTGAGTTGCTGCCTGCCGAGACTAAGGTGCCACGGTGTAAGGGGATTCCGTCGGGGGACAGGCGCGGTTGGTCCGTAGCCGCAGCAAGCGTTCGTACAAGTCCGCGTCCCAAACTGACGGTTACAAGGCGGCATCCTTGTGTCGCTTCGGAGATGGGTCGCCAGCCCGCGGAGTCGGGCGGCGAGTACACGGGACGGGTATGAAGATCGGCAGACAGACCACACTCCGTGATCAGGTCGTGTTGACCGGCGTCGGTGTTCATTCCGGCCTGCCGTCGACATTGACCATGACACCGGCCGACGCTGACACCGGAATTCGGGTGATCCGCACCGGGCTGCCAGGTTCCCGCGACCGCGAGATTGTCGCCGATCTTGGTTCTGTTACTGCCACCGAATTTGCCACGGTTCTGGGAGATGCGTCGGGGCCTCTGGTCTCGACCGCCGAGCACGTCCTCGCGGCGCTGCGGGGGCTCGGGGTCGACAATGCCGTGGTGGAAGTCGACGCGCCCGAAATGCCGATCATGGACGGCAGCGCGGCGGCTTTCGTGCTCGCCATCGATCGGGTCGGCCTCGAAGCGCTGGATCAGCCGCGCCGCTTTATCCGTATCCTCAAGCCGGTGTCCGTCGCGATTGGGAATGCGGTCGCGGAGTTTCGTCCTCATCCGCGAGGTTTCCGGGTCGAGGCGACGATCGAGTTCGATCACCCGCTGATCGGTCGGCAGGTCATTGCCTTTGACGGACGCCCGGAAACGTTCCGGCGGGACTTCGCACGCGCCCGGACCTTCGGGTTTATCCGCGATGTGGCCAAGCTATGGAATGCGGGTTACGCACTCGGTGCCTCGCTTGAGAACACCTTGGTGGTCAGCGACAACCGAATTCTCAATCCTGAGGGCACGCGCTTTCCTGACGAGTTCGTTCGTCACAAGCTTTTGGATGCGGTCGGCGACCTTGCGTTGGCTGGCGCCCCGATTCTCGGGGCGTATCGCTCGGTCCGCGGCGGCCACAAGCTCAACTATGCGGCGCTGTCGGCGTTGATGGCTGACACCAGCGCCTGGACGCTGACTGAAGCCGAGCCGGCGCGTTTGGTGCGCGGCCACGGCGAACTGACAACGGGATTGGCCGTTCCGGCCTTCGCCCCCGACGTTTCTTAACGTCCGTCGCCTGCAGGGTATGGCAACCGCCAGACCGTTCCGGCAGGCTCTTTCGCCACATTGCGGGCGGATTGTCTGCATATTCGGTTGGTAGAGCCGCAGGTTATCGGGTATTGGCCATTGCAGGGGGCGCCTGCAGGGGCAACCGGCCCGGGGGAACTTTCCGACTGCTTCAGGGTGCGTATGTCGCTCACGTCGAACAATGCTGATCGGCGCGGAAACTGGATCGTGCGGGCGGTGGCCGTCGCTTGGTTTGCGCCTTTTCTGATGGGCTGCGATACGCTGAGCTCGTTGTGGGGCAGCCGCGAGGAGCAATTCGAAGAACCAGCCGACAAGCTCTACAATGAGGGCTTGTATCTCCTCAATACGAAACGCGATCTGCGGACGGCAGCGAAGCGCTTCGAAGAGGTCGATCGGCAGCATCCTTATTCCGATTGGGCGCGCCGCTCGCTGATCATGTCGGCTTACACTTATTATCAGGCCGGTATGTACGAGGAATCGATCACGGTCTCTCGACGCTATATCCAGCTGCATCCCGGCAGCCCGGACGCGGCCTATGCGCAATTCCTGATTGGTTCCTGCTACTTCGATCAGATTCGTGATGTCACGCGCGACCAGGATCGCACCGAACGGGCGATGGCCGCCTTCGACGAGGTGATTCGCAAATATCCCTCGTCCGAATATGCGGTCTCCGCCAAGCGCAAGATCGCTGTCGGGCGCGATCAAATGGCCGCCAAGGAGATGATGGTCGGCCGCTACTACATGGAACGGCGGGACTACACGGGCGCGATCAACCGGTTCAAGATCGTGGTGACCCGCTACCAGACCACGCGCCACGTCGAAGAATCCCTGCTGCGGCTGACGGAAGCCTATTTGTCGTTGGGGATTGTCGGCGAGGCCCAGACCTCGGCCGCCGTCCTGGGGCACAATTTCCCGGATAGCCGCTGGTACAAGGATGCTTACGCCCTGGTTCAGCAACGGGGCTTGCAGCCTTCCGAAAACCGGGATTCCTGGATCAGCCAGGCGTTTCGTCGCGTCGGCTTGGGATTCGCGGCACAATAGCGCTCAAAGGCTGTACGACAGCCGATCGAATCGCGATTATTCTTTGTCGCTTCAAACGCGCTGTCCGCCCAACCCATGCCACCCCATGCTCACCCGGCTCTCGATCCGCGACATCGTCCTGATCGATCGGCTCGACATCGATTTTGCCGAGGGACTTGCCGTGCTCACGGGTGAAACCGGTGCCGGCAAATCGATCCTGCTGGACGCGTTTGCGTTGGCGCTTGGCGCACGCGGCGATGCCGCCCTGGTGCGTCATGGTGCGGAGCAGGGGCAGGTGACCGCAGCGTTCGAACTGCCGCGCGATCACCCCATGCGCGCGCTTGCCGCCGATCAAGGGATCCAGACGGATGACGGATTGATCCTGCGGCGAACCCAATTCGCCGACGGTCGCACCCGGGCGTTTGTCAACGACCAGCCGGTGAGCGTGCAGACATTGCGCTCGCTCGGGGTGGCTCTGGTCGAGATCCATGGCCAGCACGATGATCGTGCGCTGGTTGACGCCGCCACGCATCGCCGGCTGCTCGATGCATTCGGCGATCTCGACGCCGACGCGAAGGCGCTGACGCGGCTCTGGGACGAACGCCGCGCGCGCGAACAGGAGGTTGCAACTCATCGCGCCGATGTCGAGCGCGCGCAACGCGAGGCCGACTGGCTTCGGCATGCGGTGGAGGAATTGCGCCGAACTCAATCCCGAGCCGTCGGAAGAAACGGCGCTGGCCGAACGTCGTGCGGCCATGATGCAAGTCGAGAAGGTCGCGAGCGACCTACGCGAGGCGCTTGACGCCGTTTCGGGATCGCAATCGCCGGTGCCGACGTTGGCGGCGGCCGTCAGACGGCTTGAGCGCCGCACCGTGCATGCTCCGGCTCTGATCGAGCCGGCGGTGAAGGCCTTCGACACTGCGCTGACCGCGCTTGACGAGGCGCGCGCGCAACTTGAGGCGGCGCTCTCCTCCGCCGACCACGATCCCCGCGAATTGGAGCGCATCGAGGAGCGCCTGTTCGCGCTGCGTGCTGCCGCGCGCAAGTACAATGTGCCAGTCGATGGACTCAATGCGCTGGCGGCGCGGCATAGCTCGGATCTCGCGCTCATCGATGCTGGCGCCGAGAAACTTGCCGCGCTCGAGAAAGCCGCGACTGAGGCCGTCGAGCGCTATCGCAAAGCGGCGACTGATCTCTCGAGCAAGCGGCGCAAGGCCGCTGACAAGCTGGACAAAGCGGTCAATGCCGAGCTCAAGCCGCTGCGACTCGAGCGAGCAACGTTCTCCACCGACATTGCAACCGATGAGGCCGCGCCCGGTCCGCTCGGGTTCGATCGCGTCGAGTTCTGGGTTCAAACCAATCCCGGTACGCGACCGGGCCCGATGATGAAGGTCGCGTCCGGCGGCGAGCTCGCGCGGTTCTTGCTCGCACTCAAAGTCGTGCTGGCCGATCGCGGTTCGGCGCCGTCGCTGGTGTTCGACGAAATCGACACCGGCGTGGGCGGGGCGGTGGCGGACGCCATTGGCGCGCGCCTGGCTCGGCTCTCACAACGCGCGCAGGTGATTGCCGTCACGCATGCGCCGCAGGTCGCCGCGCGTGCCGGCCGCCATTATCTCATCAGCAAGGACTCGCTCGATCGTGGCAAGCGGGTCGCGACCCGGGTCGCGGAGCTTGCTGCTGGGCCTCGTCGGGAAGAGATCGCGCGCATGCTGGCGGGCGCTGAGATTACCGCCGAAGCGCGTGCGGCCGCCGAGCGGCTGATCAAGGCTGCCAGCTAGAGCATGATCCCGAAAAGTGGGAACCGGTTTTCGGAAAAGATCATGCTCAATCAAGAAGCTAAAGCGTGATTGTGATTCAACTTAAAGCAATCACGCTTTAGTGGAGCCGATGCCGCGCTGCCCCGTCTGTATGGCAAGCGCTTCAAATCCACGGATGGTAACTTTGATGTAGCTCAAATCGCTGTTGCCGGCGCGATCCCATGCTATTTTGGTTGCAAAGGGTCAACGGGAGGGGGCTGGCTATGGCGAGGGGGCGCGTGCGGCCTCGTGTCGCTTGTGTGTGGCCCAAGCTTTCATATCAATTGGTATGCGCTGAGTGCGTTTGCGCCACCTTTGGCCACGCAGGCGGGCGATAGCCATGAGCAGTGAGCATCATACGCCGCCGGCCCCGAGGCTGGCGTTTTTGCGACGGCAAGACTTTGGCGGTGGGCTGATCATCGCGGCCGTAGGGCTGTTCGCATTTTGGCAAACGGCCGATTTGCCGATGGGAACCCTTGAAGGCGTCGGACCGGGAATGCTGCCACGGGGGTTGGCCGTGTTGCTCACCCTGCTGGGTGCCGGGCTGGCCGCCAGCGCCGTGTTCGAAAACGGTCCATCGCTCGAGGCCTTCTCGCTCCGTGCACCGCTTTTGGTGCTGGGCGCGATGGCGGCCTTCGGGTTCACGGTGCGTCCGCTTGGATTGGTGGTTGCGGGGCCGCTTGCTGTGATTATCGGCGCGTTTGCCAGTGACGAGGTGCGTCCGATCGAAGCACTGGTGTTCGGAATCGTGATGACCGCGTTTTGTGTCGGGCTGTTCAAGTTTGCGTTGGGATTGCCGATCCCGCTGGCGCCCTGGCTGGTGGGTTACTGAAGGCAACGCGATGCTGGATCTGATCGCAAATTTGGGGCTCGGCTTCGCGACGGCGCTGACGCCGAGCAATCTCGCGCTGTGTTTTCTCGGTTGCCTGGTCGGAACATTGATCGGGGTGCTGCCCGGCGTTGGACCGATCGCGACCATCGCCATGCTGTTGCCTTTGACCTTCAAGGTCGACCCCACCGGGGCGCTGATCATGCTCGCGGGCATCTACTACGGCGCGCAATACGGCGGCTCGACCACGGCTATTCTGGTCAACATTCCCGGCGAGGCGACTGCCGTCGTCACCGCGCTGGATGGTCACGCCATGGCGCGCAACGGTCAGGCGGGCATCGCCCTCGGCATCGCGGCGATCAGCTCGTTCTTCGCCGGCACCGTCGCAACACTGGTCATTGCAGCGATCGGTGCGCCCTTGACGAGGCTGGCGTTGCTGTTCGGTCCGGCCGAGTATTTCGCTTTGATGGTATTCGGGCTCGGCCTCGCGATCGTTCTGGCGCGAGAGTCGGTGGTGAAGGCGATCATCATGGTCGTGTTCGGTCTGTTGCTCGCCACCGTCGGCACCGATCTTGAAACCGGTCAGGAGCGCTTGACGCTCGGGATATCCGACCTGTCGGATGGTGTCGATTTTGCCGTGCTGGCGATGGGCGTATTCGGCATCGCCGAGATTCTTCGTAATCTGGAGAATCCCGAAGCGCGCGGCGTCGTGCAGGGCCGCATCGGAAGACTGCTGCCATCGATGTCCGATCTGCGCCGTGTGTTCAAACCTGTTGTCCGAGCCACGGGGATCGGTTCGGTGCTTGGCATTCTGCCGGGAAATGGAGCCGTGCTGGCTCCCTTTGCATGCTACACGCTGGAAAAGAAGCTTGCGCAGGACCCTTCGCGCTTTGGCAAGGGCGCGATCGAGGGTGTTGCTGCTCCTGAGGCGGCCAACAATGCCGGCGCGCAAACCGCTTTCATTCCGCTCCTGACGTTGGGGATTCCTCCGAATGCGGTGATGGCGTTGATGGTCGGAGCCATGACCATCCACGGTGTCATTCCCGGTCCGCTGGTGATGACCAAGAACCCGGACCTGTTCTGGGGAATGATCGCGTCGATGTGGATCGGCAATTTGATGCTGCTGGTGATCAATTTGCCTTTGATCGGGCTCTGGGTGCGTCTGCTCAAAGTGCCTTACCGATTGATGTTCACCATGATCCTGCTGTTCTGCAGCATCGGCATTTATTCAATCAACAATAATCCCGCCGATGTGTACTTCACCGCCTTTTTTGGTTTTGTCGGGTACGCGCTGATCAAGCTCGGGATGGAGCCTGCTCCCATGCTGCTCGGCTTCGTCCTTGGACGGTTGATGGAAGAAAAACTGCGGCAGGCGCTGGCGTTGTCGGAAGGCAGCTTCATGACGTTCGTCGAGCGGCCGATCTCTGCCGTGCTCTTGGTGCTTGCCGTGGTGGTGATGGTGATCGCGGTGTTGCCCGCGGTGCGGAAGGGGCGTGAGCAGGTATTTCAAGAATAACCGGGAACCTCGCAATGCTGCCGCGCCTTAACTCATTTCGGACTTGGCCTACTCAAAGGAAAAGGGAACCAGACATGAAGAGGTTTGTATTCGCCATCGCTGCGGCTTTGACGCTCGCTTCGACGCCGATCTTTGCGCAAACCTACCCGACACGTCCGGTCACGATCATTGTCCCATTTGCGGCTGGCGGACCGACCGACATCGTGGCGCGCATTGTCGCCGAATATTTCTCCAAGACGCTCGGTCAACAATTCATCGTCGAAAACGTCGCTGGCGCTGGTGGCACAACCGGCACGACGCGCACAGCGCAGGCTAAGCCCGACGGCTACACAATCATGATGGGGCATATGGGGACGCACGGCGCTGCGCCCGCGCTCTATCCCAAGCTCCGATACGATCCCATCAAGGATTTCGAGCCGATCGGGCTCTCTGCCGGTACGCCCATTCTCATTGTCGCGCGGAAGGATTTCCCAGCCGCCAATCTCAAGGAGTTTGTCCAACGGGCGAAAGATACGTCGACCAGACTGAGCCAGGCACATGCGGGCGTAGGTTCGGTATCGCACAGCACCTGCACGATGCTGGCCGCTCAGCTCGGCGTGAAGCATCACCGGGTTGTCGCCTACCGTGGGACGGGTCCGGCGCTCAACGATATGGTTGGCAGTCAGGTCGATTACATGTGCGACCAGATCGTCAATCTGGTCGAGCAGGTGAAGGGGGGCAGTATCCGAGCCTACGCGATCGCGACCGCCGAGCGCTCGCCCGCCTTGCCCGATGTTCCCACCACCAAAGAAGCAGGATTGCCGGATTATCAGGTGAGTGCGTGGAACGCGCTGTTTGCGCCCAAAGGGACGCCCAAGGAGATCGTGACGTTGCTCAATCAAACGCTCTCCAAAGCCCTTGACGATCCCGCGGCTCGCAAGCGCCTGCTCGATCTCGGGAGCGTCCTTCCGCAAGGCAACGGACGGACCCCGGGAGCGCTGGCCGACTTGGTGAAGAGCGAAGTCGCGCGGTGGGCCCCGATCCTGAAAGGGATCCAGGCGACCCCGTAGCGGATCCAGGTCGACGATCGCGATTGATGCGATCTTTCAAATGAGGCGTTCCGGTCAGCCTGAACCGGAACGCCTCCATTCAATGAACCGTGTGCTATGTGGTCTCGTTGCCGATCGCGTGCCTTAAATCATCGCACTTGCAAATCCGCTGCCGCGCCTGCTCACTCGCGTGCGTGACGTGTCATATTTCTAAGACCAGCCGGCGGGACGATACAATTCCGAGTGGGCCTTGATAGAAGTCCGAGAATGAACCCTCCAACAAATGAGCCAGCCGACGTCGGTGTGAGCGCGCTGCTGCCACCGGCTATGGCCCGTGCCTGCGAAGCGGCGGGCACCGCCAAGGCCGAGCGCGACGCGCTGACGCTCGTCGTTCTCGGGCTGCTTGCGGGCGCGTTTATCGCGCTTGGTGCCGTTTTCATGACCGTGGTGATGACGGGGGCGGGCGAACTTCCGTGGGGCGTCGCGCGGTTGTTGGCCGGACTCACGTTTTCGCTGGGACTGATCCTGGTGATCGTGGGCGGGGCCGAACTGTTTACCGGCGATGCGTTGATGGTGATCGCGTCCGCCAGCGGTCGCATCGGTTTGCGCGCGCTGCTGCGGGCCTGGGCACTCGTTTATGTCGGAAACATCATTGGCGCATTAGGCACGGCAGCCTTGGTGTTCCTGGCGGGCTTTCATGGCTTCAACGCGGGTGCGGTCGGCGAGACGGCGCTCGAGATCGCGGCTGCGAAGGCGGCTCTGCCGACAGTTCCGTTGTTTTTCTTGGCGGTGCTTTGCAATGTGCTGGTGTGCTTGGCGGTCTGGATGTCATTTGCCGCGCGCAGCACGACTGACAAGGTGGTGATCATTATCCCGCCAATCGCTGCATTCGTGGCCGCGGGCTTCGAACACTCGATCGCCAACCTGTTTTTCCTCCCGTACGGTTTGGCGATCCAAGCCTGGGCCGGGCCGGAGTTCTGGGCCGCGATCGGGCAGGGGGCTAGTGCTCCAATGCTGACCCTGAGCGCCGCGCTTCACAATATCGCGGTTGCGACCATCGGCAATTTGATCGGCGGCAGCCTTTTGGTGGGCGCCGTTTATTGGTTTGTCTATCTGCGCCGCCGGGCATGACCGGTATCGCGCGGGCGTTGGGCGTGGCCGTGCGCGCCTGGATCCAACCTCGCGCGGCTGCCGGTCAAAATACGGCCCTGGAACCGCGTTGGCGGCCGGCCTGCCATGACGTAAATAGTGCCTATGCCGCCCCGCAATTCCAGCAAGACCGCCGTCGACAAGCTGACCGAGACGCAGGCCAAGGCCGAGCACGCTCGGCTTGAAGCCGAGATCAGGAAACACGACGCGGCCTACTACCAGAAGGATGCGCCGACGGTATCGGATGCGGAATACGACGCGCTGCGCCGCCGCTATGAAGCGATCGAGAACGCCTTTCCGAATTTGCGAACGTTGGAAAGCCTGACGCGCAAGGTCGGCGCCGCGCCGGCGCGCGGCTTCGCCAAGGTGCGGCATGCGGTGCCGATGCTGTCGCTGCAAAATGCCTTCGAGGCCGAGGAGGTATCTGAATTTGTCGGACGTATACGGCGGTTCCTCAAACTAACTGAGGAGGAGCCGCTCTCCTTCACGGCCGAGCCGAAGATCGACGGGCTGTCGATGTCGCTTCGTTACGAAGGCGGGATTCTGGTGACAGCTGCCACACGCGGCGACGGTTTCGAAGGCGAGGACGTCACTGCCAACATCCGGACCGTGAAAGAGGTCCCGCACCAGCTCAAGGGTAAGACCATTCCCCCGGTGTGCGAGGTGCGCGGCGAAGTCTACATGACCAAGGCGGACTTCCTCGCGCTCAACAAACGCCAGGCGGAGGCCGATGAGCAGATCTTTGCCAACCCTCGCAACTCCGCAGCCGGATCATTGCGTCAGAAGGACCCCAGCATCACCGCGTCACGGCCGCTGCACTTTTTCGCATACGCTTGGGGTGAGCTTATTGACAAGGCGGCGCCGACCCAGTCCGGGATGATCGCGTGGCTCGACAAGATCGGGTTCAAGGTCAATCCGCTTTGGACGATGGTTCGCTCGGTCGACGAGATGCTGGCCTTCCACCGCGGCATCGAAGCCAAGCGCGCCAAGCTCGACTACGACATCGACGGTGTCGTCTACAAGCTCGACCGCCTCGACTGGCAAGAACGCCTCGGCTTCGTGTCGCGCAGCCCGCGCTGGGCGATTGCGCACAAGTTCGCAGCCGAGAAGGCAACCACCGTGCTGCGCGATATCGAGATCCAGGTCGGGCGCACCGGCGCGCTCACCCCGGTCGCCAAGCTCGAGCCGGTGACGGTCGGCGGCGTGGTGGTGCAGAACGCCTCGCTGCACAACGAGGACTACATCAAGGGCATCGGCAACGACGGCGAGCCGATCCGCGAAGGCCGAGACATTCGGATCGGCGATACCGTGATCGTGCAGCGGGCCGGCGACGTGATCCCGCAAATCGTCGATGTGGTGTTGGACAAGCGTCCGAAAACCGCGAAGCCTTATCAGTTCCCGACCAAATGCCCTGTCTGTGGTAGCCATGCGGTCCGCGAGGATGGCGAGGCGGTGCGACGCTGCACCGGCGCGCTGGTGTGCCCGGCGCAGCAGGTCGAGCGGTTGCGCCATTTCGTGTCGCGCACGGCGTTCGATATCGAGGGGCTGGGCGAGAAACAGGTGCAGGCCTTCTTCGACGATAAGCTGATCAAGGAGCCGGCCGATATCTTCACGCTCCGCGGCGCGCGACGCCCGCGCGGCGAACAAGCTCGCCGATCGCGAAGGCTACGGCGAAGTCTCGGTGCGGAACCTGTTCGACGCCATCGATGCGCGCCGAGCCATTTCGCTCAACCGGCTGATCTATGCGCTCGGCATCCGCCACATCGGTGAAACCAATGCGCGGCTGTTGGCGCGTCACTACGGGACCATCGAGGCGCTGCGGGCGGCGCTGACAGAGGCGGCCAAGGGGAAAGATACCGAAGCTTATGAGGACCTGACGGCGGTGGGCGGTATTGGCGAGGTGGTGGGTGACGCGCTGGTCGAGTTCTTCAAGGAACCGCGCAACAACGATGCGCTCGATCGGCTGCTGGCCGAGATCGACGTCGAGCCGATGGAGGCGGTGAAAAAAGACTCGCCGGTTGCGGGCAAGATCGTTGTGTTCACCGGCTCGCTCGAAAAGATGACGCGCGATGAAGCCAAGGCAATGGCAGAGCGTCTCGGCGCCAAGACCGCGGGCTCGGTATCGAAGAAGACCGACTACATCGTCGCCGGTCCCGGCGCCGGCTCAAAACTTGGCAAGGCCAAGGAGTTCGGTGTCACGGTTCTGACCGAAGACGAGTGGTTCACGCTGATCGGCGAGAGCCGATGATTCAGCCCTCGCCGATCTGCGCTACGCGGAGAACGTTTGCGTTACAGACGTCCGGTCAATACCAGGATCAACACGATAACAAGCACCAGTCCAACACCGCCACCAGGGCCGTAACCCCAACTCCGGCTATAGCCCCAGGTCGGTAGTGCGCCGAGCAGCGCAAGAATCAGAATGACGATCAGGATCGTTGTCAGCATGGTTGCCTCGCTCCAAAGTCAAGTTGCCTGTCAACGTCCCACGCGACAGGAAGTTCCCTGCCGGGAACCTTGTTCCAGGAACTGAGCTATGGAACCGAGCGCACCGGATCAGGGCATCGGCCGCGTCGCGGCATCGAGCCAGGCTTTGGTTTCAGCGTCCAAGAGCGGGGCGAGCACACCGCGCACCCGGGTGTGATAGCCGTCGAGCCACGCGATCTCCGCATCGCTGAGCAGATCGCGCTGGATCAGCCTGCGGTCGATCGGCGCGAGGGTCAGCGTCTCGAACACGTTCAGCGGCTTCTCCGCACCCATGACAGCGGGGCCCTCAGTTACCAGCACGAGGTTCTCGATCCGGATCCCGTAGGCGCCGGCTTTGTAGTAGCCGGGTTCGTTGGACAGGATCATGCCGCGCTTGAGCGGTGTGCTGCCGAGCTTTGAAATGCGCGCCGGCCCTTCGTGCACCGAGAGATAGCTGCCGACGCCGTGGCCGGTCCCATGATCGAAGTCGAGACCGGCTTGCCACAACGATTGGCGCGCGAACGAGTCGAGTTGCGCGCCCGAGGTGCCATCGGGAAAGACCGCGGTGGCAATCGCGATGTGGCCCTTGAGCACGCGGGTGAAACGGTCGCGCATCTCCGCCGTCGGTGCGCCGACGGTGACGGTACGGGTGATGTCGGTGGTGCCGTCCTGATATTGCCCGCCGGAGTCGATCAGGAACAAATCGCCTGGTGCGATGACCCGATTGGTTTTTCGGGTGACGCGGTAATGCACGATCGCGCCGTCCGGTCCGGCGCCGGCAATGGTGGGGAATGAAACGTCCTTGAGCAGGTTGGTCTCGCGGCGGAAGGTTTCCAACGCCTCGACCGCGTCGATCTCCGTGAGCGTACCGCTTGGCGCCTCGCGATCGAACCACGCCAGGAACCGCACCACCGCCGCGCCGTCGCGCCGGTGCGCTGCGCGCGCGCCATCGATCTCAACTGGATTCTTCACCGCCTTCAGCAAGGCGATCGGATCAGGACCTTTTACGACCTTGCCGCCCGCGGCGCTGACGATCCGCGCCAGCGCGTCTGCGGCGGTCGCCTGGTCCAGCCGCACGGTCTTGCCGGCGGCGCCGAGCGCCGACAGGGCGACGCCGAAATCGTCCGGCGTTCGCACATCGGCGATGTCTTCCAGCCGGTGGCGCACATCGCTCGAGAGTTTGCCGCCGTCGATGAACAGCGTGGGACGGCCGTCGCGAGGAATCACGGCGAACGATAGCGGCAGCGGCGTATGAGAGATGTCCGCGCCGCGGATGTTGAACGCCCAGGCGACCGCGTGCGGATCGGAGACCACCAGCGCATCGGCCTTCAGCTTTGCGATCTCCGGCCGGATGGTCGACAGCTTGGTTTCGGCGGCTTCGCCGGCAAAGCGAATGTCGTGCAGAGTCACTCGCCGCGCGGTGGGGCAGGGCGATCGTTCCAGATCGCATCGATTGGATTTGAATTCGACCGCGACCAGCTTGGCGCCGGCACTGGCGCAAGCGCGCGCGAGCTTTTCGGCGCTCTCCACGGTATGCAGCCACGGATCGAAGCCGAGCGTGTCGGCATTGGTCAGGGTGCGTTCGATCCATTGATCGGGCGGCATCTCGACCAGGTGCACGATCTCGAACAGCGCGGTGTCGGCCTGTTCGCCCGCTTGCAACGTATAGCGTCCGTCGACGAACAGCGCCGCCCGGTCCTTCAGCACCACGGCGGCGCCCGCTGAGCCGGTGAAACCTGTCAGCCAGGCGAGTCGTTCTTCCGACGCCGGCAGATATTCGCTTTGATGGCGATCGGCATGTGGCACCACGAAACCGGTGAGGCCGCGCCGCTTGAGCTCCGTCCGTAGCGCCGCAACGCGCGGTGCACTCGCGCCCGGTGTGGCGCCGTCGTCGAAGGTCTGAAATTGGGCTTCGAACATAGCGTTCAACCTTATCACAATCTTGTTAGCGTCATCCTTTGGCGTCCGTCTGCGGCGAAGGCGAGACGGGGCGCACAAGATCAGCGTTGACCAGCCGTCGAGCACGATACGCTGCTCGAGCGCAAAGCCGTCGTGGCGGTAGGCGGCGAGCGCGGCGCTCGCCTGAGCCGTCAGCAGGCCGGACAGCACGACCCGCGCGCCGGGCGCGACCAGCCGCGCCATCGGCGTGGCGAGCCGTTGCAGCGGACGCAGCAGGATATTGGCCAGCACGAGGTCGAACGGGGCGCGTTCGCGAAACTGTCGCGCGCCAAGACCCCCGGCGGACACAACCGTGACGCCACGGGCGCGGTTGCGCTTCACATTCTCGCGCGCGACTTGCGCGGCCCGCGGATCGATGTCGCTGGCCAGGACCGGGCGGTGCGACGCTCTGGCCGCCGCGATGGCGAGCACGCCGGTTCCGGTGCCGATATCCAGCACCCGGCGCGGACGGCGCACCTTGAGCAGGCGATCGAGCGCCAGCAGGCATCCCCGTGTCGTGCCGTGATGGCCGGTGCCGAACGCGAAGGCCGTGCCGACTTCGATCCCGATCCGGTTGGCGCGTACGCTCGCCCGGTAGTGCTCGCTGTGGACGACGAAGCGGCCCGCCTGAACGGGGGTCAGGCTCTCCTGGCTAATCTTTGCCCAGTCCCGTGCTGCGACCTGCTCGAATATCAGCGCGTTGGCCGCGTCACCCCCGGCCGACAGAGCCACCAGCGCCCGCACCGCGGTTTCGTTCGGCGGGTCGTTAAAATGGATCGCGATCGCCCAGCCGTTCCCGGTGTCATACGATGACACCACAGCGGCCGAGGCGTCGAAAACTTCCGCCAGCCGATCGAGCAAGTCACGCGCGGTTTCCGCCTCGGTTGCAAGCCGCGCCACAACGGTCGGTTCCGACAGGGGATTTCTAGTCGCGGCAGGCACGTTCATGGCACCGTTCTGTGCACAATTCACAGGCTGTTGCCCACAGCCGGGCAACCCGCGGGTCACAGCTTATCGACTGCGCATTCACTGATAATCCCCACGTCAGCCACAGGGTAGGCCACAGGCAGTCCACAGGCAGTTCACAGGGTTGCCCAGAGGTTATCCCAGATCCTCGAACGGGCCTCTGCGCGGTTTTGGGCCCTTGCCTCGCGGCCGAAGGCCCTTATCGTGCGGGGAATAGAACAAAAGCCCAAGGAGCGAGTAATGCGTCCGACCGGATGGCAGGTCCGCCTACGCCGCGCTGCACTGAGTGGCACCTGCGTGGCGGCGCTGCTGTGCTTGGTTCAACCTGCGGTGGCCTATCCGGACCGCCCGGTCACGATCATCGTGCCGTTTGCACCCGCGGGGCCGACCGACATCGTCGCGCGCGTGCTGGCGAACGCTCTCTCGCAAAAGCTCGGCCAGCAGTTCGTGGTCGACAATCGGGCGGGCGCTGCCGGCAACACCGGCATGGGGCAGGTGGCACGTGCCACCCCGGACGGCTACACCCTGATGGTCACCTCGACCGCGATCGCGGTGAACCCGGCGCTGTTCAAGAAGCTGCCCTACGATCCATTCAAGGACTTCGCTCCGATCACGGAACTGGTCAACGCGCCGAACGTGCTGGTGGTGCGCGCCAACTCCAACATCAAGACGATTGCCGACTTGATTGATCAGGCCAAAGCGACCGGCGCGAAGTTCAGCTATTCAAGCCCGGGTGCCGGTACCAAGTCGCACCTCACCGGGGAGTTGCTCAAGCTGCGTGCTGGCATCGACATGGTGCATGTGCCGTATCGCGGCGCCGGTCCTGCGGCACAGGCGGTGCTGGAGAAGACCGTCCAGGTCGGCTCAGTGGCGCTGGCGGCTGCCGAATCCCTGATTCAAGGCGGACAGTTGCGTGCGCTCGCGGTGACCAGCGAGAAACGCTGGTTCTCGCTCCCCAACGTTCCGACCATGATCGAGGCTGGCTACAAGGACTTCGTCTCCGACACCTTCAATGCCTTCTTCGCGCCGGCCCAGGTTCCGGCGAATGTGCTTTCGCTGCTTGAAAAAGAAAGCCGCGCCGCCTTCCAGCGCCCTGACGTGCGCGAGCTGTCGCGCAAGGCCGGTTTCGAGGTGGTCGCCGGGACACCGGCCGAACTCTCAGCTCGCATCAAGGCGGAGATCCCAGCGGTGCGCGAATTGGTGACCAAAGCGGGCATTCCGCTGCAGTGAGGCTTGAGGAGAGGGCGCCATGGGCGTGACGCGACGATCGCTGCTGCGGAGCGCCAGTGCGCTCGCGGCGTTACCGCTCCTTCCCGCGCACGCGCAGGATTGGCCGACGCGGCCACTTCGCATTCTGGTTGGCACCGCCGCAGGCGGCAGCCCCGACATCGTGAGCAGGCTCCTCGGCGAGAAACTTGCCGAACGGCTCGGCCAGATCATCACCATCGAGAACAACACGCAGGGCGCCGGCGCAGTCGCGCAACAGACGGTCAGCCGCGCGGCGCCCGACGGAACCACCGCGCTGATGATGACGGCCGGCTATCCGCCGCAGATGGCGCTGCGCAATCTCGGCTTCCATCCGCTCGATGGTTTTTCGTATGTGTCCTTGGTCTGCGGTTATCCGATGGTGTACGCGGTCGCGCCGGATTCCCCGATCAAATCATTCCCGGATTTGCTCGCGAAGGCCAAGGCCAATCCCGGCCGTCTGACCTATTCGATCACCGCGTTGGGTGCGATCTACCACGTGCTGACCAAATGGATTGAGCTCGAGTCCGGCACGGAAATGACGCCGATCCCATATCGCGGCACGTCGCTCGCGTTGCAGGACGTGTTGGGCGGACGTGTCGACGTCATGGTCGATGCCGCAACCTCGATGGTCGCGCGCATTCAAAGCGGGCAGTTGCGCATGCTCGCGGTGTCCTCGGCAGGGCGTTATCCGCTGCTGCCGGAAGCGCCGACGGTGGCGGAAACCGTGCCCGGCGTCGAATTCATGTCCTGGCTCGGGCTGGTGATGCCACCCGGAACGCCGCGTCCAATCGTTGAGCGCTTCAATCGCGAAGTGCATGCGGTGCTGAAACTGCCTGACATCGTTGCCAAACTTGCAGAGGCCGGCAATATCGCGACCCCGTCGTCGCCCGAAGAATATCGCGATCGGGTGGCGCTAGAGATCAAGACCTGGAGCCGCGTGATCGCGGCCGCCGGCATCAAGGCGGGCTAGCGAGGTTTTCGATGATCGTCAGCCGACGAACGCTGTTGGGTGCGGCCGGTGCATTCGTTGCGGCACCGGCCCTGACCGCTTCGGCGCAGAACTGGCCCGCTCGGCCGGTGCGCATCATCGTGGGCACGGCCGCGGGCGGCAGTCCCGACATCATCAGCCGGATGCTGGGCGAGAAATTCTCCGAACGGCTTGGCCAGACCTTCGTGATCGAAAACAACACGCAGGGCGCCGGCATCGTCGCCGAGCAGTCGGTCAACAAGTCCACTCCGGACGGCCAATCCATGGTGATGCTCACGGCGGGCTATCCCGGCCGCGCGGCGCTGCACCAAAGCTTGGCATTCGATCCGCTCGACGGCTTTTCGTTTGTCTCGGTGGTCTGCGGCTATCCCTTCGTCTATTCCGTTGCGCCGGATTCTCCGATCAAGTCGTTCCGCGATTTGCTCGACCGCGCAAAGGCCAAGCCAGGTGCGCTCAGCTATACGATCAATGCGCAAGGCTCGATCCATCACCTGCTGACCACCTGGATCGGGATGGAAGCGAATGCGCCGATGACGCCGATTCCCTACCGTGGCGCGGCGCCCGCGATCACCGATGTGCTCGGCGGTCGGGTCGATGTCATGGTCGAGCCCGCAACCTCGGCGTTCCCGCGCGTGCGTGCGGGACAGGTTCGGCTGCTCGCGGTGTCGTCGAAGGGCCGGTATCCGTTGATGCCGGAGGCCCCGACGGTGGAAGAATTCGTGCCCGGCATCACCTTCATGTCCTGGCTCGGCTACGCCATGGCGCCAAAGACGCCGCCGGCCATCGTCGAGCGGATGAACGCCGAAATCCGCCACGCGCTGGCGCTTGCCGACGTGCAGAAAAAACTGGTCGAGGGCGGCAATGTCGCGACGCCGTCCACGCCACAGGAGTTCCGCGCGCTGGTCGGTCGCGAGATCGAGATTTGGCGCCGCGTGATCGCCGCCGCCGGAATCAAGGCGGGGTAGTCGCGCATTCGCCGGCAGTCCTGCATTGACCGCAACAACATCCAACCAGCAGATCCATTCATGACCATCGAAGCCAAGGCGGCCTGCGCCGACATCATCCTGTCCTGGGGGCTCTACCGCGACCAGCGCCGCTGGCCGGAACTGCTCTCCACGTTCCATCCCGACGGCGAGATCGCCGTGTCGTGGTTTCGCGGGCCGTTCACGGACTTCGTCGAGCATTGCAAACGCGGCGGCGTCTCGAAGCACCTGATCATGCCGCCCCTGGTGCAGGTGAACGGCGAGCGCGCAACCGCCGAGACCACGATCACTATTCTCGTGCGGCAATCGATCGAGACCTTGGCGGTCGACATGACCTCGCGCGCGCGGTTCCTGGATCGGCTCGAACGCCGCGGCGGTGCATGGAAAATTCTCGAACGTGCGGCGATCTACGAGCAGGATCGGCTTGACCCGGTGGTGCCGTCGGACGCCTTTGCACGCATGATGCGTGAGGCCCCGGTGGCGCAGTATCCGGAACCCTACCGGTACATGGCGCTGCGGCTTGCCGCGGCCGGTCGCCCGCTGGCAGAGCCGGTGCACTACGACGGCGCGCCGCACACCCAGGCGCTCGTCGGCCGCTACGGGACCTGGCTTGCGGGCCGCTGACGGGCCAACGGCGCTGCTCTGGCCTGTTCCAAAAGCGCGAGTCGGATCAATCGGTTAGGTTTCGGGGCTGCGCCAAAAGCGCGACAATAATTGCCGTATAAATATCAGTCCGATCATCTGCACTAAGGCAGCGATAGGGCCAAATCACCGATCGTGGTATTTATCCACCCAAATCAACAGGGGGTCACCGAGGGGTTGCCCATGAATGTCATCGTCTTCGCATCACGCAAAGGTGGCTCGGGCAAGAGTACGCTCACGGCGCATCTCGCCGCGCACGCCTACAAGCCGTCGCGTTCAGTTCTGTTGGTGGATGCCGATCCGCAGGGATCGCTTTCGCTCTGGCACAAGCTGCGCGGCAGCAACGAACCGCCGCTGGTCGATGGCACCGATGGCGTGCGCTCCATCGTTTCGTCCGCCAAACGCCAAGGTTACGACTGGGTGTTCATCGACACGCCGCCGACCATGTCGGCGGTGGTGACCGACGCGATCCATGCCGCGACCTTGGTGATCATCCCGGCGCGGCTCACATTGTTCGATCTCGCTGCCATCAAGGAAACCATGGACCTTGCGCGGCAATTGCGCAGGCCCTACGCCGTGGTCATCAATGGTGTGCCGCCCCGGCGCGACAACACCGAGTCGCCGTTCGTGCGTGAGGCGCGCGCGGCGCTGACCAGCCTCAACGTTCCGGTCTGGTCCGGGCAAATCACCCAGCGCAACAATTATTCGCTGGCCTTGGCCGAAGGCGAGGGCGCCGCTGAATACGAGGCGGGGTCCGAGGCGGCCAATGAAATCGCCGGGTTGTGGACGGCGATCGACAAGTCGGTGAAGGCGATCCACGGCCACTATGCCGGCACGGCGATGCACCGCGTGGCGGCGTAGCGCACGCTGGCTGCGTCCGGCGGATCGCCTGATGGTCCGCATCCGACGAAGCGGTTGAAGGCCGGGCTGCTCCGGCCATGGGCCTGCGCATATCGGGCACGTTCCGCGCGAACCTCCCTCCATCCGGCCTGGCGCGATGGGCATCTGACCGGCTGCCCAGCCGAGCCGGGCATGCTAAGGATGTTCAACAATCTTGGGAGGTAACGATCAATGTCCATGCAGTTCCATCGTGCGTTCTTTGCGCTTGCCGCCGTTGCGGTCGTCGTCGGCTTCGGGGCCGGCGCGCAGACCGTGCCCGACTATGCTGCGATCATCGCCGCGCCCGATCGCAGAGACACCGACCGCGACATCGACCAGCGGCGCGATCCGGTGAAGCTTCTGACCTTCACCGGTGCGCGACCGGGCATGAAGGTGCTCGATATGGGCGCAGGGGGCGGCTACTCGACCGAGCTCATGGCGCGTGCGGTCGCGCCGAATGGCGTCGTCTATGGGCAGAATGCGGCCGACATGTCCCAGAAGGCGAAAGCGACCTTCGAAGCACGCATGAAGTCGCCGGCACATGAAAAGCGTGACGGCGTTGTTTCGGCCGTTCGATGATCCGACGCCGCCAGAGGTGCGCGACCTCGATCTCATTACATTCTTTTTTGCCTATCACGATGTGACCTATATGGAGGTTGATCGTGCGGCGATGAACAAGAAGCTTTTGTCGGCGCTCAAGCCCGGCGGCGTCATGGTGATCGCGGATCACTCGGCGGCGGCGGGTGCTGGAACCACCGTCGGCAAGAGCTTGCATCGCATCGAGGAAGCAGCGCTGCGCCGTGAGGTGGAGGCGGCCGGGTTCAAGCTGGTTGGCGAGGCCGATTTCTTGCGCCAAAAGGGCGATGCTCGCGACTTCTCCTCGACGCGGCGGACCGGTCCGGTCGATGAGTTCGTGCTGAAGTTCCAGCGCCCCAACTAGCCGGAACTTTTGTTCCGCACCGCATCGCTCCCAGCGCTGCAATCCTGGTGTCGTTGCCGTTGCCGGCGCGCGTTTGCTCGCTCGCCCAGCGCTTTCGCGCGAGTTCCATCACACGGGATCGTGAGCCGGCTGGTCGTCAGAGTGTAGTCCGTCCTGGAACGGATATCGGCGGCGCGGGTTTTCTCTTCATCGACGGTGCGGTGCAATGGTCGCGGCCACGCGACCGTGCCGGCATTCCATCAAAAACTCAAATCCTTACAGGAAGTGGAGAACGACATGCGACTTACCAATACGATTGCGGCGGGCGCGATTGCGCTGACTGTACCGCTCTATGCAAGTACCGGCATGGCGGCGCCGCTCTCCCACACGATGTCGGCGGCATCGGCTGCTGAACGCGGCGTAGCTGTCGAACATGTGCAATATCGCGGGAATCACGCGCGGTGGAATCATGGGCGGAATCAGGGGCGATGGCATGGGCCAGCCGCCGGATTTGCTGCCGGCGTGATCATCGGCGGCGCAGCCGCTTCGGCGGCCTACGGTGACGGCTACGTTTACGGCGACGGGTATTCTTACGCGCCTGGATACGATGCGTACGCGGCCGCGCCCGGTGTCGTCGTGCAGCCGCGTCGGGGCTGGCGGGACAGTGGATGTACCGGTGACCGCGAGCACGACAGCGCCTATCCGTCGTGGTCTTGCTAAAGCTCGCTTAGAAAGCGATTGAACGTCCCTGCAAGGCGCCATCTGGCGCCTTGCTTTTTTTTGGAACATGGCCTGCGCGTTCTTGTTGTCTTCTTGGGCAGCGACTGGGCGATCGCCCGGTCGGGTCGGCCCAGGAGGAAACTCTCATGTGCGACTACAGCCTAGAACACGTTGCGTCGCGCGCCGCCAAGGTGGGCGATGAGCTGATTTCGACCCGTTTTGATGGATCAATCACGCGTGGTTTCGGCGCCGTCAACAACCCCGGCGTGGCCGTTTGTCTGCGGCCCGGGACCGAACTGGCCTTCGAACGGGAGGTCGAGTTTGATCATGGCCTCTGTCATGGCCGAGACAAGATTCCCGCGCGGGTGGCGCGATTCCGGCAAATCGATACGGAATCCCGGCACGTCCACCACGACGCGCTGGAATTTCCCGATGGTCGCGTCGTGCTGATTGCGCGACTGATCGAAGGCCAGCGCGCGACAGTCCTGCAACTTCCCATAATTGCGGCTGCGACGGAGCAGCGGGTCGCTATCGAAACCTCTGCAGGCGCGCTCGATTTCGTGCGCTGACGCGGGACGCTAGGGCAGGGGCTTACCGCGCACGTCAGCGGCGCGGCCGATCTTGATGAGCACGCCGATGCCGGTGTCGGCGCCGACATGCTCCTGCTCGCGTTTGCTCAAGCGGCTGAAGATCGCCTCGCGCGTCGGTCCCGCTTCGTGCAGCTCAGCGGTGCCGTAAAAGCGCAGGAAGCCAGACTCCAGGACGTTGTCGCGTTGCGCCTGCATGTTGGCGTAGATGACAACCACGCGGGGGTCATGGCCAAGATTGGCGAGCGCTTGTTTTTTCGAGCGCTCCCAATAAGCGAGGTGATCGTCGTCAAAGACCAGCAACGAGCCCTTGGGCGAGATGTTTGGTCCATCAGGCCCATTGGTGGCGAGCAGGCAGCAATAGCCGTCCACCCAGGCGTTATCGATGAGTTTGCGTACTTTTTCGCTGATTGGCATGACCCATTTCCGTTGAAAATCCCGTCGGACCCTAGCGTCTTTGGTAGCGGAATTCCACGCCGCGCGATGGCCGGCGGCTCAACGGCCGTTGCGCGCTCAGCGATGCGTATCGCGGCGGCGGGCCGGACGGGTTGGACAGGAGCGGGTGGGCCAGGGCTGGCGGATGGGCTGGTCGCCGAGGCGCCGGGGCGCGGCGAGGGGCGGAAAACGCCCGTATATCAGGGCTGAATTCGAGGGCTTAATCCTCCATTAACCAAACCTGGCCAAGGCTTACCTGTCTCTTCATGTCCCGACCAAGGCGCGCCTCGATGAACATCATCACCGTGGCTTCGCGTAAAGGCGGCGCGGGCAAAACGACGCTCTGCGCCCATCTTGCCGCGTTTGCCCAGTCGCAAGGGTATCGGTGTGAGATTATTGACGGCGATCCGCAGGGCTCGCTGACGTTGTGCAATCGGCTGCGTGCCGATGCCGCGTTTCCGCTGGCGACCGCCGAGCGCGGTATCGACCGCGCGCTGGCGATGGCGCAGGTGGCGGGTGCGGAATGGGTGTTCATCGATACCTCGCCGACCATGTGGGTGGTGGTGCAGGAAGCGATCCGCGCCGCCACGCTGGTGTTGATTCCGGCGCGGCCGGGCTTTCTCGATCTTGAAGCGGTCCGCGAAACCGTGAAGACCGCGCGCGAACGGAACAAGCCTTATGCGGTGGTGCTGAACGCCTGTCCGGTCAAGCGCGACGAGCGCGAGGCGCCGGCGGTGGCGCAGTCACGCGCCTATCTCGACCGCGAAGGCGTGCCGGTTTTCGCCGGCCAGATCAGCCACCGTGCCGCGTTCAGTCTCACCTTGGCCGCCGGTGCGAGCGCCGGTGAAGCGGAGCCGACGTCGTTCGCCGCCTCCGAGATCGGAAAGCTGTGGAGTGCGGTGGAGAAAAGCGTCGCCGCCATCAATGCCGCCTATACCGACGCGGCAGCGGCCGCCGGCACCACGCAAGGGCAGGCGGCATAGCCCCAACCACGTTTATTCGACTTGGCCGAAGCCCGCGCGTGCGAGCCGCGTGAGCGCGGCGTCGAGGCTGGACAGGAAGCGCGAGCGGTCCTGCGCCGCGAACGGTTTCGGTCCGGATGTGATTTCGCCGGCGCTGCGCAGATCGCTCATCAGGTTGCGGGTCGCGAGCGTCATGCCGATGGCGTCTTCGGTGAACGGTTTGCCGGTCGGCGCGATCGCATCCGCGCCCGCCTTCACCGCGCGCGCCGCGAGCGGCACGTCGGCCGTGATCACGACGTCGCCGCGCTCCGCCCGCTCGGCGATGTAGTGATCGGCCTCGTCCATGCCCGAACCGACCACGATGCGCTCGATGAAGTCCGCGCGCGGCACTGCGATCGGCGCGTTCGCCACCACGACCACCTTCAGCGCCGTGCCGCGCAGCACGAAGCGCTCGGCGACGCGATAGACTTCCGATTTCACCGGACAAGCGTCGGCGTCAACGTAGAGGACGATGGGCTTGGTGGCGGGAGGTTTGGCGGCGGGAGGTTTGGCGGCGGGCATGACCAACAGGCAATAGCCAAAACCGCGGAGAAAAGACAATGGGAGAGGGCTGTGCGGCCGCTCTCTCATCGTGTCTTGTGCAGGTGTCTTGTAAGCGTGACCTGCGTCTGTCGTGTCAGCGGCGGCGGACGTGTCACCAGCGGCTGGCTTCATCCTCGCTCGGCAGGCGACCGTCCGGCGTGAGCTGGTCGACGAAATCCGGCAGGTGCTGGCTCAGGCCTTGCAGCAGATCGTCTTGCGACATTCCGGTTTGGTCGCTCAATGCACTGATGGTGTCGGCGCCCAGCGCATTGGCGAGATCGTCGGGCGCAATGCCCTCGTTCTCGCCACGGCCGACCCAGGATTGCGCGGTGCGTCCCTGGCCCGAGCGCTGCAGATCCTGCAACACCTGGCCGAGCCCGCCGTTGAGCACGCTGCCGGCAGCGGCGCCGCCCAGCATGCCGCCGAGGATGCCGCCGAGCCCGCCGCCTGCATCGCCGCGCGCCATGCCGCCGGGCTGCTGGCCGCCGGGTTGCTGGCCTCCGCCCAGGATGCCGCCGAGCAGGTCGCCCAGACCGCCGCCCTGGCCACCGGCATTGGCCGACGTCGTACCGCCGCGCGGTCCGCCCAGCATGCCGCCGAGAATGTCACCCAGTCCGCCGCCGCCTTCCGCCGTACGCGTGCCGGGTGGCAGCGTTGGCGGTGCTCCGCCGGCGGGAGCGCTACTGCCGCCGAAGCCTTTCATCGCCTTGTAGGCGAGCAGGCCGAGCAGGGCCATCATGATCGGCGACATGCCGCCACCTTGTCCTGGAGGCGTGGGCTGGCGTTGGCCACGCGGGCCGTTCTGCATTCCGTTGAGGATGTCGAGCAGTCCCATGGGTGCCTCCTGATGTCAGCGGACAGTTACAAAGCGCGAACGTATGTTCGCGCGAGATAGGGATTAGAGCCTTGGGTTGCCAGGGTCGCCGATGACGCCGCTCGCCACCAGACGGTTCCAGATGAACAGCACCGCAAACGCGCCGAGCGTCGCGGCGATGAATCCCGCGCCCTGGTCGGCCCGGTACCAGCCAACAGTTTGACCGATGAACGTGGCTAAAAAGGCGCCACCGATGCCGAGCACGGTGGTGAGAATGAAACCCGATGGCGTGTTCGGTCCGGGCGACAGCCAGCGCGCAATCAGGCCAGCGACGAAACCAACGACGATGATCCAGATGATGCCGCTCATGAGTGTCGCCTCCATGTGGTTCGCGGGCATGCGCCCGGCCAAATCGTTCGCAGGGTGTCACGCAGTGACTTCGTTGGTTTGAGGATACGCATTTGGAACTCGGGAACTCGCCAGTTGTGACTTTGGTTCCATCTCGCCAAGTGTGGCAACTTCTGAACCGTCAGTCGATGTCCTGATCGTACCGTTTTGGTCGTGCTGATGTTTGGTCGTGCGGATGTTTGATCGTGCTGATGTTTGCGATATCGCCCTTGGCCGTGTGCATACGTGCAAAGTGTGCACCTCCGAAGTGACGGATGCTTGCCACCAGTCTCGCAAGACGACATGCTCGCCGCACTGATATAGGCACATGACGCTGATCAATCGGCATCCGTCCGCGGCGCCGGACAAGTGAGAGGGCATCCCATGAGTATCTTCGGCAGTATCGTGAATGCGATCTTTGGCACTGCGAAAGCGGCTAGCGATGCGGTCGTAGGCACCGTCTCCGCCGCCACCGCGGCCGTCACCGGCGGCAGCAAGCCTGCGCCGATGACCCGCGATGCAGGTCGAGGCGATGATTCAGAAGATCGCCAACGACACCGGCCGCACCAACTACAATTGGAAGCAGTCGATCGTCGATTTGATGAAGCTCCTGGACCTCGACTCAAGTCTCAACGCCCGCAAGGAACTTGCTCAGGAGCTTGGCTATACCGGCGAGCTCAACGGCTCGGCCGAAATGAACGTCTGGCTGCACAAGCAGGTGATGACGAAGCTGATGGAATCCGGCGGCGTCGTGCCGGAGAGCCTGAAATAGCCGTTCATCGACAATGGCTGGCAACGCCGGCCCGGGACAACAAATCGTCACCAACAAAGCGGCCTCGGACCGGGGCCGCTTTGTACTTTTGGACATACGTAATGGCAGCGCTGCGAAGCGGTCGCGCGCTATCGCGATTTGGATTTCGACGCGTCGGACTTGGTGCCCTTCTTGCGCAAGTCGGCCGAGTGCGCGCGCTTGTAGGTCTGGATGTCCTTGAACTTTCCGGACTTGTCGCGCACCGCGTAAAGCTTCGTGCCTGTGGAACTGCGGTGGGTGGTTCGCTTGGCCATGGCGTTTTCTCCCGATGATCTCGCCTCGTTGCGGGCGATGCTGAAATCCTACAGGTTGTGTATGGACTTTTCAAAGGCGGGGCCGGCGCCGGCGCTGTTCGCATCGATCGCGCGTGCTACAAGCGGCCGGTGACCTTGCCGCAGCCCGTCAGCCGTGTCGCCGCGATCGCGCCCGTCGTCGTGGCGGCCAGCGCCTTCGCCTTTGCCGACGTCGCCACCAAGGTCACGCTTCACGCCGAGGCCGACGTGCTCACGATGGCGCTGTTCCGCGGCATCATCGGCGTGCCGCTGCTGATGCTGTGGATCGCCGTCGGATCGACGCCCACACCATTGAGCACGCCGGCGCGCCGCTTGGCGCTGTTCATCGGCGTGCTGTTCGCCGGCAACGTGTTCTTCCTGTTCAAGGCGATCGAGGCGATGGAGGTGCCGCTCGCGATCCTGACCTACTTCACTTATCCGCTGTTGACCGGGCTTGCCGCCGCCGCGACCGGCATCGAGCGGCTCGGGCTTGCCGGCGCGCTGGCGGCGCTGGTCGCGTTCGCAGGGCTCGCGCTGATGATTGGCGCGCATCCCGGCGGCGTCGCGCTGATCGGCATCGCCTGCGCGCTGATCGCCGCCGCAAGCCGTGTCGTCATCCTGCTCATCACCCGCGCCAAGCTGCAGGGCGCCGATGCGCGGCTGATCAGCCTGTGGTCGCTGATCGCGGCGACCGCGGTGTTCGTCGCGGCTGCGCTCGCCACCATGAACTGGCAGCCGCCGGTGACCACGCTTGGCTGGAGCGCGCTGATCAGTTCCAGCGTCGCGATGGCGATCGCGGTGCTGATGATCTTCATCTCGACCGCGCGGATCGGGCCGTTCCGTACCGCGCTGTTCATGAACCTCGAGCCGCTGCTCGCGACCATCGGCTCCGCGATCTTTCTCGGCGAGGTGATCACGCCGCTGCAGGCGCTCGGCGGCGCGATGATGATCGCCGCGCTGGTGGCGTTTCAATTGCGCAGGTGAGGGCGGCGCGACTCGCGGACGCGCTCAGTTCAGCAACGCTCGCATCGGTGCCGCCGCAGCCGCGAGTTCAGCGCGAGCGTCTCATGTCGCCTCCCGCGCGAACGCGAAGACCGCGGCATTTGCCGTCGCACCTTTCAGCCTCAGCGCCGCATGCCGCCGCCCATTCCGCCGCCGCCCATCCCGCCGATGCCCATGCCGCCACCGGCCATGCCGCCGATGCCCATGCCGCCGCCCATGCCACCGGAGATTCCGCCGCCCATGCCGCCGGGGATTCCGCCGCCCATGCCGCCGGGGATTCCGCCGCCCATGCCGCCGCCCTTCTTCCCAGCGCTTCCCTTCATGCCGCCGCCTCCCGCTTTGCCACCCATGCCGCCGGGAGCGCCCTTCATGCCGCCTCCCGCTTTGCCACCCATGCCGCCGGGAGTGCCCTTCATGCCGCCTCCCGCTTTGCCACCCATGCCGCCGGGAGCGCCCTTCATGCCGCCGCCTCCCGCTTTGCCGCCCATGCCGCCGGGATCGCCCTTCATGCCGCCTCCTGCTTTGCCACCCATGCCGCCGGGAGCGCCCTTCATGCCGCCGCCTCCTGCTTTGCCGCCCATGCCGTAGCCGGGGCCGCCCTTCATGCCGCCGCCGATGCCTTTGCCTTGCCCGATCCGATCGGCGGCGGACTTACGTGCGGCCCCGCGGCTCGGGTCGAAGCGCTTGGAGACGTTGGCGTTACGGTACGGCACGCCGCGACGGTGGCGCGGGTTGTGGTTCCAGTTGTTGTTGTTGATCCGCGTGCGGTTGAAGCTGTTGTATCGGTTGATGTTGATGTTGACGTTGCGATTCCACCAGTTGACGTTGCCCCAGATCGCCGACCCGACGAACACGCCGGTCGCGAACGAGAAGGCGTTGGCGGCAACCCAGCCCGGCGGGTGCCAGAAGAACGGCTGATACACCGGGAAAGGCCACGCGCCGAACACCACGGCGGGATTGTAGACCGGCACGAAGTACGTCTCCGGCCGCGCCAACTCGATCACGATCACGGTTTCGCGCGGTGCGGGCGTGCCGGGCACGGTCGTCACGGATGCAGGCCGCTGGTCGCGCGTGACCCGCTGCTCGTCGGTCGACTTGAGGTGGCCGGCGGCTTCCGCCCTGGCCCGTAAATCCTGGACGGCATCGAACACTTCGTCCGGCTGCGCCAGGAACGCATCGCCGAGCCGCTGCGTCCAGTCGAGCTGGTCGTTCATCATCTGCAGGACCTGCGGCAGCGCGGTGAGCGCCCTCACGCTCGGATCCCAGTTCTGGCCCTGCATGGCGGCTTCCAGCGCCGGCCCTTTGACGTTCGGATTCTGTTGCGACCAGCGCGCTGCCGCGACCACCTCCAGCGGATAGGTCGACGCCATGAGCACCTGGGTCAGCAACGTATCGGGATAGAGCGCAATGGGTGCCACGAGCTGCGCCAGCTCACCGGCGCTGAGCAGACGATCGGAACTCCTCGGCCCGTGCCGTGCCCGGCAAGTAGCTGCCGACTGCGACGATCGCGATGACGGCAAGGCGGCGCAAAAGCAAACATGACAGTCCGGCCATTTCACTCGCTCCTACTGGGACACATTTCACAGCATTATTCTGTCCTAAGGAGCGATGCCAAACAAGCCTGCCTGGCCGCCTGCCATGCACTCTTGATCGATCGACGCCCGCCTGCGCGGGGCGATGACGATCGCGTAGACGGCGTCGATCAGATCAGCCCCGCAGCAACCGGCATCAATGCCGCTTGAAATATTGCACCGCGCGTTCGTGCCGCTCGGCGGCGGCGCGGCTGCGGAAGGTGCCGAGGTTGCGCCGCTTGCCGGTCTTGCGATCCTTCTTGCGCGAATAGAGCCGGTAGCCTCCGGACGGCAGTTTGCGGATCATGGGGCGTCGCTCCCGTGCGCATCGGCGTCGCGCGGCCTACATCGGCCGCCGCGCCGCCTGCGCCTTGCGGATGTTGGCGAGCTGCGCGCGCCGCATCGCGGCGGTCGGCTTCTCGCTTTCGGGAATGTCGCGCCTGGGCTTCGCCTTGAAGCGATCGCCCTCGATATGCTCGGGCGGCGAACCAAGGCTCTTGAAGAGAGCCTTGGCCTCGTCGGAGTCCGGCACCAGGCGGTCGCCCTCGATATGGGCGTGGGTCTTTTCGACCAGCCATTTGGCGGTATCCCAATGGCCGCCGGCCCGTCGCCCAGCCACCCGCTCGACGCCGCCCCGCTCGCCGACGTCCTGCACACGGAAGGTTCCGAATTCGGACGCCGGCCGCATCTCAATATGGAAGAAGCGGCCGCCGCCGCGGCTGCCGGGCTTCGCGCGTTGGCGCGGGACGGACGTCATGGCAGTCCTCCTCGGCTAGAGCATGATCCCGAAAAAGCTATCCGACTTGGATGGAAACCGGTTTTCGGACAAGATCATGCTCAAACGTCAGAATGCAGGCTGCCAGCCAAGCAGAACGGGCACGCTGTGCCTTGATATGGCGCAAACGCCGGCGGTCCAGCCGGCCCACTGCTCCAGGTAAGGGCGCCGAAGCCATTGTTGCCGCCTCGCAACATGGTCGCAGCAATCTGTGGAACGGCTTGCAATTGCTCCCTTTCAACAACGGCTTTGGACTAGTTTTGTTGCCGTATTCGTTTTTCGGGGATTGGGGCCCATGTCGTTTGCTCGGCTGCTGACAGGCGCGGCGGTGTTCGCTGGCGCCACGATGGCCACCATCGCCAACGCGGCGGATATGCCGGTCAAGGCGCCCGGGGCGGTCCCGATCGTGCAGCAGGCCAGCGGCTATATCGAAGTCTACGGCGGCTGGGCCGATACCAAGTTCAGGCACACCATCTGTAATCCGGGGCCCGCATGCTTCGCCGATCCTTGGGACTTTGACGGCTGGTCCATGGGCGGGGCGGGACGCGGCGCCTACTGGATCGCGCCGTCGATGAGCGTGCAGCTCGACATCCAGGCCGAACGCACCACCTACCGGAGCGACCACCCGCTCTACGGTCCCCATATCACGAACTTCAACTACCTGTTTGGCGGCCACATCAACTGGCGCAACGCGCAAACCGGCCTGCTTGGCGCGTTCGTGGGGACTGGCGAGGCCGGAGCCGGGTTCAACGAGGCCGTGCGGCATGTGGTCGTCGGCGGCGAAGCGCAGCTCTACTGGAACCAGTTCACCTTCTACCTCCAGGGCGGTTACGACACCGTGGTGGAGACGCCGCAGAGCAGCCATCTCGATTCCCACGCCTGGTTCGTGCGCGGCACCGGCCGTTACTTCATCCTGCCCAACACGATGCTGGAGGGCACGCTGCTCTATGCCAACGGCGAGGTGAAATACGACAACGGCTTCGTCCCGGCGAGCGGACCCACGAATGGCTTCGATACGTTCCTGTGGGAAGCGAAGCTCGAACACCGCTTCGCCTTCGCGCCCATCGCCGGGTTCGTGAAGTATCGCGGGTCGCGAACCGAGTTCGATCCCGTCGTCTTTGGCGTGCAGAGCGACGAGCTCAAGGTCACCGACCATCGCGTCTTCGTCGGCCTGAAACTGTTCCTGGGTCCGGACACGCTGCGCGCCAACGACCGCAGCGGCGCGACGCTCGACATCATCGATCCGCTGGGCATCCAGACCGGACCGCTGATGATCGGCGGGACGCAGGCGCTGCGTCCGTGACGGCATCAGGCCTTCTGACGGCAACAGTTGACGTTGCACCATGCGGGCCGCCTCGGGCGGCTCGTTTTGTTTTGGTTTGCTTGGTCGTTTGGAAGACGGTTTGAAAAGTTCTCGGCGCACAAAACGCTGCGCCGCATCAGCCGGGCTGACGTCGTGAAAAATTGTTCGGGCGCCATTACATCGGCTGACGCACCGGCCAGATCAATATGCAAAGCATCGTGCGCGTCGCGCCCGCGACCGCCATTGATATACGTCAATGTGGTTGGCGTCGGCGGGGCGTTGTCTGGTGCCGTGTTCGGTTACGAGCATAGGAGAACCCCCATGAACCTGAGATCGCTGATTCCGGTCGGTCGCAACCGTGAGGTCGCGCGGCGCGACACCGATCCCTTCTTCTCGCTGCAACGTGAAATCGACCGTCTGTTCGAAGACTTCGGCCGCGGCTTCCCGAGCATGCCAAGCGTCACGCGCGGAGCCGCGCGCGAGATGATGCCGGCGATCGACGTCACCGAAAGCGATGGCGAGATCGAGATCACCGCCGAGCTGCCCGGCCTCGAAGAGAAGGACGTGCAGATCAACGTCGCCGACAACGTGCTGACCATCCGCGGCGAGAAGAAAGCCGAGAAGGAGGACAAGCAGAAGGACTATCACCTGATCGAGCGCAGCTACGGCTCGTTCTATCGCACGCTGGAACTGCCGGCCGGCGTCGACACCGACAAGATCAAAGCCGACATCTCCAAGGGCGTGCTCAAGGTGACGGTGCCGAAGCCCGCCGCCAAGCAGGCGAAGAAGATCGAGGTGAAATCGGCGGCGTAAGCGCGCAAATGAAAGTGGCGGAGGCGGGGCCGTTTGACACGGACCGCCTGCGCCGGCTGCAAACGCAAAGGCCCGGGGCATTGCCCCGGGCCTTTCGTATCTCGGTGTCGCTTACTTCTGCTGCGCCGGCTTGTCTTTGTTGGGCGCGTCGCCCTGCTGCTGGTTCTGGTTGTCGCCCGGCTGTTGGGTCTGCTGCTGCGGGCTTTGGCTGGGCTGAGCCGGAGTTCGGCGGGCTTGTTCGCGCTCGGACGCAGTAATATTGATGTTGGTCATCGGATTGATGCTTTCAAATTTCAGCCCGGAAATATTTCGGGGCAGATTATACAGCTGGCTACGAAGTCAGCGAATACAAGCGAGCGGTCGGTTTATATATATTTGCGTGAGTTTTACTGCGTTTCGATCACGCGATTGTTGGATGATGGGACAGCGCGCGCATGGGCATTCTTCACACCCGCTCCACAAAACTATCCACCACGCGCTTCTCGCCGGCCTTGTCGAAGGCGATGGTGAGCTTGTTGCCGTCGACATTGACGACGTTGCCGTTGCCGAATTTCTGGTGGAACACGCGGTCGCCGATCGCGAAGGCGGAGACGGCGCCGGTGGATTTGGCGACCAGTTCGCCTTCGATGGTGAGCGGGCCGCGGCGGCGGGCGGCGTCGCGGGAGTTCACGCGCCCCCCCGGCTGGCCACCCCCCTCCCTGACCCTCCCCCTCAAGGGGGGAGGGGAGCGCTGTGGCACCAGTCCCCCTTGCAGAAGATCCTGAGGCCGTGTTGCCGCGTGCGCTTGAGCCGCGCGATGAGCCACTGCGCGCGCCGATGTCGGTGCTGTCATACGCCTCGTAGTCCTGCGAGGCGTCTTCCTCCTCGAACGCGCCGTCGCGCTTGCTGAAGCTCTTGCCGCGCGCCTGTGCGCGCTGCCAGCCGGGCGTCGAATAGCCCGAGCCGAAATGCGTCATCTCGTCGAAGCGCGAGCCGCCGGCGTTGCCATAGGCGCTCATGCCGGACGCGAAGCCGCCCTTCGCCTCCTGCACCTCGACATGCGCCTCCGGCAATTCGTCGAGGAAGCGCGAGGGGATGTTCGACGACCACATGCCGTGCATGCGCCGGTTGGCGGCGAAGTAGATCTTGAGGCGGCGGCGCGCGCGTGTGAGGCCGACATGCGCAAGACGCCGCTCCTCCTCGAGGCCGGCGCGGCCCTGGTCGTCGAGCGTGCGCTGGCTCGGAAACAGGCCTTCCTCCCAGCCGGGCAGGAACACGGTGTCGAATTCGAGCCCCTTGGCGGAATGCATGGTCATGATCGAGACCGCTTCCTCGCCTTCTTTCTTGTCGGCGTCCATCACCAGCGAGATGTGCTCGAGGAAACCGGCGAGGTTCTCGAACTCCTCCATCGCGCGCACCAGCTCTTTGAGGTTTTCGAGCCGGCCGGCGGCGTCGGCGGAGCGGTCCTTCTGCCACATTTCTGTATAGCCGCTTTCATCAAGCACGATCTGCGCCAGTTCGCCGTGCGGCGTCGCGTCTTTGATCGCGCGCCAGCGGTCGAAGCTCGCGACCAGATCGCGCAGCGCGTTGCGCGGGCGCGGCTTCAATTCGTCGGTCTCGACGATGGCGCGCGTCGCCTCCAACAGCGGCACGCGCCGCTTGCGGGCGAAGGTGTGCAGCATGTTGACGGTGGCGTCGCCGAGCCCGCGCTTGGGCACATTGACGATGCGCTCGAACGCCAGGTCGTCGGCAGGCTGCGCCACCAGCCGCAGATAGGCCATCGCGTCGCGAATTTCCATGCGCTCGTAGAAGCGCGGGCCGCCGATCACGCGATAGGGCAGGCCCAGCGTGACGAAGCGATCCTCGAACTCGCGCATCTGGAACGAGGCGCGCACCAGGATCGCGATCTCGTCGAGATTGTGCGGCGCCCCGGTGCCGTCGTCGCGCTGCAGCTGTTCGATCTCATCGCCGATGGCGCGCGCTTCTTCCTCGGAATCCCAGCAGGAGGTGACCTGCACCTTGTGGCCGGGCTCGTCCTCGGTGCGCAGCGTCTTGCCGAGCCGGCCTTGGTTGTGCGCGATCAGATGCGAGGCGGCGGCGAGGATGTGCGCGGTGGAGCGATAATTGCGCTCCAGGCGAACGACCTTGGCGCCGGGGAAGTCGTGGTCGAAGCGCAGGATGTTGTCGACCTCGGCGCCGCGCCAGCCGTAGATCGACTGGTCGTCGTCGCCGACGCAGCAGATGTTTTTTTGATGGAGCGTCTTGGGCGACGTTGGGGCGGCATTCTCGGTGTCATCACCGGGCCGCGCCGAAGGCGCGTGACCCGGTGATCCATCGTCTTCGGGAAGAGGGATGGATTGCCGGGACTCAAGGGCGTTCACGCCCGTCTTCGACGGGCTATGCCCCGGCAATGACGGTGGAGAGCTCGGCGCGCTCTGCGACTGCCCCAACAACCGCAGCCAGAGATACTGCGCGACGTTGGTGTCCTGATATTCGTCGACCAGGATGTATTTGAACCGCTGCTGATACTGCCGCAGCACCTCCGGGTGGCCGCGGAACAGGCGGATGCATTCGAGCAGCAGGTCGCCGAAGTCGGCGGCGTTGAGCGTCTTCAGCCGCTCCTGATAGGCGATGTAGAGCTTTTTGCCCTTGCCGCCGCCAAAGCTTGCGGCTTCGCCGGCCGGCACCTGGTCCGGCGTCAGCCCGCGGTTTTTCCAGCTATCGATGAGTTGCGCCAGCACGCGGCCTGGCCAGCGTTTCTCATCCAAATTCTCGACCGAGATCAGCTGCTTCATCAGCCGGATCTGGTCGTCGGTGTCGAGGATGGTGAAGTCGGATTTCAGTCCGACCAGCTCGGCATGGCGGCGCAGGATCTTCACGCCAATCGAATGGAAGGTGCCGAGCCACGGCATGCCCTCGACCACCTGGCCGACCATGCGGCCGACGCGCTCCTTCATCTCGCGCGCCGCCTTGTTGGTGAAGGTGACGGCGAGGATTTCGCCCGGCCGCGCGCGGCCGGTCTCCAGGATGTAGGCGATGCGCGTGGTCAGCACCCGGGTCTTGCCGGTGCCGGCGCCGGCCAGCACCAGCACCGGACCGTCGAGCGTCACCACGGCTTCGCGCTGTTCGGGATTGAGATCGTCGAGGTAGGCCGGCTGCGCACGGTTCGCCATCGCCCGCGCGGCGATCCCGCCAGGCTGAGGATAAGGCGGCAACGTATTGTCGTTGCGCGGGATATTTTCCGGCTCGGCCATCGCAAATCCGGTTGGAACCGGCTCATGCGCCGGCTTCGCACGTGAAGCGAATCTCACGGTTTCAAGATGGCATTCGTAACCCCCAAGCGGGAGGGGTCAACCCTTTGCCGGCATGGTGATTTTGCGGCCGACCGCTTCTGGCACCGGCAGTTTGGCGTGGGCTTGCTTCATGCGCGCGAGGCAGTTCATCACCTCGGGCGGGAACGCCGCGGTTTTCTTGGCGTCCATGTCGACATGCAGCGACATGTTCTCGGAGGTCGCCGAGACGTAGCCTTGCTTGGCGTGAAACAGCTGCTCGAAGTAGTGCATGCGCTTGGCGTCGAAATCGAGCAATTGGAACGTCACCCGCACCGGGTCGCCGGCATTCAGCTCCCTGAGGTAGCGGACGTGGACCTCGGCGGTGAAACAGGAGTGCCGGCGGATTTTCACATAGTCGAGCCCGCAGCCGAGCAGCTCGAAGGCTTCATCGACCGCCCGGTCGAACAGCACGTTGTAGTAGGCCATGTTGAGATGGCCATTGTAGTCGATCCAGCCCTTCTCGACGATCATCGGCGAGGAGACGAAGGGCGCAAAAAACACCGGCTCGAAGTCAACGCGATCCAACATGGCAGCACCCGGATACTGAGCGACATCATGCCAGAATTTGCGCCGCATTCACGAAAATTCTGCGTGAATATGTGCATTTGAGGTCAATTGTTGCTGAATTTGCTGCGCTTGCCGTTTGCTGGCCGCGTCTTTCCAGCAGGAGCAAACATTAACCGGACAGGCCGTATTGCCGGAATTCGGCCTTCCATTCCGGCCAAGAGCGCCGATATTCCCGCGGCAGGCCCCTTCAGCGAGACCGCCACCGATGACGAATGCCACGTGGTATGCCCCGATGGTCGCCAAGGCGTCCGGTTGGCTGTCCGCAGCCACCGATATTGCCGAATTGGCGCAGGGCTCGACCGTCGATCTCGCGGTCACCGGGCTCAGCCGTTCCGGCAAGACGGTGTTCATCACCAGCCTGATCCACAACCTGCTCAGCGCCGTCCATAACCCCAACCGCATGCCGTTGCTGAGCGTCATCAGCGGCGGCCGCCTGGTCGGCACCCGGCTCAAGGAGGCGGGCTCGGGCCGGCTGCCGCGCTTCCGCTACGAGGAGAATGTCGAGGCGATGGCGGCGGGCGCGCCCGCCTGGCCTGAGGGCACCGACGACCTGCGCGAGATCGGCATCGAGCTACGCTTCATGCCGGCCAATGCCGCCGGCAAACTGCTCAGCGAGATCAGCGGCAACCCGGCGACGATCACGATCCGCATCGTGGACTATCCCGGCGAGTGGCTGCTCGACCTGCCGCTGCTCGAACAATCGTTTGCGGAGTGGTCGCGCGCGAGCTTGCGGCTTTATCGGCGCGGCGTGCGCGCCGAAGCGGCGGTCGACTACCTCGCCTTCCTCGCGCAGCATCGCCATGACGAGACGGCGAGCGACGATACGGCGAAACGCGCGCATGATCTCTATCGCGCGTTCCTGATCAAGGCGCGCGACAAGTACGGCCTCAGCCATCTGCAGCCGGGGCGTTTCCTGTGTCCGGGCCATCTCGCCGACGCGCCGTTCCTTTGGTTTGCGCCGCTCGATATCCCCGAGAGCGCGCGCACCGCGCCGAATACGCTCGGCGCGTTGATGGAGGAACGTTACGACACCTATAAGCGCGAAGTGGTTGCGCGCTTCTACGAGGATCATTTCCGTTGGTTCTCGCGCCAGATCGTGCTGGTCGACGTGTTGCGGGCGTTGCTCGCCGGTCGCGAAGCATTCGAGGATCAGCGGCTGGCGCTCGAGGGCATTCTGCAAAGCTTTCGCTACGGTTCCGGCAACCTGTTCTCGAAACTGATTTGGGGCCCGCATATCGACCGGGTGGTGTTCGCCGCGACCAAGGCGGATCATGTTCCCGACGTGCAGCGCGACCACCTCGCGGAACTGTTGCGCTCGATGGCGGCGTTTCCGGCGATCGAGGCGAAGAGCAGCAACGCCAAATTCGACGTGCTCCCGATCGCCTCGGTGATCTCGACCGCCGAGGACGTGCAGGAGATCGACGGCCAGCGCGTGCAGGTGGTGGTCGGTCGTCCGGTGGGCGCCGACAAGCAATCGAAGTTCTTCGTCGGCACGGTGCCGATCCGGCCGCCGCGGCCCGACGCTTGGAATACGCCGTTTCTCAACGTGCCGCTGTTTGAGCCGCCGGTGATCGATCCGTCGCCGGTCGACGGGATTGCGCACATCAATCTCGACCGGGCGTTGGACTTCCTGGTGGGAGACCGGCTGCGATGAGCACGACCGATCCATTCCAGCCGCGGGTGATTGAAGGCGAGGCGCGCATCGTTCCGCCGCGCAGCGCGCCGCAGGTCATCGTGTCGGAGCGCACCGACCGGGTGGTGGCGACGCAGCCGCCGCCGAGGGCGCTTCCGGTGCCGACGCCGCCCAGAAACCGCGTGCGCAGCTTCGGGCTCGCCGGGCTCGGCGTGGCGGTCACCGGCTGGTTCATCGTCGATGCCTATTGGTGGATTGCCGCCGCGTTCGAGCGCTCCACCGCGCTCGGTACGCTTGCCGCAACCGCGGTGGTTGCGGGCGTCGCCGGCGCCGGCGTGATCATCGCGCGTGAGGTCACCAGCCTGTGGCGGTTGCGCAATGTCGAAAGCATTCGCCAGCGTCTTGATGCCGATATCGTCACGCCCGGTGCGGCACGGACCATCGTCGCCGATATCCTCGCGGTGGTCCCGCGCGAGCCCGCCACCCAGGTTGCGATCGAGACCTTCCAACGCCAGGTGCAGCCGCATCACAACGTGGCGCAGCAGGTCGAGATCCTGTCGCGCACCGTCATGAAGCCGCTCGATGCCCGGGCCGAAGAACACGTTCGCGCCGCCGTGCTGCGCGCCTTCGGCATCACCGCGATCAGCCCGACGGCGCTGAGCGACGCGTTATTCTTCCTCGCGGTCGGCGTTCGCATGGTGCGCCGCATCGCCGCCACCTACGGGCATCGTCCGACCGCCGCCGCCACAATTCATCTGTTGCGCCGGCTCGTGGTCGAGGCCGGCAAGCTCGGCGTGGTCGACATCGCGAGCACGTCGCTGGTTCAGCAACTTGGCGGTGCGCTGGCGGAGCGCGTCGCCACCACCGCCGCCGACGCCTTTTATGCGTCTTATCGAATGGCGCGGCTCGGGGTGATCGTCATGGACATGTGCCGCCCGATCCCATTCCGCGAGGACGAGGCGCCGCGCATCTCCACCATGGTGACCAACGTCATTCGCCAGCGGCAGGACCCGTCGGCGGCGCCGCCGACCTGACAATCTTGCGTTTACCAACCCAAAGCATGCACGAGGCGGTCTTGTCGCGCCGTCGCCCTCTGCATTTTGTTAAACTTTTCTTCGTAGGTTTTGATGGCGGGAGAGTCCCTTGCACATCAAGCCTCGCAACGACGGTTCAGCCCGGAAGAAGTTCGTCGGACGCGAAGTCCAGCGGGCGCATGCGCTTGGGCCGGTGCCCGACCCGGTCTGCGACCCGACGTGTCCTGACTACCGCCATTCGACCGGTTGTCACCGCTTCTGTTCCGCGGCGCCGAGCCGCCTGTCCAGCGAAGGCGATCGCGGCCCGGTTGAGCCCTTGGTCGCGCCGCTGGTGTTCGAGATCAAGAAGCTCGGCGTGTTCTACCCATGCTGGTCGTGCGAGGGCCACGCCGATCAGGCAGGGCACACATTCAAGATTCCGCGCGTCTGGTTCTATTCGGATTCGGTGGTGCACATTCGCGCGCTGACCGATGCCGTCGGTCGCTTGTTCCTGGCGCGCCGGTTAGCGGTGCGCTGGAACGTCACCCTGACCTATTCCGACCCGGCCAACCCGGACACCACGTTCAGTTTGGAGCCGGAATCGCCAGAGGCCTCGCTCAGCGATCTCCAGGGGGATCTGCGCGTTCTGGCGACTGAGCTGCCGCAGCATTTCTGGAGCGCATGCGACGCTCTGGCGACGTCCTAGTGGAGTGGATTTGACATTCGCTACCCACCTGGCAGCAAGTACGCGATGCGAATGTTGAAGGACCACTAGCAGATACTGCTAGTGGTTTGGATTTGACATTCGCATCGCGGATTGCTGAGTGGATAGCGATGTCCAATCCACTCAGTTTTTCCGAGGTTTGTTGCCCTCGATCGGAAAACGGCATGGCGGTCAGCAGCTCGGAAACTCCAACACGGCAAACGGCAGCCGCGCTCGCGGCGCTGACGCAAAAATTCGGCAACCGCCTCGTCACCTCGCAGGCGGTGCGCGAGCAGCACGGCAACACGACGACCTGGGTCGCCAACCAGCCGCCGGACGCGGTGGCGTTTCCGCAGAGCATCGCCGACGTGCAGGAGATCGTGCGGATTTGCGCTGCGCATGGCGTGCCGGTGATCCCGTTCGGCACCGGCTCGTCGCTGGAAGGCCAGGTCAACGCGCCGCAAGGCGGCGTGTCGATCGATTTCCGCGACATGAACCGGGTGCTGGCGGTCCACGCCGACGATCTGGATTGCGTGGTCGAGCCCGGCATCACCCGCAAGGCACTCAACGAGCATCTGCGCGACCAGGGCCTGTTCTTCCCGCTCGATCCCGGCGCCGACGCGTCGCTGGGCGGCATGGCGGCGACGCGCTGCTCCGGCACCAATGCCGTGCGCTACGGCACCATGAAGGACAATGTGCTGTCGCTGAAGGTCGTGCTGGCGAACGGCGAACTGATGACCACGGCCAGCCGCGCCAAGAAATCGTCCGCGGGCTACGACCTCACGCGGCTGATGATCGGCTCCGAGGGCACGCTCGGCGTGATCGTCGAACTGACGTTGCGGCTTTCGGGTATTCCGGAGGCGATTGCGTCGGGCGTCTGCCCGTTCCCGTCGGTCGAGGCCGCCTGCAACGCCGCCATCCTGACGATCCAGTCCGGCATTCCGGTCGCGCGCATCGAGCTGCTGGACCAGTTGCAGGTGAAAGCGTCGAACGCCTATTCAAAGCTGACGCTGCCGGAGACGCCGATGCTGTTCGTCGAGTTCCACGGCAGCGACGCCGGCGTGGCGGAGCAATCGACGCCGTTTCGGCGAGATCGCCACCGAGCTCGGCGGCGGCCCCTTCGATTGGGCGACAAAGGCGGAGGAGCGCACCAAGCTCTGGCAGGCGCGTCACGACGCCTATTGGTCCGGCCGGGCGTTGCGCCCTGGCGCCTCGGTGTTCGCGACCGATGTCTGTGTGCCGATCTCGCGGCTGGCCGAATGCGTCACCGAAACCCAGCGCGACATCGCCGATAGCCGGCTGATCGCTCCGATCATGGGCCATGTCGGTGACGGCAATTTCCATCTCACCATGACGTTCGACATGGCCGACAACGACGAAGTGGCGCGCGCCAAGGGGCTGCACGAGCGCCTGATCGCCCGCGCGCTGGCCATGGACGGGACCTGCACCGGCGAGCACGGCGTGGGGCAGGGGAAAATGGCCTATCTCGAAGCCGAGCACGGCCGAGAGGCGCTCGACGCCATGCGCGCGATCAAGCGCGCGCTCGACCCTGGCGGCATCATGAACCCGGGAAAGATCGTCAGCCTGGACTAGTGGTTCAATTCTAACATTCGCATCCCGTTTCCGCGGACTGTTTTGCGAATGTTAGAATTGAACCACTAGCAACTCATTGATTTTAGTGTGGCTTAGGTTCAGAAGTCCGCAATTCGGACTTGCCGCAACCATGTTGCGGACTTCTGAACCGCCACACGAGCGGACTTGCACACTGCCATGCGCGACATAGATTTGCCGTCAAGCGGGCAGAAGAGGTCACCGCGTTCCCAATCGAGGGGCGGGGACGGCGCGCTGCGGATGAGATGATCCGGCGCGGAATGGTCGGCAATCCTGCATCGTGCTATACTGATGATGCTGGGGGCTCCCGGCTCGAATTTAGGCGTGTCCGAGGTGAGGGAGCTTGGATACCGGTTTGAAGCTGGGTTGGAAACGGCGTGCAGGCTACGCTGCTCAGCATTGCGATAGCATTCATCCTGGCGCTGGTGGCGGCGCTGGTCGCTCCGCATTTTATCGACTGGAACCAGTACCGCACCGAGTTTGAGACTCAGGCCAGTCGAATCAGCGGTTTACGGGTCCGCATCGCCGGTCCGATCGACGCCCGGCTGCTACCGATACCGTCGTTAAACCTTCAGCGCATCGATATTTCGCGACCCGGGCAAGCCGGTTCGTTGCGCGCTGGCCGTCTCAGCATCGAGTTTTCGCTCGGTTCCCTGGCACGCGGAGAATTCAAGGCGAGCGAGGTGATTTTGGAGGGCGCCGAGCTCACCGCGGCGCTCGACCGCAATGGCCGGCTGGAATGGCCGGCGCCGTCGGTGGGGTTCGATGCGGACGCCATTTCGATCGAGCGCCTGGACATCCGCGATAGCCGCGCGCTTTTGGCCGATGCGGCAAGCGGGTACGGCGTCGTGCTCGACAAGTTTGAGTTCAAGGGCGAACTGCGGACATTGTCGGGCCCGGTCAAGGGGCAGGGCTCGTTCTACGCCGACGGGGTGCACTATCCTTACCGTATTGCGGCAAGCCGGGTTGGCGACGGCCGAACGCGTGTCCGCTTGGGCGTCGATCCCGTCGATCGCTCCCTGACGGCGGAGGCGGAAGGGTTCCTGTCGCTGGAAAACGGCGGGCCGCGGTTCGTCGGTGGCGTGACCCTCTCGCGCTCGCTGACGCGTGCGCCAAGCGGATCCTCAGCAGAAATCCTCGAGCCGTGGCGTCTGACCGGCAAAATCGACAGCACCAGTGAACGTGCGGTCGTCGAGCAGATCGAATTCCAATACGGTCCCGATGAACGGCCGCTTCGGATGCGCGGGGACGCGCTGGTCAATTTCGGTGCGTCGCCGCGCGTCACCGGCGTGCTGTCGTCTTCGCAAATCGACCTTGATCGCATTTTGGCGTTGCCGGAGCCGGACCGCCACCGCCCGTTCGCAGCGATCAAGGCGTTTGCCGATCTGTTCGATGCGTCCCAGCGACCGGTCATTCCGGTGTCGCTCGGGATTAGCGTCGAAAGTCTTGTGCTGGCCGGCGCGACGCTCCAGCGCGTCAGCGCTGATTTCGCCAGCGAAGTGAACGGCTGGAATATCGAGAAACTCGAATTGCGCGGACCCGGATTGTCGCAACTGGCGATGTCGGGGCGCGTGAGTGTGGCAGGGGACGTTTCGTTTTCAGGACGGACGCGGCTTGCGTCGAAGGAGCCGCGCGCCCTGATCGCTTGGTTGACGAACCGTCCCGAGGATCAAGTGACGGGGGCGGCGACGCTGAGTCTCGATGGTGACGTCAGGTTGGCTCGCAATGAGATCGCCGTGGAACGCCTCAGGGCCGAACTGGACCGGATGCGGGTTGAAGGGCGGCTGGCATACAGCTGGGGCGACAGTCAGCGGCCGCCGCGCATCGAAGCCGTGTTGAGCGCGCCTGACATCGATCTCGACCGCGCCTACAGCTTGCTGGGTCTGCTTGATGACAGCGCGCTGGAGTGGCCGCGCGAAGGACTGCTGTCCGCGAAGATCGGCCGGGCGACACTTGCGGGCGTTGAGTTGAAGGGAGCCGATGTGAGCGTGCGCTTTGACGCGCAGAGCATCACCGTCGAGCGGCTTACGGTCAGCGATTTCGGTGGCGCCTCGGTCTCAGGCAGCGGCACGATCGACAGTCGCGCGTCAGCGCCGCGCGGCGCGGTGACACTCGAGCTCAATGCTCGCCAGTTTGACGGGGTGGCGGCGCTGATCGAGCGCATCGCCCCTCAGGCTGCAGCGGAGCTGCGCCGTAGTGCGCAACGGGTGACGCCTGCAAAGCTGAGTGTGGCTTTGAGCGTCGGCAGTGGAAAAGCATCGGCTGCCGAGGCACAGGGCCAATTCAAAGTCGACGGCGTCGCAGGTGCGCTGCGGATCGGCATGCAGGGCGACGTCCTGGCAGATGGGGTCGACCTGACCGCCGCCGGGCTCGCGCGGTTACGCTCCGCGCGCGTCAACCTCGCGGGCGAGATCGAAGCGCGCGAAGGCGCCGCGCTCCTCGCAATTCTTGGCCTTGAGCGGGCTGTCGCCGTCGACAAGGGCGCCGGGCGCATCACCGTCACGGCGCGGGGTCCGCTGGACAACGAGATCGCGGTGGGCGGACGGCTGGCCGCTTCGGGTCTCGATGCATCGACGACCGGAACGCTCCGGCTGGCCGGCAATCAGGGCCCGACGGCGAATTTGGACGTCAAACTTGTCCGCGCCAACTTCCGTATCCCGGCTTCAGCCGGACGTGAGGCGGAATTCGTTCCGGCGGCGATGGCGACGCGGCTGACATTTGGCGAGGGCGAGGTCGGATTGAACGATCTCACCGGAACCATGGGCGGCACCGACATTGGTGGGCGGCTGACCATTGGCATTGCCGAGCCACATCACATTCGCGGTGAGCTATCACTCGACGCGTTGCATCTGCCGACGGCGATTGCCGCCATGGTCGGCATCCCCCGCCTCAAGACTGGAAGCTGGCCTTCGGAGCCTTTCGAGCAGGCTCTCATCGGCAGCGTCGAAGGATCGGTCAAGCTGCGGATCGCCAATGCGCGGCTACTGCCACAGTTTGGCGTCGCTGATATGAGCGGCGTCATGCAATTTGGTCGGGATGCGGTTTCGCTCGAAGAGATCAGCGGATCGGTTGCGGGCGGGCGGGTCGCGGGTTCGATGGCCTTCCGGCGCGGCGACGACGGACTGAGTCTCGACAGCCATGTCAGACTGTCCGCCGTTGATCTCATGGCGTTGCTTCCCGACGACGGTGCGCTGACCGGCCGAGCAACCATTGACCTCCATATGCGAGGTAACGGACGAAGTCCGGTCGCGTTGATCGGATCGCTGCAAGGCGGCGGTACCTTCACCGTGCAGGATGGCGCGATTAAGCACATCGATCCTTCGGTGTTTGCGGCAGTGATCCGCAGTGTCGACGAGGGACTTCCGATCGACGCCGTGAGAATCGATCAGCGTACCGAAGCCGCGCTCGGCAATGCCACGTTGAGCGTCGGACTGGCGCAGGGCGAAATCGTCGTTGCCGCCGGCCAACTACGTCTCGCCAATACAGCGGTTCAGGCGAAGGGTATCGATGTTGACGCCAACCTCGCACTCGATTTATCCGCGGGCGGTCTCGACACGCGGCTGATCTTGACGGGAGCGCCAGGAAGCGGCGCGTTGGAAGGCGTACGCCCCGAGATCGCGCTGTCGCTCCGCGGACCGTTCGGTGAATTTAAGCGGACGCTCGACGTTGCGGCGTTCGCAAACTGGCTCGCGCTTCGTGCTATCGAGGAGAAAGACAAGCGGATCGATGCACTTCAAGCCGGTCGGGAGGTTCCGGTTCCGTCGACAGGATCGGTGGACGCGCCAAGCGCGACGACACCTTCTGCTATTCCTGTTCCGGCTAGACCGCCCCCCGCGTTCCAGCAACAGCCAAAAAATCAACCGCAGCGTCCAGCCGCCAAGACATCATCGGCCCCTACCGACATCCGGCCGCCCCCGGCGGTTCGTCCGCAGACGCCGCCGAAGCAGGCACAGCCGCCGGCGTCACGTTCTTGGCTGGAGAGGTTACTCAACCCGTAACATCGGCGCCGAACTGCGAGCGGCCATCAGGTCGCGCCCAGGACCGAGCCGAGCTTTGTCGTCTGGATTCTGACTGCGATAGTGATCCAGAACGAACAGGCGAATAGCCGACGACAAATTGCCGTGGCGTCGCTCGGAATTGATTGCAGCAACAAGCTCTGACAAAGTCAGATCGCGCGTGCCCGCGATATCCTTCAATCCCCTCCAGAACGCATCTTCAAGGCTAACGCTGGTCTTGTGACCGGCGATAACAATAGAGCGCTTGATGACCGGCGATTTCATCGCTCATCTCCCGTGTCGATCCGGTGTAAATCGAGATCGCGACGGGACTTTGTATTTCGCGCAGCGACAAGATTGCGCTCGGCCTTGGTGCGACCGTGCTTCAACCGATTGGCCGCTGCCCGACTAAGTTGCAGCGACCGCTCGGCTCTCTTGTGAGCCTTGCGGAAATTGACGACGTCACCCATCCCGTGCCGCCTCGATAGTTGCCGGCTTGTTGAAGTCTTCGCTTCCGGCGTTAGCCTATTGCTTCTTCGCCAAATGCGTTCTTAGCGTGGCAAAACGCTGCAATTTCTTTCGGCATCGGAAAAATCCCGAGCGATCAATGGTTCATGACGGGATGCGCGGGTTCGAACACCGCGCGGGAGTTGAAATTTCTGCGTTCGACATCCGTCCGCGAGCACCCACTCGCGCGAGTCCGAATCTTTCTTGCCATCGACGTGCCACGACTTTTCGGTGCGCGACGCACCCACGTACCGCGCTCGCTCGCGTGAGGATCGAGTTGGGGGACCGAACATTCGAGACCTGCAAACGAACGTCACACTAGGCAAAAACTTCCCGGCTGCCGCTGTATTGCGAAGATTTTTATCCGGGGCGCGTCATCTTCTCCGGGCGCACCAGCCGGTCGAATTCGGCGGCCGAGACGTAGCCAAGCCGGATCGCCTCCTCGCGCAGCGTCGTGCCGTTGGCGTGCGCGGCCTTGGCGATCGCCGCGGCCCGTTCGTAGCCGATGTTGGGCGCGAGCGCCGTGACCAGCATCAGCGAACGTTCCATCAGCTCGCGGATGCGCGCCTCGTTGGCGCGAATGCCGACGACGCAATTGTCGGTGAACGACGCGCGATGCGTCGGCGAGCAGCCGGATCGATTGCAGCAGTGGCTGTACGCGATCACCGGCTTGTAGACGTTGAGCTCGAAATGGCCCTGGCTTGCCGCCGACGGTGATCGTGGTGTGGTTGCCGAACACCTGGCAGCAGACCATGGTCAGCGCCTCCGCTCTGCGTCGGGTTGACCTTGCCCGGCATGATCGAGGAGCCGGGCTCGTTCTCCGGCAGGATCAATTCGCCGAGGCCCGAGCGCGGGCCCGAGCCGAGCAGCCGGATGTCGTTGGCGATCTTGAACAGGCCGGTGGCGACCGAGGTCAGCGCGCCGTGCACGAACACGATGGCGTCGTGGGCGGCGAGCGCCTCGAACTTGTTCGGCGCGCTGACGAACGGCAGGCCGGTGAGCGCGAGCAATTCGTTTGGCGACCATCCTGGCGAATTGCGGCTTGGCGTTGAGGCCGGTGCCGACCGCGGTGCCGCCTTGCGCCAGCGGATAGAGCTCCTTGAGCGCCGAGCTGCGTTCGCGCGATGCCGAGCTTGCACCTGCGCGGCGTAGCCGGAGAATTCCTGTCCGAGCGTCAGCGGCGTTGCATCCTGCGTGTGGGTGCGGCCGATCTTGACGATGTCTCGCGAACTCCTCGGCTCTTGCGCTGCGAGCGCGCGCTTGCAGATGCGTCAAGCGCCGGCAACAAGCCGCTCGGCGATCTCGATCGCCGCCGCGATGTGCATCGCGGTCGGAAAGCAGTCGTTCGACGACTGGCTCATGTTGACGTGATCGTTCGGATGCACCGGCGATTTCGCGCCGCGCTTGCCGCCGAGCATTTCGTTGGCGCGGGCCGCGATCACCTCGTTGACGTTCATGTTGGTCTGGGTGCCGGAGCCGGTCTGCCAGACCACCAGCGGAAAATGATCGTCGAGCTTGCCGTCGATCACCTCCTGCGCCGCGCGCGGCGATCGCGCGCGTCGGCGCGCATCGAGCGAGCCGAGAGCATGGTTCACTTCGGCGGCGGCGCGCTTGACGATGCCGAGCGCGCGGATCAGCGGACGCGGCATGCGCTCGTCGCCGATGCGGAAATTGCGGCGCGAGCGCTCGGTCTGCGCGCCCCAATAGCGGTCGGGCGGCACCTCGATCGGACCGAAGGTGTCGCGTCTCGGTGCGCGATGGCGTCAGAATGTTTGCGAGGTTTTTTGCTCATGACGGACCCCGACGCGGGTGCGGCGCGGCCACGTCACTTCTTGCGGAAGCGGTCGAGCCGCACGACTTCGCCGCCGCCCGTCGGCGTTGTCGGGCTATCCGGTGCTGGCGGCTCGGATTGGCCGGCTGGTCAGCGGACGGCGGATTGGCGCGGCGTGCGGCCAAGCGTTCGGCCGGCGGGTGCGCGCGGCGCCGGCCTTCGCCCGGAGCGGCGTCGGCGCGCTCGACCTTGCCATCCTCGCCTGCGACGAGCATCTCGAACTGCACCCCGAACTGCACCGACGGGTCGACGAAGCTCTTGATCGCCGCGAACGGAACGACCAGCCGCTCCGGCACGCCGCCGAACGACAAGCCCGACCTCGAAGCTGTTCGTCGGTGACCATCAGGTCCCAGAACTGGTGCTGCAGGACGACGGTCATTTCCTCGGGATATTGCGCGCGCATGCGCGGCGACAGCTGCACGCCCTCGGCCGGGTGTCGAAGGAGATGTAGAAATGATGCTCGCCGGGCAGGCCGTTCCTTGCGGCGTCGTCGAGCACGGTGCGCACCACGCCGCGCAGGGCGTCCTGGGCCAGGATGTCGTAGCGGATGTGATCGATGGCCATGGCTCAATGGCGGTCAGGTCAGTTCGACCATAGCGCGGTCGTCGCGCGCCGCCAATGGCAAGCCCCGCGAGCGGACATTGGTGCAAATCCTTGTGGATGCCGGTGAAGCCGGTAACGGATGGAACTTCAGCGAATGAGGAAAGTGGAGGCTTCTGTTGCCAGGTGCCTCCGAACCCCGCCTGCCGGAGCTTAACCCGTCAGGACTTTAAGATCGGTATTTCAAACCGCGTTACGCAGCCTGAGCAACCGGAGCATAGTTGTCGTTTGCAACTATGGATTGGCCCGATAACGGCGGAACCATGCCGAGCAAAAGCACGCCCTTTACGCCCTCGTCGATCCTATTTCGGCCCCGCCGACAACCCATCCTCGGAGCTCTTGCATCCAGTGACTTGGGTTCTGGTGGAGGCGCCGGGTACTGCCCCCGGGTCCGATAGGTTTATTACGACGGCCATTTATCGCCATAGCCGGCTTGCGCCGGCACCATGAATATAGGCGCCGGAAGGTTGACGAAAAAAGACCGTCCGCGAGCGATCTGCCGGGCTCCCGCTGGTGACCGGCGCCAGGACGCGCCGTCGCGCCGCGTGTTGTGCGCGATCCGAATAATCGTTTGGCCGGGACTGCGGCCGGGGCTTAGTGTCGCCGACCATGTCCGAGACCGATTCCGACGCCGTAGCCGGATCCAGCCGCTCCTCCGACCGTCCTCGAACTCTTCATCGCCTTCTCGATCATCTCGCTCTCCGGCTTCGGCGGGGTGCTGGCCTGGTCGCGGCGGATGCTGGTCGAGCAGCGCAAATGGATGACGCCGGAGGAGTTCAACGACGCCTACGCGCTGTGCCAGATCCTGCCCGGGCCCGACGATCGTCAATCTCTCGGTGGTGTTCGGCCGCAGCATCCGCGGTCTGCCGGGCGCCGCGGTCGCGCTGGTCGGATTGCTCGGCCCGGGCTTGGTCGATCGTGATCTTCTTCGGGTTGCTCTATTCGATCTTCGGCGAGATCGATGCGCTGCAGCGCATGCTCACCGGCGTCGCGGCCGCCGCCGCCGGGCTGGTGATCAGCATGACCGGCCAAGATGGCGGAGCCGCTGTTCGAGGAGAAGCAACTGGCTCGCTACGCCGATCGTGCGTGGTGGTGTTCGTCGCGATCGGCGCTGCTGCGCTGGCCGGTCTGGTGGGTGCTGCTCGTGCTCATCCCGCTGAGCATCGCGATCGCGTGGCGGGTGCGGCGATGAAGGACGACGGCGGCATTCTCCTGACGCTTGCGGGCTATTTCGCGCTGATGTCGCTGTTTGCGATCGGCGGGGCGAACGGCGCCATCCCCGAAATGCACCGCCTGGCGGTCGAGATCAGGGGCTGGATGACCGACCGGCAGTTCGCCGACATGTTCGCGATCGCGCAAGTGACGCCGGGGCCCAACGTCATCATCGTCACCCTGATCGGCTACCACGTCGCCGGCTTGCGGTGGCGCTGGTCGCAACGCTGGCCATGTGCGGGCCGGCCTGCGCGTTCGCGCTTTTCGTCGGGCAGGGTCTGGGACCGCTTCAAGGATGCGCCCTGGCGGATCGCGATCCAGGCCGGCCTGGTTCCGATTTCGATCGGGCTGACCGCGGCCAGCGCGCTCATCGTGGCACGGGCGGCGTCGACCAGTTGGGTCTCGGTCGCTGCTGACGCTGGCGGCCGCCGTCGTGTCCTACAAGCTGACCTTGAATCCGCTGTGGATTTTCGCAGTTGCCGCGCTGCTGGGCCTGATCGGGTTGATCTGACCTTCTGCGCCTTCGCCGGCAGAATTTGGGCTCCGGCACGCTAGGCGAGGGGATGTTCCGTCGTCCGGAGTTATGGACAATTCCGCGGATAAATTGTCGCGGTTGCTTTCTGCCGATTTTTGATGTGTGGTAACCACCGCCGTAGGTGCGCAGTGGCGTGGGAGCGCCGCGCGCACGCGGGGGCGGTTCAGGGGGAGTTCATGTCTGAGGGCGTATACGTCGTCCCAGGGCAGCGGGCCGGGTTCGGGCGCGCCTGGGCGTACCAACAGTTTTCGTGGCGGGATCATCGTCGCGGTCGCCGCGCTTCTCCTGCTGCTGCTGACATTCTCCATCTCAAGTCCGACCGTCCCGCGCATCCTCGCGATCGCGATTGGCGTGCTCGGTGTAGCCACAGCATTCGGATTCGTTCCGGTGCGCGCGCCGCAGGACTACTACGGCGGCTTGCGTCCTGATGATGTTGGCGGTCCTTGCGCTGATCGCTTCCGCCGAACTGCCGGGTCAGCGCGGCTTCGCCTTCGGGCCCGGCACGGCGCCGCGGCTGTTCGCCGTCATGCTCGTTCGGGCTCTCCGCTGCCGTCACCCTTGTCGGCGTGATCGACCAGCGGGCCGCGCGATCGAGAAGTACAGACTGCGCGGGCCGCTGTTGGGTTCTGTGCGCCATCATCCTGTTCGCGATGATCATCCGGCCCGTTCGGGCTGGTCGTCGCGAGCTTCCTGACGTGCATGATCTCGATCTTCGGCTCGACCGAGATGCGCTGGATCGAGAGCCTCATCGCGGCCGCGGTGATGACGGTCTTCTGCGTCGTCCTGTTCGTCTATCTGCTCAATCTGCCGTTCCAGCTCTGGCCGCAACCGAACGCGCCAACGCTCCTGGTGCAACAGCTCGCCGAGTTCTTCAGGCTCGATCTTCGGGCCGCTCATGAAGTTCGTCGGCGTCGCGTAGCTCTCGATCTGGGATAGGCCGTCATGTCCGACCTTCTCGCAAACCTCGCGCTGGGCTTCGGGGTCGCCTTCTCGCCCGATGAACATGCTGTTCTGCATGATCGGGGCGCTGGTCGGCACCCTGATCGGCGTGCTGCCGGGCATCGGCTCGGTCGCGACCATCGCGATGCTGCTGCCGATCACCTTCGGGCTGCCGCCGGTCGGCGCGCTGATCATGCTCGCCGGCATCTACTACGGCGCGCAATACGGCGGCTCGACCACGTCGATCCTGGTCAACATTCCGGGCGAAGCGACGTCGGTGGTGACCGCGCTCGACGGCCACGAAATGGCGAAGCAGGGCCGCGCCGGCGCCGCGCTTTCCATCGCCGCCATCGGCTCGTTCTTCGCCGGTTGCGTGACGACGGTGCTGGTCGCGGCGCTCGGCGCGCCGCTGACGTCGGTCGCGCTGCTGTTCGGGCCGGCCGAATACTTCTCGCTGATGGTGCTCGGCCTGATCTTCGCGGTCGTGCTGGCCAAAGGGTCGGTGCTCAAGGCGCTGGCGATGATCGTGACCGGCCTGCTGCTCTCGCAGGTCGGCTCCGACCTCGAGACCGGCGCCGGCCGCATGACCTTCGACCTTCCGGAACTCGCCGACGGCATCGGCTTCGCCAACATCGCCCTCGGCATGTTCGGCTTCGCGGAGATCGTCCGCAACCTCGAATTGCCGCCCGAAGGCCGCGACATCCTGATGAAGAAGGTCACCAACCTGATGCCGACGCGGAAGGACCTGATCGATTCCGCCGCGCCGATCGCGCGCGGCACCGTGATCGGCGCCATCATCGGCATCCTGCCCGGCGCCGGCGCGGTGATCGCGTCGTTCGCCGCCTATTCGGTCGAGAAGAAGATGCGCCAAAGATCCGTAGCGCTTCGGCACACGGCGCGATCGAGGGCGTCGCCGGTCCGGAAAGCGCCAACAACGCCGCCGCGCAGGCCGCGTTCATTCCGCTGCTGACGCTCGGCATCCCGCCGAACGCGGTGATGGCGCTGATGGTCGGTGCCATGACCATCCACGGCATCGTGCCGGGCCCGCAGGTCATGACCAAGCAGCCGGAGCTGTTCTGGGGCATGATCGCCTCGATGTGGATCGGCAACCTGATGCTGGTCGTCATCAACCTGCCGCTGGTCGGCCTCTGGGTCGCGCTGCTGCGCGTGCCGTACCGGCTGCTGTTCCCGTCGATCGTCGTGTTCTGCTGCATCGGCGTCTACTCGATCAACAACTCGCCGAGCGACGTCTTGATTGCGGCGCTGTTCGGGGTGATCGGCTACTGGTTCGCCAAGCATGACTTCGAGCCGGCGCCGATGCTGCTCGGCTTCGTGCTGGGTCCGCTGATGGAGGAGAACCTCCGCCGCGCCATGCTGATCGCGCGCGGCGACGTGACGGTGTTCTTCACCCGGCCGATCTCGGCGGTGCTGCTCGGCACCGCGATCGTGATGCTGGTCCTGTCGGGCCTGCCGATGCTGCGCAAGCGCCGCGAAGTCCTGGTGGAGTAGCAGCGGCTTCGGACATCAGATCGCGAATTGATCGGCGGCGCCCACGGCGCCGCTTTTTATCTCTGCGGTCGGATGAGCGGAACGGTAGCGATCGTGCGTCTCGCAGTGTGGTCCGTTCACTCCTTCATCGCGACTTCGCGCTGGGTGCGGATCATCGGCACGGCGATCGATACCAGCAGCACCAGCGCTGCGAGCAGGAACGCGGCGCTGAGCGGGCTCGTGATCAGCACCATCGGATCGCCGAGCGAGATCAACAGGGCGCGCCGCAGGTACTCCTCCATCATCGGCCCCAGCACGAGGCCGAGGATCAGCGGCGCCGGCTCGCAGCCGAGCTTGAGCAGCACGTAGCCGAGCGCGGAGAACACCACGAGCTGGAACAGATCGAACGCGTTGTTGTTGATCGAAAAGACGCCGATGCAGCAGAACATCAGGATGGCCGGAAACAGCAGCCGGTAGGGGACCGCCAGCAGCCGCACCCACAGACCCGACCAGCGGCAGATTGAGCAGCAGCAGGAACAGGTTGCCGATCCACATCGAGGCGACGACGCCCCAGAACAGCTCCGGGCGCTGCAGCATGGCCTGCGGGCCGGGCTGAATGCCCTGGATCATCAGCGCCCCGATCATCAGCGCCATGGTCGGATTGGACGGCACGCCGAGCGTCAGCATCGGGATGAACGAGGTCTGCGCGCCGGCATTGTTGGCCGCCTCCGGCGCGGCCACGCCGCGGATGTCGCCGTCGCCGAACGTCTTCGGCTCGCGCGCGACCTTCTTCTCGACGGTGTAGGCCGCGAACGACGCCAGCAGCGCACCGCCGCCGGGCAGGATGCCGAGCAGCGAGCCAAGCCCGGTGCCGCGCGCGATCGATGGCAGGCAGTGCCGCAGGTCGGCGAGCGTCGGCAACACCCGGCCGATGCCGCCGACGACGACCTGCCGTTCTGCGGCGCGCTGTTCGAGGTTGTAGATGACCTCGGCGACGCCAAACATGCCCATGGCGAGCGCGGCAAAACTGATGCCTTCGGCGAGTGCCGGAATCCCGAAGGTAAAGCGCTGCTGGCCCGGAATTGACGTCGGTGCCGACGAGCCCGAGCAGCAGGCCGAGCACCACCATCGCGATGGCCTTGCGCAGCGAGCCGCGGGCCAGCACGACCGCGCCGACCAGCCCGAACACCATCAGCGAGAAATAGTCGGCGGGGCCGAATTTCAGCGCCACCTCGGCGAGCGGCGGCGAGAACAGCGCGACCACCAGCGTGGCGACGCAGCCAGCCATGAACGAGGCGATCGCGGCCATCCCGAGCGCGGGACCGGCGCGGCCCTGCTTGGCCATCTGGTGGCCGTCGATGGTGGTGACGACCGATGACGATTCGCCGGGGATGTTGACCAGGATCGCGGTGGTCGAGCCGCCATATTGCGCGCCGTAATAGATGCCGGCGAGCATGATCATGGCCGTCGCCGGGTGCAGGTTGAACGTCAGCGGCAGCAGCATCGCGACGGTCGCGACCGGACCGATGCCCGGCAGCACGCCGATCAGCGTTCCGAGGAAAACACCGATGAAGCAGTAGGCGAGATTTTGCAGCGTGACGGCGACGCCGAAGCCGAGCGCGAGGTTGGACAGGATATCCATGCCGCGTCACCTCAAAGATTCGGCCACAGGGTGAGCGGCAGGCCCAGCAGCACGACGAAGACTCCGACGGAAAAGGCGGTCAGCAAGAGCGCAAGGCCGCCGAATTCAACAAGTCGCAATTCCGGATCGGCAAATCCGCAAATCAGAACAGCACCACGGCCGCCAGCACGAAACCCAGCGGCTGCAGCAGCAGCGCGAAGACGACGATGCCGAGCGAGGATGGTGAGCAGCGGGCGCAGGTGCAGTTCGGGAATGGGTCGCCATCACGGACGAGCGCCGGGAGCGACAGCAGTAGTCCGAGCCCTGCGAGCACGCCGCCAAGCAGGGTCGGGAAAGAAGCCGGGCCCCATCCGCGCCGCGGTGCCGAAGCGGTAGTTGCGGGCAACGACCATGAAGGCGATGCCGATGGCGACAAACAGCACCCCGCACCAGAAATCCTTCTGGGATCGAATCCTCACGTTCCCGCCAGCCTCTGTTGCCCGATGAGGCGAGACCGCCGGCCCGCACGCGGCAGCCACATCGAATATGGGTAAACGCAAGCCGCTCCCGGGTAAACCCGGGAGCGGCAAGCTGTCCCTTACCGGTGTGGGCGACCCGCCAATGTCATTCCGCCTTGACGCCCGCAGCCGCCACCACCTTTTTCAGTGCGGCGGCTTCCTTGCGAATTGCGTCGCCGAAGGCCTCGGGACGCATTCCACCTGTCACGCCGCCGCCAGCCGCGAAGCGTTCCTTCACTGCCGGTAACTCGAGAATTTTGGCAATCTCGGCATGGAGCTTATCGATGATCGGCTGCGGTACGCCTTTCGGCGCGAACAGGCCGGCCCAAATCGATGAACTGACGCCCGGAACGCCACTTTCGATCAGCGTCGGCCACGACTTGTCGACAAAGCTGCGCTTGGCCGTGGTGACGGCGACGACGCGCACGCGGCCCGACTTGATGTGAGGCATGGCCGATCCGAGCGCGGCCTGTCCCGCCGGGACCTCGCCGCCGGCCGTGGCGTTGATCGCGGGGGCGCCACCCTTGTACGGAACGTGCAAGAACTTCACCTTGGCGGCGAGGTTCATCCACTCCAACACCAGGTGATTGATCGAACCGGTGCCCGGCGTGGACATACCCACGGTGCCGGGCTTCGCTTTGGCAGCGGCGAGCAGTTCCTTCATGGTCTTGATAAGGCTGGGCGCTGTTGACCACGATGACCAAGGGGGCTTCTGTGATCATGGTGATCGGCGCAACGTCGCGGTCGAAGTCATAGGGCACATCGGGGAAGACGGCCGGGTTGACCGCAAATTCTCCGGTGTGCGCCATTAGCAGCGTATAGCCGTCGGCAGGCGCTTTGACCGCGGCCACGACGCCGATGAAGCCGTTGCCGCCGGGTCGGTTTTCCACGACCACCTGCTGGCCCCAGCGCTTGGACAGTTCCTGCCCGATCACACGTGCCGATGTGTCGACGATGCCGCCGGGCGCGAACGGAACGACGATGCGGATCGGCTTGTTTGGATAGTTTTCGGCCGGAGACTGGGCCTGTGCGCCCGCGGCTGCCAAAGTCACCAGCGCCGCGCAAACGACGCCCCATAGAACGCGCATGAGTTCCCTCCATAACGGCCCATTCGGCCGAAAGTGCCGAATTTTGGGCAGGATACCCTGTGGAACGCGGCCCGCAATGGGACTTCTTTGCGCACCTCGGCGAGGCTAGTGGAGTGGATTTGACATTCGCTACCCACCTGGCAGCAAGTACGCGATGCGAATGTCAAATCCAAACTCCACTCGTGTGGCGGTTCAGACGTCCGCATCATTCTCGCGGCGAGTCCGACTTGCGGACTTCTGAACCAAAGCCACACGAGATCAACAAGTTGCTAGTGTCCTTCGATTTCGAAGTTCGCAAACGAAGGTGCCGCGGAACCATGCGAACTTCGGAATTGGGACACTAGCAGCCTATACTTGCTAGTGGTCCTTTGATTCTAACATTCGCAAAATTGTCCGCGGAAACGGGATGCGAATGTTAGAATTGGACCACTAGGGTAACGCGAATTGTAACAACACCAGCGACCTCATGCGCCAGTATCACGATCTGATGGAGCGTATTCTCGCCGACGGCGTGGAGAAGCGCGATCGCACCGGGACCGGGACCATCTCGGTGTTCGGCCATCAGATGCGTTTCGACCTCGAGGACGGCTTTCCGCTGACCACGACCAAAAAATTGCACCTCAAGTCGATCGTCTACGAACTGCTCTGGTTTCTCGCCGGCGATACCAATGTGAAATATCTCAAGGATCACGGCGTCACGATCTGGGATGAGTGGGCGGACGAGCACGGTGAACTCGGACCGGTCTATGGGCACCAATGGCGTTCCTGGCCCACACCCGACGGCGGCGCGATCGATCAGATCGCCGACGTGGTCGCGCAGATCCGGCGCAATCCGGATTCGAGACGGCTGATCGTCACGGCGTGGAATCCCGCCGATATCGGCAGGATGGCGCTGCCGCCCTGTCATTGCCTGTTTCAGTTCTATGTCGCGGATGGCAAACTATCCTGCCAACTCTATCAGCGTTCCGCCGATGTCTTCATCGGCGTGCCGTTCAACATCGCCTCCTATGCGCTGTTGACGATGGCGGTGGCGCAGGTGACCGGCCTGATGCCCGGCGAGTTCATCCATACCCTGGGCGACGCGCACCTCTATCTCAATCATCTCGAACAGGCGCGGCTTCAGCTCTCGCGTGCGCCGCGGAAATTGCCGCGCATGCTGATCAATCCGGCGGCCACCGATCTGTTCGCGTTGCGCTACGAAGATTTCGACACTCGAAGGCTATGACCCGCATCCGCACATCAAAGCCCAGGTGGCGGTGTGAGCGCGGCGTCGGTCAGGCCGGCGCGGCCGCGCATCGTCTTGGTCGCCGCCGTTGCCGAAAACGGCGTAATCGGGCAGGGCGGTGGCTTGCCATGGCGGCTCAAGTCCGAAATGCAGCGCTTCCGCGACGCTGACCTGGGGCAAGCCGGTCGTGGTGGGTCGCAAGACCTATGAATCGTTTAGCCGCAAGCCGCTGCCCGGCCGCACCAATATCGTCGTGACCCGCGACCGCTCGCTGGTGATCCCGGGTGCGCTGGTGACCGCAAGTCTCGAGGCCGCACTCGATGCGGCGCGTGGCGATGCGATGCGCCGCGGCGTTGATGAAATCGCGGTCGTGGGCGGCGCGGATATCTATGCGCAGACCATGGATGTGGCCGATCGCCTGGTGATAACCCGGGTCAAGATGAAGCCGGACGGCGATATCATCTTTCCGCCATCGATCCCAAGCTCTGGCACGAGACGGAGCACACAGACCACGCGGCCGGGCCAGACGACGAGGCGGCCTACTCCATTCACGTTTATCGAGCGCCTAAATGGCTCGAAACCATTAATAGCTAAATGTTCAATGCCGTGCGCCGAGGAGCCGCATCATCTGTAAGGCGCGTTGTAACCGATCGGCTCCTCCCCTATAACCGCCACAAATCGAAACGGCCTGCGGTCTTGGCAGGCATTCAGGAGGTATCGATGCCTTGGAGTAATCAGGGCGGTGGGCCCTGGGGATCCGGAGGTGGGAGTGGTGGCGGTGGTGGTCGCGGCCCCTGGGGCCAGGGACCACAGCAATCCGGTGGCGGATCGACCCCGCCTGATCTCGAAGAGCTTTTCCGGCGCAGCCAGGACAAGCTCAGGAAAGTGCTTCCGGGCGGCAATCTCGGCGGCAAAGGCATCGTGCTGGTCCTGGTGGCCGCTGTCGCTTTGTGGGGATTGTCCGGATTCTTCCGGGTCCAGCCGGACGAACTCGGTGTCGTGCTCCGGTTTGGCAAGTACACGCGCGATGCGCGGCCGGGCTTGAACTATCATTTGCCGTATCCGGTTGAGACGGTGCTGCTGCCGAAGGTCACGCGCGTGAACCGCATCGATATCGGCATGCGGATGGTCGAGGACTTGCGGCGCGGCAGCACGATGCGCGACGTACCGGAAGAGAGCCTCATGCTCACCGGCGACGAGAACATCGTCGACGTCGACTTCTCGGTGTTCTGGGTGGTCAAAACCAACGGCGCCGCCGACTATCTGTTCAACATCCAGATGCCGGAAGGCACCGTGAAGGCGGTGGCGGAGAGCGCCATGCGCGAGATTGTCGGCCGCTCCGACATCCAGCCGATCCTGACCGGCGCGCGGCAGAATATCGAGACGCGCGTTCAGGAACTGATGCAGAAAATCTTGGATGACTACGGTGCTGGCATCCAGATTTCGCAAGTGCAGTTGCAGAAAGTCGATCCGCCTTCGCAGGTTATCGATTCATTCCGCGACGTGCAGGCGGCACGCGCCGACCTCGAGCGCGCGCAGAACGAAGCGCAGACTTACGCCAACCGGGTGGTACCGGAGGCGCGCGGCCGTGCTTCTCAGATCATGCAATCCGGCGAAGCCTACCGCGAGCAGACGGTGTCCGAAGCCCGCGGCCAGGCTGCTCGCTTCCTCAGCGTCTACGAGGAGTACAAGAAGGCGCCGGAGGTCACCCGCCAACGGATGTATCTGGAAACGATGGAGCGGCTGCTCGGGGCCAACCAGACCATCATTTTGGACTCTGGAGGCGCGGGAAGTGGCGTGGTGCCATTCCTGCCTCTCGACCAGTTGATGCGGCCGCAGCCGCAACAGCCGCAGCCCAAGGCGCAGCCGCAACCCAAGGCGGGAGGCGTCCGATGAGACTCAATCTCGCCGGCGGCATTGTTGCCGCATTCGTTCTCGTGGCGCTCGTGATCGGCTATGGAGCGGTCTTTTCGGTCTATCAGACGCGTCAGGCAATCGTGGTCCGGCTCGGTCAGCCGGTCGATGTCATCAATCAGCCGGGACTGCATTTCAAGTGGCCGCTGATCGATAACGTCATCCACATCGACAAGCGCATCCTGGATCTTGAGAACCCTGCGCAGGAGGTGATCGCTTCCGATCAGAAGCGGCTCGTGGTCGATGCCTTCGCGCGTTACAAGATCACCGAGCCGTTGCGGTTTTATCAAACGGTCGGTTCGGTCGAGGGCGCCAATTCCAGGCTTTCAACGTTGCTCAACTCGGCGCTCCGCCGGGTGCTCGGCGAAAACACGCTCACGCGTGTCGTCCGTGACGATCGTGCTGCGTTGATGGCGAGAGTGCGCGAACAGCTCGAGCACGAGGCGAAGGATTTCGGCATCGAAGTTGTTGACGTCCGGATCCGCCGTGCCGACCTGCCTGAGCAAAACAGCCAGGCGGTGTACCAACGCATGCAAACCGAGCGACAGCGCGAGGCGGCTGAGTTCCGAGCGATGGGTAGCCAGCGGGCGCAAGAGATTCGTGCCCGTGCCGACCGCGACGTCACCGTGCTGATTGCGGAGTCGCAGGCCAAGGCCGATGCGATCCGCGGTGAAGGCGACGGTGAGCGCAACCGCATCTTTGCCGATGCCTTCGGCCGTGACCCCGATTTCTTCGGGTTCTATCGCGCCATGCAAGCCTACGAAGCCGGGTTACGCGGTGACACGCGCATGTTGCTCAAGCCTGACTCTGATTTCTTCCGCTATTTCGTCGATCCGAGCGGACGGCCACGAGGGGGTGGGTCTTCGGGTGGAGCGTCAAACGCAACGACGCCAGGTGGTACGATCGGCGCGCCGCCGGCATCCGCGCCTCGCTAGCACCGGTCGCCGCAATGCGGCCGAAACACCATGTCCGATTTTGTCGTCGCCATCGGCCTGGTGCTTGTGATCGAGGGATTGATCTTTGCTGCCTTTCCCGCGGCGGCCAAACGAATGGCGGCGAGCGCGCTGGCGACGCCGGACGCCTCGCTGCGTATGGCAGGGGTTGTTTCCGCGTTGATCGGTCTGGTCGTCGTCTGGTTGGTGCGGGGTTAGGTGCTCACGCTTCCAAGGGGGTGTTGCGAGAGTTTGCCTGATTTTGTGGCACTTTCGTTAGTGAACATTCGGATTCGAGCGCGCATTCGCATCAACAAACTCGCTAAGATGCCTCGGTTCGAAAGCCTGTTACCAAGGCTGGGAGGCCAACCGAAGGTCCCAATTCCGCCCCAATCCCGGCCCTAGGGTCACGATGTCGGGATGGCGCTTGCACCCCAAAAGAGAGAGGGGCACTGTCTTGGCTTCACATCCCCGAGGAGTTCACACGTCCATGCTCGGCACGATCGGCCGGTCCCTCCGGCAAGCCCGCCAACCTTTGCTCGCCATCGTTGCCGTTGCAGTTGCGCTGCCTGCGCTGGTGGCGCCCTCGCTGGCGCGCGGTCCGGAAGGGATCGCCGATGTGGCCGAGCAGGTGATCGAAGCGGTCGTCAACATCTCGACCTCGCAGAACGTCGGCGCGCGCGGGAACCAGCAGCAGTTGCCCAACGATCCGCAGATTGACGACCTGTTCCGAGATTTCTTCAACCGTCGCGGACAAGGCGAGCCCAAAGGGGAACGCGCACCGCCGCGCCGGGTTAACTCGCTCGGCTCCGGGTTCATCATCGACGCGACCGGCATCGTGGTGACGAACAACCACGTGATTGCCGAAGCCGACGAGATCACCGTCATTCTCAACGACGGCGCCAAAATCAAAGCCGAGCTGATCGGGCGCGATCAAAAAACCGATATCGCCTTGCTGCGGATCAAGCCCGATCGGCCGCTGAAAGCGGTTCGCTTCGGCGATTCCGACAAGCTGCGGCTCGGCGAATGGGTGATCGCCATCGGAAATCCGTTCAGTCTCGGTGGTTCGGTAACGGCTGGCATCGTGTCGGCACGCAACCGCGACATCAATTCCGGCCCATACGACAACTACATTCAAACCGACGCGGCCATCAATCGCGGCAATTCGGGTGGACCGCTGTTCAACCTCAACGGCGAGGTGATCGGAATCAATACCGCGATCATTTCGCCCTCCGGTGGGTCGATCGGTATCGGTTTTGCCGTGCCGTCGAAGACCGCGCTTTCGGTCATCGATCAGCTCAAGCAGTTCGGTGAAACCCGGCGTGGCTGGCTCGGTGTGCGCATTCAGTTGGTGACCGACGAGATCGCTGAGAGTCTTGGCATCAAGCCCGCGCGCGGTGCGTTGGTCGCCGGCGTCGATGATCGCGGCCCCGCCAAGCCTTCCGGTATCGTGCCCGGTGACGTGATCGTCCGCTTCGACGGCAAGGATATCCGCGAGATGCGAGACCTGCCGCGCGTGGTCGCCGACACGCCGGTAGGCAAGGAAGTGCCGGTCATCATCATCCGCAAGGGCAAGGAAGAGACGCGGATGGTGACACTGGGACGACTCGAGGACAGTGAAAAGCAGGCGACGCTCACCAAACCGGAAGCGGATCCGCCGACGCCGGCGCCCGTGGTCAAGCGGGCTCTCGGCATCGATCTGGCCGGTCTGAGTGACGAACTGCGCAAGAAGTTCAAGATTCGCGACACCGTCAAAGGCATCGTCATCCTCGGCATCCAGCAGAATTCGCCGGCTGCCGACAAACGTTTGAACCCCGGCGACGTGATCGTTGAAATCGCGCAGGAGCCGGTTCAGTCCGCCGATGACTTCCAGACCAAGGTGGATCGGCTTCGAAAGGACGGTCGTCCTTCGGCGCTGTTGCTGGTCGCTGGCGCCGACGGCGAGTTGCGTTTCGTCGCACTGAGCTTGCAGTAGCGCTCCGCGCGCGGTCTTACGGCCGACCACTAGTCCAGCACGTGGTTGACCATTCCGTCGGCGAGCTTGGGCTCGAACCATGTGGATTTCGGCGGCATGATCTTGCCGGCATCCGCCACGGCCATCAGGTCGTCCATCTGCGTCGGGTAGAGCGCGAAGGCAACCGCCATCTCGCCGGAATCCACCCGCTTTTGCAGTTCGGCCAACCCACGGCCACCGCCCACGAAGTCGATGCGCTTGTCGGTGCGCGGATCGGTGATGCCGAAGATCGGCTCGATGACATTGCGCGCGAGCAGGGTGATTGGCAGCCGGCCGATCGGGTCGTTCGCGGGAATGTGCTCGGGCTTCAGCGCGAGCCGGTACCAGTGACCGGCCAGATACATTCCGAACTCGCCTGAGGATGCCGGTCGCACCGGCCTGATCGGATGGTGAGACCGTGAAATGCGTGCGCAGCTCGGCCAGGAGTTGGTCCGGGCTTACGGCCGTTCAGGTCGCGGATGACGCGGTTGTAGTCGAGAATCGTCATCTGGTGATGCGGGAAAACCACCGACAGGAAGTGGCTGTGCGACCCGGCGCCGCCGCGCGCCCGCGCGACGCGCTCCGCCGCAGCCGAGCGGTGATGCCCGTCGGCGATGTAGATCGCGGGCAAGGCATCGAACGCCTTCGTCAGCGCGGCGATGGTCGGCGTCGTCGGAGACTGCCCAGAGCTGATGGCGCACGCTGTCGTCGGCGGTGACATCGACCTCGGGCGTGCCTGCGCTCGCGCTTCGCGAGCATCGCATCGATCTCCGGTGCGGCCGGATATCCCATCATGACCGGTCCCGTCTGCGCGTTGACAGCTTCGATCTGGCGGACGCGGTCGTCCTCCTTCACCGGCGTCGTCAACTCATGCTTGCGCACTCGGTTGCTGGCATAGTCGGCAATCGAGGCCACGGCCGCGAGCCCGGTCTGCACACGGCCGTTCCAGGTCAGCCGATACACGTAATAGGAGGGCTTGGCATCGCGGGTCAGCGCGCCGCTCTTGACCATATGGTCGAGATTGTCCCGCGCCTTGGCGTAGACCGCCTTGTCGTAAGGGTCGATCGACGGGTCGAGGTCGATCTCGGGCTTGGAGATGTGAAGGAAGCTCCACGGCTTGCCCTTGGCGCGTTCGCGCGCCTCCGCGCTCGAAAGCACGTCGTAGGGGGGCGCAAGGATCTCGGCGGCACGGCCAGGCGCCGGCCGCAGGGCGCGAAAGGGCGAGATGATGGGCAACGGGGCACTCCAAGCTGGATTGGCGTTTGTTTAGTCGTCGCTCGCGGCAGGATCAATGGCAACGGACGCGGCGATGCCAGGTTGATTTTGCGCCAAGGGGCGGTCTACTCAGGCCCGTGACCGCCTCCCATGCCATCCAAGCCGTCCTTTTGGCCGGACCGACAACGAGCGGCAAATCGGCGCTCGCATTGGCGCTGGCCGACAAGCTTGGCGGCACGATCATCAATGCCGATTCCATGCAGGTCTATCGCGACCTGCGCATCATCACGGCGCGGCCGAGCCCGCAGGACGAGGCGGCCGTGCCGCACCTTCTCTATGGCCACGTCGACGCGGCCGAGAACTACTCGGTCGGCCGCTGGTGCGTCGACGCGCAGGCGGCGATCGCGGAGACGCGCAGGGCAGGGCGGGTCCCAATTCTGGTCGGTGGCACCGGGCTTTATTTCAAGGCGCTCACCCAAGGCCTTGCCGCGGTTCCGCCGATACCGGCCAATATCCGCGCCGCGGTGCGCGATCGGCTTGCGACGGAGGGCGTTGCGCCGCTCTATGCGGACTTGATGCGGCGCGATCCGGTGACGGCGGCGCGCCTGATGCCGGGCGATCGCTCGCGGATCACCCGCGCGCTGGAGGTCGTGCTGGCGACCGGCCGGTCGCTGGCCGAGTGGCATCGCGACGGGTTGCCGCCGCCGGTCGATGCCTCACGTGCGATCAAGCTGTTCCTGGATGTCGATCGCGCCGAGCTCTATCGCCGCATCGACGCCCGCTTCGACGCGATGCTTGCGGCCGGAGCACTCGACGAGGTCGCGGGCGCTGGCGCAACGCGGTCTTGATCCTGCGCTGCCGGCGATGAAGGCGCACGGCGTGCCGTGGCTGATCCGTCACCTGAAGGGCGAGATTGCGCTTGCCGAAGCCGCCGAGGGCGGCAAACGCGACACCCGCCGCTACACCAAGCGGCAGGGCACTTGGTTCCGCAATCAATTGCCGGATTCGAGTGGGTCAAGCCGAGCGACGCCGGAGGCATACGTCATGGCGCGATTGCCTGCATCTGCGACCAACAGAAGCTAGTCGTACACCGTCTCGATGTAGTGCTCGGAATCGACCACGGCTTCGATCACGGTCGGTCCCTTGCGCTGCGAGCGCTGATGTCACCGCTGCTTCCAGCGCCTCGGCGCTTCGAACGCCGATGGCCGGCACGCCGAAATAGTGCGCGGGCGGATCGCGGTAGTCCTCGTCTTGCAGTTCGGTGCCATAGAGCGGGAACTGGCGTCGGATCTGCTTCACCTTGATGAGCGCCAGCCATTTGTCGTCGAGCACGACGATCGGCAGCGTCAGCCCAAGCCGCTTGGCGGTCGCGACTTCGCCGCAGGTCATCTGAAAACAGCCGTCGCCGATCAGGCACACGACCGGTCGATCGGGCCGCGCAAGCTTCGCCGCGATCGCGCCCGGCAGGCCGAAGCCCATCGACGACCAGCCATTGGTGATCAGGAAGGTCTTGGGCGCGTGCGCGGTCCATTGGCTCCCGATCTGATGCGTGTGCGCACCGACGTCGAAAGACAAGACGCCGTCGCGCGGCAGCGCGCGGCGCACGGCGTCGATCGCCGCATGCGCGCTGAACGAGTTGGTTGGCGGCCGCAGCGCCTGCTGGAACGTGCGGCGATGATCGGCGAGGGTCTGCGCCGTCCAGCGATTGGTCGCTGGTGGTGCTGCGGCGAGGCGAGCCAGCGACGGCGTCGAGATCGCCGATGACCTGATGCGCGAGCTTGACCGAGGGCGCAATGTCCGGCGGCTCGATGTCGATCTGAATGAGCGGCACGTCGCCGATCCAGGCCTCGTATTCGACCTCGATGGTGTCGTAACCGATGCCGACGATCAGGTCGGCGGAGCGCAGCAGCTTGCGCTGGATCTGACGGCAGGCGCGCTCGATGCAACCGAGCGACAGCCGGTGGTCTTCGTCGATCAGGCCCTTGGCCATGGTGGTGGTCGCGAACGGCAGGCCGTGGCGCTCGATGAGCCTGCGCAGCAGCGACGGATCGGCGACGCGCATGGCCGACGACCCGATCACCGCGACCGGTCGCTTGGCGGCGGCAATCAGCTCAGCCGCGCGCGCGATCGTCGGCATCGGCAGCCGGCGCCACGCGATGCGGTCGGGCTGCGGCGGGACCGTCTCGGTCGTCGGCGCAAGCGCCACGTCCTCCGGCAGGTCGAGATGCACCGGCCCCATCGGCTCGCTCATGGCGAGCGCGATCGCGGCGCTGACGGTCTCGGCGATGCGTCCGCGTTCGAGCCGCAGCGTCGCCTTGGTGATCGGCTTGAACAGCGCGTGGTGGTCGATCCACATCTGGATGCGACGGCCGAGCTGGTCGGTGTTGAGATTGCAGGTGATGGCGATCATCGGCGAGCGGTCGAGGAAGGCGGAGCCGACGCCGGTGGCGAGGTTGGTCGCGCCGGGCCCAAGGTCGCGATGGCAAGACCGGGGCGCCGGTGAGGCGGCCAGCGACGTCGGCAGCGAAGCCGGCCGAGCCCTCATGGGCGGTCAGCACGAACTCGACGCCGCCCTGTGCGCATCGCCTCCATCAGCGGCAGCACATTGCCACTGGGGATGCCGAAGCCGTGGCGTGATGCCGGCCGCTTTCAGGGTGGCGACGATCAGGTCGGCGTTGTTCATGGGATTCTGGGCTTGGTTGGCTGGAGTGAGCGGGTGTGGAGACCGATTTGAGGCATTTTGGAATTAGCACGCGAAATCTGCTTGACCGGCCCTGGTCCCGTGCCTATAACGGCGCGCAACGAAATGGCGAACGAGCTATAAATGCGCAATAAAATTACTCTCCTCGTACGCAGGCGCACCGCCGGGGGTGGCTAGGACCACCCGCGTTGTGGCGGTGCGCGTGCAAGGGGCCCTCGGGCCCTTTTTGATTCGCGGACGATGGAAGCGAGACAGGAATGACGGAGCGGACAATGACGAGCAAACGAGCGGGCGCAAGCGCATCGGCGCGGGAAATGACCGGCGCCGAAATGGTGATCGAGGCGCTGGTCGACCAGGGCGTCGAGCACATCTTCGGCTATCCGGGCGGCGCGGTGCTGCCGATCTATGACGCGCTGTTCCAGCAGTCGAACCGTCTCAGCACGTCCTGGTGCGCCACGAGCAGGGCGCGGTCCACGCGGCCGAAGGCTATGCGCGCTCGACCGGCAAGGTCGGCTGCGTGCTGGTGACCTCCGGGCCCGGGCGCCACCAATGCGGTGACCGGCCTCACCGACGCGCTCTGCGATTCGATCCCGATCGTCTGCATCACCGGCCAGGTGCCGACGCATCTGATCGGCAACGACGCGTTCCAGGAATGCGACACCGTCGGCATCACGCGGCCATGCACCAAGCACAATTATCTGGTGAAGAACATCGCCGACCTGCCGCGCGTGCTGCACGAGGCGTTCCATATCGCCAAGAGCGGCCGGCCGGGGCCGGTGGTCGTCGACATCCCGAAGGACATCCAGTTCGCCAAGGGCATCTATTCGAAGCCGAAGGAGATTCGCGCACAAGGGCTACAAGCCGAAGCTCAAGGGCGATCTCGACAAGATCAAGGCCGCGGTCGAGATGATGCGTCACGCCAAGCGGCCGGTGTTCTACACCGGCGGCGGCATCATCAATTCCGGCCCGAGGCGAGCCAGCTGCTGCGCGAGCTGGTCAAGCTCACCGGCTTTCCAATCACCTCGACCCTGATGGGGCTCGGCGCCTTTCCGGCGTCCGATCCGCAATGGCTTGGCATGCTCGGCATGCACGGCACCTGGGAAGCCAACTGGGCGATGCACGATTGCGATCTGATGATCTGCATCGGCGCGCGCTTCGACGACCGCATCACCGGGCGGCTCGACGCGTTCGCGCCGCACTCGCGCAAGATCCATGTCGATATCGATCCGTCCTCGATCAACAAGAACGTCAAGGTCGATCTGCCGATCGTCGGCGATTGCGCGCACGTGCTCGAGGACATGGTGCGGCTGTGGCGCGCCGGTCCGCGCGCCGACAAGAAGGCGCTCGCCGACTGGTGGAAGCAGATCGACAAGTGGCGGGCGCGCAAGTCGCTCGCCTACAAGATCTCGAAGGACGTGATCAAGCCGCAATACGCGATCCAGCGGCTGTATGAGCTGACCAAGGGCCGCGACGTCTACATCACCACCGAAGTGGGCCAGCACCAGATGTGGGCGGCGCAGTTCTTCCATTTCGAGGAGCCGAACCGCTGGATGACCTCCGGCGGCCTCGGCACCATGGGCTATGGCTTGCCGGCGGCGGTCGGCGTGCAGCTGGCGCATCCCGACGCGCTGGTCATCGACATCGCCGGCGAGGCCTCGGTGCTGATGACCATGCAGGAGATGTCGACGGCGGTGCAGTACCGGCTGCCGATCAAGATCTTCATCCTCAACAACCAGTACATGGGCATGGTGCGCCAGTGGCAGGAGCTGCTGCACGGCGGGCGCTATGCGGAGAGCTATAGCCGATGCGCTGCCGGATTTCGTCAAGCTCGCCGAGGCCTATCACGCGCGTCGGCATCCGCTGCGACAAGCCCGGCGAGCTCGACGCGCGCGATCAAGGAGATGATCGACGTCAAGAAGCCGGTGATCTTCGACTGCGTGGTCGATCCGGACGAAAACTGCTTCCCGATGATTCCGTCCGGCCGCGCCCACAACGAGATGCTGCTCGGCGATGCCGCCGAGAGCATCGAGGAGGCGATCACCGAAGAAGGCAAGGTGATGGTGTAGATGAGACGAAACGCGCAGCAAGCACCTCCCATTATCCCGCCGCGCCGGCGGCGCAAGGCATCGAGAGCATACGCTGTGCGTGCTGGTCGACAACGAGCCCGGCGTGCTCGCGCGCGTCATCGGCCTGTTCTCCGGCCGCGGCTACAACATCGACTCGCTCACGGTGTCGGAGACCGAGCACCAGAAGCATCTCTCGCGCATCACCATCGTGACGCGCGGCACGCCGATGGTGATCGAGCAGATCAAGAACCAGCTCGAACGGCTGGTGCCGATCCACCGCGTCGTCGACATGACGATCGCGGGCCCCGCGATCGAGCGCGAGCTGGCGATGGTGAAGGTGCGCGGCAAGGGCGACGACCGCGTCGAGGCGCTGCGGCTTGCCGACGCGTTTCGCGCCCGCGTCATCGACGCCGGCACCGAGAGCTTCGTGTTCGAGATCACCGGCGCGTCCGACAAGATCGAGAGCTTCATCGCCCTGATGCTGCCGATCGGCCTGGTCGAGGTCTCGCGCACTGGCATCGTTGCGATCCAGCGCGGCCCGGAAGGGATGTAGGGGGCGGCACATCGATCGTACCTCGCGAGCCGCGCCGCCCTCAGCACGCCAGTACCTGCTGCGACTTTGCCGGTGAACGCCAGCATGATTTTCCAATTGCTCCGATATCTGGAGGAAATTTGATCTGACTGCGGTGCGATGCGCCGCATGGAGGGCGTTGGCGACCCAATCTCCGCACAATTATATTTGACTGTCGGCTGCTGTCTGGTTCGGATGGCGATCGCAGGGGCGTCGATTGGACGAAACCTGGTGGCTGTTCTTCGTCGTCGGGTTGCTGGCGCAGCTCGTCGATGGCGCGCTCGGCATGGCGTTCGGTGTTACCGCTACGACAGTGATGCTGTCGTTTGGCACGGCACCCGCGCAGGCGAGTGCCATGGTCCACATCGCAGAAATCTTCACCACCGCCGCGTCGGGCGCGTCGCATTGGTGGCACCGCAATATCGATTGGACGATCGTGCGACGCGTCGCCATTCCAGGGGTGGTCGGCGGTGTCCTGGGCGCGACAATCCTGTCCAATGTGGATGGCAAGCTGATCGCGCCGTTGGTGACGGTCTATCTCGCGCTGATGGGCGTCGTCATCCTCGCGCGCGCGCTGCGCGCTTTCGCAACCTTGGAACCGAGCAAGCGGGGGATGCCGGCAATTGGATTTGCCGGGGGCATGCTCGACGCCATCGGTGGAGGCGGTTGGGGCCCGATCGTGGCCTCGACCCTGGTCGGGTCCGGCCACGTGCCGCGCTATGTCATCGGCTCGGTCAATCTCACCGAGTTTTTTGTCACTGTGGCGACGTCGGCGACGTTCATTGTAACGCTCGGCTTTGCCGACCTTGCGCCGGTCATTCCTCTGGTGCTCGGCGGCATCGTCAGCGCGCCGTTCGCCGGTTACCTGGTCAAGGTCGTCTCGACGCGGGTCCTGATGCTCCTGGTCGGTGCCCTCATTCTCATCTTGAGCCTGCGGTCGCTGTTGCGGCTTGTGGGCTGGCTCTAGCCGCTCGCCAAGGCCCTGGGCCACACGGCGCTTGATTTTCGCCGCTGATTGCCGTTTCTGCCCCTCCATCACCCCTGTGGCGTGACTTAAGACGTGTGGAGAGGGACCCGGGCCAATGCGTGTTTATTACGATCGCGACGCCGATCTGAACCTGATCAAGGGCAAGAAAGTCGCCATTATCGGCTATGGCAGCCAGGGCCATGCCCATGCGCTGAACCTGCGTGACTCCGGGGTCAAGGAGGTGGCGGTGGCCCTGCGCAAGGGCTCCCAGGGCGTCGCGAAGGCCGAGGCTGAGAAGCTCAAGGTCATGGAGGCCGCTGAGGCCGCCAAATGGGCCGACGTGATGATGATGCTGACGCCTGACGAACTGCAGGGGGAAATCTACAACGACCACCTGCGCGACAACATGAAAAAGGGCTCGGCGCTGATGTTCGCGCATGGCCTCAACATCCATTTTAATCTGATCGAGCCGCGCAAAGACCTCGACGTCATGATGATCGCGCCAAAGGGCCCCGGTCACACGGTGCGCGCCGAGTATCAACGTGGCGCCGGCGTGCCGGTGCTGATGGCCGTGCATCAGGACGCGTCGGGCAACGCCCATGATCTGACGCTGAGCTACGGCTCCGCCATCGGCGGCGGCCGCGCCGGCATCATCGAAACGACCTTCCGCGAGGAATGCGAAACCGATCTGTTCGGCGAGCAGTCGGTGCTGTGCGGCGGCTTCGTCGAATTGATGAAGGCCGGCTACGAGACGCTGGTGGAGGCCGGCTACGCGCCCGAGATGGCGTATTTCGAATGCGTGCACGAGGTGAAGCTGATCGTCGACCTGATCTACGAGGGCGGCATCGCCACCATGGATTATTCGGTGTCGAACACCGCCGAGTACGGCCAGTATGTTTCGGGGCCGCGCGTTGTGACGCCGGAAACCAAGGCCGAGATGAAGAAGATTCTCAGCGACATCCAAACCGGCAAGTTCGTGAAGGACTGGATGCTGGAGAATCGCGTCCACCAGACCTCATTCAAGGCGATGCGGGCGAAGAACGCTGCGCATCCGATTGAAGAGGTTGGAGCAAAGCTGCGCGCCATGATGCCATGGATCAAGCAGCGGGCGATGGTCGACCGCAGCCGGAACTAGAGGCGGTCCGCAGGAGCGAGCCGCTTCAGACTCGAGGTCTGAAGCGGCCGTCGTTTGTCCCCAGCATTTCTCTGTCTCTATTGATGCTCGCTCAGGTGAGCCGTGCGCGCGCGGCAACGAAGCGCCGGGCCGCCACCAGAGAGAAGACTGTCAGCCGCCTCATTGAGCAGGCCGGCGCCGCACGCCGTTGCGTGGCGAAGTCGTATTGATCTAACGCAATACGCTTCCCTTACCCGCAGGTCATGTATTTGCAGCCGCGCGCCGACCGCGGAGGGGCTAGGCGACCGGGCCTTGGTTGGGGCCGATTTCGATGAGACCCATGTCCAACGTCGTTCGCGGCTTCCTTCAAGTGGCGATTCCCTTTTTCCGGTCTGAGGATCGATGGCGTGCCCAAGGCTTGCTTGCCGGGATCGTCGCGGTGGAGATCGCGCTGGTTTATCTGTTTGTCCTGAACAATGAATGGAATGTGCTCTTTTATAACTCGTTGCAGGACCGCAATTGGGACGCCTTCGTTTGGTCGCTGATTGTGTTTCTTGGTCTGGCGGCCTCCATGGTCGTATTGGTCGTAGCGCAGTACTTCCTCGGTCAAACGTTGATCATTCGATGGCGCGAATGGATGGTCAGGCGCTATCTCGAAAACTGGCTTGCCGAGAGTTGCCTCTACCGCGTGCAATTCGTCAAGAATCCGGTCGATAACATCCATCTGCGCATCGCCAGCGACGTCCATCTATTCATCCAGTACACGCTCGAGCTTGGCACCGGGTTGCTCAGCAGCATCATGACGCTGGCATCTTTCGTGGTGATTCTCTGGTCGTTGTCGTCGCTCACGCCGCTCATCTGCTTTCGGATTCACATTCACCATTCCCGGCTACTTGGTTTGGGTCGCGCTGTTGTACGCCGCCACTGGCACGATGGTGGCGCATTTCATCGGGCGACCGCTGATCGCAATCGATTTCAATCAGCAGCGTCGGGAGGCCGATTTCCGCTTTGCGATGGCGCGCGTCGCAGATCATGCCGAGCCGATTGCAATGATGGGGGGAGAGGCCGTTGAGCGCGCCACACTGATCAGCCGGTTCTGCGCGCTGGTGCAAAATTGGAGAAATCTGGTGCGGCGGCAATCGGGCTTGACCATGTTCGCCACCGGCTATGGCCAAGCATCCGCCGTCTTTCCGGCTCTCGTTGCGAGTCCTGCTTATTTCTTTGGCGCTCTTTCGCTGGGCGTTCTCATGCAGACCGTATCTGCCTTTCAGCGCGTTGAAGGAGCCTTCGCGTTTTTTATCGGCGTCTACGGCAAGGTCGCAGAATGGAAGGCGCTGATCGACCGCCTGACGCAATTCGAGGCAGCGCTCGAGTTGTTGGCCGCCGAGTCGGATGGGATCGCGACGGTCCATAACGACGACGGACAACTTCAGACCAGCGAGCTCGATCTCAACTATCCATCGGGCGATCCTTTGACCAAGGTTCCGGCACTCAGCCTTGGCCCCGGTCAGCGCCTGCTTGTCACCGGGGCGTCGGGCAGCGGAAAATCAAGCCTACTTCGTGCGTTGCGCGGGCTCTGGCGCTTTGGTCGCGGCTCGATTGCGCTGCCAGAGAGCGTGATCGCAATTCCGCAACGGCCTTACTTTCCGCTCGGGCCGCTCAAGGCGGCCATCACCTATCCGGTTCCGGCTGATGAATTCGATGACCAGGCTGTGCGATCGGTCATGGAGGTGGTGGGGCTCGAGCATCTTGTCGATCGGCTGCATGAAGAAGGGGATTGGCGCGTTGAGTTGTCGGGTGGCGAGCAGCAGCGCGCTGCATTGGCGGGCGTGTTGCTGCGGCCGCCACGAATTCTCCTTCTTGACGATCCGATTGCAGCCATGGAGGAGGCGAGTGGCCGGGAACTGTTTGTCCGGCTCACCGAGCGCCTGCCGGATACGGTGATTGTGACGGTCGGGCGGCGTTTGATCCTGGGCGCTCTGCATGAGCGGATCGTCGAATTGAAAAAGATCACCCGTGCGAAGCCGCCGGCGCGCCCGCTGCCGGTCGCGGGGACCTGACCACTGTTGCCCTGTTGCCCGCCGGCGCTACACTCCTGGTACGGCAAACATGCCGAAGGGAGGATAACTCAATGAAACGACCGATCGTGCAGTGGGCAGTTGCGGGCGCCGTCGCCCTGGTGGGGATGGGCGCAACCCCGGCACCGGCTCAGGACTTCACCATCAGCTCGTCAGCGTTCCAAGACGGCGGCTGGCTGCAGCAGAAGCACGCCGGCGACAACCCCAAGAATCCGAACTGCGTTGGCCAGAACATCTCGCCGCCGTTCGCCTGGTCCAACGTGCCGGCGAAGGCGACGAGTCTCGCGCTGCTGATGTTCGATCCGGAAGGCCGCTCCGGCTTGGGCGTGTCGCATTGGGTCGCCTATGGCATCCCGGTGTCGGTGACCGGCTTTGCCGAAGGCGAGGTGAGCAAGCCGTCCGACAAATATGTTGGCGGTCTCGGCACCAACAAAGCGAGCATCTATCTCGGCCCTTGCACGCCGCCCGGACCCTTGCATCACTACACCTTCACGCTGATCGCGACCACGCATGGGGTCAAGGACCTGCCGCCCAAGTTGACGCGGGAGGAGTTCTTCGAGAAGTCGGCCGGCAAGCTTATCGGCGCTACCGGTCTGATCGGATTGTGGAAGAAAAAGTGAGTTGAGCAGCCGTCGAGATCGAATGCGCGGTCGCCAGTGGCGGCCGCGCTTTTATTTTTTTTGTTTGGTGCGCCGTTCGATTTCGGCCCACAGCCAGCGTGCCGCGCTGGCGGGGGAGGCCCCGGCAGCGGTCGCGCGCAGATTTGCCTCCCTCATCAAGCCAACATCAATCGCGCCGGTCAGCGGCCGTAGCGCCTCGAACAGCGCGCGATCGCTGGCGCGTTTGCGCGCGACCAGAACGATCGCGTCATAGGGGGGAATCGCCTGTTTCGGGTCCGTCAGCACGACGAGGCCATGTTGGGCCATGCGGCCGTCACTGGTATAGCCGGCGATCACGTCGACCTCGCCGGCTGCCGCGGCGGGGTACATGAATTCCGGCTGCATGGTCCGCTCGCCCTTGAACGTCAGTCCGTAGGCGCTGCGAAGTGTCTTCCATTCCGGACGGCCGAAGAACTCGTAGTCGCCGGCGATGGTCCATTTGCTCGCGTGCGCGGCGAGGTCGGCGATCGAACGCACGCCCAGCGCTTTCGCGCGTTGCGCCGACATCGCCAGTGCGTAGGCGTTTTCAAACCCGAGCTCGCCAGCCACGACGATCCCATGCCGGTCCTTGAGCCAGGTCGTGATTTCACGCAGTGACTCCTGGCGCGGGCGTACGTCGCTGCGCCGCATCTGCGTGGTCCAGAGAGTGCCAGTATACTCGACATAGACGTCGATCTCGCCCGCTGCGAGCGCGTCAAAGATCAAGGCTGAGCCAAGCCCCTCGCGCCGTCCGGCAGAGAGCCCGCTGTCTGCAAGCCGCTCTTGGATCAGTGCGGCCAGCACGTACTGCTCTGAGAACGGCTTGGCGCCGACGATATAGTCGGTGCTCTGCCGCGCCAGTGACGGCAGGAACGCCGCGGCGATAAGGCCGACGAGACCGGCAGCACCGATCACAACGCGCCGGCGGTTGCGCCGGGCAGCGCCCGATTCCACGAGTTCCCAGCAATTGATCAACCGCCAGCGCCAGCAGCGCCGCGGCGACGCACCCGAACAGGACGAAGATCCAATTCTGGGTCTGTAAGCCGGTGAAAATGTAGTTGCCAAGACTCGTCTGTCCGATCGGTGTCGAGAGCGTCGCGGTGCCGATCACCCAGACCGCAGCGGTACGGACGCCGGCCATGATGACCGGCAGCGCCAACGGCAATTCGACCATCGTCAATGTTTGGCGCGACGTCATGCCGACGCCACGCGCGGCTTCGGTGATGGCCGGATCGATGCCATCGAGGCCGGTGATCGTATTCCGCAGCACCGGCAGCATGCTGTAGAGCGCAAGCGCCAGCACCGATGGCAAGAAGCCGAGCGCAGAGAAACCGACACCGAGCAGTCGTTCGGTCAGCGCCGCAAGCGCGAGCAGGAGAGGGTAGAATAGTGCGAGCAGCGCCAGCCCCGGGATCGTCTGCACGATGCCCGCGACCGCCAGCAATATCCGTCGTAGCGCCGGACGCCGCATCGACAGCAGCGCCAACGGAAGACTCACGCCGAGACCGAGCGCGAGCGCAGTCAGGCTCACCAGCACGTGTCCACCGAGATAGTCCGGCAGTCGCGCCACGGCCTCCGCGATGCGGGTGTCCTCGATCATCGTTTGGCCTTCAAGGCGTCGAGGCGCTCCGCTTGCCGTCGCGGCGTCTGCATCATCTCGTTGACGAAATCATCGGCGGTGTGGGCCATCATGTCATTCGGCGTGCCCTCGGCGACCAGCCGGCCATCCCGCATCACCGCGATACGGTCGGCCAACAGCAGCGCTTCCATCATGTCGTGTGTAATCATCACGGTCGTCAGGCCGAGCGACTCGTGCAGCTGGCGGTAGTCTTGGGCCAAGGCATCGCGGGTTAGGGGGTCGAGCGCGCCGAACGGTTCGTCCATCAGCACGATGCGCGGATGCGCCGCCAATGCCCGGGCGACGCCCACGCGCTGGCGCTCGCCTCCCGATAGTTCGTGGGGGAACCGACCGCCATGGGACGCCTGGTCGAGGCGGACCAGGTCGATCAGGTCGTTGACGCGGCGCGCAATGGCGGCGGCGTCCTGGCCGAGCAGGCGGGGGGTGATCCCGATGTTTTCGGCCACCGTCATGTGCGGGAACAGGCCGACGCCCTGGAAGACGTACCCAATGCGGCGGCGCAGGGCGATCGGGTCGACGGTCCGGACATCCTCGCCGCCGACCAGGACCGTGCCTTCCGTCGGGTCAATCAGCCGGTTGATCAGGCGGAGCAGCGTGGTCTTGCCGGAACCGGACGGTCCGACGACTGCCAGGAATTCCTGCTCGGCGACCGCGAGCGACACCTGGTCCAGCACCTTGCGGCTGCCATCGCCGTAGCTCTTGCTGGCTGAAACGACGGCAATTGCTGCATTTGCTTCCGTCATTGGCCTGGCCACCGCATGGCCGGCGCCAGCCTATGAACGAGCATTAAGCAATCGAGGTGATCAGACGCTGTGCTGGCCGGTATTAACACCGCGTAACAGGCCGTATCGTAAAAAAAATATTTCGATTTCAGTCTGCGCGGCGGCATCTCGTGACCTTGCAAAGACACAATTATTGCACTTTTATGATAGCGGTCCGTGTGCCGGGCGTAGCCTTCATGTCATTGCCGGGCACGGGCGCGTCACCATGTCGTCCTCCTTGCCATCGCTGACCAGCCGCTGGGCCGCTGATAGTAGCAGCCTCCGCGTTATTTGGCGCGTCGGCCCGATCCTCGCGCTCCACCTGGCTGCCCTGATCGTCCTCCTTCAGACGGAGGAATACGACGTAGGCCGGATCGGCGCTTTCGTCCTGACCTGGGGGTTCTTCAACTTCGCTTGGCTGGCGCTGCTGCGACGACCGGGTGTCTCAGCCGTTTTGTCGCTGGCGATGATCGCGATCCTGATCCAGGTGTCGCAGCTGAAGTACAGCGTCATCTGGCAGACCGTGAGCTTCGTCGACCTGATGGTGATCGACCTCAGTTCAGTCTCCTATCTGCTGGCGATTTTCCCTGGGCTGGCGAGTTACGTCCTGATCGGTGCGGTAGTCGCGGGGGTCGTGCTGCTGTTGCTATGGCGATTCGACACGATCCGGATGGCTCGTCCCGCTGCGATCGCGGGTGCGTTGTCCTGTCTTTCCGGCCTCGGCGCTCTGTCGATGACGCATCCGTTCTGGCCCGAGGACATCTGGTACCCGCACAGCCATATCTCCAACTTCGCGCGCTCCGGTGTCGATGCCGTCGTCGCATATGCGCGGGGCGGATACATGGAATCGGATGCGGTGGTGACCGATCGCCTCAAGACCGTGCCGACGGCAACCTGCGAGCCCGGCAGCAAGCCGCCCCACATCATTATGGTCCACGACGAATCCGCCTTCGATCTCCGAAGGGCACCGAACGTCAGAGTGCCGCGGGACTATGGTTCGCACTTCCGCTCGTTCGACGGAAAGCAACGCGATCTGGTCGTCGAGGCCGCTGGCGGACCAAGCTGGTACACCGAATACAATGTCTTCGCCGGCCTGTCGGCGCGAAGCTTCGGTCGTTTCTCTTATTTTGTCACCCGGATCGCGGCCGGGCGCGTCGAGCGCGGCTTGCCGAGCTCACTTCGCCGTTGCGGATACCGGACTTTCTCGCTCTATCCCGCGCACGGCGCATTCATGGGCACGCGGGCGTTTCAGGCGTCGACCGGCGTGCAAAATTTCTTTGACATGAATGCCATGCGCGCGCGCGATCAGGAGCCGGACAGCTTCTATTACGATACCGCGGTGAAGATGTTCGATCGCGAGCGATCGAAGGGCGGTCCTACGTTCTTCTTCATCTACCTCTCCGCTAACCACTTCCCATGGGATCATCGCTGGCGCCCAGAATTGACTCCGGAGTGGAAAGACCTCGGAAATCGTCCGGTCGTCGACGAGTATCTTCGACGCCAAGACTCTCGGCATGCGCCAATACCAGCAGTTTCTTGAACGCCTCCGGCGCGAATTTCCTGGTGAGCGTTTCATGTTGGTTCGTTACGGAGACCATCAGCCGGATTTCGCAAGCAAGATATTGGACCCGTCGTTGAATGATGATGAGATCGTCCAAAAACTGATGGCCAATGATCCGAAATACTTCACCACCTACTATGCGATCGACGCGATCAACTACCGCCCGGTCAACATCACGTCAGCGCTGAGATCGATCGAGGCCCCGTATCTGCCCATGGTGGTGCTGGAAAGCGCGGGTTTGCCACTCGATCCCTCGTTCGCCGAGCAGAGGCAGATCTTCGAGCGCTGCCGGGGACTGTTCTACAGCTGCGCGAACGGTGCTGAGGCCCGGCGGTTCAACAGAATGTTGATCGATGCCGGTTTGATCAAGCGGCTTTAGCGTCCCACGAGATTACAAGCCGCTGCCGGCGCGCTTCGATGGCCGTCCAGAGTGCTGTGCGATCGCGCCGTGCCTTTTCATGCGCGCGGTATTCCCTGCGGATTCCGGCTCATCGTTGAGGTGCCTTCGAGCGCCAGCCTTGGGGTATGCGGTCACCATGATCCGATGTATGGACAACCAAGGTGCCCACCGAGGGGCAGGGCAAACGAGGGGACGACGTGACCAAGGCGGGACAACGGTTGAGCGGTTTCAGGACGCTTCTTGACCACGCACGCGAACGTATCGGCCTCGATCTCGGATTTATTCTCTGGGATGGCTCAACCGTTCCGGGTGATCTGCCACCCGATGCGCTTGCCATCCGTATTGCAGACGAAGGCGCGGTTGCCGCGCTGATGCGGCGTCCAAACCTCGAGACGCTGGCCAATCTTTGGATGACGCGCCGCATCGACGTCCGAAATGGAACCGTGTTCGATCTCGCCCGTATACGACCCCAGGTGAGAACGCGGGAATTCATCAGGTCGCTCGACAAGCGGCTACTATTCGCCACGTTGGCGAAGTTTTTCCTGCTGCCCCGCGGTGGGCCTTGGCCGCTGAGCGATCAGCCGCAAGACAGCCCCAGTGATGGAACCCTGGAACAGAACAAGGAAAACATCTCGTATCACTACGACGTATCGAACGCATTCTATTCACTCTGGCTGGACCAGGAGATGGTCTACACCTGCGCCTACTGCACGGATTGGAACAACGACATCGACCGCATGCAGCAGGACAAGCTGGAGATGATTTGCCGCAAGCTGAGGCTGCAGCCGGGAGAGCATTTGCTCGACATCGGCTGCGGTTGGGGAGCGCTCTCCTGCTATGCCGCGCGTCACTACGGGGTGCGCGCCTACGGGGTGACCCTTTCGGAGCAACAGGTCGCCTATGGACGGGAGAAGGTCAGTCGGCTCGGCTTGCAAGACAGGGTCACGATCGAGTTGAAGGACTATGCCTCGGTCGACGGCGCCTTCGACAAGGTTGCGGCGATCGGGATCCAGGAGCACATCGGTATCGACAACTATCCAAAATACTATGGGACTGTCCGCCGCGTGCTGAAGGACGACGGCTTGTTTCTGCATCACGCGATCGTGCGTCCGGCGAAACACGATGACCGTCGCTTCCGTCGCAAGCGGCCCGAGTTCACGCTGCTCACCAAGTACATCTTTCCGGGCGGCGAGCTTGACCACATCGGTAACACCGTCACGATGCTTGAACGCTCCGGTTTTGAAGTACACGATGTCGAGAACTGGCGCGAACATTATCAACGCACATGCCGCCTATGGCACGACCGGCTGCTCGCTCGTTACGACGCTTCGGTTCAGGAAATCGGGGAGGTCAAGACGCGAATGTGGCTTGTTTATCTCGGGCTGTCCTCGATCGCTTTTGAACGAAACACGGCAGGCCTGTTCCAGACCCTGGCGTCGAAGCGCCGTCGCGGTCCATCCGGGCTGCCGCCGACGCGCGCCGACCTCTATCGCTGATTTCAGGCTGCGCGGTGATGTTTGAAACGTTGTCCGATGCAATCTAACATGATCGTCCAGGTCGATCGGCTGTCACTGCAGTATCTGCCGCAGCCATGGGCGTTCGCGGTGGAGCGGCGAGCCGAGATCGATGCTCACTTCGCCAAGGCGTGTCGTGAGCGGCCGCAGCTTTGGAATGGCCAGGTGTTGCTGACGCACCGGCATCGCGTGCATGACGGAGGGTTTGAGGGAGCCTTCCTGCAAACCGATTTTGCGAGCTTCATGGCCTGGCGCGACTGGGGCTTCCCACACACTGGCGTATCCAACTGTTTTTCGATGGGGGCACTGCGAGGCAACGATGGGGCCTGGATCATGGGTGTGATGGGACCGCACACCTCGGCGGCCGGTCAGATCTACTTTCCGGCCGGAACGCCGGATCCCAGCGATATCGTCAACGGAACGGTCGATCTCGCCGGCAGCGTGATCCGCGAGGTCGCCGAGGAGACGGAACTCGGGCCCAGCGATTTCACGCCATCAAGCGGCTGGTACTGCGTGATCGACGGGCAGCAAATCGCGTTGATGAAACTGCTGCAGGCGGCAGTGCCGGCCGAGGACCTGCGCCGGCGCATCCTCGATCATCTGGCACGCGACAAGATGCCGGAATTGGCCGATATTCGGATCGTGCGCTCGCGCGGCGACGTCGATCCCATGATGCCGCGTTTCGTAACCGCATTTCTTGATCGAGTCGGTCTCGAGCACCAACGGAGCTGACATGCCTCTTCCCGCAAAGTTCCTCGAGCGATACCGCATCGACAAGCCCGACCATTTCCGATTGGCGAACTTCGGGACCGGCGATGCGACGGGATTGAATCTCGACAAGGACGAGATGAAGGCGCTGCTTGCCGAAGACGCCGATCAACTCGGTGAGCTGCAGGAACGGCTTTACGCGGAGGACAAGTGGTCGGTGCTGATCGTGCTGCAGGGCATGGACACTGCCGGGAAGGATGGCATCATCGAGCATGTCATGGCCGGCGTCAATCCGCAGGGCTGCATCGTTCATTCGTTCAAGGCACCGAGCGCGGAAGAGATTGACCACGATTTCTTGTGGCGATCGGCGATCCGTCTGCCCGAGCGTGGGCGTATCGGAATTTTCAACCGCTCCCACTACGAGGAAGTGATGGTGGTGCGTGTGCATCCGGAGTTGCTGGCCCGCCAGAAGCTGCCGCCGAGTCTTGCCGGCAAAGAGATTTGGAAGCACCGTTTTAAGAGCATCCGCAGCTTCGAGCGGCACTTGGCACGCAACGGTACAATCATTCTCAAATTCTTCCTGCACATATCGCCGGAGGAGCAGCGCCAGCGCCTGCTTGCCCGTCTGGATGAACCCGCCAAGCGGTGGAAGTTCAACGCCGGTGATATCGCCGAGCGCAAGCTGTGGGCCAAGTACATGGCGGCCTATCAAGATGCGATCAGCGCCACCAGCCGCGACTACGCGCCTTGGTACGTGGTGCCCGCCGATAGCAAACCGCTCGCGCGGCTGATCGTGGCGCGCGCGATCGTCGAAGCGCTGTCTCGGCTTGACCTCAAATATCCCAAGGTCGGGGGCGGCGAACTCAAGGAAATGCAGAAAATCAAGGCTGCATTGTTGCAGGAGAGCGGCCCGGGGCGCGCCAAAGGGCGGAGCTGAAGGCTTCAGCCTGCGGCGGCGGCGGGTGCTTGATCAATGCGCGGGCGGTGAAAACTTCCGATCATCTTGCCATCTTCTTGATTGAGGCCGCCGACGATTTCGCGGTTACGGAACTCAACGTGCCAATTCGATTGCAGTGCATACCGTTTGGTGCTCTATGGCCTCTCAATATTTGGAGGATCGATGGCAAAGCGCGCGCGTACCACAAAGCCGACCACAATATCGCAAGCTTACGAGGTCAATCCGGGCGTGCGCGCTGCCGGTACTTGGAATGTCTATCGTTCGGGCCTGGAAACGCTTTCGGTCAACGCCGACCAATTGGAAATCACGGACAGCGGCGCGCTTATTTTCGTTCTGGGCGGCGCTAACGCCGCACCTCCGGTCGTGGTCGCCGCGAACCAGTACCTCTATTGCGCACGGATTCGTTGAGGGCCTTCGGTAGGCGTCCTACTCGTGCGCGGCTCCCCCTTGGTCGTGGGCTTTGGTGCTCGCCCGGGGGCCGGGCTATCGAGGCCATTGGCTCAATTGCCGGCAACTTGCATGCAAAGCCCGTCTTCCGCTACAACGGCGGCGGACCTAGATAGGGATTAACGCGGAATTCAACGAATTCTGCCACCTTTTTGGGCCAAATCTGGAGGCAAGGTGCCTTCGGGGTTGTTTGAGGGAAGCGATGCCGATCTGCCGCGACATCCGCGCGATCGCCCGGGGGGCCGAACAGGCCCGGCCCGGCGCTGCCCTCGTTCTCGGCGGGCTGCTGCTCCTTAGCGTCCCCTGGGGGCCGTAAGGGCGTTCGCGCCTGGGCACTCAGGGGGTTGCTGACGCAATCGAACCCATTGTGCCCGAGATGAGCGCCCTGAGGGGCGCCAACGACGAGAAGGACCCTTCGCCATGACCACGCCCGCCAAGTCCGATAAGGACCGCGTCGTCATCTTCGATACCACCTTGCGCGACGGTGAGCAGAGCCCCGGCGCCACCATGACCCATGAGGAGAAGCTCGAGGTCGCCGAGCTGCTCGACGAAATGGGCGTGGACATCATCGAGGCCGGCTTCCCGATCGCCTCGGACGGCGATTTCCTGGCCGTCAATGAGATCGCCAAGCGCGCCAAATCGGCCGTCGTCGCCGGCCTCGCGCGTGCGGGCCACAAAGACATCGATCGCTGCGGCGAGGCAATCAAGCCAGCGAAACGCGGCCGCATCCATACCTTCATTTCAACCTCGCCGGTCCACATGAAGTGGAAGCTCCAGCTGGAGCCGGAGAAGGTCCTGGAGATGGTGGTCTCGTCGGTCACGCGCGCCCGCAACTATACCGACGACGTCGAATGGTCGGCCGAGGATGCCACCCGCACCGAGCACGACTTCCTCTGCCGCTGTGTGGAATCCGCAATCAAGGCCGGCGCTACCACCATCAACATCCCCGACACGGTTGGTTACACCGTGCCGGAGGAATATTTCGCGCTGATCGCCATGCTGCACGAGCGCGTACCGAACGCCGACAAGGCGCGCTTCTCGGCGCATTGTCACAACGATCTCGGCATGGCAGTGGCGAACTCGCTCGCTGGTTTGCGCGCCGGCATCCGCCAAATGGAATGCACCATCAACGGCATCGGAGAGCGTGCCGGCAACGCTGCGCTCGAAGAGGTCGTGATGGCGATCAATGTGCGCAATGACGTGCTGCCATATTGGACCAATATCGACGCGACCATGCTGACGCGCGCCTCCAAGCTCGTGTCGGCCGTGACGTCGTTCCCGGTGCAGTACAACAAGGCGATCGTCGGGCGGAATGCATTCGCGCACGAGAGCGGCATTCACCAGGACGGTATGCTGAAGCACACGCAGACCTATGAGATCATGACGCCCGAGAGTGTCGGCGTGAAGCAGACCTCATTGGTGATGGGCAAGCACTCCGGCCGTCACGCGTTCTCGCGCAAGCTCGAAGAATTGGGCTACAAGCTCGCCGGCAACCAACTGGAAGACGCATTCGTGCGGTTCAAGGAACTCGCCGACCGCAAGAAGCACGTCTACGACGAGGACATCGAGGCGCTGGTCGACGAGGAGATCGCGCACCGCGCAGGACCGCATCAAGTTGCGTCTCGTTGACCGTGATCGCCGGCACGATGGGGCCGCAATCGGCGACGCTCACGCTCGACATCGATGGCCAGCAGGAGACGGTGCAGTCGTCCGGCAACGGTCCGGTGGACGCGACCTTCAACGCGATCAAGAAGCTGATCCCGCACGATGCGATGCTGGAGCTCTATCAGGTGCATGCCGTTACGGCGGGCACTGACGCGCAGGCTGAGGTCTCGGTGCGGCTCGCCGAGAACGGCCGTGCAGTAACGGCCAAGGGTGCCGATCCCGATACGCTGGTCGCCTCGGCCAAGGCTTATCTCGGGGCGCTCAACAAGCTGACTGCGCGGCGTCACGGCGCGCTGGCCGCCGCCGGGGGCCGCCGCATCCACTCCACCGACACGATTTGAGCGTGGGTTGAGCGCTGGCGCATCAGTTCGAACGGGCCGCCCAGCGCGGCCCGTTTTGCTTCCAACTGGCGGCCGGCGAGCAGTCAGGTCGGAATGAGACGAAACGCGCAGCAAATCGCGCGCTGATCGCAGATTACCGGAATGTAATGGTTGCCAAACTTTAATTTGCGTCGTCTGGCGCGGATTAATATTCAATTGGACGCGGACGTCATTTGGGAGTGTCCCATGTTGAAAACTGTCATGGCCGCCACTGCGGCCGTCACGATTGCCGGTTCCACGGTGGCCTTTGCACAACGCAATGAGCGGCCGGATGGCGCCAGCGCTGGCAACAGCCACGACCGAAGACATGCAAGCGTTTCAGGCGGCGCGCTTAGCGGCGCTACGAGCGGGCTTGGGCCTCACGTCCCGATCAGGAGAAGCATTGGCCCGCATTCGAGCAGGCGATGCGGGAACTGCAACAGCTTCGTCTCAATGCCGTCACCGCGGATGCGGGTCGCTCGTCGCGACGGCCATGCGCCGGTCTCCGATCCTGCCGAGCGCATGCGTCAGCGCGCCACGCGGCTCTCGGAAAGCGGTGCCGTGCTCCAGCGTCTCGGCGGACGCGACCGAGCCGCTCTACCGCAGCCTCGATGAGGCGCAGAAGCGGCGTTTCGCCATCCTGACGCGGACGGAAGGCCCTCGCGGCCGGCAGCTCCGCGGCCGCGACGGTGGGGAGCCTGCGGACGTCGCCGCGCGGGTGGCGTCGGACAGACGCTGCACCTGCCGAGATCCTTCCGGATGCGCACGGTCGGGTTTTGCCGCGCAAGACGGTGGACGGTGGTTGGTTCGCCAGGCGTTCGTGGGCAAGACCATCGACGGCTATGCGGTGGCCGGGTGTTCGGCACCAAGTCGGTGAACGGCGATCTTGCGATCGGCGAGTGTGCACGAAAATCGCTGCCAGCGACAAGACGTGCGCCGTTCGCGAGCAAGGCCGTCGGACGAGAGCCCGGGACGTTCAGCCGCAAAATCAGCATCGGGGGCCGGCTGTTCGGGCGTAAGGTGGTGACAGCATCTGAGAACTTTCTCTAGCGCGGCGGTCGTACTCCCAGCCCCCCGACACGACCGCCGACGCATGGGAGCCGCCGGGCCTAACCCCCGGCGGCTTTCCTATTTTTGTGCGCCTAAGGGCGGTGCTGGCGCCGCTATCCCGGAAAAGGTCCGAAAGCCTGTGGCTTTGCTGGACTCTGCAGGGATCGCTTTGGTAGAGCACCCCGGCTTGGCGGGCTTCCCGCAGGGTGACGGGCGCAGAGCTCAGTTGGGAGAGCAGCGGACTCTTAATCAGCGGGTCCAAGGTTCGAGTCCTCGGCGCCGACCAAATCTCAAGAAATTCAATGTCTTGGGTGGTGGTAAAAATCGCCTGCGTGAGCGGCCCAGTAAGTCGCACGTTCCCTTGTCGCACAGCGCACAAAATTTTCCCGCGATATCAACGGCGAAACAGATGAGCAGCTGATTTATGATCAGCGGCCTGCAGTCCGATCAAATCGGCCTTGTGCGGATACCGCTGCGGGTAGGGGAGGAATGAGGACAATGAAACGCTTGTGCATCGTAGTCCCGTTCCGTTTGAGGCACGCGCATCTCATGGAATTTGTGCCGCACATGCGGGCCGATTTCGCGCGTGACAAAGTGGATCGTGAAACGCCTTATCGCGTTCTCATTGTCGAACAAGAAAATGGGCAACCCTTCAATCGTGGGGCACTAAAGAATATTGGATTCCAACTCGGACGAGATGACAGCGACTATACGTGCTTTCATGACGTCGATTATTTGCCAATTTGGGCCGACTACAGTTGGGTCGATTTGCCTTCGTCGATTGTATGGTATGGCGCCGAAGCGACTTTGCTTGCGCCAGGGCGCTCGCAAGAAGTCATCATCAATAGTCTTGAGACCTTCTTTGGCGCGGCTGTCCTGGTGCCGAACGCCCTGTTCGCTCAGGTCAACGGGTACTCAAATGATTATTGGGGCTGGGGCTACGAAGACACAGACCTGCGTCGCCGCTTCCAGGCGGCAGGAATCTCCATGGGCCGTCGCAAGGGGACCTTTACTTCACTCCCTCACGACAATGAAGGAATGCTTCTTGGCGGCAAACTGACGGCGGCCGCGGCCGCTAACTTAGAGCTATTCCGGCTAAAGTGGATGGACGAGGGGATCGCGTCTCAACCTGAGGGGCTTTCCAATCTCGCATTCGAAATCCTCAGTCGGCGCCCAGTCCCGGAAGGCCCCACGATAGAAAGGAATGCAATTTGGGAGATCGTTACCGTGCGTCCGAACAATCGGCCTCGGCAGACGCAGATCGATGCAGCGCACGGCTGATGCGACGCCAATGTTTGCCGTTCGCTTGAACCGGCTCTGGCCGCCCATTGAGGGGGCTAGACGATCATTGAGATGGCGTGATTTGGGGAGTTTGGCCGGCGGGCGGGCAGGTCGCTCCGTATACCTTCGCCTCGGTCAACCGGTGATCCGGGAGCGCAATGCTCGTGCAAAGCCGGTGCTTAGCCGCGTAGTTGCGAGATATTGCTAGCGTTTGAGTGCCGCAGGTGGCTGGTCGCGCGCCCTGTTAATCCACTTTTAGGGTTTATAGCGAAAATTGTATTCGTCGGAGGCGTGGGGGCGCGGCCGTTGTCCGTGTCTCCGGTGCGTCCGTTGCCATTGCAATTCGTCGTCACCGCGCAGGCAGGCTGAGCTACCGACTGTCCGCTAAACCACCACGGGATCTCGTGTCGACCACAACAAAGTCCGCGACATGACTGCGTCTTTTTCGCTGATTACGGAACTGGAATCCGCCATCAAGAGTGGTCAGCCCGAACGAAGGCTTGAGACTTTTCGGCGCGTCACCGGGCTGTTTGTCGAGGAATCGGAGCGCCTCAATGAGCAACAAATCGGTGTCTTCGATGAGGTGCTTGTCCATCTGATCCAGCGCATCGAGTCCAAGGCATTGGTCCAGCTCAGCACGGACCTTGCGCCGATCGACAAAGCGCCGATCAAAGTCATCCAAACTCTTGCGCGTAACGATGAAATCGAAATTTCCGGTCCGGTCCTGAGCCAATCAAACAGGCTTACCGAGCACGATCTGATCGAAATCGCCAGCACCAAGAGCCAAGGACATTTGCTCGCAATGTCCGAGCGCCGTTCGCTGACAGAATCGCTCACGGATGTCCTGGTCGATCGCGGCAACAACGCCGTGACCCACAAACTTGCAACGAACTTTGGCGCGAAGTTCTCGCAGGGTGGCTATATCAAGCTTGTGAAAAGGGCTGAAAACGACGACGGCCTGGCCGAAAGATTGGGTCTGCGGCTCGATATCCCGGGGCCGATGCTTCAACAGCTCTTGTTGCGGGCGACCGATACCGTCCGTGCCCGTTTGCTCGCCTCCGCTCCAGCGGAAAATCAAGAGAAAATTCAGCGGGCGCTCGCCGGCGTTGCCGGGGAGGTCGGTCGCGAGGCGGGCCAGCCCCGCGACTTTGCGAACGCGGAAGACGTGGTGCAAAAGCTGAACCGGCAGGGAAAGCTGAACCAAAACGTGCTTGCCGATTTCGCGCGCGAGAAGCATTACGAAAACGTGACCGCATGTTTAGCGTTGTTCTGCGGTGCGCCGGTTGAGACGATCGACGGTGCCCTGAAGCACAGCAGCCCCGAAGGGATACTCATTGCTTGCAAATCGGCCGGCTTGAGCTGGCCGACGGTGATGTTGATTTTGCATCTTCGATTTTCCCCGCCATCGCAGCGAGATCTCGCTGAGGCGAAAAAATCCTTTGACGCGTTGTCGCAACCGCTGGCGCAACGAACGATGCGATTCATGCTCGTTCAAGGCGCGGCGAAAAAAGTGCGATAGCGGTTCGAATCGCTCATCGGCCACCCGTGCCGCGTTTGGTGGCGACCGCTGGCTTGCCGTGGATAGCGCGCCGTGGCGTGCCAGATATCCATCTTGACAAATAAGAACAAAAAGAGAACAATGCGCCGTCTGAGTCAAGGGAGATAGATATGGACCCAGACAAGCGGAATGCGTGGTTGCGTAAGTTGGATGAGGAGTGCCCTTATCAGGTGGTGCTGCCGCGCCGACAACTCGCAGACGACAGCGCCATCATGAATTTCCTGATGAATTACGTTGGCAAGTTCGACATGTATGTCGAAGACGAATACGCCGCCTTCGTGCGCTACTGTTTTGCCGATCCTCTCGACGCAGCGATCTTTCGTTCGCGCTTCGAACCAAAGACCGATCGACTGAAACTCGCGGGCTGAGCGCCTGCGTGCACATGGGCGTGGCGTCGGTTCGTCGACATTGTTGTGTTGTCCAAGTTGTGTTGTCCAAGTCTCGTGCGCGTTGTCCAATGACGTTATTGGCCGGGTAACCCAGACAAGAGACAAGCAGCTTGCGGCACACGGCGCCCGCATTGTGAGGCGGAGTTGCTCCGTCGCTATCCCGGACGCGCGTAGTAGGCTTGTTCCGCGATATCGTCATGGAGTTGCTGCGACGACCGCTCGATTTCATACAGCGCATTGCCGTCGATGGCGTTGAGCAGCACGTCTCGAAACAGTCTTCGTCGTCTGGCTACAGAACACTGTGAAACGGTAAGGGAAGTGCAAGCTTGGGGAGCATTTGCTGCGGTTGCACGTTGGCGCTGTCCTATTTCAAGCCGCTTGTTTCGTGCATTGAACAGCGCTCGGCTCCCGGTAGAATGAATTACGCCGCTAGTCGCTCGCGAGTGACATGAGTGAGCGCGATGCAACCTCAGCTTTGTTGAAGAGCTCAAGCGGGTCAAACCATGCTCAAGTTTATCATCGCGGCTCTGCTGACTGGCCTGATTTTCTGGCTTGCCCTCGCAGGCCAAGGGAGCAAGGACTTTGTCTATCTGATGGAGCCGTGGATTTGGCTTTGCATTGCAATTGCAGTGTCTATTGTCGTCTGGGTTGGCGTCGCGGTCTTGCTGTGACGGCTGGCGCGTCAATTGCGTGAATCACTTTTGTAATGAGGTGGTCTTCGCCTTCAATGATCCAGTTCGCCCAAATTCGTCTTTTGTCATCGGGTTCCAGGCTCAAGAAGTTTCGTTTGCCAATGAATTTCGTCTTGTTACCCGGAAATTCCGTCATGCGCGCCATGATGCCGCGATCGACCTCATCGACGCTATCGAACAGGTACTTCAGGCAAAATAGGACGACAGCATTGGGGCCGGGATGAACGATTGCTGATGAGATGAGTTGGTTGATGACAACGGGTGGCCTTGCGGGGTCTCGTTCATTCTCGATAACGCCAACCGCTGCGACATGCACGTCGCCCGAAATGATCGCGGGGCGAATGTGCGTCGCGCTGGCAGATTGTAGCAGGCGGTGGATCAGACGCAGCCGTTCGTCCTTGTGCGGGTTGCTGTTCCAGTGGTCTCTCAGATCGTCTTCAAGGTCTTGATGCCCAGGAATAGCGCCCAGCAGCCGTTCAAGAGTGTCGAATCCAGGATAGACGACAGGGATGCTGGATAGCACGATGAGATGATCAAGGTCTTTGAGGCCATCGATCCACTCGTAAACCAAATTCCAATGCTGCAGTGAAAGGACGCGTTCGTTGGTCCGTTCCGAGCGCATGTCCAACGCCAGGATCGCGATTTTGCCGACGGTGTGGCCGCATGTGAATCCGTGATCCGGCGCTATCGCGCCCGGGCGAACTTCGCCGACGGCGAGATGCTGCTGAAAGACGGTAAAGGCTCTTTTGGCGATGCGCCCGATGCCTTGAAACACCGCGCAATCTTGTCGATCTTGGGGATAGGATCCCCAGCCGTCAAAAATATCATGATCATCCCACATGCAGATGGATGGGACGCGCGACATTATGGTTCGTACTTCAACTTGATTCCAGCGCTCGACGTAGAGATCGAAGTAAAACTGCTCCACCTCCGCGGCCATCGCCGCAGTAAACTGGGCCGCAATGCCGTCCGCATAGGGCAGTTGGTTCCATGCTTTGACGAGCGCACAGGCCTCCCAGATTGGATCCGCGTAGACTTGGTCTCCGCCCAGCAACAGCAGGTGATAGGGGGCTTTCTGATGCCGTTCCCACATCGTCTCCCAAAGTTTGTTCTTCCGGTCGACCAGCTTCATGTACTTGGGATCGGAGAATCCGTTGCATGACGCGTAGGCCATCCGGGGGCTGTCCTTACCCGGCAAGGCAACTTCAAAAAATTATTGTCGACCGTGTATCGAAAGGTGGCGGATTGCGCCGCGATCGAAAATAAAAACCGATGAGCCGTTTTTCCGCCGACCGACCAAAGCGCGGTGTGTTGGACTTGCTGCGCGCCCAGTCCGGCGACATCAAAGGGCGGTGCATCGCCGTCAGTCACAACAATTGCGCTGACACTCCATTTCGTGCCTTCTTTGCCGCGGAACGAAAGAACTGGACCCATTAAACGAGTCATCGGCGCATTCCCCATTTGCTCTGGAGCGGCTCTCGTTCTGATTGCATCCTACCCAGGACACAGCCGTATGCCAAGGACAAGGCGACGCAACGCGCTGCGTTGCGTCGATCTTCGTTTCTATTGCTTATTGATTATCTGTCGCCGTGATCCGATCGAGCTCCGCCATGTCCGCGGCCGTCAGCTTTGCCGCCGCCGCCTTGACGTTGGCTTCCACCTGTTCAGGCTTGGTCGCGCCGGCGATGACGCTTGCGACCTGCGGGCGCGCTGCGATCCATGACATCGCGAGATCGAGGATGGTCAGGCCGCGCTGTTGCGCGAACGCGGTGAGCGCATCGAGCTTCTGCCAATTCGCTTCGGTCAAGAACTGGCCGATATAGTCGCGTTCCTTCACCACCGCGAAGCGCGATCCTTCCGGCAGCGGCGCGTCGCGCCGGTATTTGCCGGTAAGAAGGCCGCTCGCAAGCGGATAATAAGGCAGGAGCGAAATCCCGCTCGCCTGCATGACAGGCAACAGATCGCGCTCGATACCGCGGGCGAGCAGGCTGTACTCGTCCTCGCAGCTCGCGATTGGCGTCAAGCCGTGGGCGCGCGCGGTGTCGACCGCGTCGCGCACTTGGGCGGCCGGCATGTGGCTGGTGCCGATGGCGCGGACCTTGCCTTGCTGCACCAGATCGTCGAGCGCGCGCAGCGTTTCCTCGATCGGCGTCAGCGGATCGGGCTTGTGCGATTGGTAGAGGTCGATCCAGTCGGTCTTGAGCCGTTTGAGGCTCGCCTCGACCGCGAACATGATGTAGCGGCCGCGAGCCGCCCTGCAGCTTGCCCTCGGCATCCATCGGCCGGCCGAATTTGGTCGCGAGCACGATGTCCTTGCGGCGCGCGCCGAGCACTTCGCCCATGATGGTTTCCGAGCCGCCGCGCTGCGCCGTAGGTGTCGCCGGTGTCGAACAGCGTCACGCCGAGGTCGAGCGCCTTGTGGATCACCGCGCGCGCACCCTCGCGATCGACATTGCGGCCGAAATTGTTGCAGCCGAGGCCAACCACGGAGACGCGTAGGCCGGAGTTTGCGAGATTTCGATGTTCCATCATTGCACTCCGCCACCCGGTAGCAGCGCTTGGATGCGCGCGACCACATCGGCAGGTGTCGCCATCACCCGCTCGGTCAGTCCAGTGATCTCGGCTGCGCTGATGTAGTCGACCTCGAGCTTCTGCTTCTCCGCTTCAGCCACGAACGCTGGATCTTTGAACACCGCCGCGAACGCCGTCCGCAGCGCCGCGACCCGAGCCGGCGGCACGCCCGGCGGCAACATGTAAGGCCGGCCGTAGTTGCCGCGCGCATAGAGCAGCTCGAACAATTGATGGTCGGCTTTGGTGGTACCGAGCGGCATCAGCGGCACGTCCGGAATTTGTGGGTCCGGCTTCATCCCCCATTGCGCCAAAATCCTGATCTTGCCATCGGCGAAGTCGCGTGCGTGCTGGGTTCGAATGCCGGAGAGCGTATAGACCGAACAACCGTCGACTTCGCCGGCCGGCATCGCGATCTTCACGACCACGTTGGCGGCTGGATAGCCGCTGACGATCTTGAATTTGGTGCCGATTACCGCATTGGCCACGGCTGGAAAATCGACCGACGCGCCGCCTGACGCGGAGGCGCCGACGATCAGTTCGCGCTTGAAGAGATCGTCGAGCTTTTGTACCGGCGCGCGATCGGTGATCACGACCAGAAAGGTCTCGGTGCCGGCGCTGCCGAGCCAGGAGAAATGGCGCGGATCAAACTTGCTCACTGCGGGCGTCAACAATGCGCCGGTTGGCGTACCCGAGATTCCGGCGCCGATCACGGAGCCGTCTTTGGCCGCGACGGTGTAAAGGTCGTTGAGAAGTTTCAGGCCGCCGCCGCCGGTCACGTTTTGCACGGCGATCGTTGGATGGCCGGGAATATGCCGGCCCATGTGGCGCGCAATTGTGCGGGCAATCAAATCGTAGCCGCCGCCGGCGGCCGAGCCGACCCGAAGCTGGATGGTCTTGCCCTTGTAGAAGGCGGCGACGTCGTCCTGGGCTTGGGCGGGAAGGGTGGTCGTCAGCGCGACGGCGGCCACAACCGTACCCAGCCGACAGATTGCGCCAAGGATCGTCATGCCGACCTCGTGTTAGTCCGGCTGCGGCTTTCGTTGTCGGCGATCGACAGGGATTGCAGCACGGGAACAACAATCTCAAGATTGCGACAGTTGTCGGCGCTCTGCAACGGTCTGGGACGCGATCTGATCGGTCATGGGGGTGGATGGCGCGGGCCGCCCGCCCGCCGGTCGCCCATCGGATCGACCTGTCCAACCAGCGCCGGGTTGTCGACCCGCCGTAGGGCCGGGAACAGCCAAGCCCACAGTGCGACCGCGCCGAGTAGCGCGCCGCCGCCGATGGCGACTGCGGCGACCGCCCCGAACCACTCGGCGGTGATGCCGGAACGGAACTGGCCGATTTGCGACGACGTGCCATAGAATAATGAGTTCACCGAGAAGACGCGGCCCCGCATCTCGTCCGGCGTCTGCATCTGGATCAGCGTCTGCCGGATGACGGTGGAAATCAGATCGCCGACGCCGACCGCCATCAGCGCGACGATCGAGAGCGCCAAGCTGGTCGAGAAGCCGAACACGATCGTCGCTACGGCAAGCAAGGCGAAGCTTCCGAACAGCCACAACCCACCATCACTCTTAATGGGCATGCGGGTCAGCACCGCAGCCGCGAGCAAGCCGCCGAGCGCGGTCGAACTGCGCAGGAGGCCCGCGCCCCAGGCGCCGACTTCCAGGACGTCGCGGGCATAGAGCGGCAGCAGCGCCTGAACGCTGCCGAACAGCGAAGCCATGAATTCGAACAGCATCGCGCCGAGGATCGTCTCGCGCCGCCAAATGAAACGAAAGCCAACCGCGACCGACTCGAAACTCAATTCCATCGGCTTGTTTGGCCGTCCCGGGTTGGGCAGCAGAAACGCGCCGACCGCGGCGGCGAGCGTCAGCGCGGCGCAGACGCCGTAGTCGAACACCGGTCCGAAGTAATAGAGCACGCCGCCGAGCAGCGGCCCGATCAGGACCGCCGCCTGTCGGGCCGAGATGTGCGCCGCGATGGCACGGTTGAGCACCGCGCGCGGCGCCATCACCGGCAGCAGCGCCTGCATGATGGGTTGTTCGAAGGTGCGCGCCGCCATGTTGAGCGCGACCAGCCCATAGATGATGAGCAAGGCTCGGTTGATCCTGCGCCGCCGCCGCCATCAAGCCAGCGGCCGACAGGAACGCCAAGCCGTAGCACCACCACAGCACGGTGCGGCGGTTGAGCCGGTCGGCGATCTGTCCGGCCGGCAGCATCAGGAAGAACTGCGGGAGGAATTGGGCGAGCCCGATCAGGCCGAGATGCAGCGCGCTGTTGGTGATTTCATAGACGTGCCAGCCGACGATGACGCCGACCATCTGGAAGGCGGTGGTCGACGCGACACGGGTGATGAACAGCAGCCGGAACGAGGGGATCTTGTACAGCGGGGTCGCGGGATCGATTGGCAGCTCCGCGATCGCGCGCGCCTCGGGTTCCATCGTGGCTATACCAATGCGTGAGCCCTGCGACCTTTCGGACCGCGGCGGCGGGGAATTCGTGACCTTGTGCTGCGATAGTCGGTTTCGTACCGTCGCAGGCGCTTGTCAACTCGATGTCGACCTGGGGAGGCCGATGATGCGCCCATTGATCGCTGCGCTTGTCCTGGCTGCGTACTTCGTTGGCGGCGCCGGTGCAGCGGATTTCTACGACGGCAAGACGATCCGCCTGATCGTCGCCTCGGCGCCCGGTGGCGGATACGACACCTATGCGCGGACCTTTGCCCAATATCTGAAGAAACACATCCCGGGCGAGCCGACGATCGTCATTCAGAACATGCCCGGCGCCGGCGGCATGGTGGCGACCAATTGGCTGTTCAATGTCGCCCCCAAGGACGGGTTGACGTTCGGGCTGATCCAGCGCGGCATCCCGTTCCATCCGTTCTTCGGCGAGAAGCGCGCGCAGTTTGTGCCGACCGAGTTCAACTGGCTCGGCAGCTTCAACTCGGAAACCAGCGTCCTCAGCGTGTGGCACACCTCGAAGGTCAAGACCTTCAAGGACGCCCTGACCGAGACCGCGGTGATGGGCGGCAGCGGCCCGAACGACAGCGAGACCCATCCCTCGCTGATGAACAATACGCTGGGTACCAAGTTCAAGGTTTCGAGCGGTTACAAGTCGAATACCGATGTGATGCTGGCGATGGAGCGCGGCGAGGTCGAGGGGCTTGGCGGCTCGTGGTCGTCGCTCAAAGCGCTGCGGGGCCACTGGCTCCGCGACAAGCAGGTAAACGTCATTGTTCAGGTCGGGCGCGAGAAGCATGCCGACCTGCCGCAGGTGCCGATGATCGAGGAGTTCGTCAAGGAACCCGAACACAAGCTCATGTGGAACGTTATGGTCGCGATCGGGACCATGGGGCGTCCGCTGGTGGCACCGCCTGGCGTGCCGGCCGAGCTGGTCAAGGTTTTGCGCGCAGGTTTCGACGCCACCATGAAGGACCCCGACTATCTTTCGGAGATGGAACGCTCGCGCCGCGAACTTGAGCCGGTCGGCGGAGCTGAGTTGCAGCAGATGCTCGCCGACGTCGCCAAGGCGCCGAAGGCGACGTTGGAGAAACTCAACTCCTGGATCAAGCGGCAGTAGCGGCGTTCAACAGTTCCGATCTAATTTTCAGATACGTCCTTGCCCGAGGCGACGCAAAGCGTCGTCGTCACAGAACGTGCGTACAATCATGATCCGGTGCGCCGCGACCGAACTTCTCACCTCTTGTTGAGGGTCGCTCTCGGTCCCGGCAGGTGCGCGGCATTTCTGCTCTGACTCTCCCATTCTGATCAACCGCGTCACTCAGTCGGCGCGCCGCGCATTGGCGCTCGCCAAGTGCAATTGCGTGATCCCGTCACCGTAAGCCGACGATTGTCCTCGTTCCGGGGGCAGTCACCAACCATCTCGAACGGATTTGTCCATGACAAATTGGTTGCCCACATTTCCGCTGCTCAATCGCCCGCCGTCGCCGCCCGACCCACGCGACCTCTTGGCGGAGTTGGACGGTATGTCCATCGCCGAGCTGATGCGGAATGAGCGGTTCGCGCAGGTGCCGGATGAATTGCTCCAACCAATATCAGGCATGGGTGGCGCGCGTGCCGAGCCAGCGTCAAACGGGCAGCCCAATTGGCTTGCGAATGCGCAGTGGCAGGCACCGCAGGAAGTCGTGTCGTGGCCCGAACCGCCGCTGCCGCCTCGTTCAGCCGTTAGCGAGGATCCGTTTGAGCGTGCCGCCTTGCGCATGAGGCGCTCGGTCATTTCGGACGCGCGCCGTCGCCCACCGATGGGGCCGCCTTTCCTCAACGAGGCTCCGCAAGACTATCCGTCGCATTTGGGACCAGTGCCGCATGCGCCCGATTGGGAACAGGTGGTCACCAGCCCCAGTCCCTGGTCGCCGTTGGCGAAACCGCCGCGTGCCACGGATTGGGGGCGAACGACTGCGGCGATCGACGAAACGGCCGAGGCGGAAGACGCGCGCCATGCCGGCAGCGACGCGCATTGGCCAATGGCGTCGACGCAATCAGCGGCCGTACGAAGGATACACAGCGCCGCCGCCCGCGCCGCCGGCTGACGACAGCGATCTTGGCGAGCGTGCGCGAACTCAATCTCCTCGATTCCTATTACCGCGGCTCACTATTTGGGGCGGGACGGCTCGCGTTGATGAAAATGTTGAACGAGTCGCCGGACGACGGTGTCAGCCCCGCCACAGGCGGGCGCGTGACGAGCTGCGCAAGGAGTATCAGCAGATCCTCGCCGATCTCGATCGCTACGACCGGATGCAGGGCTACCAGAATCCCTCGGAATTTGGCGCAGCCGCGCTTGGGCAACTGGGCGGAATGGCGTTTAATGGTATCGTTGCAAACCCTCTCGCGGTTCGTCTCGGCCAAATGGCACGATATGGCCATGAGATGCACATTGGGGGCATGCGAATTGCGCCATTTGGAAATCGAAGGGGACATCCTACAGGTCGATGGCCGCACTATCATCGAGGCAGGCCGGACCCCTCCCGTCCTGGCATTCCTAGCCCGGTCAAGGGATCTGGCGACATCGCCCTTGGGATAGACGCGAAAGAGATAGGTCGATCTTTGACAGGTTTTGAAACGATGAAGCTTATCGCAGTCAATGATGCTGGAAGTAACGCCACCATCCGTGAACCACAGGATGTGCAATTTTTCCCGTCGATTGAAGACGCAGAGCGAGAACATGAGCCTTGGTTTAGCGAAGAGCCGTACCTAGCCGTCGATTCGGATGGTGCCCGATATGTATTCGTTGCTGCAGATCCAGACATTCAACTAAAGCCCATGCCAGACGAAGCGCCCGACCCGAGCCTGTACCGGAAGTTTGCCGAGTGTACGCTCAAATACTATTTACAGCGGAGATCGCATTGGAGCGGCAGCCGAAATTTGAAGAGCTTTCCCTCGATAATCTCAATGCCTTCGTTTATGCGTTGCTTGTGGATCGGAGATCGCAAGAGCGACTAGAAGGTCGACCTGCTCGACCATCGTGGTGGCAGTTTTGGCGCCGCTGATTACGCTCCGCGGTTCGCTGAAGGCGGAGTTGACGGTGTGGTGGTTCAGAAATCCGCAATAGTTTTGCGGCGAGTCCGAGTTGCGGATTTCTGAGCCTAAGCCACGCTTAGTGAGTTGCTAGTGTTCTTCGATTCCGAAGTTCGTATCAGACCCCGCCAAGAGATCGTACAAACTTCAGAATCGGGACACTCGGTCCCGGCAGGTGCGCGGCATTTCTGCTCTGACTCTCCCATTCTGATCAACAGCGTTCGTCAGTCGGCGCGCCGCGCATTGGCGCTCGCCAAGTGCAATTGCGTGATCCCGTCCTCGTAAGCCGAACGATTGTCCTCGTTCCCGGGGCAATCACCAACCATCTCGAAAGGCTTGTCCATGACCAATTGGTTGCCCACATTTCCGCTGCTCAATCGCCCGCCGTCGCCGCCCGATCTACGCGACCTCTTGGCGGAGTTGGACGGCTGGTCGATTGCCGAGCTGATGCGGAACGAGCGCTTCGCGCAGGTGCCGGATCAAGCGCTGCCGCCAACGTCATCCATGGGCGCGCGCGCCGAACCGGCAGCAGACATTCAACCTGATTGGCTTGCGAATGCGCAGTGGCAGGCAACGCCAGACACCATGCCCTGGCCCGAACCGCCGCCGCCGCCTCGTTCAGCGGTCAGTGAGGATCCATTTGAGCGCGCCGCTATGCGTCTGAGGCGCTCGATCGGACCACGCCGTCGTTCACCGATGGGATCCGCCTTACCTCAACGAGCCGCCGCTTGGACTATCCGTCACATCTGGGGCCAGTGCCGCAAGCGCCGATTGGGAGCAGGTGGTCGACTGGCCAACAACCTGGTCGCCGCTGAAACCGCCATCGCGTGCGACCGACTGGGGCCGAACGACTGCGGCGATCGATGAAACAGCCGAGGCGGAAGACGCACGCCGTGCAGGAGCGATGCGCGTCGGGCGCCGGCGCAATCAGCGACCGTACCAAGGATACACGGCGCCGCCGCCCGCACCCCCGGCTGACGGCGGTGGTCTCGGCGAACGCGCGCGAACTGAATCTCCTCAATTCCTATTACCGCGGCTCACTGTTTGGGGCAGGACGGCTCGCGTTGATGAAAATGTTGGACGGGTCGCCTGATGGCGGCATCAATCCCGCCACCCAGCGCGTGCGAGATGAGTTACGCAAGGAGTATCAGCAGATCCGCGCCGATCTCGGACGCTACGACCGCATGCCGGGATTCGAAAGTCCTGCGGAATTTGGCACGGCCGCTCTCGGGAGATTGGGCGGTGCGGCGCTGAGCCCCGAAGGTCTGGCGAGTTTTGGCACCCTGCGTCGCGGCGGCCAAGCCGGGGGGATGCTCGCTAATGTCGGCCTGACCGCACTTAAGAACGGCATTCTCTTTGGCGCTGTCGATCCAGCGGTGCAAGGACTTAACATCGTAGCCGGCGTGCAGGACGAATATAGTCCGTTACGCACTCTGACTACGGCCGGGCTAGCCGCAGCGTTCGGTGGTGGAGCGCAGCTTGGAACGGAGGTGTTCGAGAAGCTGGCAGCGCGTTGGCTGCCTGGCTTTGGCGATGGGGCCCGCGGCGGTTCCGTCGAGGTTCGGGTGTTCCAAGTTCGAGGGAGAGCCCAATCTGAGGATCGACATTTTTGAGACGGGCGACGTGATTGTTCGCGACAACGCGAATGTTCTCTTCTTGAACTTCGGATCTCGCCCTCGGGCGGAAGAATTCCTGGCCCGCAGAATGTCTCAAGGAATGAAAGACGCAGTGATCAAATCCTTCAACGTCCCGCGTGGCTTTTTGGAGGACGTCCGGGCAGCGGCTGTCAAGCGCGAGGAGTTCGAGGAGATCTCCAGGTCGGCAACTCGTGGTTGATGAGACCAGAGCGCCTGATCAGTTCGGGCTTCGGCGTTAATGGATTGATCGGCTCCGAGATGCCATTATTCAGGGTAGCGGGAGAATCGAGCGATGAAAGGCATTGAAGAGCTGCGCCGCCTGCGCAACGGGCCCGACCCGGACGAAAAGCTGAACGGGTTCTTCACCGAGAGCTTCGTCGTTCGCTGCCCGGGCAATGCCGAAGTGGTGCTGAGCAAGGCCAAGAGGTCATGGAAATCGTGCTGCGGTATCGGACGGAGGATTGGCCTTCGATGCTGAATGGCCTTCGCTGCTGCCGGCCCGGTTCATTGCGGCATGCGCTCCCGAAATGTCGCATGAACAACACGAGCGATATCTCGAATGGTGGACAAAGCTCTCTTATGACGAAAAGCTCGCGGAGGCAGCACGGCCTAGCCGCTGGTCTCCTCTTGATTGGGTGTTCTTGCTGCATCCGAACGAGCGCTGCTGGTGGTGGTGGGATGCGAGCGCCCGCGGCCCAAACGAATTGTTGGTGACCATCGTCGTCGATGGCTGGCCGTTCGGTTGGAGTGATCTTAGCTGGCTCTTGCGGGCGTCGGGCGGTCAAGAGGTTATCCCGGCCGACGAAGCTACATAGGCAAAGGCACGGCTTCCTTCGAAGGGCAAAAATTGAACTCCTAGGCTTTCTCACTACACCGACTTCTGGGTCTTGATCGCGACGCGGCGCATTAGGCGCCGTTCCTTGTCGCTGAAATCAGTGCGCACGACGCGCGTGCTGCCACAATTTGTCCGCCCCGCAAGCCCAGAAGGAACACCAAATGATGCGACGCCACCCGCAGCTTATCCAGTTGGGGTCGTGCGCCGGATACTCCGCGGCGAGTGGCCGTTCATTACAAACTTGGGCCAGTGCGATTGTGACGATCGTATGGCTGATCGCGCGCCCGGATCGCGCGACGACCTAACGAATTTGAGCCATTGGTGGTGAAAATGATAGTTCCGCGGCATGTGGCATGAGTTGCGCGAGAAGAATGGTGCCATGATGGACCGAGAATCTGACGAACCAAAGTCATGGTGGAATGGTAGGCGGGGGTTGATAGCCTTCGTGGTTGCGCCACTGGCTGCTCCTGTTGTTGTAAGTATGCAGTTTGGATTTTCTGGCGTGCCAGAACACGTGATCCTCCTAGTTGCGCCGACTAGTCTTGTGCTCGGCTATTTGGGGACCGTCCTGTTCGGTCCGCCAGTCTATCTGGCATTGCGCGCGGTTAAGCTGACAGCATTCTGGATAGCGCCGCTTGCTGGCTTTGTCGTCGGTGTCGGCATGATGTGCCTTTTCCTGATTGGGTTGCCATTGAGCTTTGGCCACAATCTCGCGCCAGCACTCGCAAAGTTTGATTACGCTCTGTTCAAAGCGGCGGTGGAGTCCGGCGGTCCGCCCGGCGCAGCGGTTGGAGCGTTGCTCTGGCTGATCGCGCGGCCGGACCGGCAACGGCGTAGCGTATCGGCTGCGGAATAGAGTAAGGAGCCGCGTCGACACGCCGCTTGGTCGCGTAATCTCCCTACACCGGCCTCTCGCCATTGATCGCGACACGGCGCATCAGACGCCGTTCCTTGTCGTGAAATCGATGCGCGCGTGCAGCAATTGTCCCAGATGAGCTAGGGGCGCCTGAGAGCGCCAAGGCCTCGTTGTGTGCTGACCGAAAGGTCTCGCGCAATATCCAGCTCATCGCTGAGCGATGTTCGCCATTTCATCTCCGCTCGCATGTCCTGCTGCAGCGCTTGGCCACGTCGTTCGCTGAGCCACGCTGCCGCGCAAGGCGCTCCTTCTCAAGACCATCCAGCATTTTTTCCACGAACGGATTCTGCACATGATCTTTGACACACCTCATTCGCCGGGGTGGCGGCATCCACTCGTTCGTGCCGCGACGCCTGGGATCACAAATCGAGGACGCGGCTACGATCCCAATCAACCCCGCGTGCCGGCGGGCGATCCCGATGGCGGCCAATGGACGAGGGCGGGCGGGAGCGCCGGCGCCACTGACGCCTTTGCCTACGCCAGGCAGCGCGCCGATCCCGGGACGGCCGGTCTGCGCTACGACCGCGCTCACATGGACGCGCCGCTAGCACCTGGTCTGCTAGCTGGAAGTGGCGACGCCAAAATCCAACTCCTGCCGCTAACAGACGTCGATCCAGAGAATGGCTGGACGCCAGAACTAGACTATGTGGCGTCTCGGGGCAGGGGTCGGCCGCGCTAGTCGCCCACCGAACAACACAGAATTGAGCAGTACAACGAGGCGCTGCGAAACGTCCGCCGCTATGATCCAGGCTATACGGAGGTTAGCAATCCGACGTCTGTCCCGTCACAAGCCGCCATCGCAAGGCTTGAGGCGTTGGGTCAGGGACTAGCTCGGACGTATTCGTACTTTGAGACACGGGGAATTTAACTTACACCGCATGCCCTCCGCAGTATTAGTGAGCGACCAAACCGTGGCATTACGCCTGAAACCGCGTTGCGCGCGTACAATAACGGGCGTTTGTTCTATGATCCTTCTTCGCGCTATTTCATCCGCCGAGACTCGCAGACCGGCGTCTATGTCGTGGTAACGAGTCCGCGCGGAGGCCTAATTAGAACTGTCGCAGAGGGTGGGATCTCGCCAAGATGGAACCCGGTTCCTTACAGGTGAAACATGGAGTCAAAATTCTATATCAAATGCCGGACGGGGCCTGTCGGAGAGGTCGGTCCACTTGTGCTCAGAATTGAGGACGACACCGGGTTCATTAGCGCGTCAATTGCGCCTCCGCGTGGATCTCCGAGAGGACTTAGTATCGACCATCAGGTAATTTTCGATATGCAATCTGATGGCGAGGTGGACGGTATCGAGATTCTTTGTCCTTACGAAATGGACTTGACCTCCAGGAGGGCGTTGCCGCGTCCCCAGGAGACATACTGGAGGCTGTTCCTGGACCCAAGCGGGAAAGAGATTATGGCGCCTGACGTAGTGGTCGTCATGCAGCGTCTTGATCGCTTTTTAAATATCCAATTCAAGGCTGGCGATGTAGATGCGAAGTATCTGCTAGGGCCGGGCATTACGGCGCTCGTCGGAGCCAACGAACTGCTTGGCCTGAAAATTGAGATGGCCAAATTTATTTGGCCTAAGCCAGAGTTTTTGAAGCGTTGACGTGGTTCGCTTGGCCCTGATCCGATCAAATTGAATCGTGATCAGAGTTTAATGTTTTGCGTTTGAGCATGATCCCTCGGGTCAAGCCCGAGGGCATGCCTTTCCGAAAACCGGTTTTCACGTTTCGGGCTCATGCCCTAAATCGGTTTCTCGCCTTTGATCGCGACGCGGCGCATCAGGCGCCGTTCCTTGTCGCTGAAATCGGTGCGCGCGTGCAGCGTGCAGCGATTGTCCCACACCAGCACGTCGTTCGGACGCCAGACGTGCTCGTAGACGAAAGTCCGCTGTTCCTGATGATCGAACAGCGTGTTGAGAATCTCCCCACCTTCTTCGTCCGACAATCCCTCGACTGCAACCGTCATCAGGCGGTTGACGAACAGTGCCTTGCGCCCGGTGACGGGATGCGTCCGCACGATCGGATGCCAGTATGCGGGCACGCCTTCACGCACCGTGGTGCCGCGGACGGTTGAAGCAACGTCATAGTCATAGGCGTTGAGCGCCTTGCGGCCGTCGATCTTTTGCTTGATGTCGGCGGGTAGCGTCTCGTAGGCGGTGTAGGCATTCGCGAACAGCGTATTGCCGCCGACGCTCGGCACCTCAAGCGAGTAAAGCATCGTCGCCTTTGCCGGCCGCTCCTGATGGCATTGATCGGTGTGGAACTGCATCTCGCCATCCGGCAGCGCGCCGATCTGCTTGCCGTCCTCGCGGATGTTCGAGATCAGCATGATCGCCGGATTCTTGGCCTGATAGTGGCCGCGCGTGCTCATGGAGATCGGCCCGAAGCGTTCGGCAAAACGGACCTGCTCGTCCTCGCTCAGATGCTGGTCGCGCAGCAGGATGACCAAGTGCTGGTGCCACGCATGCAGCACGCTCGCGCACAGTTCGTCGCTCATCGGCGCGCTGAGGTCGAGCCCGATCAGTTCGGCGCCGAGCGCCGGCGACAAAGGCCGCACCTGAAACGGCAGCGGGGAGGGCGCCGCGGCATCCGAAACATTGGCGAACGTCATGTGATCCTCCCGATTATTCTTGCCGGCGCGAAAGCCGGCGCAGGATACGGGATATCCGCGGCGAAGTCATCGCCGCGCGGCGGCAGCCTCGCGCCGGCGGGTGCGGGACGCAGCGATCGGCGTGGCGCTGCGGGCGACGCGCTTCGCCAGCCGCGCGATCTCCGATCCGTGGTTCTGGAAGTAGTGCCGAATCCAGTAGACGAACGCGTCGGGCTTTGTTGCGATGCGGCGCGCGATGTCGTCGGGGCTCGCGAATTCGACCTCGGACACCTCGGCGGGATCGGGATCGGGCTGCGCGACCAGCGGTCCAAAATAGACGTAGACGTATTCGTTCTCCTGCATCCCGCCGTCGAGGTCGGCGCGGTAGCGGCTGAAAAATCCGAACGTCAGCGGCGCGCTGATGCCGAGCTCCTCGGTGAGCCTTCGGCGCGCGGCGGTGAGCGTGCGCTCGCCTGGACGCGGATGGCCGCAGCAGGAGTTCGCCCACAAGCCGCCGGAATGATACTTCTCGCGGCTGCGCCGCTGCAGCACGATGCGCCCCTCGTGATCCACGATGAAGATCGAGAACGCGCGGTGCAGCAGGCCGGCGCGATGAACATGTGTCTTCGTGCCGGTGCCGGTGGCGCGGTTTTGCTCGTCGACCAGGATCAGCCGTTCTTCAGCCATGCGCTGCTATAGTGTGATTGTCGGCGGATGACAACGCGCGGTTACCGGCGGGGTTGAGGCGTGGAAAACAAGTTGCCCCGATACTACCCTACAGCGGCGAGCTTCGCCGCCTTGGCCTTCAGCCGCTCCTTGGTCCGGGCGACGTCGACCACGAAGCGCGTGTGAGTGCCGGCGCTCACGGTGTCGAGCTCGTCCTTGGCCGAGACGTCGAACGTAACCTTGCGACCATCGACCGCCGTGACGCGGACCATGATCTCCACCGTGCTGCCGGCCAGTGTCGGCGCCAGATGTTTCACCGCGACCTCCATCCCGACCGAGTTCTTCGCCGGGGTCGGCGTGGGCCACGATCAGGTCGCGGCAGGTGAATTCGATGTCGCCGATCAGCCGTGGCGTCGCATAGACGCGGGCATCCTCACCCATGAAGCCGATGGTTCGGTCGCGATCGATCTGGATACGCTTGACGGTCGACAATCCGGGCTGAAGGCTTGGCTTCATGGTCTCTTCTCTCATGTCGTGGCGGTCAGGTTACGCCGTTCGCGCTGTGGTGACCACGGTCGAAGTGCCTGCGGCGCAGGCTTTGTCGCAGGGCTGCCGGCTTGGCGGGCAGCCGAAAGTAACCTAGGTTCCCGGCCACAACGGCGCGATGCACAAGCGCCGACCCGTTTCCACGGCCAGAGGAGCCCAAGATGTCCCACCTGCGCGCCGCATTCGCTGCGCTAACCCTCACGATTCCATTCGCTCTTGCCGCGGGTGTCGCGATGGCGCAACCCACCACCCCGACGATGAAGTTCATCATTACGCATCCGGCCGGCGGCCTGCCTGATACGGTCGCGCGGATTGTCGGGCGGCGGATGCAGGAGCGTCTCAACCAAACCATCGTGGTCGAGAACCGCTCCGGCGCCAACGGCGGCATCGCCGTCAATGCCATGACCAGCGCGCCGGCCGACGGAACCACCTTCGTGGTTACCGACGGCGCGATCCTGTCGATCAATCCGCAGCTCTATTCCAAGCTCTCGTACAACCCGAAGGACGTCGTGCCGGTCGCGGTGTTCGCCACCGCGCCGCTGTTCTTGGCGGTGCATCCGTCATTGCCGGCGTCGACGATGCAGGAACTCATCGCCCACGTGAAGGCGAACCCCGGCAAATACAATATCGGATCGTCGGGCATCGGCAGCGTGCATCACATTTCTCTCGAAGCCCTGAAGATCGGGTTTGGCCTCCAGATCAGCCATATTCCGTACAAGGGCACCGGTGAGGCCGTGCCGGCGCTGCTGGGCGGGCACGTGCAGATGCTGTTCTCGGCTTATCCTTCGCTTGCCGGAGCAGCGGGAACGAAGCGCGTGACGCTTTTGGCGACCAACGGCACGACGCGCTCGTTGCAGGCGCCTGATCTGCCGGCGATCTCCGAGTTCATTCCGGGATTCAGCTACGCGCCGTTCGTCGGCATCTACGCGCGTGTTGGGACGCCGGCGGCCGTGATCGAGAAGATCTCGGCGGAAGCGATGGCGATCGTGAAGGAGCCGGACATCGTCAAGCAATTCGCCAAGGTTGGCGTCGAGCCACTCGGCGGCGGTGCGGCCGAATTCCGCAAGCTGCTTGACGGCGAGATCGAGCGCGTCGCCAAGGTGGTCAAGGCGGCCAAGATCAAGGTGGAGTGAGCGGCAGATCGTATATCGCACGGAGCGCGGCGACGTCGTTCTACCGACCCGTCCGCGCCAGCGAATTCACCCATCCGTGCATGCGCGACTTGGCGTTGGCAATGTCCTGCTTGGTGAAGAACTTCTCCGGATTGACCTTGTCGATCGGATAGACCGGGCGCAGGAAGTCGCTCTCGTAGCCGAACGGTACGGTCGCATCGATACCCATGCCGCCCTCGAACTGCGTGTTCGAGGCGGTCCATTGCTTGTCGCCGGCGGTCATGCGCTCGGCCGGCATGAAGGTCTGTCCGCGGCCGCCGGGGATCGGATTGAGGATGTCGCTGCGTGGATTGACGCGGGTCGTCAGGCACCACATCACGTCGTCCATCGAGTAAGGATCGACGTCCTCCGACACCGCGATGGCCAGCCGCATGCCCTGCGAGCAGGACAGCGCAGCGGCCATGAAGTTGCGCTGCCAGCCCTCGTCGATCTGGTGGCGCTTCTTCACCTGGATGATGCAGCCGCCCCAATCGGTCATGCAGTAAGGGATCACCACGTTCTGCACGATGCCGGGCTGCAGCCGCTCGCACAGCTCGAAGATCGCGGCTTCGCGCACCGTCGTGTCGATGTTGTGGTCGTCGAGGGTGTGGACGCCGAGCGCAAAGATGATCGGCTTGGTCTCGGGCTTGCGCATCGTCACCGCGGTGACGTGGAAGGTCGGCGCCTTGTAGGCCTTGCCCATGTAGCCGGCCCATTCCGGATGGAAGTGGAAGCGGCCTTGGATGCCGGCGTCCTCCGATTCCTTGGTCTCGAAGCGGCGATCGCGCGGATTGACGTAGCCTTCGAGCACGAGCTCGGCATCGGCGAGCGCCATGGCATTCACCGTGCGCGCCTTCACCAGCCGGATCGGTGAGCGCTGCACAGCGCCCGCGATCCCGATCTCGTCGCAGCCCATCGGCAGCACCGCATAGTCGAACCCTGCACCCGCCATCAGCGTGCAGGCCGGCGGCACGCCGAAGCACATGGTGATCGGCACCGGCTCATTGGATTTGTAGTACTTGTTGACCACCTGCCACATGTGTGAGCCGGGCGAGATCTGGAACGTGCCGACATTGCCCCAGCGGAAGTTCATGCGGTTGTAACCGAGGTCGGAACCGCCATCGAATTCCGGCCCGGTCACGCAGCGGATACCAGAGCCGACCGTCAGTTCCGGCTCATAAGTCGTGTGCCGGATCGGCACCAGATACTTGTTGACGTCCTTCGGCTTGAGCACCACGTGCTCTTGCACCGGCGCTTCGTCTTGCGAGATCTCCACCGACTTGAGTGGCTTGCGCAACGCTTCGGCGAGCTTGCGCACGCGCTCGGCATCGGTCTTCCAGCCGAACATCTTGTTGATGACCGCCATGTCGCCGAACAGATTGGTGATGACGCGGTGGTTCGGCTTGCCCTTGACGTTGTGGAACATCACCGGGCAGCCGCCGTCCATGTGCTTTTGCAGGCCGGTCACTTCGAGGTCCGGATTGACCTCCTTGGTGGTTTCGATCAGGTCGCCTTGCGCCTTGAGCCACGCGAGCGTGCTGCGCAGGTCGTGTGCATGGTTGCTGGAAGGTGCAGTGACTTTGGCGGCCTTGCCGCTCTTCTTCGCCTTGGCGGCGAGCACCTTGTCTTTGCGGATGTGCCGTTGCATCAAGCCACGTCCCTGGTTGTCGGCGAAATCCCGACCGGTCGCCGATCGCGGACTTTGCATTGCATAGATATCTAAGTATTATTATGCCGGATCGGCCGAAAGGCTGTCAATCGCGGCATCCGGACATGCAACAGTCACTCGCGGGGCGCAAGGCAAACGGTGGCGCGGTTGGTCGCACAAGGCGGATGCGGCGGCCGCGGCCGGCGATTTGCCGCACAACGAGAGCAGCGGATACTTGGTGCGCGACGCGCATCGCGCCTTCCAGCGGTTGCTGGAACGGCGGATTGCCCCGCACGGGGTGACGCGCGGGCAGTGGTACTTCCTGCGCGTGTTGTGGAGCGAGGACGGCCTCTCGCAGCGTGAACTGTCGGCGCGCGTGGGGATGATGGAGCCCACCACGGTCATTGCGCTCCGCGGCATGGAGAAGGCGGGATTGATCCGCCGTGTCCGCAGCACCAACGATCGGCGCGTGACCCATGTCCGGCTCACGGCCAAGGCCAAGCGCATGCGCGACGGCCTTTTGAAGCTCGCACGCGGCATCAATGCGCAGGCAGACCAAGGCATTTCCGCCGGGGATATCGCGGTGTTCCGTCGCGTCATCATGCGGATGACGGAGAACCTGGATCAGATCGGGCAGTAGCGACGCTACTCGCGGGCTTCGCGGTTCCAACGCTCCGCCAGCGCGCGGCGATCGAGCTTTCCGCGCTCGGTCTTCGGCAGCTCCGCGCAGAGCACGATACGCTTCGGTGCCTTGAAAGCGGGAAGGCCGTCGCTGCAATAGCGCAACAGCGCGTCCGTATCGATCGCGGCGGCCGGCCGCGCCACCACGTAGCTCACGACCTCCTCGCCATAGATTGCATCCGGCACGCCGACGGTCGCGACCTCGATCAGGGCAGGATGCTGCATCAGGAAACTGTCGATTTCGAGCGGTGAGATGTTGACCCCGCCGCGAATGATCAGATCCTTCGCGCGGCCGGTGAGACGGAGATATCCGTCCTCGTCGATCAGGCCGAGATCGCCGGTGAGCATCCGATTGCGACCGCTGACCGTCACGCGGCCATCGTCCGCCAGATAGCGGTAGTCGTGATCCGCAAAACCTCCAATCTCGACTTGGCCGATCTTGCCGCCGGTCGATCGGTTGCCCTCGCCATCGATGATGGCGACATCGTGGTAGGGGAGCGGTCGGCCGACCGTTCCGTGCCGCCGCGACTCGCCCGGGATCGCTGCAATCCAGCCGGTCTCGCTCGACCCGTAACCTTGCGCGATCGGAATGCCGAAGCGCTCCTCAAAGCGGCGCCATTCCTCCACCGTAAGCGGCGCGGAACTCGATGTGATAAAGCGCAGCGTCGGCATGTTGTCGCGATGTGCAGTCACGTCACCATTGAGCAGGATGTTGAGGGTGGTGGGATTGCCGGCGGCAACGGTGATCCGATGCTCGCGCATATGCGGGAAAAACCGGCTGGCGGAGAACTTCTGCGCCATCACCAGCGTCGCGCCACGGTTGACCGGCACCAGCGCTCCGAGGAGCTGGGCCGACGCCCAATTGAACGAACGAAAATCATAGACGCGATCGTCGGCGGTGATACCGAATCCGTCGGCGGCGGGATCGATGTTGAGCAAGTGCTCGCGATAGTTCAGCACCACGCCCTTGGGCTTCGCGCTGGTCCCCGAGGTAAACAGGATGACCGCATCGTCGCCCGGCCCTGCCTCGGTATGCGCATCCGACGGTGCGCACTGCGCCACCTCGCCAAAGAACGTATCGGCAGCCGGCGCGTCGGAGCGGCCCAGTCGCAAGCGCGGTACCGTGACCGCTGCAAGCAGGTCATCGAGCTGCAAGCCATCCTGATAAAGGACGAGCGCCGGCGAAAGCCGCTCAAAGATGTCGTCGAGCTGGTTGCGGTTCATCTCGACGTGGACCGTGCAGATGGTCGCGCCGTAGGCCATCACGCCGAAATAGCAAAGCAGGTGCTCCACTGAATTGCCGGCGAGCAGCGCAACGCGGTCGTTCGTGCGCAAACCCCGCTGGTGCAAGAACGTCGCGATCCGGCGGGTGACGTCGCGCAGTTCGCCATAGCTCACGGTGCGCCCATCGTCGGCGGAAACGACCCAGGGCTTGGCCGGATCGCGCGCGGCGGCGCGGACGATCCAATCTTGCAGGAGCTGTGGGCCGGCGGGTGTCGCCATCGTCAACCTTGGAGAATTGCTTAGCATTATAAGCATTGTGCGAGCGCCATGCCAACGGGTGGAGCGGCGGCAGCGATTGACTGGGCCATCCCCAACACTGGCGGCGGAGGGCGCCGCAACCGCAGACCTTCAGGCACGCTTTAACTTTTGCTTCCGGGCAGCACCGCCTGTGTATAATGCCGGCGCCGGCGAGGCGTCGCGCCTCCCCGGATTCATCGTTCCGATCGAAGGTCTTGGGAGGACCGCGTGGCGAAGCAGGACGGTCAGCCGGATGGTATGTCGACCCCACTCGGGTCAGGGGGCGGCGGTGCGACGGGGTCTCCCGGCATCGGCTCCAACACGGCGCCCCATCTCGCCTATCACGACTTGCGGAAATGGCTGGAGGAAGCCGAGAAGCTCGGCGAGGTGAAGCACGTCAAAGGGCTGTCTTGGCAGAAAGACATCGGCATGGTGTCGGAGATGGCGGCGCATACTGACAATGCGCCGTGCTTCGTGTTCGAGGACGTGCCCGGATCGTTGCCCGGCAGCCGCGTGCTGCTCAATTTCTTCGATGGCAAGCGCAAGAACATGACGTTGGGCTTCCCGACCGGGATGTCGAAGGTCGAGCTCAGCGAGGGCTTCCGCACCCACTATGCCGCCGACATGAAGCGGATCCCGCCGAAATACGTCGAAACCGGTCCGGTGATGCAGAACGTGCTCACCGGCGACCAGATCGACATCACCAAATTTCCGGCGCCGCAGTGGCACGCCAAGGATGGCGGCCGCTACATTGGCACTGGCTGTTACACCATCATCCGCGATCCGGACGATGGCTGGATCAACTGCGGGACCTACCGCGTCATGATTCACGACGCGAATTCCTGCGGGCTCTACATCTCGCCGGGAAAACAGGGCCGGCAGATGCGCGACAAATACAAGGCGCGCAAACAGCCGATGCCGATCGCCGTTGTTCTGGGCGGCGATCCGATGAGCTTTCTGATGGGCTGCAGCGAGATTCCGCAAGGCGTCAGCGAATTCGAGGTCATCGGCGGCATGCGCGGTTCGCCGGTCGAGGTGATCAAGGGGCCGGTGACCGGTCTGCCGATCCCGGCCAATGCCGAAATCGTCATCGAAGGCTTCGTCGAACCCGACAACATGCGTGTCGAAGGTCCGTTCGGAGAATGGACCGGCTACTACGCAACCGGCGCAGCGCAGGAGCCGGTGCTCGACATCAAGGCGATCTACCACCGCCATGAGCCGATCTTGCTCGGCTGCGTGCCGGAGCGGCCGCCGGACGAGATCTGCCGCTACCGCGCGATCGTGCGGTCGGCGCTGCTGCGCGAGAACATCGCCAAGGCGGGCGTGCCCGCGGTCACGGCGGCCTGGGCGCACGAGGTCGGCAACGCGCGGCTGTTGCTCGCGGTTGCGGTCAACCAGCGCTATCCCGGCCACGCGAAGCAGGCCGGGCACATCGCGTCGATGTGCCATGTCGGCGCTTATTTCGGTCGCTACACGATCGTGGTCGATGACGATATCGACGTGTCCGACATCAACTCCGTGCTGTGGGCGTTGCTCACGCGGTCCGACCCGGCCACCTCGATTGAGATTATCCGCGGCGCCTGGTCGACGCCGCTTGATCCGCGCATCGAGCCGGAGCGCCGGGCGGTCGGCGATTACACCAACAGCCGGGCGGTGATCGACGCTTGCCGCCCGTACCACTGGAAGGATCAGTTCCCCGAGGTTAACGCCCCGTCGCCGGAGGATAAGGCCTTGGCAATCCGCAAATTCGGCCACTTGTTCGAGAACTGACCAAAGTGGTAACCACTGGCTAGTACCGTTACCCGGGCGAGCCCACCTCGGTTCACCCGGACTGGAGAGGACTTTCGATGCGACGCCTTATCATCGGCATGACCGGGTCGACCGGCGCTATCTTCGGCGTGCGTTTGCTGGAGGCCTTGAAGCAGGCCGGCGACGTCGAGTCGCATCTCGTCATCAGCAAGTGGGCGCAACGCACCATCGAGCACGAGACCAATTACACGGTCGAGCAGGTGAGGGCGCTCGCAAGCGTCGTGCATTCGCCGGGCGACATGGGCGCGACGCTCTCCTCAGGCTCCTTCCTGACCGAGGGGATGGTGGTGATCCCATGCTCGGTGCGAACGCTGGGCGGCATCGCGCAAGGGGTTGGCGACCATCTCGTGCATCGTGCCGCCGACGTGGTGCTCAAGGAGCGGCGCAAGCTTGTGCTGGTCGTGCGCGAGACGCCGCTCTCCGAGGTGCATCTCGAGAACATGCTCAAGCTGTCGCGCATGGGCGTGGTGATGCTGCCGCCGATGCCGGCATTCTACAATCATCCGCAGTCGGTGGACGACGTGGTCAATCACATCGTCATGCGCGTGCTCGACCAGTTCGACATTTCGGCGCCGAACGCCAAGCGCTGGGACGGCCACATGCATACCGCGGCCAAGATCGTCACGGTGCCGACCGGGCAGGCGACCAAGAGCGGCACGTAACCCCTCTCACTTTTCGCCATAGGTCGATTTCGAGATGTCCGGCACCGAGAGGCCGCCGTCGATCGCCTTGCAGCGAGCATCCTCGGCCCTCGCCTTCTTCTCGGCCTCTTCGAGCACTTCCATGATCTTGTCGCGCGGGATGAAGCAGACGCCGGTGTCGTCGGCGACCACCAGATCGCCGGGGTGCACCTGCACGCCGCCGATCATGACCGGGCCGTTGATCTCGGCCGCCTCGATCCGCCATTTGCCGGTGACCGGCGTGATGTCGCTCGCCCAGATCGGATAGCCGACCGCGCGCTGAATGCGCGATGTCGCGGATGCCGCCTTGCACGATGGCGCCGACTTCGCCCTGGCGCTTGCCGGTCTGCGCCGAGTTGCCGCCCATGTTGGAGATGTTCGGCACGCCCTCGATCACCAGGACGTCGCCCGGCTGTCGCGAGGTTGTGACACTCGAACTCGGCCATCTTGTTGACGTGGTCGCGCGCGCCGGCGAGCGGGTCGATGCGTTGCAGGATGTTGCGGAGGGTCAGCGCCGGCCCGACCATGATGGTGCCGGGCATCGTCGGCTTGAGCACCGACGCGCCGACCGCGCCGAGCGGGATGCCGAGCTCGTCCATGGTGTCGGAGATGACGCCGGTGCAGTCGCCGAGCTTCTTGAAGCGCTCGACCACGCCGGCGGGCGGGCGCGGCACGTCCATCATCTTGATTTTTTCCCGCGCGATGCGGCCGGTCAGTTTTTTCTCTGCCATCGCTTACACTCCCACTGTTTCAATCCAATTGAATCTTTGCGTTCTTGATGACCTTTGCGAGGCGCGCCGTTTCGCGCTCAATATGCGCCCGGAACTGCGCCGGCGTATTGCCGACCACGTCAGCGCCTTGGTCGGACATCTTGGCGCGCAGCGTTTGATCCTTGAGCACGTCGATCGTGTTGGCGTGCAGCAGGTCGACAATGGCCTGCAGGCGTCTTCGCCGGCGCCAGCAGGCCGAACCAGGTCCCGGTCTCGTAATCGAGGCCGCCTTCCTTGAAGGTCGGCACATCCGGCAGGAGCGGCGACCGCTTGTCGGCGGCGATCGCGATCGGCTTGAGATTGCCGCTTGCGCACCAGCGACAGGCACCGGCAACACGCTCGCGAACAGCATCTGCACTTGATTGCCGGTGACGGCGATGGCGGCCGGGCCGCCGCCGTTGAACGGCACGTGCACGATGTCGGCGCCGGTCATCGACTTGAACAGTTCGGTCGCGAGATGCGGACCCGAGCCCGCGCCATAGGAGGCGTAGTTGAGCTTGCCGGGATTGGCCTTCACATACGCGATGAATTCGGCCAGCGTGTTGGCGGGGAACGACGGATGCACCACCAGCATCGTCGGCGCGTTGGCGAGCAGCGAGATCGGCACAAGGTCGGTGGCGGGATCGTATCCGAGCTTGCGGTAGAGCGACGGATTGGCGGCGATCCCGAGGCTCGCCATCACCAGCGTGTAGCCGTCGGGTTTCGCCTTGGCGACGAGCTGCGTGCCGAGATTGGTGTTGGCGCCGGGGCGGTTGATCACCACGAAGCTCTGTCCGAGCTGGCGCGCCAGCCCATCGGCGAAGAGCCGCGCCAGCACGTCGGTGCCGCCGCCGGCCGCGAACGGCACCACGATTTCGACCGTCCGAGCGGGGTATTTGTCCTGCGCTGCGGCCGGCGGCAACCAGGCGGTGGCCGAGGCGGCAGCAGTTGCTATCGCCAGGAGAAGGGGTGTGAAACGGGGATAATAAAAGGTCATATCAAATCCGCTTGATCGTCGGTGCTGTGCTGTCGATTGCGCGCGGACGGTGCCATTGTCAACACGGTGCGACAACCGCGCCTGCTTGCCGGCTCGTGTTCGCACCGGTACCGTACCGTGGCGGCCTTATCTGTAGCAAAGGCTCATTCCGATGATCGATTTCTAGGGGTGTCCGAGAGATTTCGCATGTCGCGCATAGCGTCGGTGAGGCAAGAATGGACAGAAGCATGAGGCGCCTGCTGGCCGGTTTCGCCGCCTTCATCGGCCTCTGTGCAATCGCGCAGGCGCAGCCGGCCGCCGAATTCTACAAAGGCAAGACCATCCGCGTGATCGTCGGTACCTCGCCGGGAGATTACGACGCCTGGGTGCGGCTCGTGGTGCGCTATCTGCCGCAATATATTCCGGGGCAGCCGAGCTTCGTGGTCGAGAACATGCCCGGCGCGGGGTCGCTGATCGCCGCCAATCATCTCTTCAATCGGGCTGCCCGTGACGGAACGGTGCTCGGATCGGTTAGCCGCAACATTCCGCACTACGCCTTTGCCAAAAAGGCCAACGCGAACTTCGATCCGCTCAAATTCGGCTGGATCGGCAGCCCGGAGGTCAACAATCGCGGCTGCTTTGCCCGTACCGATTCCGGCGTGAGGTCGCCGCGCGACCTGTTCGAACGCGAGCTGCTGATGGGCACCGATGGCGCGGGGACGTCGCTATCGGAAATGCCGGTGCTGTTGAAAAATCTGCTCGGAATGAAATTCCGCACCGTCGATGGCTACAAGGGCTCGAACGACGTCGTGCTGGCAATCCAGCGCGGTGAGGTGCAAGGCATCTGCCAGACGTTGTCCGCTTTTGCGCAATCGGCGCAGCATCTGCTCGACAACGGGACGGTCCGGCTTCTGTTCACGACCGAGCGCGACCGCGTTCCTGGCTCCAAGGCTCCGACCATCTTCGAATTCACCACCGACGACGAGCAGCGAGCGATCCTGGATTTCCAGGCATCGGCGCTGGAGACCGGTCGGCCCTGGTTGACGCCGCCGGACGTTCCAGCGGAGCGGATCGCGGTGCTGCGGCGGGCCTTCGATGCGGCGATGCAGGATCGCGCGTTGCGGGATGACGCCCAGAAGCGGGGCTTCGAGATCAATCCGCGCACCGGCGAGCAGATCGAGGCGGTGCTGCGCAAGGCCGCGGCCTTCCCGCCGGAGCTGCTGGCCAAGCTCGCCGACGCTGACCGAAACGGTAGCCACGAGTTTCCTTTCCCGCCAATTGTGCTCTAGAACACCCCGATCGTGGTACCGCGGGAGGATCTGTTGGACATCAAGGGTAAGGTTGCCGTCGTCACCGGAGCGAGTTCGGACGAGGGCATCGGGACGGAATGCGCGAAGATTCTGGCGTCGCGCGGTTGCAACGTCGTGGTCAACTACGCGAGCAACAAGGCCGGCGGCGAGGCGATCGTCGCGGCCTGCAAGGCGGCGGGCGCCGACGCCATCGCGGTGCAGGGCGACGTCTCGAAGGACGAGGATTGCCAGCGGCTGGTGCAGGCCGCGATCGACAAATGGGGCCGGCTCGACGTCCTCGATCAACAATGCCGCCACCACCAAGCCGATCCCGCACAAGCGCATGGACCTGCTCAACGCCGACGAGTTTCAGCGCATCTTTGCCGTCAACGTCATCGGCACCTATCAGATGACGCGCGCGGCTGCGCCGCATCTCAAGAAGACCGGCGACGCGCGCCATCGTCAACATCTCGTCGGTCGGCGCGATGCGCGCCGGCGGTTCGTCGATGGCCTATACCGCGTCGAAGGCGGCGATCAACAATCTCACGCTCTCGACCGCGCGCGCGCTGGCGCCGGAGGTGCGGGTCAATGCGCTGTGTCCGGGCGGCATGCTCGGCCGCTGGACGCGCAAAATCCTCACCGAGGAGCAGTATCAGGAGCGGCTCAAGGCGGCGGCAAGTCGCAATATCCGCTGAAGCGCGGCATCTGGCCTTATGACGTCGCGGTCGCGGCGCTGTTCCTGGTCGAAGGCGCGACCACGATGACCGGCGAGTGCATCCGCATGGATTGCGGCCAGCACCTCGGCGAGACCAGCACGCAATCGGCGGCGGCGGCGACCCGCGGCGCGTGATCGCTGCGCTAGACGACGATCCGATCTAGTTGACTCGGATCGTCGCCCGGAATGATCATGCGCTGCGTCAACTCAGGCTCCCGATGCAGGTCTGCACGAACTCGCGCAGCTTCTTGCCTTTGAGATTGTCCTGCTTGCCCTGTCGATGCTGGCATTCCTTCTGCGCCTTCGCCGCCTTCTTCGCCGCCGCTCTTCGCTTCAGCCTTGCTTTCTCTTCCGGCGTCATTGCCTTCGTTTCGCTCGCGCTCTTCCTTCAGCTTGGCTTTTTCTTCGGCGGTCATAGCCCCTTCTTCGCTTTCGTTGCCGGCGCTGGTCCTGTCCGGCTGGCGGCGCTTGTTCCGTCTGCGATTGGGCATAGCTGCACGCTGCCGAGGCCGATCGGCAACGAACCGCGGCGATCAGAAGCGTGCGCGAGACGAGGCATGACGCTCTCCATGGTATTGTGGGAATTGATCGACTGTGATTGTCGTGAGATTGTTGCGAACGCAGTCTGCCAGACGAAGCCATACAGCACCGCTATTGCAGCAAAGCGTTGCCGGCAGAGCCGTCGAATCTGGCAGAACTGCGACATTTATGCCGCCGCTACACTCGGCGGCACCGGGCTGCTTGAACTCCTTGAGCCGCGGCAGGATTTCCTTGGCCAGCAGCGTGAGGCTGTCGCAGGTGTCCTCGTGGTTGAGGAAGCCGGCCTGCGCCATCACCAGCAGGTTGCTCATGCCGCCGGTGTATTCGATGAAGTCCTTGATCTGCTGGTAGCACTGGTCGGGCGTGCCGCAGACCATCAGCACGGAGTCGATCAGGTCCTGCAGGCTGCCGGTGCGCATGTCGATGACGCGGCCGTCCTTGGTGAAGCTGCGCGTCCGGCGTCATGCCGCGCATCAGCCGCACGTTGTCGTCGACCGAGAGATAGCCGGGCGGATTCTTGAACGGCGGATAGACGTTGGCGCCGGTGCGCAGATAGCCGGCGACCAGTTCGCCGCGCCGGCGCGCCTCGGCCTCGTTGTGCGCGGTCGCGAACAGCGCGAGATAGGCGAAGCGGTCGCGGCCCGGGCATCGCGCCGTTGTGGGTCGACGCATAGCCTTCGCGATAGGCGTCGAACAGCGCCTTGGTGGCGTAGCCCGAGCCCAGGATCGCCATCACATAGCCGCGCTCGCCGAGCACGCGCGCATTGGTCTTGCTGGCGGTCGTGCTCCACACCGGCGGATGCGGCTGCTGCCACGGCCGCGGCCAGATGTTGACCTGCCGGTAGTGGAAGTGCTCGCTCTCCCAGTTGAACGGCCCGTCATGCGTGGTCATCGCCTTGATGATGAAGTCGTGCGATTCCCAGAAGCGGTCCATGACGCCGACCGGATTGGCATTCGACGGCGCGAACTCGTACGGCACGCCCTTGATGAAGCCCATGTCGAGCCGGCCGCGCGAGATCACGTCGATGGTCGACGAGCTCCTCGGCGCAGCGCAGCGGATCGGGCCGGTGCCCGATCGGATAGCCGAGGATCAGGATGCGCGCGCGCTTGGTCTGCCGCGCCAGCACCGACAGGCTGACGATCGACGTCGAGTTCATGCAGGTCGCGGTCTGGTGATGCTCGTTGAGCATCAGGTCGAGACCGAGCTCGTCGGCCAGCAGGTATTCGTCGTGATAGCGATGGAACAGGTCGGCGGCGCGCTTGGGATCGCAGCGCCCGGTTGGGCAGGTCGACGCGCAGATAGCCGTGCGGATCGTTCCAGGCGTCGGGATAGGGATGCTCGCTGAAATGATAGATCTCTCATGACGAACGTCCTTCCATGAAGGCGTGAACGCGGCGCGCGAATTCCTCCGGCTGCTCGAGATGCGGGAAGTGGCCGGCCTTCGCGATCGGTCTCGAAGCGCGCGCCCGGAATCGGCCGCGCATAGGCGCGGCCGTATGGCTCGGACAGGATGCGGTCGGCTGTCGCCCCACAGGAACAGCGTCGGAATTTTGATGCGGTGGAGCCGGCCCTTGAGCTTGGGGTCGTGCATGTAGGGCGACCAGGCGTAGCGCGCGGTGGCTTCGCGGTTGCGCGCCGCGGCGCGCACGTCCGCCTCCGGCATGGCCTTGTAGTCGCGCACGCCGAGCGCCGGATCGGCATAGGCGCGCTCGTTGAACTCCTGCTCGGGCATCGCGAAGATATCGGCGATGTCGCGGGTCTCGCGGTCGCCGACCTTGATGCCGACGGCGTTGGCCAGCACCAGCCGCGCCAGGCGCGCGGTCGACTTGACCGCCATCTCGGCCGCGATCCAGCCGCCGAGCGACACGCCGACCAGCGTCACGTCCTTGAGGTCGAGCTCGTCGAGCAGGTCGAGATAGAAATAGGCGAGGTCGTCGACGCTGTCGAATGACTGGCGGCTGCTCGGAAGCGCCGAAGCCCGGATGCGTCGGCGCGATCAGCCGCGCGCGCGCGGCGAGCCGGTCGAGCACCGGCGCGTCGGGATCGAGGCCGATGCCGGGATGCAGGAAGAGGAGTGGGGCGCCGGTTCCGCGTTCGACGGCATCGATGCGAATGCCGTTGATCTTGATCGACGACAGCAAGTCCGTAGTCACCAATTCACCCCCGCCTTGACGGCCGATTTCCATCCCATCCCTTTGCTATATTATGGGAAATTCCGTGCGCCAATGAAATTCCACCGGCGCGGCGGTGGTGGACTGGTATTCCAAATTGGGGGACGCGTTCGTGCAAGAAATGACCAAGCCGAGCTTCGAACTCCGCAAGAACGTTGACCTATGCCAACCATGACGGGGTCGAGCTGACCGGCGATCTCTATCTGCCCGAACGGGCCGGGACCGTTCCCGCTGATCGTCAACGTGCATGGCGGCTACTGGCGGCGCGGCTCGCGCGACACCTTCCAGCATTGGGGGCCGTATCTCGCCGAGCGCGGCTATGCCGGCTTCACCATCAGCTATCGCCTGACCAAGCCGGGCAAGAAAGCACGTTTCCGGGCGTGGTGAGCGACGTGCGCGCCGCGGTGCAGTTCATGCGCGGCAGCGCCAAGGAGCTGCGGCTCGATCCCGAGCGCATCGCGATCTGGGGCAATTCCGCCGGCGCGCATCTTGCCGCGATGGTGGCGCTCGCGGGCGAGAGCCCGCTGTTCAAGAACGCCTATCCGCAGGACAAATTCGCGGCGCGTCAGCTCGAAGGTGAAGGTGCTGATCGGCACCTACGGCATCTACGACCTGCTGGCGCAGTGGAAGTACTCGCAGATCCAGAATCCCGGCGACAACCTGGTGGAATCGCTGCTCGGCGCTTCGCCGATGCAGAACCGCAAGCTCTATTTCGATGCCTCGCCGATCAGCTACGCGACCGTCGACAACAACAAGACCGCGGTGTTCGTGATCTGGGGCACCGAGGACGACACGGTCGACTACCGGACGCAGTCGCTGGAATTCCTCACCGCGCTCAAGCAGGCGGAATTCCAGGCGCGGCCCTGCGTCGTGCACGGCGCGCCGCATTATTGGCTGAGCGATCCGATCGACGAGCCCGGCAGCCATTCCGGCTTCGTCGCGCCGCGGCTGGTGCGTTTCCTGGCGGAGCGGTTGTGACGGAACGGGAGCGGCGGTAGCTGGTCGCCCTGAACCGCACGCTAGGCTTTGGTGCCCTTGTTCAGGAACGCCATCAGCGCGGCGACCTCCTTCTTGTCGCCTTCGAAATCGCGCGCGACCTGCTCGTAGAAATGCGCCGCGCCAGAATAGAGCTCGTGGCCGGCCGGGTCCTCGCTGACGAAGTCGGCGATCTCGTGCATCTCGGCCACCCAGCGGTAGGCCTTGGGCGGCATGATCGACGAGCGAGCGCTGCATGTAGGCGAGCATCTGCGGCTGGCTGTCCTTCAATTCGGCGAACAGCGCATCGGCCGATGCCGCCGCGTGTCGCCGCCAGCATCATGACGGCGGCGAGCGCCTGCGTGCCCTTGGTGATGCCGGCATAGGACATCTTCATCGCCGACGCGGCGGTCAGCGGCCCTGTCAGCACGCGCACGTCGAGACCGAAATTCTTCAGCTCGGCGAAGCGCGCCGGCATGCGTGCCGGAGGCGTAGAATCTCGGGCCGGCTTGCCGTCCTTGGGCGGTGGCGGCGAGCCGATGATGCCGGCATCCACGAACGGCGAGCCGGTCGGCGCGATCACGGCCGCGACCCGTTCGGCGGTCGGCGGGCTGATGGCGTTGCAGTCGACGAACACCGGCTTGGCATTGCTGGCGGTGAGCGCGGGCGCGAACCGCTGCGCCAGCGCCACGGCGTCGCCCGGCGGCAGGATCGACAGGATGAAATCGGCGGCGGCGATCTCCTCGTCGCTCGCGGCGGTCAGGCCGGCGGCCTTGGCGCGCTTCGACGGTCTCGGCGCTGCGGCCGGTGAGCGAGGTCAGAACCTTGAGGCCGTGGGCGACCAGGCGTCCGCCGACGGCGGCGCCCATCATGCCGGGGGCGACGACTGCAACGACTGGGTTCATGACAACGATCTCCACCATGGGTCTGGTATTGGGCGAATCCTGCTGTGATCCGCCGGCGCTGGCAAGGCTTTCGAGCAGGAGATGCGGCTCTTGGCAAGACTGCACGTTTCGGCTTTGCTGCCGTCCCCGTTTCCCCAATGCAGGAATCCGCGCGTGCCGAACCGCCTCGACGAAATCCGCTACCAGATCGCTCTGGCGAGCCGCATGCTCGCCCACGAAAACGTGCTCGATGCCTTCGGCCATGTCAGCATGCGCCATCCGACCGATCCCGGCCGCTATTTCCTGTCGCGCTCGCGCTCGCCGCAACTGATCGAGCCCGACGACATCCTGGAATACACCCTCGATTCCGAGCCGGTGAAGCCGCCGACCGTCGCCGATGTTCGCCGAGCGCGTGATCCACGGCTGCATCTACGAGGCGCGGCCCGACGTGATGGCGGTGTGCCATCACCACGCCGCGGCGGTGCTGCCGTTCTGCGTCGCCGGCGTGCCGATCGAGCCGGTGTTTCACCTCGGCGCCGCCAGCGGCGAGACCACGCCGTTCTGGGATCAGCAAGCGAGTTCGGCGACACCAATCTGCTGGTGCGGAAGCCGGAGGAGGGGCGCTCGCATCGCCCGCGCGCTCGGGCAGCACGCGGCGGTGCTGCTGAACCGCCACGGCGCGACCGTGGTCGGCGCCGACATCCGCGAGCTGGTCTCGCGCTGCATCTTCATGTGCCAGAACGCGGCATATCAGCTGCAGGCGCACATGCTCGGCAAGGTCGACAAGCTCGCGCCCGGCGAGGTCAAGCTCGCGAGCACGCTCAATGCGCTGCCGAACGTCACCGGCCGGACCTGGGAATACTGGACCATGCGGCTGGCGGAGGCCGGCCGGCTGCCGCCCGCGGAAGCCAAGGTCGAAGCCGCCGGCGAAAGCCGCCGCCAAGGCGAAGCGCGCGTCAGCCAAAAAAGCCTCGCGGCGCAAGAAGCGGCGTTGATCGCGCCTCAGCGCGGCTTGCGCCCGCCGAACACCGGCGCGCGCTTCTCCAGGAACGCGCGCACGCCCTCCGCATAGTCGGGCGTCAGGCTCGCCTCGCGCTGGAATTCGCGCTCGAGGTCGAGCTGGGCGTCGAGGTCGTTGTCCCAGGACTGGTCGAGCGCGCGCTTGATCAGCGCCAGGCCCGAGCGTCGGCGCCGTCGCGAAATGCTGGCAGAGCTTGTGCGCTTCCGCCATCAGCTCGTCGTCCGGCGAGCGCTTTCCAGATCATGCCCCAGCTTTCCGCCTTTTCCGCCGGCACCGGCTCGGCGGTCAGCGCCAGCGCGCGGGCGCGCGCCGGGCCGATCAGGCGCGGCAGGATCCAGGTGCCGCCGGAATCGGGAACGAGACCGATTTTGGCGAACGACTGCACGAACGATGCCGATCGGCGCGGCCAGAACGATGTCGCAGGCGAGCGCGATGTTGCAGCCGGCGCCGGCGGCGACGCCGTTGACGGCCGCGACCACCGGGAACGGCAGCCCGCGCAATTTCCGGACCAGCGGGTTGTAGTAGGCCTCCAAGCGCGCCGCCGAGCACCGGCGTCTCGCCGGCCTTCGACAGCCGGTCGTTGAGATCCTGGCCGGCGCAGAAACCGCGGCCGGCGCCGGTCAGCAGCAGGGCGCGGCACGCCTTCGTCGGCTTCTGCATCCGCGAGCGCGTCGCGCAGCGCCATGTGCATGGTCTCGGTGAAGGCGTTGAGCCGCTGCGGCCGGTTGAGCGTGATGACGCGATAGCCCGCGCTGCTGCTCGACCAGAATTGGTTGTTCGTCCATCGCCCGCCTCTCGAGGCGCGATTTAAGCCGATCGCGAGGCCGCGGGAAAGCCGATGACGAGGCCGATCGCGCTATCGAGCCTAGTGCCCCGTTTCCGAAGTTCGTGATACGCCTCAGCACATTCTCGACACGAACTTCGGAAACAAAGGGGCACTAGTAACTCTATGATTCCAGTGCCGCTTTTCGATTTGAAGTTCCTGGTCGAATTTGCTGCCACCGTAGTAGGAACTTCAAATCGGCGGCACTGGCGACGGCGATCAGGCGATGCACAGCTTCGAGCGCCGTCACGCGGGCGGCCAGCGGGATCTCCGGAAATGCGGCCCGCAGCTCCCGCAACGCCTCGGCCGTCGAGGCCGGGCGGAGCCGCGCAATTCGATCCATCATGGCCTGGGTCAGATGCGTTTCGGGCAGCACAGGTCGGGCTGTCATCGACATGACCATTCTCCTCGGACCCGGCGGCCTCGTATCGTCGGCGTAATTGGTAACCGGATTATTAAGGCGCGGCCGTGGTGGCGGCGCCCGTCCGTTCCAATGATACCGCTGTTGCAATGCGGTCGAAGCCGCGAAGTTCCGCGCCGCCCGTGCCTGAAAATTCATCAGTAACCATGAGTGCGGTGAGATCTAGAGTGCCCTCGTGCCGGTCGAGGTCCCAACCGGCGGTTAAAAGCAGGCTGTCCGGTGTTTCTTCGTCTCAAGCATGTTCCGCTGGATTGCGAAATTTGTAGAGACCGACGTTCAGCGTCATCGCTTCAAAGCCGACTTGGCAATAGGACAGGTAGTATTCCCAAGTCCGCTTGAACTTGCGGTCAAAACCAAGTCGTTCAATCGCCGGCCATGCTTGCTGAAAGCGACGCTCCCACAGCGACAAGGTCCTTGCGTAGCTCTCACCGAACAGCTCAGCCGAGACAAGTTGCAGGCCTGCTGCCGCGGCCTGCTGTTCGATGATCGACCTTGTTGGCAGCATCCCGCCTGGGAAGATGTACCGCTGGATGAAGTCCGGCCGATTGCGATAGGCGCTGAAACCGCTGCTCGTCGATCGTGATGGCTTGGAGCACGGCAATTCCGCCCGGGCGCAGATTGTCCCGCAGCTGACTGAAATAGGTCGGCCAATAGGCCGCGCCGACGGCTTCCAGCATTTCGATCGAAACAATGCGGTCGTAGTTTTCGCGGACGTCACGATAGTCCTGCAGCCGCAGGTCGCCGTACTGCGATAGCCCGCGGGCGCGAAGCCGTTCGCGCGCGAATTCCAGTTGCTAGGACGGAGAGGGTGACGCCGGTCACATTGCAACGATAGCGGCCGATCAATCGGTCCGCCAAGACCGCCCCAGCCGCAGCCGATTTCCAGCACGCGCTCTCCGCCGGAGACTTCCAGCAGGTCGCATACGCGCGTCTAGCTTGGCCTCCTGTGCATCTTCCAGAGTCTCGCCTGTCGGCGGAAAACAGCCCGGAAGAATAGCTCATGCTCGGGTCGAGCCACTGCGCATAGAATTCGTTTCCAAGGTCGTAGTGGGCGGCGATATTGCGCCGGCTTCCGCGCTTGGAGTTCCGGTTCAGGGCGTGTCGAAGCCGGCCCAGAATTCGCGGTGCTCGCAGGCGCCGCGCCGATTCTACTGAATCGGCATTCAGCAGCATGAAGGTCATCAGCGCAGCGAGGTTCGGCGACGACCACTCGCCCGCGATGTAGGACTCGGCGAAGCCGAGGTCGCCACCTGTCATCAGGCGCAACAGGGCTTTCCAGCGGTGAACCCTCAATTGCGCCTGTGGACCGGGCTGGCGCCCCTCGATGACAAGGCGTTCGCCGGATGGGGTATCGACGACCAGCCGTCCATATTCCAACCATCGGAGAATTCGCCGTAGCAGCACGGCACGCAGCGAATGGGAGGGCGGCGTGGTTATCCGTTTCGAAACCGGTTGCTGGTTGCTGCTGCAGGGACATGTCGGTTCAATCCAAATTCCTGGACGTCGCCGGGGCGACGGACGTCGATGTTCTCGGGCGCTGCTGGCTTGGGGCGTGCGCGGAGGCCCTTCAGCCAAAGCCGCAAGGCCTCCCAGTGGATGGCGCCAATGACCTTCAGTGTGATCGCGGGCATCTTCAGGCACAGCCCGATCAAGGCGCGGTTTGTCAGCGTCCGCCGTTTCCCGACAAGGGCGGCGTTGAAGAGCGGGCCATCATCGGCACTGACGCGAATGCTGACTGCAATGCGCTCGCCGGGTTCGGTGACCAGGAAGTCGTACGTCAGTGCCATGTCCATGAAAGGCGACACATGGAATTGCTTGCGGCAACGCTGCTGCACCGCGCCAGGCTGCGGACTTACGGGGAGGACGTAGCTGTGACGCTCGCCGAAAGTGTTGTGGACTTGGTAGATCAGCGCAGCGAGTGCGCCGTCTGCGCGGTGACAATAATAGATGCTCAACGGGTTGAAGCAGTACCCGAATGTCCGCGGCAGGCAGAGGAGCCTAATACGAATGCCTGCTAGTGTCGACACCAGCAGCGCGAAGCTGTCGCTCGACCTGCAGGCGAAGCGGCGTCGACGAGCCGTCGCCATGGTCTGTCGTCGTAGACGCTGAAAAGGTTCGAACCGTTGTGCGATAGCAGCCGTAGCTTCGCGGACAGGCGTGGCAGTTCGTCGAGGTCGAGCAGAAGCCAGAATGCGGCATACCGGAAATGGTGGACTCGCGGGCGCGTTCGACGGTGCATGACTGATCCGACGTAGAGCGACGACGCGGTCACGTCTGCAATTCCCGAGCATAGGCTGCGGTCTGCGCGGTCAATACGATACGGCCGGATTTGTTGGCGACGCTCCAAGGACGCCGCAAACCGCCGAGCTGTTCTGCGACGGCGAGGCCGGCTTGCAGTCCATCTTCGTGAAATCCTGCGCCGAAATGCGCGCCGCAAAACCAGGTCTTTCGTTTGCCCTGAAGCAGCCAAAGCCGCTGCTGCGCAGCGATTGCCCTCGCGTCGAAGATCGGGTGCTCATAGACTTCGCTGTGGATGATCGATCCGGCGCGCGGCGACCGGCGAGGATTGAGCGTGACGAACACCGGGACTTCGGTCGCAAGATTCTGCAGCCTGTTCATCCAATAGGTGACGCCGATACCGTCACGAACGGCATTGTCGCTGCCAAGATAGTTCCAACTCGACCAGACCGCGCGACGCTTCGGCATGAAGCTCTGGTCCCTGTGAAGCACCGTAAGATTTCGACTGTACCGGAAAGCGCCCAGGAGCTCGCGCTCGGACTGCGTTTGCATCGGCAAGCATGCGACAGCGCCTGGTCGGCATGCGCAGCCATGACGACGTGGTCGTACTGTTCCGAGCGCCCCGTCGAGTCCGTGACGATAGGCCCATTCGTCGGTGCGTCGCACGCTGACCACCGCGGTGTCGAGCCTGATCTGGTCGGCGAAGGATCGGGTGAGGCGCTCGACGTAGGTGCGGCTGCCGCCCCTGACGGTTTCCCAAGGCGGGCGCCGGTGTAGCTTCAGCAGCCCGTGATTGTGGTAGAAGCGCACAAAGGAGGCCGCGGGATAGGACAGCATCTCCGCTGGTGTCGACGACCAGATGGCACCCGCCATCGGCAGAATGTGCCGTTCGCGGAACGCATCACCATATCGGCCTATCTCAAGATACTCTCCAAGACTTAAGTCCCCGTCGTCCATCGACGCCAAGTCGCGCGGCGCCGTCTGGTAGAAGCGCACAAGATCGACGAGCATCTTCCAAAAGCGGGGTCTGAACAGATTTCCCGGCTGGCCGAACAAGCCGGAGAGACCGGAACCGGAATATTCGAACCGGCCATCGTCCATCGACACGGCGAACGACATGGTGGCCGCGCTCCGTTGGCACTCTCGAGGTGTTCCAGGAGCGCCGTCAGATTCGGATAGGTCTGTCGGTTGAACACGATAAAACCGGTGTCGACGGGAATGTCGCTGGCCGTTGATGGATGCTAGGATTGTGTTGGAATGGCCGCCGACACGATCGGCCCGTTCGTATACCGTCACGTCATGACGCTGGCTGAGCAGCCATGCGGCGGACAGACCCGAGATCCCGGTTCCAACGACGGCAACCTTGAAGCGAGCGCCAATTTTCATCGGATTCCAACACGTCTGGGTGGGCTTCTGGCCTTGGGCGCCTGCGGCCGTTGGCGCCCGTTCCTGATGAAATACGACCCCCAGGCCGGCTTGGATCACTCGGTGATGATCCAAGATCGTGGTCGGCGTCGTTTCAATGGGCATGCACTCCGCCGTAACCTTGGTTCATCCGCCGGTGATGGCGCAGGTCGCTCCGGTCTCCGGCGATATCACGGCGACCCGGGGGCTCGCGAAGGAGAGCCTGTCACTGGCCATGCACGCTAAGGGCGACGTCACCTTCCGGATCATTTGAATGGAGCCGGCTGATCGTCGCCGTGGCCACGCATCGGGACCGCGCCGCTTTCAGCACGCTGTTCGAATACTTCGCCCCGCGGCGTGAAAACATACATGCAGCGATCCGGGGCCACGGAGGCGGGTGCCGAGGAACTGGCGCAGGAAGCGATGCTGACGGTATGGCGGAAGGCTGCGCTGTTCGATCCCGCAAGGCGCTGGCGCCAGCGCGTGGATTTTCGCGATCGCCCGCAATCTTCGCATCGACGCCTTTCGACGCGAGCGACGTGGCGGCGCAACCGAGGTAGGGGAGATCGAAGTCGAGTTCCAGATCGACCATTTCCCCGCTAACCTGACGCGGCGGTCGTCGCGATTTAGTCTGATAACGTTGGTGCGTTCCGCATTGGCGGAACTGCCGGCCGAGCAGATGCGCGTCATCGAACTGTCATTTTTCGAGGAACGAGCGCACGCGGACATCGCTGGGATCTTGGGTATTCCGCTTGGCACCGTTAAGTCGCGATTGCGGCTGGCGATGAATCGCCTTCGTAATCTCTTGGGTGATCTGTCATGACGATCCGACACCATCCCGACGATGCCATGCTGCTGGCTTTCGCAGCCGGAACGCTCGACCTCGGTCAGCACGCCGCGATTGCGACGCATCTGTGTCGTGTCCGCATTGCCGGCGCCTGGCCCGCGCAATGGAGCACGTCGGCGGGGCCGTGCTGACGAGCCTGCCGCCTTCGCCGATGTCGGCCGACGCGCTGGCGCGCGTCGAAGCGCGCCTGACGCAGTCCGGCGAGGCCGCTGCAAAGTGATGCAGCGCCGGCCGTTGCTGGCGCTGATATTGCCGGGTTTGCCGACATTCATCTGTAGGTATCCGACTCGGTGACTGGCAGTGGGTTGCGCCGCGTGTGCACCTGCGCCGGATCGCATTGCCCGAGCAGAGCAAGACGCGGCGTGTTTCTGCTCCGGTCCGGTCCGGGAACGAAAATGCTGCAGCATTCCCACACCGGACTCGAAATGACCTGCGTGCTGTCCGGTGCATTCAGGCACGACAGTGGCCATTTCGGCCCGGGTGATTTCGATCTCGGCGATGAGACGGTCGATCACCAGCCGATTGTCGATGACGGCCAGGATTGTGTCTGTCTGGTCGCGATGCAGGGAGAACTGCGGCTGAACGGCTTGCTTGGCCGCATGATGCAGCCGTTCGTGCGGCTCTGACCTTTCAATTGTGCAATTCGCAGCGCCCAAACAGACTCCATGAAGGCCGACCGTGACGCTGGTGCAACTGGCAATCCTGTCCGTCTGCGTCGCCGTCGGCACTCAGTGGCGTGATGGCGTTCGCATGGCGCATCCAGCAAACTAGCGGCAACTCGGGTTGGGTCGATGTCTCTTGGACCTTTAGTGTGGGTGCGGTTGCGGTTGCATCGCTGCCTTGACGCCTCTCGGCCCGAGATCGCTGGCCCGAGCACACGACAGCTTCTGGTGGCGTCGCTGGTTGTGGTGTGGTCGTTGAGACTTGGCCTCCACATCGCCGCGCGCACCCGCGCCGCTGGAGACGACCCTCGCTATCGTCAGATTGTCTGCGGAATGGGGAGTCAAACGCGTCACGGCGGATGTTTTGGTTCTTGCAGACTCAAGCGGCAGTCGGGATAGTCCTGGTGATATCAGTTGCGCTGGCGGCACAAAACCCAAATCCAACGCTGCGCATTCAGGATGTTGTTGGACTGTCTTGTGCTGGCGGCAGCTGTTTGTGGGCGAAGCCGTTTCGGACGGGCAACTGCGGCGATTTCAAGGCCGGGTCCACTGACCGGAATGCGGTTTGCGATATTGGTCTCTGGCACTGGTCGCGCCATCCCAATTACTTTTTCGAGTGGCTTGCCTGGGTCGCCTATCCTGTCATTGCGATCGATTTGTCCGGGATACAATCCCTTCGGCTGGCTGGCCGTGCTCGCGCCGGCATGTATGTACTGGGTGCTCGTGCACGTGTCCGGCATTCCTCCACTGGAAAGCCATATGCTCCGCACGCGCGGAGAGAGGTTCCGCGCGTATCAGCGGCGCACGCGGCCATTTCTGCCATGTCCGGTTTTTCGACAATCCGAGCGAGTTGACTGAGCCGAAGTGATCCAACGGCGTTGGTACGTCGTTTCACCAAGACGAGATGTCAATGATGCAGCATCTCGCTATTCAGCATTTGCCCGCTTGAGGTTCCGACGATCACATATGTCGTCGCCTATATCGCCACGCTTGTCGTGTTCCTAGCGGCAGACATGGTGTGGCTGGGAACGATGGTGGACCGGATCTATCGCCCGGCGCTCGGCGATATTCTCTCCAGCATCGGTCAATTTCCCACCCGGCACTTGTCTTCTACCTGATCTATCCGGTCGGCTTGGTGATATTCGCTGTGATGCCGGGGTTGACGGAGCGGGTCGGTGGCAACGGGGGCGATGTACGGCGCCTTGTTCGGGTTCTTCACCTACGCGACTTATGACCTGAGCAATTATGCGACTTTACGAAACTGGACGTTGCCAGGTGACGGTTGTGGATATCGCATGGGGCACCGTTGCTTGGCGGCGATGGCTGCTGCCGCGTCGGCTGCCTGGCTGCAAGCGCGGTTCGGTGGGGCGGAGCTGAGCCGGCATAGTCGCCGAAGATCAACGTCGTGTGTCGCTCTTTCACGCGCCGCGCGACGCAGCGGCTCCGCAGGGCTTCCTGCTGCTGAAGCTGGAGGCGATAGAAAAGGGCATAGCGTCCGCCTTTGCGGAGCAACTCGTCATGGCGGCCGGACTTGGCGACCCGACCGGCCTCAATCACCAAGATCTTGTCGGCATGCATCACGGTCGACAGGCGGTGCGCGATCACGATGGTGGTGCGGCCTTTGCAGAACTCGGCCACCGCCTTTTGCACGTGGTGTTCGGATTCGGAATTGAGCGAAGCAGTGGCTTCGTCGAGCAGAATCAGCGGCGCATCCTTGATCAGCGCGCGGGCGATCGCGACGCGTTGGCGCTCGCCTCCGGACAGCCCGGCTCCGCGTTCACCGACCAAGGTGTCATAGCCTTGCGGCAAAGCCGAGACGAAATCATGCGCCTGCGCGGCCTTGGCGGCGGCGATGATGTCGGCGTCGCTGGCGCCGGGGCGGCCGAACGCGATGTTCTCGCGGATCGTCGTGCGGAACAGGAAGACGTCCTGTCCAACATAGAGATACTTGGCGACGCAGCGATGGCAGCGAGACCGATGCGATGTCCTGTTCGTCGATGGTGATGGCGCCGCCTTCGATGTTATAAAAGCGCAGGATGAGGTTGAGGATGGTGGATTTTCCGCCTCCCGATGGACCGACCAGAGCCGTCATGCGGCCCGGCTCGGCCACGAACGACATGTTGCGGATGGTCTCCTCGTCTGTTCGGTACGAGAACGTTACGTCGCTGAACTCCAAGCGCGCCGCGCTGACCTTGAGCGGCGGCCGGTCCTCCTGGGTCGGTTCGGTCGGCGGGCTGTCGATCACCTCGAACAGGATCCGCACACCGACCAGTGACAACGTTGAGGTCGAGGTTGAACCGGGCCAGCCGCTTGGCGGGTTCGTACGCCAGCAGAAATGCGGTCAGGAACGAGAAGAATTCGCCGGGCGACGCTCCGGCATTGATCACGCGGTGTCCGGCATAGACCATGAGGACCGCGATCGCGAGGCCGGCCAGCGTTTCCACCAGCGGCGCCGGTGCGGTTGCTGACGCGCGCCATCTTGTTGGAATGCGGCTTGGACGGCTGGCGACGTTGGCATGGAAGCGCTGCCGCATCTGGTCTTCGAGCGTGAAGGACTTCACCAGGCGGATGCCTTGAATCGTTTCCTGCAATGTTTCGAGGGTCTGCGCGCCGCCCTGCCACTGGCTCGAGCGCGACGTTCTTGATGCGTTTGACGAGTTTCCGCAGTGCCAAGACCACCGGCGGCACCGACGACAAACGCGACCAGCGACATGACGGGGTCCTGAACGAACATGACCACGGTCGAGCGCCACGAGCGTGAGCAAATCGCGACCGAAGAGCGGTGATGACCAGGTTCAGCGCCGCATTCGCAGCCGCCGCGCCGGTCGCCAGCCGCGACAGCATTTCGGTGCTATGGCGCTCGCCGAAATACGTGAGGTTCTGCTGCTGGAGCTTGTCGAACAGCCGTTTTTGATTCTCAGCGACAATGCTGTTGCCGATGCGCGAGAGCATGAACAGAATGTCCGTAGACGGCGGCGCCGCGCAAGGTGAAGACCAGCATGATCACGAAGCTGGTCAGGATGACGGAGTGGAAGTCGCGATTGACATAGGCTTGATTGATGACGTCGCCGGCCAAGATAAGCCGTCAGGGCGGTGGCGCCGGCGCCGATCCCCATCAGCACGAACGACACCGCATAACGGCGCCAGCGCGACACGCCGTATTCTGACAACAATCGCCAGATCAGCCCCAGCGAGCTCTCAGGATCGGAGAGAATTGACTTGCAGTCGCGACTTTGAACATCCAGGGTCCGTTGCGCTCGCGACCGCGAATCGGCGGGGCACGCGCCGGGTCTGGCAATGCCTTGCCCGCCCCCGGGCTGGATTTCAAGCCGAAAGAACGCGCGGGAACGGAAAGTCTTGTGTTTTCAAGGATGTTGACGGGCCGCGCGGGTGTCGCTGCGGCAGATTATCGAGCCGGCGCTCCCAAGCCAGGGCGTGCTCGACGATGGTATCGAGATGATCGAATCGCGGCGCCCAGCCAAGCTGCGCGCGGATGCGTGCGGAATCCGCCACGATCGTTGCCGGATCGCCCGGCCGGCGTGGCGCCAAGCTCGACCTTGAAATCGCGGCCGCTCACGCGCTTGACCGCTTCGACCACCTCCAGCACCGAATAGCCGTGGCCATAGCCGCAATTGAACGTGGCGCTGTCACCTCCGCCGCGCAGATGCGTCAGCGCGGCCATGTGCGCGCTCGCCAAGTCGCATGACATGAATGTAGTCGCGGACGCAGGTGCCGTCCGGCGTATCGTAGTCGGTGCCATACACGTCGAGCGTTGGGCGCAGACCCAGCGCGGTCTCGACCGCGACTTTGATCAGGTGGGTCGCGCCGACGGTCGATTGTCCGGTGCGCATGCGCCGGATCGGCGCCCGCGACGTTGAAATAGCGCAGGATCACATAGTCCAGATCGTAGGCCGCGCCGACGTCCTTGAGCATGACCTCGGTCATCAGCTTCGAATTGCCGTAGGGCGACATCGGTGCCGGCGCTGCGTCCTCGCTGACCGGGACCGTGTCGGGGTTGCCGTAGACCGCGGCGGTCGAGGAGAAGATGAATTGCCGCACCCCGCTGTTGACGGCGACCTCGAGCAGCGCGCGCGAGTTCATCGTGTTGTTACGATAGTAGCCCAGCGGATCGCGCACCGAATCCGGCACCACGATCGACGCTGCAAAGTGGATGATCGCGTCGACCCGATGCTCGGCGATGACGGCCGCGACCCGCACCTGGTCGCCGGTTTCGCCCACCACCAGCGGGACGCCTTTCGGGACGGCCCATTCGAAACCGGTCGATAGGTTGTCGAGCACGACCACCGGTTCGCCGGCGTCGGCCAGCATGTGAACCATGTGGCTGCCGATGTAGCCGGCGCCGCCGGTCACCAGGATGGTCATGGGAAGGTCCGATCCTTTGATGCCGAGAGCCTATGCCAAAATCTCCTGAAAATCCCGTTACAGCATAAGGTTCTGCGGGCGTTTGGCGGCTTATGCATGCTCGCTTCCAAGGCCCGTGACAAGCCTCGACCCGGCGTATATGAGCCCAACCTCGGGGCGATGCGGATGCGACGCGTGATTGGGGCTACCGAGGGACGGCGAGGCCATGTCCGAGTTTTGTTCATCAAGACCTCGTCTCTTGGTGATGTCATCCATCATATGCCGGCGCTAACCGAGGCGCATGCACGGCGGCCCGACCGTCAATTCGTCTGGGTGGTGGAGGAGGCGTTCGCGCCGTTCGTGCGCCTGCACCCCGCGGTCTGACGAGCGTCATACCCGTGGCGTCGCGCCGCTGGCGTCGCTCGCTGCCGGGGCTCGCACTCTGGCGCGAAGTTGCCGAATTCGGGCAGCACGCTGCGCGCGCGCAGCTATGATGCGGTCATCGACACGCAAGGTCTGATCCGGTCCGCCCTGATCGCGCGCGCCGCGCGCGGCCGCCGTCACGGCTACGACTCCGGCAGTATTCGCGAGCGCGCGGCGTCGCTGCTCTATGATGTCCGCCACAGCGTCGCGCGTGACTGGCACGCGATCTTGCGCAACCGCACCCTGACCGGCCTTGCGCTCGGCTATTCGCCCGAAGGGCCGCCGGACTACGGTCTGGACCGCGCAGGCGCTGTCGGCGCTACCGTCGCGATCGCTATGCGGTGCTGCTGCACGCCACCGCGGAGCGCGAGAAGGAATGGCCGGTCGGAGCATTGGGTCGCGCTCGGCCAATCGCTTGTGGGCGCGCAAGCATCCGGCTGGTGCTGCCGTGGGGCAATGCCCGCGAGCAGCGACCGCAGCCGCGCCATCGCGGCGGCGTTGCCGGAGCGCGGACGTGCCCGACCTGCAGCCGCTCGACGGTGTCGCGCGCCTGATCGCGGGCGCGTCGCTGGTCGTCGGAGTCGATACCGGCTTGCTGCACTTGGCAGGCGCGCTGGGTGTGCCGCTGGTCGGGATTTTTGTCGGCAGCGAGCCTGGCCTCACCGGGCCGATGGGGCAGGGGCCGATCGCCGTGTTGGGCGGCAAGGGCGAAATGCCGCCACGCTGCCGCCGTTATTGCGGCGCTCGCATCGCCTGACTCGTGAACGCAGCAAATCCCGAGGCGCGCTCCGACGGCACTTAGTCCTTCGGCATCGTGGCCTTGAGGATGGGGACCAGTGCGCGATCTGCGCCATTGACGTAGCTGCTCGAATTTGGCGGGCGTGCGCTCGTCTTTGCCCGGGATCGAGCCGCCGAGATCGGCCAATGCGCTTCTGAACCGCCGGATCGTCAAGCGCCTTGGAGAGCGCGGCGGCCAGCCGGTCGACGATCGGCTTTGGCGTTCCCTTGGGCGCGAAAATGCCGGCCCAGATGCTCATCTCGATAGTCGACGCCGGCTTCCTTGGCGGTCGGCACGTTCGGCAGGGTCGGCAGCCGCTGATCGGCCGAGAACCGCAAGCGCCTTGACCTGGTCTGCCGGTGATGGCGCCGGTGACGCTAACGGCCTGCTCGCAAAGATAGTCCACGTGGCCGGCGATCACGTCATTCATGGCCGGAGCGGTGCCGCGATAAGCCACCGAAATCGGGTTCACCTTGATCGATGCTGTTGAACAGGAAGCACGCCATGTGGGAGGAGGCGCCGATGCCGCCATGCGCCTGCTTGATCTTGCTGTCGTTCTTCTTGAGATATTGCACGAATTCCCGAAGATTGGCGGCGGGGAAGTCCTTGCGCGTGACCACGACCGCCGGCGCGTGCGCGGTAAATCCGATCGGCGCAAAGTCGCGCTCCGAATTGTACTTGATGCCCGGCGTCAGCACCGGCGCGGACACGTGCGAGCCCATGCTGCCGGCGAGCAAGGTGTAGCCGTCGGGCGCCGCCGCCGCGACGCGCGCGCTGCCGATGGTGCCGCCGGCGCCGCCGACATTCTCGATAACCATCTGTTGTCCGAGCGTCTTCGACATGCTTTCCGCGACGATGCGCGCAACGACATCGCTCGGTCCGCCGGCCGGGAACGGGACGACAACGGTGATCGGCCGTTTCGGATAACCCTGTGCAAACGCAGGCGAAACCGCCGCCGCTGCCAACCACGCCGACGACCAGCGAAGCTGCGATGAACGTCGTGGTCCTGGTGTTGAACTTACGTCATGACATGAACTCCCCCATTCCCCGATAGAGACACACATTCGCTTCAGCGTTTCGCTGAAGCGTCCGCATCAAGGTTGCGGCGCGAGATACCAGCTCGCAAACCTCACCTTGTTATTCAGTGGTAGCAGGTCACCGTGCGCGTGATCTCGTGCGCAGGAATCTCCAAGGTCACGATCGGCCCGGTCCCCGTTAACGCGTTCAGATTTGTTTAATTGAAAACGAGCGACCGCAGCGAATTTGTGGCATGCGCATCACAATTTTGACCCAACGCGCGCGTCAGCTTGATCTGCGGGGGAAACGTTGATCTGCGGGGGTAGTGATGCGTGCGTTGCGTATTGCGTCGTAGTGTTTCTGGCGGCCCAAGTTTTAGCCTTCACAACCGCATCGATCGGGATCGAGCTTGGGCTTGCGACACGCGCTCACGCCCAGGCGATTCCAAAATCGATTGAGGAAGGCGGCGCTGAGAGCGCTCTCAAGTTGCGCAAGAACGCCTGGACCGTCGGTGTTGCCGGCGGAATTCTCTCCGGCACCTACATGACGTTCGCCAACGAACTCGCCGAAGTTCTGGATGATGGCGACAACCTTGCGGATCCTTCCGATCGCAACCTACGGGGCCGCGTCAAATCTCGACGACTTGCTTTATCTGCGCGGAGTCGACGTCGCGGTGACGCAGTCGGACGTCTTCGAATATTTCCAAACCCACCGGAAAACCGCCGGTCTGCAGAACCGGATTCACTACATCATCCGGCTGCCGATCTCCGAGGTGCATATCCTCGCCAAGAGGAACATCCGCAGCCTCGAAGATCTGCGCGGCAAGAAGGTGAATTTCGGACCTGCCGGCAGCGCCTCCAGCTTGACCGGGACGATCATTTTCCAGCGCGCGGGCATTAAGGTCGAGCAGACGCTGTTCGACAATCCCGTGGCGCGATGCAGAAGCTCGAGGTCGGCGAGATCGCGGCATTGATCCGCGTGGTCGGCAAGCCGATCGAATTCTTGGCCAAGATTCCGGCGAAGCGACGGATTTTCATCTGGTGCCGATCCCGTTTACTAAGGCGTTTTCCGATTATTATGCGCTCAGCGAATTCACGCAAGCGCCGAATATCCGAACCTGATTTCGGAAGGCGAGATCAACGACGACTTTCGGCGTTCCGGCGGTCTTCGCGGTCTACAATTGGCCGCTAAAAAGCGATCGCGCGCGCCGCGTGCAGCGACTGGCCGAACGCATGTTTGCGAACTGGGAGAAATTCCAGGCACCGCCCCGCCATCCGAAATGGCGTGAGGTCAATCTGGCCGCGACGGTGCCAGGTTGGACGCGCTGGGCGCCGGCGGAGGACTTGCTGAAAACGATGCGGGCTGCAGCAGGCAGCAGCAGGCGCAAGTCGTCCCCGCAGGGGGGCCGCGTCCACAGTCGGATCGATTCTCCACAGCCAATCTCAGCGACGTGGAACGCGATCGGCTGTTCCAGGAATTTCAGCAGTGGCAGAACCGCAAGCGCTAGGCTGATTGCCGTCTGGGCATGCGACGACGGTGATCGCTAGCTGACGTTGCTGCGCTCGCCCAGCGCCTTCCTGGTCAGCGCGAGACGCGTTCCGCCGCGATGTCGCGCATGCAGAGATGATGGCCGACGCGGCAGGTCGGCTTGTGGCAGGGCCGGCAGGACAGCGCGGTCGCGGTCTCGACGACGGCCGCCAGCGGGTTGAGCGGCGCCCAATGCCACGGGCTGGTCGGGCCGAAAATCCCGATCGCCGGCGTGCCGATCGCGGCGGCGACATGCAGAAGGCCGGAAGTCGTTCGACACCGCGACATCGGCGGCGGCGAGCGCCAGGATGGCGTTGCGCAGGTCCGGCCCGGTGAGGTCGCGCGCGTTCGTCTCGCCGGGGCCGGCGATCTCGGCCGCGAGCGCGCGTTCGTCGGGCCCGCCGAGCACCCAGACTTGCGCGCCCTTCGCGTGAGGCGCCGCGCGAGCTCGGCGTAGCCGGAGGTCGGTCCAGCGCTTGGAGGGGCCGACCGCGCCCGGCGCAAGCGCCACCGCGGGACGGCGGTCGTCGGCGAGGCCGGCGCGCTGCGCGCCAGGTCGCGACCTCGGCTCGCGGGCACGGCGAGTTGCGGATGCGGCAAGTCGGCGGCAGCGCTTGCGCCTTTCGGCATCGCGAGCGCGGCGCAGCGGTCGATCATGCGCGGCAGCGCGCGTCTCGCCCGAGCGCAGGTCGTTGAGCAGGCCGAAGCGGGCCTCGCCGAAGAAGCCGGTGCGCACGGGGATGCCGGCGAGAAACGGCGCCAGCGCCGATTTCCAGGTCCGCGGCATGATCAGCGCCTCGCCGTAGCCCTCCGCCTGCAGCCGCTGCGCCAGCGCGCGATGCTCGGCGAGCGCCAGGCGCTTGCGCGGCAGGTCGGCGACGATGCCCTTGCGCACGCCCGGCATGTAGTCGGCGAGGGGGGACACCATCCGCGTGGTCAAGACATCGACCGGGCGGCTCGGGACAGCGCTGCTTCAGCAGCCTGACGACGGTGTGGCAGCGCACGAAGTCGCCGATCCACATGTACGGGCACCAGCAGGATCGGGCGACTCGCATCGTCCGATTTCGATGCTGTCAGGAAATGAATCTATATTCATTATATTATACTAAGTGAATTCAGATTCATTGACGGGCAGGTAGCGCTGGCGTGCAGTTATCGCGCTGCTGCGGTATCGTGCCAGGACGGCTCATGTCCAGGGTGCGGCGGTGGACGGGGCTCGCCCGACACTACGTTGCACCGCCTGGGCACTCTGGGGCAAAGGAAGGCCGGCGAGCCCAGCGGGGTAGGGATGCTGTTGGTCACCGGCGGGGCCGGATTCATCGGGTCGAATGTGGTCGCGAGCCTCAACGAGGCCGGGCGGACCGATATCGTCGTCAACGACGTACTCGGCAGCGACGGCAAATGGCGCAATCTCGGCAAGCGCCAGCTCGCCGACGTGGTGCCGCCGGGCGAACTGCTCAGCTGGCTCGACGGCCGCAAGCTCGACGCCGTCATCCACCTCGGCGCGATCTCCGACACCACCGCGACCGACGCCGATCTCGTGCTCGAAACCAATTTCCGCCTCTCGCTGCGGCTGCTCGACTGGTGCGCAGCGACGCGCACGCCGTTCATCTATGCGTCGTCGGCCGCGACCTACGGCGACGGCGACCAGGGCTTCGACGACGACTGGTCGCCGCACGGCGCTCGAGCGGCTTGCGGCCGCTGAATCTCTATGGCTGGAGCAAGCATCTGTTCGATCAGGCGGTGGCCGAGCGCGCCGCCAAGCGCGCCGGCCTGCCGCCGCAATGGGCCGGGCTGAAGTTCTTCAACGTGTTCGGGCCGAACGAGTATCACAAGGGCGAGATGATGAGCCTCGTCGCCAAGCGCTTCGACGACGCCAAGGCCGGCAAGCCGGTGCGCCTGTTCAAGTCGCACCGCGACGGCATCGCCGACGGCGAGCAGCGGCGCGACTTCATCTATGTCGACGACGCCGTCGCGGTGGTGCGCTGGCTGCTGGACACGCCAGCGGTGTCGGGCATTTTCAATGTCGGCACCGGCAAGGCGCGCAGCTTCCGCGATCTGGTGACCGCGATGTTTCGCGCGCTCGGCCGGCGCCCGGAGATCGAATATGTCGACATGCCGGCGGCGATCCGCGACCGCTACCAGTATTTCACCCAAGCCAAGGTCGAGAAGCTGCGCCGCGCCGGCTACAATGCCGGCTTCACGCCGCTCGAGGATGCCGTGGCGCGCTATGTCGGCCGGCATCTCGACCAGCCCGACCGCTACCGGTGAGGCGCGGACACATCGATGCATTCGATCGACCAGCAGTTGGCGAAGTTCGGCGAGCAGACGGTGCTGTGCGTCGGCGACCTGATGCTCGACGATTTCGTCTATGGCGACGTGTCGCGCATCTCGCCGGAGGCGCCGGCGCTGGTGATCGCGGTCGGCGCGCGAAGAGCAATTGATCGGCGGCGCCGGCAACGTGGCGCGCAACATCGCCGCGCTCGGCGCGCGCTGCATTTCGTCGGCGTCATCGGCGAGGACGAAACCGGCCGCACGCTGGCGCGGACTTTCGCCGACGACTACGGCGACACGATCGAGACGCATCTGGTGGTCGATGCGTCGCGGCCGACCACGCGCAAGGTGCGCTTCGTCTCCGAGCATCATTCGACCCATCTGCTGCGCGCCGACTGGGAGCTCGCGGCGCCGTTGCGCCCCGAGATCGAGCAGGCGCTGATCAGGGCGTGCCTGCTCGCGCTGCCGCGTGCCGACGCGGTGGTGCTGTCCGACTACGCCAAGGGCGTGCTGAGCCCCGCCGTCATCCGCGCAGTCATCGACGAGGCGCGCGAGCTCGGCAAGCCGGTGATCGTCGATCCCAAGGGCGCCGACTTCGCGATCTATCGCGGCGCCACGCTGATCACGCCGAACCGCAAGGAACTGGCCGACGCGACGCGGCTGCACCGCGCGCGGCGACGCCGAGATCGCGGCCGCGGCCGAACACGCTCGCCGCGACGGTCGGAAGCGACGGCGTGCTGGTGACGCTCAGCGAGGAGGGCATGACGCTCTACACGCAAGGGCGACGGCGCGGTGCACGTGCCGGCCTATCCGGTGAAGGTGCGCGACGTGTCGGGCGCGGGCGACACCGTCGCCGCGGTGCTGGCGGTGATGCTGGCGGCCGGCGCCGATTTCGAGACGGCGATGCGCGCCGCCAACGCCGCCGCGGCCGTGGTCGTCGGCAAGCGCGGCACCGCGACCGTGTCGGCCGCCGAGCTGCGTCGCGCGGATGCTGCCGGCGGCGTCGCTCGCGGCCGAGGAGAAGATCGTGTTCGACTGGTCGATGCTCGACGAGCGGCTCGCCGAATGGCGCGGCAGGGTCTGCGGATCGGCTTCACCAACGGCTGCTTCGATCTCCTGCATCCCGGCCACGTCAGGCTGCTGACCGAGGCGCGCGCCGCCTGCGACGGCTGGTGGTCGGGCTCAACAGCGACGCCTCGGTCACGCGCCTGAAGGGCAAGGAGCGGCCGATGCAGGATCAGCAGGCGCGCGCCGAGGTGCTGGCGGCGCTCGAAGCGGTCGATCTCGTGGTGGTCTTCGAGCAGGACACGCCGCTCGAATTGATCCGCCGCGTGCAAGCCGACGGTGCTGGTCAAGGGCGGCGACTATCGCATCGAGCAGGTGGTCGGCCGCGATCTGGTCGAGGCGCACGGCGGCGAGGTGGTGCTGGTCGATCTGGTGCCGGGCTATTCGACCAGCGCGCTGGTTCGGCGCTCGGCGGCGCAAGCATCGCGGGCGCCCGCGCAAGTCGAAAGTCTAGCAGTCCGAACTCTAGTTGATCCGCGGCGAATGCTCGGCCGCGAGGCTGAGCAGATATTTGCCGTATTCGCTGTTGGGCATGGCTCGGCCGAGCCGCTCGAGCTGCGCGCGGTCGATGAAGCCCATCTCGAATGCGACTTCTTCCGGGCAGGCGATCCGCAGGCCTTGCCGCCGCTCCAGCGCGCGCACGAATTCCGCCGCCTCCAGCAGACTGTCAGACGTGCCGGTGTCGAGCCAAGCGAAACCGCGGCCCAACAACTCTAGATGCAGCTCGTTTCGGTCGGCATAGGCGCGGATCAGAGTCGGTGATCTCGTATTCGCCGCGCGCGGACGGCTTGATCGAGGTCACGATCTCGGTCGCCTGCCGATCAAAGAAGTAAAGACCCGTCAGCGCCCATTGCGAGCGCGGGCGCGCGCGGCTTCTCCTCGATCGACAGAACTTTTCCGCGCATTGTCGAATTCCACCACGCCGTATTGCTCGGGATTGCGCACGCGATAGCCGAACACAGTCGCACCCTGCAGCCCGCGCCGATGCGGATGCGAGCATCATCGGCAATTCGCGGCCGAAAAAGATATTGTCGCCGAGCACCAGCGCCGAGGATTCACCGCGCACGAAATCGGCGCCGATGACATAGGCCTGCGCCAGCCCTTCCGGCTTCGGCTGCTCGAGATAGTGTCAGCGACAGCCCCCACTGCTTGCCGTCGCCAAGGAGACGGCGGAAGCTCGGCAGATCGTCCGGTGTGGAGATGATCAGGATCTCGCGGATGCCTGCGAACATCAGCGTGGTGAGCGGATAGTAGATCATCGGCTTGTCGTAGACCGGGAGCAGCTGCTTCGAGACCGCAATAGGTCATCGGATGCAGCCGCGAACCGGTGCCGCCCGCCAGAATGATCCCCTTCATGCCGCTTGCTCCAGAATCCGCTCGACGCATGGGCCGAGCGACGACCGCCAGTGCGGCAGCGACAACGCCGTGCACGCGCGCGATCTTCGCGCAATCGAGCCGCGAATTTGCCGGCCGACGTGCCGGGGTTTGATACTCCGCGCTGGCGATCGGAACAACACGCGCGGACGGGCCGCCGCGTTCGGCCGACGCCGAAAAGGCGGCTGTGGCGAATTCCGCCCAGTTCGTGGCGCCTGCCGCTGTCATGTGGAAGGTGCCGTAGCGTTCGTCGCCGCCGCCCCGCGAGCGAGATTGCGCGCAACGGCGAGGATGCCGTCGGCGATATCGGCCGCCGCCGTCGGATTGCCGACCTGATCGGCGACGACGCGCACCTCGTCTTGCTTGCGCGCGAGGTCGAGCATGGTCCGGACGAAGTTTCGGCCGAACGGGCTGTAGATCCACGACGTCCGCAGGATCACGTGTCTCGGATGCGCCGCCGCGACCGCGCGCTCGCCCGCCGCCTTGGATCGTCCGTAGGCGTTGATCGGGCAGATCGGATCCTGCTCGTTGTAGGGAGCGGACTTGGTGCCGTCGAACACGTAGTCGGTCGAGAGGTGGATCAGCGGAATGCCGCAGCGAGTTGGCGCGTGCCGCAAGCAGGCCCGGCGGCGCGAGCGTTGATGAGATCGGCGAGGTCGCCTTCGGTCTCGGCTTTGTTCACGTCGGTGTAGGCGGCGGCGCTGACCAGCACGTCGGCAGCGGCAGCGCCGATGGCGCGATCGATCGTCTCCGGGTCGCCGAGATCGAGGGCAGGGCGTCCGACGCAGACGACCTCGCTATCGGTGCCCGCGGACCGTTCGACCAGCGATCGGACGACCTGTCCGTTGGTGCCGGTGACGGCGATCCGGATGCGCGCCATCAGTGCGCCTGGCAATCGATCAGGCCGAGGCGTTCGCCGCCGTAGCGCTGCCGAAGCGGGCGCCACCACCATTCATTGTCGATGTACCACCGCACCGTGGCATCGAGACCGTCCTCGAAGGCGACTTCGGCGCTCCAGCTTCAGCTCGCGTTGCAGCTTGCGCGCATCGATCGCATAGCGCCGGTCGTGGCCGGGCCGGTCCTTGACGGGCGTTATGAGCCGGCGATGCGGAGCGCCGGTCGGACCGAAGCCGATCGAGGCTGTCGCAGATCGCGTTGCACGACGTCGATGTTGGTCCGCTCGCTGTCGGCGCCGACGTTATATTTCTCGCCGGGCTTGCCGCGCGTCAGGATGCAGTAGAGCGCGCGCGCGTGGTCTTCGACATGCAGCCAGTCGCGGATGTTGAGGCCGTCGCCGTAGATCGGAATCGGTTTGCCCTCGATGCCGTTGAGGATGGCGAGCGGGATCAGCTTCTCGGGGAAATGATAGGGACCGTAGTTGTTCGAGCAGTTCGAGACGATCGTCGGAACGCCGTAGGTGGCGTGCCACGCGCATGCGAGGTGATCCGCGGATGCCTTGCTCGCGGCATAGGGCGAGTTCGGGCTGTAGGCGGTCGTCTCCACGAACCGTCCCTCCGGCCCCAGCGATCCATAGACCTCGTCGGTCGAGACATGGACGAAGCGGAACGCTATCGGCGTCCGTGCGCATTCGGCCGCGCGAGGTGCTGGCGGCTCGCTTCCAGCAGATTGAGCGTGCCGACGACGTTGGTGTCGATGAAGTCGGCCGATGCCTCGATCGAGCGATCGACATGGGATTCGGCCGCGAGGTGGATCACGGCGTGCGGGTCAAAATCCGCAAACACGCGATCGATCGCCGCGCGATCGCAAATATCGGCCTGCACGAAACGGTAGCGGGGATTGTCGTCGACCTCACGCAGCGAGTTGAGATTGCCTGCGTAGGTGAGCTTGTCGATATTGCAAACGTCATGCTCGGTCTGGCCGATCAGGAATCGGCACACGGCCGATCCGATGAAGCCTGCTCCTCCGGTCACGACGATGCGCATGACTCATTCCAAGCCCAGTGATCGGGCGAGCATATCAGAAATATTCGGGAGACTCGGCAAGCCGCGGATGCTGCCGATCGCGATCGGATAGATGCGGCTCCCTGGCCCGATCGGCCACGCAATCGCGAGATCCGGATCGTCCCATGCGATGCCGCGCTCGCTGGCCGGATCGTAGGGCGCGGTCAGCTTGTAGACGACCTCGGTATCGGGCTCCAGCGTGCACAAGCCGTGCCCAAAGCCGATCGGAATCCAGATCTGCTTCCGATTCGCGGCCGAAAGCTCGACGGTGGCGTGGCGACCAAAACTCGGGGAACCGGCGCGGAGATCCACGACCACATCGAAGATCGCGCCGCGAACCACGCGCACCAGCTTGCCTTGCGCGTGCGGCGGGACCTGGAAGTGGATACCCCGGATCGTGCCGGTCGTACCGAATAGCTGTGGTTCTCCTGAACGAAACGCACCGGCGCGACGTTCGCGTCAAACCCGCCTCGTTGTAGGTCTCGGACAGGAAGCCGCGTGTGTCGCTGAATTTCCGGGGAATGATGACGACGGGCCCGGGTATTCGAGCGTCCGGATATGCATGATAACAAGCCGATCCCGCATGCGCGCACGTTAGAGGTCGAGCATTAGGGGATTTCCCGCGGACCCGCAACCGATTGAGCGTCCGGCGTCTGCTCGAGCGGCATTCGAGCGCGCCAGCGGCTTGATCGGGCGAGCCGGCACGCCTGGGTCGGCGCGGGCAGAACGATCAGGTTCTGGCGCTTGGTCCTCTTGGGTTCGCTCAGGTGGGCCGATGTGGAATTCAGTATATTGATACCGAATGGTTTTGTTGCTTTCGGTCCATGGCCCCGCATTGTATCGTGTGTTGTTGATGGTCTCGGAGCAGCGGAATGAAGAGCGAGCTGTCTTGGTGACCGGCGGCGCCGGATTTCTGGGGTCGCATCTGTGTGCGCGGCTGGTGCGCGAGAAATACGACGTCCTGTGCGTCGACAATTTCTATACCGGGACCAAGCGCAACATCGCGGGGTTGCTGGATGCCCCCAATTTCGAGCTGATGCGTCACGATGTGACGTTTCCGCTCTACGTCGAGGTCGACCAGATCTACAATCTCGCCTGTCCGGCGAGCCCGGTGCACTACCAGTTCGATCCCGTCCAGACGACCAAGACCAGCGTGCACGGCGCGATCAACATGCTTGGTCTTGCCAAGCGCGTGAAGGCGCGGATCTTGCAGGCGTCGACATCGGAGGTTTACGGCGATCCGGCGGTGCATCCGCAGAAGGAGGACTACTGGGGCCACGTCAATCCGATCGGCATTCGTAGCTGCTACGACGAAGGAAAGCGTTGCGCCGAGACGCTGATGTTCGACTACTACCGGCAGCACGCGTTGGAGATCAAGGTCGCGCGGATCTTCAACACCTACGGTCCGAACATGCATCCCAATGACGGGCGCGTGATCAGCAACTTCATCGTGCAGGCATTGAAGGGCGACGAAATCACGATCTATGGCGACGGTTCGCAGACGCGCTCGTTCTGTTACGTCGACGATCTCATCGATGGCATGATCCGCCTGATGCGTGTCGCCGGCGGATTTCATCGGTCCGGTCAATCTCGGAAATCCCGGCGAGTACACGATCCGTCAGCTTGCCGAAGAGGTGTTGCGGCTGACCGGAAGCCGCTCGAAGCTCACGTTCAAGCCGCTTCCGTCCGACGATCCGATGCGCCGCTGTCCCGACATCACGCTCGCGAAGACGCGGCTTGACTGGAAGCCGACGGTTCCGCTGGAAGACGGCCTCAAGGAGACGATCGCCTATTTCCGCGCGTTGCTTTCGGAGAGGCCTTAGCGCCGGGCGCTACCGCGGCAGGTACCGTCGGCGAACAATAGCCGCTGCGAAGTCTAGCTGCCGCTGACGAAATAGGACGACAGTCGCGTCGTCACGTTGTCGGCAATGACCTTGGCGGCGCGGCGTTCCGCGTCCTGCATGCCGGTGATACGGGCGTAGCGCTGCGTGCCGGACGGATCGTAGGAAACGGTGGTCGTGGCGCGTCCGGTCAGCACCGGCTTGTTGGTGGCGATCTCGACCAGGCTATAGGTCGCGTTGAGCGTGAAATTCTCGATGAACGGCAGGCCGGTGACATTGGTCGCGGACACGACCGCGCGGCTGCCGGACGATTTGCATCAGCCAGCCGATGCGTCGGCGCGCCGGCGCTGCCGCCGCCGGTGAAGTTGAAGCGCAGTTCGTTCTGGATCGGGACCGCCATCCGCGCTTCCGGCGTATCGGCGGCCGCCCTGATCTCCACGACCTGGACGCCGCTGAGCGCCTCGCGCAGCTTGGGGCCGCCGGAGACCGAGCGATCCCCATAGAGCGGCTGAAAACAGCCGGCCACGAGCAATGCCGCCGCCAGCACGGTGGCAGCGCGCACCAGTCGCCGGATCGTCGCTCGGCTGTCGAACCCCAACGTGCAACCCCCTGTCGCGGCCAACGAGCGGGACGCCCGCGACGAAGCTATTTTAGCACGTCGGCCGCGGAAGGCGAGCCCGAATATCCCCTCGGCGCGCCAGGTCGGCGCGTTATCCCCTTGAGACCGCTCGACTAATTGCGGGCAGGGCCGACCGACGCTCTCGTACACAAACCCGAGTTCGGCAATATCGGCGGCCTGATAGACATTTTTAAGGTCGACGAAGACGGGGCTCGCCATGATCGTTTTCAGGCGGCCGAAATCGAGCGCCCGGAATTGCTCCCACTCCGTTACCAGCACGAGGGCATGTGCGCCCGTCGGCCGCCGAATAGGGGCTGTCGCAATAGGTGATGTCGGGCATGAGCGGCTTGGCCTGCTCCATGCCGGCGGGATCGTAGGCGCGGACCTCGGCGCCCAGGTCCTGCAGCGCGGTCACCAGCGCGATCGAGGGCGCCTCGCGCATATCGTCGGTGTTCGGCTTGAAGGTCAGGCCAAGCACGGCGATGGTCTTGCCGCGAATCGAGCCGCCCAGCGCGGCGGTCACCTTGCGCGCCATCGCGCGCTTGCGCTGGTCGTTGACCGACACGACGGTCTCGACGATGCGCAGCGACGTGCCGTGGTCCTGCGCGGTCTTGATCAGCGCAACGGCGTCCTTGGGAAAGCAGGAGCCGCCGTAGCCCGGGCCGGCGTGCAGGAATTTCGAGCCGATGCGGTTGTCGAGCCCGATCCCGCGCGCGACCTGCTGGACATTGGCGCCGACCTGCTCGCACAGGTCCGCGATCTCGTTGATGAAGGTGATCTTGGTCGCGAGGAAGCTGTTGGCGGCGTATTTGATCATTTCCGCCGTCCGGCGATCGGTGAACAGGATCGGCGACGCGTTGAGGTAGAGCGGGCGATAGAGGTCCGAAAGCACCTCCCGGGCGCGCTCGTCGTCGGTGCCGACGACGATCCGGTCCGGGTGCTTGAAGTCCTGGATCGCCGCGCCTTCGCGCAGGAATTCCGGATTGGAGACCACCGGCACCGCAATATCCGGGCCGCAACTCGCGCAGAATCCGTTCGACCTCGTCGCCGGTCCCGATCGGCACCGTCGATTTGGTGACGATGACGGTCGTGTCGGACAGGAGCGGCGCGAGCTGGCGGGCGGCGGCGTAGACAAACGACAGGTCGGCATGGCCATCGCCGCGCCGCGACGGCGTGCCGACCGCGATGAACACCGCGTCGGCCGTCGCGCACGGCGGCAAGGTCGGTCGTGAAGGCCAGCCGCCCCTGCTGCCGGTTGGCGGCGACCAGGTCGGCGAGCCCGGGCTCGTAGATCGGGATGTCGCCTTGATTGAGCGCCGCGATCTTGTCGGCGTCGCGGTCGACGCAGATGACGTCGTGACCGAAATCCGCAAAGCAGGCTCCCGACACGAGCCCGACATAACCGGTACCGATCATCACCACGCGCATGAGAATCCGAAATCGTTCCGACTGAATGCAACGCAGGCGCGCTAGATACCCCTGTTTGTCGCCGCCTGCGAGCCCAACCTGCCATTTTTCGATATCCGATATCAAGCCATTGATTTAATTGAATATTGTACCCGCTGGTGGGGCGAGCGGCGGGAGCGGATTGACCATCTGAGGGCGTGTGCGGACGGCGATGTGCGCGGACGCGAACCGGCCTCTGGCTGCGGCCGGTCTGGATCTATCGTTCGCGGAACGTCCGCGCGATCTGCTCCTGCAATGGCTTCAGCAGGAATTCGAGCGGCGTGCGCACGCCGGTTTCGATCAGGGCTTCGGCCGGCATGCCCGGCACCAGCTTGAGCTCGCCGAGGGTCTTCAATGAGTCTTCGTTGATGCGAGACCCGCGTCAGGAAGTAGGCTTGGCCGGGTTGCCCGCCGGTCGCGGTCTCGCGCGTGAGGTCGGCGGAGATATGGGTGACCACGCCGCTGACGGACGGCGTCGTGCGCTGATTGCCGGCCATGATCCGGACCTGGACCGGAGCGCCCTTGACGATCTGGTCGATGTCGACTGGCGCTACCCTGGCTTCGACCACGAGCTGGTCCTGCCGCGGCACGATCAGCATGATGGTCTCGCCGGCGCCGATCACGCCGCCGACGGTGTGCACGGTCAGCTGGTGCACGGTGCCGCTCTCCGGCGAGCGGATGTCGATGCGCCGGAGCTGGTCCACGGCGGCGATCATGCGCTCCTTGAGCTCGGCGATCCGGCCTTCGATCTCCCGCAGTTCCTTCAGCACCTCGGTGCTGAAGTCCTTGTCGATCTGGATGATCTGCAGCTCGATCTCGCTGATGCGGCCGCGCGCCCGGGCGATGTCGGCGCCGAGCTGGCCATGCTCGCCTTCGAGCTTGGCCTGGTCGCGCTGCAGCGCCATGTAAGCGCATGATGCTGACCAGGTTCTTCGCGTAAGAGCTCGCTGACGCCCTTGAGCTCCTCGCCGATCAGGCTGATTTCGCTTTCCTTCGCCTTGCGCTGCGCCGACAGTCCGCGGACCTCTTCGTTGATCTGCGCGACCCGTTCCTGCAACAGTCCGCGCTGTCCGATCCGCGATTGGCGCCGGGACTCGAACAGCTTCTGCTCGCCGGTGATCGCGGTCGCCACCTGGCTTTCGCCGCTGCGCGCGATCAGCTCGTCCGGGAAACACAATCGTTTCGGCGTTGTCGCGCTCGGCGGTCAGGCGCGCCTGGCGGGCCGTCAACTCGTCGAGCTGTGACCGGATGACGCCGAGGTTGGCGCGCGGCACGGTATCGTCGAGGCGGACGACGACCTGGCCTTCTTCCACCAGGCTGCCTTCCTTGACGAAGATCTGCCCGACGATGCCGCCGGTCGGATGCTGCACTTTCTTGACGTTCGATTCGACCACGACGAATCCGGAGCGCGATCACGGCGCCGGACAATTGCGCCGTCGCGGCCCAGCCGCCGACGCCCAGCACCAGAATGGCGACGGTCCCAAGTCCGATGAGGTTGAGCTTGCGGATCGTCCGGTGCAGATCGCTGGTCGCCGCTCATCGCCGCTCTTCCTTCGGTGGCTCGCCGACGACCTTGAGATTGGCGCCGGCAGCGGGGGTCGGGCGCTGGCGCTGACATCCGCCGCAGCACCTCATCGCGCGGGCCGAAGTCGCGCTGCTGGCCGTTGAGCAGCACCAGCACCTTGTCGCACAGCGCCAGCGCCGAACGCCGGTGCACCACCACGATGACAATGGCGCGCCGCAGCTTCAGTTGCTTGATGGCGTTTTGCAGGGCGGCTTCGCCCTCGCCATCGAGACTGGCGCTCGGCTCGTCGAGCAGGACGAGGAAGGGGTCGCCATAGAGCGCGCGGGCAATCGCGATGCGCTGCTGCTGCCCGATCGACAAGCCTTCGCCGCCGTCGCCGATCATCGATGTCGTAGCCGCCCGGCAGCCGCAGGATCATGTCATGGGCGCCGGCGGCCTGCGCGGCGCGCAGCACCGCTGCGCTGTCGGGCTCCGGCGCCATCCGCGCGATGTTCTCGGCGACGGTGCCGGGAAACAGTTCGACCATCTGCGACATGTAGCCGAGGTGCCGGCCGAGCGCGTCCGGATCCCATTGCTCGAGCGCGGCGCCGTCGAGGCGGACCGATCCGCGCGCCGGCGGCCAGATCCCGAGCAGGACGCGCGACAACGAACTCTTGCCGGAGCCGTTCGGTCCGATGACGCCGAGCACCTCGCCCGCCGCGAGCCGGAACTGCACGTTGGTCAGGATCGCGGTCTTGCCACCCGGCGCCGCGACCGTCACGCTCTCGACCGAAAGGCTGTCGGTCGGCTTCGGCAGGTCGGTGAGGCCGCGTTCCGCCGGCATCCGCGCCAGCGTCTCCGACAAGGCGTCGGATGCTGTCGCGCGCGGCGACAAAGCCGCGCCAGTTTGCGATCGCGACCTCGATCGGCGCCAGCGCGCGTCCCATCATGATCGAGGCGGCGATCATGGCGCCGGCGCTCATCTCCTGCCGGATCACGAGATAGGCGCCGAGTCCGAGGATCGCCGACTGCATCAGCAGCCGCAGCACCTTGGTGATGCTGCCGTAGGAATTGACGACGTCGCTGGAGCGGCCGACCGCGTCGACGTGACGGTCGTTGACCTTGGCCCAGCGCGTTGCGAGCGCGCCGATCATTCCCATCGACATCACCGAGGCGACGTTGCGGCGGCCGGCTTCGGCCATGGCGGTCCGCATGCCGCCGCTTTCGTTGACCGCCTTCGCGAGACCCCGGCTGGCGCGCTCGGTCTGGATCGTGATCGCCATCAGAACGATGGCGCCGGCCAGCGAGAGGTAGCCGATCCAGGGATGAATCAGGAAGCAGATCGCGAGAAAGAACGGCATCCAGGGCAGGTCGACGATCGCGATCGGGCCGGTGCCGGTCAGGAAGGAGCGGATCTGATCGAGGTCGCGGATCGGCTGGTGCGCCTGCGCGGCATTGCCGCCGCGCGCTCCAAGCGCGATCACCGACCGGTGCACGGTGTCGCCCAGGCGCTGATCGAGCAGCGCAGCCGCGCGCACCACGATGCGCGAGCGGATCAGATCGAGGATGCCCTGGAACGCATAGGCGCCGACCAGGAAGACCGTCAGCGCCACCAGGGTCGGGACGTTGCGGCTCGCCAGCACGCGGTCGTAGACCTGCAGCATGTAGATCGGGCCGGCCAGCATCAGCAGATTGACGATGGCCGAGAACAGCGCGACGCCCCAGAACGCGCGCCGGCAGTCCGTCAGCACGGCGCTCAGAGCCGTATGAAACGGCTGGTTGCTTTGGGCAGTCGTTGCAGCAAAGGGTACATCCAACTGTTGGCCGCGGGGTCGCAGAGCCATGTCGCAGCTATGCGGCATTATGCCGAATAGAGGATTACCGATCTCTTCGACATTAGCATGAATAAAGGCCAAATCACTGAAATCGCGAGGCTTTTGCGCCCTGATAGCCCGACAATCCGCCAAGGATAGTGGCAAACCGGAAAGTCGTGAAGGGTGTTAGCCGCGGTAGTGCCCGCGATACCAGGTCACGAATTTCTCAACGCCCTACGCTCAGCGGGGTCTGCGGCTTGAAGCCGATCAGCCCTTCCAGCCGCTCGGTGCTGGCGTAGGTCACGGGCACGTCGCCCGGCTGCATCGGCATCTCGTGCCGGATCGCCTTGCGGCCCACGGCGGATTCAATGGCTGCAATGAAATCCAGCAATCCGACCGGCTGGCCACCGCCGACATTGACGACCCGGTACGGCTCTGCTGGTGCCGGCGGCCGGTCGATCAGGCGCCTGATCGATTCCACCGTGTCGTCGACATAGGTGAAATCGCGCGTCATGTTGCCGAAGCCGTAGACGTCGATCGGTTGGCCTTCGAGGATGTTGCGGGTGAACTTGAAGATCGCCATGTCGGGGCGGCCCCATGGTCCGTAGACCGTGAACAGGCGAACGACGGTGGTCGCGAGTCCCATGGCGGTGGCGTAGTGGTAGGCGAGCACTTCGGTCGATTTCTTGGTGGCGGCGTAGAGCGAAACCGGCTCATCGGTCGGCTGATCTTCGTGGAATGGAATGTTGTGGCTGGCGCCGTAGACCGAGCTCGTTGAAGCAACGATCAGATGTTTGCAGGCCGTGCCCTTGAGCGCTTCCAGCAGGTTGAAGGTCCCGACGATATTGGAGTCGATATAGGCGCGGGGGTTCTCGGCGCTGTAGCGCACGCCGGCCTGGGCCGCGAGGTGGATGACGACATCGGCCGCCGCCGAGCGAACGCATTCGGCGAGGCGCGCGGCGTCTTCCAGCATCAGGACATGGGCGCTGAACTGCGGGGATTCGCCGAGCAACTCATGCCGCCGCCGCTTCAGCGACTGATCGTAATAGGGCGTGATCCCGTCGATGCCGACGACCGAATGGCCTTCCGACAGCAGGCGCCGGGCGACATGGAAGCCGATGAAGCCGGCGCTGCCGGTTACGAGAATGCGCATGGATTGGGCCAAACCGTATCGGTCGTCTAGCTATCACGTCCTGCGACGGCCGCAACAGGCCCCCGCCAATGCGCTATCGTCATGGGGGAGACCGGCGGCAAAGTCCTGGATCAAGCGAAGCGCAGCTTGCAGGTCCGCCACGGACGTGTGCGCCGGCGTCGCTTCGGCCCTTCGGGCTCGCGATCGGTCACCCGGACCAAGCGCCGGATGCCGGCTGCGGCGCCGGCCTCGATGTCGGTGATCGCGTCCCCGACCAGCACGGAGTCCGCGAGGCTGATGCCGAAATCGTCGGCCGCTTGCAGCAGCATGCCGGGCCGTGGTTTGCGCCATGGGATGATCCAGCCCGGTACGCGCCGATGCCATGCTGGGGATGGTAGGGGCAATGATAGACCCGCGTCAGCGGCGCGCCTTCCTGACGAAACCGTTCGCACATCCAGTCCGTGAGCAGCTTGAATGCTTGCTCATCGAAATAGCCGCGTCCGATTCCGGATTGATTGGTCGCAACCACGATCGGCCAGCCCAGCTCGGATGCCACAAAGCGCGTCAACTCGAAAATGCCGGGGACGAATTCGAACTGATCGATCCGGTGAACATAGCCGTGGTCGACATTGATGATGCCGTCGCGATCGATGAACAGAGCGCGCGTCGGTTCGCCGGACATATCGGGTGTCGTCAAGGGCTCGGCTGCGAGGCGATGGTCGCGCGCTCGACCAAGCCGCAGATGATGTGACCGGCCATGATATGAATTTGCTGGATGATCGGCGTCTCTTCCGACGGGGCGATGACGCGGAGGTCGCACAGCTCATGCATCGGGCTCGGCCGAGCGCCCATGAAGCCGATGCTGCCGATGCCGAGCGATCGGGCTGCCTGCAGCGCCGACAAGACGTTCGGCGAGCGGCCCGAGGTCGAGAACGCAACGACGACATCGTTGGGCCGGCCGAGTCCGCGCACTTGGCGCTCGAACAGGTGCTCGAAACCGTAGTCATTGCCGATTGCGGTGAGCACCGAGCTGTCGGTGGTGAGCGCAATCGCGGGCAGGGGCCTGCGGTCGGAGGAAAAGCGGGAGAGGAACTCGGCCGCCAGATGCTGAGCGTCGGCTGCGCTGCCGCCGTTGCCGAACAGGAGCAGCTTGCCGCCGCTTGCGAAGCAACGCTCGATCGCCGCAGCGATCCGCGCCAGCGTCGCGAGGAATTCCGGATCGGCCGCGGCACGCTGGACGGCGGCCAGCGATTTGCCGACGTACTCCTTCACGTAGTCGTCCGTCGCGTCTGGCAATGTCAGACCTCCGATTCCGATCGCCGGTAGTCGTCGTCGAACCGCACGATGTCGTCTTCGCCCAGATAGCTGCCGCTCTGCACCTCGATCAGTTCGAGGTCGATCTTGCCCGGGTTCTCCAGGCGATGCTTTGCACCGATCGGTATATAGGTCGAATTCGTTTTCATGAATGACCCTGGTTTGGTCGCCGACGGTGACCAACGCAGTGCCGCGTACCACGATCCAGTGTTCGGCGCGATGGTGATGCATCTGCAAGGATAGCCGTCCATGCGGTTTCACCACGATGCGTTTCACCTGATAGCGGCTGCCGTCGTCGAGCGACCGGTAGGAGCCCCAGGGCCGATGGACCCTGAGATGGTCTTTGATCACCTGCGGCGCGACCTGTCGCAAGTGATCCACCAGCTGCTTCATTCCGTCGACGCTATCGCGCCGCGTGACCAGGATGGCGTCCTCGGTGGCGACCACCACCAGATCGTCGACGCCCAGCAGCGCGACCTGCGATTTTTCGGAGAACACATAGCAGCCGCGGCTGTCGAGGGCGGTGGCCTTGCCGGCAATCGCGTTGTCGGCTGCGTCCTTGGACGCCAGCCGCCAGATCGTTTCCCACGAGCCGACATCGGACCAGCCGAACGAAACCGGCAGCACCGCGGCGCGCTTGGTCTTCTCCATCACGGCGTAGTCGACCGATATCGCTTTCGCTTGGGCAAACGATATCGGCGTCGAGGACGATGAAGCCGAGGTCGGTTGTCGCAGCATCGATGGCCGCGGTGACGGCGTTCACCGACGGCGCTTCGACCGCGCGGTATTCATCCAAAAAGACACTGGCCCGGAATAGGAAGTTTCCGGAATTCCAGAGGTAGCCTTCGGTCATGTAAGAAGCCGCGCGCTCGGCGTTCGGCTTTTCGACGAAGCTGTCGATCCTGTGGGTTTCGCCCAGCAGCGCCGCTCCGGGCCGGATGTAGCCATAGTCCGTGGCCGCACGATCGGGGCGGATCCCGAACGTGACGATCCATCCGTCATCGGCGGCCGGCTTTGCCGCGCGACAGGCGGCCGCAAACGCGAGCGGCTCTGCCACCGCGTGGTCGGCGGCCAGGACGATCATGACGGGATCATCGCCGTCGCGCTGCCGCGCGAAGACGGTGCCGGCGACGATCGCCGGACCCGAGTCGCGGCGGTGCGGTTCGAGCAATATGTCGGCGGCCACTCCGATCTCGCGCAGTTGTTCGGCGACGAGGAAACGGTATTGCCGATTGGTGATGATGACGGGCCGGCCGAACAAGGCAGGGTCGGATACCCGCAGCACCGTCTCCTGAAATGTCGAGCGCGGCCCCAACAGCCGCAGAAACTGTTTCGGCCGGTCCTCGCGTGAGGCCGGCCACAGGCGCGTGCCAGCGCCGCCGCACATGATCAAAGGGGTAATGTATTCGGCCATCCAAAATACGCTCCGGCTCCGCGACGAACCCTTGGTACACCCACAACGCGCGCCCGGGGTCATTCAGAGCAGAAACGCGCCTTCCAACTCAAGAGAGGCGCGCACCTTCGGGCTTGCAGATTTCATCATACGTGCCGCCGGCGCTATTTGCGCCGGGTCGGGCCGCCGAAATAGTCGGCCGGCAAGACAAGCTCCCGGCCATGAATCTGCTGGAAGATCGATCTTGGCCTGGTCCCGGGCCGTGGCCTGCTCGTCCGGTGCGAGGTCCTGGCAATGAGGCGCCGCATTTCAACATCGGCGGCCGTGATTTCGGGAGATCCGCCGGCCACGATCACCGTCCGCCACGCGCAGGCCAGTGCCCGGCTGGGAGGCGTCCCGTCACAACCCTTCGCCAGGCATTCGGCGAGGTCGCGCTGAGCGGCGAGGTCACCGCTGAGGGCGCGCTGTCGGAGGTCGGATGCTGCCATGGCATGTCCCGGCTTGGTCGTGATCTGGCCTACATACGGCATTCCCACCAGGACCGCAGCTAGTACCAGCATCTTTCCGTTTGCGGTCATCCGAAGCGTCCTTTGCTGCGCCTGCCGAGGCGGCATGGCAATGCGGCGTGTCCGTCTCTCGATCACCATTAGCGCGACTGTCAGCATTGCCGGAACGATCGATGCGAGGCAACTGCGCTACGTTGCCGGAGTTCCCGTTGGCTGGTCTCCGCGGCAACGGATATTGTCGCTCCGGGCCGCCCGTGGTGCTTACATTGCGCGCCGCCGCCGAAATAGGTAAGGAAACCCGATCCTAGCGAGGTGCTTCAAATGCCGACGGTCGCGACCCTGAAGGTCAAGCTGTTCACGGACGGCGCTGAAAAGTCTCAGATCCTCGAGATGGCAAAACAGCCCTGGATCCGGGGTTTTACCACCAATCCCTCGCTGTTGAAAAAAGCCGGGGTCAGTGACTACGCAGCCTATGGGCGCGACCTGGTCGCGGCCGTGCCGGATCGGCACATCTCGTTCGAGGTGTTTTCCGACGATATCCCGGAGATGGTGGCGCAGGCGCGTGTCATCACGACGTGGGGCGAGAATGTCTACGTCAAGCTGCCGGTGACCACGACGCGCGGCGAGCCGTTGTTCGATGCGGTACAGCAGCTCTCGCGCGACGGCGTCAAAATCAACATGACGGCGATCTTCACGCGCGACCAAGCGCAACATGCCATCGCCGCCCTGGCCGGTGGCGCACCGGCGTGCGTGTCGGTGTTCGCCGGGCGCCTTGCCGATTTCGGGATCGATTATCGTCCGATCATGGAGGACGCGATCACGCGGGCGCGGGCGACGGCCAATGTTGAGATCATCTGGGCGTCGACCCGCGAGGTGTTCAATGTCGTCGAAGCCGACGCCATGGGGTGTCACATCATCACGGCGCCCGCGGATATCCTCAAAAAATTGCCGGCGCTGGGCACGCAGGATGGCGTCGCGCTGTCACTCGGCGCGGTGAAAGCATTCCGCGAGGACGCACTGTCGGCTGGGTTGAGCCTAACGACCGATTCGGCGATCGAGCAGCGCGAGAAATCGCGCGCCTGACGGGACCGAAGACGTTCGGAGAGGGGCCTCAATGTCTGGCAAAGTTGCTCTGATCACCGGTGCCACTGGGCAGGACGGTGCGTATCTGTCCGAATTGCTGCTCGGTAAAGGCTATACCGTCCATGGCGTGAAGCGGCGCTCATCATCCTTCAATACCGGGCGCGTCGATCATCTTTATGCCGATCCGCACCAGAAGGGCGTCAAGTTCTTCCTGCATTTTGGCGACCTCACGGACGCGACCAATCTCATCCGGCTGATTCAGGAAATCCAGCCGGATGAGATCTACAATCTTGCGGCGCAAAGCCACGTCGGGGTGAGCTTCGAGACCGCCGAATACACCGCGAATGCCGATGCGCTCGGGACGCTGCGCCTGTTGGAGGCCATTCGCATCCTCAAGCTCGAGCCGCGCGTGCGCTTCTATCAGGCGTCGACCTCCGAGTTATTCGGCAACGCGACCGAAGTGCCGCAGAAGGAAACCACGCCATTTGCGCCGCGCAGCCCCTACGGTGTTGCCAAGCTTTACGCCTATTGGATCACGGTCAATTACCGGGAGGCATACGGCATCCACGCCTCGAACGGCATTCTGTTCAATCATGAAAGTCCGGTCCGCGGCGAAACCTTCGTGACCCGCAAAGTGACGCGCGCGGTTGCGGCGATCGAACGCGGCCTGCAGAAGAAGCTCTTTATCGGCAATCTGGATGCCATCCGCGACTGGGGTCATGCTCGCGACTATGTCGAAGGCATGTGGATGATGCTTCAGCAGCCGAAGCCCGGCGACTATGTTCTCGCGACTGGAGAAGCCCACACGGTGCGCGAATTGATCGAGCTCGCCTTTGCGGTGGCCGGCCGGACCATTGCCTGGCGGGGACAGGGGCTGGACGAAGTCGGTACCGACCAAAAGACCGGCGAGGTTCTGATCGAGATCGATCCAAACTATTTCCGGCCGACGGAGGTCGACCATTTGCTCGGCGATCCGAGCAAGGCTCACCGTGAACTAGGCTGGCGGCATCGGGTCTCGTTCAGTGAATTGATTGAGGAAATGGTCAATAGCGATATCCAACAGCTCAAGGATCGATGAGTTCAGTCAGCGCCAAGCGCTATGAGTTGCGGGGCAAGCGTGTCTGGGTCGCCGGACATCGCGGCATGGTGGGAGGCGCCATCGTGCGACGGTTGTCGTCGATGGATTGTGAATGCCTGACGGTGACGCGGAGCGATCTCGATTTGACGCGGCAGGTGGAGGTCGAGGCGTGGGCCGAAGCAAACAGGCCGCAGGCGGTCTTCGTTGCGGCCGGACGGGTGGGCGGTATCGTCGCCAACAACACGCAGCCGGTTGACTTCATCTACGACAATCTCCTGATCGAGGCCAACGTGATCGCCACGGCGCATCGCGTCGCCGTGGAAAAGCTGCTGTTCTTGTCTTCGTCATGCTCCTACCCTCGGCTGGCGTCGCAGCCGATGAACGAGGACGCCTTGCTGACCGGGCCGCTCGAACCCACCAACCAATGGTATGCGATCGCCAAGATCGCCGGCATGAAACTCACCGAAGCCTACCGCCGTCAGCACCATGCCGATTTCATCTCGGTATTGCCGACAAACCTGTACGGTCCCGGCGACAACTATCATCCCGAGCACAGTCACGTGCCGGCCGCGCTCATCCGCCGCTTCCACGAAGCCAAGGTCGCCGGCCAGCAGGAGGTGTTGGTCTGGGGCACGGGGGCGCCGCGGCGCGAATTCATGGCCGTCGATGATCTTGCCGATGCCTGCGTGTTTCTCATGCAGAATTATTCCGGTGATCAGGCGCTCAATATCGGAACCGGGACCGACACCAGCATCGCCGATTTCGCTCGCTTGGTGGCGGAGGTGGTCGGGTTTTCCGGCAAGATCGTTTTCGACCGAACGCGCCCCGACGGCGCGCCGCAGAAGCTGCTTGACGTGTCGCGGCTGACGGCGCTCGGCTGGAAGGCGGCGACGCCGCTGCGTGAAGGGCTCGCAGCAGCCTATGCCGACTTCCTGAAAGCGGGTGCGGCCGCCCGGCTGGCCTGACCGCAAAAAGTGCTGTTTTGGCAGTGACTGCCGCCAAATCCACAGCGTCAGTCGAGTGTAACTCTCTGACAAAAAATGTGTTTTACGGTATTTCCGGGCGCGGTCGCCATTCCCGACCGGCTATGTTAGCAAGGCCTGGGGTTGGTCTTAATTCACCTCGCTTGGGGGCGAGCGACATGCGACAGACCGCGAACAGTGACGCGGACAAGCTGCTGCGAGTGGGTGTCGTCGGCATCGGCGTCATGGGTAGCAACCATGCGCGGGTGTTTGCCGACCTGCCGGGCGTCACGCTGGTCGGCGTGGCCGATCCCGAACCGAAGCAGCGCGACATGGTGGCGGATGCCCTCGGCTGCGCCACGTTTCCCGATGTTGATTCTTTGCTGGCGGCCGGGGTCGACGCTGTCACCATCGCCGCGCCGACGCACCTGCATCGCGAGCTCGCACTGGCCTGCATCGGCCGTGGCGTCCATGTGATGGTCGAAAAGCCGATCGCTTCGTCGGTCGAGGAGGGGCGCGCGATCATCGCAGCAGCGCGCCGCGCCGGGCTCACATTGATGGTCGGTCACGTCGAGCGCTTCAATCCGGCAGTTCAGACCATCAAGGAGGCGATCCGCGGCGAGGACATTCTGTCGATCGCGATTACCCGGGTCGGTCCGTTCCCGCCGCGCATGTCGAATGTCGGCGTCGTGATCGACCTTGCGGTCCACGATATCGACCTGATTAGCTGGTTCACCGACTCGCAAATCGTCGAGGTGCAGCCACAGCTCAAGAGCGCGGTGGCGGAGCGCGAAGATATCGCCTTACTCCAATTCCGCACCGCCTCGGGCGTGCTCGCCCATATCAACACCAACTGGCTGACGCCGTTCAAGGCGCGCAGCGTGACGGTGGCGACCCGCGACAAGTACATCACGGGCGATCTGCTGACCCGTCAGGTCACCGAGTGCTTCGGCTTCCAGCGTGACGGTAGCTATTCGATGCGCCATCTCTCGGTTGGTCACGCCGAGCCGCTGCGGGCGGAATTGCAGTCGTTCGTGACAGCGATCCGTACCGGCGATGCGCCGCCGGTAACCGGCGAAGACGGAGTGGCGTGCCTCGAAGTCGCGACGCGATGTTTGCAGCACAGCCCGGCGCAGCCATCAGCCCAGCGCGGTCCGCGCCTGCTGACGGGTTGACCGAGTTAGAGTGGTCTTTCGATGAATTAGCAGGTCCGGTTGGACAATACTCCGATCCCGTTCATTGACGTCGCGGCGCAACGGCGGCGGCTTGGCGATGCGATCGATCAGGCGATCGCGCGCGTGCTCAGCCATTGCCAATTCATCCTCGGTCCGGAGGTGCACGCGGTCGAAGCCGACTTGGCGGCGTTCTGCGGCGCTCGCCACGCCATTACTTGCGCCAGCGGGACCGACGCCTTGCTGATGCCGCTGATGGCGAAGGGCATTGGCCCGGGCGATGCGGTGTTCACGCCGGCGTTCACCTTCTACGCAACCGCCGAAGTGGCGGCTCTGGTCGGCGCGACCCCGGTGCTGGTGGACGTCGAGGAGGGGAGCTTCAACCTCGATCCGAACAGCCTCGCGCGGGCAATCCCCGTGGCGCGCAAGCACGGTCTGAAACCGAAGGCCGTCATTCCCGTCGACCTGTTCGGACAACCCGCCGATCATGCCGCGGTCGCCGCCATCGCCGAGGCGGAGAGTCTGTTCGTGATCGACGATGCCGCGCAGGCGTTCGGTGCGACCTATCGCAATCGCAAGATCGGAACCTTGGGGAGCGCGACCGGCACCAGCTTTTTTCCAGCCAAGCCGCTCGGCTGCTACGGCGACGGTGGTGCGGTGTTCACCGATGACGACGAACTGGCGGAAATCCTGCGCAGCATCCGCGTGCATGGCGAAGGCCGCGGCAAATATGATTGCGTCCGTATCGGGCTGAACGGTCGCTTCGACACCGTCCAAGCCGCGATACTGATCGAGAAGCTCAAGATATTCCCCGATGAGATCGCGGCGCGCGGGCGTATTGCCGCGCGGTATTCGGCGGCGCTCGCCGACGTTACGACGATACCGCGCGTGGCCGAAGGCTCGACCTCGGTGTGGGCGCAGTACACCATTCGCGTTCCGGCGGAGCGGCGAGACGGCTTCGCGGCAACGCTCAAGGCGCAGGGCATTCCGACCGCGATCCATTACCCCAAGCCCGTTCACGGCCAGAGCGCTTACCGTCATTGTCCAGTGGCGGAGGGCGGATTGCCGGTCTCAGAGCGCCTCGCAACCGAGGTCATCAGCCTGCCGATGCATGCCTATCTCGAGCCGCCGGTGCAGGACCGCATCATCGCGGCGGTGCGGCGCGCGCTTGGCGGGTAGCGTCAGCACCGCGCGCGCGACCCTGATCAATTCCGACCGACGTTGACTGTGGCACGACGCATCGTTTGCGTTCGCGGCGGCGCGCATCGATCCGATTTCGGACGGCGCAAGGTATGTCTGTACTCCGACGCCGATATTGGACCGCGGAGAAGTTCCCGCGCGCTGTGAACAACCGCGAAGTGGTCACACTCGCATGGCGTAGTCGGTCGCTGATTCGAGACGACAAGGGGGAGATCAGGATGTCGGTATTTCCGAAGATCGAACACGGCGCGGCCCGGGTTGCGGACGTGACCGAGAACATCCAGGAGTTCGTTCGTCAGCAACAATTGGTGGCCGACGGTCAGGAGGTCGCAAGCAATCTTGCCTCACTGCTCCAACAGGCAGCCGGAAGCTCGGTGCGCGAGGTCGATAACCTGGTCGCCGAACTCGAAAAGCTGCGCGAAAAGTTGCAGCGGGATGGAGCTCGCGTCCAGCAAGATTTGCTGGAATACGCGACGTTCACGCAATCCACCCTGAACTCGACGAAGGTCATTTCTGAATCGCTGCGGAGCCGGTTTCCAACGCGCTCCACGTGAGTTGACGTCAGTTCGAACTGGCCTTTGCGGCGCGCGGGGACGCCGATGCTGCAGACGCGCAGAATGCGTCGTAGCCGTAGCGGGCCCGGTGCAGCCGGCTGATGGCTCCAAGGGCAGACTCGATCGCCTCCAAGTCCTCGGCCGCGAAGGCGGCGCGGAACTGCTCTTTCGCAGCATCCATGAGCATGGCGAAGGCGGCGGGCGACATTGTTGCGTTCCATCTCGATCGCTCACAGGTTGGTCCGCCAGCCGTTAGCAAATCGTTATCGTCGAACGCGCGGGTCGGGCTATCCTGTTCGCAGGCGACACGTCCTCAGTCCCTCATTTGCGAGCGAAATCCCTTTGGCGCAGGCCTCCAGGGATGAAAAAGCGAACTTCGTTATGTTTTTTCCGATACCAAGGGACTGCGAAGGGGGCAGGGGCACCGAGGGTCCATGATCGGACGCATCTTTACGGTCGGCGGCTTTACGCTGCTGTCGCGGATCACCGGCTTTGCCCGCGACATCGTGCTGGCCGCCATTCTCGGCGCCGGCCCGGTGGCCGACGCGTTCCTGGTGGCGCTGCGGCTGCCCAATCATTTCCGGGCGATCTTTGCCGAGGGTGCCTTCAATGCCGCCTTCGTGCCGGCCTATGCGCGCATTCGCCAACAAGGTGGCGCCGACCCCTCGAAGCTGTTCGCCGATCGCGTCTTCACGCTGCTGGTTGCTGTGCAAGCGCTGCTCCTGGTCGTGGCGCTTGTCTTTACGCCCGCGGTGATTTCGGTGCTGGCCCCCGGATTCTCGCAGGACGGCGAGCGCTTCACGCTCGCGGTGGAATTGACGCGCATCACGTTTCCCTACCTGCTGCTGGTCTCGCTGGTGACGCTCTATGGCGGCATCCTCAACGCGCTCGGGCGTTTTGCCTCCGCTGCCGCCGCGCCGATCCTGCTCAACCTCTCGATGATCGCCGCGCTCGCGCTCGCGTTGTTTTTTCCGACCGCGGGCCACGCCGCCGCCTGGGGCGTCTTCATCGCGGGTTGCCTCGAAGTGTTGCTGCTGATGGTTGACGCCGGCCGGCAGGGCGTGCTGCCGGCGTTCCGCTGGCCGCGGCTCGATCAGGAAATCAAGACATTCCTCAAGCGCTTCGGGCCCGCGACCATCGGTTCGGCCGAGACGCAGATCGCGCTGTTCGCCGATACCATCATTGCGAGCTTCCTGGCGGTCGGTGCCTTGTCGGCGCTGTATTACGCCGATCGGCTCAATCAATTGCCGATCGGCGTGATCGGGATTGCGGTCGGCACCGTGCTGCTTCCGGAGATGGCCAACCGGCTGGCGCAAGGCGATGACCGCGGTGCGCGCCATGCCCAGAATCGGGCGATCGAATTCACGCTGTTGTTGTCGATCCCGTGCCTGGTCGCCTTCGCGCTGCTGCCGGAGCTGATCATTCGCGCACTGTTCGCGCGTGGCGCCTTCACCGCGGCGGATGCCGCGGCGGCCGGCGCGACGCTGCGCGCCTACGCGCTTGGTCTCGTGCCATTCGTGCTGATGCGCAGCGCCGCGACAACGTTTCTTGCGCGTGGCGACACCTGGACGCCGGTCAAGGCGCTGTTCTTCGCGGTGTTGGTCAATGTCGCGCTCAAGGTCCTGCTCTACGACCCCTATGCGCAGGTCGGTCTCGCCTTCGCGACTTCGGTCGGCGGCTGGATCAATCTCACGCTGTTAGTCTGGTTCGCCCACCGTGCCGGCCTGTTCGCGTTCGAAGCCTTCGTCGTTCGTTCGATCGGTCGGCTGGCGGTGGCGGGACTGGTTCTCGCGGTCGTGCTGTGGCTCGCGGCGGCTCCTGTTCAAAGGCTTTTTGCGGGCCATTCCTTCCGGGACGAATTGGCGCTGGCGTTGCTCGCCGTCATCGGCGCCGTCGTGTATGCGGCCATCGTGCTGGCGCTGTTCGGCCGCTCCTGGTTCGCGGCCTTCATCACTCGGGCAAGCGCGGCCCCGCCGCCAACCCCCAACGCCTGAGCCCGCGTCGGCGTTAAAGCATGATCCCGAAAAGTGGGAACCGGTTTTCGGAAAAGATCATGCTCAATCAAGAAGCTAAAGCGTGATTGTGATTTAACTTAAAGCAATCACGCTTTAGGGCCGCGCCGCCACCGTCGTCGCCGGTCGTGGCGTCACCGGTCGCGGCGCGGCCGCCGAGCGCGGCGTCGCCATGTCGATCGCCCGCATCGGGTCGACCAGGCCAGCGCCGAACTGGTTGGCCGGACCAAGCCGCTTCGCGCTGGCAGCAAGGATCCGACGCACCTCGGGGGGCGTGAGCTTGGGATTGCGCTCAAGCATGAGTGCGACCACGCCGCTGATGTGGGCGGTCGCAACCGAGGTGCCGGTCGTGACCTGATATTCGCCAGCGGGCGCCGGCACCAGAATGTCCACGCCCGGTGCCGCGATCGCGACGTGGTTGCCGCGATTGGCGCCGGTGAACAGCCGATCGTCGACATCGGTCGCGGTCACCGCGATGACGTTCGGATCGGCGGCCGGGAACAGGGCAGGGGCGCGCGGTCCGGCATTGCCCGCCGCCGCGATCAGGACGATGCCCTTGTCATGGGCGGCCTTGAGCGCGCGCTCCAATGATGGATCGCGCGGTCCGGCAAAGCTCATATTGACGATGCGCACGTTGTTGCTGACCGCCCAATCCAGTCCCTTGAGGATGTGGTAGGTGGTGCTTTCGGTGTTGCTGGCGCGGGCCGAGAACGCGCGGATGGCGAGGATGCGTGCGCCCGGCGCCACGCCGAGCAGCTTTTGCCGCGAGACGATGGCGCCCGCCATGCCGGTGCCGTGCGGATGCGGATTGTCCTCGACGCCGGTCGCGTCATAGCGGCCGGCGACCGCGCCGCGGTAATCCGGGTGCGCGCCGTCGATTTCCGAATCGATCACGCCGATCGAAACGCCGGCGCCCGTGACCACGCGATGCGCGGTGAGGAGCCGCAGTTTCTCCGGCACGTATTGGCCGGGGTCGCCCTGCTGCGACGTGGCCGACTGCACCGACGTCTCGGTCAGCGCGTAAAGATAATTGGCTTGCGCCGCGGCAATGACCTGGTGCGCCGCCAGGGCGCGGATCACGCCGGCGATCGTCTCGCCGCTCGCATGCTGCATCCGGTAAGCGGCATTGCCGCCTTCCTGCAGGCACTGCGAACCGAGTACCGAGAGATTGTGCTGCTTCAGGATCTCGTTGAGCGTGGCCGTCGGCACGTCGCAGGGCAACTGCAGCACCACCTCGTTGGTGGCGAGGCGAGTCTCCCCGGGCGGCGGCAAATAGAAGAAGCGGTTTTCGCCGACGTCGAGCCGGATCGGATTGCCAACGCTGCCGGTCGTGGTCCCGTCAGCCTGCTGCTGTTGTGCTTGCCGTTGCTGCTGCTGCTGTACGAACAGCGTCGTGTCGGGAAGCGGATCGGCTGCCGGCGGCGTGTTGAGCTGATTGGGATTGATCTGCTGGTCCGGCGGCTGCACGAATTGCGGGTTGTCGTTGATCGGCGGGATCACCGGCGGCAGCGGCGTGGTGTCTTGATCGTTGGGAACGATGTTCACCAGGAACGGATAGGAATGGTGCGCCCAGACCGCCGCATCGAAGCCCGGCGGCAGTCCGCCTGACAGCACGGCCGTGTTCATACCGGTGCCGCCGGCGCTGGTGGTGATGCCGGTGGTTTGCATATCCCAGTACGAATTGGTGGCGGTTCCGGGGGGCAGCGTGCCCTCGGGGAGATTGAGATCGGACGGGAGATTGGGCGTGAGGTTGTTCGATGCGACGAGGCCACCCAGCGTGCTGCCGGTGCCGCCCAAGACGCGCCCGACGCCATAAACTTCATTCAGCGAGCCGAGATTGAGCGCGGCAAACGCCGCGGCGACCGTTTGATTGGCTCCGGTGACGGGGCCAAGCGCATAGGATTGCGTGATCGAGCCGGCGTTATAGGATTGCGTGATTGAGCCGGTGTTAAAGTCGGCTTCCGAGATTGCCGCTTTCAATCCCGCATCGAGGTTCGGATTGAAGCCCAGGTTCACGGCGACGAAGCCGCCGACGTAGCTGTTGGCGCCGCCGGTCACCGCCCCTTTGGCATAGGCCTGATTGATATCGCCGAAATTGAATCCGACAAATCCGCCGGCAAAGCCGTTGTCGCCGACCGAGACATTGCCGGACGCGTAGGAGAGCGCGATCTGCCCGATATTGATTCCGACGAAGCCGCCCGCGATGGCGGTCTCTGCGTTCGTCGACACGTTTCCGGTCGCGTGGGAGTTGGTGATCTGGCCGGCATTGCCGCCGACAAAGCCGCCGAGCATTGCGAGTGTCGGGGTGGTGGCGGTCACAGTTCCCCGTGGCATGGGAACTGGTGATGGTGCCGAAATTGAATGCAGCGAAACCGCCGAGCGTGACGTCGCCGTTCGTGCTCGACACCGCGCCGGTCGCATGCGAGCCGGAAATGCTGCCCTCATTGGCGCCGACAAATCCGCCGGCAAACGCGTCGCCCGCGCCGGTCATCGTCAGCGTTACGCTGCCGGTGGCGTAGGAGCTGGTGACGCTGCCGCTGTTGTCGCCGATGAAGCCGCCCGCAGTGATGCTGCCGGTGCCGGCGACCGCGCCGGTCGCGTGCGAGCCGGTGATGGTCGCTCCCCAAGAATTGAGGCCGACCAGCCCGCCAATCGTGCCCTGGCCGTTGCCGGTCACGGTGCCGGTGGCATGGGAATTGGTGATGGTGGCAAAGTTGCCGCCCACGAGGCCGCCAAGCTGAACTTGATTGGTGCCGCTGACCGCGCCGGTGGCATAGGAGCCGACGATCTCGCCCCCTTCGTTGTTGAGGCCGACGAGCCCGCCGACGATGGCGGCATATTCGTTGTCCGTCGAGCCGACGCCGCTGGCGTTGCCGGTCGCGTGCGAACCGGAGATCAGGCCGGTGTTGAAGCCGACCAGTCCGCCGACCGCGCTGCTGGAGTCGGATCCGGTCGCGGTTGAACTGACCGCGCCGGAGGCGGACGAACTGGTGACCGAGCCGTGGTTCTGACCGACCAGCCCGCCGACGAAGCTATAGATGCCACCCGTGACATTGCCCGACGCACTCGACGAACTGATGGTCGATCCCGCGATGTTGGTTCCGACCAGTCCGCCGGCATTGTTCCAGGAGCCGTAGCAGTCGCCAACGCAGCCATTGCCCACGGTGACGGTTGCCGCAACGGTCGCGTTCGTAATCGTGCCCGGCAGCGAGAATTCGGTATCGAAGACGCCGTTCTGCCCGACCAGTCCGCCAGCAACGATGCCGGCCAGGTTCAGCCCGTCAACGGTGCTGTTGGTGACGGTGACGTTGCTGATCGTGCCGGCGTTCGAGCCAGCGAGCGTGCCGATGAACTGGCTTGGACTTTCAAGATAGGGACTGGAATTGGCGGAGACCTGGAAATTGTCCAGCGTGAGATTGCGCACCACACCGTCCATGCCGATGCTGGCGAACAGGCCGATGTGGTTCTGCTGGCCTGATCCGGTGATGATCGCATTGCTGATGGTGTGACCGTTCCCCTCCAGCGTGCCGTTGAACGGTGCCCAAGGCGATCCGATCGGCGCCATGTTGTCGGCGTTGATGTTGCGACCGAGCGCGTAGTGCCCTGACAGATTGGTCGAGATGTCCTTTAAATTCGTGAACGTGTTGACCAGCATGTACGCGGTCAGCTGCGCGTTCTCGCTGACATACCACGAATAGGGATTGCCGGAGTTGTCGGACTTCAGCTCGACGTCGTTGTAACGCGCCACGTTGTAGAAAATCGCGACCTTGCCCGACGTCGATATCGACGCGTCGCCAAAGTTCACCGTCCCGGCGCCGGTGCCGGTGTTGTCGGCGCGCAGCACCACGTTTGCGCCACCGGTGCTGGTGATGCTCTGGTTGACATTGACGTTGTGGTAAGCGCTCAGGGTCAGGCTGTTGGCGCTGGACCAGTTGATCGATGCATTGACAAAAATATTGCCCTGCTGACCCTCGGGATTGGCGGCATTGTTGGTCGCGATCACGACATTGGTCGTCGCCAGGTTGGTCTGCACCTGCTCGTTGGTGATGACCGACGCGCCCGGCGGGCGCTGGGCCCATCCACGCTGTCGATGTAGAAATCGGCCGGATCGAGCAGCAGCGTTCCGGTCTGACCATTGGGCGCGCGGGTGTCGACGTGTCCGGCGTAGGCAAGCTGCTGCTTGCCGGACACCTCCACAAACCCGCCATTGCCGCCTTGCTCGCCGCCGCGGGCCAGCACGGTGCCGGCGAAGGTGGTCGCCACGTCCGACCACAGGATCACCTTGCCGCCATGGCCGTTCGCGGTCGCCGATGCATTGAAGCTGGACGCGGCGTCGACCGTGACGGTGGTCGCGGTCGGGATCGCGGCGGCTTCCAGCACCGCGCTCTGATTGTTGATCCCGCCCGGGATCGGCCGGCCGCCGCCGTAGTCGCCACCGACCAGGATCTTGCCGCCGCCGGCTTGGCCCGATGTGTCGAGCATCGCCGCCGCGAATTGGATGTCCTCGCCGGTGATCTGGATGGTGCCGCCTTTGGCGCCGCCGTCCTTGCCGGTGGCGGTGATCTTGCCGGAGACCTTGATGGTTTGCTTGGGCAGGTCCGCGGCCTTGGTCGATGCGGTGGCGCCGCCGAGCACGATCATGCCGGCTGCGCGTGCCGATCGAATTGGCTTCGATCACGCCGGTGTTGTTGATCACCGAGTCGACGATGTGGCGGGCGGCGGCGGCGGTGATCTCGACGCGGCCGCCATTGGCCGAAACGGTGCCCTCGATTGCTGACCAGCGCGGAGAGCGGCTTGCCGGTCGCGACATCGATGACCTGGTTCGCGATCTCGTCGCCGACCGCGAGCTGGATCAGCTTGTCGCCGTACATGTCGAGGGTGAAGCTGTTGCCGGCGGCGAGCGACACCGTGCCGAGCCGGGCGCTGATCGTGCCGCTGTTGCGCACGCCCGGCGCGACCAGCGCGGCGAAGCCATGGTTCGACGCGGTGATGGTGCCGAGATTGACGATCGATGCGTCGGAACGGCCGCGGATGTTGAAGTTCATCCGGCCGGCCATGAAGTCGTCGTTGCGGATGTCGTTGGTCGAGGCGAGGAAGCCGGCGGTGTTGATCACCGCATTGCGCCCGAACAGCATGCCGTCGCGATTGATGATGAAGACGCGCCCGTTGGCGGTGAGGGTGCCGTCGATCACGGACGGGCCGAGCCCGCCGGTGACGCGGTTGAGGGTGATCGACGAAGCGCCCGGTTGATTGAAGGTCGCCGATCCGCCGGTGCCGATGTTGAACGTGTTCCAGTTGATGATCGCGCGGTCGCTCGACTGGTTGACGATGACCGAATTGGTGCCGGCGCCGGAAATCGTGGCGGTCCCGCCGACGACGTTGCCGCCGGTCGGCTGCGCGCCGCCCGGAATGGTGCCGAGCGCGAGCAGCGCGGTGGTGGTCATCAGCAGGTGGCGGAGGCGCGGGCACATCGGTGCGTTCCCTCAGAACCGTCCGGTTGTAATGAAGAAGAACCGCCAGTCGTCGCGTATCCCGGCCACACCCTTGGCAGTCGACAGATCGACCGTCACGCCGGGACGCATACCGAGGCGAAGTCCCCCACCAACCGAAGCGCCATCCACGTTTTCAGGTGTTCCGGCGACTGGGGCAAGATTATGGAGCCAGCCGCGGTCGGCAAAGCCATACAGCTGCAATTGGGTCAGATTGGGCAGGGTATGGGCGACATCGTACCGCAGCTCGCCCAACAGCTCGACGCAGCTATCCGCGACCAGCTCGGAGGGGTCGAAGGCGCGGCCGAAGGCCCGGCCGCCGTAGCCGCAAAGCTCCGGGGCCAACAGCGGGGTCCGCGCCCATTGGGTGTAGGCAGCGAGCAACACCGAGAAATTCGCCGGCAGCGGCTGCAGCCGGCTGAAGGTCGCCTCGAACTTGGTGAAGTCGGGGCGGCCGTTGGCCCGCGACAGGGTGCTCGTGCCAGCGTGGGAGCTGCCGAGCCCGTCGAAGCCCTGGCTGAGGACCAGGTTGATCTGGTTGATGCCGCGCAGCGCATCGACGAAGTCGGCGTCGGATTTCACGCGCACCCCGCGCAGCCGGTCGAGGGTGTTGAGCGCCTCGAGAATCTCGCTGCGGTCGTTGGTCATGAAGAACAGCGCCGTGCCGATCCAGTTACGCTCACGGCTGCGGATGAACGGATACGAAAGCCCGGCTTCGAACAGGTCGCTGCGGGTCTTGTAGTCGAGCAGCCGCAGCGTCTCGGTGCCGGGGCGGCTGCGGCTATAGCTTTCGTTGAGAAATAGCGCGAGCCCTTCGGCGGTGAGCACCTGCCGATAGCTCAGCATCCAGTATTGCAGTTCGCTGAACTGGAACGCTCCGGCCGTGCTCAGCGTCCAGGATTCATGCCAGCGCGCGACGTTGTTGATGCTCACGCTGGTGAAATATTGGTACGGGCCGCGCGCTTTGGTGCCGCGATTGTCGGCGCGGGCGGTTACGTCGACCGGTTTCTCCGCGACCTCGACCACCAGCGTGGCGGCGCCGGATTGGCTCGAAGATGCCTTGAGGCTGTTGGTGAACTTCAGGCCGGGCAGGTCGCTTGCGAGCAGCAAATAACGCTCCAGCACGCGGACATTGATCGGGCGCTCGGCGGTGATCTTGGCGGTGTAGTACGAAAAGAAATCGCGATACTTCGACAGCGACGCCGGCCATTCGACGCGGTCGATATAGCCCTCGATGATCTGGATGCGGATCACCGCGCCGTGTGGGCTTAGTTCCTGCGGCGGCACGATGGCGCGCGAGAGCACGTAGCCATCGCTGCCATATCTTGCGGTGATGCGCTGCGCGACGTCGTAGACCGCTGTCACCGAGACCCTGCGTCCGACGATGTCGCTGTAGAGCGGTTCAAGGTCTTCGGCGCGGTAAACAGTGCTGCCGGTGACCTGGACGCCCTGCACATACACCATCAGGCGTTCGGCGCCGGCGGGCGCGACCGTGCTCGGCAGCGAGATCGCGGGCCGCCTGGTTGCGATAGCGGCGCGCGCGGCTGCACGAATCGTTCGCGCTCGCGGCCAGGCAATTCGCTGGCAGGAATCTGCGCGGCCGCCGGCTGCAACGAGACGAGCAGCGCCAGCGCCAGCAATAAAAAGCAATATCCTCGGTGGGGAAGCATCCCCACACCCCCGTTCACCCGTCTGCGTAAGCAACGGCCGTCGTTTACGATTTTATGCCCGGCCACAGTTCAGGCGCAATCGCTGCCGGGATGAATTGCCGGGATGTGCTGAATTCAACACACTCACCAAGCGATTGATAAAACTATATATTTTGTGGAAAGCTGGGCCCGATGACAGGATCGGGCCACTTGACCGGTCCAATCATTGTTTCTCGGAATGGTTAATCGCGAGGCCGTGATGGTCGCTTGGACGTTGAGGCGCTATATGGTGCAATGCCGCAAAGAGCCGATGTGCACGTAAAAGATGAGCCAGTTACATTCCACCACCATCGTTGCGCTTTTGACCCTGGCGACCACGCTCGCCGCCTGTGGAGACAGCCAGCGCGCCGCCCCGGCGCCCCCGCCACCGACGGTGACGGTTGCGAAGCCGGTCCAGAACAACATCGTCGACCATGACGAATATGTCGGCCGCTTCGTCGCGGTCGATGCGGTCGAGGTCCGGGCGCGCGTGTCCGGCTATCTCGAAGGCGTCCATTTCAAGGACGGCCAGATCGTCAAGCAGGGCGATCTCCTGTTCACCATCGACAAGCGGCCGTTCCAGAACGCGCTCGACCAGGCGCGTGCCAATCTCACGCTCGCGCGCTCGAACCTGACCTATACCGAGGCCGACCTCACGCGCGGCCAGCAACTGTTGCGCGACAAGACCATCGCGGAGCAGGTGTTCGAGCAGCGCGCGCAGGCCAAGCGCAACGCCGAGGCCGCGGTGTTGGCTAACGAGGCCGCGGTACGTCAGGCACAACTCGATCTGGAGTTCACCGAGCTGCGTGCGCCGGTGGCGGGGCGCATCGGCGACCGGCGGGTGACGCCGGGCAATCTCATCACCGGCGGCACCGGCGGCAACACCACGTTGCTGGCCACCATCGTGTCGCTCGATCCGATCCGGCTCGAGTTCTCGTTCGACGAGGCGTCCTATCTTCGCTACGAGCGGCTGGCGCCAACCGGTCGGGAGGTGACCGGCCGCAACGGCAGCGTCATCGTCTCGCTCAAGCTGATCGACGAAGCCGAATTCGCCCATCGCGGCTACATGGATTTCGTCGACAACGTCATCGACAAGTCCACCGGCACGATCCGCGCCCGCGCGGTGTTCTCCAATCCGGATGGCGTGTTCACGCCCGGGATGTTCGCGCGCGTTCGGGTGCCGGGATCACCCGCCTATCCGGCGCTACTGGTGCCGGACGCTGCGATCGCGAGCGAGCAGGCGCGCAAGTTCGTCCTGGTCGTGGACGGTGAGAACGTGGCCCAGCAACGCTACGTCACGCTTGGCGCACTCATGCGCGATCTGCGCGTCATCAAGGACGGGCTCAAGCCCGACGACCGGGTCGTCGTCAACGGCCTGATGCGGGCGAGGCCCGGCAGCAAAGTCACGCCGGAAGAGCAGGGCGTGGCGGCGAATGCCGCTCCCGCCAAACCGAACTAGCGGGCCCCCGATGCGTTTGTCACGGTTCTTCATCGACCGGCCGATCTTCGCTTCCGTGGTCTCGATCGTGTTCGTGATCCTGGGCGCTGTGTCGTTCTTTCGTCTGCCGATCGCGCAATATCCCGAGATCGCGCCGCCGATCATCAACATCAGCGGGCAATACCCGGGTGCGAGTGCCGACGTGGTCGCCTCGACCGTGGTCGCTCCGATCGAGGAGCAGATCAACGGCGTCGAGAACATGCTCTACGTGTCCTCGAACTCGACCGCCGACGGCCGCTTCAGCATCTCCGTCACCTTCGATCTCGGCACCAATCTCGATATCGCGCAGGTGCAGGTCCAGAACCGCGTTGCCACCGCGCACGCCGCGGCTGCCCGCCGACGTGCGCAACATCGGTGTGACCGTGAGCAAGAGCTCGCCCGACCTGATGATGGTGGTGCACCTTTATTCGCCCGACCGCTCGCGCGACACGCTGTTCATCTCGAATTTCGCGACCCTCGAGATCAAGGATCCGCTGACCCGTATCAACGGCGTCGGCTCGATCACGGTGTTCGGCAGCCGCGATTATTCGATGCGGATCTGGCTCGATCCGCACGCGGCTGCAATCGCTCGGCCTGACCGCCGCCGACGTGACGCAGGCGCTGGCGGGGCAGAACGTGCAGGTCGCTTCCGGCGTGCTCGGCCAGCCGCCGATCGACGCAGCCGACCGCGTTCCAGATCGCGGTCAAGACCCAGGGCCGGCTCACCGACGTGGAGGAATTCGGCGCCATCGTCGTCAAGCAGACCGATGTCGCGGTGGTGCGGCTGCGCGATGTCGCCAAGATCGAGTTGGCGGCGGTCGACTATTCGTCCAATTCCTATCTCGACCTCGACCCCGCGGTGGCGCTGGCGGTATTCCAGCGGCCGGGATCGAATGCGCTCTCCACCGCGCAGGAAATCCGCGCCGCGATGGAGCAGATGGCGCCGCGGCTGCCGGTCGGCGTCAAATACACCATCGTCTACGACCCGACGCAGTTCATCCAGGAGTCGGTGAACGCGGTGCAGGAAACGATCCTCGAAGCGATCCTGCTCGTCGTCATCGTGGTCGTCATCTTCCTGCAGACCTGGCGCGCCGCGCTGATCCCACTGATCGCGATCCCGATCTCGCTGATCGGCACCTTCTTCGTCATGGCCTTGTTCGGGTTCACGCTGAACAACCTGTCCTTGTTCGGGCTGGTGCTCGCGGTCGGCATCGTGGTCGACGACGCGATCGTCGTCGTCGAGAACGTCGAGCGCAACATTGCGGCCGGACTCCATCCGCGCGAGGCCGCCATCAAGAGCATGGACGAGGTCGGCGGCGCGCTGATCGCGATCGCGCTCGTGCTTTGCGCCGTGTTCATTCCGGCGGCCTTCATCACCGGCATTTCCGGGCAGTTCTACCGTCAGTTCGCGCTCACCATCGCGGCCGCGACCGTGATCTCGCTGATCGTGTCGCTGACGCTGTCGCCCGCGCTCGCCGCCATGCTGCTCAAGCCGCATGAGCACCGCGCGCCGAAGCCGTGGGAGCGGCCGCTGCGCGCGCTTCTACGGGCTGTTCAACCGCGGCTTCGACGCGCTCGGCCATGGCTATAGCTGGCTGGTGCGTCACGTGGTGCGGCTCGCGGTGCTGATGCTGGTCGTCTATGTCGGCATCATCGCCTTCGGCCTCAACGAATTCCGCAAGACGCCGACCGGTTTCATCCCCGCGGTCGACCGCGCTTACCTGATCATCGTTACGCAATTGCCGCCGGGCGCCGCGCTGGCGCGCACCGACGACGTCAACCGGCGTGCGGTCGAGATCGCGCTCAAGACGCCGGGCATCTCCAGCGCGGTGAACATCGTCGGCTTCTCCGGCGCGACCTTCACCAATGCGCCGAACTCCGGCGCCATCTTCGTGGTGCTCGATTCGTTCGAGAAGCGCGGCCGCGATCCCAAGCTCACGGCCAACGGGATTGTCCGCGAGCTCTACGGCCGCCTGGCCGTGATCCAGGAGGCGCAGATCTTCGTGATCGCGCCGCCGCCGGTGCAGGGCATCGGCAATGCCGGCGGCTTCCGGATGATGATCGAGGACCGCCTCGGCCGCGGACCGGAGGCGGTGCGGGGCGCCGCCTTCGCCATGATGGCGCGCGGCGGCGAAGGATCCGCGACTGACGCAGGTGTTCTCGTTCTTCGAGACCTCGACGCCGCAGCTCTATCTCGACATCGACCGCACCAAGGCGCAAATGCTCGGCGTCCGCTTGCCCGACGTGTTTGCGGCGCTGCAGATCTATATCGGCTCGTCCTACGTCAATGACTTCAATTTGTTCGGCCGCACCTATCGCGTCACGGCGCAGGCCGACAGCGCCTACCGCCTGCAGCCGAGCGACGTGCTGAGCGATCCGCGTGCGCAATAACGAAGGCCAGACCGTGCCGCTGGCGTCGTTCACCACCGTGCGCGACGTGTCCGGTCCGTATCGCGTGCCGCGCTACAATCTCTATCCCGGCGGCCGAGCTCGACGGCGCGGCGGCGCCCGGCTATTCGCTCGGGCAGGCGATCGAGGCCATGGAGCAGATCGCGCGCACCACGCTGCCGGACGGATTCGCCTACGAATGGACCACGCTGGCGTACCAGCAGATCAAGGCCGGCAACACCGCGATCTTCGCGTTCATGCTGGCGGTGGTGTTCGTGTTCCTGGTGCTGGCGGCGCAATACGAGAGCCTGACGCTGCCGTTGGCGGTGATCCTGATCGTGCCGATGTGTCTGGTCGCATCGATCGTCGGCGTGGTGCTGCGCGGGCAGGACAACAACATCCTCACGCAGGTCGGCTTCGTGGTGCTGATCGGACTGGCGGCGAAGAACGCGATCCTGATCGTCGAGTTCGCCAAGCAGCTCGAGGACCAGGGCCGCACCCGCTTCGAGGCGGCGGTGGAGGCGGCGCACCTGCGGCTGCGCCCGATCCTGATGACGTCGTTCGCCTTCATCTTCGGCGTGCTGCCGCTGGTGTGGGCGGTCGGCGCCGGCGCGGAACTGCGCCAGACGCTCGGCACCGCGGTGTTCGCCGGCATGATCGGCGTGACGGTCTTCGGCCTGATCTTCACGCCGGTGTTCTACGTGATCTGCCGCTGGATCGCGGATCGTGCGAGCCGTCGGCGTCCGGCAGCGACGCGACAGCAGCCGGCGGAGTAAACTCCCGATCAATCGGGGGCGGCCGCAACAAGGGGGAGGGGATGAAGCCGATTGGTGCGCTTGCCATTGCCTGCTCGATTGCGCTGTCGCTGCCATTCGCATGCGACTCCGCCAATGCGCAAGACGTCGACGCGTTCTACCGTGGCAAGCAGCTCAAGCTCGTCGTCGGCTCGTCGTCGGGGCAGGACTACGACCTGTGGGCGCGGCTGATCGGGCGCCACATCACGCGGCATATTCCGGGTGAGCCTTCGCTGGTGGTCGAGAACATGCCGGGCGCCGGCCACATCGTCGCGACCAATCATCTGTTCAACGTCGCGCCCCGCGACGGCAGCGTGATCGGCATGGTCTCGCGCAACATGACCGACGCCGCGATGATGAAGGTGCGCAACATCCGGTTCGAGCCCGGCCGCTTCAATTGGCTCGGCAGCCCGGAGGTCAACCATCGCGTGATGTTCGTGAGTGCGGCGTCCGGCATCGCCAGCGTCGCCGATTTGTTCGAGCGCGAACTGATCGTCGGCGCGCCGGGCGGCGGGCAGGGCGTGACGGCGGCGCCGATCCTGCTCAAGAACCTGCTCGGGCTGAAGCTCAAGATCGTCACCGGCTATCGCTCGCCGGGCGAGGTCGTGCTGGCGGTGACCCGCGGCGAGGTCGGCAGCCTGGTCACGACCGTGGGCGGCCCGCTGAGCGCGCGGCGGCAATGGGTCGCCGACGGCAAGATGCGCGTCTTGTTCAACATGGAGCCCGAGCGCGTGCCGTGGCTCGACGCGCCGACCATCTTCGATGTCACCCGCACCGAGGAGCAGCGCCAGGTGCTGACGTTCTTCGCCGGCAACACCCGGCTCGGCCGCCCGCTGATGGCGCCGCCCGACGTTCCCGCCGATCGTGTCGCGACGCTGCGCCGCGCCTTCGATGCCACCATGCGGGATGCGGCGTTCCTGAAGGAGGCCGAGACGATGGGCTTCGAGGTTTCGCCGCAAACCGGCGAGCGGATCGCGGCCCTGGTCGGGGTGGCGCTCGCGACCCCGGAGGAGATCGTCCGCAAGGCCGAGCGGGCCGTCACCCCGGACTGAGGATTTCGCATTCGTAACTATCGCTAGTGTCCTGAATGGCCGTGCATTTCCCACCCGAAACGGGACGATCCACGGCCCCCCGCGTCGCATTGTCAGTTGCGAATAAGAATAAGTGGAATAACAAGGCTGGCCCGGTGTTTGGCTGTGAGTCCGGGATTCCGGCAGAGCATCGCCGTTCGACCAGTGTCGTCGGTCCAAAATGAACCGTCCTAAGGGGAGCTTGATCACATGATCCGAACCATCGTTGTGCTGGCCGCAATTGCGATCGGCGTGACCGGCGTTGTGGCGCAGACCGACGCCGTCAGTGAGCGCAAGGCGATGATGAAGAAGAACAGCTCGCATACCAAAGGCATCAGCGCCATGGTCAAGGGCGACGCTCCGTTCGATGCGAAAGCGGTGACCGCTGCGTTCACCCAGTGGGGAGAAACGGCGGCGGCGCTGCCCAAGCTGTTCCCGGACAATTCCAAGAGCGGCGACACTCGCGCGCTGCCCAAGATCTGGTCGGATAGCGCCGGATGGAATGCGCAGATCGCCGCGTTCGCCAAGGCGTCGGCTGCGAGGCCCGCGAATCTCGAAGCGCTCAAGGCGTCGTTCCCCGCCATCAGCAAGGCTTGCGGCGATTGCCACGAGGGATATCGGGCCGCCGCGAAGAAGTAGTGCCGCCGGTTGCCTGCGAATTCCAACGCCGTCGCGAGCCGCTCGCGACGGCGTTTCGCCGTCATGCTATGAGCGGTCGTCCGTGAAGCTATTCGCCTCTCGATAGGAGCGCCGCATGCGCCGACTTCTCCTCGCAATCGTGCTGCTGGGATTGGCTGGAGCGGCCGTATTCTGGTTGGTGACGCGTCCGCAGGTGATCGCGGCGCAGGAGTTGCCGGCGCACAAGCCCAATCTCGACAACGGCAGGATCATGTTCTTCGCTGGCGGCTGCGCCAGCTGTCATGCGACACCCAAGCAGGACGACCGGACCCGGCTCGGCGGCGGCCTGGCGCTGAAATCGCCGTTCGGCACGTTCTATCCGCCCAACATCTCGCCGCACGCCAAGGACGGCATCGGCGCCTGGAGCGAGGCGAATTTCGTCACCGCGATGGTGAAGGGCACGTCGCCGGACGGTCGTCACTATTTCCCGTCGTTCCCCTACACGTCCTATCAGCGCATGGCGCTCGCCGACGTGCGCGACCTGTTCGCGTTCATCAAGACGCTGCCGCCGGTCGAGGGCCGCGTGCGCGATCATGACATCCGCTTTCCGTTCAACGTCCGGCTTTCGCTCGGCGGCTGGAAGTTCCTGTATCTCGACGGTGGCCGGTTCACGCCCGACCCGAACCGGCCGGCGGAATGGAACCGCGGCGCCTATCTCGTGAACGGGCCCGGCCATTGCGCCGAATGCCACAGCCCGCGCAACCTGCTGGGCGGCATCGTCGAGGACAAGCGATTTGCCGGCGGTCCCGATCCGGAAGGCGAGGGCACCGTCCCCAACATCACCCAGCATGCGCTCAAGGACTATTCCGATGAAGGATATCGTCGAGATTCTCGACCACCGGCATGAGATCCCGGAGGGCGACAGCGTCGGCGGCGCGATGGGCGGCGGTGGTGCGCAACACCTCGCAACTGCCGCAGGCCGACCGCGCCGCGATGGCGGCCTACATCAAATCGCTGCCGCCGGTGCAGAGGGCAACTGGCCGACGCAGAGCTTCGCTGCGCGCTCACGCCGATGCCGGCGGCTTCCTTGCTCGACGGCGCGCTGCCGGTGCATACCAGCACGGCTGCCCGTCCTGCGCCGCCAAGGCTCCTGCGATGAATCTCGTCAAGGCCATTCTGCTCAAGCTGATCGCGGCGTTGCTGTTCGCCGTGATGTCGGTCCTGGTGCGCTGTCTCGGCGAGCGCTATCCGGTCGGGCAGATCGTGTTCTTCCGCTCGGCCTTCGCGATCCTGCCGGTGGTGATGATCTATGCCTGGCGCCGCGAGCTGATGGCGGCGATCCGCACGGCCGGCCGTGGCGGCATTTCGGTCGCGGGCTGACAGCGTCGGCGCCATGTTCTGCAATTTCTCGGCGCTGGCGCGGCTGCCGATGGTCGACGCCACCGCGATCCGTTCGTCTCGCCGCTGATCACGGTGGCGCTGTCGGCGATCTTCCTCAAGGAGCGCGTGCGCATCTATCGCTGGTGGGCGGTGATCGTCGGCTTCGTCGGCGTGCTGGTGATGCTCTCGCCGCATTTCGACCTCGATCGCAGCGCCGCCAACACGGCGGCGGTCGCCGGTGCGGTGTTCGGCCTGGTCGGCGCGTTCTTCAACGCCGGTTCGTCGATGCAGACCCGCCGCTGACCCGGAGCGAGACCACGTCGTCGATCGTGTTCTATTTCTCGCTGATCTGCGCGCTTGCCGGGCTCGTGCACGCTGCCGTTCGGCTGGCTGACGCCGACCTGGCCGGAGTTCGCGGCGCTGGTCGCCATCGGATCTGCGGCGGCCTCGCCCATATCTTGCTGACCGAAAGCTATCGGCTGCGCCGAGCCTCGCTGGTGGCGCCGTTCGACTACACCGCGATGCTGTGGGCGTTGGTGCTCGGCTATTTGGTGTTCGGCGAAGTGCCGACGAGCTCGTGTTCGTCGGCGCCGCCATCATCGCGGCGGCCGGACTGTTCGTGATCTGGCGCGAGCGCCAGCTCGGCTTGCAGCGCGCGCGCGCCGCCGAAGGACCGCCGACCGGCGCGCTAGGCCTCAGCCGGCGTGCTCAGCGGCTCAGAACGCCTTGAAGGTGATGATGGTGCGGGTGTCCTGGATGCCCGGGATCGTCTGCACCTTCTCGTTGACGAAATGGCCGATGTCGGTGCCCTCCGACATAGAACTTCACCAGCAGGTCGAAGTCGCCGGCGGTCGAATAGATCTCGGAGGCGATCTCGGCGTCGGCGAGCCGGTTGGCCACGTCGTAGGACTTGCCGAGCTGGCATTTGATCTGGACGAAGAAGGGAACCATGCGCGTCTCCGGGTCACAATCCAGCAAAAACCGACCCCCATGGCAAGGCGCAGCCGCGCCGAAGGCGCGCTTGCCGCAGCGTGTGCGGCGGACTAGGTATCGCCTTGTCTCACGGGGTGTCCGACCGGACTGAGAGGCTTTTGCTCCGGAGTTTATGCTCCAAGGCGGAACGCCAACCCATTGAACCTGATCCGGATCATGCCGGCGGAGGGAGTGAGCGATGCCCGTCGATCTTCGTCTCTATGCCATGGTCGATCCCGAGCACGCCGGCGGCCGCGCCTTGCCGGAGCTTGCCCGGCTGCTGGCGCAGGCGGCGCGACGCTGGTGCAGCTCCGCGACAAGCGCAGCGAGACCCGCGCCATGGTCGAGACGCGCGCGCGCGATCAAGGCGGCGCTGGCGCCGTTCGGCGTGCCGCTGCTGGTCAATGATCGCGTCGACGTCGCGCTCGCCGCCGGGCGCCGACGGCGTGCATGTCGGGCCAGAACGACATGGCGGTCGAGGACGCGCGGCGGCTGCTCGGTCCCGACGCGATCATCGGGCTGTCGATCAAGACGGTGGCGCAGGCCGAGGCCGCGCCGATCGATCTCCTCGACTATGTCGGCATCGGCGGCGTCTATGCGACCACCTCGAAGGACAATCCCAATCCGCCGATCGGCGTTGACGGGCTGCGCGCGGATCGCCGAGGCGCTGCGCCGGCGCAAGCCGGGCTTTCCGATCTGCGCCATTGCCGGCATCAACGCCGCCAATGCCGGCGAGGCCATCGCCGCCGGCGCCGACGGCGTCGCGGTGATCTCGGCGCTCTCGCTCGCGGCCGATCCGGCCGGCCGCCGCGCAAGCGATTGCGCGCGGTGGTCGATGGCGGCGCTTGCGGCGCGGCAACGGTCATGACCACGCCGATCGCCGTCACCATCGCGGGCTCGGATTCGGCGGCGGCGCCGGCATCCAGGCCGACCTCAAGACCTTCTCGGCGCTCGGCGTCTATGGCGCGACCGTCGATCACCGCGCTGACCGCGCAGAACACCAAGGGCGTCACCGGCATCCACGACGTGCCGGCGGAATTCGTCGCCGCGCAGATCGACGCGGTGTTCTCCGATCTCGACGTCGGCGCGGTGAAGATCGGCATGCTGTCGCAGCCGGCGGTGATCGAGGCGGTCGCCGCCGGGCTCGACGCGCTGGCAGGCAGAGCAAGGTGGTGCTCGATCCGGTGATGGTCGCGACCTCCGGCGACCGGCTGCTCGCACCCGACGCGATCGACGTGCTCAAGCGCGTGCTGATTCCGCGCGCGCTCGTGGTCACGCCCAACCTGCCGGAGGCCGCGGCGCTGCTCGACGCGACCGATCGCCCGACAACGAAGACGAGATGCGCGCGCAGGCCGAGCGGCTGCTGCGATCGCGGCGCGCGCGCGGTGCTGATCAAGGGCGGCCACGGCGACGGCGCCGAGAGCGTCGATCTGCTGGTCGAGCCGGCGTCGTTCACGCGGCTCGCACGCCGACGCATCGCCGACGCGCAACACCCACGGCACCGGCTGCACGCTGTCGTCCGCGATCGCCGCCGGCCTTGCCAAGGGACTCGATCTCGTCGCCGCGGCGCGCGAGGCCAAGGCCTATGTCAGCGACGGCGATCGCCGCGTCGACCGGATCACGATCGGCTCAGGCCACGGCCCGGTGCATCATTTCCACGCATGGTGGTGAGTGAGCAGGGTTCCCAAAACGGAACCGCTGAGGCGCCTTCCAGGCGACTTTGTGGCCTCCTTGCGGCGGTCGGTAGCAAGCTACCGATTTGTCGTTAAGGTTCCATTTACTCTTTAAAATCAGTCGTTTGGAACTGTCGCTTTTGCAACGACCGTTGCCGATTTGTTACAGCCAATTCCTGTGAATGCCGGTATACCCCGCGCCATCTGTCCACCAAAAAAGGGGTGACCCAATGAAGAAGATTCTTAATGGTCGGCATCGCGCTCGCGGCTCTTGGCTGCGGCTCCGCATTTGCGGCCGATCTGCCGGCGCGTCGTGCGGTGAAGGCGCCGGAACCGGTGATGAGCTACGGCTACAACTGGTCGGGCTTCTACATCGGTGCTCACGCCGGCGGCGGCTGGAGCAACAAGTGCTTCATCTTCGCGGGCGCCAGCGATGGATGCCATGACGGCGACGGCTGGCTCGGTGGTGGCCAGGTCGGCTTCAACATGCAGACCGGCCAGTTCGTGTTCGGTGTCGAGTTCTCGGGGAGCTGGGCCGACATCAGCGGCAGCAATGCGTCGGATCGTCGCGCCCGCCGACACGTATCATTCCGACATCAACTCGATCCTGATGCTGACGGGCCGCGTCGGCATGACCTTCGATCGCATGCTGCTCTACGTGACGGGCGGTGGCGCTTGGGTGCGCGATGATTTCCGTTACACCACTGCCGGCGTCGGCACGGAATCGCTGAAGCAAAATCGCACAGGTTGGACGATCGGTGCGGGCATCGAATACGGCCTGTCGCCGAACTGGTCGCTGGCTGCGCAGTACAACTTCATCGATCTCGGCGACAAGGACATCACCTTCGTCGGCCCGACCGCCTTCACCGCCACGGCCGAACAGGACATCCACCTCGCCACGGTGCGGCTGAACTACCGCTTCGGCGGTGGCCCGGTCGCGGCGCGCTACTGATCGGTTGAACCATTCAATCGAATGCCATCGAGCCCCGGGCGCAAGTCCGGGGCTCTTTGCATTTGCACGTGGCTCTGTGTCGGCGCTCTGTGTCGGCGTGTCGCTTTGGATTTGAAGCGTTCGTTCAGCGCACGTCCAGTTTCTCGCATCATTGAATCGCTGCGCGGGATATCGGACATGTGCGATCCAAAGACATGTGCGATCCAACATGCGCGCTTGCTGGACGCATCGCACGGTAAGGATGCACCACGCGTGCAGACGCGTTGCGTGGCGCGCGGTGGCCATGATGCGGCGAGCATGAGACGCGCGGGGTAGTGAGCTACTTTTGTGTTTCAACTTTTGTTCGCGACGTAAAATGATGTGTTCGCGCGCGCCGCTTTTGCAACAAACCTTGCGCGCTAACTCACACCCTCGTTCAACAATCGGGGGGTGCTCGAATGAAAAAAGTTTTGTTGACCGGCGTCGCGCTCGCGGCGTTTGCATGCGGTCCCGCGCTGGCGGCCGACATGCCGGTGCGCCGGGGAATGCCGGTGAAAGCGCCGCCTGGGCCGATCGTGTCACCCATCTACAATTGGTCGGGCATGTATGTCGGCGCGCATGTCGGCGCGGGGTGGGGCGATAAGTGCTTCTCAGAGGCAGGCGTGACCGATGGCTGCCATGAAGCTGACGGTTGGCTCGGCGGCGGGCAGATTGGCTACAATTGGCAGAGCGGCAACGTGGTGTTCGGCGTCGAATTTTCCGGCAGCATCGCCGACATCACCGGCAGCCACACCTCGTTGATCGATCCCAGCTCCGTCTACACCTCCGATGTCAGCTCGGTGTTCTTGTTGACGGGGCGCGTGGGTTACGCCTTCGATCGCTTGCTCGCCTATGTCACCGGCGGTGGTGCGTGGGTGCGCGAAAATCCGAATATGCCTTGGTGGGAGTTGCTTCCGACACGGTGAAGCAGACCCGAAGTGGCTGGACCATCGGAGCGGGCCTCGAATACGCTTTCACGCCGAATTGGTCGGTTGCCGCCCAGTACAACTACATCGATCTCGGCGAGAAGGACGTCGCGTTCCCGCTGGCGGGGTTCACGGCCAGCACCGAGCAGGATCTCCACCTGGCCACGGTGCGGCTGAATTACCGCTTCGGCGGCGGCGGCTCATTCCTGACGCGCTAGTGGTCCAATTCTAACATTCGCATCCCATTTCCGCGGACTGTTTTGCGAATGTTAGAATCAAAGGACCACTAGCAAGTATTGACTACTAGTGGAGTTTGGATTTGACATTCGCATCGCGTGCTTGCTGCGAGGTGGGTAGCGAATGTCAAATCCACTCCACTAGCCGTCGCCTGCTTTGATCGAACAAACGCGAGACTTCCGGGGCCTAGGCCACCGGAAGTCTCGGAAACCGGCGGTCTAACCGCCGTCCACTGTCGCGAGGCGGGCGCTCCCGGCGGTGACGGGACGCCGGCGAGTATTTTTTCCTCCCGTGCAGAGGACTTATCCACAGGAACGCAGTCCGCGTTTTCCGCAAAAAATGTAGCGACATCAATCGATTACAATTTGCTCTGGCTGTTGCGCCAAAGTGACAAACTCATCTCGTGAGTTCGCGCATAGGGTCCTCAGATCACAGACCGGGCTTCCAGCCGGGAGCCGGGATGCAGGGGGCTCAATATGAAAAAACTTCTTGGCGGCTTGGCGCTGACCGTTCTCCTTGCCACGCCGGTACTGGCAGCAGACCTTCCGGCGCGTCGGATGCCGGTGAAGGCCATGCCGGCCCCCGTGGCGGTGTTTGACTGGACCGGCTGCTATATCGGTGCTCATGCCGGCTTCGCTTGGGGCGAGAAGCGCGTCTATGACGGAATCACCGGCGCGGAGCTCACTGACTTCGGTCACGACGTCGATGGCGTGCTGATCGGCGGCCAGATCGGCTGCAATCTCTGGCAGCGTGATCGCTGGGTGTTCGGCATCGAAGGTCAGGCCGCTTGGGCCGACATCGATGGCGTCGGCTGGGCCGACCGGCGCGACCTTCGGACCAAACACGTTCCGCACGGAAGCTGACATCATCGGCACCATCGCCGCACGGCTTGGCTATGCCTTCGGTGCGACCGGCCAGACCATGATCTTCATCAAGGGCGGTGCGGCCTTCGTGCACGAGCAGTTCTCCCAGACCGGCCTCGTCGGCTTTACCGCGCAGTCTGACGAAGACCTGCGCTGGGGCTGGATGATCGGCGGCGGCTTTGAGCATGCCCTCAGCAGGAACTGGTCGTTCAAGGCCGAGTACAACTACAATCACTTCGGCCGGGATACCCACGACCTCTGCACGCCAGCGGGCGTGTGCACGCCTTACGAAATCCGCCAGCACATTCATCTGGTGAAGTTCGGCATCAACTACCGCTTCGGCGGCCCGGTGGTGGCTCGCTACTGAGCGACCCGAACATCAGACCTGACGACGAGAGCCCCGGGCGTGAGCCCGGGGCTTTTGATTCGTGCGGATGACATCGTCGGAGCGGTGGCTGCGCCTTGCTCCGGCCGGTATTGCGGCGCTACCGTGGCGCCATGGCTCAACCGGCACCGCCGTCAATACCCTTGCCCACTTCCGCCGATGTCGATGCCGCGGCCACGCGGCTCGCGGGTGTGGCGTTGCGCACGCCGTTGATTTCCTCGCCGGCGCTCGACGCGGCGCTGGCGGCGCGGGTGTTCCTGAAAGCCGAGACGCTGCAACGCACCGGCTCGTTCAAATTCCGCGGTGCCTACAACAAGCTGTCGACGATTCCGCCGGAGCGGCGCGCCGGCGGCGTGGTGGCATTTTCCTCCGGCAACCATGCCCAGGGCGTGGCGGCGGCAGCGCGGATCCTCGGCATGCCGGCGGTGATCGTGATGCCGTCCGATGCGCCGCGGCCCAAGCGCGAACGCACGGCAGCGCTCGGCGCCGAGGTCGTGCTTTACGACCGTGAGCGCGAGGACCGCACCGCCATCGCGCGCGGGATTGCCGAGCAGCGCGGCGCGGTGCTGGTGCCGCCGTTCGATGATCCCATGGTGATCGCCGGGCAGGGTACGACGGGCCGCGAGATTGTGGAGGATCTCGCCGCGCTCGGTCTTAAGCCCGATGTGGTGGTGGTCGGCGTCTCCGGCGGCGGCCTGATTGCAGGCATCGCGCTCGCGATCAAAGCGCGGGTGCCGGATGCGAAGCTCTACTCGGCAGAGCCGGAAGGATTCGACGACACCGCGCGGTCATTCCAGAGCGGCCAGCGCGAGGTCAACGCCCGTCTCAGCGGCACCATTTGCGACGCGTTGATGTCCAACACGCCGGGCGCGATCACCTTCGAGATCAACCGCAAGCTCGTGGGGCATGGCGTTGCCGCCAGCGACGTTGAAGTCGGCCGCGCCGTGGCGTTTGCCTTCAACGAGCTGAAGCTTGTGGTGGAGCCCGGCGGCGCGATCGGATTGGCGGCGCTATTGGCCGGCAAGCTCGATGTCAAAGGCAAGGTCGTGGTGGGCGTTCTGTCCGGCGGCAATGTCGATGCCGACCTGTTCCACCGGCTGGTGGCTTGAGCGCAAATCAAGAAAACAACGCGATCCGCTCTTCTTCGCTCATCGCCATCACCGCGTCGAGCGCTTCGCTGGCAGCGAGCGATCGCGCCTGCGTCTCGGGGATGCCGTTGGTGAGGAGTTCGGTGGCGATCGCGGCAAGCACCGTCGTCATCTGCGGAGTCGGCGCCTTTGCGCCAACGACAGGCGCGGTCGCGGCCATCTCGGCCGTCGGGAGCCGGTCACCGGCGTGCGCATTCGCGGCATTATCTGGCGGCGCTTCGAGCAGGAAATCGGCGGGATCGTCTGCCGACGCGCTGCCGGGCTGATCAGGTACCGCCTCCGACCATGCGGCGGCTTGTGGCGCGAGCGCGGCAACGCTGCGGCTCAGCGTCGAATTCGGCAAAGTCAGTCAGTTCGTTGAGATCATCGTCGACTTGGGCAGCGATGGCATCCGGCGCTGACCGCGCCACCGCTTGATCGCCCAAGGAAACGGCGAGCGTTGGCGCATTGGCAACGGCCTCGGTGGCAGCGGCCTCGGCAGCAGCAGGTTCGCTGGCCGCTGGCATTGGCGCTGATATGGGCGTGGCGGCTTGCGGGACGATGGCTTGCGGCGCGCTCGCCGCCGGGGGCGCCGCCGGTGCAACCAGTTCGATCGCGATGGGCGCGGTATCGGGCGCGGGCGCCTGTGTGGGAGGCGCTGCCACTGGCGATGGCTGCGAAACCTCCATCACCGGCGCGATAGTCGCTTGGGGCACCGCAGGCGTGGCAGGCTCAACGGGGCTCGACGTCGTCGAGATCGCGGTCGATGCCGGGACTTCCTCTGCGCTGTGCACCACGATTGGCGGCCGCAGCAGCGGTCCCCGCTCGGCTTCGTTGGTGTTCGCCGCCGTCATGTCCACCATCGCCAACGGAAAGTCAGGCGCTGGAGGTACCAGGGGCTCGATGTCGTGCGCTTTCGTGCGCGGGGGGACAGTTGCTGCCCCGCTGCTGCCGGCCGTCGCCAGTTGACTGTCGAGCATCCGATCAACCCGATGCTCGAGATAGTGCAGCACCTCGGTCAGCATCGCGGTCTGCTGCTCGCCGAGGGTGTGCAGGACGCCGGCGGACAGGATCGCTTCGGCGACCTGCTCGATTTGCTCGGACGCCGGCAGCTCGATGCCACACGCCCGCACCGTCCAAGCGATCTGCCGCAGCCGTTCGGCGGCGCCCGCGATGTCCGGCGTTGCGGGGAGGCTGGCCGGTTCCGCTGCGGGAGCGGGCGGGGCGTCGCCGCGGCCTGCGGCCACGCCAGCGCGCGCTTGGGCGATGGTGCGCGCCATTTCCAGAAGTTCGATGCGGACCTCTTGGGTCGCCTGCTTGGCGCGGTTGTCCACCGCCGCCGCTTCCATGCGCGCAATCGCCGCCAGCACCTCGGTGGTGTCGCAATTGCGGTTGCGCCGCGAGAATTCCTCCAGGAACCAGCGCCCGCGCGCGGTCGCCGTCATCGCATCGCAAATGGCATCGTAATCGGCTTCCTCCAGGGGAGCCGACCGTACCGTGGACAATGCGAGTGGTTCAGTGGGCATCACTCACACATCACCTGCGAATCAGGAGCACGCGCATGTGATAATGGTCGGCCACAAGCCGGTCCAAGACAACCCGCCCGGACAGGGTTTCCACGGACGCGACGGCGCGGCCGGCTGACCGCCAATACCGCCGATTGGGACGCAATCACCTGCAGCAATGACCGACCCAATACCGGACAATCTGACCGAATCCACAGGCCGCCGCTTCGCCCAGCGCATGGCTGCTTTCTATGCCAGCGTCTTCATCGCGTTGGGCGTCCATATGCCGTTCCTGCCGGTGTGGTTCGCGGCCAAGGGGCTCGATCCGCAGACCATCGGCGTGGTCCTGGCGCTGCCGATGATCCTGCGGCTGGTGGCAATCCCGCTGGCGACCCGGAGGGCGGATCGGCAGAACGCGCTGCGATTGGTCATTCTGGCGGCCACGCTCGTTGCATTGGCGGGCTTCAGTGCGCTCGGCCTCGTGGACGAGCCGCAGGCGATCGGTGCCCTCTATGCCGTTTCGGCAACCGCCTTCATGTTGTTGTTCGTACTCTCCGACGTCTACGCGCTGCGCGGCCTGGCGCCACATCGGCGGGCTTACGGTCCGGTCCGGCTGTGGGGATCGGCGGCTTTCATCGCCGCCAATCTGGCGGCCGGCTATCTGCTCGATATCATCGCCGCCCGCGACCTGATCTGGCTGGTGGTGGCGGCGGTGGCGCTCTGCCTCATCGCCGGCTGGGCGTTGCCTCCGTTGTCCGCGAGGCCGTCCGGATCGGCAGGGCAAACGCCGCCAGCGCGGACGCTCTTGCGTGATCCCGCGTTTATTGCGGTGGCCGTGGCGGCGAGCCTGATCCAAGGCAGCCATGCGCTCTACTACAGCTTCTCGACCATCGATTGGCAGGCCGCCGGCTACGGCGGTGGCACCATCGGCATGCTGTGGGCGCTGGGTGTGGTCGCCGAAATCGTGCTGTTCGCGCTGTCGGCCCGGTTGCCGGCGGCATTCGGCCCGAGCGTCCTGATCATGATTGGTGGCAGCGGCGCGTTGTTGCGTTGGATCGCGATGGCGCTCGACCCTCCGGGCGCGGTGCTGCCGTTGTTGCAATGTCTCCACGGGCTGTCGTTCGGAGCGACGCATCTCGGCACCTTGGCCTTCATCGGGCGCGCCGCACCGGCGGGGCTCGCAGCCACCGCGCAAGGCTATCTCGCGGTATCGACCGGCATCGTGATCGCCGCCGCGACCGGATTGTCCGGGGTGCTCTACGGGCGCTTTGGCGCCGTAGCCTATGGCGCGATGGCGCTCATTGCGGCGAGCGGCCTTGCCGCCGCGGTGGTCTTGCACCGCAAGATCGGCGTTGCCCGCTAACGCGGGGTCAGCGCGCTTGGGCTACTGGCAGGTCCGGTACATCGCGGTGAGCTCACGGCCGCTGAGATATTTCATGCTGCTGGTGAGGCCGCCGCGCCGGTTGAGCCAGTTTTTCACGTTCTGCGGATACACCGCCATGAGCAATTGCGTGCCGCCTTCGTTGGTGATCGGGCGACCGTTTTCGCCATGATGCCAGGCGGCGTGGAAGCCGAGCCGTGCGCGACGTGTGACGCAAATGCGATCGCGCGGAATAACGCCGAGCACCATCGTGCAAGCGGATAGACAGGGTCCGTCGATGACCACGCGCTGGCCAGAATCCCGGATTGCGGCAAGGGTTTCAAGATAAGGACCGATCTGGCCACCGAAATCGCCGGTGATCCGGACCACGGCCGACGCCGGTGATCCTGACAGCGCCGCCAGCACAGTGCCCAACACGACAGCGCCCAACGCGGCTGGCCAATGCATGAATATTCCCCCTCACGCAGAAGTTCAGGATAGCTTTTTAAAACGCCGAATGCTCCTGGTGAAAGTCCTTCATTGATTAAATTTACTGTCCGGCATGGCGGCGGGTCTCCGAGGAGCGTACCTCCGCACCGCGGTCAGTCGACCTTGATGTTGGCGTCGCGCACCACCTTGCCCCAGCGTTGCGTTTCGGCCGCGATGAATGCGGCGAACGCCTGTGCGGTTGCGGTCTTGGGATCGGAACCAAGCTTCTGCAGGGCAGAGCGGACTTCACGCGCGGCCAGCGCTTGGTTGACCGTCGCGTTCAGTTTGGCGACGATGTCCGGCGGGGTTCGCGCCGGCGCCAGCAGCCCGTTCCAGTAAGTCGCGACGATGCTGCCGTATCCGCTCTGTTCCATGGTCGGAACGTTCGGCAATTGCGGACTGCGCGCGTCGCCGGTGACTGCCAGGGCTCGCAGCTTGCCGCTCTCGATGTGCTGCAGGACGTTGGCGAAGTTGTCGAAATAGAGATGCATCTGACCGGCCAACAGGTCGGTGATCGCCGGTGCGGAACCGCGGTAGGGCACGTGCACGATGTCGAGGCCGGTGAGCGCTTTGAACATTTCTCCGACCAGGTGCGGCTGCGTCCCGAAGCCCGGGGAGGGGAAGTGGACCTTGCCGGGGTTCGCCTTGGCGTGGGCCACCAGGTCCTTCAGGGTTTGTGCCGGGACCGAGGGATGGACCACCAACACGATCGGGCTCTGCGATACGATCGCGACCGGCGTGAAATCCTTCAGCGTGTCGTATCCGGCATTGCGGTTGATCAGCGGACTGACCACGACCGGGCCGGGGGTGCTGAACATCAGCGTGTAGCCGTCAGGATCGGCGCTTGCCACGGTCTTGGCGCCAACCGATCCACCCGCACCCGGCCGGTTCTCGACGATAAACGGCTGCCCGAGCGCCGCCGTCAGGCGGTCGGCGATGATGCGCGCCGTGACATCGACCCCGCCCGGAGCAAACGGAACCACGATCCGAACCGGCTTCGCCGGATAAATTTGCGCCAGGGTCGGCGCGGTGCCGGCGCACAGGCCCGCGGCGACAAGAACGGAGATGAACCATCGCTTGCTGATCACGCACGTCTCCCGATCCGGCGCCGCCACGGCGGTGCGAGGGTTGAGGTTATCGCCATCGTGCGGCCGTGAGTAGCGACAATCAGCCCCACAGCGCGCGTGACGGCGGATGGACGCGGCTGCCCTCGTATTGCAACGGATAGAGCCGGTCGCGGGCCAGCAGGAGCGCGCCGTCGAGATCGACGATGCGGGCGCGCTGCGCCACCAGCATGGCGGGTGCCATCGCCAGCGAGGTCGCGACCATGCAGCCGACCATGATCGAGAGTCCGAGGCGTGCCGCTTCGTCCGCGGTGGCCAGCGCCTCGGTGAGGCCGCCGGTCTTGTCCAGCTTGATATTGACGGCGTCGTATCGGCCCGCGAGCGTCGCCAGCGATGCCCGCGCATGCGCGCTTTCGTCGGCGCAGATCGGCACCGGATGCCGAAACGCCGACAACACCGCATCCTCGCCGTCCGGCAGCGGCTGCTCGATCAGCGTCACGCCGGCCGCGGCGCAGGCCGCGAGGTTGTCGGTCAGATCGCGCTGCGTCCAGGCTTCGTTGGCGTCCACGATCAGTTCCGCCTGCGGCGCTGCGCGGCGAACGGCGGCGATCCGCTCGGGATCGTCGGCTCCGCCGAGCTTCACCTTGAGCAGCGCGCGACCGGACGCCTTCGCGGCGGCAGCCGCCATCGCCTCCGGCGAGCCGAGCGAGATGGTATAGGCGGTGATCAACGGCTGCGGCTCGGCGATGCCGGCGATCTCATAAGCAGGCCGGCCGGTGCGCTTGGCTTCGAGGTCCCAGAATGCGCAATCGAGGGCGTTGCGCGCGGCGCCAGCCGCCATCACCTGCTGCAAGCCGTTGCGATCGAGGCCGCGGGCGATCTCCGGCCGCAGCGCCTCGATCGCGGCGGCGACCGATTCCACGGTTTCACCGTAGCGCGCGTAGGGCACGCATTCGCCGCGTCCGCGATGATGCCCGTCGGACAGCTCGGCGACGACAACCTCAGCCTCGGTCTTGGCGCCGCGGCTGATCGTAAACGTTCCGGCGATCGGCCAGCGCTCGGTGCGGGTGGTCAGGGCAATCGGCGGATGGAGCATGAAAAATACTATATCGCGATTGCGGCCGCGGCAGCACCCTGGCGGAACGTCGGATCGGCGGGCCGACGTCGTCAAACGAACGGGCGCACCGTGCGGTGCACCCGTGATCGTTGGTTGGCGCAGGCCAGTGATCCTCAGTCGAAGCGGCCGGCCGCGTGCGCGAGCATGGTGTAGACCTTGCCGGTCTCGGACGTGAGATAGGTGCGCGCCACCACCTGGCCGCGGTCGTCGCGCGACACCTCGTCGAGCAGCCGCTCGAATTCGGCGATGTAGCGGTCGACTGTCTGGGTGAATTCGCGGTCGCCGCGATATTTGCGCCGGATCTCCTCGAACGCCCGCTGTCCCTGCATCGTGTAAAGCTTGCGGGTGAATACGTTGCGCTCGCCGCGCTTGTAGCGGTCCCACAATTCGGCGGCGGCGTCGTGATCGATCATGCGCGCGATGTCGACCGCAAGCGAGTCCAGCGACTCGATCGAGTGGCGGGGCGGGCGCTCGTCCGCGCGAGCGGGTTCGGGAGGGGTCGGGGGCGTTTCGCGCGCCGCATCTTCTTGCGACGCCCGCGAGAGCAGGTCGGTCAGCCAGCCGCCGGAACGCCCGCCGCTTGCGGGTGCGGCTTGTGCCGGGCTCAGCGATGGCGCATCGGCCCGGCGCGATGCCGGCGCCGGAGCGGGGGCAGGCGGCAACGGGGTTTCAGCGCGGGCGCGCGCCGCAGGCGGGGCGGTGTTGGCCAGCGCCGCTTCGCGTCGGGGCGCCGGCTCCGGGGCATCGATCCGCCGCGTGCCGGGTTCGATGGCGTCGAGGCCGCGACCGTGGCGCGCGACAATGCGGTTGAGCTCGGCCAGGGCTTCGATCTGATCGACAATCACGCGGCGCATCTGGGCGGCGCTTTCCGCGGTCTCCTGCGGCAGCTCCAAGATACCCTTGCGCAGTTCGGTGCGCGTGGCGTCGAGCTCCTGCTGCATTTCGGCCGCCATGCGCTTGAGGCCCTCGACCACGTCGGCAAAGCGCTTGGCCGCCTGGTCGAGCATGCGCTGGCCGTCGCCCGTGGTCTGCTCGTAGATGTCGCGCATGGCCTGGGCGGTGCGCCGATATTCTTCGTCGTTGGCGCTGCGGATCGACTCGAAGTTCTCCGCGATCGTGCGGGCGCCCTGGTTGGTCGAATCCGCCACCAGGCGGGCGATGTCGCGGGTGCGGTCGCTGGCGCTTTCCAGCGTCTGGCCGAGCAGCTCGGAGAACCGCGTGAGGCGGGTCTGCAGGTCCTGCGTCTTCTCGTTGAGCGAGGACGAAAAGCGGCCGATCCGCGTCTCGACTTCTTCGGTCTTGTGGTCGAGGTTCTTGACCAACGATTTAAGCGATTCACGACGCTCGTCGAGCGAGCCTTCGGTTCGCCGGTTGCTGCGGTCCACCAGCGCGACCGCCTCGGCGAGCGAACGGCCGTGCGCATCGAATTGGCCCGCAAGCAGCGACAGCTCGTTGAGCGTGGCGCCGGTCACGGTTCGGAACGCGGTGACGTGCTGCTCGATCTCGGCGTTGGAGACGCCGGTCTTCTTGGTGACTTCGTTGACGGCGGAGACGAATTCGGTGACGCGGCCGACGAGCGTGGTCTCGATCTCGCTCATGTTCTCGTGCGCGCCGCTCAGCACCTCCTGCAGGAGGATGTTGGCCTCGCGCAGTCGTTCGAACAGGGCCGTGGTGTCGGACCGCAGCATGCCGTGGGTTTCGAGCATCTCGGAGACGGCGGCCGCAGCGGTCGACTTCGACTGTTCGACGGCGGTGCCGGTCTTTTCCTGCAGCTCGCGCATCGTCTTGGCGACCGCGGCGGCGGCGCCGTGAGCCGCGGCATCGGTGCTGTCCTGCAGCTCCTTGAGTGAGCGCGCGATCGCGCCAGTCGAGGTTTGCGTCACCATCTGGGCGGCGGTGTTGGCATCCTGCATCGACCGGCTCAGCGCAGTCGTTGCGTGCTCGCTCGCCTCGTTGATCAGGCGGGCGATGTGCTCGCTGTTGTCCATCATGGTCTGCGTGAAGGAGAAGCCCTTGGCCTCGATCGCCTTCACCGCATGCTCGGTGACGCGGCTGACCTCGCTGGCGAATTCCTGGCCTTTGCCGGAGAGCGCCCGGATCAGGACGCTCGACTTGTCGTCGAGCAGCCGGGTCAGCTCGGTGGACCGCGCGCTCAAGGAGGTGGTGATCTCCTCGGCCTTGCCGACGAAACTACGGGTGACTTCGGCGCTGACGCCAAGCAGGGTGCGTTCGACCTCGCTGGCATTCTGCTTGAGCGTGGTGCTGATGCCGGTCGACAGGCCGGTGAGGGTGCGCTCGGTTTCCTGGGCGCTGGTCCGGATCGCGTTGGTGGTGGTCGACGCAAGTTGCGTCAGGCTGTGCTCGGCTTCGCCGGTGTTGGTCTTGATCGCCTGGCTGAGCTGCTCGAGGCGGGTGTTGATGAGCGAGGTGGTGCTGCTCGCAAGCGAGCCGATCAGGCGTTCCGCGTCGCCGGTGCTCGACTTGATCGATTGGGTCATCTGTTCGACCCGCGACCCGATTGTCTCGTTGGTGGAGGCGGTGAGGGCGGCAAGCGCCCGCTCCGCGTCCCCGGCATTGGTCTTGATGGTGCTCGAGAGCTGCTCGATGCGCTCGCTGAGGACATCGGCCGCGGCCTTGCTGCGGGTCTCGATCTCGGTCGTCACCTCCATGGCGCGTCCGATCAGCAATTCTTCGAAGCGGCCGATGCGGCTATCGAGATTGTCGGCGACCTCCATCGCGCGAGTACCGAGCGCCTTGTCGATATCGTCGATCTTGGCGCCGAGCGCGTCGGCGAGGCTGGCGCCGCGCACATCGATCACGGTCGTCACATCGCTGATGCGCTTGTCGAGCGCGGTCACGACCTCCTTGCCGCCATCGGCGAGCGTCTTGGCAATGTCCATCACGCGGGTGCTGAGCGCCTCGTTGAGCGCCTGGGTGCGGCCGTCGAGCGCATCCTGAAAGCGGACGAATTGCTGATCGAGGCCGTTCGAGATTTCGACCGACTTGCTGCTGACGCGGCTGTCGAAATTGTCCAGGTAGTCCCGCATCGCGGAAATGACTTCCTGGGTGCGGTCGCCGAGGCGCTCCACCATCTCGCCGCCGTAAGTCTTGACGGTGCGGTCGAATTCGCCGAGGTGGCGGGTGATAAGGTTACCGAGCGTGGTGGAATCGCGTGCGATGCGTTCCGCCAGCTCCGAGCCGCCGTGATTGAACATGTCCTCGAACGATTGCAGGCGGGCGGCGAGCATCTCGCGCACGGCGTCGCCACGCGTGCCGATGGTTTCGGCGAGCGATTCCGCGCTCTCGCGGAAGGTGTCGCTGACCTTGTTGCCGCGCTGCACGATGGTTTCGGTGATGCGCGCGCCGGTCTGCTCCATCTTGGTGACGACGTCGCCGCCGCGCAGCGAGAGGTCGAGCACCAGCGAGTTGCCGGTGGTCTTCAGCGACGAGTTCACTTCCTCGACGCGGCTCGAAATCGCATCCGCGAGCTGGTTGCCGGTGTCGACCACGAGCTCGGTCAACTGCTGGGTGCGGCCGGTCATCATGTCGAGGATCGCCGCGGATTTTTGCGAGAACCCGTCAGCCACGCGATCGAGCCGGACCGACATCATGTGCTGGAGGTTGGCGGCGATTTCGGTGAATTCGTCGCCGATGTGGTCGGTCTTGAAGTTCAGCGTTGCGGTGAGCCGGTCGGTCGCCTGCGCGATCGCTTCGGCGGTTGTGGAGCCGGTCGATTCCAGCCGCTCCAGGAGATCGCCGCCGCGCTCGCCGAGCTGTTCGATCATGTTGTCGCCGGCATGGCCGAGCGCGCGCGTGATGTGCTCGCCCTTTTCGGCCAAGGTCAGGGTGATGCGGCGCGCCGCGTCGTTGACCTGCTCGGCCACGAGCTGGCTGATCTGCGAGATATCGTGGCTGAGATCGAGATGCACGCTGTTGATGGCGTCGCGGATCTGCTCGGCTTGACCGACCAGGGTATCGCGCTGACCGCCCAGGTCCTGCAGCAGCGCGCGGATGCGCACTTCGTTGTCATTGTAGGCGTGTTCGAGCGCCGATACCTCGTTGGCGACGAGCGTCTCGAGCTCGGCGGCGCGCGCCAGCGCGCGTTCGATGCCATCGCCCATGGCGGCAACTTCGCGTCGGATTGCCTGTCCAACCGTCACGATCGACTCGCGCGCCACGGTCTCCGGCTCGGCGAGGCGCATCGCGACCTCGGCCATGGATTGTGCGATCAAGCGCATTTCCTGCGACCGCACCGCCATATGTGCGAGCACATAAAAGAATACGACCGGCGCGAGATAGATCGCGCCCAAAACGGCGAGCACCGGAGCGGTCAGCCCGGTCGGACCAAGCGCGGCCTGAATTTGCGGAAGGTAGAGCCATCCCAGCACGAAGCCGCCGATCACCCACGCTGCCGCAAAAGCGCTGGCGAGGATGTACGAAGTCCTGGCGGGGCGACGTTGAATTGTTCGCAGAATATTGCCGATTGATTCCTGATCGTCATTGGCGGCGGGCCGGCGCGCAGCGTTGCTGTCATCGCCGCGTCGCAAACTTTCGTCGGAATAGATCTCGGACTTCGTGCTGGGGCGCAGTCCCGGCCACGGCGCGTCGGATGTTGCGTCCGCAGGCAGCGCAGACGTCGACGATGTGATTTGATCCTTCGGCTGGTTGTCATCCCTTACGTGAAGAGCGTCTTGGATTGCCGACAGCGCCGCTTCCGTCGGATCCTTCATCTTCTTCGGGGTGGTCGCCATGATCGGTCGTCGCCTCGTGAATTACGCCAAACCACGGACGCGGCCGGAGATCATCCGCCCGCGCACGAAACGTGAAATTTTAATCAGATCCTTCTGGATCCCCTGTGGCAGCCGGCATCCAACGCGCCGAACTGATAGTCCCCTGCCGTTCCATGATCCTATCGGCTTGCTTAACCGATGGAAACCAAATGGTAAGGACTTCTTAATCATCGTTAACCGTCGTTGTGAGAATGCAACGGTTTTCGGAACCGGTTCGCGTTGGCGTCGCAACAACAACAGGTTTTTGCAGAACTTTTTCCAGCAGCAACGGGATACCGGCAAAGTTATCCACCATTACCCACAGGCGACGGTCAGTTTTTGTGCGTCGGTGCGGACGGAACTTGAGCTCCGACGTTAAGTCGGCCGTTACCATCGTCGCCGCGGAAGCGCCGCTGTTTACCCAACCTTCGACGACACCGTGACATATCTCGCCGATAAGGGGATCGCAGAGCCCCTGGGAGGCAGAGCGATGGCGGAGCTTGCGGCCAAGTGCGCCGGCGAACCCATTGAAAACATTAGCGCAGCGGACGCGTCGCCGCGCGCCGCGGCGATCGACCGCGCGCATCTCGCACGCATGACCCACGGCGAGCGCGACCTCGAGCGTGAAGTGCTGCAGCTTTACGCGGCCCAAACCAATCTTCTGCTCGGCCGAATGGTGGCCGGACCGGTGCCGCCGGCCGCCATCGCGGCATTGGCGCATACCTTGAACGGCTCGTCGCGCGGGATCGGGGCCTGGGATGTCGCCGAGGCCGCCGCCGCCCTTGAGGCCGATGCCGCGGCTGGGCGCGATCTGGCTGCCTCCGTTGAACGGCTGGCGGCGGCGATCCGGGTGGCGCAAGCGGCGGTCGCGGAGCTGGTCCCGGGCTAAGCCCCGGCTAAGCCCCGCCGCCACTCTGGCGTGACCCGGCGCGAGCGGATATAGAGCCCCGACCATTCCCCGCAACGGCCAACCCCACCCATTCGTCACACCCCATGCCGACCATCACCTTCATCGATCCCGATGGCACCACCCGTCCTGTCGAGGGCGAGCTTGGCTCGACCGTGATGGAAACCGCGATCAAGAACAACGTTCCGGGCATCGAAGCGGAGTGCGGCGGCGCCTGCGCCTGCGCCACCTGCCATGTCTATGTCGACGACGCCTGGCGCGCGGCGGTCGGCGATCCGTCGCCGATGGAGGAGGACATGCTCGACTTCGGCTACGACGTGAAGCCGAGCTCGCGACTGTCCTGCCAGATCAAGGTCACCGCCGAGCTCGACGGCCTGATCGTGCGAATTCCCGAGCGGCAGGCCTAGGTCATAGGCCTAGAGGGTCGGCCGTAGGGCTAGCTCAATGGCCCGGCAGCCGAATTCGTTCGAGCCGCGTGACGAGTTCCGATGGCAGCGGGCGCGCCTTGCGGGTCGCGCGGTCGATCAGCACCATGGTCGAGCGGGCGCGGGCGGCGCAGACGCCGTCGTGGAAGATCGCCTGTGCGAACACGTACGAGCTTCTGCCGATCTCGGCGATGGCGGTGCCGATCTCGACCGTGCCCGGCCAGCGCAGCTCCTTCAGGAAATCGATCTCAATGCGGGCGAGCACGGTCGTGCAGCCATCGACCTGCAACCCCTCGTTCGGATCGTAGATAAAGCCGACGCGGCCGGTCTCGAAATAGGTCGGATAGACCGCATTGTTGACGTGGCCTTGGCGGTCGATGTCGGCAAACCGGATGATGTCGGGGACGCGGATCGCAAAATCCTCGATCCGGGGCAGGGCGGGGCGAGACGACGGCGATGTCTGCAAGGCAGGCTCCGGGCGCATGGGGGACCAATTTTCTCGTGCCGGCCCAATTCATAGACGCAAAATCGCCGGCTGGGCGGAACAAGCAAGGTAAAAACCTGCGTTAAGGGCACTGGAATTTGTCCTTTTCCTCCCGCGCGGTCCCGGCTACACACACCGCGCGCCGCCCTGGCGGCGGCACATTGTCCAGTCCGTCCTTTTCCGGTTCCGGGCCGTCCCCCATGCGATGGCCCACGCCCTCCAGCCGACCGCAGGACGACAATGCAATCAAAGGGCGTCTGAGACGACGCGCGAGGCGATCGACGCAATGACTGAACCGATCAAGACCGACGTAGTGATCATCGGCGCGGGCCCCTGCGGTTTGTTCGCGGTGTTCGAGCTCGGCCTGCTCGATATGAAGGTGCATCTCATCGACATTCTCGACAAGATCGGCGGCCAATGCGCCGAGCTCTATCCCGAGAAGCCGATCTACGACATTCCCGGCATCCCGAAATGTACCGGGCAGGGGCTGGTCGATGATTTGATGAAGCAGATCAAGCCGTTCGGGGCGCAGTTTCATCTGCAGGAAATGGTCGAGACGATCGAGAAGATCGGCGATCCTCTGTTCCGGCTCACCACCGACCAAGGCAAGGTCTTCGAATGCAAGGTGGTGGTGATTGCCGCCGGTGGCGGGTCATTCCAGCCCAAGCGTCCCCCGATTCAAGGCATCGAGGCCTATGAGGGCACCTCGGTGTTCTACGCGGTGCGCAAGATGGAGGAGTTCCGCGGCAAGCGGGTGCTCATCGTCGGCGGCGGCGATTCCGCGCTCGACTGGACGCTCAACCTTGCGCCGCTGGCCAGTCGGCTCACGCTCTTGCACCGGCGCGACCAGTTCCGCGCCGCGCCCGACAGCGTCAACAAGATGATGGCGCTGGTGCAGGAGAAGAAGATCGATTTCGTGCTCGGGCAGGTGACGTCGCTCGCCGGCGAGAACGGTCAGGTCGCGAAGGCGATCGTCAAAGGCAACGACAACGCGATCTCGGACATCGCATGCGACGCGGTGTTGCCGTTCTTCGGGCTGACCATGAAGATCGGTCCGGTGGCGAACTGGGGCATCGAGCTGAAGGACAACGAATACATCCCGGTGAACACCGCCGACTTCGAGTCGACCATGCCCGGCATTTTCGCCATCGGCGACATCAACTGGTATCCGGGCAAGCTCAAGCTGATCCTGTCGGGCTTTCACGAGGGCGCGCTGATGGCGCAGAAGGCGCATCGCTACGTCTACCCGGACAAGAAGCTGACGTTCCAATACACGACGTCGTCGACCAGCTTGCAGAAGAAGCTCGGCGTCAGCTAGTTCGAGCATCTCCCGAGTGGTTGGAATTGGCCGTCATGGCCGGGCCCATAGCCCGCGGCGCGAACGCCCTTGCGTCCGGCCACTCACGTCTTCGTCACGATCTAAGACGTGGGTGCCCGCCACGAGCGCGGGCGCGCCGCAGCGCATCGGTCCACCGCGCGCGTCGCTGAAGCAACGGGCTTTCGTTCAAAATGCAAATGCAGCTCGCGCTCGACGGCGAGCATCGGGCGATGCCGTCAGGATTGCTGCGCAGAATTGGAGGCGAGCGGACCTGCGGTAGCGGCTTCGGATGAGTAATTGTAATCTTGCACCATTATACTACAATATCAGTGCACCCAGCGGCGGGCTGACGGTCTGGCAGCACCAGGCCCGATCAATCAGCTCACCGATCACACAAGAACAACGGCAGTGGCGCCGCGGACCTCGCGGCCCTGCCACATCGGTTGCAAACCGGGGAGTGGTCCGATGATTTAGGGAAGACCTTCAATGCGAGGATTGCGTCTGTTGGCATGCCTGTGGCTGCCGCTGTTTGGGTTCGTTGCCGTTCCGGCCCTCGCCCAGCCGGCCTCGCAGTGGCCCGATCGGCCCGTCCGCATCATCGTCCCGCTCGGCGCCGGCGGCGCATCCGACACGCTGACGCGCCACCTGGCGAATGGATTCTCGCAATTCGCAAACGGCCAGCCATTGATCGTGGAGAACCGGCCCGGCGGCGGCGGCACCATCGCCGCGGCCGCCGCAGCGCGCGCGAAGCCGGACGGCTATACGCTCTTCCTCACCGACATGACGCCCAATGCCGTGGCGCACGTGCTGATGCCCAAAATCGGTTACGACCCCCACACGGCTTTCACGCCGATCCTCCACGTGGCCAACTTTCCGGGAGTACTGCTGCTCCGGCCGACGCTGCCCTACAAGACGCTGGCCGAATACATCGCCGCGGCCAAGCAGCAGCCGGGCAAGTTCACCTATGCCACGGCCGGAGTTCGGCAACTGGACGCACCTGTTCATGGAAGATCTCAACAACCGTGTCGGCATCCGGCAAGTCAGCGTCCCCTATCGGTCAGGTGCCGAAATCGTGACGTCGTTACTGCGGGAAGAGGCTGACGCGGCGATCATGACCATCGCGACCTCGCTGGGCCAGATCAGGGAAGGCAAGCTCCGCGCGCTGGCCGTCACCTCGACGCGGCCGATGCCGCAACTGCCGGACACGCCGCTGACATCGCAGACGATTCCCGGCTTCAGCGCCGGCGTCTGGCACGGGATTGCCGGTCCGGCGGGCATGGATCCCGCGCTCGTTGCGCGCATCAACAGCGTCTTCAATCAAGTGCTGCAAGTGCCGGCGGTTCGCAACGCGATCACGCAATCGCAGGGCGCGGATATCGTCGGCGGCACCCCGCAGCAGTTCGGCGCGTTCATCGATAGCGAGCTGCGGCGCTGGCCGGAGGTCGTCAAGGCCGCCAAGATCACGTTGGAATAGCAGAGACTAGTGAAGCGTTCTCAGAAGTAATATATATCGTGATGAGGTGCCCGAGCAAACGTCGGACGCGAAGCGCGGCCCGATGATAAACTGAGAGGGCCTCGAAGGGCGACGGCATCGACTCGTAGGGAGACGCACATTGAAGGCGCGCTCTAGCCCGCTCGCGCTATTGCGCCGCCGCTGGCACGCCCGGCGGCGGTTTGAGCAGATTGGCCGGCGGCGGCAGTGCGTCGCTGCGCTTGACCGTCGGCTCCGGGCCGCCGATCCCGAGCACCTCGCGCATCGCCGGGACCGCCGCGTCGGCCATCGCCGCATGGCCTTCGGCAGTCGGATGGATGGCGCCGCCATAGACCGCGGACAGAACGCCCCAGATCGCATCATGGATGCTGGCCGGTGCCAGCAGGCCCGACAGGCCCTGCGGATAGGTCATGGCCGTGAAATAGCTGTCGTTCGCGGTGCGCACCCAGCGCGCGCGCGGCAGATAGGGCCGGTACTCGCTCGCGGGCCGCCCGCAGGTCAGCGGATCGGTGGCGCCGCGCGCCGGATCGGGGCGGAACGACTCGCCGCTGATGCCGAAGCAGGCGCGGTCGAATTCCGGATCCTCGTCCGAGCGCGCGCAGACGCCGTGCTGCGCGAATGCCGGCTGATGGGCGTCCACGAATGTCATACGGTCGGTCTTGGGGTCGCGGCAGAGCTTGCCGTCGCAGGTCGCGATCGCCTTGATCTTCGGCAGGAACTCCGTGGAGACAAAGTCCGCGACGCGCCGCAGCCGCTGCGGATCGGCGCCGAACGCCGGATGCACGTCGAACCCGCTGCGCCCGCCGGGGCAGGCAGTGCCCTGCGCCGCCAGCGCGGGATGTCCGTAGGACACGAACACCACGCGGGCGAGATCGCCGCCGACCAGAGGCTTGAGCGCGGCGCGCAGTTTCAGGAAATCGTTCGGCAGAGTGCGGTCGAGCGTCTGCTGCGAATCCGCCACCGATGCGATGTGGCCGGAGCGGCCGAACAAGATTCGCTCGGTGCGCGCCTCGATGATCACGTCCGCGACCAGCCCGGCGAACTGGATATCGTTGGCGCCGATGGTGAGCAGCACTAGGTCGAGGCCGCGGTCGGAGCGATGCTTGCGCGCGATCGCGAGCGCTTCGGTCAAGCCGGCCATTTGCGAGCGCAGTGTCGTGGAGCACGCGGTGTTAGTGCCCGGGTTCGGGCACTCGGAAATGCGTTGCGAGCCGAGAAAGCCGGTGGTGATGGTTGCGCCGGAGCAGGCCAAGGGAATGAAGGTGACGGCGACGCGCGGGTTCTCGATCGCCAGCGCGAGGGCAGCGCGCATCTGGTAGCCGTAAAGCGACCGGTGGCAGGGCCCGCTGTGCCAGCGTGCGCTCTGCCGCGCCCAGGCATCGGCGTGGGCTTCGGTTCCTTCGGCCGCGCAGGAGCGGTTGCCGCTGTAGCCGGCGCGTCCGGGACGGTAGTACTCGCTGGTTTCGACACCGAGGAAGCGGCGGAAGCAGAAGCCTTCGTCGGAGAGTCGCACCGGCCGGTCGGGATTGCCTTCGCCCGCGGCGATCGAGTCGCCCATGCCGGCGATCAGCAGGTCGCGCACCTGAATCTCGGTGACCACGCGCTGCGCGGTGCCGTCCGGCAGCACGATGTCGACCGAGGCGGTGGTTGGCCGACCGTGGATTACGCTCAGCCGCATCTCCTCGTCGCAACTGGCTTGCGATTGGCGCGGCTCGCTTGATCCATCGGCAAAGGTCCAGACGCAACTGACGGCGTTCGGCGGCGCGGCCGCGAGGACCACGCCGACGCGGTGGTCGCCCGGCGACAAATACACTTCGCGCACGCCGTCGCGCTCGCAGAATTCCATCAGCCTGCCGGCGCGATCGACGCACAGCCGCTCCACCGTATCGCGAGCCCAACCGCGGCCGTCGCTCTCGAGCGACAGGCGCCGTTCGGAGCCGAGTACGCCATCGTTGCGCCAGGAGGCGACATGGCGCTGGAAGTCGGTCTCGCTGCGGAACAAGCGAAAGCGGTTCTTCACCTCCCACTCGATGCGCGGCTTGCCGGCGCCCGGCGATTGCGCGAGCGCGGCCGAATCCGCGATCAGCGGAAGCAGGAGGGTGGCCAAAAGAAGCGTGGCAAGACGCATGGTGGTGCGTGGAATTGGGGCTGTGGCTGTCATTGGATCGGTATCGATAACACGGATCGTGCGGCGGAAATGTGAGGGGTGGCCGGGCGCGTCGCCACGTCGCGAGCGGTCACGATTGCCGGAAAAAAGACGGGCGGCGTTCTCCGGGGCTAGCCAGTGCCGTGGAATATCTATCAAGGTATAGCCAGTTTATAGAAATGAATTGCTATTTGCACCCGGTATATTGCCAGATAAGGGAAAAAGATTTCTAACCCGACCCTCAGACAACGAGGGCTCCACCATGTCCGAACAGGCAACCATTGGCGCCGCACCAGCCGGCCATGTGACAGCTCCGATCACGCGATCGTGGCGGACCGAGGATTGGATCGCCGTGGTGCTCGGCTTTCTGGTGATCACCTCGGTGTTGGTGGCGTCCCAGTGGAAATTGTTCGACCTGCGCAATGTCGTGCCGACCTTCCGGTGGACGGCCGACAGCCAGATGGCATCGCAGACCCCGGGCTGGATCGCGACGCTCGACCAGGTCGATAGGGACGCGCAGGCGCGGCAGCAACCGAACGTCCTGGCGTTGAGCAAGAGCCTTCGCGGCGCGCTCGCGAGCCAGGATCGCAAGGCGATCGAAGCCGCCGCTGCCAAGATGGTATCGCTCGGTTCAAGGACCATCGCCGGTGCGCTGGCGACCGAAATCCGCGGCCACGCCGCCGCCACGCCCGAGCGCGTGTTCGCCGCCGACAATCTGATCAAGGTTCTTTACGTCGGCATCGCGTTCCTCGTCGTCGGCGCGATTGGGATCGCACTGGTGGGTTGGCGCGTGGCGCCGTTCGTCGTCGGCTTGCCGGTGATCTTCCTCTTGGCGTGGCTTGCGCGCCTGCTCGCCGGCAACGGCGTGTTCGTGAACTTCGGCATCGAATACGTCATCTTCGCGCTGCTGCTCGGGCTTCTGATCAGCAACACCATCGGCACGCCGTCATGGCTCAAGCCGGCGGTGCAGACCGAGTTCTTCATCAAGACCGGGCTTGTCATCCTCGGCGCGGGCCTGCTGTTCCACGAGGTCTTGCAGGCCGGCGCGCTCGGCATCGTGCAGGCGCTGCTGGTGGTGTTCGTGGTCTGGTACGCCTGCTTCTGGCTGTCGCGGAAGCTCAAGGTCGATGACGAATTCGCCGCCATGCTCTCGACTGCCGTGTCGATCTGCGGCGTATCGGCGGCGATCGCGGCTTGCGGCGCGATCAAGGGCGACAAGAAGAAGCTGTCCTACGTGACGTCGCTGGTGCTCATCGTCGCCGTGCCGATGATGATCGTCATGCCGTGGATCGCCAAATCGACCGGTATGGACGAACTGGTCGCCGGTGCCTGGCTTGGCGGAACGCTCGACACCTCGGCTTCGGTGGTCGCGGCCGGCGCGCTGATCTCGGACGCCGCCATGAAGACCGGCGTGATCGTGAAATTCTCGCAGAATGCGCTGATCGGCGTCGCCGCTTTCGCGCTCGCGATCTGGTGGGCGTTCAAGGCCGGTAACGCGACCGGCGAGCGGCCGAGCGCCGGCGTGATCTGGGAGCGATTCCCGAAATTCGTGCTGGGCTTCGTCGCGGCCTCGGCGGTGTTCTCGTTCGCGCTGTCGCCGGAGCTTGTCGCCGGGACACGCAGCGCGCTCGGCGAGATCAGGACCTGGTGGTTCGCGCTCGCATTCGTCTGCATTGGCCTCGAGACGCGCTTCGTCGAGCTTGCGACCTACGAGCAGGGCAGGCCGGCGCTCGCCTTCCTCGGCGCGCAGGGCATCAACGTGATCTGGACGCTCCTGCTCGCGTGGCTCTTGTTCGGCGGGATCATCGTGGCGCAACCGGCGATCAATTGACGGGCCGTCATCTCCTCCGGCTGCGGATACCGTCCTCAGCGGTCCGCAGCCCGTTGCAGACGCCGCAGGCCCGGTCGCCTGCGGCGTTTGCTTTTCCCGAGCCGACATCGGCGACGATCACTTCGGCTTGATGCCGCCCGCAACGATGACCAAATGGGAATTTCACCTAAGAACCGCGCGGTCAGTCCCGTCGCGCGCTTTCAGGAAGCGCGTGCGGGCCGCGTGCCAAGTGTGGAGCCGAAGCCGGCTAAGACAGCCGCAGCACCGCCTCTTCGTATTTGCCCGCGCCCATGCCGGTGTCGGCGAAGATGCCGTGATCGGCGATCCACTTGAAGGTCTCGTCATAGACCTCCTTGGTGTAGGGCTCGAACACCAGCCGTTCGCCCGGGCCCCAGCGCCGCGTGTCCATGCGCGCGTGGTAGCGCTCCGGAAATTCATTCTTGTAGTAGTGCGTGTATTTCTCCGGGCGCAGGTCGATGTCGCGTTGCGCGCGGCGCAGCGCGCGGAAGAACTTGCGGATGTCCTCCGGGTCGGCGTCGCCGGTGATCGTGGTCGCGATCATGAAGGTGCAATCGATGACTTTGCGGAAGCCGAGCTGTTCGGCGAAGTAGTAGGGGCCGGAGAACAGCGTGGAGGCCTGCGCCTTGCCGTCGATCAATTGGTCGAGGCGATGGAACAGCATGCCGTCGGCGAAGGTGAGGTTGATCTTGTCGGCCGGCATATATTGTTCGAGCGCCTGGATGGTCGAGTAGTGGCTGCCGGACTGATAGCCGACCGCGATCGGCACGCCGGCGAGGTCTTCCGGCTTCTGCACCGGGGAGTCCTTCGGCACGAACACGCCCGCCGGCGAGACCGAATAGACGTCGCCGTAGAGCCGGCCCTTGCCCTTGGAAGCGGCGACGCCGACGGTCCAATGGCACGCGCAACTGATGTCCGACGGACGGCCCTTCTCAAGCGACTGCATGGCGCCGACTTTGTCGCCCTTATAGTGGTGGGCGCCGTCGGTCGATCGGACCATTTCCTTGAAAATGTAATCGAGCCCTTCGTCCTTGAAGTAGCCCTTCTCCTCCGCCACCCATTCCTGCAGGCGGAAGTGCGGCTCGATGATGAACTTGTCCTTGGCCATTTTCGCTCTCCGTTAATTGTTCGGTCTTTTGTGGTTCTCAAAGCATGATCCCGAAAAAGCCTGCCCCGGACTTGATCCGGGGTGGGAACCGGTTTTCGGCAAAGATCATGCTCAAACAAAAGCTAGATCATGGGCCAATTGGATCATGATCTAGCAACAGTCGGGTTCGGTGCGTCGCCGCTTAGCCGTTCGAAGAACGGCGTCGCTTCGCTCGCCTTTGTCGCGTTGTTCCGCGACGCGGCGGGCGGCGATCATCTTGACGTGGTCGTCCATCAGGCGGCGGGCGCCGGCGCCGTCCCGCATTTCGATGAGTGCTGCCAGCTCCTTGTGGACGTCGAGCACGCGCCGGGCGACGCGCGGCGTCAGCGTCGGGTTCTTTGACGGCCAGGAGACGTGCTGCAGCGAGATGAGTTGCACCACCAGCGCACGGTTATGGGAGGCCTCCGCCACCGCCAGGTGGAATTCGTGGCCCAAGCGCGTGAAGGCCGGCACATCGTTGAGCTTGTGTTCGGCATCGGCGAGAAGCTCGCGCAGCCGGGCATGATCCTCGGCGGTGGCGTGGGTCGCGGCGAGTTCGGCGGCGAGGCATTCGATGGCGCGCTGCGCGTCCATGATCTCGGCGGCGGTGACGCCGGCGAGGTCGAGTTGCACCGCGAGCGCCTCGGCGAACAGACGCGCGTTGCCCTGCGCGATGCGCGCGCCGCCGCCGGAGCCGACCTTGATCTCGACGATGCCCTGCGCCTCAAGCGTGCGCAGCGCGTCGCGGGCGACGATGCGGCTGACGCCGAAACGTTCGGCGAGGTCCTTCTCGGTGCCGAGGAAGTCGCCGGGGCGCAGCTCCTTGGCGAACAACGCGTCGCGCACCTGCGCAACGATCTGGGTTGAGAGAGTCGGGCCGCGAAGCGCAACGACGTTGCGCCCGAATGCTGCTCGTTGCCGGGTCCGGATCGCGGGATGAAGCCGCATCGTTCGCCTTCAGCCAAAGGTCATAACAATACTAAAGATGATATCTTTAGACCCGCCCCTCGGCAAGCGGGGCACACGCGGCCTCGGGCCCATTGATTGAATACGGGAAGCGCCAGAATGCGACGACGCACCGCAGTGAGTTGTCAGGCGATTCGGTCGCGGAAATCAGAGCGCATGGTCCGCGGTGACGACCAAAAAAATAACTGCGCAAAAAAGAAAGAAAGCCCCGGGTCCGAGACCCGAGGCTTTCCATTCCAACCCCCCGAAGAATCCCCTTCGGTGATGTCACCGTAGGCGGCTCGTACTCGAAGTCAATTTGACAATGGGCGGAAAGTCCCGACGCAACACGATTGCGTGATGGATGTTGCTTTCCAGTCACTCATTCATCAGAAACTTGATGGAGAATTCAGTGAGCACGCGTTCGATTTCGCTGGAGGTCATCGATTTTTTGTGCCGATCACGAATCAATTCGTTGTGCGCCTATTCGTCGACAACCTGTGATGGCTTTCAGATGATTCGCACGCCGCCCGGCGATGCGGTGGATCGCGCCCGCCACGCAGCGATCAGCACCACCAGCGTCGCCAGCCAGACGATGCGCGCGCCGTAGCGGTCATGCGGATTGGATAGCGCGCCGCACACCGCGGCGTTGGCGAGAATCGCCAGCGTGACGACCGCCGCCAGCTCCCTGACGTTCTGAAAGTGAGTCGCGCCGCGCAGGACAGCGCGAGAACGCCGATCAGCAGGAGCATCGACGCCCAGGCGACCGGGACATGCAGGCGGTTGATCATGGCGAAATCGAGATCGCCGTGCTGCTGCCGCGCGGCTTTCATCGCCGGCACCGACGCGGGCGCAAATTGCTCGATGATCCACGTAGGTGTGCCAGATCTCGGTGTGCACGCCGTAGCCGGTGGCGACCCGCATGAGCTGCTCGGCAGTGGCGGCGATCGCCGCTTTGATTTGCATCACGGGGTACGCCGTGAGGCTCTCGCGCACCACGATGCGCATTTCCTCGCCGAGCCCTTCGAACCGTCCGAGCTGGTCGAACAGATCCGAGCCCCAGAAGAAGAAGTCGGTGTCGGTCGGCAGCTTGTCGCGATTGGCGCAGAGTTTTGGCAGGCGCGCATCAGGGCAGTGCTCGGCGAGATAGCGAGTGACGATCCCGGCTTGCAGCATGCGGCCGAACGGGATTGCGCTGCCGCCCGGGGTCCAGGCGATGCGCCCGGCGACCACGACATTGGCGGCAAGCAGCAGCACGATGCTGATCGCGAGCGCGAAGCCGCCGCGCGCGAGTCCTGCGAACGGCACCACGCGGCGTCGCACCACCGCGATCAACACTCCAGCGAAGAGCAACGCCAGGAGCACCGCCAGCGTCGCGGTGTGGGTCGCGGCGGAAAATGCGATGAGGGCGATGAGCGCCCATCGTTCCCAGCGCGCCAGCGTTTCGGCGCGCAGCGTCACGAGATAGAGCGCGAGCACCGAGAGGCCGGTGAAGATGTCGGTGAGCAGCGTGCTGGCGATCCAGGACAGGCTGGTGAGGATCGATAGCGCGGCGGCGCTCACGGCCAGCGCCAGCGGGGTCGCGATGGCATGCGCGCGCAGCGTGAGCCAGAGCACCCAGACGGTGACGAGCGGCCTGCACCGCCACCGCCGGCCAGAAGTCCGGCCGCGCCGTGAGCACGAGATAGAGGCCGTAGACGGTCGAGCGGCTTTCCTCGAGATGCCCCTCATACCAGCGCGCGAGATAGCCGCCGGTGTCGTATTGCAGCAGCGGGAAGCCGTTCCACAGCGCCGGCGCGAGCACGGCCAGGACCGCAACGGCTGCGGCGGTGAAGCGGAACGACATCGTGGCTGGGGTCTGCGTTGGGCTCGGTCACGCGGCCAATTCAACACGTCCCCATTCCGCTGTCATCCTCCACGAGAGCAATGGATGCCTGCTTTCGCGGGCACGGCAACAGCGGTAAACTTGACGCTATGTTCGTCACCTTTTTCCATGAGCTGAAATCCGCCGGCGTCCCGGTGACGCTGCGCGAATATCTGACGCTGATGGAGGCGATGGACGCCGACCTCGCCGGCCGGCGGGTGGAGGACTTCTACTACCTCTCGCGCGCGGCACTGGTGAAGGACGAGCGCAATCTCGACAAGTTCGACCGCGTGTTCGGCCACGTGTTCAAGGGGCTCGATCTGGTCTCGGAGGCGCTCGAGGTCGAAATCCCTGCCGAGTGGCTGAAGAAGCTCGCCGAGAAATACCTCACCGACGAGGAGAAGAAGCTGGTCGAAGCCATGGGCGGGCTCGACAAATTGCTCGAGACGTTGCGCCAACGTCTCAAGGAGCAGAAGGGCCGCCACCAGGGCGGCAACAAATGGATCGGCACCGGCGGCACATCTCCCTTTGGGGCGTACGGCTACAATCCGGAAGGCGTGCGCATCGGCCAGGACGAGAGCCGCCACCGCCGCGCGGTGAAGGTGTGGGACAAGCGCGAGTTCAAGGACCTCGACGGCGAGGTCGAGCTCGGCACCCGCAACATCAAGGTCGCGCTGCGGCGGCTGCGCAAATTCGCGCGCACCGGCGCGCCCGACGAGCTCGATCTCGACGGCACCATCAAGCGGCACCGCGCACAAGGGCTATCTCGACATCCTGATGCGGCCGGAGCGGCACAACGCGGTGAAGGTGCTGCTGTTCTTCGACATCGGCGGCTCGATGGACTGGCACATCAAGGCGACCGAGGAATTGTTTTCCGCCGCGCGCTCCGAGTTCAAGCACATGGAGCATTTCTACTTCCACAACTGCCTGTACGAGAAAGTGTGGAAGGAGAACCGCCGCCGGTGGAACGACACCACGCCGACCTGGGACGTGCTGCACACGTTTCCGCACGACTACAAGGTGGTGTTCGTCGGCGACGCCTCGATGTCGCCCTACGAGATCGCGGCGCCGGGCGGCTCGGTCGAGCACTTCAACGAGGAGGCCGGCCACGTCTGGATGGAGCGCGTGACGCGCACCTATCCGGCCTGCGTGTGGCTCAATCCGGTGCCGGAAGCGGAGTGGGGCTATACGCCCTCGATCCGCATGATGCAGCAATTGCTCGGCGGCCGGATGTATCCGCTGACGCTCGACGGGCTGGACAAGGCGATGCGGGAGTTGGTGCGGTAGCTACTCTAGCCCCACCCTTAACCGTCGCCCCACCGCGCTGGCCGCACGTTGCAGCGTTGCGAGCGTCACCGATGGGTTCTTCGGGTCGAGCAGCCGGTCGAGCTGTCGGCGGCTGGTCTTCATGCGCGCCGCCATCGCGGTCTTGCTGAGCTTTTGCTTCTCCATCGCGACCTTGAGCTGATCCGCGACGATCTCCTTGATTGCGGCGTCCTCGGTCTCAGCCAGCAGGTCGTTCTTTGCAAGGAACTCGTCAAAGCTTTCGCTTCGGTCGATGTAGCCCTTCTTTCGAACGCGCCTTTTTGCGCTTTTCTTCATCTGTCGATGTCCTTTTTTCGTCGGAGCGCGAGTTCGATATCTTGCGGCGGCGTCTTTTGCGTTTTCTTCTCGAAGCCATGCAGCAGCACCATCTCGCCGCCGGCAATGCAGAAAATCACCCGTACGATACGCCCGCCGGGGAGATCGCTCCGCACCTCCCACAATCCGTAGCCAAGCGAGCGGCAATAGGGCATGCCGATAGGCCAGCCGAACTCGACCTTTTGGATGTCGCGTCCGACGATTCCGCGATCGTCGCGCGAAAGATCCAGAAGCCACTCGCGAACCGGCCGTCGACCGCTCGCCAAAGCGTAAAACCGAGCGGTGATCTTCTTCGCGCGGTCGATCATCCCGATTTCTTGTGTCAAAAATGGCACATCCGTCCGCCAAATTCAAGTGGAGCGGATGGGTGCAACGATAATTATGGTTATGGAAATATGGGCGATGACGTTTACTTCTCCACCTCGATCCCCGCGCCCGCCAAATCCTTGAAGCCGCCGCCGTTGTACACCTTGGTGTAGCCCATCTCGCACAGCGTCTTGCCGGCGAGCGCGGCGCGGCCGCCGCCGGCGCAATGCACGATCACCGTCACGTCGTGCTTGAAGGCCGGGATTGTGGGTCGGCGAGGTCGGATCGGCGCGCGACTCGAGCGAGCCGCGCGCGATGTGCACGGCGCAGCACAGCTTGCCGGTCTGCTGGATTTCCAGTCCGTCGCGGATGTCGACCACCAGCACATTGCCGCCCGCGATCATCTCTTGGCTTCGTCCGGGCTCACCCGCGGCACCAAGGCGTCGGCGGCGGCAATCATGTCCTTGTAGCTGATCATGGCGAAGCTCCTTGAGGTGCGCACGGCACCCTAACGCGACACCGGCCGTCGGAGAAAGAGGTTTTGATACTCAGTTCCGTGCACCTCGCCGGTAATTGATGCGAGGGGCCCCCGCTACTGCGCTATGCTTTCGCGACTGGCTAAAGGGAGCTTTACCATGCCCGCCGAGCGTTTCGATTTCCCCAATGCCAAGGGCGAGAAGCTCGCCGCGATCCTCGACCTTCCGGACGGTGCGCCGCGCGCCACCGCGCTGTTCGCGCATTGCTTCACCTGCGGGAAAAACGTGGTGGCGGCAAAACGCATCGCCGATGCGCTCACTGCGTCGGGAATTGCCGTGCTGCGCTTCGACTTCACCGGCATCGGATCGAGCGAGGGCGAGTTCGCCAACACGACGTTTTCGTCCAATGTCGCCGATCTCGTCGCCGCCGCCGATCACCTGCGCAACACCCGGCAGGCGCCGGCGCTGCTGATCGGTCACAGCCTTGGCGGCGCGGCGGTGCTGGCGGCGGCGGCGGCGATCCCGGAGGCGAGGGCGGTGGTGACGATCGCCGCGCCCAGCGATCCCAGCCATGTCACCCATCTGTTCAAGGACAAGCTCGCCGCCATCGCCGAGCATGGTGAGGTCGAGGTCGCGCTGGCCGGCCGGCCGTTCCGGATCCGCCGCGAGTTCCTGGACGATGTTGCCGAGCACAAGCTCACCGAGTGTGTGGCTCGGCTGCGCAAGGCGCTGTTGATCTTCCATTCGCCGACCGACGACACCGTCGGCATCGACAACGCCTCGCATATTTTTACCGCCGCCAAGCATCCCAAAAGCTTTGTGTCGCTCGCCGGCGCCGATCATCTGCTCACCAACCGTGGCGATGCCGCCTATGTTGCGAGTGTGCTGGCGGCCTGGGCCGAACGCTATCTCGACGCCGCACCGTTGGCACCGGCAACCGAAGCGATGCCACGCCAGGTCATTGTCGCCGAAACTGGCGGCGGAAAATTCCAGCAGGCGATCACCATCGGCCCGCATCACCTGATCGCCGACGAGCCGGTCGCGGCGGGCGGACATGACTCCGGGCCGGCGCCCTACGATTTCCTGCTGGCGGGGCTCGGCGCTTGCACCGCGATGACGCTGCGGATGTACGCCGACCTCAAGAAGCTGCCGCTCGAGCGCGTGTCGGTCACGCTGTCGCATTCGAAGATCCATGCGCAGGACTGCGCGGAGTGCGAAACCAAGGAAGGCAAGATTGATCGCATCGAGCGCCTGCTCACGCTCACCGGCGCGCTCAGCGACGAGCAGCGCGCGCGCCTCGTCGAGATCGCCGACAAATGCCCGGTGCACCGTACGCTGTCATCGGAGATCAACATCCGGACGGCGCAAGCGCCGCCGAGCTGATCGCTCACGGCACCTTCACCTCGGGGCCGTCGGGAACGGCGTCGAACGGCACGGTGTCGATTTCCTGGCCGTGCTGGTCGACGATCCGGATAAACCAGCCATCCCAGGTGCGGCCGGGCGGGGTCTCGCTGGCTTTGATGCCGCGCGCAAACCGTACCGCCTCCTCGCGCGCCGCCGCATTGCCGAGCAGCTCGATGCCCTGGTGAGTGTCGAGCTCGTCCTTGCCGTTGGTCAGCCGGAAGTAATAACGCATCTCACGCTCCTACGCTCGTTCTGCACTCGACCGCGCCGCTCATGACGTCATGCTCTTGAGGATTGCGTCAGCCGCGTCACCGCCAAACGTATCCTGCTCGGCCGCGCGCGCTGCGGCGCCGCCAGCGCGGGTTGAGCGCGCGCGCGCTTCGGCCCGCCAGTCCCGGTCCTGCGCGCGTCTGACAAAAGCGGAAAATCGGCAACAATTCGCAAGTAAATCCCGCCAGTGCGGCGCTTTGACATTCAGGGAATCGTCCTTACATTGGTTGCGTCGTTAACAACCGAAAGGAGGTGATCCAGTGTCTCATTGTCTATCGCCGCGGTCGCCGGCAAGCTGGATCCTCGGTTTTTACGGGGTGTCCGTTTGACGCTTGGCGTCACCTCAGAATGAGGGGCCGGACCACGGCCTGACAATGGAAGGGTCGTCCGCAAGGGCGGCCCTTCTCATTTTTCGGGTACGAATTCCAAGTGGGCGAATTCAAGCAGCTCGAATTCGGGAGTGTGAATTCGACGAGTGCAAAAGACCGCTCACCGCAGTCGCGGACGATCGGTCGCCGGCGGTTGCGGATCTTGCAGCGGCCGGTCTTCCTGCGGGTCGCCGGGCGGCGGGCTGATCGGGTCTTGGTACGGCTGCGGGTCCTTGACCGGCGGCTCTTGCGGTTCGGCAGGTGGCGGCTGCTGCGGACGCAGCGGTTCTTTCGGCATGACGTCTGGCTCCTGGTGCGGCTCGATGCGGTGCGGCTCGATGCGAATCGAAAGCCCCGGCGTCATGCCGGGGCTTCGAATTCCAAACGACGCGGCGCCGCGAATTACGCCGCTTCCGCGATGTCGTTGATGGAGGCGGTCGCCAGCCTGGTCAGCGCCTCGTCGGTCTTCTTTTCTTCGATAAGGGTCTGCTCGAGCAGTCTGGCCGCGTCGTTCAAGCCGAGCTTCTTGGCCCAGGCGCGCAAGGTGCCGTAGCGAGAAATCTCGTAGTGCTCGACTGCCTGTGCCGCCGCAAGCAGCCCGGCGTCATGCGCCGGCGAGTTCTTGAAATCGGACATGATCTCCTTGCCTTCGTCGACCAGCCCGTTGATCGCCTCGCACGTCTTGCCTTTGGGGGCTTCGTCGATCATCGAGAAGACCTGTTCGAGCCGCTCGATCTGACCTTCGGTTTCGGTGGCGTGCTTCTCGAACGCCGCTTTCAATTCTTCGGAGTGCGCCGCCTTCGCCATGCGCGGCAGCGCCGCCAACAATTTCTTCTCGGCGAAATAGATGTCTTTGAGCGTCTCGTGGAATAGCTCGTCGAGCTGCTTCTCTTGCTTGGCCATTGCAAATTCTCCCGGGGTTCCGTTCCCGCAACAACGCGCCGCGCGATCCTCGGTTCCATGAGTTGTGAGAAATTGCATCGCGACGTCGAATTTCTGGGAACGGCGTTTGAGGCGCGGCGTTGCCGGCGCATGCAGAACACAACAGGTTTGGTCATGACGGTGGCGGCGTTCGCCGTCATCGCGTCCGTGGTGATGTTCGGGAAAGGGGAGCGGTCCGAACCGACCAGGATACCGGTCATCAGGACTGCGATCATTGCGAACTTCTGATCGATCGGCGGCCAGATACCTGCCGTGGGTTCCATGCGGCATTTTAAGGGAACACGCGGGTCCTTGAGGCGTTGTGGCTGCACGACAACGGCTGGAAAGGAAATGACGATGACATATGACCCCAATAATCCCAACGTGAACCGCCGGACGGAGATGGATGTGGACGACCGGCGTATCGTTCGCGACACCGATGGAATGAGCGGAGCCACGATGGCGGGCATCGCCATCGCCGCGGTGTTGTTTCTGGGCGTGATTTTCTGGGCGTTCATGGGCGGCGAACGTCAGACCGCGACCATCACCACCCCGCCCGTTACCACGACGGGTCAGCGCGCCCCGGCCACCACGCCGCCGGCGGCGGTTCCGGCGCCGGTGCCGGAGCGTGCGCCCACCACGCCAATCACGCCGCCTGCGCCGAAGTAAGCGGCTGCAGGCATCGAGGGGCAGAGGGCTCTCCCGACACAGTCTGGAGAGCCCTCTGCTTGTCGTCCAATGGTGCGAACGATTGGAACTCACGCCGATCCAGCGCGTTGCTCCGGCGGAGGTCGTCGCCATGGACGAGGTTACGGGAGTGCAACTCTGCTCGATCGCCGAGTCCGAGCATTGGGAGGTTCAGCTTCGCTTTGCCAGCGGCCGCGTCAGTGTCGTGCGGTTCAGCTCATTGGCCGGTGCGGTCGCATCGGCCGCATTGTTTCGGCGGCCGCCAACGCTGGTCGTCATTGATGGTGGCCGCACGGTGCCTTTGCAGGCCTCCCAGCCCGGCGGAAGCAAGCTGTCAGTGATTGTGGGGTCGAAGGCCGGCTAGTGGTTCAATTCTAACATTCGCATCCCATTTCCGCGGACTGTTTAGCGAATGTTAGAATCAAAGGACCACTAGCAAGTATAGGTTGCTAGTGGAGTTTTGGATTTGACATTCGCATCGCGTGCTTGCTGCCAGGTGGGTAGCGAATGTCAAATCCACTCCACTAGTGGCGTGATGTTAGAATTGGACCACTCGCCTTGCACAGGCGTGTCGGAATCGCGCGGGGCGCTGGTTTCAACGGTCGCGCTTGGTCTCGACGATTTGCGTCGCAAGATCGATCAACGCCTTGCCGATCGGACTGTCGCCGCCAACCGGCGCGACGCAAGGCGACGCGGCAACGGCACAGCGCTCGATTTTGTCGTCCTTGTCAGACGCTGCTGCGCCGTGGTCGGCGTCCGGCATGCCCTGAAGCTGCATCATCCCGGCGAAGTGCGCCTTGATGGCGATCCCGTCGTGCCGGGCGCGTAGCCCGGTCATCAGCGCTGCGGCAACCAGGCCCAGCAAGGTCAGCGCGAAGCAAATGCGTCTCGATGTCGGCGTCATGTCGGCCTCCTGCGATGTCAGCCACGAACCACCGTGATCTCCATATCGGCATGAACGGCGCGGCGGCGCTGTGACCGCAGTCACACATTGTCCGATTGCCGAGGCGCGGAAGCCGTCGAAGCCATGGGCGCTGATCGCGCCCTTGGAGGAGACGAGGCATCGAGCATTGCCTGGAACAAGACCAAATCTAAATTACTTTAGAACTCGAATAAGACTGAAGTAATTCAGATCTTTTCATCAATATAAAACGAGAAATAAAAGAACGACATCATGTCGTTATCTGTTGACTCGCTACTGAATATTCAAATAGGGAGCCATGGATACTTATTTTGACGATGGGGGTGATCGTGGTGGTTCGAGGGGTCTTGCGTTGCGCCGTCGTCGGCGCACTCGCAGTCGTGGTGTTGCCATCGGTGGCGCGCGCCCAATCAAGCGGGTCGTTTCTGCTCGACACGATTTCGGTCTACGCCACGCGCAATGAGCGGCAACTGCTCGACGTGCCGGCGACGGTGACGGTGGTCGGGCGCGAAGAGATCGAGCGTCGCATGGTGCGCGATGCCGACGACCTCGTGCGTTACGAGCCGGGTGTGCGGGTCGATCGGACCACCTCGCGCACCGACCCGTTCAGCAATCTCAGCGGCTTCACCATTCGCGGCGTCAGCGGCAATCGCGTGCTTGACGTTGATCGACGGCACCCGCGTGATCGAGCGTATCACCGACGGCACGCGCGATTTCGTCGACATGTCCAATTTGAAGGCGGTGGAAATCATCCGCGGTCCGGGTTCGGTGCTGTGGGGAAGCGATGCGCTCGGCGGCATCGTCGCCTACCAGACCAAGGACCCCGACGACTATCTGAAAGGGACCGGCAAGCTCTACGGCGGCCAGGCCGATACCAGCTACGACACCTTCGACGGCGGCTGGGTGAAGAGCATCACCGGTGCGTGGCAGAGCGACCAGCGCGGCACCTGGCAAGGTTTGATCAGTGCATCACGCCGCGACGCGCACGAGCCGAAATTGAGGAAGGCGCGCGCCGACGGTGGCGTCTACGGTTGCCCGCGCAATCCCGAAGCGATCCGGTGCAACGAGCTCGATCCGCTCGATCGTGGTGTCGCAGAACCTGCTGGGCAAATTGATCTGGCGTCCGACCAACGAGCACGAGTTCAAGCTGACCGGCGAGCTGTTCCAACGCGATACCGATGTCGACCAGAAGTATGATCTCGGCTTCGTCAACGCGACCACCCGTCAACTGAGCTATCAGCGTCATCAACTGTTGAGCCGCCAGCGCGGAACGTTCGCGCACGACTGGCGGCCGAATTTTGCCTTCCTCGATAGCGTGCGCTGGCAAGTCACCCATTCGCCGCAAGAGCGCGAATTCACCGGCGAGCGACTTCGCTCGATTGCTTCCGGAACCCAGCAGCAGCGTCTCGACTTTCTCCACAAGTATGGCGAGGTCTTTACGGAATTCGATTCGCAGTTCAACTCGACCATCCGGCTTGGTCCGAGCGTTCACCGCCTGACCTACGGCGCTTACGGCAATCTCACCGACACCGACTACGAGCGCCGGGACATCACCACCAACCTGACGACCGGTGTCGTCACGGTGGCCAATGCCGGCGGCTTCAACTTCGCCAACGCCACCACGACGCGCAAGGACGTGTTCCTGCAAGACGAGATCGAGCTGTGGAGCGGCAAGCTGCGCATCACCCCGGGGTTCCGCTACTCCACCTACAAGATCGATCCGCGGCCCGATCAGTTCTACATCGCGGTGCCCGGCAAGGAGCCGCGCGAGATCGAGGAGGGCTCCCTGACCAAGCAGGTCGGCAGCGGTCTTCAAGCTCGACGACACCTACTCGCTGTTCGGCCGCTATGCCGAAGGCTTCAAGATGCCGACGGCGCAACAGCTCTATACCTCGCTGCCGCTGTTCGATGGCACCAACAGCATCATCCCGAATCCCGATCTCAAGCCCGAAAGCGTGAAGTCCTACGAAGCCGGACTGCGCGGACGCTTCCAGCGCGGGTTCTTCAGCGTCAGCGTGTTCTACGCCGACTACACCAATTTCATCCAGAGCCTGGCGCCGGTGCCAAACAGCGGCGACGTCACCAACATCAATCTTTCGAAGGTGCAGCTCAAGGGTGTTGAGGCCTTTGCGGAGTTTCAACTCCATGAGAACTGGTTTGCCAATCTCTCGATGACCTATCAGTACGGTGATCAGATGGCATCGCCGAGCCGCGAATTGGACGCCATTCAACGGCGCGAGCCCGCTCACCACGGTCGCTGGGCTGCGCTACGTCAATCCAAACCTCAATCTCACCGGCGAATTCGTTGGAACGTTTTCCACCGAGGTCTCGCGCGTGACGCCGACCAATCACTTCAAGCCCGATGGCTATGCGGTGTTCGACACGATCTGGTCGTGGAAGCCGCACCGCGACATCACGCTGCGCGCGGCGATCTACAACGTGACCGACCAGCGCTATTTCAAGTGGCCGATGGGCCTCACCTATGCGGTTCCGCCGTCCCCGGCGTCGGTGGCGGTCAGCAATCCGCTCGAATTGCAGACGCAGCCGGGGCGCACCTTCAAGTTTGGCGCCAGCGTCGTGTTTTGAAGCTTTCAGCCAGCCTCCAGGGTTGAAGCCAACTCGGCCCGCCGCCACGGCGGGCCGTTTTTTTACGGCCCAAACGCCTTGTTTCGTGCGACTTTCCAACGCGCGCGCGACGCATTGCAAACCTAGCAGTGCTCGCCGCCGCCGTAAGCGTATTCCTTGCCACTGAGCCACACGGACCAGCATCCTGTCTCTGTGTTGAGCTGGACACTGACTTGGCCTGGAAGACGGATTGCAACCCGCGAACCGCCGCTCACCAGATCGAGTTCGGCAACATTCAACTCACGGATTTCGGTGGTGTTCATTTCAAGCTCCCTTTGATGTGACGGTCACCAGCGACCGTCGATTGAGGGAGAATGCCTGGAGAGCTGCCGGCCCGCTGTGATGGCAGTCACAGAAAGTCGTTCAGCGAGCCGGGCTAACCGGATTAATGAGTACGCGCCCTAGGCCGAACGCCAAGCCGCCGACGCCGCTCCGGTCAGGCCGCCTGCAGCGCGGAGTCCGTCAGCGATACCGATCGAAGTCCCGACAGTCCGCGCGGTTCGCGGTGGGCGATCAGGACGAAGGTGGTGTTGGGCAGCAACCGATGCAGCAGCGCCATCAGTGCGGCTTCCGATTCCAGGTCGAGCGCACTGGTCGCTTCGTCGAGGAATACCCAGGCCGGCTGCGCCACCAGGATTCGCACCAAGGCGAGGCGCTGCTGCTCGCCGCCGGAAAGACCCTTGGTTCCTTCAGCGTCGGCGCCGCAACGCTGTCCCAGCCCGACCTGGGCGAGCAGCTTGTCGATCTCGGCGGGTGGCAGGCACTCCGGAGCGGCGGGATAGGCCGCCGCTGCCGTCAGCGATCCGAGCGGCGAATAGACCTGCTGCGGCATGAACAGGATGTGCCCGGGCGGCAGCGCGATCTCGCCGTCGCCGTGCGGCCAAAGTCCGGCAAGCGCTTTGATCAGCGTGCTCTTGCCCAAGCCGGACGCGCCTTGCAGCCACACCGTTTCGCCGGGCTTCAGTACCAGCTCGGGGATCGTGAGCAGCGGCTGGCCGGTCGGCGTTCGCAGCGTCAGCTTCCGGATCTGCACGGTGTTGTCGGTTGAGACGACGCGTCGCACGGCGATGTCCTGTGACACGACACTCTCAACGGCTTGCAGGAACCGATTGAGCCGGCGCACCGTCGCGGCGAGATCGGCAATGGCGCGATAGTTGAAAATGAACCACGACATGGTGGTCACGACATTCTGGAAGGCGGACGCGATTTGCATCAGTCCGCCCAGGGTGATGCGTCCGGCAAGAAATGCCGGCAGCGCCAGAAACATCGGAATCCGAAGCACCGTCGAAAAATACGGCCGGGAAAAGCATCCCAGGATCAATTCGCGGCGGATGACGCGGTGCCAGATATCGGTGATGGCGGAAAAGCGATCGGACAGCACGCGCCGTTCGGCGGCTTCACCATCTGACAACGCGATGGCGGCTGACGATTCACGCATGCGCATCAAGCCGAATCGGAAGTCCGCTTCACGCTTCTGCTGCTCGGCATAGAGATCCGGCAGTTGCCGGCCGAGAAGATGCGTGAGGCCGGTCGAGATCACCACATACAGCGGTGCCGCCCAGACCATGTAGCGGGCAATCTCCACATCCAAGCCGAACACGCTGAAGCTGAGGGGGAAGGTCGAGAGTTGCCACAGCAAAGTGACGTACGACACCAGGCCGATCAACGAGATGAAGAACTCCAGCACCTTGTTGAGCATCGTGTCGATGAACATGCGGCAGTCGTCGGCGATGCGCTGATCCGGATTGTCGATACTGGCTCCGCCGAGGCTCGGGTCGAGCATCCAATACGCCTTGTGGGAGAGCCATCGCTCGAGCACGGTCTCGGTCAGGCGGCGACGCCAGCGGATGTTCAGCGTCTGCTTGAGATAGGTTCCGACGAGGAACAGCCCAGCCGATGCTCCGATCAGGAGCGCGAACACGCCGATCTGGTGGATCGCGGCGGCAGCATCGATCCGTTGCAGCGCGTTGTAAAAATTCGCGTTCCACGCGATCAGCAGCAGCGTGACTTGAATCGCCACCAGGCTCTTGATGATCACCAGCGCCAGCAGCAGAAAGCCGATGCCGCGTCCAGGTCCGCTCGCGGCGAAACGCAGAAGCCGCCAGATCTGTCCGAGGATCAGGCGCACCGTTGCGCCCGTCGATGCTGATTGATCGGAAATGCCATCGCGAGATCGGTCATTGAGACATGCGTCATGACCGAAAATGTCGGAGTTTGGCGTGCGACGTCAATGTAATTTTGGCGAGTCAGGAGTAATTACCGAGCAACACAAAATGCAATTCGAATAATTCCATGAAAAGATTGGAATGAGATCGTTTCTAAACTGCTCTTGTAGTTTGTCTCCGGCGAAAATGACTCTTGTAATTTGATAAATAGATAGCGCTCTGCTGTTTTTTAGCTAACGTGCGTGAATTGAAATCTGACGATTAGGAGACGCGTGGATGTCAGCACCGCCATTGCTTCGCGAGAAGCTGCTCGCCGGCCCGCAACAGGTCTTGGCACGACTGCCATCGCTTGGTCGGCTGATGATCGTTGCCCAGCAACGCTGGTGCGACCCATGAACGGCTCGGATCGGTCGAGGGTGTCGTGTATCTCGGCCAGCGCGCGCTCTGCCGTGGCGCGTGTCATGACAGCGATGTCGACGTCGACGCGATCGAACTCGATCGTCATCGATCGCAGCGGACGGATGAAGGACACGGTCTTGCCGCGGATCGAATTTCTCAATGCGGGTGGCGACGGCCTGTTTCGGGTCGTCGGGCTCGACGGATTGGAGAAGTTCGATCAGGGAACTTCGCCGGGCTCACGGGCGCGGCGTTGCCGGAAAGTCCTGCCAGACCGTCGACGCCATCGGCGGAGGTTTCTGATAACGACCCGGGCGCATTGCCGCTACAAGCGGCGTGCGACGCAGCGGCGGATGTCACCGTTGAATTGCGCGGGCCGGGGATCACCCAGCGTTGGCGTGGCATCATCAACGCCGTGCGGCCGGCCATGGGCTTCGTCAACGTCATCACCGATGATTTTCATCTGCATCTGCGCGGCGGTGCGGTCGCCGCCTGGAACACGGGATCGCGCGCGGATGACGGTGAGATTGAATTGATCGCAGCCGACGGCAACGGCGACGCCACGGGCCTTGTGCTCCGCGGTCCGGAACGTGTGTTCGCAACACGGCCATAGCGGGTGGAACTTTGGCAGGTGAGGAAGCGCGGTGTCGGCCGGCGGCTATCGTCTGGCGGCTATCGTTTGGCGGCGAAATAGGCGCCAAACAGGGCGGACAGCGCCGCCGCGCAGATCGCGCTGAAACTCGCGGCCATGTGGATGCCGGCCGCCACGCCGGCTTTGGCCGCCGCCGCATGACCGACATGCGCCAGGGCGGCCAAGAGCGCCGCGCCGAGGATCCAGCGCAGCACGCGGAAGCGTAGCCAAGGCAAAGACAGCCGGCTGAGCGCTGCCGCCATGGCGGCGCCGGTCACCAGGCCCGAGGCCGCAATGATCCACCAGGCGCCGGCGGCACGGATTTGCAATCCCCGTGCCGAAAACTCGCGCCAGATTCCGGCGAGTTCAATGCCGCGTTGGGTGAGGACGATTTGCGCGGCGATCGCCGCCAGCACGCCACCCAGCGTGGCGACGACCAGAACGAGCGCGTGCGGTATTTCGGTGCGGGGCAGTTCGCGGATCGGACTGTTCATGGCTGCGCGGGAAGCCGGGTTCCGGCCATGTACGGCTGTCGCAGCCACAGTAGGCAAGGTCAAAACGGTTCGGCCCCGCCCGAGACACGGGCGAGGCCGAGCAAATTCACAGAAACTTGGTGCTTAGGCGCCGCGGCGCTCGGCCTGCCAGGTGCCGGAGCACTCGCCGCCGGTCCAAGAGCCGGTGCCGTTGCCGCCGGCCAGCCGGCCGGAACCGGTGGCGCGCTGGTTGCCGTGGCTCACGGTCACGGTCAGGGAGCCGTTGCCAGCAACCCGCCCGCTGATCGCGACGGGGCTGTCGCCGGCATTGAGGACGGTGCCGCCGGAGATGCGGATCGGGTAGCGGTAGGCGCGGTCGCAGGTGCCGCGCTCGGTGACAATCACCACGCTCCACAGGCCGTCATAGCCGGGAGCGGAGGTCGCGGACGACCCGATGCCAGTGATCGCGGCTGCGGCAAGCGCGCCGGCGATGATGAAATTGCGGAGGATTTGCTGCGACTTAGCCATGACTGCCATCCTGTGTCGTCGCCGGCTTCAGCCGGACTGCGCGGGGTTTGTGACTGCCAAGAAGGGGACCGGCCCCTTGCCCGCCCATTGGTAGCTTCTTGGCACAAATAGGTTCAAAGACCGTTGACGGGGCGTACGCGGTTTACAAACCCTCAACGCCGCCGGCGCGGGATGGTTTCGCGCCACCGAATTCGGCGCGTTTTTCCCCTGCCGCGAGGGATGGCGGCCCGGGCGAGTGGCAGGCAGGTATCCCGGTTCCCGCCCGCACCGCCCGTTGCCCGCCCCGCCCGTGGGTGCTGCCACGGTAGTGTTACGGTTTGAAGTCCCGCGTGCAGTTCGGTCCAATGACCTTCGAACACATGCTGGAGGACGCCCGTGAATTTGCTGGTCACTTTCCTCGTTATGGTCACGGTCGCGGTGGTTGGCGCCGCGTGGGTCGGCGTCATCATCGACCGAATGACATCGCCGTTTATCAGCCTGGTGGTGTTCTTCCCGGTCTTTTTTTTGGTGATCTGGCTGGCATGGCGGTTTGCGGTGAAATTCACCGAGCCCAGGGCCCCAACGCAAACGCCATCGGCCTAACCACGCCGGCGACGGCGTTGGTCCCGGATCAGGGATTGCCGGTGCGCAATTCCGGCGCTGGCTGCCCGATCGATTCGAACGCGCTGCCGTTGCGTGCGCGCGCCACGCCGTGTTCGTAAAGCGCGTTCATATATTTTTCGTCGAACAGGCCATGGGACGGGTGATCGAAACTGTCGGCCACCTGCGCGATATACATCGGTATGCCGAGACGCTGCGCGTTGGCAGCAAATAGCATCGCCTCCGCGCGCAACCCAAACCGCAGCACCACGCTGATCAGCCGGCTGAGGATGGAGACCGTGGTTCGCTCCGGCGGATAGAAATCCGGCGCCATCCGGCCGTTGAGAACGATGTAGAGTTCGGTAGCCGGCAATTTTAAATCGCTGCCGGGTTCGAGCAGCGCTTCGGGCCCAACGAAGAACGGCGAGGTGACCGAGCCGTCGATGTGCAGCTCCTGGAATTTCTTTCCATTGGCCTCGACCTCGATCAGCACCGGCGTGAAGAAGCCGGGGATGGCAGACGATGCCAGCAGCACCTCGCGAAACAGTTTGACGGCGGCCTCGTCGCCTTTCGCCGCGATCGCACCCATGTCCCAGACCACGCGTCGGCCGGCATCCGCGTTGGTGGTGACGACGAGCAGGCGGCGGCCCTTGCGGTGCTCGGCCGCGATCGCGGCGACGAGCTCCGCCGTCACGCGCTTTTCGAGGAAGCGTCGCAGCGGCCAAGTGTCGAGGAAACTTTCCGGCGTCGGCCGGTCTTCGAAGATGTCGGCGCCGGTGATCGACACGATCGATTGGCGCATGTCTTCGTCGTACTTCGGACCGAGGAAGGCATAGGGAGCGAGCAGGGCGCCGATGCTCACGCCGGTGACGACGCTGAACTCCGGCCGCTTGCCGGATTGCGACCAGCCGTTGAGCAGCCCGGCGGCGAACGCACCGTCGGCGCCGCCTCCGGACATGGCCAGCCAGGCTCCGTTCGATGGCGGAAGGATCTTGCGGAAGCCTTCAGCAGTATCGCCCCAGACCCGAGCGTCGGGGAATCCGGGAACAACGGCGGCGGCCTGATCGGCCGCGGTGAATGGGATTCGCGGCGGCGGACCTTTGCGCGCCGGCGTCACGTCTTTTTTGGTCGCGGGCTGCTTGGCTTGCTTGGCCTTGGGCTTGGCCTTCTGCGTCGCCTCGGCGGATGCCACGCCGGCGCCGTGCGGCGCCAAGACCGGCGGTGCCGGCCATGTGACAAAATTCGCGAAGATCAGGCCCAGGGCCAAGCTGGCAACGAGGCGATTCACGGCAGCTTCTCCGGTCGGATCGGGTCCCTTGGTGGTCCGCCAAGGATACGGACCATTGCGGCGCGGGGATGCCCGGCCTAATTGCCTTTGGCCCAAAACACAAGACCGGCGACAGGTGGTATCGCGGTCTCGGCTATCCGGGGGTTGAATGGGCGGCCGTCAGCGCCGTTCGGCGGTCCAGTAGCCGGAGCAGCGATTGCCGCCGGACTGCCCGCTCCACTTTCCTTGGCCGGCATTGCGGCTCATCCGGCCGGAACCGGCGGCGGCCGCGCTGCCGGAGGTGACGCGAACGTTGACGGCACCGTTGGCCGCCACGCGGCCGGTGAAATTGACGACGCCGCCTTCGTAGATGACCTGGCCGCTGCGGATCGAAATGCCGTAGCGATAGGCACGGTCGCAGGTTCCGCGCTCGGTGACGATCAGAACGCTCCAGTTGCCATCGAACATCCGCTGCGCCGACGCGGGGGTTGGCATGGCGGCGAATGCCACCGACGCAAGCACTCCGGCACGGACCAATCGGCTGATCATGAGCGACCTCACCTGACCTTGCGATCCAACGCGGTCGCTCTCGACCGGTTGTGATCGGCTCGCGTTTTGTCCATCATCTGAGGAGTACGGTCGGATGGCTGGTTGGGACGCAACATGAGCCGCAATGATGACAACGATATTGTGGTCGATTATCGCCGCACTGTCGAATGACAATGCGGTAAAGATCAACAGGTATTTCCCGCGAGTTGGAGATATGCCTGGAAATTGAGCGGTTTGAGTGTGGCTCGCGGTGTTGTGAGCGTGCAACCCGGCATTGCTGTGTCGAAAATCGCGCGACAAAAAGGACAAATCGCTTGTGAGGGAGAAGAGCAATGATCAGACTGTCCCAACTTAGCGTTGCCATCGCGCTTTGCGTCGCGTTGGGGCAAACGCCGGTGCGTGCGCAGGGGAGCTACCCGAGTCGTCCGATCACGATGGTGGTGCCATTGCCTGCCGGCGCGACGGCCGATTTGCTTTGCCGGATTGCGGCCGAGCGGGCCGGCAGTGCGTTGAAACAACAGGTCGTGGTTGAAAACCGGCCGGTCGGCGCCGGCGGTCGCACTGCGATCGAGTCGGTGATGCGCGCCACGCCCGATGGTCACACCGTGCTGTGCGCGCCGCAGCTCGCGTACACCGTCGCGCATCTTTTGTTCACAAAGTCGCCGCTCGATACGCGTGCGATGGAGCCGGTCAGCGTGCTGGCCTCATATCCGCTCGTCTTGGTTGCCCGCGCGAATCTGCCGGCCAATGATCTGCCGAGCTTTATCGAATACGCGCGCGCCAATCCCGGGAAGGTCAACTACGGCCATCAAGGCAAAGGCAACACCGGCCATCTGCTCGGCGAGTTTTTGATGTTGCGCGGAAAATTCCGCATGACGGAAATTCCCTATCGAGGCAGTGCGCCTGCCATCAACGATCTCTTGGGAGGCAACATCGATCTCGTTCCCGACTATTTGTTGTCGAACAAGCAGAACATCGACGCCGGCAAGCTCAAGCTGTTGGCGACTGCTGGGAACGACCGGATCAAGAGCTATCCGAAAGTTGCAACCGTCGCGGAAACGCTGCCCGGTGTTTTCGGCGATACCTGGATGGCGGTCGCCGCGCCGCCGGGCACGCCCAAAGACATCACGCAGCGCCTGTCCGCTGCGATCGGCGAGGGCTTCAAGGCGGCGGACCTGCGCAAGCGGATCTTGGCGCTGGAGGCGGAGCCGCTCGGCAATTCGCCGGATGAGATGCGAAAGATGATCGAGACCAGCACGCGGCACTGGGCGCCGGTGATTACGGCCGCGAAGGTGACCCTCGATTGACCGTGCCCAGCGCGGCCGCCGTTGCGCGAAACGCCGCAGGTGACGGCGTGAGCGTCGGAATCCCGGGGACACCCGGGATGATCGCTTGATACTGTGGTGCGCGTTTTCAGGTCTGCGCTCGGTTTCGAGGCGTCACGTTCGGCGATCACAGCCGGCGGCCTCGCGACCTCAAGGGCGTGTGACGACCCGGTGACGACCGGAGTACGACAATGAACAACAGGAATTCGCGGGCTCGGCAGGGCGCCCGGCTATTGCTGGCGGCGGCCTGCGGCTTTGCGGTTCTGGCCGCGCTGTCGCCGCGGTCGCAGGCCCAGGATTTCCCCACGCGTGCGGTGCGCATCGTCGTGCCGTTCCCCGCCGGTGGCTCCGCCGACGTCGTGCCCCGCGTGGTCGGCGATTTCCTGTCGCGTAAATGGGGGCATCCGGTGGTGGTCGAGAACCGCCCCGGCGCGGCCGGTAACATCGGCTCGGAGCTCGTCGCCAAGGCAGAACCGGACGGCTACACGCTGCTGTCGGCCCCGCCGCCGCCTCTCGTCATCAACCACAATCTCTATCCCAAGCTGAATTTCGATCCGACCCAGTTCATCCCGATCGTGGTGATGGCGCGGATACCGAATGCCCTGGTGGTGGCGCCGAATTTCGGGCCCAAGTCGGTGGCAGAGGTGATTGCTTTCGCCAAGGCCAATCCCGGCAAGATCAATTCGGCCATCCAGGGTATCGGTGCAACCTCGCACCTCACCTCCGAGATGTTCCAGATGATGGCCGGCGTGAAATTCCAGCACGTCCCCTATACCGGCTCGGCACCCGCGCTGAACGATCTCGTCGCCGGCAACGTCGACATCATGTTCGACAATCTCGGCGTGTCGCTGGCGCTGGTGCAGGGCAAGAAGCTCCGTCTGCTCGGCGTCGCGAGCACCAAGCGCATGGCGTCGCTCAAGGATGTGCCGACCATCGCCGAGACGCTGCCCGGGTTTGAGTCGGAAGCGTTCTTCTCGATCGTGGCGCCGCCGAAGACGCCGATGGCGATCGTCAACAAGATCAATGCCGATGCGAACGAAGCGTTGCGGCAGCCCGAGATGCTGGCGCGCATGGCCAAGTTCTCGGCGGAAATCGTCGGCGGCAACCCGCAGGAGACCGCGGCCTATTTCCGCACGGAGGTGGCGCGTTGGCATAAGGTGATCAAGGCCGCCAACGTCAAGCTGCCGTGAGCGGGCAGCGCGCGGCGATGACGTCCGCAACGCGGGAATGGCCGGAAGCGGGCGTCGCGAGGGTCCCGTATTGGGTCTATTCGGACCGCGACCTGTTCGATGCCGAGCAAGAACGCATCTTTCGTGGCCCGACCTGGAATTTTTTGTGCCTGGAGGCCGAGCTCCCGAAGCCCAACACCTTCCGCACGTCGGCGGTCGGTGCGATGCCGGTGGTGGTCACGCGCGACAACGAGGGCCGGCTCAATGCCTTCGAAAACCGCTGCGCGCATCGCGGCTCGTTGCTGTGCATCAAGGAGCGCGGCGAGGCGCGCGACATCGTCTGCGTCTATCACAACTGGAGCTACGACCTTGCCGGCAATCTCACCGCGGTCGCGTTCCGCAAGGGCATGGGCGGGAAGGGCGGCATGGCGGCCGACGCGCGCCCGGACGAACATCCGCCGCGCAAGCTGAAGGTCGAAACGCTCGGCGGTCTGATCTTCGGCACGCTCGACGCCGATGCGCCGCCGCTTGAAATCCTATCTCGGTCCCGAGATCGTCAAGGGCATCCGCCGCGTCATGCGCGCGCCGGTGCGGGTGCTCGGCAGCTACAGCCAGATGCTGGCGAGCAACTGGAAACTCTACATGGAGAACGTGAAGGACTCCTATCACGCAAGCCTGCTGCACACGTTCTTCACCACGTTCCGGCTCAACCGCCTGACGCAGAAAGGCGGGCTGGTCATCAGCGAGAGCGGCGGCCATCACATCAGCTATTCGTTTGCGGCCGACACCGGCGGCCGGGAATACGAGCAGGCCGGCATGCGCGCGGCGCAGGAAGGCTTCGGGCTCGAAGCGCCTCAGGTGCTGCAGCATGTCGATGAGTATGGCGACGGTATCGGCCTGCAGATCCTGTCGGTGTTTCCGACCTTCGTTCTGCAGCAGACGCGAAACAGCCTGGCGGTGCGCCGGTTGGTGACCCACGATCTCACCAAGACCGAGCTGATGTGGACGATCTTCGGCTTTGTCGACGACGACGAGGCGATGACCGAGCGCCGGCTGCGGCAGGCCAACCTGATCGGGCCGGCCGGTTATATTTCGATGGAAGACGGCGCGGCGCCGGGCTTCGTGCAACGCGGGGTCAATTCCGCCGCCGACGTGCTGTCGGTGGTGGAAATGGGCGGCCGCGGCATTGCGTCCGACGATACCCGCGTCACCGAGGCGGCAGTGCGCGGCTTCTGGACGGTCTATCGTTCGCGGATGGGGCTGTGAGCATGATCCAGAAAGATCACGCTCCAACGCAAGCGCGGGCCGTGGACATCGCGACCACGTTGACGGTGCAGGACCTGCTCGCGCGTTACATTCAGGCGCTCGACGATGACCGCTTGGAGGCCTGGCCGGATTTTTTCACCGACGCCTGCCGTTATCTCGTCACCACCGCCGACAATCTTGCGCAGGGCATGCCGCTCGGCCTGATCTACGCCAGCTCGCGGGCGATGCTGCGCGATCGCGTGCGCTCGTTGCGCGACGCCAATGTCTACGAGGCGCAGCGCTATCGGCACGTGATCGGCCCGCCGGTGATCGAGCCGGGCGAGGGCGGCCTCATCCATGCGCGAACCAGCTTCATGGTGGCGCGCATCATGCACACCGGGGAGACCATGCTGTTCGTCACCGGTCGCTATGACGACCGGATCGTGATCGACGGGCCGGACGCGCCGCGCTTTGTCGACAAGGTGGTGGTGCTCGACAGCGGGCAGATCGATACGCTGCTGGCGATCCCGATCTGAAGCGACTTACGGATCGGGATCGCGGTTAGCAGCGTTCGTGCTCTACCGTACCTGCTCCACGAGCCACTTGCGGATCAGGCCGGCGACCTGAAGGTTGTTCTTGTCCATCATCATCATGTGACTGTTGCCGGCAACGCCTGCTTCCGGCAGCAGCAGGAAGGTGCCTTGTCCGCCGCCGGCGCCGATGAGTTTGGTCGCGTTCCGGCAGCCTTCGCGCCGCTTGTCGCCGTTCACGCCTGCCGCCCCGACGCTGTTGTCGCCCCAGACCGAGATCATCGGCACCTTGGCGAAGAACTTGCCGACGTCATCTTGCGTGAGCGTTTCGCAGCCGCCTTCGACGCTGATCAGCGCGCGCACGGTCGTGGGTCGTCGCCGCACCAGCTCGAGCCCGTACACGCCCGACTGCGAGTGGACCATCACCACGGCCGGGCCGATCTTGTCGAGCAATGCGGCGAGCGCGGCGACGGTGTTGGCGCCGCCGCCTTCCAGCGTGGTTTCCGTATTGGGCACAAGCTGCGCCAGATACTGCTCCAGCGCGTCGAGCGGGAATTGCAGGTTGGGGAAGGGCTTGGGATAGACCGCGCCGAACCGGAAATTCGACCACGCCCGGTCGAGCGGTCCGAGGAACAGCGTCGGCAGCGATTTCGGGTCGGCGCCGCCGTCGCGGACCGCGTTGATCGGCGTCGGATTGAAGCTTGAGCGGCCGCGTCCGGAATGATCGACCACGTACACCGGATGGCCCTGGCGCACGAACCAGGTGGCCCATCCCTCGCGTCCATCCGGCGTCGTCTCGTAGGTCATGCCGGTGTGATTGGAGCCATGCACCAGCACAATCGGCACGCCCTTGGCTCCGGCGGGGATGCGAAAATGCACGTACATCTGATTGACGGTGATGTTGCCGGCAGCGGCCGGCCCGGTGGCCGCGGAAGCGCCGGGATAATCGGACCGGACGCTTTTCGCGTTGACGAAGAAGCTGCCTTCGTCCTCCAGCTCGAGCTTGCCGCCGAGCGTCGGCTTGTCGGCATTCGCGCCGGTTGCGAAACCGATCGCCAATAACGCGCCGGCGAACAGCCCCAATCCTATCGTGCGTGCCAAGGTCATGTCGTCTCCTCCCGTGTGGCGACGCCCTTGTTGGTCGTGATGGGCGTCTGCGAAACGTCTGCAATGGATGGAAGCCAATCACGTCACTTTATTGTCTCGCGCCGGTCGGGCGCAATGAGGAGACGAGCTGGCAGCGCCCGCTGGTGGTCTCGCTTGCCTGCGGCTAGTGGAGTGGATTTGGCATTCGCTATCCACCCCGCGGAAATGGGATGCGAATGTTAGAATCGGACCACTAGGGCTGGTCTCTGCAACGAATTCGGCGCATAGCCTATCCGCCATGTCTTCTGCCGAGACGCCCTCCGCCCCAATCCCGACCAGTCTGTTGCGCTACCCGTCGTTCGTGCGGTTGTGGTTCACACGAACGACCACCACCGCCGCGTACCATATGCAGGGCGTGGCGGTCGGCTGGCAACTCTACAACATGACCGGCAACCCGATCGATCTCGGCATCGTCGGCTTTATCCAGTTCCTGCCGTTGGTGGTGTTCAATCTCGTCGTCGGTCAAGTGACCGACCGCTATGACCGGCGCGCGATCATGGCGGTGTGCCAGATCGTCAAAGTGGTGATGGTGGGGCTGCTTGCGCTCGGGACCGCCATGGGTTGGCTGACGCGCGAGTGGATGTTCGCGTTCCTGCTGGGTGCCGCCATCGCGCGGGCGTTCGAGATGCCGTCGATGCAGGCGCTGGTCCCGAGCATCGTGCCGGTGGCGATCCTGCCGCGCGCGATCGCCGCGGCAGCCACCGCGCAACAGACCGCGATCATCAGCGGACCGGCGATCGGCGGATTTCTTTACCTGCTCGGTCCGGTGGTTGTGTATGCGACGTGTACCGTCGTCTACGCCGCGGCGGCGGTGATCGTGAGCTTCATTCACCTGATCAACGACAAGCGCGACAAACGGCCGATCACGCTCGAAAGCGTGTTTGCCGGTTTTTCCTTCGTCTGGAATCGGCGCGTGCTGTTGGGCGTGATGTCGCTCGACCTGTTCGTGGTGCTGGTCGGCGGCATCACCGCGCTGCTGCCGATCTTTGCCAAGGATGTGCTGGAGACCGGATCATGGGGTCTTGGTCTGTTGCGCTCGGCGCCCGCGGTCGGTGCGCTGACCGCGTCGATCGTGCTGGCGCGCTGGTCGATCGAAGCCAAGGCGGGCAAGATCTTGTTCATCAGCGTTGCCGCATTCGGCCTGTCGATTTCGGTGTTCAGCCTGTCGACCTCGCTGGCGCTGTCATTGATCGCGCTGGTGGGTTACGGCGCCGCCGACGCCATCAGCGTCGTCATCCGGCATTCCATGGTGCAGACCCGCACCCCGACCGAGATGCTGGGGCGCGTCATCACGGTGAACTCGATGTTCACCGGCTCGTCCGGCTCGCTCGGCGAATTCCGCGCCGGACTGATGGCGGGATGGCTCGGTGTCGTGCCGGCGGCGCTGATCGGCGGTCTCGGCGCGTTCGCGGTGGCGCTGATCTGGAGCCGTGCGTTTCCGGAGATCGCACGCATCCAAAAGCTGACCTCGGAAGACGAGCGCCGCTAACCCTGCGTTCTCTGCAGCCCGCCCACGCGCCGCGGCCTCGCATCACCAATCCGTGATGGCAATGTCATCGCGCCGGAGGCGATCGCAAACGTCCCGTTTACGAGCTGCCGTTACCCTCGCGCGAAGGGGCCGCGCATGGCGATATCGTTTGTTAACGGCTATTTGTGCACGTCCGGCTGTGACGAAAGCAAAGCCAAGCGGGGCGTGGACCCGCATCCGTCCACCAATCCGGCCAATGCCGATCAGAGCGGCGCGCCGTCGGGCACGGGGCGGGCCGAGGGGCCGGCGGTGCTGTTCGGCGGCTCGCTTGTCGGTGGCTCGCTTGGTGCGATATCGGATGCCGCCCGCGTCAACCCGGTCGACGGCGCACGGCCGACCGGTGCTTCACGTCGTCGCAGAGCGCGCCAACACGCGGTCGATCTGTTGGTCTAACGAAGCGGATCTGAAATGCGTCCGCTATTGCCGCACGACCAGCACCGAGCATTGCGCGTAGCGCACGACGTGCCCCGCATGCGAGCCCAGGAAGTACGTGCGAATGCCGGGTCGGTGCACGCGGTGTGAACTCATCACGATGAGATCGGCCTTGACCGCTTTCGCCTCTTCCAAAATCTCCTGATAGATGCCGCCCTGGCGGACCGTCGCGGAGACTTTTGACGGCTCAAGCCCGGTCTCCTGGCAGACGATGGCAAGCGCATCCTCGGCGGATTTGCGCTGCTGCGTCTCGAAATCGGGCGGCACGTATTCGGCCAGCATCACCGGCGTCAGCGGTAGCACATTGATCAGCCGCAACGTGCCGCCGGATTGCTTGGCCATGATCACGGCCACGCCAATCGCCGGCTTGGCGAGCTCGGTTTCTGCCAGATCGATCGGAACGAGAATGCTTTGGTACATGGCGATGTCCTCTTCCCCCTGAAGGACTGAACCATTTTAGCATTGTGCCACGCCGCCGCCGCCGGTGTAAGGCGCTTCTTGCGTGCTGCGGCGAGTTGTCCGGTATCCTGGTCGTCACATGCGGGCACGCATGGCGTGTGGCGTCGATACATATATCGCTGGCATTCCCGCGGTGATGCTATCCCGCTAGTCGGTCGCCTCCTTGAGCAGGCGCGGCGTCACAAAGCGATCCAGCCGTCCGCTGTGCGGGTGCAGTTTTTCCCAATTCTTGCCGGCAAAGTCGATCACGGCAAGCCCGGAGGTCGGCAATCCTTCATTAAGCCGCTCGCGTGCGGCAACGTCGCCGGAGGCGATCAAGAGCCGCGCCACTTCGTGCAGGCCTGGATTGTGACCGATCACGAGCAGCGTACCGATCGATGGCTGGGTTTCCCGGATGACCGCGAGGATGTCCTCGGGAGCAGCATCATACAGGCGGTCTTCGAAGAATGTGGGAACGGCTCCCGGCAGCGCGGACGCCATGCCGGCCCAGGTTTCGCGCGTACGCCGCGCCGGGGAGACCAGCACATGATGCGGCGTCAGCGCGTGGTGCGCCATGTAGCCGCCCATCTTTGCGGCGTCCTTGTGACCGCGTGGATTCAGCGGCCGATCACGGTCACGAATCCCGGGCGCACTTTTCTCGGCCTTGGCGTGGCGGAAAATCATCAGTCGCATGGTTTCGGTTTCTTGGCATCGATTTCTGGAGGGGGGAAGTCTAGCATGACGCCCCGGCCGAATCCGAACGCCTCGGCGTGTGTCAGCGGCGGCCGTTCGGCCGCAATCAATGGATCGACAGCGTGAATTCCTCAAGTAAAGCGGGCGGGGCGACCTGGTATACCGACACGGCGGTGCCGGCGCCCGTGCGCGGGTCGCTTGCCGGCGATCTTGACGTCGATGTCTGCGTGGTCGGCGGCGGCCTGGCCGGGCTCACGACCGCGCGCGAATTGGCGCATCGCGGCTGGTCGGCGGTGGTGCTGGAAGCGCGCGAGATTGCGTGGAACGCGTCCGGCCGCAATACCGGCTTTGTGCTGCCCGGCTTTGCCTGCGACATGGACAAGGTCGTGAAGCGCGTTGGCCTCGACGACGCCAGAGTGCTGTGGGGGCTCGCCGAGGGCGGCCTTGACTATGTGCGCTCCGCCATTCGCGACACCGGCATGCCGGGCGTGGAAATGGTCGACGGCGGTTGGCTCAAGGTCTCGAAGTCCGACGAGGCGGACGCCGACCTCGCGGCGGTGCGCCTGATCGGCCAGGACCTGGGCGGGCAAGTCGAGGGCTGGCCGGTCGAGCGTGTGCGCGAGGTGCTCAAGAGCGACCACTATTTTCACGCGATCTACATGCCGCAGGCGTTTCATATCCATCCGCTCAACTACGCGCTCGGGCTCGCCGCCGATGCCGAAGCGTCGGGGGCGCGCATCTTCGTCAACACGCCGGTGCAATCGATCGACGGCACCGGGGTCCGCAAGTGGGTGGTGACGCCGGCCGGACGGGTGCGCGCCGACCATGTCGTGCTCGCCGGCAACGTCCATCTCGGCAATCTCGTCCCCAGGATCGCCGGCACGCTGCTGCCGGTCTGGACCTATGTCATGACCAGCCAGCCGCTCGGCGAGCGGCTTGCCGACGCGATCGCATTTCGCGGCGCGGTGAGCGACACGGATCTCGCCGACAATCACTACCGCGTTGTCGGCGGCGACCGCTTGATGTGGTCGGGCCGGGCGACCACCTGGGAGCGCGATCCGGCGCGGCTCGCGCGCGCGCTCAAGGCGGACCTTGCCGAGGTTTTTCCGCAGCTTGGGCCGGTCGAGTTCGAGCACATGTGGAGCGGCGTGTTGGGCAATTCGCTGCACCGGATGCCGCAGATCGGGGAACTGTCGCCGCGCATCTGGCTCGCCAGCGGCTTCGGCGGGCATGGGCTCAACACCACCGCGATGGCGGGGCAGATCATCGCGCGTGCGATCATCGATGGCGACGACACCTGGCGGCGGTTCATTCCATTCGAGCTGGTGTGGTCCGGCGGCGTCATCGGCCGCACCGCCGCGCAAGTGCACTATTGGTGGTACCGGTTCAATGAGCGCAGCCGGGCGCGGCAGGCGCGCCATCGCGAGGCCGAATACCGGCGCAGCGAAGGCGAATTGCCGGGCGACGCAATGCCGAACGACTCCCGGGCGTCGGAACGGCACACGACTTAGGGCATCACGCGGCGTCGGCCGTACGTTGGCGGCAAACTGATCGCGGCGCGACAATAAACATCGCGCCGCGTTGAGTCGCCGTGGGCGCGCCGCGGCTAAACCAGGTCCGCCGCCAGCGTGCGCGCTTCCGGAACGACGTCGTAATCGTAGAGCTGCTTGCGGAACCCGGCATGGGCCGTGATCTCGGCGTCCCGGAGTTTGAGATCGGCGTGGAACGAGTCGTATCGCAGCCCGTTCTCGCGCGCGCCCGATTGGACCTTCGCCGTCCGCTCGCGCCGGAGCCGCTCGTAGAGGAGGAGGGCGGCGAGAACCGTGGTGCGGTCGGTATTCGCCAAGATGGTCGCGAGGGCCATGCCGTCCTCGATCGACTGATTGGCGCCTTGCCCAAGATGCGGGAGCATCGCATGCGCAGCGTCGCCGAGCAGCGTGAGCCGTCCCCGGGTCCATGACGGCAGCGGGTCACGGTCGAACAGCGCGGTTCGAAACGTGGTCTTCACCTGGCGCAACAGATAGCCAAGCTTCGGGTCCCAGTCGGCGAATTCCTGGCGCAGCACGTCAGGATCGCCGGATGCCGACCACAACTCCTTCATTTCCTTCTCCGCCGGGACGAAGCCCACAAAATTGATGAGCTTGCCGGCGCGCAGCGGATAGACCAGGAAGTGTTTGCCTTTGCCGAGCCACATCAGCCAGCTCTCGGCCGGCCATTCCGGCACGAGCTCGGCCGGAACGACACCACGGTAGGTGACCGTTCCGGAGAACACCGGACGCGACTCGGGAAATACATGCGACCGCAGCACGGAGTGGATTCCGTCCGCGCCGACCACGACGTCGCCTTCGGCAACGGCGCCATTGTCGAACGTCACGCGCGCGACCTCGCCGCGCCGCTCATAGCCGGTGCACTTGTGCCCGGTATTCACCACCCCGTCCGGCAGGTTCTTCGCCAACATGTCTACCAAGTCGGCGCGGTGCATCCCGTAGGTCGCATTCCAGCCCGATGAGTCCGTGACCTGGACTGCCGAGATCACCGATCCGTCGTGATGGAAGTATTGCGACTTGTTGGCGACCTTGGCGCCCCATGTTTCGACCGCCGGTCCCAGTCCGACCCGCTGTAACTGGCGCACGCAGTTTGGCGTGATGTAGACGCCGGCGCCGACCTCTCCCAGGGCGGGGGCCTGCTCGTAGACCGATACCTGAAGGCCCTGCGCGACCAGAGCATTTGCTGCAAACAAACCGCCGATTCCCCCTCCAACGATGACAATGCTGGGTCGCGACTGTGTCATGATGTCCTCTTCCTCGATAGCGCTGATCCGCCGCTCACCTTTGGCGGCATGGTTCAATCAGCCAACGATGACAGGTGATAACCAAACCCGCCGTAAGCCCTTGACCTAAGTCAAATCCACGGGACATGACGCCATGCATCGTGGTGGCAGCAGGTCCGTTCAGATCGCGTGGCGACCGGTCAATCGTAGGGCGCGTAGGATTTTTCTTCGACGATGTCGGAGCCCATGAGCTCGTCGATCTTGCGCTTGGTGGCGGCGCGCTGATCGTTGGTCTGGTAGACGCTGCGCGCGAGTTCGATGAAGCGGGGGCCGAAATCGCGCTGGCGCTCGCGATCGCGGATGTCGTCCTCAATGCGCCACAGCGTCTCGTTGATCGAGCGCAGCTCCGTCTGCAAGGCGGCCAGCCCCGGCGCGGTGGCGAGGAGCGGCTTCAGCACGCCGGTCAGCGCGTCGAGTTCGCGTCCGACGTTCGCCCGCTTGCCGGCATCGGCGATCTTCTCGAATTTGATGGCGAGAATCGTTACCTTGTCGACCAGCTCACCGACCGATATGGGTACCTCGATCCGCCGCGCCATTGTCACGCCCGTCCGCTCAACCGACCATGAATTTGTCTCCTATGGCATCGAACGCCTGTGCTGTCGATCCTGCCGCTCGCGCCGGGCGTGACCCGCGGTGACCGGCATGGATGCGATGAACGATGGCGATAAACGGATCGCCGTACTGGTGGATCGGGAGGGGCTGGGCGACGCGCTCTTGAAGGTGCCGTTCTTGCGCGCGGTCCGGCGTGCGTTTCCCGCGCATCGCATCTGGTGGATCGCCACCCATCAGACCGCGATGGAGGACGATCTCGCGCCCTGGGTGGCGCCGATGCTCGATCGGGTCATTGCCAATGCCGGTCTGGCAAATTCCAATCGCGACATCATCGCGCGGCTGCGCCGTCTGCCACGGTTCGATCTGGTGTTCGATTCGCGCACGCGCTTTACCACGGTGCTGCTTGCGCGCTGGTGTCTCAAACACCGCGGCTACTTCACCTGTACGCCGGGTTTCCTGTTGTCGAGCCGTCTGCCTCCCGACCGCTGGACCCGGCCGCGCGGCGTTGCCGAACGCATGCTGGCGATGGTGGAGGCCGCGAGCGGGCGGCCCGCCGACTGGAGGGGGACGTTCGAGGTGTCTCAGGCCGCGCAGCAGCTCGCGGCGGCCCGCCTGCCGGACGGAGTGCGATATGTCGGATTGGCGCCCGGCAGCCGCGAGGTCCGGAAGAATTGGCCGCTCGAGCGTTTCATCGCGCTGGCGCTGGCGCCGGCGTTGACGGCGACGGGCTGCGTGCCGGTGTTTCTGATCGGTCCGCAGGAAAAGGAATGGCTGGCGCGGTTGCGCGCCGAGGTTCCGCAGGCGCTGTTTCCGGAAGCCGAGCCGGTCGATCCGGCGCTTCGCGTGGCGCGCCTGGAATTTGCCATTGCGCTCGGGCGCCGGCTTGCCGCGACCGTCGCCAACGACAGCGGCGTCGGTCACCTGATGGCGGCGATCGGCACGCCGCTGGTGAGCCTGTTCGGCCCCAGCGACGCGCGGCGCTGGGCGCCGTTCGGCGAGCGTTGCGTCATCGTGCGCGCGCAGGAGTTTGGCGGTGACACGATGGAGGCGATCCCGGTGGATGCCGTGGGCAAGGCGGTGGCGAGGGTGCTGGGAGGCGCCAGCGGTTAGAGGTGCTGCTCTCCGCTCGTCCCCGCGCAAGCACGGACTAGGCCGTGTACTCATAAATCAGGGCGCTCGGATGCAGCGTATTTGATGTCCGCTTATCCCCCAACAGCGGCGCAAGAGCAGACATTCGGCCACTTCGGGTTAGGGCCAACAACAGACGTCCGGCTGCGCCGGCATGTCAGGTGTGGTCCAGCAATCTCCGCGACGGCGATTGTGCCGGATGTCGCATGTTGGTACCCTCAAAACCAATAAATTTCAGGTGGGGACAATGCCATGCTTTTCGCCAGCCTTGTGCGCCGCCAAGGCGTTGGGATCGCCGTCCTTGCGATCGTCGCGTTCGCCACGGTTTCCGCCTTTGCCCAGTCCGGCGGCGCAATGGCCCGAACGCCCGGTTCGGCTGCTGGTGCCGGTCGGCGCGGGCGGCGCGGCCGACACGCTGTCGCGCAATCTGGCGAACGGCTTCTCGCAATTCGCCAACGGGCAGCCGCTTGATCGTGGAGAACCGGCCCGGTGCCGGCGGCACAATCGCCGCGGCCGCCGTGGCGCGCGAGAAGCCGGACGGCTACACGCTGTTCCTCGCCGAGGTCGGGCCCAATGCCGTGTCGCACACGCTGACGGCCAAACTGCCCTACGATCCGCACACCGCCTTCACGCCGATCATTCACGTGGCCAACTTGCCGGCGGTCGTGCTGATCCGGCCGACACTGCCCTATACGACGTTGGCCGAATTCGTGGCCGCAGCAAAACAGCAGCCGGGCAAATTCAACTACGCCTCGGCGGGGATCGGCAACTGGACGCATCTGTTCATGGCCTATCTCAACAGCCAGGCCGGGATCGACCAGGTCAACGTCGCCTATCGTTCGGGCGCGGAAATGCTGACGTCGCTGCTGCGCAACGAAGCGGACACCGCGATCATCACGGTCTCGACCGTCGCTGGCTCAGATCAGGGAAGGCAAGGTTCGCGCTCTTGCCGGCGCTTCGATGCGGCCGATGCCGCAACTGCCGAACACGCCGCCTGTCGGGCAGACGATACCCGGCTTCGACGTCAGCGTTTGGCATGGCATCGTCGGGCCGGCCGGCATGGACCCTGCGCTGGTCGCTCGCATCAACGGCATCTTCAATCAGGTTCTGCAAGGTGCCGGCGGTGCGCACCGCCATCACAGAAGCGCAGGCCGCCGACATCGTTGGCGGCACGCCGCAGCAGTTCGACGCCTTCATCAAGAGCGAGCTGAAGCGTTGGCCGGAGGTCGTCAAGGCCGCCGGCATCAAGGCGGAATAATACTATTCCTTCGCCTGATAGCGCGTCTCACGGCTCCAGTAGTCGGGGAAGCCCACCACGCCCTGGAGATCGGTGAACGAGATCGTCGGTGGCTGCGGTGTCTTGGAGCCGGGCCTAAGCGCTTCGAGCGTCGCCTGCATCGCGGCGATCGACGACGACAGCAGCATCACCGGATAGAGCGCGAGCTTGTAGCCGAGCTGGTGCAATTGATCGGGAGCCAGGACCGGTGTTTTGCCGCCCGGCACCATGTTCGCCATGCAGGGCTTCTTGATGCGCGCGCAGAAGCGCCGCATCTCGTCTTCGTTCTCGGGCGCTTCCAGGAAAATGATATCGGCGCCTTCTGCCTCGAAATCCTGGCAGCGCGCCAGGGCCTCGTCGAAGCCGTGCACCGCACGCGCATCGGTGCGCGCCATAATGAGGATGTCGGCGTCGGCCTTCGCATCCACAGCGGCGCGGATTTTCATGCGCGCTTCCGCGCGCGAGATCACCTGCTTGCCGCGGGTGTGGCCGCACTTCTTCGGACTGACCTGATCCTCGATCATCACGGCTGCCGCACCGGCGCGGGCATATTCGATCACCGTGCGTTGGACGTTGAGCGCATTGCCATAGCCGGTGTCGCCATCGCCGATCAGCGGGACCTTGCCGGCGGCCGCGCAACAATTTCGCAGGCTGTCGAGCATCTCCGCAAACGAAATCAAGCCGGTGTCCGGCAGCCCGAGCCGCGCCGCCGCGACGGCAAACCCGCTCATGAACGTCACTTTGAAACCTGCGTCAGCAACCAGTTTGGCCGAGAGCGCGTCATGGCAACCGGGCATGATCTCAATGTTCGGCTGGGCCAGCAGGTCGCGCAATGTCTGGGCGGGCTTCACGGACAGAGGCTCCTCATATCGCTATTGTGGCGGCGCGGCGATGATAAGCTTGCAGCAAAAAACCGCGCGCTCCGCAAGCTTGCATTGCCCATCTTTTTGCTCAACGCGGGCCTTCAAGCTTCAGGCCCCTTCGCGTCGCAACGTGCTACGACAAGCTCGCGGCTAACTACCTCGCATTCGTCCAGCTTGCATTCACACGGCTATGGCCGCGCGTTAAACAAGTTCCACGCCCTAGGACTTCAGCGGCCGTCTCTTCTTGCCATGAACGCCAGCCGCTCGAACAGATGCACGTCCTGTTCGTTCTTGAGCAGCGCGCCGTGCAGCGGCGGAATGAGCTTCTTGGGGTCGCGCTCGCGCAGCAGCTCCGGGCCGATGTCCTCGACCATCAACAGCTTCAGCCAATCGAGCAGCTCGGAGGTCGACGGCTTCTTCTTCAGCCCCGGCACGTCGCGGATCTCGTAGAACAGCCGCAGCGCTTCGGAGACCAGCCGCTGCTTGATGCCGGGAAAGTGCACCTCGACGATCGCCGTCATGGTGTCGTGGTCGGGAAAGCGGATGTAGTGAAAGAAGCAGCGGCGCAAGAATGCGTCCGGCAGTTCCTTCTCGTTGTTCGACGTGATGATGACGATCGGTCGCCGCCGCGCCTTCACGGTCTCGCCGGTCTCGTAGACGAAGAACTCCATGCGGTCGAGCTCGAGCAAGAGGTCGTTCGGGAATTCGATATCGGCCTTGTCGATCTCGTCGATCAGCAGCACCGGCCGTTCGTCGGCGACGAACGCATCCCACAGCTTGCCGCGCTTGATGTAGTTGCGGATGTCGCGCACCCGCTCGTCGCCGAGCTGGCTGTCGCGCAGCCGCGAGACCGCGTCGTATTCGTAAAGTCCTTGCAGCGCCTTGGTGGTGGATTTGACGTGCCATTCGATCAGCGGCGCGCCGAGGCTTTTGGCGATCTCGAGCGCCAGCACGGTCTTGCCGGTGCCGGGCTCGCCCTTGACCAGAAGCGGCCGCTCCAGCGTGATCGCGGCATTGACCGCGATTTTCAGGTCGTCGGTCGCGACATAGGCGCTGGTGCCTTCGAAACGCATGCCTTTGGTTCCTGTCCGAGCGGACGCGCCGCCCCGTTCACGCTGGCTTCGCACGAACGTGACTGGAATTGAAGGGCGGCCGGCGCAAAAATCGGCTAGTTATCACGGCTAGCCGCTATCCGAGCCGGGTCACGCTTGTCGCAACAGGAGAAACCCATGCGATTTCCAGCCGGCATCCTTCTGAGCCTCGCCATCGTCGCCGGCGCGGCGGCGCAGACCGCGCCGCCAACCACTGCGACCGCCACCTTCGCGGGCGGCTGCTTCTGGTGCACGGAGGCGGATTTCGACAAGGTCGAGGGCGTGATCAGCACGACCTCGGGGTTTATCGGCGGGCTCACCGTCGATCCGACCTATCAGCAAGTGATCACCGGACGGACCGGCCATACCGAGGCGGTCGAGATCGTCTATGACCCGGCGGTGGTGAGCTACGAGCGCCTGCTCGACGTGTTCTGGCGCAACCACGATCCGCTGGCCAAGGACCGCCAGTTCTGCGACCGCGGCAACCAATATCGGCCGGGCATCTTCTATCACTCAAGCGAGCAGCGCACGCTCGCGGAGGAAACCAAGAAGAAGCATCAGGCCCGATTCAAGCAGCCGATCCAGACCGAGATCACCGCCGCGAGCGCCTTCTATAAGGCGGAGGACTACCACCAGGATTATTACAAGAAGAATCCGGTGCGCTATCAATTCTACCGTCTCAATTGCGGGCGCGACGCCAGGCTCGAGGAGCTCTGGGGCAAGCCGGCGTCATGACCATGCTCAATCGCCGCAACGCGATCTTGGGCGGTACGGCGTTCGCGTCGGCGGCTGGGCTGTGGTGGATCTACGGCACCAGCGAGGCGAAGGGGCGCTTCGAGATCGAGCGCACCGATGCAGAATGGCGCGCCATCCTCACGCGCGCGCAGTTCGACGTGCTTCGCCTGCACCGCACCGAAGTGCCGGGGTCGAGCCCGCTCAACCAGGAGAAAAGGCAAGGCGTCTTTGCCTGTGCCGCCTGCGCGCTGCCGCTGTTCGCGTCGGAGACGAAATACGATAGCCGCACCGGCTGGCCGAGCTTCTATCAGCCGCTCGCCAATGCCGTCGGCACCGCGCGGGACTTCGCATTGCTGATTCCGCGCACCGAGGTGCATTGCCGGCGCTGCGGCGGGCATCTTGGCCATGTCTTCGATGACGGGCCGCCGCCGACCGGCTTGCGCTATTGCATCAATGGCGTCGCGCTGACATTCGCGCCGTCGTCAATCTCCTGACGCGCGGTTACAGCCGAAGATCGCGTTCGGCGCGCGCGAATTCGGGCCGCGTCAAGCCGAGCCGGCGGAAGATTCCGAAATCATCCTTGATCTCGTTGGCATAGGTCCGCTTGCCGTCTTCGCTGCGGTTGCGATCGCGCACCGAATTGTACAGCTTGATCGCCTCCGGATAGCGTTCCAGGAACAGGAAGGCGTGCGCCAGGTTGACGGTGTTCCAGGGCGTGTCGGCATTGATCGACAGCGCCGCCTCGAGGTGCGGCACGGCGTCGCCGGCGCGGCCGGCGAGGATCGCGTTCCAACCGGCGTCGCCATAGGCCTGCAGCAGGTCGTTGCGGTTGGCTTCGCTTGAGGTCGCCATGTAGCTGTCGCGCGCAATGCCGAGCCAGCGCTCGCCGGCGACGAAGATTTCGCCATAGGCCTCGCGCGCCTCGACTGGCAGGTTCAGGTCCAACAGCAAATTGGCGAGCTTGGTCAGGTCGTCCTTGAGCCGGCGGTGACGGTCCTTGTTGGTCGGCTGCCGGTCGATCAGCCGGCGATCGACGCCGATCATTTCCGCGATGTATTTGCGCGCGGCGGCTCGATCGCCGGTGCGCTGGCGCACGAAATCGGCAAGCTTGTTGAGCGTCCATTGCAGATCTTGCAACGCCGTCAGGTTGTCAGGCGCACGGATGGCAAAGCGGCGATCGATGGTGAGCTCTTCCTCGAAATACTTGAGCGCATTCTGGACGTCGCTCAAATCGCGGAACACGTTGCCGACGCGATCGAGCGCCAGCGACAGATTTCGCAGCGCATCGTTGTCGTCGGGTGTGCGCTCGTACAACTGCCGGCGCAGCGTGAGCTCCTCCTGGTGCAGCGAAAGCGCGGTGGTGTAGTCGCTGGTCCGGGCCCGCACCAATCCGAGTTTGCTGACGATCGACGCCAGCGCCCGCATCCTGACCAAGCTGTCGCGGTCGCGCGCGCTCAGCTTGCGTTCGATCCCAAGCGCTTCCTCGTAATAGCGGGCGGCGTCGAGCGGCTTCGACGCGTCGCGGTCGAGGTCGCCGAGGCGGTTCAAGCTCCAGGCGAGGTCCGTCAGGCTGGTGGCGTTGTTGGAATCGGCCTTGGCGATCCGGCGGTCGAGCTCGAGTTGCTCGTTGAAAGCCTTGCGCGCGCCATCAAGCTCCTTGTTCTCGCGCAAGGCATTGCCGAGATAGTCGAGCGCGCTGGAGACGTTGCGTTGCGCGGTCAGGCTGCTTGGTTCGCGGGCGAGCAGACGGCGACGGATGTCGAGCTCTTCGCGATGCGAGTTGATCGCCGTCGAGAATTCACGCAGGCGGCGCCGGAGGTCGCCGACCTTGCCGAGCAACGAGGCGAGCGTCTGTTGTGGCGCGATCAGCGAGTTGTCGGCGGCGAGCTTGCGTTGCAGCCCGAGCGCTTCCTCGTAAAATCCGAGCGCCTCGGTCTGCTGGCCAAGCTGGCGATCGAGATCGCCGATCCGGGTCAGGCTGAACACCAGGTTCTCCTGCCAGTCGCGTCGGGTGACCGATCGGCGCAGGATCGTGCGATCGATCTTGAGCGCCTCCTCAAAGAACGTCCGGCTGCCGTTGAGGTCGCCTTGCTCGCGGACCAACTGCCCGACGCGGTCGAGCGCGATCGACACGTCGGTCAGCCGTTGCGAGTCGCCGGGTGCAGCGGCGAGTCGTTTGCGGCGGATCTGGAGCCGCTCCTCAAACGCTTGGCGCGCCTCGCTGCGGTCGCCGAGCCTGATGTAGAGATCGCCCAGCTCGCCGAGGTGGACCTGCAGGTTGTGCAAGAGGCGGTCCGGCGGGCGTCCTTCCGCGAGCTGGCGTTCGAGCACGACGGCCTCTTCGTAGTAGCGTCGCGCTTGCGTGTGGCCGTCGCGGCGGATGTGAACGCGCGCGACGCCGACCAGCGAGACGGCGAGGTCGTCTTTCCACAACACCACGTCCGGACTGATGCGCAGCATCTCGCGAACGATGTCGATGCCCTCTTGGAACGATTGCTCAGCGGCATCGAGCTCTTTCGCTTGCAGCTTGACTTCGCCGAACACATTGAGACTGACGACCAGAAGCCGCCGCAGCTCGATGTCGTTGGTATCCAATTTCGCCAGCCGGCGCGTGGTCTCCACAGCCATCGCGGCGGTCGTCAGAGCGGGGTTTGGGCGTGCCTCCGGCGTCGACGATGCGGTGATGCGATCGGCTGATTCGTTTAGCTCTGCCAGCTCTGCTTGAGGCCCTGTGTCGGGGCCGCCGCTGGCACGGTCGACGCTGCGCGCGTCGGCGGTCTGCGCGGTGTCGCTCGCGCGCCTTGCCACCAGTGTGGTGGACGATCCGCGCTCCGATGAGGTCAACGGCACCGCGATATTGAAGATCACGTTCTCAAGGAGTTCGACGACCTGCTTCTTGTTGGTCTCGGCGCGGTTGCGCTCGGCTTCCGCGCGCTGGCGCTCGGCGTTGGCGTAGATGCCGAATCCCGCCAGCAGCACGAACGCCGACACCGTCGAGGCAATTGCCGCGACGCGCTTGGTGTTCTGCGCGCGCTGGCTCTTGTCGAGAAAAGCGATGACCGCCGGATAGTCGCCGCCATAGCGTTTCGCCCATGCCGGGTTCGGCTTGGTTTCGCTGCGCCAGGCGATCAGGTTGGCGAGTTCCCGGCCGCGCAGCATTTCGCCGGTGCCGAAGCGGTCGACCAGGCGGCGCCACTGCTGCGCCGCGCGCCCTTCGGCGCCGAGCCATTCCGACAATTTCTTCCACTGCCGGATCAGGCTCTCATGGCTGATGTCGATATAGGTGTCGGCCGAGAGCTTCGGATTGTTGGGATCGTATTCGGGCAGCAAAAAATTGACGCCGGGCGCGCGGAACGCGTCGACCACCGCACGCACACCGGCTTCGTCGCCACCGGAGGCCGAGACCAGTTCGTCGAGGCGGGTCGGACGGCGCACGGCGTCCGCGATCGTCGAGCCCGCGGTCAACGCGCGGAACACCCATTCGGCGACCTGCGCACGCTGCTTGCCCAATTGGTCGAAAATCTGGTTGGCATGCGCGTTGAGCGCCCCGCTCAAGCCTTCGATGGCGACATAGTCGTCAACCGTCAGCTTGACCCGCGAGGTCGGGGTGCGTTCGTGCGCCCGCTGCCACATTCGGTTCAGCGTGTATTGCAGGAGCGGAAGCTGGTCCGCGCGCCGCATCAGGCGGTCGAGCTGGTCGCTCCCATCGTGGTTGTCCCACGGCGCGAAATTGGCGAGGTCGTTGAGCAGCCGGTTGACCAGCGCCGGCTCGATATCGATGTTGCAGACTTGGGCCGGTCCGACGATCGCTTCGCGGCAATGCTCGCGCGTCATCCGCGGGGTCAGGAACATGCCCGCGTTGATCGCGTCCGACAGCCCCTCGATCAGGGCGCACGCACCGAGATATTCGGAGCGCATGGTGGTGGCCACGTAGATCGCGACATCGGCCTCGCGCGCGCTTTCGATGAGCAATGCGACGAACGCTTCGGCTTCTTCGCGCCCGGCATAATCCTGATAGCGGAACAATTCCTCGAACTGGTCGACCAGCAGCAGCAGATTCCCGCCCTTGGGCAGGTGGCCGGACCGGCACCATTCGATGACGGCGCGCGGGCCGCGCGCGAGAAAGGCCCGCAGCAGGTCGACGTCCTGCGCCGTGACGTGCGCAGTCTCCTCGCCGCCTTCGGTTTCCAACAGACGCCGCGCCAGGTTTTTCAGCGGCGCGCCGCCCGGCCGGAAATCGACGATCTTCCAGCGCGAGCCGGCCTTGGCCATCAGGCCGAGTTCGAGGGCATCGAGCAGGCCGGTCCTGACCAGCGACGACTTGCCGGTGCCGGACGAGCCCAACACGGCGAGGAAACGCGTCGCCGCGAGCCGGTCGACCATCGCGTTGATGCAATCCTCGCGGCCGAAGAACAGGTCGGTTTCTTCGCGCCGAAAGGCGCGCAGGCCGGGATAGGGCGCGCGCTGCAACGGCTTCGCCGCTCACCGCCGAAGCTCCGCGACAATCTCATCGACGCGGTCGCCGGTCAGGCCGTTTTGGCAGTCGATCTTGGCGAAGCCGCCCGACATCGCGATTTCGGGCTTGGGCGCCGGCGGTGCGAACAGGATGGTCTTGACCCGCAGCGGCGTGTCCCGCAGCCGCTCGATCTTGCTATAGCGGCGAAGCTGCGCGCGCACCCACGGCGCATCCGCCTTGCCGTAGACCAAAAGCAGCGTGTCGCAATCCACCAGATTGGCGTCGAGGTCCTTGGTGATCTCTTCGGCCGAGCCTTCGGACAGCGGGCCGGCGGCGATCCAGTCCCGCCGGTCCTCGAACGCCTTCAGCAGTTGCGCGGTCAATTCCTTGTCGCTCGCATCCGCGTTGATGAACAAGAACTGGGTCTTGGCCGCGCCGTCACCGCTCTTGTCCTTCTCCGCTTCTTTCTCGGCCTTGACCTTGTCTTTCTCGGCGGCGGCGTTCTTGCGCTCGATCGCCTTCTTGATCTCCTTCATGAACTCCTGCAGGCCCATGACCAGCACATCCGGTCCGTCCAGCAGGCGCTTGTCCCAATGCGTGATGGTGGCGGTGTTGATGTCGGGGCGGCGCCATTGCAGCACCGGCCGGCCGCTGGCTTTCGCCGCGTCGTATTGAAACTGGGCATAGCTCTTGGGCTCGCTTGAGCCGTCGCTGTGCAGGTCCGGCGGACGGTTCGAGCGGTAGGGCCCGAGCAACTGCACGAACAAGCCGGTCTGCGCGAGGTCTGCCGTGAACGCCTCGGCGAATTCCGGCCCGCCCTGCTTGTAATCGGCTTCGGGCAGGATGCGCGCGCCGAACTGGTTGAGATAGGCGACGATCTGGTCGCGCTCGTCGTAGAGGTCGTTGGTCACCTGGGCGAGGAGGATGGTCTCGCCGGTCAGCGGCCCCTTGGCCTCGGCCGGCTTCGGCGACCGGTCGCGGATCGAGCGCAGCAGCGCCTCGATGCGATGCGCCAGCCCCTGCAGGCGCTGCTCGTATTTGTCCGGGTTGAACTTGGGCGTGAGCTTGAGCGCGATGTCCTCTTCCAGCGGGTCCTTCCAATAGAAAGGCGCGCGCTTCACCTGCAACAGGTGAGGGTGGCACTCGCTTTCCAAAACCGGGAGTAGCTCCACCGGCACCAGTCGGTTCTGGTCGTTACCGCTGGCGTGGAAGGCCTCCAGCTCCTTGATCGTCCATTCGCGCTTCATGTAGCTCGGCGACATGATCGCGACGAAGGCGGCCGCGCCGCGGGCGTTTTCGGTCAATTCCTGGAGGAATTGGTTCTGCAGGCTGCGATTGTCGAAGAAGAGGTTCGGCTCGGCCCCCAGCCGCTGCCGCAGCGCCACTTTCAGATCGGCCTGGAAGCGGCTGACCCAACGGATTTCCTGGGTATCGGGCTCGTTGTCGAAGTGTGCGTAGCTGATGAAAACGTCGTGCTCGAATCCGGGAACAAAAGCCATGGCGCTACCGCCGCATCCCTGACAAACACCGCCACCCCCAGCCAATCTAGACGACCCCGCGCGATCGACAAAGCAAAAGCGCCTCGAAATGCACGGCCATTGCACGGCCCGGCGGCGTCGGCGGCGTTAAGTTGTGGATTGGCGAGCACCATCATCGATGCGTGGCGGTTCGCATCGGTTGGGTAGCGATTGCAGCGGTCGGCAAGCGGGAAGCAGTGACCTCGCTCCCGGCAGGAATTGCCGCAGGCGGCGACCCTTGCCGAGCCATCCGGCCCATCACGTTCCCATAACATATTGATAAACCTTATATTTTTGATTGGCACGCGGCTTGCGACAGGAGCGGCGACGCGCGGGCCGGGGGTGGCTCGCCGGCTCGCAGTTGGAGAACAAGTCATGGGTATCTTCGGTGCATTGACGACCGCAGTCACGGGTTTGCGGGCGCAGTCGTTCGCGCTCGAAAACGTTTCAGGCAACATCGCGAACTCTCAGACCACGGCGTTCAAGCGCCAGGACACGAGTTTCGTCGACCTGGTCCCGGACGAGGTGCCGCTCAAGCAGGTCTCCGGCAGCGTGATCGCCAATTCACGCCAGACCATCACCGTCCAGGGCGAAATCCAGGCCGCCTCGATCGGCACCTTCATGGCGATCAACGGCGACGGCTTCTTCGTGGTCGAGAAACCGTCGAGCGTGGTCGATGGTTCGCCGGTGTTCAGCGGGATCGAGCGCTACACGCGGCGTGGCGATTTCCAGCCGGACAAGAACGGTTTTCTCGTCAACGGCGCAGGGTACTTCCTGCAGGGTATCCCGGTCGATCCGACCACCGGCAACCTGATCGGCAGCGTGCCGCAGGTGCTCCGGTTCCAGAACGACTTCCTGCCGGCGCAAGCGACCTCGCAGATCGAATACCGCGCCAACCTGCCGAGCTATCCGCTGACCCCGACCGCGGATCCCAACATTCCGCAGTCGGAGCTCATCAACCCGATCTCGTTCTCGGCCAATCCGATCGCCGGCGCGCCGGTCGCGGCGACCATCACCGGCACGGGCGCGGCGCTCGCCGACGTGATCGCGACCGTCAGCGGCACCGGCACCTTCGCGGTGCCTGCCGTGACCCAACTCGGCGTCGGCAACGGCGGCACGTTGCGGATCACGGTGACGCCGTCCGGCGGCGCGGCCACCAACTACGATCTCGTGCTTGCGGACACCGACACGCTCAACGACATCCTCAATGATATCAACACGACGCCGGGCCTGAGCACCGCTGTCACGGCAACGATCGACACCTCCGGCGGCACCAACAAATTGCAGATCACCGCCGACAGCGCCGATTTCAGCTTCGACATCAGCACCTTTTCCACCGATGCCCTCACCACGCGATTGGGCCTCGCCGAAGTCGCGCATCCGTCCTCGAACCTGATGGGCAAAGGGGTCTCGCAGGGCGAGCAGCTGACCGTGACGGTTGGGGCGAGCAACTTCACTCTGACCTTCGGCACCGGCCCCGGCGAAGTCTCGACGGTGGCCGAGCTGGTCACGGCGATCGGCGCCTATCCGCCGGGCATGGGCACCGCATCGGTCGACACCAACGGCAACCTGAGCTTTGTTGCCAGCGGCACCGATGCGCTGGCGGTCAGCCCGGCGGCGACGGCAACCAAGTTCGGCATCAACGTCTTCAACGCCGTGCCGGCCAACGGCACCGTGCTCGGACAGGACCTGACCGCCTTTGTGGACCAATCGGTCGGCGGTGGTGCGGTGACCGGCTACGACATCGCGGGCTCGCCGGTGAACGTGCAATTGCGCTGGGCGAAGGTCGACAGTTCGGCCTATGGCGGCACCGACACCTGGAACCTGTTCTATCAAGTCGACGCCAACGCGACCGGAACGCAAGCGTCTTGGCAGAACGTCGGCGTCAACTACATCTTCGGTCCGAACGGACAAATGAACCCGCCGATCGGGACGCTGACGCTCGCCAATATGACGGTGAACGGCGTTTCGCTCGGCAACGTGCAACTGGTCCACGGCGCCGGCGGCATCACCCAGTTCGCCGACCCGAACGGCAGCGTGCAGGTCAACCTGCTGCAGCAGAACGGCTTCCCGGCCGGCGAGCTTGAGCAGATCTCGGTCAGTGAGAACGGCCGCATCGTCGGCAGTTATTCCAACGGCCGCACCATCGATCTCGCCGAAATCACGCTCGCCAAGTTCAACGGCACCAACTTCCTCAAGCGCATCGACGGCGGCGCCTTCGAGGTCACCGACGAAGTCCGGGCCCGCCATCATCGGCGCCTCCGGAAAGATCATCGGCGGCTCGCTTGAAGGCTCCAACACCGACATCGCCGACGAGTTCACCAAGCTGATCGTCACCCAGCAGGCCTATTCGGCGAACACGCGCGTGATTTCGACCGCGAACCAAATGGTTCAGGACCTCTTGAACATGCTGCGCTGATATCGGCGCAATCCGGTTAGCGCCGGCCAGGGACGATAGAAGGCCATGTCACTATCCCAGGCGCTTGCGACGGCGGTCACCGGCCTGCGGGCCGCGCAGACGAGCCTTTCCGTCACCTCCGGCAACGTGGCGAACGCGGAAACGCCGGGTTACATCCGCAAGTCGCCGGTGCAGATCGCCACTGCGGCCGGCGACATATTCGTTGGCGTGCGCGTCGAGTTGATCAACCGCCAGCTCGATCTTTACGTTCAAAAGCAATTGCGGGTCGAAAGCTCGGGAGCGAGCTACGCCGATCTGCGTGCGCAGTTCTACGACCGACTGCAAAGTCTCTACGGCGATCCAGGATCCGACTCGGCGCTGGAGAGCATCTACAACAATTTCACCTCTGCGCTGCAAGCGCTATCGACCAGCCCGGAACTGTCGTCGACGCGCACCGCGGTGCTGAATGCCGCGCAGGTGATGGTGCAACATCTGCACGGCATGAGCGCGGATATCCAGTCGCTGCGTAACGATGCCGAATTGGGTATTCTCGATGCAGTCAAGCGGGCCAACACCGCGCTCGAACGCATTGCCCAGATCAACCAGCAGCTCGGCAGTGAAATCAACAACGACGCCACCGCCGCCAATCTGCTCGACCAACGCGATTCCTACGTCGACGACCTGGCGCAGATCATGGACATCAAGGTCGTCCAGGGCGACCACAACCAGATTATGGTCTTCACCAATTCCGGTGCTCAACTGGTCGGCCTCACCGCGTCGCGGCTGGCCTTCGATGCCAGCAGCTCGATGACGGCGTCGTCGCATTGGAGCCGCGACCCAACCGAGCGGACCGTCGGCACGGTCACGCTCGAAGGAACAAACGGCGGCAGCATCGATCTGATCGCCGATCGCTCGATTCGCTCCGGCCAGATCGCGGCCTATCTGGAGATGCGCGACCATGTGCTGGTGCAGGCGCAGGCGCAGCTCGACGAACTGGCCGGCGGGATGGCGCGCGCCTTGTCCGATCGCACGATCGACGGCACGGCCGTGACCGTGGCTACGCAGTCCGGATTCGACATCGACCTGAGCGGTCTGCAAGACGGCAATTCGGTGCGCGTCAGCTACACCGACAACGCCACCGGTGCGCAACGGACGCTGACGCTGATGCGCGTCGACGATACCAGCGTGCTGCCGTTGCAGAACTCGGTCACGGCCGATCCAAACGACCGCGTTATCGGTCTCGACTTCTCCGGCGGGATGGCATCGATCATCAGCCAGATCGTCGCGCAGGTGGGCGGCTCGGCGCTGCAATACTCCAATCCGGCCGGCAATACGCTGCGGATCCTGGACGACGGCGTGGCCGGCCAATTCGACATCGGTGCGGTCGCCGCCACGGTGACCGCAAGCTCGCTTACCGGCGGGACTGCAGAACTGCCGTTTTTCCTCGACGGCACGCAGCCATACACCGGTGCGATCGACTCGGTCGGTCCGCAGGCGGTGGGCTTCGCCGGCAGGATCACGGTCAATGCCGGCCTGCTGGCCGATCCTTCGCGGTTGATAATCTATTCGACCGCGCCGCCGACTCCGGCCGGCGACGCCACGCGGCCGGCGTTCCTCTATGACCGGCTGATCAACGGCAAGATCGGGTTTTCGCCGCGATCGGGAATCGGAACCACCACGGCGCCGTTCAGCGGCTCGTTGCCGGCGTTCCTGCGGCAGATCATCAGCGACCAGGGTGCGGCCGCCGTGTCGGCCGCCAATTTGAAGCAGGGGCAAGACATCGTCTTCAGTTCGCTGAAGGAGCGCTTCAGCAGCCTGTCCGGCGTCAACATCGACGAGGAGATGGCCAATCTGCTCACGCTCCAGAACAGCTATTCGGCCAACGCGCGCGTGCTCTCCGTGGTCAAGGAGATGTATGACGCGCTGCTGAACTTGTAAGGAACGGCATGAATATCACCGGCATCGGATCGCGTTCATCGCTGGTCGTGCAGTCGCTGCTGGACTTGCGCGGTCAGCTCGACGATCTGCAACGGCAGCTCGGGACCGGTCGCAAGGCGAACAACTACGCCGGCATCGGGCTGCAGCGCGGCTTTGCCGTCGGGCTGCGCTCGCATGTCAACGCCATCGATGCGTACCAAGATTCGATCATCAATGTGGTCAACCGGGTTCAGATCGCGCAGACCAGCCTCGGCCGGATGAACGACATCAAGGCGACGATCAAGTCTGCCAGCCAGCAGGCCTCGGCGTTGCAGCAGGACGGCACCACCGTCGCGCAGTCGACCGCCTATATGGAACTGAGCGAGATGCTCAGTCTGCTCAACACCCGAGCCGACCAGCGCTATCTGTTCTCGGGGCTGGGCGTCGACCAGCCGGCGGTCGAGACCTTCGATCATGTGATGAACGGCGACGGCGCACGCGCCGGCGTGACGCAACTCGTGACCGAGCGCAGGCAGGCCGATCTCGGCGCCAGCGGTCTCGGCCGGCTCGCGCTCACGACCCTGACGCCGACCTCGTTTTCGGTGGCGGAAGACGCCGTGTCGCCGTTCGGCTTCAAGCTCGACGGGATCAGCACGACGCTGACCGGCGCGGTGTTGACCGGTCCCGCGGGTTCGCCCGCCTCGTTGTCGATCGATCTGCCGGTCAATCCCAGCGTCGGCGAGAAGGTCGAGATCACGTTCGACCTTCCCGACGGCACCAGCGAGACCATCACGCTCATCGCCGTGCCGGCCGCCATTCCGGGGTCCGACACCTTCACCATCGGCGCGACGCCCGACGTGACCGCGGCCAATCTGATGGCGACGCTGACGGCCTCGATCGACAAGCTCGCCGATACGTCGCTCACCGCGGCGTCGGCGGTGGCCGCCAGCCGGGACTTCTTTGGCAATCCGCCGCAGCGCGTGGTCGGCCCGCCGTTTGATTCCGCGACCGCGCAGGTCGCCGGCACCGCCGCCGACACGGTGATCTGGTATATCGGCGAGGACGGTCCGGTGCCGGCGCGCGCGACCGCGACGGCACGGATCGATGCCGAGCTGACGGTGTCCTACGGGATGCGCGCCAACGAGCCCGGTCTCCGCGATCTGGTGCAAAACATCGCCGCGCTCGCCGTCGTGACCTACAGCCCCAGCGATCCCAACGCGGCCGATCGCGCCGCCGCGCTTGGCCGCCGGGTCGGCGCCAATCTCACGGCGTCGGTTGGCGCGCAAAGCCTGGAAGGGATCCAGATCGACCTGGCCAATGGGCAGGCGCTGATGGAGTCGGCCGCGGACCGTCACCGGCAGAGCAAGGCGGCGCTGTCCGACCTGCTGCAAGGCATCGAGGGCGTGCAGGCGGAAGAGGTTGCGGCGCAGATACTGGCGCTGCAAACCCGCCTGCAGGCATCGCTGCAGACGACCTCGATGCTCTACCAGATCAGCCTGGTCAATTATCTCTGACGCCGGCGTCTAGCGCTCACCGGCGCAACGATCGGCGCCCGGCCGCGACAGGCCTATCGTCTATTGCGATGCTCAAAGATGATCATGCCCGCGACCAGCGCGGGCATGACGTGTCAAAGCGGGTGAGCGATTTACGCGCGCCCGATCAAGCCGGCGGCCAATTCGCGGTTGATGTTGATCAGCGTGTGCAGATGCTCGCGCGTCGGCTTGTGCATGATCGTGATCGTCTGGTTCATGACGAACAAGCCGAGATTGGCGACGTTCTGGCGGACCGCGCTTGGCAGCGGGTGATCGGAACTGGTCACCGACGCGAGGAAGATCGACCAGAGTTTGCGATTGTAGCGCAAGGCGAGATCGAGCTCGGATCGCTTGCGGTCCCAGCCGTCATACACGGCCTGTAGTTGCGTTGCGGCCTTGAGAAGCAACGTGGCTTCGAGTTCACGCGGACTTGCGGTTTGCCGCGCGACTGCTCCGTAGGCCTGTGCCGCATTTTGCATCGGTAAGAAGCTCCTCCTCGTAAGCGATCAATTTCTTGGCGTCCTTCAACGCCTTATAAAGCTCGCCCGTTAAGATATGATTGTTGATGCTCTCAATGAACGGCCAGACACTGGGCGCCGCCTTGGTGATGTCGCGCACCAGCGAAAAGTAAAAGTCGTGGTAGGAAAGCGGCTCTTTCGAAGCATACATCAATTGAATCGCCAGATAGATGCGCTTGGCCGGCGTATCGGCGGTCTCCGGCGTCAGGATATCCTTCTCGCGCAGCATCGGAACCTGCCCTTCGATCAGAAGCCGGGTGCGCTGGTCGTCATTGGTAATGACGCAATCGCCGAGGATGATGCGTTCGCCCGGCTTGAGTTCGACCTTGAGTGCCATGATCGGTTCCATCCTGCGAAGCAGGTAGCGCCATGGTGACGCCAGAGGGTTAACGGTTTGTAAAGAAAACGGCGGGGCCGAAGCGCCCGCCTGTCCGCCGCCGAAAATTGTGGATCGATTCGCTTAGCCGAACAGCCGCAGCACCGCCTGGTCGGCCTGCGAGGCGAGCGACAGCGCGGTGGTCGAGAGCTGCTGGCGGGTCTGCAGGGCCAGCATGTTGGCGCCTTCCTCGTTGGTGTCGGCGAGCACGAGGTTGTCGGCGCCGGTCTCCAGGGTGTTGATCATCTGCTTGGTGAATTCGGTGCGGATCTGCACGATCGACAGGTTCGATCCGAAGCTCGAGGCCTGCGAGCGCAGGATGTTGAGGCCCGCGTTCAGGGAGTCCAGGAAGCTGTCGATGGTGGTGTCGTTGTCGACATCCGCATTGAGCAGGAAGTCGATGCCGAGCGTGAGGGTATTGATCGCGCCGTGGCACGCCGAACTCGTCCTTGGCCTGGATGTCGATGGTGCTGGTGCCGAATTCGTTGAAGTTGATCTTGAGCTTGTCGCCGCGCAGCAGATTGACGCCGTTGAAGGACGCAGTCGTCGGCGATCTTGTCGAGCTGGTCGCGCAGGTCGTTGTACTGCCGGACCAGGTTGCGGCGCACGGTGTTGCCGCCGATGGTCCCGGCCCCGGCGTTGCCGTCGATCGTGCCGCCGGTGATGCCCGTCAGGGTGAGATCGGTGGTCGACAGGTTGGTGATGCGCAGCAAGCCGCTGTCGTTGGAGGCCGTCACCTTGTCGGTGAGGTTGATGTCGGTATTGATCGCGGCGACCAACTGGTCGACCGTCCGTGCGGTGACGTTGGCGTAGGTGGCGGCGCCGGCAAAGGCGCCGAAGCTGGCCGTCAAAACCGGCGCGGCGCTGGCCGTGACGCCGGCGACCACGACATCGCCGCTGGCGCCACCGAGCGGCGGTATCGGCCGTGAAGGCGAGCGCAGCCGCCGGTTGATGCCGGTGACGGTGATCCCGACCGGCGTGGTGGCGGCGTCAAAGGCGGCGTTCAAGAGGCCGCACCATCTGCTCGGCCGTCACGGTGTTGGTGTTCCGACGTCGACGGTTGTCGCTGGGCCGCCGTCGACCGTCGCCTGCATGGTATCGGCGTCGACCGCCTTCACGACGATCGTGCGGGCGGTGCCGCCATTGACCGCGATCGTGAAGGTGAGCGTTTCGGCGAAGTTGCCGCCGTTGTCGAAGTCCATGTTCGCATAGTTGGTCGTCGACGTTTCCACGGCCTGCGACGTGGTCAGGTCGACGTTGACCGGCGCGGTGAGGGCCCCGCCCGAGAGGGCCAAGACGTCGGTGGTGGCCGGCGTGGCGACCGCCACGGTGTAGGCCGTGCTCTTGAAGGATTTGTCCTGGCGGGCCTGCAGCAGCGTCGACTTCATCGATTCGATCGTCGACTTGATGCCGGTGATGCCGTGGTCGGCCGCTTCGATGGTCTTGATGCCGTTGGCCATGCCGTCGATCAGCGCGCTCAAATCCTTGGCGCGGCTGCTCAGACCGGCGGAGGTGAAGAAATTGACCGGGTTATCGAGGGCTGAGTTGACCTTTTTGCCAGTCGCCAGCCGGGTCTGGGTGGTCGCCATCAGCAGGGACGTGTTCTGCAGGGCCAGGAGGTTCTGGCGTACGCCCGCCGACAAGACGACATCGTTACCCATGGCACTTTCCCTCGTATCTTAGTTGCAAATCTTGACGCCGCTCACGCGAACGGGATGGCGTGATAATGATCCGGTAACCCTAATGCCTGGTAAAAAAGAACCTAACGGGGGGTTAACGAGGGGGAAGAAGCGATAAACGGGATTGTGGTTTTGGGCGGGGTTCCGCCCGTGGGCTGGCGGCGGACCGTTGACGATGGCTGCTGTGGCGGCAATGCCGGGCAACCCAGCAATACCTGCAAGACGACAGCGGCGGGGCCTGTGGCCCCGCCAATTCGCGCCGCGCCGCGCAAAAAGAAAACGGCGGGGCTCGCGCCCCGCCGCTTGGATTTTCGTTGGAAACTGGCCGGCTTAGAACAGCCGCAGCACCGCTTGGTCGGCCTGCGAAGCCAGCGACAGCGCCGTGGTGGAGAGCTGCTGACGGGTCTGCAGGGCGAGCAGGTTGGCCGCTTCTTCGTTGCTGTCCGCCAGCACCAGGGCGTCGGCACCGACCTGCAAGGTGGTGATCATCGACTTGGTGAACTCCTGGCGGTTCTGCACGATCGACAGGTTCGAACCGAACCCCGAGGCCTGCGACCGCAACTGGGTCAGGGCCGCGCCGAGCGCGTCGAGCCGGGCGTCGAGCGTGGTGTTGCTCGCAAACTCGGCCGCCGTCGCCGTGCCGATGCCAAGCACCGAAGTGTTGATGCCGTTGGCGTTCTGCGAGACGACGCTGATCGAGCTGGTGTTGGTCTCGTTGAACACGATCTTCAAGGTGTCGCCGCGCAGCAGGTTGACGCCGTTGAAGCTCGAAGTCGTCGGCGAGCTTGTCGAGCTGGGTGCGCAGGTCGTTGAACTGCGTGATCAGGTTCGCACGGACGGTGTTGCCGCCGACGGTCGTGGTATTGGCCGCACCGACGTCGCCGTTGATGACGCCGGCCGAGGTGGCGCCGACCAGGGTCAGATCGGCGGTCGACAGGTTCTGGATGTTGAGCTTGCCGCCGTCGTTCGACGCTTTCACCTTGCCGGTGAGCGAGGTGTTGGCGTTGATGTCGGTGACGAGCTGATCGACAGTCTTCGCCGTGACGTTGGCGTAGGTGGCAGCGCCGGCAAAGGCGCCGAAGCTAGCCGTGAGCACCGGCGCGCCGCTGGCCACCGGGGCGGTGATCACGACGGTCGCCACTGCTGCCGGAGGCAGCGGTGTCGGCCGTAAAGGTGAGCGCGGCGCCGGTTGGCCGGCTGACGGTGACGCCGACCGGCGTGGCGGCGGCGTCGAAAGCGGCGTTCAAGAGGCTGCACCATCTCGGCGCCGGTCACGGCGTTGGTGTTGGTCGCAACGTCGAAGGTTGTCGCTGCGCCGCCGTCAACCGTGGCCTGCATGGTATCGGCGTCGACCGCCTTCACGACGATCGTGCGGGCAGTGCCGCCATTGGCCGCGATCGTGAAGGTGAGCGTTTCGGCGAAGTTGCCGGCGTTGTCGAAGTCCATGTTCGCATAGTTGGTCGTCGACGTTTCCACGCGCCTGCGAGGTGGTCACCTCGACCGCAACCGGCGTCGTGCCGACTTCGCCGCCCGAAATGCTCAGGACGTCGGTGGTGGCCGGCGTGGTGAGGCCGACCGTGTACGACGTGCTCTTCCAGGAGGCGTCCTGACGGGCCTGGGTGACGGTCGCCTTCAGGGTCTGCACCGCCGTGGTGATCGCGGTGATGCCGTTGTCGGCGGTCTTCAGGGTGTTGATGCCGTTCGACATCGAGTTCGAGCAGCGAGGAGAGGTCCGAGGAGCGCGCCGACAGCGCCGACGAGGTGAAGAAGTTGGTCGGGTTGTCGAGCGCGGAGTTGACCTTCTTGCCAGTGGCGAGACGGTTCTGCGTCGTGCCCAGCAGCGCAGCGGTGTTCTGCAGAGCGAGCAGGTTTTGCCGGACGCCGGCCGACAGGGTGATATTGGAAGCCATGGAACAAAACCTTTCTGGTCTTTAAGCCGGTACTGGCGGTTTCAAGTCGATCTCTGTGGATCGGTCGCTAGAAGTCGCACAGACAGCGTAATTCTAAGTGAAAAAACGTGGTTAACCCCTGGATAACGTGATATTTTTGAGTATTCATCCGACGAGACCTTTTTAATATCGGCTTAACCATGAAAAACAACTTCCAGTTAACTATAAATGTGGCGAACGTGCTCGACGAATAGTCGAAATGCAGATGCGTCCGGCCACTCTCGCGGACGGTCGGCTCGAGACTTCGAGCAAATGGGGGATCGCACGGTGCCACGTGGGCACCGACCGCTGTCCGGTTCCGGCGGCGGCGCGCGGCTCCGAGGCCACGGGGTCTAGAGCATGTCGCCGCCGTCATGCCCGCGCTCGTCGCGGGCATCCACGTCTTAAAAGCGCGAGTCCAAGTCAAAGACGTGGATGGCCGGGACAAAGGGCGTTCACGCCCGTCTTCGACGGGCTATGCCCGGCCATGACTGTTGAGAGGCCCCGATTCCGTCAGTCGGGATCGAAGCCGTCGGGAACGCTTTTTAGAGCGGGAGGAGGGGGACTCGGAAAAGCGGGAAGGGCGCGATCGCCCGGCTCAGAGCACGCGGCTGACCGCGAGCGGCGTCGCTTTGCGGGGGTCCGGCGTATTGGCGCGGCCGCTGGCGCCATAGCTCTGCGGCGCCGACTGGCGGGCGATCTCGCTCGACACGCCGCGGACCAGCCCCTCCGATACGGCGTGGGCGGTGGCCAGCACCGTGAGGTTGACCTGGATCAGCGCACGGAAATCATCGTGGCGGCGGATCAGGTCCGGCATCAGCTGCGGCGCGACCCGCGCCAGATGCTCACGGCTGGCGCGCAGCCGCATGGTGTCGGCGATATAGAGCCGCGCCAGTTCGGTTTTGGTTTGCTCGAGCGCGGTCGCCTGCGTCAGGCGGCCGTTCCGCACCAGCTCAGTTTCCTGCTGGATCACGTCGATCAGCGCTTCCATCACCTCGATATAATGCCCCGCCAGGTCGCGGGCGTCGGCGGTGGTGGTCACCGGCGCGGGCGTGGCGGGCGGCGGGGAGGGGGCTCGGGCATTCGCTGAAGCAGTCATGGCGCGGTGTCCTGGCAGTGTCCTGGCGGCGTCCTGGTTGCTTTGCATTCTATCGGGCGCTGACTTCCTGTTGGTTAAGCAGCGCGCGATAGACGTGGTCGGCGATGCCGATGCCGCCGGCCTTGGCGAAGGACTTGGAATATTCCTCGGTCAGGAACGAGCGCCAGACGCCGGCCTTGCCGCCGCCGCCGAACGGGCCGTCGCCGTCGATGTCGGTGAACATCTGGCTGAACATGTTGTTGAGGAACACCGCTTCGAAATCGACCGCCTGCTCGCGGGCGCGGGTGTGCGCATCGACCGGTCGCTTGCTGCCGAGCGGCGCGAGCGGAAAGCTTGCCGGAGCCGGGGTTGCGGCGATGCTGTCCATCACATCACCTCGATGTCGGCCTGGATCGCGCCGGCGGCCTTGATCGCCTGCAGGATCGAGATCAGGTCGCGCGGCCCGATGCCGAGCGCGTTGAGGCCGTCGACGAGCTGTTGCAGCGAGACGCCTTCGCGCACCACCGCGAGGCGCTTGCCGTCTTCCTGCACGCCGATGCGGGTGCGCGGCACGACGCGGGTTTGTCCGCGCGACAGCGGCTGCGGCTGCGACACCTGCGGCGCCTCCGAAATCGTCACGGTGAGGTTGCCCTGCGCCACCGCGACCGTCGACACCCGCACGTCGCGGCCCATGACGATGATGCCGGAGCGTTCGTCGATCACCACCTTGGCGGAAAGGTCGGGCTCCACCTGCAATTGCTCGATCTCCGTGAGCAGCGCGACCACGTTGCCCTGGAACCGCGGCGGGATGGTGATCTGCACAGTCGACGGATCGAGCGGCTCGGCGGTCGGCGTGCCGATGAAATCGTTGATCGCCGAGGCGATGCGTCGCGCGGTGGTGAAGTCGGAGTTGCGCAGCGCAAGGCGGACCTGGCCAAGGCGGTTGAGCGCGAATTCGATCTCGCGTTCGATGATCGCGCCGTTCGAAATGCGCCCGACGGTCGGCACGCCGCGCACGATCTTGGCGGCTTCGCCTTCGGCTTGGAAGCCGGAGATGGCGACCGAGCCCTGCGCGACCGCGTAGACGTTGCCGTCGGCGCCGAGCAGCGGCGTCACCAGCAGCGTGCCGCCCTGCAGGCTCTTGGAGTCGCCGAGCGCCGACACCGTCACGTCGATGCGGGTGCCTTGCGTTCCGAAGGCCGGCAGGTTGGCGGTCACCATCACCGCCGCCACGTTGCCGGTGCGGATCTGCTGGCCGCGGATGTTGACGCCCAACCGTTCCAGCATCGCTTGCAGCGACTGGCGGGTGAACGGGATATTGTTGAGCGTATCGCCGCTGCCGTTGAGGCCGACCACGAGGCCATAGCCGATCAACTGATTCTGGCGCACGCCCTCGATATTGGCGAGGTCCTTGATGCGCGACGTCGCGGCGGCAGGCGACGCAGCGCCAGCCAATGTCAGTATGGCCGCGATTGCGGCAATCAATGTCCTCGTCATCTTGCTCCCCAAGAGGTTCGGACCCTTGTCCATCTAGCGAAAGCCGTGCCAGCGCGCGCCAGTCCGCCAAGCGGTTGAAACGCAACGGCTTTGTGCGGAATGTCGGGTACGGGGAGGGGTGGGCGACTACCCCCAGACTTGCCGGGGGCGGTATTTTTTGCCGGGTCGTTTACCGTCCGTTAACCATAAACGGCCCAGCTTGCCGGGTAGCTGGAAACCTCTCCGGGCCTTGCCATGCGGATTTACGGAACCAACGGAACCGCCGCGGTCACCACCCCGCAAACCACGCGCCGCAGTGCAGCGGGCGGTAGCTTCTCGTTGTCGGAAGACGAGGGCGCCCGTAGCGCCAATGGTTCGTCGTCTCTGCGCTCCGTCGGGGGAATCGACGCTCTTATTGCACTGCAAGGAATCGAAGACCCGACCGAGCGGCGGCGCCATGGGGTCAAACGCGGGCGGGTGGCGCTCGACGCCCTCGATGAGCTCAAGATCGGCCTGCTCGGTGGCGAACTCGCGCCGGCGACCCTGCAGAAGCTCAAGTCCGTGGTGGCGCACCTGAAGAACGAAACCGGCGACCCCGGGCTCGACCGCGTCCTGGCCGAGATCGAGCTGCGGGTGGAGGTGGAAATCGCCAAAATGGCGGGTCCCTGAGCCGTTTACCCTGAATGTCCCCCGCAACCCGGCAGTATTGCCTGCCGGGCTCTCCCGGCACCGGCCTCACCGGTTAATGGGGGCTTGGCGGTAGCACTCCCTTATTGTCGATGTCACACGGCCGCTATATAAGCGCCGCGCCGAGTGGGGGTGGCTCGGGAGCTCGGGCGCGACATTTGGCAAGGAGTCCAGTGCGGGGAAATCGATGCCTTCGAACAAAAAAAACAATCGAGCGGCTTCTTCGGACAAAAAAAATGGCCATGCCATGGCCGCGGTGACCGCGGTCCTGGACAAGAAGACCTACCGTCCAAGCGACAAGGAGCCGTTCATGAACGAGCGCCAGCGTGAATATTTTCGCGAGAAGCTGACGGCTTGGAAAGAGGATATTCTCAAGGAAGCCAAGGAGACGCTGGTGCATCTCCAGGCCGAGAACGAAAACCATCCCGATATCGCGGATCGGGCATCGTCGGAGACCGATCGCGCGATTGAGCTGCGGGCGCGCGACCGCCAGCGCAAGCTGATCGCCAAGATCGACGCCGCGATATCGCGCATCGACGACGGCACCTACGGCTATTGCGAGGAGACCGGCGAACCGATCTCGCTGCGTCGGCTCGAAGCGCGTCCGATCGCCACGCTGTCGATCGAGGCCCAGGAGCGGCACGAGCGCCGCGAACGCGTCTATCGCGACGATTGAGTCCGGTCGTTTGCCGACCTTCCCCACGTCGTCATGGCCGGGCTTGTCCCGGCCATCCACGTCTTTTGTCCTATGAAGAAAGCAAGGCGTGGGTGCCCGGCACAAGGCCGGGCATGACGGATTCGAAAGACGCCCGATCTCGGCCGCAAAAAAAGTGCCGGTCGGTGAACTTTCATGCCGCGACCGCGCGCCATGCCACACCGCCGCCCATGTTGTGCATGAGGTAAAGCTAGTGGTTCGATTTTAACATTCGCATCCCATTTCCGCGGGCGATTTTGCGAATGTTAAAATCAAAGGACCACTAGCAAGTATAAGCTGTTAGTGGAGTTTGGATTTGACATTCGCATCGCGTGCTTGCTGCCAGGTGGGTAGCGAATGTCAAATCCACTCCACTAGCCGGTGGCGGCGTTTTTCGTTTGGGGGAGTCGTGTAATGAGTATCGTGACCGCACCGACCATTTCGCGACGGTGCCTGCTGAGTTCCGCGGCGGCCTTCGCCGCATCGCTGGCGGCGCCGTCCGCCTTTGCGCAGGCCTGGCCGCAAAAGCCGGTGCGCGTGCTGGTCGGCTTCGCTGCCGGCGGCAATATCGACAATCTCGCGCGCGTCACCTGCGCGCGGCTGAGCGAGGCGTTCGGCCAGCAGTTCCTGGTCGAGAATCGCGTCGGCGCCATGGGCACGCTGGCCGCCAACGACGTGGTGCGCGCGTCGGCGGACGGCCACACCTTCTTCTGGGCCGGCACCGGCACCGTCTCGATCTTCCCCGCGATGGGCAAGCCGCCCTATGACGCGATCAAGGATCTCGCGCCGGTCAGCGTGATCGGCACCAGTCCTCAGGTGCTGATCGTCAGCGGCAAGCTGCCGATCAAGACGCTGCAGGAATTTGTCGCGTGGGTTAAGGCGAACCCAAAAAAGTTCGCTTATGCCGGCGGCGGCGGTCCCGGCAGCGTCAGTAATCTGCTGATGGCGCTGTTTCTCAAGCGCGCCGGTCTTGAAATGAACGCCGTGAGCTATCGCGGCACCGCGCCGGCGCTGACCGACATCATCGGCGGCCACGTGCCGGCGATGTTCGTTCCGCTGCCGGAAGCGCTGCCGCATGCGGCGGTCGGCGCGGTGCGCATGCTCGCATTGTCCGACGATCGCCGCGCGTCGCAGGCGAAGGACGTTCCGACCATCGCCGAGTCGGGCTACCCGGGTTTCCGCGGCGTGAGCTGGAACGGCATGATGGCGCCGGCAAAAACGCCGCAGGCGATCATCAATCGCATCGCCACGGAATTCGGCAAGGCCGTGAAGGATCCGCAATTCATCGCCCAGCTCGATAAATACGGCGCGGCGCCGCTCGGGCTGACGCCCGAGGAGTTCGCCAAATTCCTGCGCGAAGACATAGCGATGTGGGCGGAGGCGGTGAAGGTCGCCGGCGTCACGCTCGACAGCAAATAGGCGACGAGCGTCAGCGGCCCCACAACGTCTTGCTGGCAAGCCGCGCGCCTTCGGCCAGCGTTTCGAGCTTCGCCCACATGACCTGTGGGTGCACCCGCTGCATGTCCTGCGCCTGCGCGAAGCCGCAGTCGGTCCCGGCGATCACGTTCTCGCGGCCGACGAGCTTCGCGAAGGTGACAATGCGCTCAGCCACCAGCCGCGGATGCTCGACCGTCGTGGTGTGATGGGTGACCACGCCCGGGATCAGGATCTTGCCGGGGGGCAGTTTGACGTTCTGCCACACATACCATTCGTGCTCGTGGCGCACGTTGGCGGCCTCGATCGAATAGGCGCCGGCTTTGACCTTGAGGATCAGGTCGACGATGTCTTCGAGCTGCGCGTCCGCGACATGCGGCACGTGCCAGCTTCCAAAGCAGACGTGATAGCGGATGCGATCCTCCGGGATGCCCTCGAGCGCGTGATTGAGCGCATCGATCCGCAGCGCCGCCCAGTCGCGATATTTTTGTGGGCTCTGCGCGACGAGGTGGTCATACATGTTGGCGAGCACGGCGTCGTCGACCTGCAGCACGAAGCCCGCCTTGATGACCTCGAGATATTCCTCCCGCATCGCCTTGGCGATCGCGAACACGTAGTCGCGCTCGTTGGCGTAGTGTTCGTTGACGGCGTCGTAGCCGACGCTGGCCGGCGCGACCGCGGTGAAGAACACATCGTCCGTCGGCGCCGCCGCGGCCGCTGCCTTGAGGTTGTCGAGATCGCGGCGGACCGCGGCATGGCCGTGATAGACGATCGGGCCGGTGCAGGCGTGTCCGGGCGTGCCGACGGTGCCACGCGGAAATTCCGCGGTCATGAAGTCGGCGAACCGGATGCGGTCACGGCCGAGCCACACCGCTTCATAGAGCGTGTCCGGCCGTGGCTCGAAGCCGCTGAGCCGCTCCAGGCTGTAATTCGCCCAGCCGGATTTTCCGAACTCGCCGTCATTGACCACATCGATGCCGGCCTTGGCCTGCCGCGCGACCACCTCCGCCACCGCGCGCTTGAGTTCTCGCTCATGGGCGTCGCGGCGCGTGGGATCGGGATCGCGCGCGGCGTCGAGCAAGGCCTTGGGCCGGATCAGGCTGCCGACATGCGTCGTGAGGATGCGGTGCTCGCTGCGCTTCATGTCGCAACGCTACATGAGTTGCCGGCGTCGCGGAACAGGGTCGGAGAGGCGATCAGGAGGACGTCAGGCGACGCACACTGGTGACCTCGCCGGCGATGGCGCGAATGCGGGCGATCGCTTCCGCGACGGGCTCGATGGCGACCGCCATATGACGCGAGGCGTTGGCATGCACGACCGTCGCTTCGTCCCGCACGATGGCGACATGGCCCTTCCAGAACACAAGATCGCCGCGACGCAATTGCTTGAGATCGTGCGGGCGCGCGAGTGCGCGCCCCAGCGCCTGTTCCTGCATGTCGGTGTCGCGCGGACAAGGGATGCCGCAGGCGGACGAGTGCAAGCTGCACCAATCCCGAGCAGTCGACGCCGAGACTGGTTTTGCCTCCCCACAAATAGGGAACGCCCAAGAACCGCTCCGCGACAGCGACGAAATCCGTTTCGGTTGACTCGATGGGGGCGAGATGGAGCACGGACACATGACCGCCGGAGGCGGTGATCGCAAACGGCCCGTCCACGCGCGCAACGACAAGCTGGCAGCCGAAAGAAAGAGTTTCTATTGGCGGAAGCTTGATCGAAGGGCCGGGGAAGACGAACGTGCGCAGCGCCGTCACCTTGTGGGTCGCAGCAGGTCCGGAGGCACGCAAGCGCGCTTGCCGGCACAAATCCGACATAGCCGTCGCCGGCGAGCTGTCCCCACGCCCAGCCGTCCTCGCTGATGTCGTAAATCGTCATCCGCTCGCCCTTGAGCGCTTCCGTCAGCAGCGCCGCGCCGTGCGAGGGCGCGCTGCGCACGGGCGCTTGTGAGGCGCCGATCTCGTAGGCTTTGCCCTCGACGAAGCGCTGAGCTTCGACCACGCCGGCGAGATGCTTGGCCGCAAGGTCCTGCCGCGCGGGAGTGATGCGCGGGTCGAATCCAGCGCTTCTTGCGGCGGCAGGCTGCTCTGCGCGCGCCGCCAGCGGCCAAGCAACGGCGCCGCCCAAAAGCGCGACGAATTCGCGCCGTTTCATCCAGATCGAATTGCATTCTATCCCCGCGAGACCAGGACCAGCTCGTCGCGAGAAAACGCTACGGAATGTACTAGATGGCTATCCGCGCGGCGGCCGGCGCCGCTCGTGGAACCACGCGCGGTACTCCGTCATCTTCGCGCGCTGCGCCCGCGGCGCATATCGCTTACATGTCGACGCCTCGTCGCTCTTGTCCGCCGCGCCCCATCGCAGCTCGACGCAGTCGTTGGGGTTGTACGCCATCTCGAGAGCCGCCACGCGGTCGATCACGTCCTTGATCGTGAGCGTCCATGGGGAGCCGTCGCTGCGCGGATACGAGAACTTGCGCGCCGAAAGCTCCGACGCGAGCACGCTCTGCAATTCGGCCTTCACGTCCGCGACGCTCTTCTCCTTCGGCATCGCATACCGCTCCGGCCGCCGCGCGACGCGATCCGGGAACCCGCGCACCACATCAATCGCGATCAACAGCCGCAAATCCCGCGACGGCGTCGCGAAGTCTTCCCACGCGCCGGTCGTCTCGAAGATCGCCGCGCCGTCCGGCATGGTCGCGTCGCCACGCCCGCCGCTCTGGAACTTTCGGCCGTTTTCGACCGACGTCACGCGCGCCTTCACCTGCTCTTCGAGCGACGTGATCGCCTCCTTCATCGCGCGCAAGGGATCGAGCGGCGCCGGCGACATCACGTCATCCATCCGATCGTAGAAGTCTTCGATCCCGAGCCGCGACTGATCGAGCGAAAAATCGCCGTACTGCGGATGTTTCGCGATTTCGTCGTTGCTCAGCCGCCGCAAGCCGTTCTTGTCGCGCACGATCGGCCGGAAGCGCTTGAACCCGGGGCTCCCGAGCGCGGGATCCTGCGCGAACAGGAAGTTGCCGCGCCAGAAGCGCTTGCGCGCGACCGTCCCGTCGGGCTGCGCGTCGACGGCGAGGATGACGCCCGCCGCGTCGTCCGTCTGCGCCACGCGCCGCACGATGCACCAGAAGGTGCCCGTACGGATCGGCGTACACGGTCCCCGGGCGCAGCGTCTCCTGGTTCAGCGGCACGGGATAGAAATCGATGGTTGTTGTCGTTCGCCCGCGCGCGCCCGGTTCCGGAATGGACGCCGTCGGCGATGATCCGCAGATACCAGCCGAACGACGCCGCAAGCCCCGGTGGCTTTGGCGGAGGTCCGGGAGGCCTCGCCGTGGGGCCCTTGGCCGCGGGTCCCTGTCGCTGCGGGTCCCTTCGCGGCGGCTTGCTCTCCGGCTGCGCGACTGGGCGACCTAACAAGATGTCCAAAGGGCTTCGGAACGTTGTTCGGTGTGGGCGAAGCAGCTTGTTCGGGCGGAGACAAAGGGGATTGTTCGGGCGGAGCCGGAGGGGGCTCGTGATTCTGAATGTTCCACCACGCGTGGCACTTCGGCGGCTGGCCGCCGCCACCGCGCGTGCACTTCGAGTAGCCGAACGGCAGCCCCATCTTGAACGCGAAATAGGCGCGCAAAAAGTACGGAAGGTCGGCGCAGTCCGGGCGAATGAAGAGCTTCATCTAGTCTTCGCCGAGACCCAAATGGTTGAACAGGAAATTGCGCGACCGATCGCGCAGCACTTCATGCAGCGCCGGCCACGACAGCGTCGCGTCGAGAGGCGCGTCGAACAGCTTCTCGATCCAGGCGGAATACAGGTTTTCCGTCTCGCGATTCCAGGTATTGCGCAAGGGCCAGACGCTGCCCGTCCGTCGCGCGCGGCCGCGGCGGCGCTTCGTCGCGCACGACAATCTCGCGCGTGATCGTGCTGCACTCGGCCGGCGCGTTGTCGCGCGCGAGCTTCGCCTGCCATGTTCCCGGCGGCCGGCGTCGCGACTTCGGCGAACCAGAAATACGGCGGCCCGCCGTGCCGCTCACGCGATTTGGCCGCGACGCTGCCATTCGGCGCGATCAGCGAAAGCTCGCCCTCGAGCGGCTTCTCCGCGGCGAACACGACGCGCAAGGGCGCGCCCTTCCACGGCGCGATCGGCGAGGGCAGGACCGCGAGCTCGGCCGCGTCTTCGCAGGTGCCGGATGGACCTTGGGCCTGTGCGTCTGCTGCCGAGAAAAGCAAGACGACAGATGCGCCTGCGATCAGCAGCAATGCTGCGGCAAACGGGCGTGCTGGGAACAATTGAGCCTCCCCCTCCCGGATCGACATACAATATGGGAAAGCCTTGGCTGAATCATGGCAAAATTGATAGCTGTGGATTGGGTTTGATATTAGGTCGATTGATCCTTGCGCGAGAATTCGGTTGGTCAGTCGCTGTGGAACCGGCAAAAGCGAGCGCGGCCTCCGGAGGGGAGCTTCCGGAGGCCGCGTCGTTGACGCCGTCCCACTGCGCGCGAAGGGCCGGCGGGGAGCACGCTGGAGCGAAAAGAATTAGAACGGCAGCAGCACGTCGAGCACCTGCTGGCCGTAACGCGGCTGTTGCACGTCGGTGATCTGGCCGCGGCCGCCATAAGCGATCCGCGCTTCCGCGATCTTGGTGGATTCGATGGTGTTGTCGCTCTCGATGTCTTCCGGCCGAACGATGCCGGCGACGACAAGCTCGCGCACTTCGAAATTGACCCGGACCTCCTGTTTGCCTTCGATCACCAGGTTGCCGTTCGGCAGCACCTGGGTGACCACCGCGGCGAGGTTGGTGAGCAATTCCTCTTTGCGGTCGATCGATCCCTTGCCTTCGCTCGAGGCGGTGGAGTCGGCGGTCAGGATACGGCCGGGAATGAATTTTGCCGCGCTCGGGCTGAGCGCTTTGGCGCCGATGAAGTCGTCGATGCCGGAATTCTCTCTGTTGGTGCGGCTGCGCTGCGTTTCATTTTCAAACTGGGCCTGTCGGTGATTTTGACCTAGCACGGTGAGGATGTCGCCGACCTGATGCGCGCGCTGATCCTTGAAGAACGCGCGCGAGCCGCTGCGCCACAGCGAGTTGGGGTTATAGACCGCCGGCTGCGGCGCCGGCATCGGCATCTGCACCGGCTTGTAGCCGGCCTTGGCGGTCGGGTTCTGGATCGCGCCGAGCGCGGGCTGCTCGCCGACCGTGCGCAACCGCTCGATCGACGAGCAATTGCTCGTGAGCAGCGCGAGCGCGCAGGCGGTGAGTACGTGCCGCGGCGATGCGGCCTTACGCCTGCGCCGATGTCGTCCGCTCGCGGGCAACCTGGGTTCAACAGTCATGAGACTCACTCGGCGTTGACGCGCGATTGCGTGTTGGATTGGGGACGTCCGGTGGCGTGGGCGGCGAGGCGCGGCGGCGTCGTCGAGGGACTGACGCTCACCAGCGTGGTCGCGGCGACGATGACGTGACCAGGCCCGGCGACGGTTGCCTGGATCGAGCGCTTGGACTGCACGTTCATGACGCTGATGGTGTCGCCATGCGATCCGCTCTCGAGCGCCTTGCCGCGCATGGTCAGGGTGACGCCGGGCACCTGATAGGTGATGGTGACGTTGTCATTGCGGGCGACGACTTCGGGCCGGGCGAGATCGGTCTGCCGCAGCGTGTCGCCGGGCCGCATCGCCCGCCGCGCCGCGAGTCCGACGGCCTGTTCAACGCGGGTGATGACGTTGGGGGTGAGTTCCGCCTTGGGACGCCGGGCGATGACCACGTCGGCGGCACGCACCACGTCGCCGACTGCCAGCGGGCGCGTGAGCGTGGCGGCTTCGTAGGTTTCCATAAAGGTGCCGGTGTAGCGCAAGATGGTGCGCGTGCCCGGACGCTCGAACGCCACGTCGAAGCGTCCGCTGCGCGGATCGAATGCCACCCGCAGCATCCGCAGATCGGTGCCCGGCTCAAGATGGATGGCGTGCGTCTCGCTGTCGAAGGTCAAGGTCAGGTTGGCGGCCTGCGCGTTGCGCTGGCGGCCGGCCAGCGCCTGCGCGATGCGTGCTTCGATGTCCTTGGGCGTGATCGTGATGCTGGCGCGGGTGACGACGACATCCGCCAGTCCGCGGGTGTCCACCTTGAAGATCTCATGCGGCAACAACGCCTCAAGGATGCGATCGACCGCGACGCGGCCGGTTTCGCCGAGATCGGGAGCGCGAAAGATCCCGACATGGGCGGCGGCGCCGGCATTCTCGACGAGATCGCCGATCCGCACGATCGCTCCGGCCACGGTGATCGCCGGCTTGAGGGTGGGGCCGCTGCTGCGCTGTGTCGACGGCGCGTGCGCGGAGAAGCGTTCGAGGAAGGGCAGGGGCCCGCCCGTGGTGTTGACCTGCGCCGCGGCCGGCACGGTGAGGGCGAGAAGCGAGAGCGTGGCGATGCGGATCATCGTTCGTCTCCTCAGCGGATCATCGCGGACGTGGATTGCAGCATTTGATCGGTCGCCGAGATGACCTTGGCGTTCATCTCATAAGCGCGCTGCGCTGCGATCAGATCGGCGATTTCGGTCACGGCCTCGACATTGGCTTGCTCGAGGCTGCTCTGTTGCAGGTCGCCGTAGCCGTCGGTGTTGGCCTGGCCGTCCTGCGGCGTGCCCGATGCCGGCGTCTCCAGGAATAGATTGTCGCCGATCGGCTGCAGACCGGCCTTGTTGACGAAACGCGTCAGGGTGAGCTGGCCGAGCACCGTAGGGGTGGTGGTGCCGGCGACCAGCGCAGAGACCTGGCCCTGCGAATTGATGGCCACTGAGGTTGCATTGGGCGGAATGGTGATGCCGGGCTGCACCAGGCTGCCCCGGGCCGTGACGACGCGGCCTTGCGCATCCATCTGGAAGGATCCGTCGCGGGTGTAGGCGAAGCTGCCGTCCGGTCGCTGGATCTTGAAGAAGCCATCGCCGCGGATCGCGACGTCGAAGTCCTTGCCGGTCGGCAGGATGGTGCCCTGTGTCATGATGCGCGGCGTGCCGACGGTCTTCACGCCGCCGCCGAGATCGATACCCACCGGCAGGATATTGCCCTGCGCCGAGGTCTGCGTGCCGACCCGGCTGACGTGCTCGTAGAGCAGGTCCTGGAATTCCGCGCGCTGGCGCTTGTAGCCAGTCGTGCGCATGTTGGCGATATTGTTGGAAATGACCTGGACGTTGAGTTCCTGGGCCACCATTCCGGTCGCTGCGGTATGAAGCGCGCGCATGGATCTCTCCGTTCACTCAGGCCGGTACTTCGGCGAGCCGTTCGATGGCGCTGCGGCGCTGTTCGCTCGCCTGCTGCAGCAAAGAGGCGATCTGCGTGTAGGTGCGCGTCAGTTCCATCATGCGCGCCATCTCGATCACCGGCCGCACGTTGGATTGCTCGATGGTGCCTTGCACGATCCGCACGTTGGGATCGGCCGGCTGCGGCGCGACGCCATTCGGGGCGCGGAACGTGCTGCCTGCGTCCTTCAACAGGGCCTGCACCTGCTCGAAGCGCACGAGCCGCAGCTTGCCGCGCGACGAGTCCGACGTGGAGTTGCCGCCTTCCCGGACCGTGATGGTGCCGTCCGGATTGATCGAGATGTTGTTGTCGGTGGGCTGGAATTGAATCGGGCCGGAGTCGCCGAGAACGCGGTCGCCGGAGCCCGTCACCAGTTCGCCGGTGGCGTTGATCTGCAGCGAGCCGTTGCGCGTATAGCGTTCGCCGCGCGGCGTCTCGACCACCAGGAACGCGTCGCCGTCGATCGAGAGGTCGAGCGGGTTGCCGGTCTGCCGGATCGGGCCGGTGCCGAAATTGTGCCAGGTTGCGCGGTCCTGGACGTAGCTCAGGCGCTGGTCCCGGCCCTCGAACCGAGCGGCCCGGGCGACCGGCATCAGAAACTCATGAAAGATCGAGCTGTCGCCCTTGTAGCCAGTGGTGTTCAGGTTCGCGATGTTGTTGGCGACAACATCGAGCTCGCGGTGCAAAGTGATTTGCCGCGACAACCCAATTAGAGCGGTGTTTTCCATCGGCCAACTCCCCTGCCGAGCGAATTTCCCGCACTCCCATGCGGGAACCCGTCGGATGAGCCGGGCGCTCTCCCAAGCGGCGGCTCGCCTGCCGTCTTGCAGGCCGCGTGCCAACGACGAAAATCGATTGAAATCAGCAATTTAAGCGAATTCGACGCCGGTCCGGAGCCCGGCAAATTTAGGTCTTGGAAACCATTCACCCGGCAAAACTTTCCGCCCTCCAAGGGCAATCGCAACAATCCGTTAACCATTCCAAACCTAACGTTACCTCCAAGGGCAGACCTGCTTGGTCATCGGCTGCGGTCGGGCAGCCGGTGCGCACTGTATGGACGGGGACAATGGCGTCGAAACCGAAGAGCGCGGAAGCGGATGAGGCCGAGGCCGGCGACGAGTTGGCAACGCCAGCATCCAAGGGTTTGTTTTCGCGTAGGAACATCATCTTCGGCGGAGCCGGCTTGGCCGTCCTGATCGGCGGTGGGACCGGCGCCTATTTCATGATGAGAAAGCCCGCCGAGACCGCGTCGGCCGTGGCGCAGGTCAAGCCGCCGGTGTTCATCGACGTGCCGGAGGTCTTGGTCAATCTCTCGACCACGGGCAACGAGCGGACCCAATACCTGAAGGTCAAGATCGTCCTCGAACTGCCAGATGGGACGCTCACGCCGCAGGTGCAGTCCACGATGCCGCGGGTGATGGACGCCTTTCAAACCTATCTGCGCGAACTGCGTCCGGGCGATCTCGATGGGTCGGCCGGTCTTTACCGCCTGAAGGAAGAACTGACGCGGCGCGTCAATGTTGCGATCGCGCCCAACCGGGTCAACGCCGTGCTGTTTAAGGAAATCGTCGTCCAGTGACGATGGAAAAAGACAAAGAACAGGTCGATCAGGACGCGCTCGCCGCCGAATGGGGGCTCGCGCTGGAGGCCGATGGCGCAAACGGCAGTGATGGCAAGGGCGACGGCTCCGACGGATCGGGAGCGCAATGGAACGCCGCGGATGAGGGCGGCCCTGACTTCTCGCCGGGCGCCAAGGGCGGGGCAGAGCGCATCCTGAACCAGGAGGAAATCGACGGCCTTCTTGGGTTCAGCCTCACCGATATCTCTCTCAACGACAATTCCGGCATTCGCGCGATCATCAACTCGGCGATGGTCTCCTACGAGCGGCTGCCGATGCTCGAAATCGTCTTCGACCGGCTGGTCCGGTTGATGACGACGTCGTTGCGCAATTTCACCTCCGACAACGTCGAAGTCTCGCTCGACCGCATCACCTCGGTGCGCTTCGGCGACTACCTCAATTCGATCCCGCTGCCTGCGATCCTTGGCGTGTTCAAGGCCGAGGAATGGGACAATTTCGGACTGATCACGGTCAGTTCGAGTTTGATCTATTCGATCATCGATGTGTTGCTTGGCGGCCGTCGCGGACAAAACACGATTCGCGTCGAGGGCCGACCGTACACCACGATCGAATCCAATCTGGTCAAGCGGATGATCGAAGTCGTGCTGGCTGATGCCGAGCTGGCCTTCAAGCCGCTGTCGCCGGTCAAGTTCAACATCGATCGTCTGGAGACGAATCCCCGCTTTGCCGCGATCTCGCGGCCGGCCAATGCCGCGATCCTGGTGCGACTGCGCATCGATATGGAGGATCGCGGCGGCACCGTCGAGCTGCTGCTGCCTTATGCGACCATCGAACCGATCCGCGACGTGTTGTTGCAGATGTTCATGGGCGAGAAGTTCGGCCGCGATCCGACCTGGGAAGGGCATCTGGCTACCGAGATCGGCCAGGCTGAAATCGCCGTCGAGGCGGTGCTCTATGAAGCGAAGCTGCCGCTGCGCGATCTGATGCGGCTCGACGTCGGCGATACGCTCACGCTCGAGATGAAGCCGGACACCAGCGTCACGGTCCGCTGCGGCGACATCATTCTGACCGAAGGGCGCATGGGCCGCGTCGGCGACCGGGTGGCGGTCAGAGTCGGGAAGACGCTGCGCAAATCGAGAGACCACGATGGCCATAATCGAAGGAACGGATTCGGCGGCAACGCGGAGGGAGGCAACATGAGCTTCGGATTGATCATCGAGAGTCTCGGTGGCGATTCTGCTGATGGTGACGATCGGTTATTGCTTCATCCTCAACCGTCGCCTCGAACGGCTGCGCGCCGATGAGCAGTCCCTGAAAGGCGACCATCGGCGAATTGATCACGGCGACCGAAATCGCGGAACGCGCCGTCAGCGAGCTCAGGCGCGCCGCCCATGAAAATGACGCGACCCTCGGCGAACGGGTCAGGGCGGCCGAGCGCTGCTGCATTGAGCTCGATCGGCAGGTCTCGGCCGGCGATGTCGTGCTGACGCGGCTGTCGCGCGTCGTGGTCGCCGCCCGCTCGCTCAACAATGTGCCCGTCGGCGGCCATCACGCCGGATGCGAACTCGGTCGCAGCCGCAGCGCGGTCATTCGCCGATCGCATGCGCGGACGCACGAGCCAGGCGGTGGCATGACACGCTTGCTGCGCGACGTCAGGGTCATTCCGATCGTGCTGATCGCGATCAGCGCGCTCTTCATTTTGAAGGCGACCGGGTTGATCCTGAACGGCTCGTACACGTTGAGCGCCGATGACGACGTCACCGGAACGGTCACGCAACGTCCCGGCGGCGGGACCGCAGCTCCGATCCCCGACGTTGCGGCTTCTGCCGCGCCACGTTCGCGCTCCTGGGCCCAAGAGATGTTCAACTTCCCGGACATCACCGGCGCGGTCAAGGAAGCGTCGCCTAAAGCAGAGTCGGAGCCGAAGGACAAAGCCAAGGCAAAAGGCAAAGCGCAGAATCCGCCACCGACGCCCGACGGGACTCAGATCCCGGTCGATGGTCGCCCGTTGTCGCCGGCCGAGCGGGCGGTGCTGGAACGGTTGGGCGAGCGGCGCGCCGAGCTCGACGCGCGCGCGAAGGAGCTTGAGATGCGCGAGAGCTTGATCCTCGCCGCGGAGAAGCGCCTGGAGAGCCGGGTGGCCCAGCTCAAGCAGCTCGAAGCGCAGATCAACGAGGGCGCGCGGGTCAAGGACGAGGAAGAGGCCACGCGGCTCAAGAACATCATCACGATGTACGAGAACATGAAGCCCAAGGACGCTGCGCGGGTGTTCGACCGCCTCGAACTGCGCATCCTGTTTGAAGTGGCGTCGCAGATCAATCCGCGCCGCATGTCCGACATCATGGCGCAGATGGCGCCGGAAGCGGCCGAGCGGCTGACGGTCGAGCTTGCCAGCCGCGCCAAAGACAAGCCGCCGGCCGAGCTGCCGAAGATCGTCGGCACTCCGGCGACCAACTAGGCGTGTCCTCATAAATCGCGATTGTCGGCAATCGCTGGCTGATGTCCGCTTTGCCCAGAGGCTCAAGGCATGGATGCTGAGGAGAGCCGGACTTGGGTAACAGAGTATGGTACGTATATGATGTGTCATCGGGGAGGGCAGCATGTGCAGGGCTACCTTATTGTCGCCGCGGCGTTCACAGTCGCAGGGATTATCGCGGCCTCGGCCGCACCAGTGCAACGGACGGAGACAACCAGAACAGGCCCCAACGGCAAGACACTGACTCTGCTCTTGACGGAAAGTATTCCACTTGCATCCGGGACAGCCGAGTCACTCACCCGAGGCGGCTAAGCGGTGGTGCGACGGTCTTCGTCAAAAAGGACGTGTGTCCTCTTTGTGATGGATGCGACGTTCGCAGCGCCGCTAGTGGCCTGGCCGGACGGCCAAAATCGAGATCGGCCCGCACGCTCGCGTCTGACATGGCCTCAGGTCTCTTGGAACTTCTCCGCGGACGCACCAGGCTCTTGCCGTCAGCGTGAACGGGCCGTCCTTTCGATCCCCGAGCAGACGCTTGCGCATGCGAGCTTCGATCTGCTGGCGGCGGTCATCCGAAAGCGACACCACGTAGGCACCCCCGGGGCCTGCGCCCTTCGTAAACGGCCCCCAATACTCGTTGAATGACGAGTATGACTGGTCGATCGTCAAGGGCTGCTCCTGTGACGTTGACGAGCCCAGCCTTCCTCCAGAAATCACCGAGCTGCCCCTGGCGGGAAAGCTTCATGTGACGCTCGTCCCTGGGCTCGATCGCCGGATCGAGCGCAACGGCTTCGTCCCAGAAGAAGCTGAAGCATCTGCATGCCTGCGTCGTAGTCCCAGACGCAGGCGCTGACGATGCCTTGCGGACGGGTCACACGGCGCATTTCGGCGATCGCCTTGTTGTGATCGGGGATGAAATTCATGACGAGCAACGCTATGGCGTTGTCGAACGAAGCATCCTTGAACTTCAGTGCCTGGGCATCGCCGACTTCAAAGTGAGCGCGGTTGGACTTGGCGTTCTTCTGCGCGTAGGCGATGAATCCTGCGGAGGGATCGATGCCGACGACTTCGCTCGCGGGCATGTTTGCTTCCACCGCCGCGGCAGCCGATCCGGTTCCGGTACCCACGTCGAGCACGCGATTGCCGTTCTTGATGCCGGCAAAGGCAATGAAGTTAGGAGCGAGCAGGCGACTCCAACGGCCCATGAACCGCTCGTAACCGGCGCTCATGGCGAACATCTTCGCTTCGGCATCCGTCACACTGGGGGTTTGAGCGGACGCGCCGCCCTGACCGATCACCACGGCGACGGTCAGCAACGACAACACGGCTCTGCTTACGAATCTTGTCATCTCCGGCTCCTCATCTCGGCAGCGACAGAGCCGGCGCACGCCAAGGCGGTTGCCCCGCGGGAAACCGTCCCGTCTCGATTGCGGCGGCTGCGACCGCATGCAACACATTGGAGACGAAAGGCCCCGGAGTACCGGGCGAGTTCCGGGAAATTTCCGGGAAATCGGGTCGCCAATGGGAGTGGACAGCCAATTCACGTTCGGCCCGTTCCGCTTCGACGCGCGGACCGGCGAGCTTCAGGGCGATCGTACCGAAGCCAGGCTGACGCCGCGCGCCGCCGCCGTGCTCGCAATGCTGGCCGGACGGGCGCAGGACATCGTCAGCAAGCAGGAGCTATTCGACCAGGTCTGGGGCGGGCTCGCGGTCAGCGACGATGCGCTGACCTCCTGCATCCAGGAGCTGCGCGGCGCGCTCGGTGATGACGCCCGCCGTCCGACTTACATCGAGACCCGGCACAGGCGCGGGTACCGATTGATGGTGCCGGCGAAGCTGGTCGGCGAGTGTCGTGGCGACGTCGCCGCAACTGAAAGCCTCGCCCGAGCCTCGGCAATTCGTCGGTCGTGCCGACCAGCTTGCGGAGCTTGGACGCTGCTTCGCCCAGGCGCAGGCGGGCCGGCGTCAGGTGGTGTTCGTGACCGGCGAGCCCGGCATCGGCAAGAGTTCGCTGGCCGATGCATTCCTGGATTCCCTTTCAGCCAGCAGAGATCAGGATCGGCGCACGGCCAGTGCCTCGATCATCACGGCATCGGTGAGCCCTACCTTCCGCTGATCGAAGCGCTGACGCGGCTTGCAAGCAGCGCCGAGGGTGCGACCGTGAAGGAGATGCTCGCGGCGCACGCGCCGAGCTGGCTCGCCCAGATGCCGTCACTGTGGAGCCGGACGGAGCGCACCGCACTGGGCAGCACGTGGCCAGCGCCACGCGCGAGCGCATGCTGCGCGAACTGACTCAGGCTGTCGAGGCGATCGCGACCGACGTGCCGTTGGTACTGAAACTCGAAGACATTCACTGGAGCGACGCCTCGACGCTCGACTGGCTCGCCCATGTGGCACGCCGCCCGGAGCCGGCCCGCCTGATGGTACTGGCGACGTTTCGACCCGCCGATCCGGCCGCCATCAGGGCCGAGCTCGGCAACATCGTCGCCGAACTGGCGATGCACGGGCGATGCCGGGAGATTGCGCTTGCTCCGCTCGCGCTCGAAGCCATCGAAGATTATCTGGCGGCACGGCTTGGAAATGCCAGGACGCAAGCCCGCTCGATCGCGCCACTGCTCCTGGAACGCACCGGCGGCAATCCGCTGTTCATGGTCTCGATCGTCAACCAATTGGCACAACAGGATGCGGCGGCAGCGACGCCTAGCGCGATCGTTGCGATCCCGCACGATGTGCGCCGCTTCATCGACCGGCAGATCGACGATCTTGAAGCGGCCGACTGCGATCTCCTGAGCGCGGCGAGCGTCATCCGCCGCGAGTTCGCGACCGCAGCCGTCGCCGCTGCGCTCGGCACGGATGTGGTCGCAGTCGAAACCGCCTGCGCGCCGGCTCGCGCGCCAGGGCGTGTTCATCGTCAAGTCCGGCACCGCCGCCTGGCCGGATGGCACGCCGGCCGAGCTCTATGCCTTCCGCCACGACCTTTACCGCGAACTGCTCTATGAACGGCTGCCGGCGACGCGACGCGCGCTGAGTCATGCTCGCGTCGGCGCCCGTCTAGAAGCCGCCTGGACAACGCGCCCGGATGCAATCGCGGCCGAGATTGCCGAGCATTTCGAGCGCGGCAACGAGCTCGCGCGCGCCATTCCGCATCATCAACGCGCCGCCGCCAAGGCCTTGCGGCGTAGCGCCAACGAGCAAGCAATCGAGCATCTGCGGCGAGCGCTCGATGCAATCGGACATATCGATGACGAGATGGAACGCGCGCATACCGAAGTCGAGTTGCGCGTGGCTATGGGCGCCGCCTTCATGGCGATCCGGGGTTTCGGCGCGCCGGAGGTGCATGAAGCTTATACAAGGGCGGAGGCGCTCTGCGAGCGCCTGGGCGAGCGCGCGGACCTGTTCCCGGCGATTTGGGGTCAATGGATGTTCCGCACCGGCCGCAGCGAGATGTCTCACTCGCGAAGGCTTGGCGCGCGTCTGATCGGGTTGGGAGAGAAATTCGGCGATGCGAGTCTGAAGCTGCAGGCCCATCACGCCATGTGGTCGACCTCTTTCGCCTGCGGGGAATTGGCCGAAGCCTGCAGGCACGCGGATGCCGGTCTCGCGCTCTACGATGCCAGGATTCATCAAGCCATGGCGTCGAGCTACGGCAATCATGATGCCGCCTGTTGCGCGCGCAATTTCAGCGCCATGGCATTCGCGCTCGTTGGCGAGGACGAGCGCGCGCGCGAGCGGATCGATCAGTCACTTGCGGCCGCGCGGAAGCTCGACGACCCGTTCTCGCTGGCGCTGACGCTCTATTTCACCTCCGTAGCCGCGCAGATGCTTGGCGATCTCACGCTGGCCACCGAGAACTCTCGAATGGGCCTCGCCATCGCGACCGAGCACGATCTCGCCCTGCCGAAGGCCTGGAGCATGGGCGTTGTTGGCTGGTGCGCGGCCGAAAACGGCGACGTGCAGGACGGCATCGCGCTGTTGACCGACGCAATCGCCGCGATGCGAGCGATGCAGTCGCGGCATTTCATGGGCTACCTGATCGGTTTGCTGGCGCATGCGCAGCTGAAGGCGGGTCATCATGCCGAAGCAATGGAGACAGTGGCAGATGGTCTCGCTTTGGCCGAAGCGACTGACGAGCGCTTCTACGCCGCGGAGTTACATCGCCTGCGGGGTGAGCTCAGCCTCCATCGCTCCGTAGGCCGCAACCGTCACGCCGAGGCGTCGTTCAAAGAGGCGATCGCCATCGCCCGGCGGCAGGGCGCGCGCACTTTAGAGCGAAGGGCATCCCAAAGTCTGCGGCATTTGGAGGATCGGTAACGGCGGGCCCCGGGGCGTCAGAAAGCATATCGCACCTTCAAGGAGGTGTGCCGGCACTTTGTGGGCCGATTTCACGTTTCGGGTCAAAAGCGGAAAGGCTCGATGGGGGCTCCTATCAAATAGTTGCCGATACGGAAACTTTGGTTCTTGTCGTCCCAGTTGTGGTCGTTGAAGCCCGAGGCGCAGAGAGACAATTGCCTTCTGGCTGTTCCGGGTGTTTGATCAGGATCAAATGCTGACCCCCTCGGTTTAGCTCTGATCGCGGGTGGGGGCGGAGGGCGGGGACGTGGCCAACAACGGATGGAGGCCATCTCATTCCATCCTCGACCCCATCGACAGAATTTCGGAGGTTTTGTTTGGGCTGATCATGGTTCTGACCAGCACGTGCACGCTGAGCGTTGTCAGCGCGGGCCGGCCCGAAATTCGAACCATGATTCTTGCTGCGCTCGGTTGCAATCTCGCGTGGGGCATCATCGATGCCGGTTTGTACGTTCTCGGCTGCATAGACGAGCGGGCACGCAATCTGCTGACGCTCCGAGCGGTACGACAAGCGGCTGATCCCACCGAAGCACGACGCATCATTGCAAGTGCTTTGCCGAAAGCTTTGTCACGCCTGCCAGAAGAACATCTTGAGCCGATGCGGCAGGAAGTGCTTCAGCTTCCTGAGCCGCCGCAACGTCCCGGACTGACCAGGGAAGACGCACTCGGTGCGCTGGCCGTGTGCTTGCTGGTTTTTCTGTCTACGTTCCCGCCGGTCATACCGTTCCTGCTGTGGGGCGATGTCCAGACGGCGTTACGGATTTCCAATGCGGTGGCCATCGTCATGCTGTTCGGGTGCGGCTATGCCTACGCTCTCGGCACGGGACTGCGCCCGTGGATCACGGGACTGGTAATGGTCGCTATAGGCTTTGCACTGGTCGCTGTCGCCGTCGCTCTTGGTGGCTGACAGAACTTGCGAGGGCTGTCCGATGAAGCCGTTGTTCCAGGAAATTCGTCACAATCGCCTGCTCTGGCTGCTTGCGCTCGTCCCGGTTCTGTTCGCCGCTGAGGCCATCAAACCGCAAGCTCACGAACTGCTGTTTATGCTTTCAGTCCTCGCCATCGTCCCGCTCGCCGCGCTTTTAAGTCGTGCCACGGAGGCGATAGCGGCGAGGACGGGCGATACGATCGGCGGCCTGCTGAACGCAACGCTTGGAAACCTGACCGAGCTGATCATCGCCCTGACGGCGTTACGGGCCGGACAGTATGTTCTGGTAAAAGCCTCTATCGCCGGCGCGATCGTCACAAATACGTTGTTCATGTTGGGCATGGCGCTCCTGCTGGGAGGACTGAAGCATCATGTGCAGGAATACAACCGCAACACCGCTCGCTTGCAGGCCGGATTGCTTTTCCTCGCCACCGTCGCCCTGCTCATTCCTTCGATGTTGGCCGAGACCACGTCCAAAGCCGTGTCGGCCGAGTTCACTCAGACCCTGAGTCTGGGACTATCCGCCCTGCTCATCGTTACATATGCGCTGGGAATGCTGTTCTCGCTAAAGACGCATCGCGAATTTTTCGGCAGCGCAAGTCATGGCGAGGATCACGAAACCACGTGGCCGATGGGATTGGCTCTGGGCACGCTAGCCGGCGTGACCGTGCTGGTCGCATTGGTAAGCGAAGTGTTCGTCGAAACGGTACAGCATGCGGCGATCTCCTTCGGAATGACGCCGGCCTTCGTGGGCTTCATCGTCGTGGCGTTGGTGGGCGGTGCCGCGGAAATGGTGTCCGCCTTTTCGGGTGCCCGCAAGAACCGGCTGGACCTGAGCGTCGGTATTGCGCTGGGCAGCGCGTCGCAAATCGCGCTCTTCGTTGCTCCCGTGCTCGTGCTGTTAAGCTACGTGATCGGTCCTCACCCGATGAACCTGCAATTCTGGCCGGGCGCCATTGTGATGATGCTGATCGCGACCATGACGGCGTCGTTGGTCACCAACAGCGGACGCTCGGCCTGGTTTGTCGGCGTGCTGATTGTGAACGTGTACCTGGTCTTTGCGATTGACGCTCTATCTGCTTCCACCTCAAGCACCGTGAGGCAACCATGAGTCGGTTGGCTACGTCCCTTAATAGGCGCGTCAAAGCCTCGCTTGTCGTAGCCGTTGGCTTGCTCTGCTTGGATGGCCTGGCCAGTTTCGCGGCACGCGCCCAAACTCAGCAGCAGCCTTCGATCAACCTCGGCGGACGGGGCTGGGGAGCTTCCGAAGCCCCTCGCACGACACCTTCCACGGATCGCGAGCCGGACACGATTTAATTCAGCGTCAAGGCCGGCGTCGCCTCGGACTATATCTATCGCGGCGTCACGCTGTCCGATCGCAAGCCTGCGGCCGGCGCCGGTGTCGAAGCGACCTATGGTTGGCTTTATGGCGGCGCTACGGTGGCCAGCGTCAAGCTGCCGACCCAGCCAACCGCTGAAATCGCCGTAAGCGGCGGCGTGCGTCCGACTCTGGGGGCCGGTCGAATTCGATCTCGGGATCACATACTTCGCCTATCCCGGCGAAATGCCCGGCGGGCCGACCAACGGTATCGAATACTGGGAAACCGCGTTTCGCGTCGTCGCACCGGTCGCAGAATCGATCCGTGTCGCCGCCGGCTACGCGTATTCGCCCAACGTTTCCAACACCGGCGCGTGGAGCCACTACGCGGCTGCCGGATTTGGCTTCGAAGTGCCTACGCGTTTGCTCCCGCCGGACGTCGGCGTCTCATTCACGACGGCGGCCGGCTATTCCTGGTTCGGCCGTCAAGTGCCGGCGCTCGGCGGATTCGAATTGCCCGCCTATCTCAATTGGCAAGCGGGCGTCACCTTCAGCTACAAGTCCCTCAACATTGATTTCCGCTACCACGACACGAATCTATCGAAGGAGAACTGCTTCGTCTTTACCGGCGACCCCGGCGCGACGCCCGGAGGGCGCATCAATTCCGTCACCAATCCCGACGGCCTGATGTCGCGCTGGTGCAGCGCTACGCTCGTTGCGAAACTCTGGTTTGAGCTGAATTAGCGGCGTGCTGACTCGCCTTGCGGCTGGGCATGGCCTTTTGGTTTGAATCACTCAGGGGCCCGGCCGGGACTTGGGTGGCACTACCGGTTGGCCGCCCGTCGACTTCGGTAAGCTCATTGCAGAAGAATCCGAGAAATGGGCCATGGCGTTCGGCCTCCGCCATCGCCCCCCGACGATTTATCGCCATTCTGGCTGCCACGGTTAAGGCCGCGTTAAATGGCGCAGCCTAGTCTGCGACCGTGGCGTGTAGCCGGTGAACGACGTGAAGGTTGCGTAAGTGCGTAAGGCGTGGCGGACTGCGCGGCAGGCGGGCTGGCCTGTTGTGCTTCATTGTATGGCACTTCTATTGGCGCTGCCGCTGTGGTGCGGGCTGGCGCCGCAGGCGGTTGCGCAGTCGCTCAAGGGCGAGCTGTTCGTCACCACCGAAAACGGCTACGCACGGCTCGATTTCCAATTCTCCGAAGAAATTTCGGCAGAGGTCCGGATCGCCAACAATATCCTGACCATCACCTTCCCGCGCCCGATCGAGATTTCGATCAATCGGCTCCTCTCCGGCGCCGCAGGTTATGTCAGCGCCGCACGTCGCGACCCGGACGGCAAGGGCATCCGTATGGCGCTTGCCCGCAAGGTCACGATGAACACCATGGCCGCCGGCGAGCGTCTGTTCGTCGATCTCCTGCCGGAGACCTGGACGGGGCTTGCGCCCGGGCTGCCGCGCGAAGTCATCGACGAGCTTGCGCGTCGGGCCCGCGAAGCTGATCGGCGCGGCCGCCAGCAGCGCGCCCTCGCGCAGCACAGCAAGTCGGTGCTGATCCGGGTGAAGGCGATCACGCAGCCGACGTTCACGCGCTATGTCTTCGAGCTGCCGGAACTCACCAGCGTATCGGCAGACAATTCGAGGGAGAAGCTGACGCTGAACTTCGACGCGATGTTGCGCTTCGATCTGGCGGACGCCAGGGCGACGTTGCCGCCGGTCATCGACTCGATTGAAAGCGACGTCGAAAACGAGGCGGTGTTCGTTCGCTTCAATTTCAATGCGCGGGTCGATGTTCGAACGTTCCGCGAGGACAACAGTTTCGTGGTCGATGTCGAGGCCGAACGCAAGCAGGCCAGGCAGGAAGGCACGATCAGGTCTGACGAACTGTCGCCGATGGCGGTGGAACTGACCGAGCGCCCGAACGCTCCGGCGGCGAGCGCGGGGGATCCGAAGGCCGCGCCGGCGCAAAATGACCGGCCGGCTCCGGCGGCGCAACCCGAGCGGCCGCAGCCGCCCGGGCAACAGCAGGCTGCCGCTCCGGCGCCATCCTCGGCGCCGTCGTCGCCGCCACCCTCAGCACCATCGTCGGTGCCGTCATCGCCGGCATCACCGCCACAACAAGAGACTCCGCCGCCGGCTCCTGAGCAACCCGCTCGGGGCCGCCCGGCTCCGCAGGTGCGTGCCGAACCCACGCCGCCGCCGCAAACCGCGCCCGCCCAGCCGTCGCCGCAGGCCACGCCGCCCGCTACCAAGCAGGCGATGGAGCCGCCGCCGGTGCGCGCTCCGCAGACAGCGCCGGCAACGCCACCGCGCGAGGCCGCGGCGCCAGAGGCCGCGCCCGAGAATGCCGGCGATGTGGTTCGCTCCGCGCTCCGCCGTAGCGGCGAGCAGGTCCAAATCGTCTTTCCATTCGCGGGCGCCACACCGGCCGCGGTGTTCCGCCGCTCCGATACGGTGTGGATGGTGTTCGACACCGAGGCCACGGTCGCGATTTCGGCGCTCAATGCGGAATTGGGCAAGACGCTCAGGGGCGCGTCCACGATGCGCGGCGACGGTGTCGCCCTGGTGCGGGTCAAACTCGAGCGGCCGCAATTGATCAGCGTTGCAGCCGAAGGCAATGCGTGGATCGTCACCTTTGCCAATGAGGTCGTCGAGCCGACGCAGCCGCTGCAAATCACGCGCAACGTTGCGGCGTCCACCCGTTCGAGCGTCAGCATCGCGATCGACGGCCCGCAAAAACTGCATCGCCTTGAGGATCCGGACGTTGGCGACACCCTCTATGTGGTTACGGCTGCCGCGCCGACGCGGGGGCTGTTGAAATCGCAGGACTTCGTCGAATTTCGCATGCTGGCAACCGCGCATGGCATTGCGTTGCAGCCGCTGGCGGACGATCTGAATACCGAGCTGTCGCCCGCCAAGGTCGTCGTGACCCGGCCCGGCGGGCTTTCGTTGTCCGCTTTGAACCGATCAAATTCGGCGGTGTTGCAGCAGCAGGCGCTCGATGTGCAGTCCTGGGGATCGGACCGTAGCGCCGAATTCCGCGAGCGCAAATCGCAATTGCTGGCGGCCGCGGCCGAGGCGCCGGAGCCAAAGCGGCTCGCGGCGCGCTGCGATTTGGCGCGCTTCTTCCTGGCGCGCGACATGTACGCCGAGGCGAAGGCGGTCCTCGATGTTGCGGTCGCCGACAGTCCACCGACGGTGGAGGACTCGGCGCCGGTCGTGCTGCGCGCAATCGCCAGCATCATGATCGGCCGGCCGCAGGCGGCGTTGAGCGATCTGTCCAATCCGCTGGTCGGCAATCAGCACGATGCCGCCCTCTGGCGCGCCCTGGCCAATGCCCGCCTCGGCAAATGGGCCGAGGCGCGAGAAGGATTTCGCGCTTCGGAAATCGCGATCACCACGTTGCCGCTGGAGCTTCAGCGCACCATGCTCAGGGACATGGTGCTCACCGCGCTTGAAGTGGGCGATATCACCGGCGCGGCCAACGGCATGAACGAGTTCGAGATGGTCGGTACTCCGCGCGAATTGGAGCCGAGCTTGTTCGTTCTCGCCGGGCGGCTCGCGGAAGCGCTGGGCCGGGTCGATGATGCGTTGCGCGCATATCGGGCGGCCCATGACTCGTGGGACCGCCCGGCCGCGGCGCAAGGCCGGCTGCGAGAGATCAAACTGCAATACGGCCGCGGCAACCAGCCCCGCGACTCCGCCATCGGCGATCTCGAAACTCTGACCACGATCTGGCGCGGCGACCGCACCGAGGTTGAGGCGCTGCAACTGCTGACCCGCCTGTACACCGAAGAGGGCCGCTATCGCGACGCCTTCACGGTCGCGCGCACCGCATTCCGCGCGCATCCGAGTTCGGACATGACCCGCCGCATCCAGGAGGAAGCGGTGTTGACCTTCGACAGCCTGTTCCTGGCAGGCAAGGGCGATGCGCTGTCGGCGATCGATGCGCTGTCGCTATTCTATGATTTCCGCGAACTGACACCGGTCGGCCGCCGCGGCGATGAGATGATCCGCCGGCTGGCGGACCGGCTGGTCTCGGTCGATCTGCTCTTTCAGGCCAGCGAGCTGTTGCAGCACCAGGTCGACCATCGCCTGCAGGGCGCCGCGCGGGCGCAGGTCGCGGCGCGCCTGGCGGTGGTCTACATGATGGATCGCAAACCGGCGAAGGCACTGGCGACGTTGCGGGTGTCGCGCATTGCCGAATTGAACAACGATCTTCGCAATCAGCGCCTGCTGATCGAGGCGCGGGCGCTCTCCGAACTCGGCCGTCACGACGTCGCCTATGAGATCATCGAAAACATTCCCGGTCGCGAGACTGTCCGCTTGCGCGCCGACATCCTGTGGGCGGCAAAAAAATGGGCGTCGGCCGCGGAGCAGCTCGAAGTGATGCTCGAGGAGCGCTGGAAGGAGTTTGCGCCGCTCTCCGATCTCGAACGCGGCGACGTGCTGCGCGCCGCGATCGGCTATGCGCTGGGCGATGACGCGATCGGTCTCGCCCGCTTCCGCGAGCGCTATCTCAGCAAGATGGGGGCGGGGACCGACGCCCGCGCCTTCGATGTGATCACGGCCCCGATCGCGGCGCCGAGCGCGGAGTTCCGCGAGATCGTCCGATCGCTGGCGGCCGTCGATACGCTCGAGGCGTTCTTGCGTGACCTGCGCGCGCGTTACCCGGAAACCGGTGCGATGCCGCCGACCGGCCAGGCGCCGCCGGCTACGCACCGGCCGGCTAGCGCGGCGACGACGGGCGTCCGCCCACGCCGCGGGCGCACCACGTGGGCCGCACGGCGGGGCCGCACGCTTGCCCGGCCCCGCTCCCTGTTGCAATGTGCCCGACATCCTCAAAATCGGAAGTCGGGAATGGCCAATCTCAAAAAAATTCGCACGGACGTCGTCGGTAGCTTGCTGCGGCCGCCAGGACTGCGCGAGGAGCGTATCCGCTTTGACGAGGGCGAGCTGAGTGCTGAGGCGTTGCGCGCGAAAGAAGACCAGGCCATCCAAGACGCGGTGCGGCTGCAGGAGAGCGTCGGCCTTGATGTCATCACCGATGGTGAGATTCGGCGGATCAATTTCCAGGACAGCTTTGGCGGCGCGGTCCAGGGCTTTGACGCAAACCGAACGACCATCAAGGGCAACGAACGCCGCGTGGAAGGGGCCGCTCCGGGGCAGCGCTGGGAAATCAAGGAGATGCACAGTTCCGGCACCGCGGTATCGCACCGCCGGCCTGCGAAGGAACGATTGCGGCTCACGCGGAACATTCCACTCGAGGAGTATGCGTTCGTCGCCAAGGTTGCCAAGGCGCCGGCGAAAGTCTCACTGATCGGCCCGGACCGCATCTCGCAGCGCTTCGACTACGAGAACTCGGGCGGTGTCTACAAAGGGCTCGACGATTTCGTTGACGACGTCGTGCGCATTGAGCGCGAGATCGTGGAAAGCTTGGTCAAGGCCGGTTGCCGCTACATCCACATCGATGCGCCGGGGTTCACGGCTTACGTCGACAAGCCGACAATGGATCAGATGCGCGCGCGCGGCGAGGACCCGATGGCGAATTTCTCCCGCTCGCTCAAAGCCGAATCCAAGGTCGTGGAAAATCTCGGCGAGGTCGCGACCGGCATCCATCTGTGCCGCGGCAACCAGCGCAGCATGTGGCATCGCGAGGGCACCTACGATGCCATCGCCGAGCGGCTGTTCAACGAGCTCGCCCATGATCGCTTCCTGCTCGAATACGACACGCCGCGGGCCGGCAGCTTCGAGCCGCTGCGCTTTGTGCCCAAAGGCAAGGTGGTGGTGCTCGGTCTCGTCAGCACCAAGACCTCGGAGATGGAGACGGTCGACGGTTTGAAGCGACGGATCGACGAGGCGGCAAAGTTCATTCCGCTCGATCAGCTCGCGATCAGCCCGCAATGCGGCTTCGCCTCCGACGTGGTCGGCAACCTGATCAGCGCCGACGACCAGAAGCGCAAGCTCGAACTGGTGGTGGAGACCGCGCGGCAGGTGTGGGGCTGATCCCCGCACCGAGGATCCAGCCCTGCCAGCGAGGCTATGGTCGAAAGCCTCGCTACAACCCGTAACTTTGCACGAGGCTGCCGGCGACCAGCGACCAGCCGTCCACCAGGACGAAGAAGATCAGCTTGAACGGCAGCGACATCACCACCGGCGGCAGCATCATCATGCCCATCGACATCAGCACCGATGCGACCACCAGGTCGATGATCAGGAACGGCAGGAACAGCAGAAAGCCGATTTCGAAGGCGCGCTTGAGCTCCGAGATCATGAACGCCGGCACCAGGATGCGCAGCGACAGCTCTTCCGGCGTCGCCGGGCGCGGCTCGCGGGAGAGATCGGAGAACAAGGCGAGGTCCTTCTCGCGGACATTGCTCTGCATGAAGACTTTGAGCGGCGCGGAGGAACGCTCGAAGGCTTGCTCGACGCTGATCTCGTTGTTGATCAACGGGCGGATGCCGTTGTCGTAGGCGGTCTGCAGCGCCGGTCCCATGACGAAAGCGGTGAGAAACATCGCCAGCGCCACGATCACCGCGTTCGGCGGTGCGGTCGCGGTGCCGAGCGCGGTGCGCAGCAACGACAGCACCACCACGATGCGCGTGAACGACGTCATCATGATCAGGATCGAGGGCGCCAGCGACAGCACCGTGATGAACGCGACCAGCTGGACCACGCGCTCCGTGAGCCCGCTGCCGCCCTGACCGAGGTTGATGCTGATGTCTTGCGCGACGGCCGGAGACACAGCCGCCGCCATCGTCGTGGCTACACCGACCGCTACCGTCGTTAGACGGACGCAACGGCCGATCTTTGATGTTTTCAATTCTTGGCGTTCGGGCGGCCGAGCAAGCTCGCCATCTCCTGTTCGAGGCTGTCGTAGACGGATTTTTGTCCCGCCGGCTTGGCGCTAGCGCTGGCGCGGCGTGGCGGGGCCATCGGCGGCGGTGCCGCCGGCGCCTCGTCGTGAGACGCCGCCATGCTGTCGTGCGCCATCGGGATCGGAACGGCCTCCGGCATTGGTTCAGGCAAGGGCGCCATCGCCGATCGTGCAGGCGGCGGCTCATTGCCGCGTTGATCGCCGCTGCGCGGGCGACGGAGCGCGGCTTCCAGCCGCTGCGCCATGTCGGCCAGGTTCTGGTCCGGTGACGGCGGCAGCGACGGCTCCTCCATAGGCGGTGGCAGCGGCGCCGAGCGCATGCGTTCGGCCGGTCGCTCCTGCTGCGGCGCGCGCGGAACCTCGCGCTCGCGCGGCAACCTCGCGTTCGCGCGCAGCCTCGCGTTCGCGCGCAGGCTCACGCGAAGGCCGTGGCTTCGGTGCCGGGGCTTCGGCTTGGACGCGCGACAATTCGGCGGCGAGCCCGGCCAGCGGGTCGGCCGGGCGCGGCTCGGGCCGTGCGTCGCGCGGCGGCTTCGCCGCGTGGTTCCATGCGTCGGGACGGCGCCGCAGGCTCCGGCTCCGCCGGCCATTGCATGACCGGCTCGTCAAGACGCGGTGATGAACGGGGTGCAGGGGCGCCCTCCGGTTGCAGCGGCCAGTTGCCGTCGTTCGCGGTCATCCCGCGCGACGGCGCGTCAGACGACCGCGCTCCCGGCACGTCCCGCGCCGACTGAGCTACGCGCACGATGTTGGCCTCGACCACCACGTCGCTGGGGCCGCCGATCATCAGCAGGTGTTCGACATTGTCGCGGCGAATCAGAATGAGCCGGCGGCGGCCGTCGACTGCCGCGGCATCGATCACGGCGAGCCGCGGTTGGCGCCCGCGGGCGGCCGATGTGCCACCGAGGCGCTCGCCGCCAAAGCGGCGCACCAGAAACGCGGTTCCCCCGATCAGACCAAGCACGATGATGAATGCGAAGAAGAATCGCAGCGCCAGCGGCATGTCTGTGCCAAATAGGAAATCCATCGATCCTCCTGCGCGCCCCGGACGGCGTTGATAATCGGACGAATCCGAAAGGTTAACGCCGACGGCAATATCTGCCGTTGCGAATACTAACAAAATCTTAATGGGGCGGGTAGGATCGCCCCTCCGTCCACCTAACAAAAACCATTTCCTTGCTAAACGGCGGTTTGAAGGCAGGTGGGCCGATTCGGCGGCTCCCGCGCCTTAACCATGCGTTAACCATAAGCTCGGCAAAGTCTGCCTACCGGCTCATGCGAGGCGAGTCGGGACCTCGGACGGGGCCGGCGATGACGATCTCCAATATTCCGCTTTTCAGCATGCTGCGGACCCGGATGCAGTGGCATCAGGAGCGCCAGCGCCTGCTGGCCGAAAACGTCTCCAACGCCGATACCCCCCGGTTCCAGCCCCGCGATCTGGCGCCCCCGCAGTTCGATCGGAACCGTCCGGTCGGGACCGAGCTCACGTTGGCGCGCACCAATACCGCGCATTTGGGCGGCGCTGCCGGCAGCACCCGTTTCCAGGCCGATCGCAACGGCGGCTTCGAGGCGAGGCCGTCGGGCAATGCGGTGGTCCTCGAAGACGAGATGATGAAGGTCGCCAACAACCAGATGGACTTTCAGGCGGCCACATCGCTCTACACCCGCGGGCTCGGAATGCTGAAGACGGCGATCGGCCGTCGTTGATCCGGATAGGCGAGGCGACAGGCGAGGCGGACTATGGATTTCCTGAAGTCGATTTCGATCGCGGCATCCGGGCTACGCGCCCAGGCCGGCCGCATGCGCGTCATCTCCGAAAATCTCGCCAACGCCAACTCGACGGCACAGGCGCCGGGGGCCGAGCCCTATCGCCGCCGAATTCCGACCTTTCGCTCCGAGATCGACCGCACGCTTAATGCGCGCGTCGTGGCGATGGGCCGCGTGCGCAACGATCCGACCGACTTTCGCGTGAAATATGAACCGGGCCACCCGGCCGCCGACGCCACCGGCAATGTCCGCTATCCAAACGTCAACTCCCTGGTCGAGTTGACCGACATGCGCGAGGCCCAGCGCTCGTACGAGGCCAATATCAACGTCATCGGCGCAACCCGCCGCATGATCCAGCGCACCCTCGAGATCCTGAAGGTTTGACGGGACCTAAGCCATGACAACGCCCTCTGCTGCTGCCGGTGCCTATGCCAGCCTCGCCCGACTCGCCAACCCCTCCGCCAATCTCGGCAGATCGGTTGGCGAGGCGAGTGGCGGCCCAAGCTTCGGCGAATTGCTCCGCTCCAGCGTCAGCAATGTCATGGAGGCCGGTCGGAAAGCCGACACCCAGGCGCATGCGATGGCATCCGGCAAGGCCAACGTCATCGACGTGGTGACCGCGGTGGCCGAAACCGAGGTCGCGGTCGAGGCCATGGTCGCGGTGCGCGACCGGGTGATCGCGGCCTACGAAGAAATCATGCGGATGCCGATCTGATGCTGGATCACGCCCGACGAAGGCGGGGCCATCCAGGCAGGAGTACGGAAAGGAAAATACAATGTCCGGTGCGGAAGTTCTCGATGTGGCGCGCGACGCCATCCTGACGCTGGTGCTGGTATCAAGCCCGCTGATGCTGATCGGGCTGGTCGTCGGCGTGGTGATCTCGCTGTTCCAGGCGCTCACCCAGATTCAGGAAATGACGCTGGTGTTCGTGCCGAAGATCCTCGCGATCTTCGTCGCGATGCTGCTGGCGCTCCCGTTCATGGCCGACACGCTGCAGGGGCACGTGGTCCGTCTCACGGCGCGCATCGTCGCGCCCGGCTGAGACCGCTTTCATCCTGTGAAATACATCCGGGCAGCCACGTGACGCAGGCTGCGCCTCCCGTGTGGAGGCTGCTTGGGTTGAGCGCGTCAGATGGTCACGCATGAAGATCGACATCTCGTTCCTGCCGGCCTATGGCGCGACCTTCATGCTGGTGTTCGCCCGCATCGGCACCATGGTCATGCTGCTGCCGGCGCTCGGCGAAATGAGCATGCCGCGCCGTGTGCGATTGACGCTGGCGCTGGTGCTGACCGCAATTCTGCTGCCGCTGCACCGCTCCGCCTACACCGTCGATCTCACCAGCTTCGGTCCGGTGCTCTCGATGCTGGGCCAGGAGATGTTCATCGGCGCGGTTTTGGGCTTCACCGCCAGGCTGATGATTTCTGCGCTGCAGGTCGCTGGATTCGTCATCGCCCAGCAATTGGGGCTTGGCTTTGTCACCGCAGTCGATCCGACCCAGAACGGCCAGCAGGGCATCCTGCTCGGCAATTTCCTCACCATGCTCGGCGTCACGCTGATCTTTGCGACCGATCTGCACCATCTGGTCATCGCCGCGCTGAACGACAGCTACGCGTTGTTCCGTCCGGGCGAGATGCCGCTGATCGGCGACGTCGCGGCGCTCACCACCAAGACCGTCGCGCTTGCTTTCAAGATCGGGATCCAGGTGTCGGCGCCGTTCCTGGTGTTTGGATTGCTGTTCAATCTCGGACTCGGCGTGCTGTCGCGGTTGATGCCGCAGATGCAGGTGTTCTTCATCGGCTTGCCGCTGTCGATCCTGCTCGGGCTCCTGATCCTGTTCCTCGTCATCGGCGCGGTGATGACGGTCTACATCGGTTCGATGGAAACCGTGTTGCGCCAGCTGGCGCCGTTCTCGTGAGGTCGCATGGCTGACGAACGCGACGATCACGATAAGTCAGAAGACCCGACACAGAAACGCCTGGACGACGCGCTCAAGCGCGGCGACGTGGCCAAGAGCCAGGAGGTCAACACCTGGTTCGTGATTGCCGCTGGGACGCTGGTGGTGATGGGGTTCGCCGGCTCGATGAGCCATGGGGTCGCCACGTCGATGCGGGGGTTTTTGGCGAATTCCCATGCTATTCGCGTGGACGGACGCAGCCTCATGCCGGTGATGCAGAAAGTCGGCGTCGAGGTGTTCGCGGTCGCCGCCATTCCGCTGCTGCTGCTGCTGCTGGCGGGGATATGCGGCAACATGATCCAGCATCGCTTGGTCTGGTCGGGCAAGTCGCTGAAGCCGAAGCTGTCGAAAATATCGCCGCTCGCCGGGTTCAAGCGCCTGTTCGGCAAACAAGCGTGGGCGAATTTCATCAAAGGCATCATCAAGATCACGTTGCTGGGCGCGGTGATGGCCGTGCTGCTGTGGCCGGAACGCAATCGGCTCGATGGCATGGTGATCGCCGATCCGGCGACGATCCTGCCGATCACCCAGGCGCTGGCGTTGCAGCTCCTTGGCGCCGTGGTCGCGATCCTCGCGATCATCGCGGCGGCCGATTTCCTGTTCCAGTACCGGCAGTGGTTCGAGCGGCAGAAGATGTCGTTCCAGGACCTGAAGCAGGAGTTCAAGGACACCGACGGCGATCCGCATGTGAAGGCCAAGATCCGGCAGATCCGGGAGAGCCGGGTGCGCAAACGCATGATGGCGCAGGTTCCGAGCGCCACCGTGGTCATCACCAACCCGACCCACTACGCCGTGGCGCTGAAATACGAGCGCGGGATGAACGCCCCGGTCTGCGTCGCCAAGGGTCTGGACGCCATCGCGCTCAAGATCCGCGAGGTCGCCGGGGCGAGCGGCGTGCCGATCGTGGAGAACCCGCCTTTGGCGCGCGCCCTCCATGCCACCGTCGATATCGACGACGAAATCCCGACCGAGCACTATCAGGCGGTGGCGGAGGTGATCGGCTACGTCATGCGGCTGAACCAGGCGGTCAGGCGTCGTTGAGGCCGGGTCGGCTGAAACCGAGACCATCGCGGTTGGATGTTCGGCGGCGGCTCAAGATCGCCCTTCGGAAGCGCCGTGGAATCGGATAGACCGCGGCAGATCATGACGCACCAACAGGCCCGAGAGGATATCGGACGCGCGTCGGTGGTTGACCGCATGCGCAGCGGTCCGGCCGTCGGCAGCGTCGGTCCGATCGTGCTGTTGGCCGTGATGCTGATGGGGGCTGGCATCGCGCTGACCCTGATCGGCCGGCCCCATGCCGAGCCCTATATCATCGGCTTGCTCGCCATCCTGGCGATGGTCGGGGTGTTTCTGCTGTTCGCGCTGGCGGCCGGTATCCTGCGGGCCTCCGGCAAGGATCCGGTCCATCCCATGGTCAAGGGCCTGGTGGATGGCGCCACCGACGCCATCCTGGTGACCGATACCGGCGGCCGGGTGGTCTACGCCAACGTTGCCTATTTGCGGCTGGTCGATGCCAGCGGGGCTCATGACGTGCGGCCGGTGGAGCGGGCCTTCGTCGGCGATCCCGGCGTCTCCGAGGCGGTGTTTCGCCTGCTCAAGGCGGCGCGTGAGCGCCGCCGCCTGCAGGAGGAGATGCGGGTCGACGGCAAGCAGGGCGAGCCGGGGCGCTGGCTGCGCATGCGGGTGCGGCCGCTCGGCGACAGCAAACGCGAGGCCAAGCTCACGGTGTGGGCGATCGCCGACGTGACCCGCGAGCTCGAGCGGCAGGAAAACGTCTTTCAGGAACTCCAGCACGCGGTCGACTATCTCGACCATGCGCCGGCCGGGTTCTTTTCGGTCGATGCCAGCGGCCACATCTCCTATCTCAACGCGACGCTGGCCGAGTGGCTGGAGCAGGACCTCGCCGAGATCGGTGCGGATGGACTGAAGCTCGGCGACATCGTCTCGGGCGAGGGCGGCGCGCTGATGACCACGCTGTCGGCGGCGCCGGGCGAGGTGAAGACCGAATTGCTCGACATCGATCTCAAGACCAAGAGCGGCCGGACCGTTCCCGCGAGGCTCTACCACAAGGTCGCGTTCGGGATCGACGGCTCGCCCGGGCCATCGCGCACGCTGGTGATCAATCGTGCCGCCGCCAACGGCAGCGATCCGCTGCGTGCGGCGGAAGTGCGCTTCATGCGCTTCTTCCAGAATACGCCGATGGCGATTGCGACGGTCGACAAGCAGGGCACCATCGTGCGGTCCAACGCGCTGTTCGCGCGGCTGTTCAATCCGGTGCTCAAGGGCGAGGTCAGCGGCGGTCGATCGATCCTCGCGGTGGTCGCCGACCGCGACCGCTCCGCGCTCGAAACCGCGATCCGCCGCGCCGCCGACAAGCAGGGCGAGATCGCCCCGGTCGACGCGGCGCTCGCAGGCGCCGGTGAGCACTTTGCGCGCTTCTACGTGACCGCGGTCGATGAGGTCGGCGATCAGGAAGCCGCCATCATCTATGCGCTCGACACCACCGAGCAGCGGGCGCTGCAAAACCAGCTCAATCAGCAACAGAAGATGGAGCTGGTCGGGCAGCTTGCCGGCGGTATCGCGCACGACTTCAACAACGTGCTCGGCGCCATCATGATGGCGAGCGATTTCCTGGTGAACGCGCACAAGCCGACCGACCCGTCGTTCCAGGACATCATCCAGATCCGGCAGAATGCCAACCGCGCTGCAGCCATGGTGCGGCATTTGCTGGCGTTCTCGCGCAAGCAGACGCTGCGTCCGCAGGTGATCGACCTCGGCGACGTGGTGTTCGATCTGACCATGTTGTTGCGCCGGCTGATCGGCGAGCGCATTACGCTCAACGTGATTCCGCAGCGCGACTTGTGGTCGGTCAAGGCCGATCTCGCGCAATTCGAGCAGGTGCTGGTCAACCTCGTGGTCAATGCGCGCGACGCCATGGCCGAGGGCGGCAAGCTGACGCTGCGCACCGTCAATATCGGCGCCGACCAGAGCGCGAAATATCAATACAAGGGCATGCCGATCGGCGAATACGTGCTGATCGAGGTCCAGGACACCGGCACCGGGATTCCGCTGGAGATCATCGACAAGATCTTCGATCCGTTCTTCACCACCAAGGACGTCGGCAAAGGCACCGGCCTCGGGCTCTCCACGGTGTACGGCATCGTCAAGCAGACCGGCGGCTTCATCTATGTGGAGTGCAGCCGGGTACCGGCACCACCTTCCGCATCTTCGTGCCGCGCTACATCCCGGCTGCCGACGACGTGCAGCCGCCGCAACTGCCCGAAACCACCGCGCCGGCGCTGGCGGGCGCGCTCTCGGCCGCGGAAGACGCGATGAAGACCGCTGCCGACCTCACCGGGCATGGCGTCATCCTCTTGGTGGAGGACGAGGAGGGGTTGCGCGCGCTCAATGCCCGCGGGCTGACCTCGCGTGGCTACACGGTGATCGAGGCCGGCAACGGCGTCGAGGCGATGGAGATGATGGAGCGGCAAGGCGGCAAAATCGATCTGGTGGTGTCGGACGTGGTGATGCCGGAGATGGACGGGCCGACGTTGCTCAAGGAACTACGCAAGAAAAATCCCGAGACCAAGTTCATCTTTGTGTCGGGCTATGCCGAGGATGCGTTCCAGAAGAGCCTGCCCGATCCGGACGACTACAACTTCCTGGCCAAGCCGTTCACGCTCAAGCAATTGGTCGCCAAGGTGAAGGAAGCCATGGCGACGGTGTGATCGCCGGTGCGCGGTCGGCTGCGATATGGACGACCACCACAAGCAGAGCGATGATCCGACGCTGATGCGCAAGGCGGAGCACCGCGAGCGCATGATCACCAACGTCGTGCTGCTGCTGATCTTCGCGGTGTTGGTCGGGATCGGCGTCTGGCTGTCGAGCGCGCTTTTGGACGCGCGCCGCGCCGACGAATGCATCACGCAGGGCCGCCGCAACTGCGCGCCGATCGAAGTGCCGGTGCGATAGAACAAGATCGATTGGTTTGCGCCATGCCCTCGCCGTCATGCGCGGGCGCGACCCGCGCATCCACCATCTTGCGAAGACGTGGATTGCCGGGTCTCGCCTTGCGGCGGTCCGGCAATGACGACTGTGGGAGATCGAATGCGCGCTAAGCCGAGCGGCGGATCGCGAAGCTCTGCACATATTCCTCTGGCTTGGCCGGATCGAACGCCTTGCCCATGACGGTGAACGACTTGTAGGTCGTGTCCGGGGTCGGCAGACCCATCGTCTTCATCAGCTTGGCGGTGTCGGTGGCGAGGAACACCTGCTCGGCGATGGTGCGGTAGTCGACATCGCCCTTGATCTGTCCCCAGCGCTTCATTTGCGTCAGCATCCAGACCGCGAACGAATGCCAGGGGAATGGATCGAAATCCACGCGCTTGGGATCGCGCTTGATGTTGCCAAGCCCGTCCGCGAACGTGCCGGTCAGCGACTGCTCGATCACCGTCACCGGCTGGTTGAGATAGGCGGCCGGCGCGATGGCCTCGGCGATCTTTTTGCGGTTTTCGTCCTTCGAGGCGTAGGCGGTGGCGTCGATGATGGCGCGGATCAGCGCCGCATAGCTGTTCGGCGCCTGGGTGATGAATTCGCGCGAGGCGGCGAACGCGCAGCAGGGGTGGCCCTCCCAGATCTCCTTCGACAGGATGTGCAGGAAGCCGACGCCGTCATAGATCGCGCGCTGGCAGATGTTGTCTGGCGCCAGGAAGCCGTCGATGTTGTCGGCGCGCAGGTTGGCGACCATCTCCGGCGGCGGCACGACGCGCAGCTGGATGTCGTTGTCGGGATCGAGGCCGTGCTCGGCGAGGTAGTAGCGCAACAGGTAGTTGTGAACCGAATAGTCGAACGGAATGGCGAACTTGAAGCCCTTCCAGGATTTCGGGTCGCGCCGGTCCTTGTGCTTGATCGCGAGCGTGATGCCCTGGCCGTTGATGTTCTCGATCGCGGGCACCGTGAACGGAATCGGCTGCGAGCCGAGCCCCATCGCGATCGCGATCGGCATCGGCGACAGCATGTGCGCGGCGTCGTATTCCTTGTTGATGGTCTTGTCGCGGATGACGGCCCAGCCGGCGGTCTTGATGACCTCGACGTCGAGGCCGTGATTGGCGTAGAAGCCCATCGGATGCGCCATGATGATCGGCGTGGCGCAGGTGATCGGGATGAACCCGACCTTGAGCTTGGTGCGCTCAAGCGCGCCGCCGCCCTGCGCCAAAACTTCGGTCGCGGTCTGCAACGGGAAGAATTGCGACAGCGCCGCGAGCGCAGTCGAGGCGCCGACCGATTTGAGGAACGCGCGGCGCGCGGCGTCCTGCGGGAACATCGCCCGCATCACCGCGGAGGCGACCACGCCTTCGTAGCGCTTCTCCTCGCTCGGCGGCATCTCCTGCGCCGGCATCTCCTGCACAGCGCAGTGCCGCGGAGTCGTGCTCGCTCTGACTGGCGTGGCCGCCGCAGGTGCAGCCGGCGGTCAACCGGCGGTTCGGGTCGAAGGGGGTGTCGAACGTTCCCATGGCGATGGCTTTCTGGTGTGGGGAAATAGCCGGCCCTCACACCAAGGCGAGAGCCGGCACTGATTCAGGCTGATGAAATGCTCAGGCCGCGACGCCGGTCGCGGCCGACGACTTGTAAGGAAGCCCGCCCTCGATCGGCAGCGACGGGTCGCGCGACCATTCATTCCAGGAGCCGAAATAGAGCGTGACGTCTTCCACGCCCGCTTCCTTCAGCGCCACCAGCGTGTTCGACGCGCGTGCGCCCTTGAAGCAATAGAGCACGACCGGCGTCTTCGGCGTGATGCCGACGGTCGCGCATTCGGCGAGGATTTCCTCGCGCGACTTGAACATCGGCCCCTCGGGCGATGGCTTCATCATGCGGTACCATTCGATCCACACCGCGCCGGGGATGCGGCCTTTGCGCGGGCAAAAATCCTTGCCGTAGGGCGACGACGAGTCGGCGATCCATTCGTCGACGTCGCGGGTGTCGAGCTTGACGATGTTGGGGTCGGCGACCGCGGCTTTCATATTGGCGAGGTCGACCAGGATGCCCATCGCGCCGGCATCGAGCGGGAAGGTCTTGGGCGTGGGTGCTGGCACCTCTGTTGTGGTCGGCAGGCCGGCGGCGACCCAGGCGGCATAGCCGCCGTGCAGGATCTTGATCTTCGGATAGCCGAGATAGGTGAGCAGCACGTAGCCGCGGCAGGACTGGCCGAAGCCGGTGTTCATCGACTGCTCGTAGACGATCGCCGTCTCGTTGCCGGAGAGCCCGGCGGCGCCGAAGACGCTGGCGAATTTCTCGCGCATGGCGGCCACGCCTTCGGGCGTGGATGTCGCGAGATAGGTGAAGATGTCGTGGACGTTGACGGCGTTCGGGAGGTGGCCGGCGGCGTAGGTCGCCGGATCGCGGGTGTCGATGATGACGGTCGGTTCGGATGTGATGAACGCGGAAAGCTCAGCGGGGGTAACGAGGACTTTCTCACTCATGAGTCGCTCCTGTTGTCGGCTGTGAACGCCGCCCTCGGTTACGTCTCTTCCCATCTGTTTCTTGGCCGCGGGCTTGGTGCCCCGCGGCACGTCAGTGCGACATGTCGGCGAGCATCTTCTTGAGCTGCTTGGTTGCCGGCGTGACGATGGCGACGAAATAGGCCTCGCGCAGCCGGCGCTGCGCCGCGCCGCCGGCGACGTAGCCGCGCGCGCCACAATGCAGCATGGCGGCATGCGCGGCCGCGACCGAGGCTTCGCCGGCGGCGAGCCGGGCTTCGATCACGGCGCGCCAATAGCTCGGATCGGGGTCGAACGGCGTGGCCGCGAGGTGTTCGACCTGCGCTTCCAATGCGGCCAGTTGTTCGGCGATGTGTTCGGGCTGCACGTCGAGGTATTTGTTGACGTGGCCAAGCGGTCCTTTGGTCTGGTTCATCAGGCCGATGCAGCCGCGGATCAGGCCGAAGGCCATGCCCGCCTGCAGCAGCACGAAGCCGGCGCGGATGCGCTTGATGTAGGCGTCGATCGGATCGGCGAGCACCAGCGCATCTGGAATCATGGCGTCGCGGATCTGGACGCCGAAGGTGCGGGTGCCGTCGAGCGCCACGAATTTGGTGTTGCCATGCAAAGTGACACCGTCGTGCGCGCACGGCACCACCGCCATGACGTAGCGCTTCGGCTCGTCCTCGACCTCGAACACCGCGCCGAAATAGTGGTCGTCGCCGAGATTGGACACGAACGGCAGCAAGCCGCGCACCTGGTAGCCGCCCGGCACCCGCTTGGCCTTGAGTCGGATCTGCTCGATCCCGAAGAAGGTTTTCATCGGGTTCGACAACGCGGTGCCGCCGAGTGCGGCGCCGGCGGCGACGCGCTCGCCCAGCTCGTGTTTCAGCGCGTCGTTGCCGGAGGCGAAGATGTACCAGCCGAGTGCGTCCTGGCACCACATGCAGAACGCGGTCGACAGGCAATGCTCGCCGGCGGCAGCCATGGCGCGGATCGCGGTGACGAGATCGATCTGACTGCCGTCGCCGCGCGGCAGGTGTGCCGCGAAAGCGCCGGCCCTTCCGAACGCGCGCATCACGCCGTCCGGATAGACGCCGTCGGCGTCGATGCTCTGCACCAGCGGCGCCAGGTCGCGGGACGCCAGATCGCGCACCGCCGTCACCACGTTGCCGCCGCGGGCAGGCGGTGCGCTGCTGTCAACGGTGGCGATTTGATCGAGCATGCGCGAGAACTCCTGCTGCGCTGGTGTGGGCGAGACGGGCGTGCCCGCGCTAGGCGAGCTTGACCTCGACGTTGACCGGCCGCGAGAACGTATTGGCGACCGGCGACCACAAGCGCGCATGCGCAATGAGCTCCTCGAGCTCGGCGCGCGGCTTATCGGCTTCGAACGTCACCGTGGCACGAACGTCGGTGAAGCCGACCGGCTTCTCCGACAGGTCGCCGGTGCCCCACACCGCGGTGATGTTGAGATCGCCTTCGAGCTCGATCTCGAGCTTGAACACGGTGATGCCGCGCGCCACCGCATTGGCGTGAATGCCGACCGCCAGGCACGAGCCGAGCGCGGCAAGCGAGGCTTCCGACGGATTTGGCGCGGTGTCATCGCCGAGCAGGCCGGGCGGCTCGTCGACGATGTAAGCCGGCAGGCTGCGCACGAAATTGAGGTGGCGGAAGCGGCCTTCGGCGACGGTCTTGCATTTCAGCGTCTTGATCGCGCGCGGGTCGGCTTTGCCCTTGGCGATCAAATCCTCAAGCCCGGACTTGTCGATCGGCGCGAGGCAACCGGTGAGGGCGGTCTTGGCGACGGCTTGGTTCATGAGCGTTTCTCCGGTTCGAAAAACCGCATCCCAGCAGATGGATACAGACCGTTCTGTTTATGCACGATCCATGCCATCCATGATGCGGCGCGAAATCCGTAAGCGAATCAGAGATGCTCTCGCTCGGCCTGCTCGCGTTGGCTCCACGAGCGCCTAAGAAGGCGTCACCGGCGCGGTCAGTTTGCCCGTTGTGCGCACAGAACGGTCGGTATTGCAGTCCCGCTGATTGACGGCTATGGGGTGGTCATGGACGCAGTTGAGCCTTTGGCGCCCACGCGAGCCGCAGCGGCGGCCGATCCAGCAGTCGCGACACCACGCGAGCGGTTGATCGCGGCGGCGACCCGGTTGTTCTGCCGCTACGGCGTGAATTCGGTCGGGGTCGACGCCATTGTCGATGCCGCCGGCACCGCCAAGACCACGCTGTATAAAGTCTTCGGCTCGAAGGACGGCTTGGTCGAAGCCGTGCTCGAACGGGAAGGCCGCGTGTGGCGGACTTGGTTTCTCGCCGAAATCGATGGCCCCGGCGGTCCGGCTGCGGAGCGTCTGACGCGGGTCGGTCCCGCGCTGCGGCAGTGGTTCGGCCGCGCCGATTTCTACGGCTGTCCGTTCATCAACGCCGTCGGCGAAGGCGACAAGGCCGACGACCGATTGCGCTCGCTCGCGTTGGCGCACAAGAAGATCGTGCTGGAGCGGATCACCGCGCTGTGCGCCGAGGCCGGCTGCCGCGAGCCGCTCGAGGTCGCCCACACGCTCGGCCTGATCATCGATGGTGCGATCGTGGCAGCGCTGATCACGCGCAATAGCGCGGTTGCCGACACTGCGGGGCGCGCCTGCGCCGCGATCGTCGCCGAGGCGCGGGCGTAGCGCTCTCGGAACGCCCTCGGACCTATGCCGCGCTTGCGATTCCGCGGCCGCGCCCGGCCAGCAGTTGTGCGATCTCGTGCCGAGGTTTGGCGGGACTGAAGAGATAGCCTTGCATCTCGACGCAGCCCATGGCCCGAAGCAGTTCGGCCTGCCCCTCGGTCTCGACTCCTTCAGCGGTCGTGGTCATGTTGAGGCTGTTGGCGAGGGTGAGGATCGCCTGCATGATGGCGGGGCCGTCGTTCCCATTCGAGAGGTCGTTCACAAACGAACGGTCGATCTTGATCTTGTCGAGCGGGAAGCTTCGCAGGTAGCTGAGCGACGAGTGGCCGGTGCCGAAATCGTCCATCGAGATGCGCACACCGAACTCGCGCAACTGATGGAGCCGTCGCAGCGTCGTCTCGTTGTTCTGCATGAGCACCGATTCGGTGATTTCCAGCTCCAGCCGTTGCGGTGCCAGATTCGCGGCAGTCAGCGCGTTGATGACAGCCCGCGCCAGATCCTGGCTTCTGAACTGTACCGGTGAAACGTTGACCGCGATCTTGATGTCGCCCGGCCAAGTCGCGGCCTCAGCACAGGCTTGCCGCAGCACCCACTCGCCGATCGCATTGATGAGGCCGGTCTCTTCGGCCACGGGGATGAAGTCGGCCGGCGAGATCACCCCGCGTTCCGGATGATACCAGCGCAGCAGGGCTTCGCAGCCGCTCACCTCGTTGTCTGCGAACCGCACGATCGGCTGATAGTGCAATTCGAACTCGTTGTTGATGAGCGCCTTGCGCAGCTCGATTTCGAGCGAGCGCCGCATCTTCATGCGTGCATCCATTTCGGACTCGAAATAACGGAAGGTGCCGCGCCCGTCGGACTTCGCTCCGTAGAGCGCCATATCCGCATATTTCAGCAGTTGGTCGACCTCGGTGCTGTCGTCGGGCGCCAAGGCAATTCCGATGCTGATATCGACAACGACTTGGTGGCCACTCAAGTCATAACTGGTCTGCGTGATGGCATCTCGAATCCGCTGCGCGAGCACGGCGGCATCCGTCGGCTGGTCGATCCCGGTCTGGACGATGGCGAACTCGTCGCCGCCCAGCCGGGCGAAGATATCGCCATCGCGCAGGCAGCCTCGGATTCGGGCGGTCACGGCCTGCAGAAGTTCGTCACCGGTCGAATGACCAAGTGTGTCGTTGACGCTCTTGAAATGGTCGAGATCGAGATACAGGACGGCCAGTTGGCCGCCCCTGCGCACGAATGCGAGCTCCTGCTCGAGCTTCTCGCGTAACAAAACACGGTTTGGCAGGTTCGTGAGTGCATCGTAGTGCGCGAGGTGAGCGATTCGTTGCTCGGCGAGTTTCCGCTCGGTGACGTCCTCGACAACACCAAGAAGATATTGAGCATTGCCCTTGTGGTCCTGGATTGTGAGCCTGCGCGAAGAGATGCTCCGCAAGCCTCCGGGGAAGTTGGCCTCCCGCTCGTCGAAAAGTGGGGCATTGGCCTGCAACAAGGCGTCATCGCGCGCGGCGATGAGATCGGCTTCCTCCTTCGAAAAGACCTCATGTGCGGTCTTGCCCAGGATATTTCCGCGCGATGCGCCCCAAAATTTCTCGGCGGCCCGATTGGCCAGGACGTATTTGCGATCGTCGACATTCTTCACGAAGATGGCCGCCGGAACATTCTCGATGATCTGATCCAGGAATTCCCGGTTGCGATCGCGTTCCTGCTCCGTGCTGTCGTTGCTCGGTGATGTCTTCGAACGTCGCCACCCATCCGCCGTTCGGCATGGGGCGATCCACGACGCGCAACGACTGTCCTCGCGTGGTCTCCATGATTTTTGTCGTGGTTCGACCCGCTCGCACCGACGCGAGCAGCAACGCAAAAAACTGCTCGGGATCGTGCATCAAATTGCTGGCTGACCTGCGGTGTAGCATGATGTCCAGCAGGGAGCGGCCCAGCAGCGAGTTCCGCGGGCAATCCCATCAATTCCCGGTAGCGCTCGTTGAACAGGATGACCCGGCCTTGCTCATCAAACATGCACAGGCCGTGCACCATGTTGTTGAGCGCGGCATCGAGCTTCAGCTTCTGCTCGCGCAGCAGGCGCTCTGCATTGTCGTGAGCCCGCAAGAGATTGTGCCGCTCGGTGATGTCCTCGTGGGTGGCGACCCAGCCGCCGTCTGGCATCGGCTGGTTCACCAGATGGATGAAACGTCCATCGGTGGTTTCGATGATCGAGCTGGTCACTTTGTCCTGGGCGATGGCAGCATCGATGTCCGCGCAGTACTGGTTCACGTCGCCAAAGAAGCTGCCGGTGTCCTTGCGATGCTGGATCAGTTCGTTGACCGTGCAGCCCGGCTTCACGACCTCCGGAGACAGGCCGTACATCTCGATGTATTTCCGGTTGACGACAAGGATGCGCTTGTCGGGACCGAATAGCAGCAGGCCTTGCGACATGTAGTTGAGCGCCGCGATGAATTGGCCATTCGCATTGGCCAGAGTGTTCAGCGTCTGGTCGGGTACCTGGCGCGGGAGCGATCGGAAGGCAATGAACATTCCGAACCCGAGCAGGCTGCTCACGATGGCGAGCAAAGCGGTTTCGCCCAGCAAAGCCTGTAAGCTGGTCGTAGGCTCGACGCGGCCGACCTCCGTTCCGGCAAGCATGATGGGACTGCTGCGGGCGATCACGGGCGATGGAAGCTGGGCGGCTTCGCCCAACACCGGCATGCCGTCGGCGTTCGCAGCGCGCTTGTGCCAGCTGTCAGCATCGACCTGGCTTGGCTTGAGCAGGTCAGACAGCCGGCCGGGCTGATGTTGCCACAGCCAGTGCGCATCGTGCGTATGGACGTAGTTCGCAACCCGGCGCGCGTCCGAGGTCAGGTCGAGCTGGTTGGCGGTATTGCCATAGCTGATGACGAAATAGCCGATCGGCAACGAAACGGCCGTCATGGCCGAGACGAACAAGCCAAGTGCGCTGACCAGGGTTCGGATCGGTATCGGTCGCACGCGTCGCCACCTACTCGATAATCGGGGAGACGGGCGTCGTGTGCAGCGCCGGCTGCGCAGCGGCGTGAGGGCGCGGCGCTTGGGGCAGGTCCGCAAATGCCATCGTGGCCGCGTCGGGCAGGGCGGCCATGACGAGTGCGATGCGGGGCGTTGTCCAAGCCACGGCACGGTTCCTGCGAAGCTGCAGGAAGTTGATCACAAGGCTGCTTAAATTAGCGGCAAGATTTCCAAAGAATGTCGGGACGCCCGCAGACGTATCGTTGCCGTTGGTAAACCACGTGTGAACACTGAGAAGGACATTCGAGGGATTCGTGCTTGCCACCTGGTTTAGCCGCCATTCGCAACGTCCAGGTTCTTGCGAAATGGTCGGCCTGATCAATCGTAAGGGGCGTTCCGGCGCTGGTGATGCTGCCGCGTCGTATCACGGTTCAGAGGGCATCAAGTCCGGCTGCGTTCAGCAGCTCCCGCATCCGCTGCCGCGCATAATGCATGCGCGTCTTAACAGTGCCGGTGGGCGATCCAATGATTTGAGCAACCTCTTCGATTGTTTTCTCGTGGTAGTAGACGAGATCAAGGACTTCCCGATGGGCCGAAGAAAGTTGTGACAAGCAGGCCCGAATGGCTGCGCCCCGGTGCTTTTTGTCGAGCGCGGCTTCCGGATCGTCCGCCGGCTCCTCGATCGCGAACGCGTCGTCGTCCAGTTGCTCGTCGGCCGGGCGTCGGCGTGCCGAAGCCGCCTTGTTTCGGGCGATGGCCAACAGCCATGTGGAAGCCTGCGACTTTGATCCGAACCCGCCGGCGCGTCGCCAGACGTCAAGGAAGGTCTCGCTGACGATGTCCTCGGCCGAGGACGCATTCCCGATGAAACGAAGGACAAAGCGATAGACCCGCGCATTGTGCCGCGAAAACAGCAGATGCATGGCTTGTCGGTCGCCGCCGGCGATCATCCGGAGCAACGTGTCATCGGACATTGGTGGCCCGAGAGGAGAGGTTGGTATGCGCCCGCTTTTCCACTCAGCATTCGCGCCACGTGAACAAGCTGGCTTCTTGGTGAAATCTGCGTGTGCGATCTCGAGCATGACTGCGCCCCCCATTTGGTGTGCTTGACCACGTGGAGCGAGCGGCGAGCAGGGGCTCGCCGCTCGCGCCGTGGATTCAGCAGCCCGGACGGGCGTAGGCGCTGATGTGGCCTTCGTCGCCACAGTTGGGTTGGGCGTTCGCGCCGGAGTCGAATGATGCGAACAGAGCGAACAGGGCGGCAAGTGCGATCAGGGTCTTCGTGAACATGGCGTATCTCCTGGTTGGGTTGCTGTTTGCACCGTTGTGGTGCATTCACCCAGGCATCATCCAGTGATCGACACGCGCGTTAAATCAGCGGGATGTCTTAGGACCTCGTATCGCCAAGTCGTCTCGCAGGGCATCGAAGTGTCCGATAACAAGGCGTTTTATCGCCAGTGCAGCGTCCGCGCAGGGTCCTAGGCATGAAGTATGCGAACGCGGGTTCGCCGAGAGCGGTCGCGTATTTTGTCAGCGCGCTGCGACGCAGCGGCCGAATAAGTGCGCCCTAGATCGAGAAGATCTCGCTGAAGCGTTTCTTCACCGCACCCGCATTGGCCTTCACGTGATCGTAGTCGATCGGCAACACCTTGATCTTGTCGATCGGCGGGCTGCCGAGCGGCGGCTGCGACGTCGCTGCGCGCGGCATAGACGCCGCTTTCCGGCCACAGCTTCTGCGCTTCCAGGCTCAGCGTGAACTCGGCCATCAGCTTGGCCGCGTTCGGATGACGCGAGCCTCTCACCACCGACGTGGTCGAGGGCAGGGCGAAGGTGCCGTCAGCCGGGAACGTGTTGTCGATCTTGTGGCCCTGCAGCCGCGCGGCGCTGGCGTATTGGCTGTCGCCGCCGGCGACGATCGCTCGCTCGCCGGTCTTGACCAGGTTCAGCGCCTGCTCGTTGCCCTGCACGATCAGCACGTCGTTCTTGTTGAGCCGATCGAAGAAGTCCCAGCCGTGCGCACGCGACAGCATCGCGATGACGGCGACCTGCAGCGAGCTGAAGTTCGGATTGGTCATCACCAGCTTGCCCTTGAACTTCGGATCGGCGAGGTCGGTCCAGGTCTTCGGCATCTGATCGGGCGGGATCATGTCGGTGCGCCCGTAAATCGAGATGATGCTGACGCGTTGCGCCACACAAAGCCCGCTCGGCTCATTGAACGTGGCCGGCACCTTGTCCATGCCGATTGGCTTGAATGGCACGAAGCTATTTTTGCCCATCAGGTCGCGAATGGCGGAGAGGTCCGACGACACCAGCACGTCGGCGCCCGGTCGCTTCGCGTCCTGCTCCATCAGGAAGCGCCGCAGCACCTGCACGCCGCCGGTGCGAAACAGCTCGACTGGAATGTCGTATTTCGCCTGGAACGCGGTGGCGATCTTCTGGGCGGCGGCCATGGGGGCCGAGGTGTAGACCACCACCCGGCCTTCTTTCTTGGCGGCGGCGAGGTCGACGGCCTCCTGACCGGCGGCGCGGCCGATCAGGGATGGCAGCGCCAGGGCGGCGGCACCGCCAAGAAGGGATCTGCGGGTCAGTGCGTTGGTTGGCATGGGCTACCCCCGCTCCAAGCTGATCGCGGTTTCAAGACGACGACGATAATGCAAGGCTGCGCGCGGGACCATCGGGTGCCGGTGCGACAAGGCGCGCAAGGAACAGGGAGGCGGAAACGATGCGCTACGAACTGTTTTATTGGCCGGAGATTCAAGGGCGCGGAGAATTCGTGAGGTTGGCGCTGGAGGAAGCAGGCGCACCATACATCGACGTCGCCAGGCGGCGCGGCGGTGAGGGAAGGATGATGGCGATCCTCGGCAGCGCACGCGAGGCGCATCCGCCTTACGCGCCGCCGTTTCTCAAGGCCGGGCGGCTGATGATCGCGCAGACCGCCAACATCCTCCACTATCTCGGCGCGCGCCACGGGCTCGCGCCCAAGAACGAGCAGGGTCGGCTGTGGGTTCACCAGCTTCAGCTCACCATCACCGATTTCGTGAAAGAAGTGCACGATACGCATCATCCGATTGCATCGGCGCTCTACTACGAACAGCAGCGCAGCGAGGCCAAGCGCTACAGCCGCGAATTCTGGAGCCGCCGGCCGCAGAAATATTTCGGCTATTTCGAACGCGTGCTCGATCGCAGCGGCGGGCCGTGGCTGCTCGGACGCCGGCTCAGCTACGCCGACCTCTCGTTGTTTCAGATGATCGAGGGTCTACGCTACGCGTTCCCGAAACGGATGCGACGGTTGGAGCGGACGATCCCCGGCGTCATCGCCGTGCATGACGCGGTGTCGGCGCGCAAGCGGATGGCCGCCTATCTGGCCTCGCCTCGCCGCATCCCGTTCAACGAATACGGGATCTTCCGGTACTACAAGGAGCTCGACGGCTGAGATTTGGCGCGGTTTCTCGCTTCGAAGGGGACGGTGCCTACGACTTAAGACTCAACGATTGTGGTCATGGAGTGGCTATCATGTTGTTCCAAACATCCTGACCCCGCGTTGGAAATAGGATTGTTCCTCCTACGAGGCCAAGCAGCGAGTGCGAGCCAATGGCAGTTCGGGTCGGAAGCAAGTATCAACATCTTGTCGGCGGCGAAGCGTGTCGATGTTGCGATCCGAAGCTGCGCGACTTCACGCTCAGGATGAACGCCGACTGCTCGCGCAGAGGCTTCGTCGTCGGGATCGCGGCCGCCGCAGCCAGTCTTGGGCTGCCCGTCGCGTCGACCGGAGCAAAAGCCGAAGCTGCACGACCCGGCGGCATCCTGTTTGAGAACGTGCGCATCTTCGACGGTACGGACCGGCTCAGCGCGCCGTCGAACGTCTTGATCGTGGGCAACAGGATTGCGTCAATCTCCACCGCTCCCATCGCTGCGCCTGCTGGCGTTTCGTCGAACTCGGCTCCAGGGTGGTGGCCGCACGCTGATGCCGGGCCTCATCGACGCGTCATGTGCATCTGATGTTCGAGACCGTCCCGCAGGCTGCGATCCTCACGGCCGACATCGGTTATGTGAACGTCGCAGCCGTCAAGGCCGCCAACGACATGCTGATGCGAGGCTTCACCAGCGTGCGTGACGTCGGCGGCCCGGTCTTTGGATTGAAGCGCGGCATCGACCAAGGCCTCGTGCCCGGGCCGCGCATCTGGCCTTCGGGCGCCTTCATCTCCCAGTCCGGCGGGCACGGCGACTTCCGGCTGCCGAATGACCTTCCGGCACAACCCGGCCAGTTCACCTACAGCGAGCGCATCGGCGGCGCGGCGATTGCCGATAGCCCCGACACGGTGCGTTCGCGTGCTCGGGAGCAACTGGCGCTTGGTGCGTCACAGATCAAGCTGATGGCCGGCGGCGGCGTCGCTTCGAGCTTCGATCCTCTGGACGTCACTCAGTATACCGTCCCCGAATTGCGCGCCGGCGTCGAGGCAGCGGAGAACTGGGGTACCTACGCGACGGTTCATGCCTACACGCCGCGCGCCGTGCGACAAGCGGTGGAGGCCGGCGTGAAGTGCATCGATCATGGGCAGCTTCTCGACGAGCCCACGGTTGCGCTTCTCGCTGAAAAGCAAATCTGGTGGAGCTTGCAGCCGTTCCTTGACGATCGTCCATCGTCGTTCCCGGAGGGCTCGCCCAACCGGCTGAAACAGCTCGAGATGTTCGGCGGAACGGACAAGGCTTACGCGCTCGCGAAGAAGTATAAAGTCCGCACCGCCTGGGGCACCGACACGCTGTTCGACGCCGCCGTTGCGGCCCTCCAAGGTGCGCAACTGGCGAAGATGGTCCGCTGGTACTCTCCGGCCGAGGTCCTGAAGATGGCGACCGCCGACAATGCCGCGCTGCTGGCGCTGTCGGGCTGTGCGCAGTCCCTATCCCGGAAAATTTGGCGTCGTCCAAGAAGGCGCCGTTGCCGATCTGTTGCTCATTGATGGCGATCCTCTCGCCAACATCAGGCTGATTGAAGACCCGGCCAGGAATTTGCTCGCGATCGTCAAGGACGGCAAGATCTACATAGAATTGGCTCTCCTGACACTGTCGACGCTGCGGTCCGGCCAGGTCAGCTGCGGCAGGTCGCGCATTGGCAGCCATTCTTGAAGAACAGCTGCACGTATTCGCGGCCGTAGTCATAGGTGATCTCGTCGCCCGGCAGGATGCGCCGGATCGCCTTGAGGTAGATCTTGCCGCGGACCAGCACGGATTCGGCGTTCGGCCGGCAGGCGTGGTTGGCGTAGCGGCCGAGATTGCCGCGGCCGGCGCCGTCGATGGTCCAGCGGCTGGAAATCTCGAACATGTATTTGCTGCGGCCGGCACGCTCGCGCGCATGCGCCTCGGCGGTCGGAATGCGCGGCCCGGAATACTCAACGATCAGCGCATGCTTCTTGATCGGCGCGGTTGCGAAACAGTCCGAGACCGGTATGCGAGCGGCCGACGCGAACGGGTTTGGTGTCCATGGCGATGCCGGGTCCGGCGCCTCTCAGGAATGAGAACCAGCCCAAGGGCCAGCCAAGTCCTAATACCTGAGTCTGGCCTGCGGTGCGGCAATACAGCCGCGTTCTTTCTCCTGTGACGACGGCGTTTCATGCCGCTCCTGACCGCGGAAAGGCAAGTGGTCTTAAGACATCCGCACGATTTCATGCATGCACGTTTTCAATGAGGATGCGATCACGCCAACACGGCGTGAACCAACCACAGGAGACAGGACCATGCTCAAGAAAACCTTCATCGTTCTTACTGCCGCTTTCGTCGTCACCACGTCGTTGGTGTCGGTCGCGGATGCGCAACGCGATTCCCGTCAGGTCGCGCCGTTCACTGCCGCCGAGCAGAATTGGTTCGACATTGCGGAGCAGCCTGAGCGTCTTCCCAAGTAACGAGCAGCATTGGGGGCGGCCTTTCCGTCGCGAACGGCCGCCTCCGGTACCTGTTCCCAACAAACAGTAACAGGAGGTCGAGATGCGAAAAACCTTAGTCGGATGTTTTGTGGGTGCCCTGGCGATCTGCATCGGAAACGTAACCGATAGCCTTGCAGGAGGCGGCACCTTTACCCGCGGATGCGCGGCTCGTGACATGCAGATCATGATAATGATCGAATCCAGCGAGATCTCTCCGCAGGACAAGATCGATGCTGTGCGCACCATCATGCATGCGCGCATCATGTGCTTCGAAGGGCAGGTCCTCGACGCATTGGCGGTCTACGACAATATTGCGCATAGCATCGCCGCGAACTGAGGCGTCACAAGAACTGAGGCGGTCCCCTGGAGGCCATGGCGAGCCGTGACGATACGCCTATCCGATGGAGGCCATGGTGGTGCTTTTGTCGCAATATTGGAGTATTCTACACAGAACTAGGGTAGATAAAGACAGCGAGATTGCTATGAAGATCTTAGTCGTCGACGATCACCCGCTGATACGCGAAGCATTGCGCGGCGTCTTTCACGACTTGAAACGTGACGCCGCTCTATTCGAAGCCTCGGACAGTCGGCAAGCGATGCAGGTCGTTGCTGAGAACGCTGATCTGGGGCTTATTTTGCTCGACCTTAATTTGCCTGACCGGGATGGATTTTCCGTCCTGACCGAATTGCGAGAGCAGCACCCTGGAATTGCCGTCGTTGTCCTCTCAGCGGCGCAGGATCGACATAGCGTGAGCAAGGCTCTTGACCTTGGCGCCGTCGGATTCATTCCCAAGACCGGCCAGCGCGAGGTGATGATGAGCGCTCTACAACTGGTCTTTTCTGGTGGAATCTACATCCCTCCGGAAATCCTCGCGCGCGAACAAGCGCCTCCCATGTCCGCATCGCCCACGGCGACCCGGCTCGGCCTTCAGTCGCACGCAGAGCCCACGGAAGTGGGACTGACCGGCCGGCAAGTCGATGTGCTCGCGCTGATGATGCAGGGCAAAAGCAACAAGGCGATCTGCCGCGTGCTCGATTTGGCCGAGCCGACAGTGAAGAACCATGTCACTGCGATCTTCAAAGCATTGAAGGTTACCAATCGGACCGAGGCTGTCATTGCAGCCGGTGAACTGGGATGGGATCTGACGGTGGCTGCCAAATCTCAATGACCCGGCCACCGGTGTAACGACGCAAACAGTGAGAACTGGCCCCTGGGACCGGGTTTCGGCCGCCAGACCTCGAAATATTTATACGCTAGTTGCGTTTACTTGTGCCGAAAGAGGGGATTACTTTACCTGTTATGGCTCTTCAATTATTGTTCTAGCACCGTTGCCGCCGTTACCTGAATACCGCTTCTGCCTTTGGGCAGAATCGGAGTTTCAGAGTGCTCCCTTGTAGGGAGGAATGAGTGGTAGGTCGTTGCCAGGCGTTGTGTCATGTGGTGGTCGCTTGCTCGACCCCGGTCGGCAACGCCGTGTCCGCGCAAATCCCCCAAGCCAAGCTCTCGATACCATTGCAAGCCGCCGTTCGTGCAGCACGGCGGCGGCGCAGTGAACTCCGCTTATGCATCGACAAATCAAGGAGGTCATCATGCCTGCCAATATTGTCGCAATTCTTGACAGTGCGACGCCGGAATCGCGCGGCGAGGAGCTGGACGCATTCTTTAAAGGCTTGGCGAGTGTCGGCGTCGATGGCCAGGATACGAGAGTCCTCTATGTTTGGGCCAACAATGACTACTCGCGGCTGCCCGCCCTCGCTCAGGAGTTGATCAACAACAACGACGTCAAGGTGATCGTCGCGGCGGGCGGTCCCGTTTCCGCACTTGAGGCGGCCAAACTGACCACCACCAAGCCGATCATATTCACGACGGTCACCAACCCCATCGCGAGTGCATTGGCCCTGGATATGAACTCGCCGGGAAAAAACCTCACAGGGACATTTGGGCACACGACAGAACTGGACCAAGCGCGCCTGCGGGCGATCTGCGACCTCACCGGTAGCGGCACCATTGGCATCCTTGCCAATCCCAATCGTCCCCATCCAACCAGTGCCGACCCGTTTAACCAGAAGACCGGCCTCGAAGCCAAGGCGCAGGCGTTCGGACGGACCGCGACCGTTCTGGATGCCGGTAACGACAGCCAATTGGCCGGTGCTGCCGCAGCGCTTAACGGGATTAGCGGGCTCGTTGTGACTGCGGATCCATTCTTCAACAGCCGCCGCGCGCAAGTTGTTGCGCTTGCCGCGAGCCTGGGCGTTCCAGCCATCTATCAATGGAGTGGATTCGTGACGGCCGGTGGCCTGATGAGTTACGGACCAAGCAAGTCGGAAGGATATTTCAATGCCGGCGAGTTCGCAGGCCGCATCGTCAAGCAAGGTGCGCAACCCGCAAATCTTCCGGTGCGGGAAACCAATTCGTTTGCGCTGGTCATCAATGACGCCGTTGCCAGTAGCCTCAACCTGAATACATCGGGTCCGGCGTTCACTCAGATGATTGCAAATCTGGGCGTCACCGACATCACGCATATCTAAATTGAGAAGTGCGCGCCGACAGAGGTAGTTTTATGAAGACTGCGCACGTGCATCGTTCTTGTTGCCAGTGCGGTGGCGACATGGCCGCTATCCGTGAACGCGCAGCAGCCACCGCTCCCTGTCATTGGCGTGCTCAACAGCTCGACGGCGGGCTTGCGAGGGGAGCAGTCCGCGGCGTTCCATCAAGGCCTGAAGCAGATGGGGTTCGTGGAGAAGCAAAATCTCACGATCGAATACCGCGGGGCTAACAACAAATACGACCTTCTGCCGCAACTGGCCACCGAGCTGATTCAGCGTCGGGTATCGGTGATCGTCGCAGCTGGAGGTCCGGTGACCGCGATCGCGGTGAAAAAAGTGACCACAACGGTACCAATCGTTTTCACCACCATTGCAGACCCGGTCAAATACGGGCTGGTGGCAAGCCTCAATCGGCCTGGCGGAAACATGACGGGCAATGCCGGGCTCACCTCGGAACTCGACGGGAAACGGCTGGAACTCCTTCACCAGTTGATGCCGACCAGCGGTCCGCTCGGCGTGCTGGTCAATCCAAAACGTCCAGAAGTCCAAAGCCAAGTGCAGGAGGTGCATGCCGCGGCAAAAGCCATCGGGCGGCAGTTGCACCTTCTGAGCCCCGGGACTGTCAGCGAGATCGATGCTGCCTTTGAGACATTGAGTTCGACAAAAGGTCGATGCACTGCTCGTGACGGCCGATCCATTTTTCAGCAGTCGACGTTCTCAATTGGTCGCCTTGGCCGCACAGCACGCGATTCCAGCCATCTATCAATGGCGGGAATTCCCGGCCGCCGGCGGTCTCATGAGCTACGGGCCCAGCATTACCGATGCGTATATCCAGACCGGGATATTTGTCGGCCGCATTCTGAAGGGCGCGCAGCCGGCGGACTTGCCGGTCATGGTGCCCAATCGCTTTGAGTTCGTGATCAATCTGAAGACGGCCAAAACACTCGGGATTTCGGTCCCGCGCGTCCTTCTGAGCCGCGCCGATGAATTGATCGAATAGGCAGGAGTTAGTACTTTAGTACTGGGAGGTCCTAGGACTTCGGCATACCTCTCGCTGATTTATCCCAGAAACATTCTCGACAACAAATATTTCAAGCGCTGGGCGGCCGTATCACGGCGAGAAGAAGCTCCCTCGGCCCCGTACCACACCGATGAGTGTCGGCGGACAACGAGAGTCCCCATTCCCTCCGGCGATTGAGCGCGACGACCTGTGTTTCGGGCCGAGATCCGACCCGAAACCTGCATTCAAAGGTGATGCCATGAAACGGCGAACGGCCCTGGGTCTGATTGCCGGCGCGTTTCTGTTTTGGCAGCCTGCGCCAAGCGCGCAAATAGCCGATAAGGTCAAGGTTGTTGGCGTTCTCATCGCGCTGTCCGAAAGCGACCCGGACATTCCGCAACGGATCAAGGCATTCGAGGCAGGACTTCGGGATTTTGGCTGGATTCCGGAACGGAACATTCACATTCGATATCGCTTCGCATCCGACACAAACCAATTAGCACGTGTTGCGAGTGAGTTGGTCGCATCGGCGCCGGATATGATCATCGCCAGCAGCGCCATCGCCGTATCTGCGCTGCGCCGGGAAAGCCGCACAATTCCGATCGTGTTCGTCACCACCTCGGACCCGGTTGGAGAAGGTTTCGTCACCAGCTTGGCGCGGCCCGAGGGAAACGCGACTGGGTTCACCAACAGCTTGTCGTCGATGGGGGGCAAATGGGTGGAATTGCTGAAGCAGGTCGCGCCCACCGTGACGCGCGTCGGGATCATCTTCAACCCGGAAACGGCGCCGACCAAAGGCGCCTATTTTCTGCCATCGTTTGAGGCTGCCGCCAAGTCGGCCGCGGTGACGCCTCTGACAATATCGGTTCGCGCACGGGACGAAATCGACCCCGCGCTTGCTGCATTTGGACGCGAACCCGATTCTGGCTTGATTGTCATGCCCGACAATTTCACCTCGCTGCATCGCAACCTGATCATTGCGCAGACGACCAAGCAACGGATGCCGGCAATCTATCCTTTTCGATATTTCGCCGTCGATGGCGGCTTGATGTCATATGGTGCCGACCTCATCGACCTCTACAGGCGAAGCGCGTCGTATGTTGACCGCATTCTCAAGGGCGCTAAGGTAGCTGATCTACCGGTGCAGGCGCCGATCAAGTTTGACCTCGTCATCAATCTCAAGGCTGCCAAAGCGCTGGGATTGACCCTGTCACGGAACATGCTCGCTCGTGCCGACGAGGTAATCGAATGAATCCTGCGGCTGATCGGGGGCCGCTCCGGAAGCCGATGGTGCAGGCGCGCGGCCAGCTTTTTCGCAAATACGTCACATTGTTTGCGGCGGTCGTGGCTGTTGCTTTGGTGGCCAATGGCCTGATCGACACGTGGTTTTCCTATCAAGAACAGCGATCGCTGCTCATTCGCATGCAACGCCAGCAGGCCGAAACGGCTGCGATGCGGATCAGTCAGTTCGTCAAGGAGATCGAAAGCCAAATGGGCTGGTTGGCTCAGATGCCGTGGAGCGCCAGCACCTTGGAAGAGTGGCAATTCGACTCCGTGCGTCTGCTGCGCCAAGTCCCGGCCATCACAGAGATCGCTCGAATTGATGCTGCCGGCCGCGAGCAGGCCCGCGTTTCGCGTATCGCCGTGGACATCGTGGGCGCCAAGGCCGATCTTTCTCGCGACCCCAAGTTCCTCCAAGCGATGGCGAACAAGCATTACTATGGACCGGTTTATTTCCGACGTGAATCCGAACCCTATATGACGTTGGCGATAGCCGGCTCGCGCCAAGAATACGGTGTCGTAGCGGCCGAAGTGAATCTCAAGTTCATTTGGGACGTCGTGTCGGAAATGAAGCTGGGCGCGCGGGGTGTGGCTTTTGTTGTCGATTCAGACGGTCGCCTCATTGCCCATCCGGACATCAGCCTCGTCTTGCGCAACATCGATTTGGCTCACCTGATTTACGTCCGCGCCGCGCTTGCACCCACCGCGGTCGCACTTGAGGACGGACAAATCGTGGATGACCTCCGAGGTCAGAGGGTATTGACCGCCAGCGCCCCAGTTCCGTCGCTTGGATGGACGTTGTTTGTCGAATTGCCGATCAGCGAAGCCTATGCACCGCTATATGCTTCGGTCTTGCGCTCCGGCGGGCTGCTCCTTGCGGCCCTCGTCCTGGCGGTTTTAGCCGGCGTCTTTCTGGCGCGGCGCATGGTCATTCCCATTCAGGCGCTGCGCGATGGTGCCGCGAGGATTGGTCGAGGTGATCTCAACCAAGAAATTGCAATTCGTACGGGTGACGAGCTGCAGGCGCTTGGCGATCAGTTCAACAGCATGGCGGCACAGCTCCGAGACTTGTATTCAACACTTGAACGCAAAGTGGAGCAACGGACCGAACAGCTTGAGCTTGCCAACCAAGCGAAGTCCCGCTTTTTAGCGGCGGCCAGTCACGACCTGCGGCAGCCATTGCATGCTTTGGGGCTGTTCGTCGCGCAACTGCGCTCAACGACAGCCGCAAATGACAGAGTTTACATCGTAGACCGCGTCGACGCGGCCGTTGCCACGATGAACGAGCTGTTCAATGCATTGCTTGATATCTCCAAGCTCGACGCGGGCGTGCTCACTCCCCAAATATCCGATTTCCCGATCGCGCAACTGCTCAAGCGCATCGAGACGACATTCGCAGGGACCGCGCGAGAGAAAGATCTGTCGTTTCGGATTATTCCCAGCGAAGCTTGGGTGCACACGGATTTCATCCTGATCGAGCGCATATTGCTCAATCTGGTCTCCAATGCCGTTCGATACACACAACAGGGGGGCATCGTGGTCGGCTGCCGCAAGCGCGGCGCAGCGCTGCGGATCGAGGTTTGGGATACAGGACCCGGTATTCCGGCGGACCAGCGCCAGAAGATCTTCGGTGAGTTTTATCGGATGAGCGAGTCGCGCCAAGGAGCCGGGCTTGGTTTGGGACTTGCGATTGTAGACCGGCTGTGCGGACTGCTTGGCCATCGCCTTGAATTGAGATCGACGTTGGGTAAGGGCTCTCGATTCTCGGTCACGGTACCGTCCGCCAAGCCCACGGGCGCAGCGGTTGACTCGGCCCGCACACTCCCTGCATCGGCCGACAGATTTGCCGACAGATTTAAGGAGAAGATCGTCGTTGTGGTCGACGACGATCCGTTGATCCTGGATGGGATGTCCGGCTTGTTGCGAAGCTGGGGATGTCGTGTCGTTGCCGCCACCACCGGCGAAGCCGCCATCGATATCCTTGTCAAGCAAGGCTCCGTTCCCGACCTGATCGTTTCCGATTTTCATCTTCCCAATGGACAAACGGGTCTGCGTGTTATCGGGAAGGTGCGAAGTGCATTCCAGGCTGACATCCCTGCGTTCTTGATCAGTGGCGATATCAACCCGGAGCCGGCGAAGGAGGCCCGCGAGAAGGGCTTTCACCTTCTTCACAAGCCAGTCCCGCCCATGGCGTTGCGAGCCATGCTCAACCGCATGCTCAGCAAGGCACACGTAGCGGCAGCCAGCGAGCGCGCATTGAGGTGCCGCAGAACTCGGTCGCGAACGGGGCACGGCGGACATGGCGATGATTGCGCACGGCAACCGACATGGTGCGAATGATCCAAAGCGGACATATTGCTGACGACGGACTGGTCGTGGGTTGCAATTGGAAGCAACAAGCTCTAAATAGGTGAGACGGGGCCTTCGACGGTCGCCCCGTTTTCAGGCTCTTCCGGTTTGCCGGGCCCAAGCACCGTCTCCTTCGCAAGGAGGGGACATGTCTGCTGGGCCCTAATTTTTTGAATCGCTGACACTGACATTGCAGATCAGGGGACATCGCGGCCTCCCCTAAAGATGGACATCGCCATCCAAGCGCTGCTCGCCTCAATACATGGGAGCGAGCCATGGATGGTATTGTTCTTGGACTCTTTCTGCTTGCAGCATTCCTCGGCGGTTTCGCCTCCGGCCTGGCCGGCTTCGCGATGGGCTTTGTCGTCGCCGGCATCTGGCTGCACATCATCACGCCGATCCAGACCACCGCGCTGATCGTCGGTTACGGTCTCTGGACGCAGGGCTATGGCGTCTGGAAGCTGCGGCACGTGCTGAACTGGCGGAGCCTGGCGCCGTTCATCATCGGCGGCACCATCGGCGTCCCGCTCGGCACGCTGCTGCTCACCTATATCGATCCGGCCTATATGCGCAGCGGCATCGGCGTGCTGCTGGTGCTCTACGGCGTCTACGGGCTGACGCAGCCGGCGCTGAAGCCGGTGCCGGCCGGCCCCGCCGCCGATGGCGGCGTCGGATTTCCTGAACGGGATGCTGTGCGGGCTGACCGGCTTTCCCGGCTTCATCATCACCATCTGGTGCCAGTTGCGCGGCTGGACCAAGGACGTGCAGCGCGCCGTGTTCCAGCCGGTGATGCTCGCGGCGATCGTCGCGACCGCGATCTCGCTGAGCTTCACCGGTGTCGTGACCGCGGAGATCGTCAAGCTCTATGTGCTCGGCCTTCCGGCGCTGCTGGCCGGCTTGTGGATCGGGTTCAAGCTCTACGGCAAGCTCGACGATGCCGCGTTCCGCAAGCTGATGCTGGTGCTGCTGCTGGTGTGCCGGGCTGTCGCTGATCGTCGCCCATGGCTGGCCGCTGGTGCGGCCGCATCTCCTGTGAGCTTAGCGTGTGGTCTTTCGACGTCCTCGTTTGTTCGGGCATTTCGGCAACCGCCCGGTCAACTGCTTGCGCAGTCAAGGTTGTCTCACTCTCAAGGGAGTTGAGATATGTCCCATATCCATCAGTCATGTGACTGCCTCGTTCTACGAACACCGCCCCGCGCCCCGGCGCGCTGGCGTGCTGATTCTGAACGTCATCATCCTGGTCCTCGAAGCCTTCCAAGAGGCTGCTCGAGATGCGGCGTGCGGCGCATCGAAAGTATCCGTTCGACAAGGAATAAAGCGGCACCTATGCCGGTTCAAAACCCGTCAACGTCCGTCGCGGTGCGCTGCGTTGATTGCTGCGCGTTCGTTGCCGCCTGTGCGACGGACGTGCTCGCCGCGATCACCTGCAAGCCGGTCTTGTCGATCAAGAACGTTCGCGAACTTCGTACTGCGGGGCGGCCCGTCGAACCTTGGACCTGGAAGGTGACGATTGTCGCGACGCGAGCTATTGCGCGACCAGAGTCGGGCAACTTCGAAATCGACGTGGTCCTGCTCATATACGCGGGCGCCGACATGCAGTTCACCGAAAAGTACCGCTGGACCGCCGGTCAATTCGACGTGAGCATCGAGCTGGAGGAGCGATGAGGCGATAGAGGATTACCGGATTGGTTTCATCGCGCCGTGTGTTTGCCGCGAAATTCCCGACGACAATGAAGTGCAGCGAGGAATCGGCCGGGAACTGTAGCCGCCAAGCGAGATTGTCAGGTAGTAATTGTCAGTTAGAATGCGTGCGGGGATTGACGCAGGCTCCCCGTCAGACGGCACACCGTCCAAGCTCTGCGCAACACTCGAACTTTCGAGGAGATTGCGCATGGACGGAAAAGCCCTCCCGATTTCATCGTCCGAACTGTATGCGCGTCTGGGCACGGCATCGGCGCCGGTGCTGCTGGACGTTCGCCGTGACGAGGCCTTCAGCAAAGACGGCGGCTTGATCATCGGCGCGTTGCATCGTTCGCCCGGGGACGTCGAGCGCTGGTCCAAGGACTTGTCGTCCGGCCGCCCGGTCGTCGCCTATTGCGTGCACGGGCACGAGGTCAGCCAGGGCGTGGCCGCAAGCTTGCAGCGCGCCGGCATCGAGGCCGCCTACCTCGAAGGCGGCATCGCCGGCTGGAAGGAGGCGGGTCTGCCGACGCGCAAGAACCTCGGCGCCGTCGAGAACAAGTGGGTCACGCGCGAGCATCCCGAAGATCGACCGCATCGCGTGTCCGTGGCTGATCAGCCGCTTCATCAATCCGCTGGCCGAGTTCCTCTATGTCCCGGCCGATCAAGTGATCACCGTCGCCAAGAAGGAAGATGCGACGCCCTATGACATCAAGGGCGTCGAGTTCGGCCACGTGGGCGACCAGTGCTCCTTCGACGCGATCGTCAAGGATTTCGAGATCAAGGATCCGGCGCTCGACGTCTGGCGACGATCGTGCGCGGCGCCGACACATCGCGGCCCGATCTCACGCCGCAATGCGAGGGCCTGCTGGCGATCTCGTACGGGCTGTCGGCCAACTATCCCGACGACCATGAGATGCTCAAGCACGGCATGGTCATCTACGACGCGCTCTACACGTGGTGCCGCCTGCAGGCGCAAATCACATGGCGAAAGGAGCGTGATGCCATGTCGCTCAAGATAATCGGCACAATCGAGATACCGGACTCCGACGGCAGCTCTTTTGATCATGGCGCCTTCGATCCAAAGACCCGCCGTATTTTCGTCGCGCACACTGGCCGCGATTGCGTCGAGGTCATCGACCACGAACGCGGCAACACCTCGCAACGTTGCCGGGATTTCCAGGAAGCTGCCGGCGTTGTCGCGGACGATGGATTGTCCTGGTCACAAACCGCGGGCGGCAAGCCTGGCCTGGGTTGATGCGACCAGCCTTGAAACGCGCGCCGTCTTCAAGACCGGGCCCCAAGCCGAACGGCGTAGCGATTGCGGCGTCGACAGAGGCTGGCGATCGCCGCGAGCATCGGCGATGAGAGCAAGCGCCAAGCTTCACGTCATCGGCCTCGACGGACGTCAACAATACTCGATCGAGCTACCGGGCGCTCCGAGATGGTGCGTGACGGATGCCGCGCTCGACGGTGTTTCTCGCGATCCGCGAGCCCTCCATGGCTGGTCGCCCGGCTGCCTGACCTGAGCGGACGTGGAGCACTGGAAAGTTTCGGCTGGCGGCGCCATGGGCTCGAGATCGATCACCAGCGTGGGCGGCTTTACGTCGCGTGTGACGACGCGGCCTGGTAGAGGTCGAATATCGCTCCGGCAAGTCAGCAACGAGTGGCCGATCGCCGGCGCGCCCGAAGTCACGTTCTTCAATCCGGCGACTGGCTTGGTTCAATGTCGCCATCGGCAAGCCAGGGCTTGGTCCAATCGATCGGGATCCGCGCACCGGCGCCAGCATGCAGACCATGACCGGCGCCGGCGCCCACACGACGGCGCTCGTCCACCAGATCGGCTGTACGTGTTCTCACCGTCACACGGTGGACTGGCTCTGGTGGAGGCCTTTCGCAGACTTCCAGGCCTAGCGATCGCTCGCAGACTTGCGACTTTGTTATCAGTTACCGGTTGCAGAGCTGAAGCAAGAAGACTTCGCTGCGGTGGTAACCAGAGGGAACGCTCATGGCGACGCTAAAATCCGTATCAGAGAACGTGGCTGCATGCGGTTGATCTTTACCAAGCGCGGCAGCCGCAGCGCAGACGGTGACTTTCGGAAAACCGACACGCCGGGGAAGCCGCCCAAGGATTTCGAATTCGGTTTGGCTGGGGAGGGAGGCCCTGGCCGCTGGCAGGTCGTGGCGGACAAAAGCTCGCCGGCGGAAGGCGATGGCGAGTATCGACAATACCGCCGCCAACCGGTTCCTGGTGGCGATCTATCAGATCCGACAGTCTTCGCGAATGGCGAGATCACGACCCGCTGCAAGCTGATGTCCGGCCGGGTTGACAGGCCTGCGGGTCATCATCCGGGCGGTCGACGCCAGAACTAATACATCGCTCGGTCCAAAGCGCTGGAAAGCAATGTGCGGTTTTATCGGGTGCGCAATGGCGAACGGCAGCAGCTTGCGACGGCCGAAAACGTCAAGACGACCACGAGGTCAGTGGCATACTCTCACGCTGCGCGCCGAGGGCAATCGCTACACCGTCAGCATCAACGGCAAGACACTGCACACCACGATGGATACGACTACCGCTGAACCTCGCCGGAGCTGAGGGCCGGGCGGGGCTATGGGTGAAGTCCGACAGCGTGACGCATTTCGAAAGAGTTGAGATTGCGGAAAGCTGCCTGACGCTGCACGATTTTTCTTCACGCCATGAAGAGCATTAAACAGGAGTTCCAATGAGCGCTGAAAGGGCCAAGAAATATGCATTGGAAGCCGAGAAAACTGGGGCGCACCCAGGACGACAAGATCGAGAACATCGCGAAGGGCACTCTTTGAGATTGCGGACGCCCTTGAGTTGCTGGAGCGAAAACTCTACTTAAAAAATTGAGAAGACATTTGTTGCTGAAGAGCAACCGTCGGTGGGACATTCGGCGGGCCGCGCTTACCGAACCGGATTTATAAGTACGCGCCCTCACTCTGTTGAAGGACACCAAGACTGTCCGGAGCGGACGAAGCCGGTCTGTGCTTCGCGTACCACTTGGGGCCGGGTCCACGCATGTAGTGGCGCTCGGGTCGATACGGATCCATCAAACCTCGCAAGGCCCGACGAAGATCGGCGAACTCCGCGGCCAAGCTTGGAGCGGGTTGGTGAGCTTTCTGTTGCTGGTCGACGTTGCGCATGGCGTTTGTGCTTTCGTTTGTCATGCGCGCATTGTGTTCGCGTTCGCTCTTGCCGGGAATTCAGCTTGTCGTCTTGGGACGACGCGAGAGAAACGCAATCGTTTCGGGCATTTCTCGACGTTTTGCGTGGCCGCCCCGGGGCTGCTTTGGTCTTGGGACCAGGACGCGATGCACCGGATGAGAGACGATCGGTCGTGGTCCGTCGCTCAAGGTGGTACGCCTGGTGGCTTGATGGTGGGCGCGCGACCAATTTTTGATGGTCGTCGACGCGATCACACCTAATGCCCAGGACCTCAAATTCGAATGCCGCGCGCTGCATGACACGCGAAGGCGTTGTAGATCGGGCGCTACCGAAATTTGCTCTGCATGTCGGCGGTCGAAGTCCTAAGACGCGCTGGATGATTCATCTTTTGCGTCGATCGCAACAAGATGCACGCGCACTAACGATAGTGCGAGCAGCAACTCAAACAGGAGATACGACATGTTCAAGAAGACAGTATTTGCCCTTCTCGCCGCGCTCGTGTTGACCGTGTCCTACGGCTCGGCGCAGGCGCAGACCAATGGTTGCGTGAGCAGCATGGAGGAAGGTGCCGCGAGTGCTTATCCGGCTTGGCAGCTTTGTAGCCGCTAATCGCCGGATAGTGCTTGGGTTTGGTGCGGGCGGCGATCTTCACGCGCCGCCCGCACTGCTATGCATCAGCGAACGATGTCTCTCGTGGCGGATGCGCCCGCCGTGATTTGTAAGCGCGCCTTACATCGCCAACCGCTTGGCGAACAGCCGCTCGGCATTGCCGCCGAGGATTTGCTGCTTCTGCTCGCGCGGGCAAATCAAGCGCCTCGATATAGGACGGGTCGGAGATGATGTAGGGATAGTCGGTGCCGAACAGGAAGCGATCGATCCCGATCTCGCCGACCGCCATCTCGATGAAGGCTTTCGAAAACGCGCAGGTGTCGTAATAGAGATTCTTGCGCGCGAACACGCTCGGTAGCTGGGTGATGTGCTCGCGGCATTCGTGGAACAGCTGGAAGCCGTGGTCGAGCCGCTCCAACAGGCCGATGAAGGCCGAGCCGGTGTGCGCGACGATGAACGACAGCGCCGGGTGCCGCTCGAACACGCCGCCATAGATCATGCGGGTGACGCAGAGCGTGGTGTCGAACGGGAAGCCGACCCGGATCGGCAGCGCGTAGCCGGGCAGGTGATCGGCGAAGGTCGGCAGCATCGGATGTTCCGACACCGGCAGGCCGAGCTCGGCGATGCGCGCCCACAGCGGTTCGAGCCGCCGGTCGTCGAGCGCCATGCCGTCGAAATTGGAGCCGACGCCGATGCCGACCACGCCGGGCGCGTCCTTGATCCGCTCGAGCTCGATCAGCGAGGCGTCGACGTCCGGCAACGGCAAGGTGGCGAAGCCGCGCACGCGGTCCGGGTTGCGTTTGGCGCGCGCCACGATCGAGTCGTTGAGGCGGCGGGCGAGGTCGATGCGCGTCTTCGGCTCGAAGATGTAGACGCTCGGCGTGTTCATCGACAGGATCGAGATGTCGATGCCCTTGCGGTCCATCTCGCGGATGAGGTGGTCGGGATCGAACATCTCCGGGCGGAACGGCAGCCAGGTCTTGCCGTCCTTGAGCAGATAGCTGAAGCGGTCCGGGTTGGTCTTGATCGTCACGCCGGGCAGCGCGCGTAGCGCATCGAAGAAGATTTCCTCGATCTGATGGGAGTGAACGTCGATTGTCATGGGGCGGAGTTCGCGGCTGCAGGGGAGGGGAGGTCAGAGTGTGAGGATAAGCGAGTGTGAGGACAAGGAGGTGTGAGAACAAGTGCGGAAGTAGCACTTTTTCGCCGTCATGCTCTTGCCGAATCACGGCTTCGACGCCAATCGATTTGCGTGACGCGCAGACGGAGGCATCATGTCGATATCGAATTGATCGATGGGTCGGGACCTGGCAATACAGGCCTGTCTGGTGGCCGCCGCGGCCTTGGCTTTTGCCGCGACCGCCGAAACGGGGTCGCCACAGGCATTCGTCGAGGACATCTACCGCGCCTATCTCGACAAGAACGGGAAGGGCAATCCGCTCAACAGCGATGCGATCATCCGCCGCTATTTTGCGCCAACGCTGGCGCAGGCGATGATCGCAGACTTCGCAGAGGCCGAAAAGCGTGGCGAAGTACCGATGCTCAACGGCGACCCGTTCGTCGATGCGCAGGATTGGGAGATTTCCAATCTCAAGATCGCGGTCAGGCCGACCGGCGCCGGTACTGCGGCGGCGACGGTGGCGTTCGTCATGTTCAACGAGCCGCGCAGCGTGATGCTTGAGCTCGTGCGCACGCCGGCCGGTTGGCGCGTCGCTGAGATCCGGTCTCGGACCGGGTCGCTGCGGACGCTCTATAAGCTGAATATAGGCGCCGGGCTCACGCGCTCTTGCGTGATTCCCGCCATAGCAGGAACAGACCGGAGCCGGTGACGATCGCGGCCCCCACCAGCAAACTGACGGTCGGCAGGTCGCCCCAGATCGCGAAGCCGAGCAGCATCGCCCAAATCAGCGAGAAATATTGGAACGGCGCCACCACCGAGGTCGGGGCGAGGTGCAACGCGCGCGTCCACCAGACCTGCGCCAGCCCATTGCCGACGCCGTTGAGGATCAGCCAGCCAGCGTCGGTCCAGGTCGGCATCACGAAGCCGAACGGCAGCATCAGCGAGAACGCCGCCGACATCAGCAGCATCTGGTAGAGCGTCAGCGTTTGCGTCGACTCGGTCGCGGTCAGGCCGCGCACGCCCGCCGTCACCGTGCCGTACATCACGGCGTTGGCCAGCGCGAACAGCGCGCCCACTGTGAACGTGTCGGTGCCCGGGCTGGTGACGATCAGCACGCCGAAAAAGCCGACCAGGATCGCCGACCAGCGTGCGATGCCGACGGTCTCGCGCAGCAGGATGATCGAGGCCAGCGTGGCGAAGATCGGGGCCGAGAAGTTGATCGCCACCGCGCTGGCGAGCGGCATCAGCGAAAATGCGATCAGCAGGAAGGTTTGCGAGCAAGACTGCGACGCGCCGCGCAGCAAATGGCCCTTGAAGCGCTGGGTGTGGAACACCGCGAGGCCGGTGCGCGGCAGAACGATGATGGCGAGCCCGATCAGCGGAACGAACACGCGCGAGAACAGCACCTCGCCGATCGGATAGGTCTCGATCAGCCATTTCGATAGCGCGCTGGTGCAGGTGAATACGAAGGTCGCGCCGAGCATCAACCCGATCGCGGCCGTCGCGCGGTCCTGGCGCTCCGGCCGTGCGGGGGCGGGCGGGCTGCCATTGAGGGCGCTCAAATGACGATTCTCCGGGAGGAAGGGGGGCGAGGCTGGGGCGGGCAGTAGAGAAACCGGCGCCGCGGGACGCAAGCGTTTTGTGTGCATGCCTGGTCGCGGTGGACGCATGGCCAACGGCGCGCTCCGCGCCTAAGCTGCGTCCTGCGTCGTATGTGCCGGGGTGAGTTCCATGCCGTCGTCATCAAAGAGCGCCGCGCCGTGGCCCGCGCTGCCCTATGCGGAATGGAAGGACACCTGCCAGACGCTGCACCTGTGGACGCAGATCGTCGGCAAGATTCGGCTGGCGCGGACGCCCTGGCTCAATCATTCCTGGCACGTGACGCTCTATGTCACCGCGCGCGGGCTGACCACGTCGCCGATCCCGGATGGCGCGCGCACCTTCGAGATCGATTTCGATTTCATCGACCACGTGCTGTGGCTGCGCACCAGCGACGGCCATGTCCGGCAGCTCGATGCTGCGGCCGATGACGGTCGCGGAATTCTATGCCGACGTGCTGCAGGCGCTCGCGCGAACTTGGCATCGAGCGTGCGATCGACGGCAAGCCGAACGAAATCGCCGACGCGATTCCGTTCACCGAGGACCGCGTGCACGCCGCCTATGATCGCGACTATGCGCATCGCTTCTGGCGCGTGCTGCTGCCGTCGCACGACGTGTTCTCGCAGTTCCGCACCGGCTTTCTCGGCAAGGCGAGCCCGGTGCATTTCTTCTGGGGCAGCTTCGATCTCGCGGTGACGCGCTTTTCCGGACGGCGCGCGCCGCGCCATCCCGGCGGCGTGCCGAACCTGCCGGACGCTGTGGCGCAGGAGGCCTATTCGCACGAGGTGTCGAGCGCCGGCTTCTGGCCGGGCGGCGGCGCCGATCGACTATCCGGCCTACTATTCCTACGCCTATCCGGCGCCGGAGGGTTTCGCGGCGGCGCCGGTGCGGCCGGCGCAGGCGTTCTTTTCCAAGGAGCTCGGCGAATTCATCCTGCCCTATGATGCGGTGCGGACGGCCGCCGACCCTCGGGCGGCGTTGATGGACTTCCTGCAATCGACCTATGCGGCGGCGGCGGATCTTGGCCGATGGGACCGGCCGCGCTCGAATGCGCGCTCGGCCGAGCCCGGGGTGGTGCGGCGGCTGGCGCCTTGATTGAGCGCAGCGAAATCCGCGATAGATTGGTACGGGAACCCGGGCGTCTTCGCGCGATCCGGGATACGATGTCAGGCAACAGGGAGGAAGACGGATGCTGATCCGTTCCATGCTGGCGGCGCTGGTCGCCGTCGGCATCGCGAGCGCCGCGCAGGCGCAAGACACCGCCAAGGATTATCCCAACAAGCCGATCCGCATGGTGGTCGGCTTTGCCGCGGGCGGCATCGCCGATCTCGGCGCGCGGCTGCTTGGCGACCACATCACCCGCGAAACCGGCCAGCCGGTCGTGGTCGAGAACCGCACCGCCGCCGCCGGCACGATCGCGGCGCTCGCGGTCGCCAAGGCCCCGGCCGACGGCTACACGCTCGGGCTCGTGCTCGTCGGCCAGCTCGTGATCAATCCGTTCGTGCAAAAACAGATGCCGTTCGACGTGCTCAAGGAGCTGCTGCCGGTGGCGGCGATCGGCGAGGCGCCGCAGATGATCGCCATCAACACCGAGGTGCCGGCGAAGACGCTGAAGGAATTCGTTGCGCTGGCCAAAGCCAAGCCGGGATCGTTGAATTACGGCTCGGCCGGCCACGGCTCGCTGCCGCATCTGTCCGCCGCTGAATTTGCGCGCCAGGCCGGCGTCGATCTGGTGCATGTGCCGTACAAGGGCAATGCGCCGGCGACCGCCGATCTCTTGGCCGGGCGCATCCAGGTGCTGTCGAGCTCGATCGGCGGTCTGCGGGCCGGGCTCGACGCCGGCAGGACCCGGCTGCTCCTGGTCGCTGCGAAGAAACGGCTGCCCTACATCGCCGACGTGCCGACCTCGGCCGAGGCTGGCATTCCCGACTATCTGATGACGGTCTGGATCGGCGTGGTGGCGCCGGCCGGTACGCCGCAGCCGATTGTCGATCGCCTGCATGGCCTGGTGCAGGGCATGCTGAAGGACCCGACCATGGTCAAACGCATGGCGGGGGCCGCGATCGACGTGATGCCGATGAGCCAGGCGGAGTTCGCCACCTTCGTCAAAGACGAGTATGGTCGCTGGCAAAAGATCGTGAAAGCGGCCGGCGTCGAGCCGCAATGAGCTAGGAACGGGAGGACCAGGATGATGTCGCGCCGGCAATTGATCGCGGCGCTCGTCGTCGCCGCAGCATGCAGCGTCACCGCTGTCGCCGGTGGCGCGCAGGCGCAGCCTTATCCGTCCGGTCCGATCAAGATCCTGGTCGGCTTCGGCCCCGGCTCGACCGCGGATACGCTGGCGCGGCTGGTCGGCAAAAGCATCGAGGCGTCGCTCGGCCAGCCGGTCGTGGTCGAGAACCGCCCCGGCAACAGCAGCATGCTTGCGGCCGACTTGGTCGCGCGCGCGCCAAAGGACGGCCACACGCTGTTCATGGGCACCATCGCGCAGACGCTGGTGCCGCTGCGCGCCAAGTCGGGTTTCGATCTCCGCACCGACATGGCGCCGGTCGCGCTGCTCGGCGTGGTGCCGAACCTCTTGGTGGCGCATCCCTCGGTGGCGGCCAAAGACGTCAAGGCGCTGATTGCGCTCGCCAAGGCCAAGCCCGACGCCTTCACCTTCGGCACCTCGGGCGCAGGCACCGCCAGTCATCTGGCGGCCGAGCTGTTCAATCTCAAGGCCGGCACCAAGGTCTTGGCGGTGCACTATCAGGGCGGCAGCAACCAGGCGCTGGTCGATCTGCTCGCGGGCCGCATCAACCTGATGTTCAACGTCGCGGCGACGCTCGCACCGCATGTCGAGAAGGGCTCGCTGACCGCGCTCGGCGTGGCGCAGCCCAAGCGCGCGCGTCAGGTGCCGCGGGTGCCGACCATGGACGAGCAGGGCCTGAGCGGTTTCGATGCCGGCATCTGGATCGGGCTGCTGGCGCCGCCGGGGACGCCGGCGCCGGTGCTCGATCGGGTGTCCGCCGTCGCCAACGCTGCGTTGAAGAACGAGCAGGTGCTTAAGTCGCTCGACCAGAGCGGCATCGATCCGCTCGGCGGCACGCCGGCCGAGTTCGCGGCGTTTATCCGCAACGACAATGCGCGCTGGACCGAGGTGTTGAACCAAGCCGGTCTGATCCCGTGACGGCGAAGCCGCTTGGAAAGCGGCGGTGCAGTCGCTAGAGCATGATCCCGAAAAGTGGAACCCGGTTTTCGGAAAAGATCATGCTCAAACGCAAAATCTAGACCATGATCCAATTCAATTCGATCGGATCATGGTCTAGCTTGCCTGCCGAGTTGTATGAGTTGGGGTTGGTGTGATGACGCGCCGGTGGGTGTTGCTTGTGGTCACGCTGGTGTTCGGGCTAGCCGCTGACGCCCGGGCGGAGCCGCGCACGCCCAAGGCGCCGGCGCAGAAAACGGAAAAAACGCAAAAAGCGCCGCCCGCCCGGATTCCGCTGCAGATCTATTTGGCGAAAGGCGCCGCGGATGCCTGCGGCCGGAGCTGCAGCGAGTGGATCGCGGTCGAAGGTTATTTCGATCAGGCAGCGGTTGGGCGCGTGCACGCGTTCCTGAGACGCCACGGCGCCCGCAAGCTGCCGGTCTATTTCCATTCGCCGGGGGGCAGCGGGTCGCGGCGATGGCCATCGGCCGCGAATTGCGCGCCCGCGGCATCGTGACCGGAGCCGGCAAGACCATCCCGCGCGCTTGTGCGTCGGTGGATCAGGCAGCGGAGGCCTGTCGTGCCGCCAAGCGCTCGCCGCAGGCCGTCGATGCCGAATGGCGGCCCGACGCCACGTGCAGCTCCGCCTGCGTCTACGCGATGCTCGGCGGCGCCGAGCGGCGGGTGCCGCCGTCGGCTCGCCTCGGCGTCCATGCCGGGCGATTCCGGCTCACGGTGATCCGCAAACATGCCGACGGCCGCGTCGAGCATCTCACTGAAAAGCAGGTGCCGTCGCTGCAGAAAATCCGGGCGGCGGAGTTCGATGCGAAGCTGCGGCGCTACATCCGCGATATGGGCATCGACGGCACGCTGTTCGACACCGCCGTCAAGGTGCCGCACGAAAGCATCCACTACCTCAGCCGCAATCAGATCGCGGCGTTCGGCATCGACCGGCGCGAATTCATGGAGACGCCTTGGATCACCATCACCGGCGCCAAGGACACGCTGTTCGTCAGCAAGTGGATGGTCGAGGCGCTCGGCGACGACCGCAAGGACTATCGCGCCAGCAGCATTCTATTGTCCTGCGCCGGACCGCAGCGGGCCGAGGTGCGCTATTGGCGCAGCATCAATGGTGAAGGCGGCAAGCCCGCCGTCTTCACTTTGACCATCGGCATGCGCACCGTCGCTCTGACCGAGAGTGGCACTGTTGCCAAGTCCGACGTGTTCGAGACCGGCGGCGCGATGGCCGGAAGCCGTGGCTCCGTCGAGTTTGAGATGCTGGACGTGGCGGCAACCGGGAATGTCATCTCAGTCGCCGAGTCCGATCCATGGAATTTGGCGAAGCCGCTGCGCGTCTTCAGAGTGTCGACGCAGGGTCTTGCCGAGCACATCAAGCTTCTGCGCGACAAGTGCGCGCCGCCCGCGGGCTGACGTTACTTCGCCCGCAGCGCCGCCGCGGTGCGCTGCACCACCGCCTGCGGTGTCGACGCGACCTGCTTGGCCAAATCTTGCAGATATTCGCCCGGCGCCGGATCGAATTCCGACCGCGATTTCTTGATTTCCGTCAGAAATTCCGGATCGCGCGTGGCGGCCTGAAACGCGTCGCGCAGTGCCTTCAGCCGGTCGGCGGGAATGCCGGGCGTGCCGACCAGTGGCCGGCTCACCGCGGCGGACGAGGTATAGAACGCGAGCGCCGCCCGATCCTCCGGGGTGTGGCCCAGCTCGACCAGTGTCGGCGTATCCGGCAACTCCTTGCTGCGCTCGAGCACCGCCTGGATCAGCACATTGATCTTCTTGCCATCGACCCACTCCTGCTTGGTGCGCACCACCGAATTCCAGGAATTCTCCAGCGCGTCGACTTCACGGCGCTCCATCGCCAGCATGATCTCGGCGGTGCCGCCGTAGCCCGACACGATCTTGAACTTGGTGCCGGCGAACGCGTTCAGCAGCCGCGGATAGCCTTCGGTCGGCGAGGTCGGGCCGGTGCCGCCGGCCACCGTCTCGTACTTGCGCACGTCGTAGATGGTCTTGGCTTGCGCCTCGTGCCAGATGATCATCGTCTCGAGCACGCCGGTCATGCGGCCGATGAAGTTGAAATCGGTGGCGCGGTATTTCACGCCCGGCGTGCCGAACGCCTCTTCCAGCATCACCGTCTGTGTCACCACGCCGAGCGCGGTGCCGTCCTTGGGCGCGACGTTGAAGAGATAGTTGGCCGCGCGCAGGCTGCCGCCGCCGGGCATCGACTGGACCACCACCGTGGGATTGCCCGGAATGTATTTGCCCATGTGGCGCGCAAACAGCCGGCCGTAATAGTCGTAGGCTGCCGCCCGGCGAATAGCCGACCGAGATCGTGATGGTCTTGCCGGTGTAGAATTCCGCCACCGATTGCGCGTTGGCGCAACCGACGCCGGCGAGGAGGGCGGTCGCGACAACGGTCGCCGACAGGAAAACGGTTGCTGACACATAAACGGGTGCCGACACATAAGTCGCCGCGGGGCGGGTCCGCGCGCGGCGGCGTCGAAGTGGGAACATGAGCCTGCTGTCCTTGTTGCTCGGCAAACGATGCCATGGTGGCGGCACCATTGCCGAAGTGACCAACATTGCCGAAGTGACAATGTCTCAGGCGTCTCGACCCTGCGGCGCCGGTCCGGCACCCGGCGCGTTCGGTGGCAAGCCTAGCAAGATCATGCCGTTGTGGGCAATTCGCGCAGCGGATGGCTGCGCATCTCGATCCGGCGAGCCACGCACCTAGCCAGGCGCAAACCCAAACAAGCGGGCCGGATTGTCAACGAGGATGCGATCTCTGACGCGCCTGATCCGGCGCGATCACGGCCAGCAGATCCAGCAGATCGCCTTCGTTGGGCGTGCGGCCTGGCGTGAACGTATTTCCGTGCGGCCAATCGGTACCCCAAATGACACGGTCCGGCGCGGCTTCGATGACCGCCTGGGCGAACGGGACCATGTCCATATAAGGCAGGCTTCCCTCGACGTGGGCTTTGGGGACTGCACTGATCTTGTCGAAGCTGCACAGCTTCACCCAGAAGCGGTCATCCTTCAGCAGGTCGAGCAGAAGCTGGAAGGCCGGCTGGTCGAGACCGTCCTTACCCCGGACGCGCGCCATGTGGTCGATGATGGTCACCGTCGGCAGCGCCCGGATGAATCGCTCATGCTCGATGAAATCCGGAGGATCGACATGAAGAACGAGAATCCAGTCTTGCTTCTGCAGCACGGGGAGATGTTCGCTCAGATGGTCCTCACTGCCGGGCCGGTCCTTCATCAAATGGAAGCGTGCGCCGCGGATGCCACCCTCGGCCAAGGCCTCAAGCGACTGGGTGTCGAACGTGGAGTTGATGTTCGCGATGCCACGCGCCGAATCCCCCAGATTGGCGATGGCATTCAGAATGACGCGGTTGTCGTATCCGTGGGCGGTTGGGCAGACGAAAACAGCGCGGCTGAGGCCCGTGATCCTCTGCATGTTGCGGTAGTGTTCGACCGGCGCGGCCGGCGGCGTATATCGGCGCTCATCGTAATAGGGAAAAATATCGGGCGGGCCGAAGACATGGGCATGGGTGTCGCAAGCGCCGTTTGGAACAGGCCAGCGTGGCGCCCGCGTATTGGGATCCGGCGGCAAGCTGACAGGCAATCCAGAACGCGTCATGCAGTCCTCGCGGTTCGGTAAGTCCGGACAGCCTATCAAGGCGTCTGATACGCGGCCAGCGTCGAGCGATCTGTCGGCGAGCCCGACCTGCAGGGCAGGCCGGGAGATGCGGACGCGCGTGTTGTGCGCCGCAAACGCTGGCGGGCGGTGGGCAGAGGCGGGTTGCGTCGAGCGCCGCGCGGGAGGACAATCAATGGCTGCCGACCGAGTGGTTCATCCGACAACCCAAGGAGGCTTGCCATGTCCACAGCTCAAACCCCAAGCGCTCCGCGCGGCTCGCTCGAGCCGGGCGCGTCTGTGCTGCATGCCCTGGCCCGCAACTGGTGGCTCGAGGTCTTGCGCGGCGTTGCCGCCATCGCGTTCGGTGTTCTGGCCTTCGCCTGGCCCGGCATCACGTTGTTCACCCTGGTCTTGTTCTACGGCGCGTTCGTGCTGGTCGACGGCGTGCTGGCGCTCGCCGCCGCGGTCATGGGCGGCAACGCGACGCCGCGCTGGTGGCTCGCCATCGTGGGTATCGCCGGCATTGTCGCCGGCGCGCTGACGTTCGTGTGGCCCGGCATCACCGCCTTCATCCTGCTGCTCTTCATCGCCGGGTGGGCGATCGTGCTCGGCATTTTTGAAATCGTGGGTGCAATACGCTTGCGCAAGGAGATCGAAGGCGAATGGCTGTTGATCCTCAACGGCGTGCTCTCGGTGCTGTTCGGCCTGGTGCTGTTGTGGCGGCCGGGTCTCGGCGCGCTGGCGGTGGTGTGGATCATCGGCGCCTACGCGATCGTGCTCGGCGTCATCTACGTGATCTTCGGGCTGAAGCTGCGCAAGCACGCGACGGCGTAAGTCGCGAGGCTATTCTGCCCTCGTTTGTAAGCCTTGCGCGCAAGGCATGGCAACTATTGCCTGCGCCGAATGTTGCGGCGAATTCCATCGGCGCTGCGTGAAATTGCAGTGAGGCGCTGGACGCCGTGCGTTTCGTGCTTTGACCACTGCCTTCCGTTATTGAAACGTGGTCAGTTCCTCTTCAAGATCGTCATCCCGCGGAATTTGTCCTTGGGTGTCGACTTCGGCGTTCGATCAGTCTTTTCTTCAACTCGTCGCTAACTGCGTTGGCCCTTGCTCGTATGAAAGTGTCGTAGTTATCGTTCCACAAACCAAACTCATCTAGGTCGTCAATGAGGTGGGTCCTCATAGTGGACGGGAGGGACTTATTGGTGTCCCTAAATTCCTTCATGTAGTCAGACGGCGCACGCGCTCGAATTTTTCGCTTGTTCAGATAGTCGTCAACAATTGTGATATTCAGAATATTGTTAATGCGTGCCTCCTTTTTATGCCCTTCTTTTCCAAAAAGGCGCGTGGAAAGAAGTGATGAAAATTCTTGCTGTTCGCCTGCTTAAGCCAATTATTGCGGATGTTTACAGTCCCGTTGTCATTGAAAGATTTCGGCTCGAATATGCATACAAACAAAGAATGGCCTTGACGAAACTTCGGCCAGCGTTGAACCAGCCATTTTCAATGCAAAAATTCAGCTGAAGTGTTGATTGGCCAATCATACTCGGGTGACTTGGCTTCAAGTACTAAATCAATGCGGTTGATGTCTTGAGCTAGCTTGCTTTCGACCGATGAGGAGTAACGCCCACCGAGTGCGCACCGCCAAAAAAAATCCTCAAGCAGCGGCTTGTGTTCTGCATCTGGCTATCGGGGCGCTTACAGAAGTAGTAGCCGAACGGAACTAAGAGGGTATTGTATGGAAGGAGTGCAGAAACTGGAATCCGATACGCGTTTGAAAAATACTCGACAGCGCGCTCGATGCCGTCAACTGCTTTGTCCCAAGTTTCGATGAATTCGTTCTTGGGGAGTTTCAATATGGTTTGCTTCTTGCAATCTCGTTTCAGGAGAAGCGATATGAGTTGAAGGATAACCGGGCTGCTGACGGTGTCATAGTCTCGTAGCTGCAAGTTCAATATTAGCTCATCAAATTGGTTGCAAGGTCAAATCCGAGCTTTTCATCATAGGTCTTGGCAACCATTATTTCGAACAATGAAAGCGGAATTCCTCCGATGTTGATACGCGTAAAAATTTCCGTAGCCACATCGATTGCGACATCCCGAACTTCAACAATCGAAAAATCGTAAGATTGAATTCGTTGCTTATATTCGTCCAATTTTTCATGGTATTCTTTTGGATAGCCCGTTAGCTTTTCTAGGCCGCCATAAAGTAAGTCGGTCAGTCGAATGCAACTGCTTTCGTCTTTGCCAGCAAGATCGGTTATTACGATCTGATCTTCGGGAGTTGCCTGGAGGTCGACGTAAATCTTCGAGAAATCATCAACATGACCGCTGGCCCTGGAGATGCTTAGTCCCTTTAGTGTTGCAAACAAGCTCGTCAATCGCTGCTGACCGTCGAGGACAAACGAAACAACATTGCCTTCTTTGGGGTCTGGCAATTTGATGTTGCCAAGGTCGCGCACGCTGCGTAGGCGATCTCTGGTAGCCCAGAATATGAAAGCCCCAACCGGATAACCCTTAACAATGCTGTCAAGCAGGGCCGCTGATTTCTCCAGCGACCACACAAACTCGCGCTGAAATTGGGGAATTTTTATTTCCCCTTTCTCGATATCACTCAACAAATTTGTATATCGAGAATGCGTTGGTGTCGGCAGTCTCAACAATGAACTGTCGGCAATTCTTGTTCCCCACAAACGTTTTCTAATCTACCCGTACAATTAAAAGATGCAACAACTTCAATTTACCCATGCCCGCTCCCATATTCGCCGTGCCCATTGTTTCGGTCTGCCGGCACCCTATCGCCTCTGCGATCCGGGATACGGCTGTGGTGATAGACATGTCTTCGGTGCGGTCGTCCCTCCTCTATCCGTGATGGCCGGACCTAAAGGCGTGAACGCCTTTTTGCTCGGCCATCCAAGCCTAAGTGGCACCTCGTCGTGAAGCTGTCAGAGAAACGTACTCGCGGCTTGAGCGATAGAGCATGCAGATCATTCACCCTTGATCTTCGCCGCCTTGATCATCGGCCACCAGGTCGCGATCTCGGCCTTCTGCAACGCGGTCACCGCCTGCGGCGTCTGCTGGTCGCGCGGGTAGATCTAAGCCCGAAGTCGGCGAGCCGTCCCCGCACCGCGGGATCGGCGAGGGCTTCCGTCGCCGCGGCGTTGAGCCGATTGATCGCCGGCTGAGGCGTGCCCTTGGGCGCGAACAATGCAAACCACGCCGAAAAATGGAATCCCGGCAGTCCTGCCTCGTCGGTGGTCGGCACCGTCGGCGCGCTCGCGAGCCGGCCCTTCGCCGCGATGGCATGCACCTTGATCGCACCGGAGCGCAGTTGCGGCAGGATCGTCGCGGGCGCGTCGATCAGCATGTCGATCTGCCCGGCGATCAGGTCCTGCATCGCCGGGCCGGCGCCGCGATAGGGCACGAAGGTGAAGCGGGTGCCGGTGGCGTTCTGGAAGAACACCGCGCCGATATGCGGCGGGCTGCCGGCGCCGGCGGTGCCGGCCACCGCCTTGTCCGGGTTCGCCTTCAGCCAGGCGATGAAGCTTTTCAGGTCGTCGGCCGGATTGGCTTTCTTGGCGACGATGAAATGCGGGTTGCTGGCGAGCAGCGCGATCGGCACGAAATCGGTCTGCACGTCGTAGGGCAGGGTATAGATCACCGGGTTCACCACATGGGTGCCGGAAATGCCGATGCCGAAGGTGTAGCCGTCGGGGATCGCGCGCGCGAGCCGGCCGACGCCGAGGCTGCCGCCGGCGCCGGCCACGTTCTCGATCACGATGGTCTGGCCGAGCGTCGCGCGCATGCGTTCGGCCAGCACGCGCGCCACCGTATCGGCGGGACCGCCGGCCGCGAACGGCACGATCAGCGTGAGCGGGCGCGGCGGCGACGTCTGCGCCTGCGCCATGAGGGCGATCGCCGGCCACGCGGCGATCATCACGGCGAATTGCAAGACCTTGCGGCGGAGACCTGTCATCGCATCCCTCCCTCGACCATTGCGCTCCGTTCGCCGGAGCTTTCGTTGGCTCGGCATGACTGTGCCTTGCATGCGGCCGGGCGTCTACGGGGGTAAAGAACCCACGGTACCAGCATGCTTCGCGGCGATAACTCCTGATCCGTCACCCTGAGGTGCGAGGCCGAAGGCCGAGCCTCGAAGGGCGACGGCCACGATCCGGGCCGTGCATCCTTCGAGACGCGGCCCATAGCGCGTCGCAGACGCGCGTAAACGCTCGTATGGCCCGCTCCTCAGGATGACGGGGAGAGAGAAGGAAGCTACAAGGTCGAAAGGCCGACACGATGGGAACGGTGGCATGCGGAAAGCGACAACACCACGCGTGAAGGGAGGCGGCGGCAACATCTTCGCCGATCTCGGTTTGCCGAATGCGGAGCAGGAACTGCTCAAGGCACAGCTCACGCTGCAAATCTATAAGATCGTCAAGGCGCGAGGGCTGACGCAGGCGCAGGCCGGTAGCATCCTGGGCATCAAGCAGCCGCATGTTTCCGCCTTGATGCGCAATCGCACCGGCAATTTCTCTAGTCGTATGTTTGATGGAGTTTCTAATGGCGCTTGGGCAGGACGTGGAGATCACAGTGAAGCCGACGCGGAAGGCGAGGGGCGGGATGGATGTGGTGGTGAGGTGAGAACACGCGCCATGCTTTATAACTGCTCCAAAATCGCCTAAGATGCCCGCAACCCGGACACCAACCGTCGAGCTCCCCATGCAACCTCG
>CAVUIV010000009.1:0-230577 GCA_963741595.1 uncultured Alphaproteobacteria bacterium
TCCTGTAACGCTTCTTGGTTCCAGTTGGTCTTGCTAGGGCGGCCAGGAGCGTCGCCGCGGGATGGCGCAGGACGAAGCCGGCAGATCGGCCGGTAGAGCCAGAAGAGGAGGCGGCTGATCGGGTGGCGCTCCTCGGGGTAGTAGCGGCCGACCAGGGCGCAGGTTCGCGAGCCGCGCAGGAAGCGCGGCCGGAAGTGGAACGGATCCATGCGCGTGAACAGCATGCGCATGGCCGGGTCGAGCGTGATCGCCAGCAGCGCCGCGATCGCCATGGCCAGGTTCTTCGAGTAGGCGAGCGGCTTGAACAGCCGCCCCTCCTGGTCGACCAGCGTGAAGATCGGCAGGAAGGCGACCGCGATGACCAGGAGCGAGAAGAAGACCGACGGGCCGACCTCCTTCAGCGCCTCGAGCCGCACCTCGTGGAAGTCGCCCTGCCGGCCGCCCGCGATCCAGAGCTCCATCCGCTTGTAGGCGTTCTCGACCTCGACGATCGCGCCGTCGACCAGCACGCCGATCGAGATGGCGATGCCGGCGAGCGACATGATGTTCGAGCGTGATCCCGGAAGTACATCGGGATGAAGGCCAGCAGCACCGAGACCGGGATGGTGACGATCGGCACGATCGCCGACGGGATGTGCCAGAGGAAGAGCAGGATCACCAGCGCTGACGATGATCATCTCGATCGCACGAGCTCGTGGCTCAGCGTCGCGATCGCGCGCTGGATCAGGCCGGAGCGATCGTAGGTCGGGACGATCTCGACCCCGGCCGGGAGCGTGCGCGCGCGGCCGTCGAGCTTCGCCTTGACGCGCGCCGATGACGTTGAGCGCGTTCTCGCCGTGGCGCACGACGACGATGGCGCCGACGGCCTCGCCGCCGGCCGTCGAGCTCGGCGACGCCGCGGCGGATCTCGGGGCCCGAGCGTCCACGTGCGCGACGTCGCGGGCCCGGATCGGCGTGCCGCGGCCGTCGTCGGCGACGACGATGGCGGCGATGTCGTCGCCGAGAGTGCCTGGCCCGTGAACAGCAGCCGGTATCGCGGCTCGTCGCGCAGGACGGCCGGGAGCCGGGAGTCGTACCCGCCTACCCGGCGACGCGCTCGAGGATCTCTGCGTCGACGTCGAAGTTCGCGTGGACCTCGCTGACGTCGTCGTCGTCCTCGAGCGTGTCGATCAGCCTCAGCAGCGTGCGGCGTCTGGTCCTCGTCGATCGGCATGCGCGTCGTCGGGCGCTGCTGCAGCTCGGCGGACTGGATCGCGATCCCGTCGGCCTCTCGAGCGCGGCGCGCACCGCGGCGAGCTCGGCGGGCTCGGAGACGATCTCGAAGATGTCGTCGTCGACGGCGATGTCCTCGGCGCCGGCGTCGATCGCGCCGATCAGGTCGTCCTCGGCGTAGCCGCTCGCCGTCGACCAGGACGACGCCCTTCTTCTCGAAGAGGTAGGCGACCGAGCCCGGCTCGCCGAGGCTGCCGCCGTGCTTGCTGAAGGCGTGGCGGATCGTCGGAGCCGGTGCGGTTGCGGTTGTCGGTCAGGGCCTCGACCAGCAGCGCGACGCCGCCGGGGCCGTAGCCCTCGTAGAGCGACCGCCTCGATCGCGTCGGCGTCGGCGCCCTCGCCGGTGCCGCGGGCGATCGCGCGCTCGATGTTGTCCTTGGGCATCGAGGCGTCCTTGCGCCTTCTGGACCGCCAGGCCGAGCGACGCGTTCCGTCGGGTCGCCGCCGCCGTCACGCGCGGCGACGGTGATCGCGCGCGCGAGCTTGGTGAACGCTTGCCCGCGCCGCGCGTCGACGATCGCCTTCTTGTGCTTGATCGAAGCCCATTTGGAATGCCCGGCCATGCGGGCAGTTTACGCCGCGCGAGCGATCCGCGGCGTGCGCGCCGCCTGGACTCAGGCGACGAGCGCAGCGGTGCTCGCGGTACCAGGCGAGCGTGCGCGCGCAGGCCCTCCTCGAGGCCGACCTGCGGCTCCCAGCCGGTAGCGCGCGCGGAGCTTGGTCGGGTCGACGTACTGGCGGTCGATCTCGCCGCTCGGGTTGCCGGCGCCGCGATAGTCGGGCTCGACGTCCGCCGCCGACCGAGCGCGGCAGATCAGCTCGACCACCTCGCGCACCGCGTGCGGCGTGCCGCCGCCGGCGTTGAACGCCTCGCCGCGCGCCGCCGCCGGCCGTCGAGCGCGTCGGCGATCGCCAGGTAGGCGGCGGCGGCGTCCTCGACGTAGAGGAAGTCGCGCTCGGGCGAGCCGTCGGAGCGGATCACCGGCGGGCGCCCGTCGAGCACCGCGCTGACCGCCTCGGGGATCAGGCCGCGAGAAGTTCGGTCGCCGCCGCCGTAGAGGTTGGCGAAGCGGGTCGACCGCGACCGGCAGCGCCGTAGGTGTGCCAGTAGCAGCGCGCGATCAGGTCGGTCGCGGCCTTGCGAGACGTCGTACGGGAAGCGTCGGCTGCAGCGGCAGGTCCTCGGTGTAGGGCAGCTCGTCGTGGGGCCCGTAGGCCTTGTCGGAGGAGGCGACGACGACGCGCTCGACGCTCGGCGTCGCGGCAGGCCTCGAGCAGCAGCCAGGTGCCGCGGATGTTGGTCTCGAAGGTCGGGCACGGGCGAGCGGTTCGCCGTGCCGACGATCGTCTGCGCGGCGAGGTGGAAGACGGAGTCGACCTCGTGCTCGCCGAGCGCGCGGTCGACGAGCTCCGCGTCGCGCAGGTCGCCGCGCGACGATCGTCGACGCTCGCCTCGATGCCCTCGAGCACGCAGCGCGCGGCCGCGGGCGGCTCGTCGCGGCGCGAGCGACGACGACGTCGGCGCCGCGCTCGAGCAGCGCCCTGCACGAGCCAGGAGCCGAGCGAAGCCCGTAGCCGCCGGTGACGAAGCGCCGCTCATCGCGGCGCGTCGCTCGGCTCCACGACCTGCCACGGGGCGCTCGCCCGCGCTCCCACAGGTCGTTGAGCAGGACGGCGTCCTTGTAGGTGTCCATGCAGTCCCAGAAGCCCGTCGTGCCGGTAGCGCGCGCAGCTGGCCGTCGGCCGCGAGCGCGCTCGAGCGGCTCGCGCTCCAGCACGCTGTCCTCGCCGAGGTAGTCGAGCACCGCCGGCTCGAAGCAGAAGAAGCCGCCGTTGATCCAGTGCTCGGCGCGCGGCTTCTCGTGGAAGCCGCTCACCGCCGTCGCCGTCGAGCTCGGCGACGCCGAACTGGAGCTCGGGCCGCACGACCGTCATCGTCGCCGCGGCGCCCGGCGCTCGCGGTGGCACGCCAGCGAGCGCCGCGAGGTCGATGTCGGCGACGCCGTCGGCGTAGGTGGCGCAGAAGCGCCCGCTCGCCCGAGCGGCCTCGGCGGCCTGCGACCCGGCCGCCGGTCGGCGTGTCGAGGCCGGTGTCGAGGCACTCGACCTCGACGCCGTCGGGCCAGGCGGTCGCCGCGACGAACGCCTCGATCTGCTCGCCCTTGTAGCCGGTGAGCAGCAGGAAGCGCGCGAAGCCCTGCGCGGCGTAGATCTGGATCACGTGCCAGAGGATCGGCGCGGCCGCCGATCTCGACCAGCGGCTTGGGGATCGACTGCGGTGCGCTCCTGCAGCCGGGTGCCCGCGCCCTCCGCAGAGGATCACGACCGGTGGATGCTCGGCCCGGCCATGCGCGGCGGATCATGCCAGGCGGCGGGTCCGGGCGTCGCGCGCGGGCGTCCGCGGCGCGGTGCCGGCCGGCTAGGATCCGCGCGATGCGCGTCCCAGCCGAGATCTTCAAGGCCTACGACATCCGCGGGCTCTACGGCGAGCAGATCGACGGCGACGATCGCCTACCTGATCGGCCGCGCCTTCGCCCGGGTGCTCGGCCGACCTGCGCGGCAAGCCGGCCGCGCGAGCTGCGGATCGGCCTCGGCCGCGACATGCGCCTGCAGGCGCCGGAGATGGCGGCGGCGCTAGCGCGACGGGCTGGTCGCCGAGGGCGCGCACGTGCTCGACGCCGGCATGGTCGGCACCGAGATGCTCTACTTCCTGGTCGGCTCGCGCGAGCTCGACGGCGGCGCGATGGTGCACCGCCTCGCACAACCCGAAGGCCTACACCGGCGTCAAGCTCGTCGCGCGAGGGCGCGCTGGCGCTCTCCGGCGACGCCGGGATCGGCGACGTCCGCGACCAGATCGAGGCCGGCCTCGGCGACGCGCCCGGCGGCGGCGCGCGTCGAGGAGGTCGACATCTACGACGACGTTCCAGCGCGCACGCGCTCTCGTTCATCGACCCCGACGCGATCAGGCCGCTGAAGGTCGTCGTCGACGGCGGCAACGGCATGGCCGGGCCGATGGTCGGCCCGCTGCTCGAGCGCGCTCGGGCTCGACCTCGTCGAGACCTACTGGGCGCCCGACGGCGAGTTCCCCGACCACGAGCCGAACCCGCTGCTGCCCGAGAACCGCGAGTTCATCATCGACCGGGTGCGCGAGCGAGGGCGCCGACCTCGGCATCGCCTGGGACGGCGACGCCGACCGCTGCTTCTTCATCGACGACACCGGCGAGTTCGTCGACGGCGACTTCCTCACCGCGCTGCTCGCCGAGCGCGTGCTCGCGCAAGCAGCCCGGGCGCGACGATCCTCTACGACGTCCGCGCCAGCCGCGCGGTGCCCGACATGGTCGCGCGCCGCCGGCGGCACGCGCGCTCATCAACCGCGTCGGCCACGCCTTCTTCAAGACGCGCATGCGCGAGCGAGGGCGCGGTCTTCGGCGGCGAGGTCTCGGGCCACTACTACTTCCGCGACTTCTACTGCGCCGACTCGGGCACGATCCCGGCGCTGCTGATGCTCGAGCTGCTCTCGGTCGAGCGGCAAGCGCGCTCGGCGAGCTGATCGGCGCGCTTCCGCTCGACGCTACTTCATCTCCGGCGAGATCAACTCCGAGGTCGCCGACCAGGAGGCGAAGATGGAGGAGATCGCAGCGAGCGCTACGCCGACGCCGAGATCAGCCGAGCTCGACGGCGTCTCGGTCGACTACCCGGACTGGCACTTCAACGTGCGCCCTCGAACACCGAGCCGCTGCTGCGCCTCAACCTCGAGTCGCTCGTCTCGCGCGAGGACATGGAGCGCCAAGCGCGACGAGGTCCTCGGGCTGATCCGCGCGTGAGCGCGCGACGACGCCGAGCGGCGCTCGACGCCGAGCGCGCGCCGCGCGAGCCGGGCATCCACTGCCTGCGGATCCCGACCCCGTTCGCGGTCGGGCGCGTCAACTGCTACCTGCTCGAGGACGAGCCGCTGACCCTGGTCGACACCGGGCCGAACTCCGGCAAGGCGCTCGACGAGCTCGAGCGCCAGCTCGCGCGCGCTCGGCCACGCGATCGAGGACCTCGAGCTGGTCGTCATCACCCACCAGCACATCGACCACCTCGGCCTGGTCGAGATCGTCGCCGCGCGCTCGGGCGCCGAGGTGGCGGCGATCGACGTCGCTCGCGCCGTTCGTCGCGAACTTCGGCGAGGACGCCGAGCGCGACGACGAGTTCGCCGGCGAGCTGATGCTGCCGCCACGGGATCCCCGAGGACGTCGTCGCCGCGCTGCGCAGCGTCTCGCGCGAGCTTCCGCGGCTGGGGCTCGCAGCGCGACGGTCACCCGGCCGCTCGCACGACGGCGAGCGAGCTCGAGCTGCGCGACCGCACGCTGCGAGGTCCAGCACCGCCCCGGGCACAGCCCCTCCGACACGCTCTTCTGGGACGCCGAGCGCGCGGATCCTGATCGCCGCCGACCACCTGATCGCGCACATCTCCTCCAACCCGCTGATCTCCCGCCCGCTCGACGGCTCCGACGCGACGCGCGCCCGCAGGCCGCTGGTCACCTACATGCGAGTCGCTGCGCGCAGACGCGCGAGCTGCCGGCCGAGATCGTGCTCTCCGGCCACGGCGAGCCGATCACCGACCACGTCGCGCTGATCGACGAGCGCTTCGCCATGCACCGAGCGCCGCGCCGAGAAGATCCACGGGCTGATCGCCGAGCAGCCGCGCACCGCCTACGAGCTCGCCCAGGCGATCTGGGGCAACGTCGCCGTCACCCAGGCCTTCCTGACCCTCTCCGAGGTGATCGGCCACGTCGACCTGCTGATCGACGCCGGGCAGCGTGCGCGAGGTCGCCGACGGCGACGGCGTCGTGCGCTTCGAGAGCCTGCGGGACCCGGTCACGGAGAAGAGCGCGTCGACCAGTCGTCGACGCCCCGCGCCGTGCGTCCCAGGTGAAGCTCGCGGCGCGCTCGGGGCCGGCCGCGGCGAGCTGTGGTCATCGAACGCCGGCGCACGCGTCGGTGATGGCTCGGGGTCTCGGGTCGGCGAGCGCGCGGCCTCGCCGCAGGTCTCCGGCAGGGCGCTCGATCGGCGCGACGACGCGGAGCCGCTCGCCATCGCCTCGATGCCGGCAGGCCGAAGCCCTCGTGGGTAGGGAGGACGAACGCAGACGCGCCGGCGTAGAGCCCGGGAGCAGCGCGTCGTCGACATGGCCGAGGAACCGCACGCCACGGGTCCGGCACGTCACGAAACTGCGGGCGGTCGCCGCCCGCGGCGACGAGCTCGATGCCGTCGTAGGCGAGTTCGCGGTGACCGCGAGCGCGCCGAGATTCTTGCGCGCGTCCTGCTCGCGACGGTCAGCACGTAGGGCCGGATGAGCCCGAGCGCCCCGGGCGGGCCCGGGATCCGCCCGTGGCGAGAAGCGGCGTCCACCCCGCCGGACGACGACACGGGCGGGTCGACGCCCAGCAGGTCACGAGCTCACCCCGAGAACGCCTCGACGTGATGACCAGCGCGGCGCGGTGGCGATCCGCGGGAGCATGGCGCGCTGCCAGCGCGCATAGGCCGCGAGTACCACGACGGATCGCGCAGCGCGCCGCGTCATGGAGACCACGGCGGACCGCGGCCAGACCAGCGGGGCGAGGTTCGCCGGGTTCACGAGCAGCGCGGCGTCCGCGCGCCAGGACCGGCAGGCGCGAGCTGCTCCCAGGCTGTCCGACGCGTGGCGAACCGGCCGGCGGCGAGGCGACCGTGTAGCGACCGGGGCCAGCGCCGGGAGCCGGAGCTCAGCTCGCGCGCCCAGCGTTCGACACCACCCAGCTCGGGCCGCGCGGCGGCGCGGGCGTTCAGGAGGACGGCGGGATGGGCCGCTCCGTCGAGTTCGCCGAGGTGCGCGACGTTCGCCGCATCAGGTGGATCGGCGCTCGACGCGCCCGTCCCGGTCCAGCAGCAGACGACCGCCTGGTCGGCCTCGCCGGCGGCGACCGCGCGCGCCGCGGCCTCGCTCGCCCACGCCCAGTCCTGGCGCTGGCCCGCGGTGAGCGCACCGTGGGCGGCGACGTCGTGGCCGCGGGCACGGAGCTCGGCGACGAGCGCCTCCGCGACGCCCGTGCGCTCGTCCGAGGAGACCGCGATCCGCATGGCCGCGAGTCTAGGCGCGCCGCCCGCCGGGCGGCATGCGGGCGGGTATGGTCGGGGCCGTGGACGCCGTCACGCTCGAGCCGCTGGTGCAGGGCGCGGGCGAAGCTCGCCGCGGCGCTGCCCCAGGGCAGCCGCGGCCCGCTGCGCGCGATGGACGACCGCGCGATGGAATTCGCCTCGCAGGACGCCGAGCTGCGTGCGGCGCTGTTCCGGTTCGTCGACGTCGTGCCCGCGTGCCGGTCGCTCGACGACCTCGCCCGCCACCTGACCGGGTACCTCGACGAGGTGGACGAGCGCCCGCCGCCGATCGACGCCGCGATGCAGATGGGCGTCCAGCGCGCCGGGCCGGGCCGCGCTGGGCGCCGCCGCCGCTGCGCGGTGTCCGGCACATGGCGCACCGCTTCATCGTCGGGAGACGCCCCGCGACGCCCTCGGCGTGCTGCGCGACCTGTGGACGCGGCGCCGCCTCGCTCGGTCGACCTGCTCGGCGAGGCGACGGTCACCAGGCGAGGCCGACCGCTACGCGGACCGTGCACGGACGGCGCTCGAGACCTCGCCGGCGTCTACGCGCCGCTGGCCCCCGCGCCCGCTGCTCGAGGCGGACGCGCGTCGGGCCGCGCCGCGCGTGAACCTGTCGGTGAAGGTCTCGGCGCTCACGCCGCTGCTGCGACCGGATGCGCCGGAGCTCGGCCGCGAGGATGCGGCGCGCGCGGTTGCGGCCCTGCTCGCCGCGCTCGCGACGCGGGGCGCCCACCTGCACATCGACATGGAGTCGTGGACTCCGCGAGGCGACCATCGGACCGTGTTCGACGTGCTCGACGAGGCGGAGTCCCCGAGGGCCCCTCGTCCGGGCTCGTCGCTCCAGGCGTACCTGAGGGAGTCGCCGCAGCAGCCGACCAGATGGTGGACTGGGCGGGCGGAACGAAAGCGCGAGCCCGCTCGTCGTCCGGCTCGTGGATCGTGGCGAATTTACGACTGATCGCGCTTCTTGCGGCAAAGCGCGGTCTGCCTTGGATATTATCATTCTCCGAGCTTCGCGAATGTTGGCGGTCTTATGAGCTATGGGCCAGGCGAACCGGAACTGGAGCGACAGGCTGTGATCTTCGTGGACAAGATACTCAAGGGCGCGAATCCCGGCGACCTGCCGATTGAGCAGCCAACGAAGATCAATCTGGTGATCAACCTGCAGGCGGCCAAGGCGATAGGTTTGACCGTTCCGCAGAACGTGCTCATGCGCGCTACCCGGGTGATGGACTCTGCGTTCGAGAAGGGCCCGATCTCGCCGCGCTTTCGCGGCGAGCATGCGCTGCGCCGCTATCCGAACGGCGAGGAGCGCTGCATCGCCTGCAAACTGTGCGAGGCGATCTGCCCCGCGCAGGCGATCACCATCGAGGCCGGTCCGCGCCGCAACGACGGCACCCGCCGCACCACGCGCTACGACATCGACATGGTGAAGTGCATCTATTGCGGCTTGTGCCAGGAAGCGTGCCCGGTCGATGCCATCGTCGAAGGGCCGAACTTCGAGTTCGCGACCGAGACGCGCGAGGAGCTTACTACGACAAGGAGAAGCTGCTCGCCAACGGCGACCGCTGGGAGCGCGAGATCGCCAAGAACATCGCGCTCGACGCGCCGTACCGGTGAGGCGACCGATGATCCGTCGCCGCGCTTTTCTTCTATCTCTTCGCCGGCGTCGTGCATCGCCTCGGCCTTGATGGTGATCGCGGCGCGCAATCCCGGTGCATTCGGTGCTGTTCCTGATCCTCGCCTTCGTCAACGCCGCCGGCCTGTTCGTGCTGCTGGGCGCCGAGTTCCTGGCGATGATCCTGGTCGTCGTCTATGTCGGCGCGGTCGCGGTGCTGTTCCTGTTCGTCGTGATGATGCTCGACGTCGATTTCGCCGAGTTGCGGCAGGGCTTCCTGCAATACCTGCCGGTCGGCGCGCTGGTCGGCTTCGTCTTGCTGGCCGAACTGGTGCTGGTGCTCGGCGGCTGGGCGATCGCGCCCGGCGTGCCGCGCAGGCGATCGCGTCGCCGATCCCGCCGTTCGCGGGATGACCAACACCGAGGCGCTCGGGCCGCGTGCTCTACACGCGCTACGTCTATTTCTTCCAGGCGGCGGGCCTGGTCCTGCTGGTCGCCATGATCGGCGCGATCGTGCTGACGCTGCGCCACAAGCCGAGCGTCAAGCGCCAGGACATCGCCGGCGCAGATGGCGCGCACCAAGGCGACCGCGATCGAAGTCCGCAAGGTCCCGTCGGGGCAGGGGCTCTGTCATGACCATCGGGCTCGGCCATTACCTCACGGTCGCCGCGATCCTGTTCACGCATCGGGATGTTCGGCATCTTCCTCAACCGCAAGAACGTCATCGTCATCCTGATGTCGATCGAGCTGATCCTGCTCGCGGTCAACATCAACTTCGTCGCGTTCTCGACCTTCCTCGGCGATCTGGTCGGCCAGGTGTTCGCGCTGCTGGTGCTGACCGTCGCGGCCGCCGAGGCGGCGATCGGGCTCGCGATCCTGGTCGTCTATTTCCGCAATCGCGGCTCGATCGCGGTCGAAGACATCAACATGATGAAGGGCTAGGACGGTGCCAAGATGTATCAGGCGATCGTCTTCCTGCCGCTGCTCGGCGCCCTCCTCGCGGGCCTGATCGCGCTTGCCGGCGCGCGCGCGCGCTTCCCGGGCGGCGCCGCGCTCGAGGCCATGAGCATGCGGCCAGGATCACGCTGCGCACGATCACGCCGCACGATCATGCCGCGCATGACGGCTCACGACGCCACCATCCGACCGAGCCGCGGCCGCCGGCTCGCGGCCGCCGAACTGATCACGACGACGCTGCTGTTCATCTCGATGATCCTGTCCTGGATCGCGCTTCGTCGCGTCGGCTTCGGCGCAGGACGTGCATGTCCCGCTGTTCACCTGGATGCTGCCGGCGAGCTCAAGGTCGACTGGGCGCTGCGCGTCGACACGCTGACCGCGGTCATGCTGGTCGTGGTGACACCGTCTCCGCGCTCGTCCACCTCTATTCGATCGGCTACATGGCCGAGGATCCGTATCGGCCGCGCTTCTTCTGCTATCTGTCGCTGTTCACCTTCGCGATGCTGATGCTGGTGACGGCCGACAACCTCGTGCAGCTGTTCTTCGGCTGGGAGGGCGTCGGACTGATGAGCTATCTGCTGATCGGCTTCTGGTACCAGAAGCCGGAAGCGAACGCGGCGGCGATCAAGGCCTTCATCGTCAACCGCGTCGGCGACTTCGGCTTCGCGCTCGGCATCTTCGCCGTGTTCATGTGACCGGCGCGGTCGACTTCGACACGATCTTCGCGCAGGCGCCGTCGCTCACCGGCAAGACCATTCATTTCCTGGCCTGGGACGTCGATGCGCTGACGCTGATCTGCCTGCTGCTGTTCATCGGCGCGATGGGCAAGTCGGCGCAGTTCCTGCTGCACACCTGGCTGCCGGACGCGATGGAGGGCCCGACGCCGGTCTCGGCGCTGATCCATGCCGCCACCATGGTGACGGCCGGCGTGTTCATGGTGGCGCGGCTGTCGCCGCTGTTCGAGCTGGCGCCGACCGCGCAGACTGTCGTGATGTTCTTCGGCGCCACCACCGCGTTCTTCGCCGCGACCGTCGGCCTGGTGCAGAACGACATCAAGCGCATCGTCGCTTATTCGACCTGCTCGCAGCTCGGCTACATGTTCGTCGCGATGGGCGTGGGCGCCTATTCGGTCGGCATGTTCCACCTGTTCACCCATGCCTTCTTCAAGGCGCTGCTGTTCCTCGGCTCCGGCTCGGTGATCATGGCGATGCACCACGAGCAGGACATCCAGCAAGATGGGCGGGCTGCAAGAACAAGATCCCGTTCACCTATGCGATGATGGTGATCGGCACGCTCGCGCTGACCGGTTTCCCGCTGACCGCCGGCTACTTCTCCAAGGACGCCATCATCGAGGCGGCCTGTCGCCAGCAAGAATCCGATGGCGCTCTACGCCTTCATGCTCACCGTGGCGGCGGCGGCGCTGACCTCATTCTATTCGTGGCGGCTGATCTTCCTGACCTTCCACGGCCGGCCGCACGACCGGCATCACTACGAGGCACGCGCACGAGAGCCCGGCCGTGATCCTGATCCCGCTCGCGTTCCTGGCCTGCGGCGCGATCCTGGCAGGCTATCCGTTCAAGGAATTGTTCGTCGGGCTACGGGGTGGAGACGTTCTTCCGCGAGCTCGCTCAAAGTGACGGGCGGCAACCATATCCTGGAGGCGCATTCATCATGTGCCCTACGCCGTCGCGATGCTGCCGACGCTGATGATGGCGCTCGGGTTCGTGGTCGCCTGGCACTTCTATATCCGCAATCCCGCGCTGCCGGCCGAGCTCGCGCGGCAGCACGAGCCGCTCTACAAATTCCTGCTCAACAAGTGGTACATCGACGAGCTGTATGACGTCATTTTCGTGCGTCCGACGCTCTGGCTCGGACGCCTGCTGTGGAAGCAGGGCGACGGACGCATCATCGATGGCCTCGGACCGGACGGCGTGTCGGCGCGCGTGCTGGATGTCACCCGCAGCGCCGTGCGGCTGCAGACCGGCTACCTCTATCACTATGCCTTCGCGATGCTGATCGGGGTCGCGGCGCTCATCACCTGGTTCATCGTTCGGGCGGGAGTGGGCTGATGCTGAGCTGGCCGGTCCTTTCCGTCACGACGTTCCTGCCGCTGGTCGGCGCTTTGTTCATCATGGCGCTGCGCGGCGAAGGCGAAGTCGAAAAGCGCAATGCGCGCTGGGTCGCGTTGTGGACGACGCTGATCACATTCGCGGTGTCGCTGGTGCTGGTCTGGCGCTTCGACGCCGGTTCGGCGGAATTCCAGTTCATCGAGCGGCAGCCATGGCTCGGCGGCACGATCAACTATCACATCGGTGTCGACGGCATTTCGCTGCCGTTCGTGATCCTGACCACCGCGTTGATGCCGCTCTGCATCATCGCGAGCTGGGGTGCGATCCAGCGCCGCGTGAAAGAGTACATGATCGCGTTCCTGGTGCTGGAAACCTTGATGGTCGGCATCTTCTGCGCGCTCGATATCGTGCTGTTCTATCTGTTCTTCGAGGGCGGCCTGATCCCGATGTTCCTGATCATCGGGGTTTGGGGCGGCCAGCGCCGCGTCTATGCGAGCTTCAAGTTCTTCCTCTACACGCTGCTCGGCTCGGTGCTGATGCTGCTCGCCATCATGGCGATGTACTGGAGCGCCGGGACCACCGATATCCCGACGCTGCTCAAGCACGGCTTCCCGCCGAACTTGCAGACCTGGGCGTGGCTGGCGTTCTTCGCATCGTTCGCGGTGAAGATGCCGATGTGGCCGGTGCACACCTGGCTGCCCGATGCGCACGTGGAAGCGCCGACCGCCGGCTCGGTGATCCTCGCGGCCATTCTGCTGAAGATGGGCGGATACGGCTTCCTGCGGTTTTCGCTGCCGATGTTCCCGCTGGCGTCGCACGACTTCGCGCCGTTGATCTTCACGCTGTCGGTGATCGCCATCGTCTACACGTCGCTGGTGGCGCTGGTGCAGGAGGACATGAAGAAGCTGATCGCCTATTCGTCAGTGGCGCATATGGGCTTCGTGACCATGGGCATCTTCGCCGCGACCACGCAGGGCATCGCCGGCGGTATCTTCCAAATGGTCTCGCACGGCATCGTGTCCGGCGCGCTGTTCCTGTCGGTGGGCGTGGTCTACGACCGTCTGCACACCCGCGAGATCGCCGCCTATGGCGGGCTGGTCAACCGCATGCCGCTGTACGCGGCGGCGTTCATGGTGTTCACGCTGGCCAATGTCGGCCTGCCGGGCACGTCCGGATTCGTCGGCGAATTCCTGACCTTGATCGGGACCTTCAAGGTCAGCATCTGGACAGCGACGTTCGCCACGCTTGGCGTCATCCTGTCGGCGGGCTACGCGCTGTGGCTCTACCGCAAGGTCGTGTTCGGCGAGCTCGACAAGCCAAAGCTCGCCGCCATCAAGGATCTCGACTACCGCGAGATCATCACCTTGGGGCCGCTCGCGGCCCTGACCATCCTGTTCGGGATATTCCCCAAGCCGATCCTGGATCTCTCCGCCGCCTCCGTTGCGCAACTCATCGCGCAATACCAGCAGGCGATTGGGGCCGCCAAGACCGCGGCCATGCTGGTAAAGTGAGCCGTCCATGACCGACACCTTCGTCGTACGCGACATCGTCCCCGTCCTGCCGGAGCTCGTGCTGGTGGTGGGCGCGATGACTCTGCTGATGGTCGGGGCGTTTCGCGGCGAGCGCGCCGCGGGTGCGGTCAACTGGCTGTCGATCCTGCTGCTGGTGGCCGCTGGTGGCATTCTGGCCTGGCTTCCGGCGGAGCGGGTCGAAGCGTTCGGCGGCAGCTTCGTGCTGGAGCCTTATGCGCGATTCCTCAAGTTGCTGGCGCTGGTCGGCTCCGCCACCGCGATCCTGATGTCGCTCGACTATCTCAAGCGCGAGCGCCAGAACCGGTTTGAATATCCGATCCTGATCCTGCTCTCGACCGCCGGCATGCTGATGCTGATCTCGGCGGCCGATTTGATCGCGCTTTATCTCGGCCTCGAGCTGATGAGCCTTGCGCTCTACGTCTTGGCCGCGATCAACCGGGATTCCGTGCGCTCGACCGAGGCCGGCCTGAAATATTTTGTGCTCGGCGCGCTGTCGTCAGGAATGCTGCTTTACGGCGCATCCCTGGTTTACGGCTTCACCGGAACCATCGCTTTCGCAGGTATCGCCAAGGCGTCGGCTGGCGGTGGCATCGGCCTGATCTTCGGGTTGGTGTTCTTGTTTGCCGGCTTCTGCTTCAAGGTGTCGGCGGTGCCGTTCCACATGTGGACGCCAGACGTCTACGAGGGGGCACCGACCCCGATCACGGCGTTTTTTGCGGCGGCTCCTAAGGTTGCCGGCATCGCCATGTTCATGCGGGTGGCCATCGACGCGTTCCCCAATATCGTTCCGCAGTGGCAGCAGATCGTGATCTTCGTGGCGATCGCGTCGATGGTGCTCGGCGCCTTCGCCGCCATCGGCCAGCGCAACATCAAGCGCCTGATGGCCTATTCCTCGATCGGCCACATGGGATTCGCGCTGGTCGGTCTCGCGGCCGGCACCGCCCAGGGCGTCCAAGGGGTGCTGATCTACATGACGATCTATGTCGCCATGACGCTCGGCACCTTCGCCTGCATTCTGGCGATGCGCCGCGACGGTCAGATGGTCGAAGACATCGGCGATCTGGCAGGCCTCGCGCGGACCAAGCCGGGGATGGCGTTCTTCCTGGCGATGCTGCTGTTCTCGCTCGCCGGCATTCCACCGCTCGCCGGCTTCTTCGCGAAGTTCTATGTCTTCCTTGCCGCCATTCAGGCCGGCCTGTTCACGCTGGCGGTGGTCGGCGTGCTCGCCAGCGTGGTGGGCGCCTACTACTATCTCACGATCATCAAGATCATGTATTTCGACGAGCCCGCGAAACCGTTCGAGCCGATGCCCTACCAGCTCAAGGCGGTGCTGGCCGTCTCGGGGCTCTTCAATCTCCTGTTCTTCATCTATCCCGGCCCCCTGGTCGAAGCGGCGAGCGCGGCCGCGAAATCGCTGTTCTAGGTGATGCAGCTCGATCCCAGGGCCTCGGCGGCGGGCGTGCGGTTGATCGCGCACGACCTCTTGGTCTCGACCAACGCGGAAGCGCTCGGCCTGGCCGGTCAGGGCGAGCGTGGCCCGCTCTGGATCACCGCCCGACGCCAAAGCGGCGGCCGCGGGCGGCGCGGTCGGACTTGGATCTCCGAGCCCGGAAACCTGTTCGCCAGCTTGCTGCTGACCAATGCCGCGCCGCAGGAGCACTGGCCGGAGCTCGCTTTCGTCGCAGCGCTCGCGATCCATGATGCGGTCTCGGAGCTCGCACCGGACTTGCGTCCCCAGCTCCAGATCAAATGGCCGAACGATCTCTTGCAGGCTGGCAAGAAGTTTTCCGGCATTCTGATCGAGGGCGAAGGGGGAGACGAGGGCGCGGTGGTGGTGGGGATCGGGGTCAACTGCGTCAGCCACCCGAGCGGGACCGATTTTCCGGCAACCGATTTGGCCGCCGCCGGCGCCCCGGTCGCGGCTGAAGCGCTGTTCTCGGAGTTGTCGGCGAAGATGATGGGGCGTCTGGCGCAATGGAATGCCGGCGAGCACTTCTCCACCATCCGTGCCGACTGGCTGGCGCGCGCCGCCGGGCGCGGTGACATGATCCGCGTCCGCTTGGTTGATGAGGAACTGGTTGGGCGCTTCGACGATGTTGACGATACTGGCTGCTTGATGTTGTCGCTGCCTGATGGAAGCCAGCGCGCGATCGCCGCAGGTGACGTCGTCGAATTGCTGGGTCCGGGACGCACCGGCGGAGGACGTTGATGGCGTTGCCCGGGGATGAACTCGTCTTCGCTCCGCTCGGTGGGGTCGGCGAGATCGGGATGAATCTCGGGCTCTACGGGCTTGGCACCGAGCGCCGTCGCGAATGGATCGCCGTCGACATCGGCGTGGCGTTTGCCGGCGATGAGCTTCCGGGTATCGATCTTATCCTGCCGGATATCCGCTTTCTGATCGAGGAGCGGCGCAACCTCCTGGGCATTGTGTTGACGCACGCCCATGAAGATCATTTCGGCGCGCTGCTCGACCTGTGGCCGCGGCTGCGGGTGCCGGTCTATGCGACGCCGTTCACGGCGGCGCTGTTCGAGGCCAAGCGGCGCGGCGAACCGCGCGCCACCGACGTGCCGGTCAATGTTGTGCCGTTGGGCGGGCGCATCTCGCTCGGGCCATTCGACATCGAATACGTCTCGATGGCGCATTCAATCCCGGAATCGAACGGGCTGATCATCCGCACCCGGCACGGGACGGTGCTGCACACCGGCGACTGGAAAATCGATCCGACCCCCGTGATCGGTCCGCCGACCGACGAAGCGCGGCTGCGCGCCTTGGGCGATGAGGGCTGCCTCGCGCTGCTCGGCGATTCCACCAATGCCGTGCGCGAAGGCCGCTCGCCATCGGAGACCGAGGTCGCCAACGTGCTGGCCGAGCTGATCCGCAGCGCGCCCGGCCGTGTCGGCGTCACGACGTTCGCCTCGAATGTCGCCCGCATCCGGGCCGTCGCCGAAGCTGCAGCGGCTTGCGGACGGGAAGTGGTCTTGGTGGGCCGCGCGATGGAACGGGTCGCGCAAGTCGCGCGTGAAACCGGCTATCTCGATGACATCCGCGAGTTCCGCTCGCTCGAAACTTACGGCTATCTGCCGCCCGACAAGGTGGTCGCGCTGTGTACTGGCAGTCAGGGCGAGCCGCGCGCGGCGCTCGCCCGCATTGCCGAGGATCAGCATCCGCTGGTCACCTTCTCCAAGGGCGATCGGGTGATCTTCTCGTCGCGCGCCATTCCCGGCAACGAGAAGGCGGTGATGCGGATCATCAACGGGCTGGTCAGTCAGGGCGTGGAGGTGATCACCGATCGCACCCATCTCGTGCATGTGTCCGGACATCCGCGCCGGGCCGAGCTGGAGGAGATGATCTCGTGGGTGCGGCCGCAGATCCTCATTCCGGTGCATGGCGAGACGCTGCATATGGCGGAGCATGCGAGCCTTGCCCGCCGTGCCGGCGTCGGCCGGGTCATGACCTGCAACAACGGCGACTTGGTGAAACTCGCTCCCGACGGGCCCGCGATCATCGACGAAGTGCCGGCCGGCCGCCTCTACAAGGATGGCTCGCTCCTGGTCGATGCCGCGGAGCGAACCGTCCCGGACCGGCGCCGGCTTTCCTTTTCGGGGATCGTGTCGATTGCGATGGCGGTCACCGAGCGCGGCGAACTGGTGGGCGAACCCGAGATCGAGACCACCGGGATTCCCGACAAGGATGCCGACGGCAATCTCATCGCCGAGGCCGCGTGCGAGGCTGTGCTCAATGCGCTGGACTCGATGCCGCGGGCGCGACGGCGCGACCCGGATGCGGTCGCTGAGGCGGCCCGCCGTGCCGTGCGCTCCGCGGTCGGCTCGGCCTGGAGCAAGAAGCCGATGGTCCATGTGCACGTGCTGACGGTATAAGATCGTTCCAGTCCGGGGCAGCGCGAGGCGACAGATGATCGGACGGCTCAACCACGTGGCGATTGCCGTGCGCGACCTGGCCGCCGCGACGGCGATCTACCGCAATCTGCTCGGCGCCGTGGTATCGGAACCGGTGCCGCAGCCCGAGCATGGCGTCACGACGGTGTTCGTGACCTTGCCGAATACCAAGATCGAATTGATCTCGCCGCTCGGCGCCGATTCACCGATCGCGAAGTTCCTCGAACGCATGCCCGACGGCGGCATCCATCATGTCTGCTACGAGGTGGATGACATCGCCGCGGCACGCGACGCGTTGCGCGGTCAGGGCGCGCGGGTGCTGGGCAGCGGCGAACCCAAGCCTGGCGCGCATGGCAAGCCGGTGTTGTTTCTTCACCCCAAGGATTTTTGCGGCACGCTCATCGAGCTCGAGCAGGCCTAGAAAGACGATCGCTGGCCAGCGTGGAGCCCAAAAAAGGAGCGGCTCGACGGCCGAGGCCGCGAGCCGCACTCAACGCCAATGCTTTGGATGTGCAGACGGATTGGACGGGGGGTCGGGGACTTCAATCCGTTACACGGCCACTGGCTGTTGACCCTTTCGCTAGTGAACGCGGGGCTTGGGCCCCGCGGAAAATTGTTCAGCATCGAACAAGTATGCCGCGCCCGCAGATTTTACGCAGCGTCCGCCGGTGGCGGCATAGTGGCGCGCCGCACGAGTGGCCATGCCACCAACCCCCAAGCGAATAGGGGTGTGTAACACTTCAGCGCGACGTGGCATATGTGGGTCGCGCTTCGTTCTGATCTTTACCTTACTGGCGCTCGTGTGGCTCGCCCATTAACCATGTAACCGATCATGTCGCTCGTAACTGCAGTCGCCATTTATTTCCTGATCTGGTGGGTGGCGCTATTTGTCATCCTGCCGTTCGGGATTCGTAGTCAGCACGAGAGCGGGGCGGTTTCCGAAGGCACCGATCCCGGAGCGCCGACATCGGCGCTGGTTTGGCGCCGGCTTTTGTGGACCACGATCGTCTCTGCGATCGTGTTTGCCGGTTTCGCGGTCGTCTATATCAATCGCTGGATTACACTCGACAGTCTCGCCACGATGTTCGGTTCGCCTTGGTGATACCTTGGCCGTAGCCAGGATGACGATTGTCGATCCTGAACAATTCATTGCGACCAGAAACGGGAGAAACACATGCTCCGATTGCTAGCTGTCATGTCGATTGTGATTGCCGCGATGCTCCCGGCGCCGGACGCCGAGGCGCAACAGGTCAGCGTCGTCGCATTGGGCGCCAGCAACACCTACGGCAAAGGCCGCGGCAAGACCCCCGGTGGCGTCGAACCGTCCCGAGCCTATCCGGCACAGTTGCAAGCAATGCTGAAGGCCAAGGGCTACAATGCCCGCGTGGCCAACGCCGGCATAGCGGGCGATACCACCGGCGGAATGCTGGCGCGGCTCGGATCCGCCGTTCCGAACGGCACGCAGGTCGTGATCCTTCAACCCGGCGGCAATGATGCACGGCGTGGCGTTGGCGCTGGCCAGCGCGCTGCCAATCTCGCCGAGATCCAGAGTCGGCTCGCCGCGCGTGGCATCAAAGTGATCGTGCTCGAGCGCATCCGGTCGCTGACGCCGCAGGCGAGCCGCGATCCGGATGGACAGCATTTCGATGCACGCGGCCATGCCGCGGTGGCGGCGCACTTGCTGCCGCAGGTGATTGCCGCAATCGGGAAGCGCTAGCGCCGAGGGGCACGCCCGGTCCGCGAGGATCGCGTGAGGCACATTAAAAAGTGGGGCACTCGCAAAAAAATGAGCAGGGCCAAGGCCCTGCTCGATCGATGGACGCCCATGTGTTCGCCGATATCAAACACGACACGGCGGTTTTGGCTTGATGCCTGGGCTGGTGTCCTCCCGAGACTTGGACCGTATTGGTCCTGACCTGGACCGTGGCCGGGATCGTCGCCCCCAGCCATGGTGCAAGCCTAACCAATTGTCCCCAGGCTTGTCATCAGTCCAATTCGAGTTAGGTGGATTTAACGGGGCGGCCCGGTTCCGACCGCCCGGGCGGAGGGCTATCGGAAAAGGCCAAAACAGTCTCAAATTGGCCCCGAAATCGTTGAAAGGTCTTGTGTTTTATCGACCGTTCCGGTTTCACTCAGGCCCGCCTCAACCCCACGCGATTCCCGTCCAGAGACCATGCGCCTGTCCCACTATTTTTTGCCGATCCTGCGAGAAACGCCCAAAGAGGCGGAGATCGTCTCGCACCGGCTCATGCTGCGCGCCGGCATGCTGCGGCAGGAGGCGGCCGGCATCTATGCCTGGCTGCCGCTCGGTTTCCGCGTGCTCAAGAAGATCGAGCAGATCGTGCGCGAGGAGCAGGATCGCGCCGGCGCGATCGAACTCTTGATGCCGACACTGCAATTGGCCGATCTGTGGCGCGAGACCGGACGCTACGATGCCTACGGTCCTGAAATGCTGCGCATCAAGGATCGGCATGAGCGCGAACTGCTGTATGGACCGACCAACGAGGACATGATCACGGAAATCTTCCGCGCTTATGTCCGCTCATATCGCGATCTGCCCAAAAATCTCTATCACATCCAATGGAAGTTTCGCGACGAGCAACGTCCGCGTTTCGGGGTGATGCGTGGCCGCGAGTTCTTGATGAAGGATGCTTATTCCTTCGACATCGATGAAGCGGCGGCGCGCGTGTCCTACAACAAGATGTTCGTCGCTTATTTGCGCACGTTCGCCCGTATGGGGCTTCAAGCAATCCCGATGCGCGCCGAGACCGGTCCGATTGGCGGCGACCTCTCGCATGAATTCATCATCCTCGCGGATACCGGCGAATCCGGCGTGTACTGCAACAAGGATGTCCTGGATTTGCCGGTGCCGGGCGACGACATCGACTACAACAGCGATCTCACCTCGATCATCCAGCAATGGACAACGCTCTATGCCGCGACCGAAGACGTGCACGATCCGCAGCGCTTCGAGCGCGAGGTGGCGGCGGACAAGCGGCTGCACACGCGCGGCATCGAGGTCGGGCAGATCTTCTATTTCGGCACCAAATATTCGGTCCCGATGAAAGCCGTGGTGGCGGGCTCCGATGGCGCCGACCATCCGGTCCACGGCGGCTCTTACGGCGTCGGCGTGTCGCGCCTGGTCGGCGCCATCATCGAGGCCTCCCATGACGAGGCCGGGATCATATGGCCGGAGGCCGTGGCGCCGTTCAAGGTCGCGATCCTCAATCTCAAGCAGGGTGGCGGCGACACCGACGCCGCCTGCGAGCAGCTTTATCGAGGCCTATCGGCGCAAGGGCGTCGATGTGCTCTATCACGATCTCGACGAGCGGCCCGGGGGCGAAGTTCGCGAGCCGCTGACCTCATTGGCCTGCCCTGGCAGGTGCTGGTCGGGCCGCGCGGACTTGCGGAAGGCAAGGTCGAGGTCAAGCGCCGTTCCGACGGCAGCCGGGAGCTGATGAGCCCGGCCGATGCGGTCGAGCGGCTGACGATGCGAGCGTCATAATCTGTGCGCTTTGAACGCTTTTGCCGCACCGAGGATGGCGTGAATCGGCCAGAATCATGTGACAACGGGGGGCGGGATGACAGCCATGGCCGAACCGACCGGGACACGCGCTTTCTCCGCCTTTGAATGGATGCTGTCGCTGCGCTACCTGCGAGCGCGGCGCAAGGAAGGATTCATTTCGGTCATCGCCGGCTTCTCGTTCCTGGGCATCGTCCTGGGCGTGGCGACGCTCATCATCGTGATGGCGGTGATGAACGGTTTCCGCAAGGAACTGCTCGACAAGATCCTCGGGCTCAACGGCCACCTGCTGATCCAGCCGCTGGAATCGCCGCTCACCGACTGGAAGGAGGTCGCCGACCGCGTCTCCAAGGTCGCCGGCGTGATGCTGGTGTCGCCGGTGGTCGAGGGGCAGGCGCTCGCCTCGTCGCCGTTCAATTCCACCGGCGTGCTGGTGCGCGGCGTGCGCGGCAACGACCTCGCCCGGCTTCCCTCCATCGGCAATCGGATCAAGCAGGGCACGCTTGAGGGCTTCGACAATACCGAAGGCGTGGCGATCGGCCGCCGGCTGGCCGATCAACTGTCGTTGCGCACGGGCGATAGCGTCACGCTGGTGCATCCGAAGGGCGCTTCGACGCCGCTCGGCGTCGATGCCGCGGATCAAGCCCTACAAGATCGTGGCGGTGTTCGAGGTCGGGATGTCGGAATACGACTCGGCCTTCGTGTTCATGCCGATCACCGAGGCGCAGGCCTATTTCAATCGCTCCGGCGACGTCACCGCGATCGAGGTCTACACCAGCAATCCTGACCAGGTGAAACGCTTCCGCCCGCTCATCGCCGAAGCGGCCGGCCGGCCGATCTTCATGGTCGACTGGACCCAGCGCAACGCGACGTTCTTCAACGCGCTCCAGGTCGAGCGCAATGTGATGTTCCTGATCCTCACGCTGATCGTGTTGGTGGCGGCGCTCAACATCATTTCCGGACTGATCATGCTGGTGAAGGACAAGGGCCCCGACATCGCGATCCTGCGCACCATGGGCGCAACGCAAGGCGCGGTGATGCGCGTCTTTTTCATCACCGGCGCTGCGATCGGCGTGGTCGGCACATTGGCAGGTCTGCTGCTTGGCACGGTGGTCTGCCTGAACGTGGAATCGATCCGGCAATTCATTTCATGGATGACCAATACCGAGCTGTTCTCGCCCGAATTGTATTTCCTGTCGCGTCTTCCCGCCGAGATGGACGTGCGCGAGACCACCGCGGTGGTCGTCATGGCGCTGACGCTGTCGGTGGCCGCGACGCTCTACCCGTCGTTCCGTGCGGCGCGGCTCGATCCGGTCGAGGCGCTTCGCTATGAATGAAAGGGCTGCGATCGCGGATACGCCGACTGCGGTTTCGGGCGAACCACCAAGCCAACAGCCGCGGTCCCGCGCGTATTCCGAGGCGCCGTTCGATGCCGCCGAGGGCGGCGAGGAGCCGTCGGCGCGCGAGGACGCTCCGGTCCTGTTTCTCAGCGGCGTCGAGCGCTACTACCGCCAGGGCGAGGCCGTCCTGGAAATCCTCAAGGGCGCCGAGCTGGCGGTGTGGCCGGGGCAGTCGGTGGCGCTGGTCGCGCCGTCCGGTGCCGGCAAGTCCACCTTGCTGCATGTTGCCGGGCTGCTGGAATATCCGGACGCCGGCGAGGTCTATATCGACCAGCGTCGCCACCTCGACACTCAGCGACGGGCAGCGCACGCGGCTGCGGCGAACCGACATCGGCTTCGTCTACCAGGCCCACCATCTGCTGCCGGAATTCTCGGCCATGGAGAACGTGATCGCTGCCGCAGATGATCCGCGGCCTCTCGCGCAAAGAGGCCAACAACCGCGCCACCGAACTGTTGAACTATCTCGGGCTTGAAGGATCGCCTGACGCACCGGCCGGCGGAACTGTCGGGCGGCGAGCAGCAGCGCGTCGCGATCGCGCGCGCGGTCGCCAATGCGCCGCGCATCCTGTTGGCCGACGAGCCGACCGGCAACCTCGACCCGCGCACCTCCGAGCGGGTATTCGGCGCGCTGACCCAACTGGTGCGGGCGTCCGGGCTGGCGATGATCTGCGCGACCCACAACATGGACATCGCCGCGCGCATGGACCGGCGGGTGACCCTGCGCGACGGCGCGGTGGTGGAAATGGAATAACTGATTGAAGCCAGCAGCCGATTTAAATCACTTGACGAGGGAACAGATAATGAACTATGTTCCTCCTTCGTTCTCAGGAGGAACCAAGATGATCCGCTCGCTCATGGAGGAGGCCGCCGCCCTGGCCTCGCTGGCTTTGTTCATCGGCATGGTCGTGATCTGGGCGCAGGTGATCGCCACGCTGTGATTGCCACGTTGTGACGGCTGCTGCCGGGCTTGGGCGGCGGGCCGCAGCGAGGTTGGCCGGCCCTGCGACCCAACCTGGGGATTTGGGCGATCCAGCCTGGGGATAAGGCGCATGGATCGCGCCTGCGGTGCGCGCCCGGTGGACAGGGGGTGTACCGATCCTCACGATCGTTCCGTCGAGATTCGCTGAGGACCTGATGGCCGGCCCGGGCTTCGTGCACCTGCATGTCCATTCGTCGTATTCGCTGCTGGAAGGTGCGCTGACCATTGCGCGGCTGGCGGAACTCGCCAAAGCCGATCGCCAGCCCGCGCTGGCGCTCACCGACACCGACAACATGTTCGGTGCGCTTGAGTTTTCCGAGAAGCTTGCGGGCTACGGGGTCCAGCCGATCGTCGGTTGCGCGCTCGCGATCGATTTTGGCGACCAGGAGAACGGTCCGCGCCACAATACCGTTGTCCCGCTGCGCCAGCGCATCGTGCTGCTGGCTGCGCGCGAGGCCGGCTATCGCAGCCTGATGCGGCTCAATTCGCGGGCGTTTCTGGAAACTCCGCCGAATGAGCCGCCGCACATCAAGCTCGGCTGGCTCGAGGGCGAGGCCGAAGGCCTCATCGCGCTTGACCGGCGGGCCCGGCGGTCCGCTCGACGGCGCCATCGCCGCGGGCAACGGCACTCTGGCGGCGGCGCGTTGCGACGCCCTGGCGGCGCTGTTCGGGGATCGGCTCTACATCGAGTTGCAGCGCCATGGCCTCGAAAGCGAGCGCAACACCGAGCCGGTGCTGGTCGATCTGGCCTATGCCAAAGGCATTCCGCTGGTCGCCACCAACGAACCGTATTTCGCGACCCGCGAGGACTACGAGGCGCACGACGCGCTGATCTCGATCGCCGAGGGTCGGCTGGTCGCCGACAGCGACCGCCGCCAGCTCACCGCCGAGCACCGCTTCAAGACCCGCGCCGAGATGGCGACGCTGTTCGCGGACTTGCCGGAGGCGGTCGCCTCCACGGTCGAGATCGCGCAGCGATGCGCATACCGTCCAAGAACGCTGGCGCCGATCCTGCCGCGCTTTTCGGTGGGTGAGGGCGAGGCCGCGGTCGACGAGGCCGCGGAATTGCGCCGGCAGGCCATCGATGGGCTGGAACGCCGCCTGGCCGTGCACGGCCTCGCGGCCGGCCGCACCGCCGAGGAATATCGCGAGCGGCTCGACTTCGAGCTCGGTGTCATCGAGCGGATGAAGTATCCCGGCTACTTCCTGATCGTCGCCGATTTCATCAAGTGGGCGAAGTCGCAGCGCATCCCGGTCGGTCCGGGCCGCGGCTCCGGTGCCGGCTCGCTGGTGGCCTACTCGCTCACCATCACCGATCTGGATCCAATCCGTTTCGGCCTCATCTTCGAGCGGTTCCTCAATCCCGAGCGCGTATCGATGCCGGACTTCGACATCGATTTCTGCCAGGACCGCCGCGACGAAGTGATCCGCTACGTGCAGGAGCGGTACGGCCGCGACCGGGTCGCGCAGATCATCACCTTCGGCACACTGCAGGCGCGCGGTGTGCTGCGCGACGTCGGCCGCGTGCTGCAGATGCCGTACGGGCAGGTCGACAAGCTCTGCAAGCTGGTGCCGCAAAACCCGGCCAATCCGGTGACCCTCAAGCGCGCCATCGACGACGAGCCGCGCCTGCAGGCCGAAAGCGATCGCGATCCGGTGGTGCGGCGCGCCTTCGACATCGCGCAGAAGCTTGAGGGTCTGCACCGCCACGCCTCCACGCATGCCGCCGGCATCGTGATCGGCGAGCGTCCGCTCAACGAGCTGGTGCCGCTCTATCGCGACCCGAAGTCCAACATGCCGGTGACCCAGTTCAACATGAAGTGGGTTGAGCCGGCAGGACTCGTGAAGTTTGACTTTCTCGGCCTCAAAACACTGACCGTGTTGGCGACGGCGGTGCGCTTCGTCGCCCAGCGCGGCATTGAGCTCGATCTGTCGCGCATTCCGCTCGATGACGCCAAAACCTACGAGATGCTGGCGCGGGGCGAAACGGTCGGCGTGTTCCAGGTTGAAAGTCAGGGCATGCGGCGCGCCCTGATCGACATGCGGCCGGACCGGTTCGAGGACCTGATCGTTCTCGTGGCGCTTTACCGGCCGGGCCCGATGGCGAATATCCCGACCTATTGCGCGCGCAAGCTGGGCTACGAGGCGATCGAATATCTCCATCCCAAGCTCGAGCCGATACTCGCGCCGACCTATGGCATCATCACGTATCAAGAACAGGTGCAGCAGATCGCGCGCGATCTTGCCGGCTACAGTCTCGGCAAAGCCGATATCCTGCGCCGCGCCATGGGCAAGAAAGACAAGAAGGAGATGGCGTCACAGCGCGGCGATTTCATCGCCGGCGCGGTTGCGCATGGCATCGGCAAATCCGATGCGGTGGTCATCTTTGATGCGTGCGCGAAGTTCGCCGAATACGGGTTCAACAAGTCACATTCAGCGCCATATGCCTTGCTGACCTATCAAACCGCCTACATGAAGGCGAACTATCCGGTCGAGTTCCTGGCCGCGTCGATGACGCTCGACATGGGCAATACCGACAAGCTCTCGGAATTCCGTGCCGAAGCGGAACGGCTCGGCATCAAGGTCGTGCCGCCGTCGGTCAACCAGCCGGGCGTCGCCTTTGAGGTGAAAGAGGGCGCGATCTACTACTCGCTGGCGGCGCTGAAGGGCGTCGGCGCCCAGGCGGTCGAAGCGATCATTGCCGCGCGCAGCGACCGTGCGTTCGCCGATCTCTCCGACTTTGCGAGCCGGATCAATCCACGCGCGGTCAACAAACGGGTTCTCGAAAGTCTCGCGGCAGCCGGCGCGTTCGACCAGCTCGAAGCCAACCGAGCACGCGCCTTTGCCTCGGTCGATTCCATTCTTGGTTCGGCGCAGCGCACGCACGAAGCGGTGTCAGTCGGACAGTCGGAGTTGTTTGGCGGTCCGTCGGCGCCCACGCCGCTGATCCTGCCGGCGGCGGAGCCGTGGCCGCCGGCCCAGCGTTTGCAAAAAGAATTCGACGCCATCGGCTTTTTCCTGTCCGGGCATCCACTCGACGACTATGCGGCGACCCTCCAGCGCATGCGCGTGCAGTCGTGGGCGGAGTTCGCGCGCAGCGTCAAAGCCGGCGCCAGCGCCGGCCGCGTGGCCGGCTCGGTGGTCTCGCGCCAGGAGCGGCGCACCCGCACCGGCAGCAAGATGGGCATTATCGGGCTGTCGGATCCGTCCGGGCACTATGAGGCCGTGCTGTTCTCTGAAGGGTTGGCGCAGTTCCGCGACCAGTTGGAGCCCGGCCGGGCGGTGCTGCTGGCGCTGTCCGCGGAGTTGCAAGGCGACGACGTTCGCGCCCGCATTCAGAACGTCGAGTCGCTCGATGAAGCGGCGGCGAAACTTCAAAAGGGTCTGCGCGTGTTCTTGCGCGACGCCAAGCCGTTGGAGAGCGTCGCCAAACGGCTACAGGGACCGGCGCCGCGTGGAACTGCGGAAAAGTCCGACGGCGAAGTGTCGATGGTGCTGATCCTGGGTGAGGGCACTGAGGTCGAGGTGAAGCTGCCGGGGCGTTTCAAGGTGTCGCCGCAGATCGCGGGCGCCATCAAGGCAATTCCCGGCGTCGTCGAAGTGCAGGCGCTGTAGCGCTGGACGTCCGCGCCGGCGTGACGCACGCCGCAATCGTGCACTCGGATATCGTCAGCAACACTGTCCATTATCGTGACGGGAAGTTGATCAGGTGGATGCGGCAACCCGGGTTGTCGCTGTCAGCTCATTTCCGTACCATCCAAAAAAATAAAACGCCCGAGCGGCATTGCTGCGGGCGCATAGGGAGGAAGCAATGGCCACGAATTTCGTCGTGAACGGCAAGCCGGCGTCGACCGATGCGCCGCCGGCAACGCCGCTGCTGTGGGTGATCCGCGAAGAGCTCAAGCTCACCGGCACCAAGTTCGGCTGCGGCACCGGCCTGTGCGGCGCCTGCATGGTGCACATCGACGGCAAGCGCGCATTCTCGTGCCAGACTCAGGTCTCGGAGATCGCCGGCAAGTCGGTGACGACGATCGAAGGGCTTGTCGCCGGATTCCAGCCATCCGCTGCAGAAGGCCTGGCTCGCCGAGCGGGTGCCGCAATGCGGCTACTGCCAGTCCGGCCAGATCATGAGCGCGGCCGACCTGCTCAAGCAGAATCCGAAGCCGACGCGCGACGAGATCGTCGAGCACATGAGCACCAACATCTGCCGCTGCGGCACCTACCAGCGCATCGTGCGCGCGGTCGAGCGCGCCGCGCGGGAGGCGTGAGCCATGAACCAAGCATCATCAACAGCTCTGCCATCGAACCTATCCCGCCGTCAGGTGATGATCGGCGCCGCCGGCCTGACGTTTGCTTTCGCGCTGCCAGGCCGCGGCGGCGCGCGCTGCGGTGCTCGCGAGCGAGCGCGTCGGCAAGGCGTTGAGTCCGTGGGTCAGCATCGCGCCCGACGGCACCATCACCATCATGTCGGCGGCGACCGAGATGGGGCAGGGGTCGATGACCTCGCTGCCGCTGATCATCGCCGAAGAGCTCGATGCCGACTGGTCGCAAGGTGAGGATCGTGCCGGCGCCGCCGATCGAGAAGATCTACGGCAATCCGGGCTTCGGCGGCATGATGTACACCGCCGGCTCGCAATGCGGTGACGAGCTATTACCGGCCGCTGCGCATCTTCGGCGCGCAGGTGCGCCGCGTGCTGCTCGACAATGCCGCCAAGAGGCTTGGCGTGCCGGTCGAGGAACTGACCACCGAGCCGAGCGTGGTCGTGCACGCCAAATCCGGCCGCAGGCTGAGTTATGGCGAGATCGCCGCATTCGCCGAGGTGCCGGACCAAGGCGCCGGAGATCAAGCCGGAGCAGCTGAAGAAGCCGACCGACTTCCGCCTGATCGGCAAGGACGTGATGCGCGTCGAGCTGCCGAGCAAGGTCAACGGCAGCGCGCAATACGGCATCGACGTGCAGGTGCCGGGCATGCTGTACGGCGCGGTGCTGCGCGCGCCGGTCGAGGGCGTCGGCGCCGGACAAGATCGACGATGCCAAGGCGCAGGCGATCCCCGGCGTCGCCGCGGTCGTCCGGCTGCCCTACGGCGTCGGCGTCGTCGCCGAGACGCCGTGGGCGGCGTTCGAGGCGCGGCGGGCGCTGGCCGGCTCCGTGACCTGGACCCGAACCGGCAACGGCCTGGGGCTTCGACAGCGACAAGGGGCTCGACGCCTTTGCCGCCGACCGCGCGCGATCTGTCCCAGACCGGCGCGCGACTGGATCAAGCCGGCGACTGCTCGCGGCGCGTTGCAGCAAGGCCGCCATCGACGATGGAGGCGAATATCTGCTGCGACTATGCCTATCACGCGCAGATGGAGCCGCTGAACGCGGTCGCCTCGGTGTCGCCGGCCGGCGATGCCGTCGAAATCTGGGCCGGCACGCAGAGCCAGACCACGGCCACAGGAAGCGACCGCCAAGGTGCTCGGCATTCCGCGCGACAAGGTCAAGCTGCACGACATGCTGATGGGCGGCGGCTTCGGCCGCCGCGGCAAGCGCGATGTCGATTTCATCGTCGACGCGGTGATGCTGTCGAAGGAGGCGGGCAGGCCGGTGAAGGTGATGTGGACGCGCGAGGACGACGTCCACAACGGCCGCTTCCGGCCGCTGTCGGCGCACTACCTGCGCGCCGGCGTTCGATGCCTCGGGCAAGCTCGTCGCATGGCATCATCGCCATGTCGGCGACCGGGTGACGCCGTTCATCGATCCGGTGCGCTATCGAAGCCAGCCGGCGGCAAGGACTGCATCCTGATGGCCGGCACCGAACTGGCGCGGCTACGACGTGCCGCATCAGCTGGTCGAGCAGCTCTACCGCGACACCGGCGTGCGCACCGAATCCGCTGCGCGGCATCGGCTTCACCGCCAACAAGTTCGCGACCGAGGCGTTCATGGACGAGGTCGCGCGCAAGCGCGGCGTCGATCCGCTGCAGTTCCGGCTCGAGCTGCTGCAAGAGTCACGCCGCGCGCCGACAAGGTGGTCGAGCGCGTGGCGCAGATGGCGGACTGGGGCCGCAAGCGCGAGGGCCGCGCGCTCGGCCTCGCCTACATCGACTATTCCGGCAGCCAGGTCGCCGGCATCGCCGAAGTCTCGCTCGACCGGGCGAGCGGCCAGATCAAGGTGCATAATTTCTGGTGCACCATCGACTGCGGCATCGCGGTGCAGCCGGACAACGTCATCGCGCAGACCGAAAGCAGCATCGTCTATGGTCTCGGCATGGCGCTGAGCGAGCGCATCATCGATCAAGGACGGCGCGGTCGAGCAGTCGAACTTCTACGACTATCGCGTGCCGCGCATGAACGACGTGCCGGCGATGCACATCGAGGTGATCCAGACCGACAATCACTCCGACCGGCGTCGGGCAGATGGCGACGCCGCTGGTCGCGCCGGCGATTCGCAACGCGGTCGCTGCGACTCACCGGCGTGCGGCTGCGGCACACGCCGTTCACGCCCGAGCGGGTGAAGAAGGCGCTCGGCTGACGCGCGGTTACCGTCTGGGCGCGAACTTTACAGCCCCGCGCCCAGACGCTACGCCTATCGTATGCAGACAGCGGCGCATCGTCGGTTCCGCGTGGTCATCGTCGGTGGCGGCATCGGCGGACTGACGGCCGCGGTGGCGTTGCACCAGCGCGGCGTCGATGTCGAGGTCTATGAACGTTCCTCCAAACTGGAGGAGGTGGGCGCGGGACTTCAGATCGGCCCCAACGGCGTCAAAGTCATTCGCGGGCTCGGGCTCTGGGACAAATTCAGCGCCATCGCGTTCCAGCCGGTCAATCAGTTGTCGATCAAGTGGGACGACGCCAGCCTTCGTCATCGGGTGCCGCTCAAAGCCATCGCGATCGAACAATACGGCGCGCCCTACACCACCTTGCATCGCGCCCATCTGCACGGACTGCTGCGCGATGCGTTGCCGCCCGGCGCTATTCATCTCAACGCGCATTGCGTTGGCGCATCGTCGAACGATCGCGTCGCGGTCGCGCGGTTTGCCGATGGCCGCGAGGTCGAGGCCGACGCGGTGATCGGCGCCGACGGCATCCGGTCCGCGATCCGGGCGCAACTGTTCGGCGCCGACAATCCGCGCTTCACCGAACAGATGTGCTGGCGCTGCATGGTGCCGATGGAGCGGGTGCCAACGCGGATCGGGCCGGGGCTGTCGGTCGATCTGCCGCACGGCGATTATTTTGGCTGGATCGGGCCGAACGGCCACGTCATCTGCTATCCGATCGGCGACGGCTCGGTGCTCAACATCTTCGCCGGCCACGTCACCGACCAGTGGGTCGAGGAATCCTGGTCGGCGCCGAGTTCGCAGGAGGAACTGCTGGCGGCCTACGAAGGCTGGAACGAGGCCCTGCTCGACATGTTCCGGAACGTGCAGCACGTCTACAAGTGGGGCATCTACGATCGCGATCCGATCCCGCAATGGACCAAAGGCCGCGTGACGTTGCTCGGCGATGCCGCGCATCCGACCATGCCGACGCTGGCGCAAGGCGGCAACATGGCGGTGGAGGATGGCTACGTGCTCGGGCGCTGCCTCGACCGCCATCGCGACGATATCCACGCTGCATTGAAGGCCTATGTTGACGAGCGGCAACCGCGCACGGCGCGCGTCACGCTGCAATCGCGCCAGCAATTCGCCAACAACCGCAAGGATCCGCCGCCGCCATTCCTGGACCGGACCTGGATATTCACCCACGATGTCACCAAAGAGCCGGAGCCGCAGCCGGCGTGACGGGGGCTCGCGCGTCTGCGGCGAATGCGTTGCTGTCACGGAAGGAGAAGCGGATGGCCTCGATCGAAAAGTTCAACGATCATTGCTGGCAGGACGTCGTTCCGGCGGCCGATCTGGAGCTGTACAAGTTCTGGCGGCGCGAGACCTTCGTGGGGCCGCGGCCGGCGCTGCTGGCGATCGATCTCTATGATCTGGTCTATCGTGGCGGACCGCGGCCGCCGGCCGAAATCAACGAGCAATGTCCCAACACCTGCGGGATCTTCGCACATCGCGCGATCGAGCCGACCAAGCGGCTGTTTGCTGCCGCCCGCGGCGCCGGCATCCCGATCTTTTTTTGCACCCAGGAGACCCGCCCGAACAACCGTCCGCGCGGCGCGGTGTCGACCAAGAATTCGCGTCCGACGCCAACACCCGACGCATTCGAGATCTATCGCGAATTTCCGGTCGAGCCGGACGACATCGTGATCCGCAAGCAGCGCGCCAGCGTGTTCCAGGGAACGCCGCTGGTGTCGCACCTGACGATCCTCGACGTGTCGAGCCTGATCATCTGCGGCGAGAGCACGTCGGGTTGCGTGCGCGCGAGCGCGGTCGACGCGCATTCGAGCGGATTCCATGTCAGCATCGTTGAAGAGTGCACCTACGACCGCGCCGAGCTGACCCACAAGGTCAACCTGTTCGATCTGCATCACAAATATGCCGACGTGATGCACCTCGACGAAGTCGTCGCCCATCTCGACGGCATGAGCTTGGCGCGCGCCGCGGAATAGACGAGTGGAGTAGACGAGATGCAAGGATCGACGCTGGCGAAAATCGTGCTCTGGGCCGCGGCGATCGGGTTGCTGGCGCTGCCGGCCCGGTCTGAGACCGCGCCGGTCAGCTTTGCTGGCAAGCAGGTCCGGATCTCGATCGGGTTCTCGCCGACCGGATTTGGCTACGACACCTACGGCCGACTGCTGGCGCGGCATCTCGGGCGCTACCTGCCCGGCAATCCAACGATCGTTCCGCAAAACCGGCCGGGTGCCGGTTCGCTCAATCTCGCCAATTACATGTTCAACGCGGCGCCGCGCGACGGCACCGAGATCGCGCTGGTCGGGCGTGGCGTCGCGATGGAGCCGCTGCTTGGCGGCAGCGCCTCGCAGGCCAAATTCGATTCCGCAAAATTTGCGTGGATCGGCAGCATGAACAACGAGGTGTCCGGGTTCTTCATTCGCCAGCCCGGTCCGGTCCGCAGCCTGAGCGAAGCGATGAAGGGGGTGGGTCTGCAGGTCGGATCGACCGGCGTCGGCGGCGATCAGCATGCGTTTGCCGCGGCGCTCAACGTCCTCATCGGCACGAAGCTCAAAGCGATTTCCGGCTATCCGGGCACGCAGGAAATCATGCTGGCGGTGGAGCGCGGCGAGCTTGACGGCATCGTCGGCTATTCATGGGGCGTCGCGAAGTCGGGCAACCGCAAGCAGTTGGAGGATGGCACGCTGAAGATCATTCTTCAGCTGGCGCTGACGAAGCACAAGGAACTGCCGGACGTTCCGCTGGTCACCGACTTCGTGCGAAGCCCCGACGACCGCCAGGTTCTGGAAATGATCTTCTCGCGCCAATCGATGGGCCGGCCGGTGGTGGCGCCGCCCGGCGTCGATCCACGGATCGTGGAGGTGCTGCGCAAGGCGTTCGCCGAGACGATGCGCGATCCGCAGTTCATCGCCGAGGGCGCCAAGATCGGCCTGGAGCTTGAATTTGTCGCCGGCGCCGAGGTTCAAGCGATGGTCGAGCGGCTCAATCGGTTTCCGCCCGGTGTCATCAGCCGGGCGCAGGCGATCTTCACCGGCAACTGACGCGGACGCTATTCGGGCTTCAAGTTGATCGCCTTGGCGAGCTTGGTCCAGCGATCGATCTCCTCGCTGATCAACTTCTGGAATACCTCCGGCGGGTTGGCGACCGCTTCGGCGCCTTCGGTCTTCAGCCGCGCCTGCATCTCCGGCGCCCGCATGGCTTCGGCGATCGATTTCTGCAGGCGATTGAGGACGGCCGGTGGCGTTCCGCCCGGCGCCAGCAATCCAAACCACTGCAGCGCCTCGTAGTCGGGAACGCCGGCTTCGGCGATGGTGGGAACCTCGGGCAACGCGCTGGAGCGTTTGGTGCTGGTGACGCCGAGCCCGCGCAGCTGGCCGGCGTCGACATGCGACTTGGCGGTCAGCACGTTGAGCATCATGCCGGAGATATTGCCGGCGATGATGTCGGTGACCGCGCCGCGACACGCCGCGATAAGGAATGTGCTGGATCTGGATGCCGGTCATGAGTTTGAACAGCTCCATCGCCATGTGCGGAGCGGTGCCCGGTCCCGGCGGAGCCGTAGGACAGCTTGCCGGGCTCGCGCTTGGCGAGCGCGATGAACTCCTTCACGGTGGTCGCCGGGACCTTGGGGTTGATCACCAGCGACTGCGGCACCACCGCGATCTGGGTGACGGCGGAAAACGCCTTGCGGACGTCCCAGGGCATCGATTTGCGGACCAGATGCATCGATGTGGTGGTGGACGGCGAGAGGTAGAGCGTATGGCCGTCCGCCGGCTGGCTGGCGACGAACTCCATGGCGGGAAGCGTGCCGCCACCCGGCCGGTTCTCGACCACGAATTGCTGGTTGAGCTCCTTGGCCAGATGCTGGGCGATCAGGCGGGCGAAGGTGTCACTGCCGCCACCGGGGGTGGCCGGAACGATGATCCGGACGGTTCGGCTGGGATAATCGCCCTGCGCAATGGCCGGACTGATCAAAAGGCCAACGCCGATGACGGCCAGACAGGTCCTGCGCAGCATTGCGTTCCTCCACCATTAACGGTCGTTCGCCGTTGCAAAGGCTAGGGGATTTGCGGCCCGCGGGGAATGCGGCTCAAACGCGCGATTTTGGGCCATTTCGCTTGCTTCGTATGGGGGGCACCCCTTATATAGCCGCCATCTCACACGCGGGCCTTGGCTTCAAGCCGTCCGGTGGCTCCGTCCCAGTTCGGGGAGGGCGCTCACTGGCCCGCGGCGGATCAACCGGAGAATGACCATGTCGCTTCCTGACTTCTCGATGCGCCAGCTTTTGGAAGCTGGCGTTCACTTCGGCCACCAGGCCCACCGTTGGAATCCGAAGATGGCTTCGTACATCTTCGGCACTCGCAACAACATTCATATCGTCGATCTCGCACAGTCGGTGCCGATGTTGCACCGGGCGCTGCAAGCGGTGAGTGATACCGTGGCCCATGGCGGCCGCATCCTGTTCGTCGGCACCAAGCGGCAGGCGCAGGACCCCGTCGCTGAAGCGGCCAAGCGGTGCGCACAGTACTACGTCAATTCACGTTGGCTCGGCGGCACGCTGACCAATTGGAAGACGATCTCGGGCTCGATCTCGCGGCTGCGCAAGCTCGACGAGATGCTCGCGTCGAACGAGGCCGGTGGCTACACGAAGAAAGAGCGGCTCGATCTTCAGCGCGAGCGCGACAAGCTCGATCGTGCGCTCGGCGGCATCAAGGACATGGGCGGCCTGCCCGACCTGGTGTTCGTCATCGACACCAACAAGGAAGACATCGCGATCAAGGAAGCGCGCCGGCTCAATGTGCCGGTGGCGGCGATTGTCGATACCAATTGCGATCCGGACGGCATCACGTTTGTCGTGCCGGGCAACGACGACGCCAGCCGCGCCATTTCGCTGTATTGCGATCTCATCGCCAAGGCGGCGATTGACGGTATTGCGCGCGGCCAGGGCGAGCGGGGCGTCGATATCGGAGCGGCGGCGCAGCCCGTCGCCGAGGTAGTGCCCGCCGTCGCTGCAGGACCCGGTTACGAGGTTCTGTCGGGTCCGCGCGGCGTTGCCGACGATCTCAAGAAGCTCGGGCATGTGTCCCCGGCGATCGAGAAAAAGCTCAACGATCTCGGTATTTTCCACTACTGGCAGATTGCTGGGCTGGGTCCCGACGCCGCTCACACGATCGGCGAAGAGGTCGGACTTGCCGGGCCGGGTTGACCACTGGATCGCGAAGTCGAAGGAACTCACCGCCGAAGCCGAAGGCTGAGCTTCGACGGGCTCACGAGTCTTGATCCTCCGATTCCTGCATCAGCAGACCGATGATGAGCCGGGCGGCGCCCGGCTTCGCTGAACGAGAAGGACTTTCCGATGGCCAACATTTCCGCACAGATGGTCAAGGAGCTGCGCGAAGCCACCGGCGCGGGCATGATGGATTGCAAGGCCGCGCTCGGTGAGAACGACGGCAATATGGAAGCCGCCGTCGATTGGCTGCGCAAGAAAGGCTTGGCCAAGGCCGCCAAAAAGGCCGGCCGTGTTGCCGCCGAGGGCCTGACCGGGACGGTCGTCAAGGGCAAGAGCGGCGTGGTGGTTGAAGTCAATTCCGAAACCGACTTCGTCGCGCGCAACGATCTGTTCCAGGGCCTGGTACGCATGATCGCCGATGTCGCGCTCGACGTCGGTACCGACGTCGAGAAGATCAAGGCGGCGAAGGTCGGCGCGCATCACGATCGAAGATGCGATTGCGGATACCGTCGCCAAGATCGGTGAGAACATGACGTTGCGCCGGGCCGCCTCGTTGTCGGTCGGTCAGGGCGTGGTGGCGAGCTATGTGCACGGCGCGGTCACCGATGGGCTCGGCAAGATGGGCGTCCTCGTCGCGCTCGAGTTGGCGGGCAACGCCGAGGAGTTGGCGCGCATCGGCCGTCAGGTCGCCATGCACGTCGCCGCGTCGAATCCGCAAGCGATCGATTCATCCGGGCTTGATCCCGCGCTGATCCGCCGGGAATTGGACGTCCTGTCCGAGAAGGCGAAGGCGCAAGGCAAGCCCGCGAACGTTGTCGAGAAGATCGTCGAATTCGGGCCTCAAGACCTTCTATAAAGAGGTGTGCCTGCTCGACCAGCCGTTCATCCACGATGACAAAAAGAGCGTGGCGCAGGCCCTGAAGGAAGCCGAAGGCAAGGTCGGCGGACCGATCAAGTTGAGCGGGTTCCTGCGGTTCGCGCTCGGTGAGGGGATCGAGCGTCCGGATTCTGATTTCGCCGCGGAAGTGGCGGCTACGGCGGGGAAGAGCTGAACGGGGCAAGGCGGCCGCCCTCGCTTGGTCAAACGAGGGCGCTGCAAACGGGGTAGGGCGGGGACGCCATGGCTGAGCCGATTTATCGACGCGTGGTCGTCAAGGTTTCCGGCGAAGCCATGATGGGCCCCGACGGTGCCGGCAGCATCCACCAGCCCACCCTCGAGCGGATCGCAGCCGACCTTGTCGCCACCCAAGCGCTCGGCGTGAACCTCGGGATCGTTGTCGGCGGCGGCAATTTTGTGCGCGGCGTGCAGATCTCCGGCAAGGGCATTCCGCGGGTGACCGGCGATCTGATGGGCATTCTCGCCACCGTCATGAATGCGCTCGCGCTGGAAACCGCCATTGAGGCCGCCGGCGGATCGGCCCGCACGATGTCGGCAGTGGCGATGCCGGAGATTTGCGAGACGTTCGAGCGACGGCGGGCGCTGCGTCATCTCGACAAGAACCGGATGGTGCTGCTCGCTGGTGGCACCAGCAATCCGTTTTTCACCACCGATACCACGGCGGTGCTGCGGGCCGCGGAAATCGGTGCGGACGCCGTTCTCAAGGCCACCGACGTCGACGGCATCTACAGCGCGGATCCCAAGAAAGATCCCAAGGCTACCCGCTTCGAGCGCCTGACCCATCAACAGGCGATCGAACGCGATCTCAAGGTCATGGATGCGACCGCCTTCGCGCTTGCCCGCGAGAACCGGATGCCTATCATCGTGTTTTCGATCCGGGAGTTGCGGGCCATCGAGATGGTCCTGCGCGGTCAGGGCCGCGCGACTGTCGTCAACTCTTGAGGAACAAGCGCCGGCTCGGTGGCGCCGGAGCACAGGACGAGCGAAAGCGGTTGATGTTCCGCCGCGTGTTTTCAGGGGACCGTCATGGCAACTCAGACACATGACATGAACGAACTGAAGCGCCGCATGCAGGGCGCGATCCAGGTTTTGAAGCAGGAACTGGGAGGGCTGCGCACCGGCCGCGCGTCCGCCAACTTGCTCGAGCCGATCCAGGTCGAGGCTTACGGCACCAATATGCCGCTCAATCAGGTCGCCACCGTTAGCGTTCCCGAGCCGCGGCTCATCTCGGTGCAGGTTTGGGACAAGACGATGGTCCATGCCGTCGAAAAGGCGATTCATGCCTCCAACCTCGGCTTGACGCCGTCGACCGAGGGGCAGGTGGTGCGGCTGCGCCTGCCGGAACTCAATGAGGATCGCCGCAAGGAACTGGTCAAGGTCGCTCACAAATATGCGGAGGCCGCCAAGGTCGCGGTGCGTCACGTGCGCCGAGATGGCCTCGATGTGCTGAAGAAGCTCGAGAAAGATCACAATATCAGCGAAGACGAGGGCAAGCGCTCGTCCGAACAAGTGCAAAAGGCTACGGACGATATTATCGTCGAGATCGACAAGATGCTGTCCACCAAAGAAAAGGAAATCCTCACGGTGTGAGGACTGGTGAATGCGATGCCCGAGGCGCTCAACGTCCGCACTCCGGAGTTCGCCGTGCCCAGGCACGTGGCGATCATCATGGACGGCAATGGACGCTGGGCCTCGGCGCGCGGTCTGCCGCGCAGCGAAGGGCACCGCCGGGGCGTCGAGGCGCTCCGGCGCACCGTGCGTGCGGCCGGCGATCTCGGTATCGATATCCTGACGATTTTCTCGTTCAGCGCTGAAAACTGGGCGCGTCCGGCGGGCGAAGTTCGCGAATTGATGGGCCTGCTGCGCCGCTTCATCCGCAATGACCTGATCGAACTGCACAACAGCGGGGTGCATGTTCGCGTGATCGGCGAGCGCCAGGATCTTGCGCCGGATATCTTGCAGCTGCTTGAGGAAGCCGAGCACCTGACCCGCGACAACGACAAGCTCACGTTGGTGGTGGCTTTCAACTACGGCGGCCGGCAGGAGATCGCGCGCGCGGCGCAACGGCTCGCGGCGCAGGTGGCGGAGGGCAAGATCGCGGCGAGCGCGATTACCGCCGAGGCGATCGCCGCGCCATCTTGATGCGCCGGATTTGCCGGACCCCGATCTCATCATCCGCACCAGCGGGGAGCAGCGGCTCTCGAACTTCCTGCTCTGGCAGGCGGCCTACAGCGAACTCGTCTTTGTCCCGACCTATTGGCCGGATTTCGACCGCTCCACGCTGGAAAGCGCAATCGCCGAATACCGCCGTCGTGAGCGACGGTTTGGCGGACTGATCGCTCAGACCGGTTCATGATCATGACCGACGCGGATCCTGCGCCTCCGATGCCGGTCGGTGGTGCTGGTAGCGATCTGCGGCTGCGCGTGGGCTCCGCGTTGGTTCTGGCGCCGGCGGCCGTCGGCGTTGCCTATGCGGGAGGCTGGCTGTTCGCGCTGTTCTGGGCGGGTGCCGCGATCATCGTCATGTGGGAATGGACGACGCTCGTGTCCGGCGCAGAGCGGCGCTGGCTGGTCGCTGCGGGGATGGTGACGGTCGCGATTGCCGCCGCGCTCGCCGCGGTTGCGATCGGCGATTGGCGAAGGACGTATTTGGCTGCGTCGCTGGTGGTTCTGGCGGTGGGCATGCTGATGTTGCCGGCTGCCGCCTCTGCCGACCGCCGATCATGGGTCGCTGCCGGCGTGCCGTATGCCGGCGCGATGGTCCTTGCGCCGCTCTTTCTGCGCTCCGATGCCGACTTCGGTTTCGCCGCGATCCTCTTCCTGTTCGCCGTGGTGTGGACGACCGACGTCGCTGCCTATTTTGTGGGTCGCGCGTGCGGCGGACCGAAACTTGCGCCACGCCTCAGTCCGAACAAGACGTGGTCTGGCGCCATTGGCGGCCTCGCCGGTGCGGCGATCGCGGCTGCGGTTGTCGCTTACCTCAGCGGGGTCAGCAGCATCGTCGGTGCAAGCGTGATTGCGCTGGCGCTATCCGTCGCCAGCCAGATTGGCGACCTCTTTGAATCAGCGGTCAAGCGCCGCTTCGGCGCCAAGGACGCGGGATCGTTGATTCCCGGACATGGCGGGCTCATGGACCGTTTGGATGGGTTTGTCGCGGCCGCCGTTTTGGCGTGCCTGATTGGGTTTGCGCATGGCGGAATCGATGCGCCCGGCGCGTGGCTTGCTGGTATGGTGAGTTGATGACGGTGCAGACAAAGGCGCGTAGCGGACACGACACATCGGCCGGCCCACGAAGCGTGACGCTACTGGGCGCGACCGGGTCGATTGGTGCGAGCACTATCGATTTGATCAAGCGCCAGCCGCAACGCTTCCGGGTCGAGGCGGTCAGCGCGAACACCAATGCCGTGGCCTTGGCAGCATTGGCGCGAGAGGTTGGCGCCCGCTTCGCGGCGGTCGGCGATCCCGCCGCCTATCGCGACCTCAAGAATGCCCTGGCGGGAACGGATATCGAAGCGGCGGCAGGCGAGAACGCTTTGGTGGAAGCGGCGCAGCGTCCCGCGCAATGGGTGATCGGCGCCATCACCGGCGCCGCCGGACTGCGTCCGACGCTGGCCGCCGCCGAGCGCGGCGCCATTGTCGCCATCGCCAACAAGGAATGCCTGGTTTGCGCAGGCGGTTTGTTCATGCGGCGCGCAGCCGCTGCCGGCGCGACGATCCTGCCGGTCGATTCCGAGCACAACGCCTTGTTCCAAGCGATGAGTGCCGGCCGGCGTGAAGACGTGCGACGCGTCATCCTCACGGCATCCGGCGGACCGTTTCGGACCTGGTCCGCGGCACAGATTCGTGCCGCGACGCTCGAACAGGCGCTCAAGCATCCGAACTGGTCCATGGGACCGAAGGTGACGATCGATTCCGCGACGCTGATGAACAAAGGCCTCGAAGTCATCGAGGCTTATCATCTGTTTGCGCTGAAACCGGATGAGATCGACGTCGTGGTGCACGCGCAATCGGTCGATCCACGGGTTGGTCGAGTTCCGCGATGGTTCGTTCATTGCCCAGCTCGGGAGTCCGGACATGCGGATTCCGATCGCGCACTGTCTGGCGTGGCCGGAACGAATTGATGGACCGGCGCCGCGGCTCGATCTCGCGCAGGTCGCGACCCTGTCATTTGAGCCGCCTGATTTGGAGCGGTTCCCAGCGCTTGGGCTCGCGCGCCGCGCGCTGGAGACCGGAGGCGGCGCACCGACGGTTCTGAACGCTGCCAATGAGGTCGCCGTCGGCGAGTTCCTCAAGAAAAAGCTCGGATTTGCGGGCATTCCGGCATTGGTGGAGGCCGCCTTGGCCGCGGCCCAGGCGCGCGGGTTGACCCGTGAGCCGACCAGCGTGGAGGATGCACTGGCCATTGACCATGATTCGAGGTTGTTGACGCGTGAGCTCTTGCCCGAAATTGCCGTAAAGGCATCCTAGAGAAACCCGGGGTCGACGGGGACACAGCCAGGGGTGGGAACCGGCGCATCATGAACTTTGATTTTGTTTCAGATTTGGTCGCGTCGGGATGGAACATCCTGCGTTACCCGGTGGCTTTTTTGTTCGTGCTGACGATCGTGGTGTTTTTCCACGAACTCGGTCATTTTCTGGTCGCGCGCTGGAATGGCGTGCGCGTGCTGGTCTTTTCGGTCGGCTTTGGCCGCGAATTGTTCGGATTCAACGACCGTTACGGCACCCGTTGGAAGCTGGCCGCCATCCCGCTCGGTGGCTACGTGAAATTCTTCGGCGACGAGAACGCCGCCAGCGTCCCCGACCATGCGGCGGCCGCGGCGATGTCGGAGGCCGACCGCAAAGTCAGCTTTATTCACAAGAAAGTCGGGCCGCGCGCGGCCGTTGTGGTCGCGGGACCGCTCGCCAACTTCATCCTGGCGATCCTGATTTTCGCCGGCCTGTTCATGGTGAGCGGCAAGCAATACACCAAGCCGCGCATCGACTTTGTGCAACCCGCGAGCGCCGCCGCCACTGCGGGCTTCCAGAAAGGCGACATCATTGCCGCCATCGACGGCCGAAGCATCGAAAGTTTCCTGGACGTTCAACGCATTATCGCCACCAGTCCGGGCCGGCCTCTGACCTTCACCATCGATCGCAAAGGCGCGCGCGTGAGCGTGACCGCCACTCCGGAACTTCGGGAGGATAGCGATCGGTTTCGCAATGTGAGCCGGCTGGGGCGCCTCGACATCGGCGGCCCGGTGATTTGCGCGCGCGTCGGTTCCGTGCAGGCCGGCTCGGCAGCGAGTGCGGCGGGGCTCGAAGTCGACGATCTGATCGAGGCGATCGACGGTAAACCGGTCGAGACCTTCGATGATGTGCGTAATATCGTCGTCGAAAGCCCCGGTAAGCCTTTGAGCCTGCGCGTTCGGCGCGGCGACCGGACCATGACGGTGATCGCAACGCCGGCGGCGCAGACCGCCAAGAACTCCTGATGGCAGCAGCCGGAGCACCGGCATGCTCGGGATCACCGGGTCGTTCGATCCCGACGACGTCCGCCTCATCCATTACGGGCCGATTGACGCGCTTGGCCTCGGCATTTCCGAATCATGGGGCGTAATCGAGCAAACCATGACCTACATCGGCAGCGTCTTTGCCGGGCGCGCCCCAGCCGACCAGCTGGGCGGTCCGATCATGATCGCGCAGGTGTCGGGGCAGATGGCGAGCGTGAGCTTTGCTGCCCTGATGCAACTTGCGGGTGTTCTGTCGGTCTCGATCGGGCTGTTGAACCTGTTCCCGGTGCCACTTTTGGACGGCGGTCACCTTTTGTACTATTTTATCGAGGTGGTGCGCGGGCGGCCCCTGTCGGAGCGGGCGCAGGAATATGGCTTCCGGATCGGGATGGCTTTGGTCCTGATGTTGATGGTTTTTGCGACCTATAACGATATCGGGCGGTTGGCCTCCACGCTTTGGCCTAAGTCTTGATTGTTGTGTATGGGCAACGGTTTGGGAGTAAAGGGCCGGCGCGCAAATAGGGTGGTTTGCGCTCCATCGGAATCCCTGTAGAAGCAGGGTTTCCGGCGACCCAGGGGAATGGCGGGTTCGGAGGGGGATTGGGCGTGAAGTTGGGTCTGCAGCTTATTCGACGGCTGAGCGCAGTTGCGCTGGTTTTCGGGGCATTGGTGCTCAGCGCGGCGCCCGTCGTCCTGACGGCGCCTTCCAGCGCGTTCGCGCAGGCCTCCAGCATTGATGTTCAGGGCAACCGTCGGGTTGAGGCCGCTACGATTCGCTCCTACTTCCGGCCGGGACCGGGCGGTCGGCTCGGCGCCTACGAAATCGACGAGGCCTACAAGGCCCTGTTCAACACCGGCCTGTTCCAGGAAGTGAACATCCGCCAGGCGGGTGGCCGAATCGTCGTCAACGTCGTCGAAAATCCGGTCATCAATCGTATCGCATTCGAGGGTAACACTCGGGTTAAAGACGAGCAGCTCAAGCCCGAAATCCAATCGAAGGAGCGCGGCACGCTCGCGCGCGGCGTCGTCCAGGCGGACGTGCAGCGCATCGTCGAGGTGTACCGCCGCAGTGGCCGCTTCGACGTCACCGTGGTGCCGAAGATCATCGATCTGCCGAACGGCCGCGTCGACTTGGTCTACGAGATTTCCGAAGGTGCCAAGACCACCATTGTCGGCATCGACTTCGTCGGCAACCAAGCCTATTCCTCCTACAGGCTGAAGGACATCGTCAAAACCACGCAGACGAATATCCTGTCGTTCCTGCAGAGCACGAACATCTACGATCAAGACCGACTGGAAGCCGATCGCGAGTTGCTGCGCCGCTTCTATCTGAAGAACGGCTACATCGACGCGCGCATCGTTGGCGCCACTGCCGAGTTCGACCCGGGTCGGAATGGCTTCGTCGTGACCTACACGATCGAGGAAGGCGAGCGCTATCGCGTCGGGACGATCGACGTTCGCTCCAGCGTTCGGGCGATCGATGCGGGACAGATGCGATCGAGAGTCAGGATGTCGTCAGGCGACGTCTATAACGCCGAGGCGGTCGAGAAGTCCGTCGAGGACATGACCATCGAAGCGGCGCGTCAGGGATATGCGTTCGCCAGCGTGCGTCCGCGCGCCGACCGCGATTACCAAGCGCGTACCGTCAATCTTATCTTTGCGATCGATGATGGGCAGCGCATTTATATCGAGCAGATCAATATTCGGGGCAATACGCGCACCCGCGATTTCGTGATTCGCCGCGAATTCGACGTCTCCGAAGGCGACCCATACAATCGCGCGCTGATCAGTCGTGCCGAGCGGCGGTTGCGCAACCTCGGATACTTCAAGGACATCAAGCTGGCGACCGAGCCCGGCTCATCGCCCGACCGCGTCATCATCAACGTTCTGGTCGAAGAGCAATCGACCGGTGAGTTCTCGGTCGGTGGCGGTTACTCGACCGCTGACGGCTTCCTGGCGGAAGTGAGTGTCGGCGAGCGCAACCTGCTCGGCTATGGCCTGTATGCGAAAGCATCCGTGCAATACGGCCAGAAAACCGTCAGGCTACACGCTGTCGTTCGTCGAGCCGTATCTGCTTGGCTATCGCGTGGCGCTCGGCGTCGATCTGTACGCCAGGGTGCAGAAGTCGACCAACTTCGTGTCCTACGAAAGCCGGACCGAAGGCGGCGGCCTGCGTCTCGGCTTCACGTTGCGCGAGGATCTGTCGCTGCAGCTGCGCTATTCGCTGTTCAGCCAGAAGATCGATCTGCCGGCCAACCTCCGGAATTGTAACAACGTTGATCCGGACTGCGATCAACACGCTTCCCGACGCCGGCGGCGTATGTCGCCGATCGTTTCCCGTCCGCCCGGCTAGACTGGTATGCAATTGCTTCGCCGACGGCGAAGCATCGCTGGCGGTGCGGCGCGAGCTCGCGCAGGGCCGGGTGATCACGTCGCTGGTCGGCTATGATCTCTCGTACAACACGCTCGACAACAACCGTGATCCGACCAGCGGCATTCTTGGCGTCCTGAAGCAGGATTTTGCCGGCGTCGGCGGCGACGTGCAGTACATCCGCACCACTGCCGATCTGCGCAGCTACTACGAGCCGATCCAGGACGTCATCGGCGTGCTGCGCCTGCAGGGCGGCTATATCCACGGCTGGGGCTCGGACGGGCTGCGCATGCTGGATCACTTCCAGATGGGGCCGAACCTGGTGCGCGGCTTCGCGCCGTCGGGCATCGGTCCGCGCGACCTGACGCCGGGCACGACCCAGGACGCTTTGGGCGGCTCGATGTTCTGGGGTGCGAGCGTCGAATTCCAGACGCCGTTCTTCTTCGCTGCCGAAGGAGGTCGGTATCAAGCTGGCGGCCTTCGCGGATGCGGGCTCGTTGTGGAACTACACAGGCCCGACATCATGGCTGCAGCCGCTGCCAGGCGCGACCGGTGAGGCTGTCTGAACGCCGTCGAGCAACAGCATGTTTGTGAACTCGTCGGTTGGTGTGGGCTTGCTGTGGGCGTCCCCATTCGGGCCGCTGCGCTTCGACCTTGCCTATCCCGATCACCAAGCAGTCCTTTGATCGTACTCAGGTCTTCCGTTTCAGCGGCGGAACGACGTTCTAAGCCGAGCGGGCGGTCGCGGCACGATCGGAGTTGCATGAGCGCGCGATCTTTTTTTCAAGGCACGCGAGGGATCACCGTCGCGGAGATTGCAAAGCTCACCGGCGCCGATTTGCGTCGGAGCGCCGATCCGGCGCTGACCCTCGCCGGCGTCGCCGCCCTCGACCGCGGCGGCCCGAGCGATCTGGTGTTCCTGGATCAATCCCAAATTCGCGGCGCAGGCCCGCGCCAGCACTGCCGGGGCCTGCTTGACCACGCAGCGGCTGGCCGAGCACGTCCCGCCGGGATCGCGCTGCTGGTGGTCGACAAGCCGTTTCACGCCTTCGTCAAGGCCGCCCGCGCGCTGTTTCCGGACGCACTGCGTCCGTCTTCCCTGTTTTCTGGCAAAGACGCTGCGCCGGGTATCGCCGCGGGCGCGGTCGTCCATCCGAGCGCGCGCCTCGAAAACGGTGTGACCGTCGATCCCGGCGCCGTGATCGGCGCCGAAGCGGAGATCGGCACCGGCACCGTGATCGGCGCCAATGCGGTGATCGGAGCCAAGGTGCGCATCGGCCGGGACTGTGCGATCGGCGCCGAACGCGTCGATCGCGCATGCGCTGATCGGCGACCGCGTGATCCTGCACGCCGGCTGCCGCATCGGCCAGGACGGCTTCGGCTTTGTCATGGACGCAGGCGGGCATCACAAGGTGCCGCAGATCGGTCGGGTCATCATCCAGGATGACGTCGAGATCGGCGCCGGCACGACCGTCGACCGCGGCGGGCTGCGCGACACCGTGATCGGCGAGGGCACCAAGATCGACAATCTGGTGCAGATCGGCCACAATGTCATCGATCGGTCGTCATTGCGTCGTGGTTGCGCAGGTCGGCATCGCGGGCAGCGTCGTGATCGAAGACTACGCCGTGCTAGGAGGGCAGGCCGGCGTCGCCGACAACCTGACCATCGGTGAGCGGCGCAAAGATCGGTGCCAAGAGCGGGGTCTACACGGATATTCCGGCCGGAGAAACGCTGGCTGGGCGTTCCGGCGAAGCGCGGTCGCGAGTTTTGGCGGGCGGTGGCGGTGCTGCGGTCCGCCGCCAAACTGCGAGGTGTCCAGCGTGAGCAGCGCGCGCGATCGAAAGTCTCCAAGGAGCCGTCCGATGAATGAGACCGGCGCGACGATCGGGACGGCCGATATCGCGGAGATCATGAAGTCGTTGCCGCATCGCTATCCGTTCCTGATGGTCGACCGCATCATCAACATCCAGCGGCGACAATTCAGCCATCGGCATCAAGAACGTGACGGCAACGAGCCGCAGTTCCTGGGGCACTTTCCCGGCAATCCGGTTTTCCCGGGCGTGCTGCTGATCGAGGGGATGGCGCAGACCGCGGGCGCGCTATGCATCCTGTCGCACGAAGGTCGACGGGCCGAAGACGCGTCTATTTCATGACGATCGACAAGGCGAAGTTCCGCAAGCCGGTGATGCCCGGCGACACGGTCGAATATCACATGACCAAAATCGCCCGCAAAAGGAACATGTGGTGGTTCCGCGGCGAGGCGAAGGTCGACGGCCAGATCGTCGCCGAAGCGGAAGTCGGCGCCATGATGCGCGTGCGATGACCGATGCGATCGATCGATCCGACGGCGCGCGTCGCGCCGGGCGCGGTTATCGGACGCGAGCGTGTCGATCGGGCCGTATTGCGTGGTCGGCCGCAACGTGGTGCTCGGCGACGGCTGCAGGCTCATCGCGCATGTCCAGATCGACGGGCCACACCACGATCGGCGCGCGCACCGCGCATCTATCCGTTCGCGTCGCTCGGCACGCCGCCGCAATCGACGCGCTACCGGGGCGGCGCCGACGACGCTCGTGATCGGCGCGGATTGCGATATCCGCGAAAACGTGACGATGAACACCGGCACCGAGGATGGCGGCGGCGTCGACCGACGGTCGGCGACCGCTGCTTCTTCATGGTCGGCTCCCATGTCGGCGCACGACTGCCGCGTCGGCAACGACGTGATCTTCGCCAACAATGCGGTGCTCGGCGGGCACGTCACGATCGGCGATTCACGTGTTCCTGGGCGGGCAGGTCGCGGTGCACCAGTTCGTGCGCATCGGCGAGGGCGCCATGATCGCCGGCGTGAGCGGCGTGCGCCCGGACGTCATTCCGTTCGGCAATGGCGATCGGGCAGTCGCGCCGCGCTGCGCGGCCTCAACGTCGTCGGCATGAGGCGCGCGGCTGTTCGCGCGATGACATCCAGCGGGTGTGGCGCGCCTATCGCGCGCTGTTCTTCGGCGCGGCGACGTTTCGGGAGCGGCGTCGACGCTGTCGAGCGCGAATTCGGCGATCATCCGCTGGTCGGCAAGATCGTGGCCTTCATGCGCGCGCCGCGGCAGCGGCCGCTGATGATGCCGGCACAGTCCGACAGTCGGCCGAAGCGGCCGGCGCGGACATCATGAGCCGCGCCGTCCGCATCGGTCGATCATGCGGCCGAGCCCGGTCGCGATCGTGTGCGGTGGCGGCAGCCTGCCGTTGACGGTGGCCGATGCGGTCCAGCAGCGCGGCCGCGAGTGGTGCTGTTTCCGATCCGCGGATGGGCCGACCCGCTGCGGTCGCGCGCTATCCGGCATCATTGGCTGCATCTCGGAAGCTCGGCCGATTTCGCCGTCTTGCCCGCAAGGAGGGATGCCGCGACGTCGTGCATCATCGGAAACGCTAGTGCGCCCGCATTCTGCAATTGCGCTTGGACTGGCTCGACGCTGCGCTTGCTGCCGCGGATCGTCCGCCTGTTCGCGGCGGCGACGATCACTGCTGTCCGGCGTCGCCCAGATCTTCGAGGAGCAGGGCTTCCGTGCATCGGCGCGCACGAGGTCGCGCCGGAAATCCTGGTCGCCGAGGGCCCGCTGGGCCTGATCGGCCGCCGACGCGCGCATCGCGCCGACATCGCGCGCGGACTCGAGCTGATCTGCCGCGATCGGCGCCGTTCGACATCGGCCAGGCCGTGGTCGTCGCGGACAATCGCGTGCTCGCGGTCGAGGCGGCCGAAGGCACCGACCACATGCTCGACGCGCGTCGCCGAGCTGCGCGCCGAGCGGGCGGATCACGCATTCCGCGACGGCAGCGGCGTGCTGGTCAAGGCGCCGAAGCCCGGCCAGGACCGGCGCTTCGATCTGCCGTCGATCGGGCCGCGCACGGTCGAGAAGGCGCGCGCAGCGCCGGGCTCGCCGGCATCGCGGTCGCGGCCGGCGAGGCGATCATCGCCGAGCCCGATGCGCGTCGCGCGCGGCGGCCGACCGCGCCGGCCTGTTCGTCGTCGGCGTGCGCGGCGGCCGGCGACGCGCAATGACGGCACTGGCGCGCGGTTCGAGCCGCGCAGCCGCTGACCGTCTTCCTGGTCGCGGCGAGGAATCCGGCGATCGGCTCGGCGCGGCGCTGATGCGCGCGCTGAAGGCGCGGCACCGGCCGGATCGCGTTTGCCGGCGTCGGCGGCGACGACATGGCGGCGCGAGGGTCTGCGAGCCTGTTTCCGATCGAGCGACTTCGCGATCATCGGCTTCGGCGCTGATCCCGCGCGTCTGCCGGCCATCTGCCGCCAATCCGCGACACGGTCGACAGCGGTCGTCGCAGCGCGGCCGGATGTGCTCGTCATCATCGACAGCCCGGATTTCACCCATCGGGTCGCGCGGCGCGTGCGCGCGCGGTCGCCGTCGATCCCGATCGTCGACTACGTCTCGCCGTCGGTCTGGGCCTGGCGGCCCGGGCGCGCGCGCGCATGCGCCGCCTATGTCGACCACGTGCTGGCGCTGCTGCCGTTCGAGCCGGAGGTGCATCGCGGCTCGGCGGGCCGCCGTGCACCTATGTCGGCCATCCGCTGATCGAGCAGTTCGACGCGCTGCGTCCGAACGCCGAGCGAGGCGCGCGCGCCGGCTGGCCGATCCGCCGGTGCTGCTGGTCCTGCCGGGCAGCCGCAGCGGCGAGATCCGGCGGATGGCGGCCGTGTTCGGCGAGGCGGTCGCGCTGCGTCGCCGACCGCGTCGGCGCGTTCGAAGTCGTGGTGCCGACCGTGCCGCATCTGCCGGACGCGCGTCCGGCAGGCGACCGCGGACTGGGCGGTGCGGCCGCGGCATCGTGGTCGACGCGGCCGAAAAGTGCGCGGCCTTCCGCGTCGCCCGCGCGGCGCTCGCGAAGTCCGGCACCGTGACGCTCGAACTGGCGCTCGCCGGCGTGCCGATGGTCGCGGCCTACAAGGTGTCGCTGCTGGACGAGATCATTGCGCGCGTCGCAATGCGACGTGCCGTCCGTCATCCTCGCCAATCTGGTGCTCGGCGAGAACGTCGTGCCGGAATTCCTGCAGCGCGCGACTGCACGCCGGATCAACTGGCGGCCGCGCTCGCGCCGCTTGCTTGCGGACACGCCGGAGCGGCGGCGCCAGGTCGAGGCGTTCGCCCGGCTCGACGCGATCATGGAGGTCGGCGCGCGCCGTGCCGAGCGCACGGGCAGCCGAGCATCACGCTGTCCTACGCGGCGAGGCCGCGGGGATAGCGGCGCGTAGCCCAGGCTACTTCCGGCGCGAGATCGGCTGATAGTCGCGCCGCGGCGCGCCGGTATAGAGCTGGCGCGGACGGCCGATCTTCTGACGCGGATCCTCGATCATTTCCTTCCACTGCGCGATCCAGCCGACGGTGCGCGCGACCGCGAACAGCACCGTGAACATCGTGGTCGGGAAGCCCATCGCCTTGAGCGTGATGCCCGAATAGAAGTCGATGTTCGGATAGAGCTTCTTCTCGATGAAATATTCGTCGTGACAGCGCGATGCGCTCCAGCTCCATCGCGACGTCGAGCAGCGGATCGTCCTTGATGCCGAGCTCGCTGAGCACCTCGTGGCAGGTCTTCTGCATGATCTTGGCGCGCGGATCGTAGTTCTTGTAGACCCGGTGGCCGAAGCCCATCAGGCGGAACGAGTCGTTCTTGTCCTTGGCGCGCTTGACGTATTCCGGAATGCGGTCGACGCGTGCCGATCTCCGCCAGCATCTTGAGCGCGGCCTCGTTGGCGCCGCCATGGGCGGGTCCCCAGAGGCATGCGATGCCGGCGGCGATGCAGGCGAACGGATTGGCGCCTGACGAGCCGGCGAGCCGCACCGTCGAGGTCGAGGCGTTCTGCTCGTGGTCGGCATGCAGGATGAAGATGCGGTCCATCGCGCGCGCGAGCACCGCGATTGGCCTTGTATTCCTCGCACGGCACCGCAAAGCACATGCGCAGGAAGTTCGACGCGTAGTCGAGCTCGTTCTTCGGATAGATGAACGGTTGGCCGATCGAATATTTGTAGGCCATCGCCGCGATCGTCGGCATTTTCGCGATCATGCGGATCGACGCGACCATGCGCTGGTGCGGATCGGAGATGTCGGTCGAGTCGTGGTAGAAGGCCGACAGCGCGCCGACGCAGCCGGACATGACCGCCATCGGGTGCGCGTCGCGGCGGAAGCCTTGAAAGAACCGGCTCATCTGCTCGTGCACCATCGTGTGATGGGTGACGCGGTTGTCGAAATCGGTCTTTTGCGCGGCGGTCGGCAGCTCCCCGTACAGCAGCAGGTAGCAGGTCTCGAGGAAGTCGCCGTGCTCGGCAAGTCTGCTCGATCGGAAAGCCGCGGTAGAGCAGGATGCCTTCGTCGCCGTCGATATAGGTGATCTTGGATTCGCAGCTCCCGGTCGAGGTGAAGCCGGGATCGTAGGTGAAGATACCGGCCTGCGCCGTAGAGCTTGGAGATGTCCATCACCGCCGGGCCGATCGTTCCGTCAAAGATCGGAAACGAATAGTTCTGATTGCCGATCGTGAGCTGCCCTGACCTGGTGCTGGCTGCCGGTCTTTGAGTTCATGTTCGAGCCCTCGATTGCCTGGCCCTCGCGGATCGCACCCCGCAAGGTACGATTCTCTGCGATGGGGAACTCCCCGCCGGCGCAGGGGAGGTTTCCTTGGTTGCGTAGCTTATTCAAGTGTGCCCGGCAAGACGGAGCCCCCGCCGGGTGGTCGGTCGTATCGGGCGAGGTTTACGGCCCCTTTAAGGGGCGCGGGCCTGGTCGCTCAGCCGGGCCAGGCTTTCGTCTCTCCCGAGCACCGCAAGCACATCGAAGATCGGCGGGGAGGTGGTGCGCCCGGTCAACGCGGCGCGCAGGGGCTGGGCCACATTGGCGAGCTTGGTCTCCCGGCGCTCGGCGAAGGCGCGGACGATCCGTTCGGTCGCCTCGGCGTCCCAGGTCTCGAGCGTGGCGAGGTCGCGCGCAAGCTCGTGCAGGACGGTACGGGTCTCCTCCGTCAGGATGCCGTTTGCCTTGTCGTCCAGCTGGAGCGGGCGCTCGGACCACAGGTAGCGCGCGCCTTCAATCAGCTCGACCAGCGTCTTGGCGCGCTCCTTGAGCCCCGGCATGGCCTTGAGGAGCCGCCCCCGCAACTCCGGCGTGAGTTTGGTCGCGAGCTCCGGCCCGCCGGCGATGTGCGGCAGAATCCGCTCGATCTCGACCAGCAGCTCGTCGTCGGTGTATTTGCGAATGTAGTGGCCGTTGAGGTTGTCGAGCCGCGCCAGGTCGAGCCGCGCCGGTGAGCGCCCGACCTGCGGGAGATCGAAGGCAGCGATCAATTCCTCAGTCGAGAAGATTTCCTGGTCGCCATGGCTCCAGCCCAACCGGGCCAGGTAGTTGCGCATCGTGGCCGGCAGGTAGCCCATGGCCCGGTAGGCCTCGACCCCGAGCGCGCCGTGCCGCTTCGACAGCTTGGCGCCGTCGGGACCGTGAATGAGCGGGATGTGCGCCATCTGCGGCACCGTCCAGCCCATGGCGTCGTAGATCTGCTTCTGCCGCGGCGCATTGGCGAGATGGTCGTCGCCGCGGATGATCTGGGTCACGCCCATGTCGTGATCGTCGACCACGACCGCGAGCATGTAGGTCGGCGTTCCATCCGAGCGCAGCAGCACGAAGTCGTCGAGGTTTTCGTTTTGCCAGACCACGCGGCCCTGCACGTGGTCTTCAATCACGATCTCGCCGGTCAACGGCGCGCGCAGGCGGACCGTGGATGGCGCACCCGACGGGGCCTCGCCGGGAGTCGCGGTCGCGCCAGCGCCCGTCGTACAGCCGCTTGCGGCCTTCGCTGCGGGCGCGCTCCCGCATCTCGGTGAGCTCCTCGGGCGTGGCGTAGCAACGATAGGCAGCGCCCGCGGCCAGCATGTGCTCGACCACCTCGCGGTGCCGCGCCACGCGGGAAAACTGGTAGATGGCGTCGCCGTCCCAGGTGATCCCCAGCCAGTTCAATCCATCCAGGATCGCGTCGATCGCTTCCCGGGTCGAGCGTTCCCGGTCGGTGTCCTCGATCCGCAGCAACATCTTGCCGCCACGCCCGCGTGCGTAGAGCCAATTGAACAGGGCGGTCCGCGCACCGCCGATGTGCAGGAAGCCGGTGGGCGAGGGGGCGAAGCGGGTGACGATCTCGGTCATCTGATCCGGATGCGGAGGGCGGGCGAGGTCGAAATGAGCGCGACCGTGTAGCATAGCTGGCGGGCGCGGCCTATCTCATCGCGAGTGGGCTCTCGTCAACCGCTGGATCACCGCCCGGACGAGACCGCTTGGCGCGCCCCGGCGGATTTGGCACATAGGCCCGGAACAAGGACCCAATCGACATGTCAATTGCCGAGGCAGCCGCACCCGGGCGCGATTTCATCCGCGACATCATCCAGGCGGACCTGGATGCCAAGCGGCACAGCACCGTCGTGACCCGGTTTCCGCCGGAGCCGAACGGGTATCTCCATATCGGCCATGCCAAGTCGATCTGCTTGAACTTCGGCGTCGCGGCGGAATTCGGTGGCCGTTGCCATCTGCGGTTCGACGACACCAATCCGGCCAAGGAAGAGCAGGAATATATCGACGCCATCGAGCGCGATGTGCGCTGGCTGGGCTTCGACTGGGGCAAGCACCTCTATCACGCCTCGGACTATTTCGAGCAGCTCTACCAGTGGGCCGAGGACCTGATCCGCGCCGGAAAAGCCTATGTGGATGACCAGTCCCAGGACGAGATGCGCGCCAATCGCGGCACGCTCACCGAGCCTGGCCGGAACAGTCCGTTCCGCGACCGCCCGATTGAGGAAAACCTGGATCTGTTCCGCCGCATGCGGGCGGGCGAGTTCCAGAATGGCGCCCGCGTGCTGCGCGCCAAGATCGACATGACGTCCGGCAACATCAATCTGCGCGATCCGGTGCTGTACCGTATCCTGAAAGCCAGCCATCCACGTACCGGCACGACGTGGTCGATCTATCCGAGCTACGATTATGCGCACGGCCAGTCGGACGCGATCGAGGGCATCACGCATTCGATCTGTACGCTGGAGTTCGAGGATCACCGTCCGCTCTACGATTGGTTCCTCGACAACATCAAGGTGCCGTCGCGTCCTCACCAATATGAATTCGCCCGGCTCAACCTGACCTATACGATCCTGTCCAAGCGCGTGCTGACCGAGCTGGTGCGCGGCGGCCACGTCAATGGCTGGGACGATCCGCGGATGCCGACGCTGGCCGGCTTGCGCCGGCGCGGCGTGCCGGCCGAGGCGCTGCGCGATTTCGTGCGCCGCATCGGCGTCGCCAAGGCCAACAGCGTGGTCGACATCGCCATGTTTGATTTTTCGGTGCGCGAGGTGCTCAACAAGTCGGCGTCCCGCCGCATGGCCGTGCTTCGTCCGCTCAAGATCGTGATCGAGAATTATCCCGAAGGCCAAAGCGAAGAGCTGGATGCGGTCAATCATCCGGACGATCCGGCCGCCGGCAGCCGCAAGGTCCGCTTCGGCCGCGAGCTCTATGTCGAGCGCGATGACTTCATGGAAAATCCGCCGAAGAAATTCTTCCGGCTGTCGCCCGGCAAGGAAGTGCGGCTGCGCTACGCCTATTTCGTGACCTGCCGTGAGGTGGTGAAGGACGCCGCCGGGCGAGGTCGTCGAATTGCGTTGCACCTACGATCCGGCGACGCGCGGTGGCAACGCGCCGGACGGCCGCAAGGTGCAGGCGACGTTGCATTGGGTGTCGGCGAAAGACTCGCTGCCGGCCGAGGTGCGGCTCTACAATTCGTTGTTCATGAGCCCCAGCCCGGACGCCGCCAATTTCGCCGCCGACCTCAATCCGAATTCGCTTGAGGTGCTGGCCGATGCGCGCGTCGAGCCGGCGCTGGCAGTGGTCGGCAACTCGGCTGAGCCGGTCCAGTTCGAGCGGCAGGGCTACTTTTGCCTCGACCAGGACTCGCAGCCCGGCAAGCTCGTGTTCAACCGGACGGTCGGACTGCGCGATACCTGGGCCAAAGTCGCCGGTGCGAAAGGCGCCTGATCGCCTCCGAAATCCGGCCTGTGCAGCGGGCGCAGCCGATGTAGCATGTGACCAAGGGTGGCGCGGGCGTCCCGGGAGGGCCGCGCTGTGGTCGAGCAAAGTCGCGTGCGCGGACGGGAAGCAGTCTGGCGGCCAACAGCCGGCGGCAGGCCGTCATTGGCGTGGCCAGGTGGATTGGCGGGCTGGGCGCGGCCGATCGGCGAACGGCTGCGTGCCTGGGCGCTGGCCGACGTGGGTCCTGGGCGGCTCGTCCCTTGGCTCGCCATTGGCTTCGGCGCCGGGATCATCCTCTACTTCGCCGCCGACCATGAACCGCAGGCCTGGGCGCCAGCTTTGGTCCTGGTGGCCGCCATCGTGGCGGCGATTGTCGCCCGCAATCGATCGGTGGCCTTCCCGATCGCGCTGGCGGCTGCGGCGGTATCCGCCGGCTTCCTGACCGCGACCGCGAAGCAGGCGTGGATCGCCCATCCGGTACTGCAAGCTGCTGCCTGGAACGTCGAGGTCGCCGGCTTTGTCGAGGCGCGCGAGGAGCGCGAGCGCTCCGACCGCATCGTGGTGCGCGTTCATCGCATCGCCGGGACGCGTCTCAATCAGCCGCCCGATCGCGTGCGGGTCTCGGTCCGCAAAGGCACGGCGCCACCGGTCGCCAGCTTCGTGGAATTCAAAGCGAGGCTGTCGCCGCCGCTCGCGCCGCTGCGGCCCGGTGGCTATGACTTTGCCCGCAATCTCTACTTTCAGGGCATCGGCGCGTCAGGTTTCGTGTTGGGGCGCATCCGCACCGTGGAGCCGCCGGTCCTGCCGGGGCTGCGGTTGCGCGCGACGGCGACGATCGATGCCATGCGCGACACGCTCGATCGGCGCATCCGCTCGGTGCTCACCGGCGATCGTGGCGCGATCGCGTCCGCGCTGCTGACCGGCAAGCGTGATGCGATCTCGTCGTCGGTGAACGACGCGATGTTTATTTCAGGGCTCGGCCACGTGCTGTCGATCTCCGGCTACCACATGGCGGTGGTCGCCGGCCTGATGTTTTTCGTGTTGCGCGCGTTGTTCGCGCTGACGCCGGCGTCGGCCGGCCGGTTCCCCGTCAAGAAATGGGCAGCCGCCGCGGCGCTCGCAGCCGCGGCGTTCTACCTGGTGCTGTCGGGCGCTGAGGTGGCGACCCAGCGCTCTTTCATCATGATCGCGATCGTGCTCGTCGGCGTGATGGTCGATCGGCCGGCCATTACGTTGCGGACGCTGATGGTCGCGGCCATCATCGTGCTGCTGCTGACGCCGGAGGCGATCGTGCATCCGAGCTTCCAGATGTCGTTTGCGGCAACGCTGGCGCTGGTCGCCGGCTACGAGCGTGGCCTGTCCTGGATGAGCGCCGCCGCCGAAACTCCGCGCGGCGTGCGCATCGCGCTCTGGGGCGTGCGCGCAATCGTCGGACTTGTCGTCGTGTCGACGCTTGCCGGTTTCGCGACCACGCCGTTCGCCGCCTATCACTTCCATCGCCTGGCGCCTTATGGCGCGGTGGCGAACCTGCTGGCGATGCCGATCGTATCGGCCTGGGTGATGCCGATGGGGATCGCCGGTGTCCTGGCGATGCCATTCGGCTTTGACGGGTTGTTCTGGCATGCGATGGGCGCGGGGATCGATTGGATGATCACGGTCGCCCGCTTTGTCGCGGGCCTTCCCGGCGCGGTTGGCCGCATGGCGTCATTCGGGGTCGCCCCGTTGCTGCTGGGGAGCGCGGGCCTCGTCGTTCTGTGCCTGCTCAAATCGCCACTGCGCTTGGCCGGCGCGCTGCTGCTTGCCGTCGCAAGCCTGTGGGCGGTGCGCACGCCGCAGCCCGACGTGCTGATTTCCGCCGATGCGCAGACCTTCGCAGTGCGGGGAGCCGACGGCCGGCTCGCGATCGTTCGCAGCGGCAGCGACACCTTTGCCGCGCGCCAGTGGCTCGCGGCTGACGCCGACACGCGGGCGCCCACCGAGGCGGATCTCGGAACCGGCATCCGATGCGACCGCGCCGGCTGCGTTGGGCAACTCGCCGACGGCCGCTCGATTGCGCTGGCTCGCTCGCTCGAAGCCTTCGAGGAAGACTGTCGCCGCGCCGTGGTGGTCGCGAGCGCCCGCGTCGCGCCGGCGAATTGCGCGGCGCTGGTGATCGATCGCGATGTGCTGCAGCGGAGCGGCGCCGTGGCGTTGAAGCGCAGCGGCAACGGTTTTGAGATGACCACCGTCAGGCCGCCCGGCTACGACCGTCCGTGGGCGCAGGCGCGCCCCGCCCGATCCCGGGCCAGCCCGGCGCGCCGGCCCAAACGCCGCCGGACGCAACGCCGCGTGCCGACGATCTGGAGCCCGGCGACTAAAGCGTGGTTGCTTTAAGTTGAATCGCAATCACGCTTTAGCTTTGATTGAGCATGATCCCTCGGGTCGAGCCCGAGGGCATGCTTTTCCGAAAACCGGTACCCACCCCGGATCAAGTCCGGGGCAGGCTTTTTCGGGATCATGCTCTGAGGGGGCGATCAGTAACGACGGAACAGGCTGATCAACTTGCCTTGGATCCGCACGCGATTGGGCGGCAGGATGCGAACCTCATAGGAGGTGTTCGCCGGCTCGAGTGCGATCGACGCGCCGCGCCGGCGGAAGCGCTTGAGCGTGGCTTCTTCCTCGTCGATCAAAGCGACGACGATGTCGCCGGTGTCCGCCACGTCGGTGCGCTTGATCAGCGCCATGTCGCCATCGAGGATGCCAGCTTCGATCATCAAATCGCCGCGCACCTCCAGTGCGAAGTGCTCGCCCGACGACAGCATGTCGGGCGGTATGTTGATCACGTGGCTTTTGGTCTGGATCGCCTCGATGGGGGTGCCGGCTGCGATGCGTCCCATCACCGGCACGGCCACGGGCCGTCCGCTGTCCTCCTCGGAGGTTGCGCGAACACGTCCGAGATTGCCCTCGATCACGCTCGGCGTGAACCCGCGAGCGCGCGCGCCGCCACCGCCATGCGCAACCAAATCGGGCAACTTGATCACCTCGATCGCGCGGGCGCGATTCGGCAGGCGGCGGATGAAGCCACGCTCTTCGAGCGCGGTAATCAACCGGTGAATTCCGGATTTTGATCGCAGGTCGAGCGCATCCTTCATCTCGTCGAACGAAGGCGGCACGCCGGCCTCCTTCAGGCGTTCGTGGATGAAGCGCAGAAGCTCGGCTTGCTTGCGGGTTAGCATCGTTCTCGTTTCCCCCGGGCTGCGGCGGCCCTCGCAGGCACGTCGAAACAAATCATGAACAGACCTTATCTGTTCCATATGTGTTCTGCAACCACTTAATTTGACGTGAACGGACCGGGGACTCTACAGGCCAAGCCTGATGATGCGGCAGGGGCTGCCGGCCCGCTGCGCGGGCTCAAATGGCTCTCGCACCAGCAAACAGCCGGCTCTTGCGAGCGGGACCAGCATCGAGCTGTCCTGCTGGGGGAAGGGGGTCGCGATCGGCCCATCGGCCCCTTCGGTCAGGGCGGCGCGCAGGTAATCGGCCCGCTCGTCGTTCTCCGGCAGGTCACAGCCGAGGGCGGCCGATTCGAATTCGAGGCTCGACATCCAAGCGTCCCGCCAGCCGGCGGATCAGCGGGATGAGGAACAACACCGAGCAGACAAACGCCGAGACCGGGTTGCCGGGCAGGCCGAGCACGTGCATGCCGCCGAGCCGGCCGTGCATCATCGGCCGCCCCGGCCGCAGCGCCACCTTCCAGAACGACAGCGCGAGCCCCTCGGCGGCAAGCGCCTGCTGCACCAGGTCATAGTCGCCGACCGAGGCCCCGCCGGAGGTCACCAGCAAATCCGCACCGGCATCGCGGGCGCGGCGGACGGCGGCGATGGTGGCGTCGAGCTGGTCCGGCGCGATGCCGAGGTCGATCACCTCGCAGCCTTCGCCGCGCGCCATGGCCATGGTGGCGTAGCCGTTGGAATAGACGATCTCGCCGAAGCCGGGTTCGGTCCCCGGCATCACCAGTTCGTCGCCGGTCGCCAGTACCGCGACCTTGGGCGGGCGATGAACCGGAATGGTCGGATGGTTCATGGCCGCCGCCAGCGCGAGATCGCGGGCGCTGAGGTGGGTGCCCTTGGGCAGCAGCGCTGCGCCGGTTTTGAAGTCGAGCCCGGCAACGCGGATGTGGCGGCCCTTGGCGCTGCCGGTCGTCACCGTCACCGTGTCGCCGGCGCGCGTCGTGTTTTCCTGGATCACGATGGTGTCGGCCCCCGGCGGCACCACGCCGCCGGTGAAGATGCGCGCCGCCTGGCCAGGCCCCACATGCCCTTCGAACGGATGCCCAGCGGCGACCTCGCCGATCACCGTGAGCGTCGCGGGCACGGTCGCGACATCGGCGGCTCGGGCGGCGTAGCCGTCCATGGCGGAGACATCGTCCGGGGGCTGCATGCGCAGCGCCGTGAGGTCGGCGGCCAGCACCCGGCCGTGCGCTGCATGCAGCGGCGTGGGCTGGGCGGGAAGCGGCGTCGCGCCGTCAAGCACCTGCCGCAGCGCTTCTGCAACCGGCATCAGCGCCGCCACGGCCTCACTCCTTCGCCCGGTAGCGGCCGGATTGCCCGCCCGACTTCTCGATCAGCCGCACGCCATCGATGCGCATGCTGCGTTCGACGGCCTTGACCATGTCGTAGATGGTCAGGCACGCCACCGACACTGCGGTCAGCGCCTCCATCTCGACGCCGGTCTGGCCGGTGACCTTGACGGTGGCGCGCACGACGAGGCCCGGCAGCTTGCGGTCCGAGTCGATGTCGACCGCGACCTTCGAGATCGCGAGCGGATGGCAGAGCGGGATCAGCTTGTGCGTGTTCTTGGCCGCCATGATGCCGGCAATGCGCGCGGCGCCCATCACGTCGCCTTTCTTGGCATTGCCCTCGAGCACGAGATCGAGCGTCTTCATCGTCATCACGACGCGTCCCTCGGCCACGGCGACTCGTTCGGTCACCGGCTTGGCGGACACGTCGACCATGCGGGCGTCGCCGCTCTTGCCGAGGTGGGTGAGTTTCTTTGCGCGCGCCATGGGTCTATCCCGTCACGCTGGCGCGATGCGATGCGCGCGCGAGCAACGCGCGGGTCGCCTGTTCCACGTCGGTCTGGCGCATCAGGCTCTCACCGACCAGGAACGCGCGGATGCCGACGCCGGCGAGCCGCGCCAGATCGTCGGGGGTCGAAATCCCGCTCTCGCCGACGATGATGCGATCGCGCGGCACCTTGGGTGCAAGCGCTTCGCTGGTCGCGAGCGTGGTGTTGAAGGTCTTGAGGTCGCGGTTGTTGATGCCGATCAGGCGCGAGCGAAGCTTGAGCGCGCGCGTGAGCTCATCGGCGTTGTGGACTTCGAGCAGCACGTCCATGCCGTGCGCGAAGGCGGCGTCTTCCAGCGTCTTGGCCGTGGTGTCGTCGACGCCGGCCATGATGATCAGGATACAGTCAGCGCCCCAGGCGCGCGCTTCCGCGACCTGATAGGGCTCATACATGAAGTCCTTGCGCAGCGCCGGCAGGCTGGTGGCGTTGCGTGCAGCGGTGAGATGTTCAGGGCTGCCCTGGAACGACGGCGCGTCGGTGAGCACCGACAGGCAGGCCGCGCCGCCGGCCTCATAGGCACGCGCCAGCGACGGCGGATCGAAATCGGCGCGGATCAGCCCTTTCGATGGGCTCGCCTTTTTGACCTCGGCGATCAGCGCGTAGTCGCCGGCCGCGAGCCTCCGTTCGATCGCGGCCAGGAAGCCGCGCGGCGGCGGCGCCGCTTTGGCCGCGGCCTCCACCGACGCTAACGGGCGCGCGCGCTTGGCAGCCGCGATCTCGTCGCGCTTGTAAGCCTCGATCTTGGCAAGGATATCGACCATGGCGCTCTCAGGTGGTGGACACTTGCACGAGACGATCAAGCCGCGCCTTGGCGGCGCCGGAGTCGATGGACTTGGTCGCCAGCTCGACGCCCTCTTTCAAGGTCTTGGCGCGGCCCGCCACCACGAGACCTGCGGCCGCGTTCATGAGTGATACGTCGCGGAACGGACCTTTCGCACCCATCAGCACCTCGACGAGCGCCTTGGCGTTGTGCATGGCGTCGCCGCCGCGCAGCGCCTCGGTGGGTTGACGCTTGAAGCCGACCTCCTCGGGCGTCACCTCGAATGTGCGCACCGCGCCATTCTCCAGCGCGGCCACGTAAGTCGGCCCGCTCAGCGTGATCTCGTCGAGGCCGTCGGAGCCGTGCACCACCCACACGCTTTCCGAGCCGAGGTTCTTGAGCACTTGCGCTAATGGCTCGACCCATTGCCGCGAGAACACGCCGACCATCTGCCGCTTGACGCCGGCTGGATTGGAGAGCGGACCGAGCAGATTGAAGATGGTGCGGGTGCCGAGTTCGACCCGGGTCGGGCCGACGTTCTTCATCGCCGGGTGGTGCGCGGGCGCGAACATGAAGCCGATGCCGGCTTCTTGAATGCAGCGTCCGACCGCTTCGGGCGTCAGTTCGATCCGGACACCGAGCGCGCCGAGCACGTCGGCGGCGCCGGAGCGCGAGGACAGGGCGCGGTTGCCGTGCTTCGCCACCGGCACGCCCGCGCCAGCGACGATGAATGCGGCGCAAGTGGAGATGTTGTAGGAGCCGGACGCGTCACCGCCGGTTCCGACGATGTCGATGGCGTCGGGCGGTGCGGCGACGCGCAGCATCTTCTCGCGCATCGCGAACACGGCGCCGGTGATTTCGTCGATGGTCTCGCCGCGCACCCGCAGCGCCATCAACAAGCCGCCCATCTGCGACGGCGTCGCTTCGCCCGACATCATGCGCTCAAAGCCGCGCGCGGCTTCCTCCCGCGTCAGCGACGCGCCGGAGGCCGCCTTGGCAATGAGCGCCTTGAAATCGTCAGTCACCGGTCAGCCCTTTCCCACGCCCTAGCGCGCCGCTTGGCGGCGGCTCGCCGCATCTTTGCCGAGCCGCGGCCGTTAGCGGCGTTCCACGCCGCCGCGATGTCGAGAAAATTCTTGAGAATGAGATGGCCGTGCTCGGACGCGATGCTTTCCGGGTGGAACTGGACGCCGTGCACCGGCAGGCTCGTATGCGCCATGCCCATCACCAGCCCGTCGTCGGTTTCGGCCAGGACACGAAGCACGGGCGGCATGGTGGCGCGATCGACCACCAGCGAGTGGTAGCGCGTCGCCTGAAACGGCCCGTTGATGCCGCGGAACACGCCTTCGCCGTGGTGCTTGATGGTCGACAGCTTGCCGTGCACCAGCACCGGCGCGCGCACCACCTTGCCGCCGAAGCTCTGGCCGATCGCCTGGTGGCCGAGGCACACGCCGAGGATCGGGATGGTCGCCGACGCCTTGGCGATAAGGTCGAGGCAGATGCCGGCCTCGTTGGGGGTGCACGGCCCGGGCGACAGCACGATCGCCTCCGGCGCCGCCGCGATCACGTCGGCGGTCGAGATCTTGTCGTTGCGATGAACGACCACGTCCGCCCCCAACCCGCCGAGGTAGTGGAACAGGTTGAAGGTGAAGCTGTCATAGTTATCGATGAGGACGATCATGGTTTTCGTGCCTGCTCAAGGTCTTAGTCCCCGACCACGGGGAGGGTCAAGGCGGCCGCAAAACCTTGGCTAATCAGCGTTTATGGGTCTGTGGCGCCCATGGCATCGGGCTCGCGAGGGCCTATGCTCCTCGGAGGTTTGCCAGTGTTTCTGTCGATACGAGGGGAGTGGAGTGCCAACGGGCGCTTCGGCGTAGTGAACCTTGCGCGGGCAATACGCAGGCCCAAAAGGCGCCAGCGGGCACATCGCATTCCGCGGCGCGGGACGACCGCTCCACCGCGTTGTTGGGACGTGAAGATGGGGGACCGCTGAAGGTCCGCTTGTCCTCTTACGGGACAGGCAAGTTACAAGACCGGCAAGCGTGCCTTACTCGGGTGTGGCGGCAAGAAAGCCAGCCATCACCATCGCAAAGATCACGGTCAACCAGATCGCGTCGGGGGGAATGATGGAGATCATCTCGAGAACTCACACATACGGAGCTTGAACGACCGGAGGAGAGGGAATGGTTCCATATTGGTGTCCCGAGCGGCCGGTTTGGTTCATTCCGCCGGCGCGATTTCCCTCCGTCTGGTCCGCAGTCGGAATGCGCCCGCTCACCCCTTATGGATCGGGTCGATCCAGGGGACGGTCTCCGGCTTCTCGACGCCCTCGATGTCGAGATTGACCACCACCGCCTCGTTGTCGCTGCGCACCAGCACGCATTCGAGCGTCTCGTTGGGGCTGGCGTTGATTTCCTGGTGCGGCACGTAGGGCGGCACGAAGATGAAATCGCCGGGACCGGCTTCGGCGGTGAACTCCAGCCGCTCGCCCCAGCGCATGCGGGCGCGCCCGCGCACGATGTAGATCACGCTTTCGAGTTCGCCGTGGTGATGGGCGCCGGTCTTGGCGTTGGGATGGATCGCGACGGTGCCGGCCCACAGCTTCTGCGCGCCGGCGCGCGCGAGGTTGATCGCGGCCTTGCGGTCCATGCCCGGCGTCTGCGCGGTATTGGGATCCAGTGACTGGCCCGGGATCACGCGCACGCCGTCATGCTTCCATTTGGGTTCGGTCATCGTGGCCTCACTTGATTTCGACCAGTTCGATCGCCTCGCGGCTTGGCCCCTCGATCATCGCCGCGCGGGTGTCGCCGAGCGGGTAGGGGCGTTCCAGCAGCGTCACGCCTTCATCGCGTAGCTTTGCGATCCAGGCATCCAGGTCGGTGACGCTCAGCGCGATGTGATCGTAGAGCTGGCCGCGCGTGGGCGCGAGCGGCGCGTCGCTTTGGCGCGCGTACCAGGTCAACATCACGTCGTCGAATTCGACCGCCGCGCGCGGCGTGCGATAAAGCCCCTGGCGCTCCATCGCCGGCCACGACGGTTCGGCTCCGCGCGGCACCTGGCAATCGGTTTCGGTCATCGTTGCATTGCTGCTGCGGCCGGCCACCGGGTTGGCGTTGAGATGCTTGCGATACCAAAGCTCGGCGCAGAACGGATGGTCCTGAAACATGTGGACGTGGTTCATGCGTTCGGCCGGGTGGTTGCCGAGGTATTCGACGATCGCGCCGTCGGGCCCCTGCAGATAGGCGAAGCCGCGTTCGCGCGCCGGCGCGATGCCTTTCGCCTTGGCCTCGGCGATCTCGGCGCGCGTCAGCCCGAGCGCGGCGCCCGCCGGCCAGGTGTCGCTGCTGATCAGGACGGTGCCGCCCGCGTCCGAGGTGTAGAGCGGAAAGTGCGTCACGTCCGGCCGCGCCTTCAAGGTCTCGAGCCGCTTGCGGGAATCCTGCACGTGCCAGCCGAAATGCCAGAGCGCGGTTTGCGGTGAGGTCGGCGGCGGCGTGTCGACCTTGGTGAACAGGATCAGGACGGTGGTCGGCGATTTCAACGCCGGAAAGCCGCCCCAGGTCGTTTTCGACGTGCTTGGAAACTGCCGGAGGTAGAAATCGATCGCCCGATCGGGATCGACGGAGTTCAGGTGCAGGTGGTGGAAGCCCGGCGTTGCCAGCATCGTGTGTCTCTCAATCCCGCGTTGACGACGATCGCCACGGAAGGTCGCGCCAGACGACCGGGCACGGACTTCCGAGCGCTCTCATAAAGCCGCTACCATCCTGCCCAAATTCTGGCTGTCGCCAAGGCGGAACGCTCCGCCGCGGTTCAGTGATTTAGGGGGAACCACAATGCTCACCAAACGCGCGCTTCTGGCCGGCATGGCCGCCACCGGCGTCGGCCTGGCCACCGCCGGACCGGCATGGGCCCAAACCTATCCGACACGCCCGGTGAAAATGATCGTGCCGCTGCCGGCGGGCTCCGCGCCCGACGTCCGGCATCGGCTGATCGCACAGGCGCTGACGAAATTGTGGGGCCAGCAGGTGATCGTCGAGAACCGCCCCGGCGGCGGCGGCATCATCGGCACCCGAGCCGTCCTCGGCGAGGCGCCTGACGGCCATACGCTGCTGGCGGCGTTGGCGTCGATCTTCATGATCCTGCCGGCGCAGCACGAGAAGCTGCCGTTCGACGTCAACAACGACATGATCCCGATCGGATTGACGGCGTTCGAGGGCCTGGTGATGGCGTGCTCGCCGAAGCTCGGCGTCAAGTCGCTGGCCGAGTTCATCGCGCTCGCCAAGAAGATGCCGGACAAGCTGGTCATCGGCACCAATCCCGCCGGCAGCCTGCCGCACATCACGGCGAAGCTGCTGGTCGACGTGACGAAGACCGCCATCACCGTCGTGCCCTACTCGACCGGCGGCACCGCCGATGCGATCCGCGACATCCTCGGCGGACGCGTCCATGCGGTGATCGACGGATGGGCGAGCTTGCGCGGCGGCATCGAGTTCGAAGGACCTCACGCCGCTGGCGATCATGTCGCCGAAACCGACGGCCATGCTTCCCGACCTGCCGGTGGCATCCGCGACCGTTCCCGGCTTCACCTCGATCGGTTGGCAGGCGCTCACCGCGCGCCGGGGGACGCCGGAGCCGATCGTGCGCATCTTGGGCGACAGCCTGCGCAAGGTTCTCGACGATCCGCAGCTGCAGAAGCGGCTTCTGGAAACCGGCCCCGAGTTCCAGCCAGCTCTACGGCGCGGAGTTGACGCAGCTTCATCCAGGCCGAACAGAAATTCTGGCTGCCGCTCGCCAAGAAATTCGCGACCTGAGCCGAGGCTTTCCTGACGAGGATCACTGCCCGCGCTTGGCGGCGCTGGCGAACCGCTTGGCCTCTTCAGCGGCGCGGAACAGCGCCTTGGCCTTGTTGACGCATTCCTGCTGCTCGGATTTCGGATCGCTGTCGGCGACGATGCCGGCGCCGGCCTGCACGTACATCATGCCGTCCTTGACCAGCGCGGTGCGCAGCACGATCGCGGTGTCCATCTCGCCGGCAGCAGAGAAATATCCGACCGCGCCGGCGTAGAGCCCGCGCTTTTCCGTCTCCAGTTCGTCGATGATCTCCATGGCGCGCACTTTCGGCGCACCCGACACGGTGCCGGCCGGGAAGCCCGCGGCCAGCGCGTCGATGGCGTCATATTTGTCAGCCAGGGTGCCTTCGACATTGGAAACGATGTGCATCACCTGGCTGTAGCGCTCGATGAAGAATTGATCGGTGACTTTGACGGTGCCGATCTCGGAGACGCGGCCGGCATCGTTGCGGCCGAGGTCGAGCAACATCAGATGCTCGGCGCGCTCCTTCGGATCGGCGAGCAGCTCGGCTTCGAGCGCCTGGTCCTCTTGTGCGGTCGCACCGCGCGGCCGGGTGCCGGCAATCGGGCGCACGGTGACGGTGCCGTTACTGACTTTGACCAGAATTTCCGGGCTCGAACCGGCGATGGCGAAGTCACCGAGGTTGAGGAAGTAGAGGTAGGGGGAGGGGTTCACCCGGCGCAGCGCGCGGTAGAGCGAGAACGGCGGCAGCTCGAATGGCGCCTCGAACCGCTGCGACAGCACCACCTGAAAGATATCGCCGGCCGCGATGTACTCCTTGGCGGCGCGCACCATGCGCTCGTACTCGGCCGGCGTGGTGTTGGAGGTGGGCAGCACCGTGAGCGAGCCAGCCGGTGCGCCGGCGGCGGCATGGTCGAGCGGCTGGTCGAGCGCGTCGACCACGACGCCAAGCCGTTCCGTCGCCCGCGCCAATGCGGTGTTGGCGGAGACGCCTTGTTCCGGGCGAACCGGCGTCACGACCGTGATGGTGTCCTTCACCGCGTCGAAGACGACCACGATGGTGGGGCGCACCAGGACCGCATCGGGCAGCCCGATCGGGTCCGGATTGGGCGCCGGCAGTTCCTCCATCAGGCGCACCATGTCGTAGCCGAGATAGCCGAAGATGCCGGCGGCCATCGGCGGCAGCGTGTCGGGCAATGTGATGCGGCTCTCGGCCACGAGCGCGCGCAATGACGCCAGCGGCGTCTGCTTGCACGGGGTGAAATGTCCGGTCTTGCCGCGCGCGACCGTGCCGATTTCGGAGCGCCCGGCGACCGAGCGCCAGATCAGGTCGGGCTCAAGCCCGATGATCGAATAGCGCCCGCGAACCGCGCCGCCTTCGACTGATTCAAACAGGAAGCTCAGCGGTCGCGTGCCGGCGATCTTGAGGAATGCCGACACCGGCGTCTCGAGGTCGGCGACCAGCGTGGTCCAGACCACCTGCGCTTCGCCGTCCGCATAGCGCTTGGTGAAGGCCGACGCCTGCGGCTCGATCTGCATTCACGAACTCAATTGGTGTTCGGGTTCTGCCCGGAGACGATCTGCTTGAGCGCGGGCTCGTTGATCCGAACGCCGACCTGGCGCTGGAGATAACCGAGATATCCGCCGAACACGTCTTCGGTGAAGCTGCGGTTGAGACCGTCGCGGAGGCGCGCCGCCTCTTCCGACTTCGGGTCGATGTCCGGCATCGTCACGTCGGTGACGCGGAAGACCACCTGATCCGTCGGCGCAACTCCTTCGGCCACTCCATAGGCGTCCTTGGCCGCCCGGAAGATTGCGTCGATGGTTCGGACCGACAGCGGCGGCGCGGCGTTGCCGCGCTTGATGTCGGCCTTGCTCACGACCTTCAGTCCGGCCGCGGCGGCGACCTGTGCGAATGGCGCGCCGGCTTTGAGCTTCTCGATCATATCGGCGGCCTTGGCGCGGAGAACATTGGCGACCTGTTCGTCCCGCCAACGCGTCTCCAACTCGTCCTTCACTTCCTCAAGCGTGCGCTCGCGCTCCGGCGTGATGCCTGCCACCTCGTACCAGACATAGCCGCCTTCGACCTGCAGCGGATCATTTTCGACGCCGGTTTCGGCGGCAAAGGCGGCGGTGAGGAGGCGCTGAGCGTCGGGCAGCCCGCTGACTGGCTCGCCCGACGGACTGACGCCCTGGCGATTGATCTCGACGGTGCGCACCGCGAGTTTCAGATTTTCGGCGGCCTCCGCCAATGTCCTGCCGATCGAGCGCTCATCTTCGATCTTGTCATAGAGCGGAAGGATTTGGGCCTTGGCGCGCTCCTGTGCGAGTTCGCGCCGCAACGCGTCGCCAACCTCGGCCAATGGGCGGACCTGCTCGGGCTCGATCTTCAAAACACGCACCAGCACGGTTCCAAACCGGCCTTTGACCGGTGCGCTGACCTCGTTGTCCTTCAGCGCGAATGCGATATCCGCGACCGCCTGGTCGACCATCGCCGCCCGCGTCAGTGTGCCGAGGTCGAGTTCCTTCTCGGTGAGCTTTCGTTCCTTGGCGATGTCGAGAAACGATTCGCCTTTGCCGATGCGATCGGCGGCCGCCTGTGCGTCGCTCGCGTTGTCGAACACCATTTGCTGGAGCGTTCGTCGCTCCGGCGTGACGTAGCGTGCGCGGCGCTGCTCGTAGGCGCGCTCCACGTCGGCGTCTGAGATTTGCGTCCACATCGCCTGTTCGCCGGGCAACAGCGGCAGCACGACGATCTTGCGATATTCGGGAGCGCGGAACAGCGTCTTGCGCTCTTCGAAATATTTTGCGAGCGCCTCGGGTGTGGGCACGGGGATGTCGCCGGCCTGTGCGCGTTCGAGCAGGACGTATTCGACGCTGCGCTGTTCGTTCTGATAGCGCTCGGCGGCTTCCAGGGCGGCCTTCGGCAGCTGCGACCCGCTCAACACGGTGCCCGCGAGTTGCCGCCGCAACGCCAACCGGCGCTGTTCGGCAATGAAGCGCTGTTCGGTGATTTGGTTTTGCCGCAGCATGAACTCGAAACGCGTACGGTCAAACTGCCCGTTCGGGCCCAGCAGGTCGGGGTTGGTGGTGATGCGGCGCGCCATCTCCTCATCGCTGAGGCCGAGCCGCAGCGCCTTGGCGCGCTCGTCAAGGGTCGCTTCGCCGATGAGCTGCCCCACCAGCTGCTGATCGAGCCCAAGACCGCGCGCTTGATCCAGGGTGATCGGCCGGCCGAGCTGACGGCCGAACTGCTGCAGCCGTTCGTTGTAGAGCTGCCGGAACTGTTCGATGGAAATTTCGGTGTCCCCGATCCGGGCCAGGCTCGACCGGCCGAATCCGCGGAAAATGTCGCCGATGCCCCAGATCGTGAAGCTGATCGCGATCAGGACCAGCAGCACGCCCAGGACGACTTTGCCGAGCCAATTGGAAGAGGCAGTGCGCATACCTCGAAGCATGTTGACGGTTCCGGGTGATTGGATGCGCCGGCGCTGCGAGCATTTTGCTCCTGCGCCGACAAGGCGTTACGGTCATTCTAGGTTAGATTTTGCCAGCGTCGCAATCCACGGAGGATCGACGGCGGCAATCATGGACTAACCTTCGGAATCCACGCTGGATTTAGGCGGTCCGGCGCGGCGGGTCAACAATCGCGGACGCGCGCTAGTGGTCCAATTCTAACATTCGCATCCCATTTCCGCGGACGATTTTGCGAATGTTAGAATCAAAGGACCACTAGCAAGTATAGGTTGCTAGTGGAGTTTTGGATTTGACATTCGCATCGCGTGCTTGCTGCCTGGTGGGTAGCGAATGTCAAATCCACTCCACTAGGGGAGCACTCTGGATGGTCCATTCTGGCCGGCCCCGGTTTGGAGCGTATGGCGGTCGCTTCAATTCCACAGGAAATCATCATGGCTGAGACGTCGCGTCCGTTGGTCGCGGGCAACTGGAAAATGAACGGGCTGCGCGGGTCGTCGGCCGAACTGGCCAGGATGATACAGGGCGCCGGCGATGTGGCGGTCCGCACCGACCTCATGGTTTGTCCGCCGGCGACGCTGCTGGCGTCCTTCGCCACGCAGGCCCAGGGAACGCCGGTCATGATCGGCGCCCAGAATTGCCACGTCGAGCCGGCGGGTGCCTTCACCGGCGACCTTTCGGCGGAGATGCTGCGGGACGCCGGCGCCGTGGCCGTGATCGTCGGACATTCGGAACGGCGCGCGCTGCATGGGGAAACCGACGCCGAGGTGAATGCCAAGGCGCGCGCGGCATGGCGGGCCGGCTTGATGGCGATCGTTTGCGTCGGCGAAACCAACGACCAGCGCGCCGCCGGCAAAACGCTTGAGGTGGTGAACGGGCAGACCCAGGGTTCATTGCCGGACGGAGCGACGCCACACAATCTGGTGGTTGCATACGAGCCGGTGTGGGCGATCGGCACCGGCCTCACGCCCACGGCGGCAGATGTCGCGGCGGTTCACGGTTTTATTCGCCAGCACCTGGAGCAACGGTACGGAGCGGCCGGACGTGCCATCCGCATCCTCTATGGCGGTTCGGTCAAGCCGTCGAACGCCGTCGAATTGATGCATGTGCCCAATGTCAATGGCGCACTGGTTGGTGGCGCCAGTCTCAAGGCCGACGATTTCCTCGGGATCGCGCGCGCCTATCTCTAGCCGGCAGCCTTGGGTGTAACGCGCATGGTTCGCCGACAAACATGCGCCACTTGGCAAGCCATGTAGTCGGCGGTGACGGTCGCGCCGATGGTGAGGCGATCGAGCCGGCCGCGGTTGTTATAGCGATGATGGTAGGTGGTGCCGGCGCGGTCGTCGGCGGTGACGTTGCCGGCGGCGTCGTGGGTGAAGGCGCGCACGCTCGCGCCCTCGGTCACCGTCGCGAGCTTGTTGCTGGAGCCGGGATAGGCGTAGTTCCGCGTGGTGGCTGCGAGGTCAGCAGACTTAAGTCATCGTCTCCTAGTCAAATTCATCCCTTAACCCAGGCATGTCGACAAGAAGCGTTGTGCCCAATTTTGTGGCGAAGCCCTCAAGCGTCTTTTGATCGCCAGTCAATTGATCAAGGATGATCTCCGTATACAAATGAGTATCGCCAATTCGAACAGTCGTGAGATCACCACTTTGTTGGCTTCGTGGTCGAAGTCAACCAAGTGTCGGTATTTGATATCGGCCATCCTCTCACTTTCCTGGATACATTACCCGGTAAGGTATCGATACTTCTTCAAGTGCCATAATTCTTGTCATGTCCGATTTATCGAGGGTTGCAATCTTCGTTAGTATCATGCAGCCCGCGTCGCATTTTGTGCTCGTCCCGCTCAGTCCTATTTCCGTGTGTATTGACTTAACCGCAAGGAATGGCCTGCACCCGGTTTGGATGACACGCAGTTAAGCAAATCCAGCCTTCTGCTCGAACTCCATAGGGCTCAGATAACCGATCGTCGAGTGCCTTCGTTTGGCATTGTAGAAGCGCTCGATGTAGTCGAACACATCTGCTCGTGCTTCATCTCTGGTCCTGTACGTTTTGCTGCCGGTGCGCTCAGTCTTCAGCGACGAGAAGAAGCTCTCCATGGCGGCGTTGTCCCACACGTTGCCCGATCGACTCATCGAACAGACGACGCCGTTGTCAGCCATCAGCCGCTGGAACTGCTCGCTGGTGATTGGCTGCCGCGATCGGAGTGATGCAGCAGTGCGTCGGGCTTGCCGCGCCGCCAGATCGCCATCACCAGGGCGTCGGCGACGAGCTGCGCCGTCATGGTGGCGCTCATCGACCAGCCCACCACACGCCGCGAGAACAGGTCAATGACGGCAGCCACATACAGCCAGCCCTCCGCCGTCCAGACATAGGTGAAGTCAGCGATCCATTTGCGGTTGGGAGCGGCGGCTTCAAAGCTGCGGTCCAGCACGTTCGGAGCGACGGCGCCCGCCTGCCGCTCACCCAGATCGGGCGGCAGGCGGCGCCGGCGCGGTCGTGCTTTGAGGGCCTGCAATCGCATCAATCGCTCGATCCGATGCAGGCCGCATGACAGTCCTTCGCCAGCACGTCTCGCCACACCCGCCTGCGCCATAGTCTCGCTCGGGCTCAGCACATGGCAGCAAGCTCTTCGTCGTCCCGGCTGCGCTGACTGCGCGGTCGGGTCAGCCATCCATAGAAGCCACCCCCGAGACACCACCCCCCCCCCGAACTTCACATCGATTCCTCGCGAAGTAGGCCGCGGCTTTTTTTCAGGATGTCCCGCTCCGCCATTTCTCAGCTTCGCCACTTCGCGCTTGAGCCGCGCGATCTCGAGCTGCTCGGCTTCATCTGGCCGTTGCCGGGAAACGCGTGCTCCGGATCGTCGGCGAACGTCTTCACCCAGGCGCGCAGTTGCGACATGTGCACGCCCAGTTCTTCCGACGCTTGCGCATAGGACACGCCCCGATCCTTGATCAGGCGCACAGCTTCAGCTTGAACTCCCGCGTAAACTTCCGTCTTTCATGACCCACCTCCAGCTCCATCAAAACACCTAACTCGGTGTCTTCGGAACCGGGTGCAGGCCACTGGCGCTGGACTCTGACGACACGCCCGCGGGAAGAACAAGCTCCGAAGCTGCGACAATGATCCCTGAAGTCCTGTTGGATCTATTCTAGTTGCCGGCGCAGAACTGACGTAACTGTATACGCTGGACCCATCAGCGAATTCGGGCATCTTCGCAAGAAGGCTTGCAAGTCCGCTGGAACTGGACACGATATCCAAACTAGGACCGTTGAACGAATGGTCCATCACCGTTTGGCGTCCTGATACAAAACTTGCAGGCATCGTCAACATCCTGTCACGAATTGGGTCCGGCTGGATGTATCGTCCAATGGTCGGGTCGTAGTGGCGGTGCCAGTTGTAGGCAGGCCGGACTCGATCAGGAAATATTGCCCCGGGAAGCGCAGGTTGTTGGTGCGGTGCCGGTGATGGCGATGCACCTCGCCGAACGGGCTTGTAGACCGCGTCCCAGACGACGGTTGGCTGGCGTCGGTCATCTTGAGCGGACGGTCGAGATGGTCGGCGTGGACGAAGTTGAGGTTGGGCGTCGACGTGTCGATGTCGGCTATGACCGCGAGCGGCATGGCGTCGAGCCAGATATATTCGCGCACGGTGGTGCCGGTGCCGGTCGATTCCGCGACCAGCTGGCCGGCGGTGTCATAGACATAGTGCGTGGTGCCCGCCGGCGTCATGTTTTGCGTGGTGCGGATGGCGAGCCGCTCCAGGCCGTCATAGGTATAGTCGGCGTTGACGGTCGAGCCGATGGTGAGGCGGTCGAGCCGGCCGCGGTTGTTATAGCGATAATTGTAGGTGGTGCCGGCGCGGTCGTCGGCGGTGACGTTGCCGGCGGCGTCGTGGGTGAAGCTGCGCACGCTCGCGCCCTCGGTCACGGTCGACAGCTTGTTGCTGGAGCCGGGATAGGCGTAGGTCTGCGTGGTGGTGGAGCCTGAGGTCAGCACCTCCGAGGTGCGGTTGCCGACTTGGTCGTAGGTCCAGGTAAGCGTGCCCCAGATGCCGGCCGCTAACTCGCCGGGTTGGCGCGCTCGTAGGCGTCGATGATCTCGCCGCCGGTCGCGAACCAGACCTTGTCGTGCTTTTTCATTTCGGCGAGCGCGCGTGCAAGGTATTTGGCGCGTAGCGGCTGCCCGATGATCATCGGGTGGAGCGGAATGCCCATGACGCGCGGCGTGCTTGCTCGCTGTCCGCCAGCAATCCTTCGAACTGATCCATCACCGAGCGGTAGTACTGTTCGCCGGTGTAGCCCTTGCGGATGAACAGCGGGATGTCGTTGATCTCCATGCAGTAGGGGATTCCGAACATCTTTCCGCTTTTGACTTTCATGCGGTAAGGCTGGTCGTCGTTGTTCCAATCGCCGCAATAGGTCACGCCTTCCTCGGCGAGGATGTCGAGGGTGTTGTAGGTCTGCGGTCAGCCCGGTGCCGAGCCAGCCGCGCGGCCGCGCGCCGGTGGCCGCCGCGATCGTCTTGAGCACATGGGCGATGACCTCCTTCTCCTTCTCGGGCGAGAGTCCCGCCAGGCTCTCGCTGTTGGTGGTGCCGTGGCCCATGAACTCCCAGCCGCGCTTCTTCATCTCGTCGACGACTTTGGGATGCTCGACGCACACCTGCGAATTGAGCGCGACCGTCGCCTTGACGCCGGCGCCATCGAGCACGTCGGCGAGCCGCCAAAGCCCGACCCGCATGCCGTATTCGCGCCAGGCATAGTTGACGACGTCCGGCACGCGATTGGTGGGGTTCGGCGAGATGCCGGTGCCGACCGCTAAATCGTAATGCCAGACCTCGACATTGGGCGCGATCCACACCGCGAGCGTTTTGCCGCCGGGCCAGGAGAACGGTTTGCGCTCGTTGATGAACGTGTCGTCGTAACGGTTGGCGCGCCGCATCGGACCGAAGGTCTGCGCATGGCTGGCGACCGGCGCCAGGCCGGAGGCCAGCAGCCCGGCGGTGCCTGCGAGGAACAAGCCTTTCTGGATGAACTCTCGGCGGTGACTGATCTGCATGAGCGCGGTCCTTCGCTAATTGATCCACGATCGTGGCCGGCTGAGCGAGCCTACCACATCGGCCGGTCCCGTAACGTGATGGCAGGATTGCGCGATTGCGTGGCATGGCGATGGCGCAAGCGCTCGTGCGGCGCTTGGCAGGGGGATGGAAAAGACCCCGGGGATTGTGTAGGACCCCCGCAACTTCCTATATGGGTCCTGACAGCCAGGCGGGCCCGCCTGAAGCGGCCTCCAGCGGACAGGTTCGATGTTAACGTTTCATGATTGTGATTCATTTGATGATCGTGCTCGCCATGTGCGGGCTGGTGCTGCTGCAGAAATCGGAAGGCGGCGGCCTCGGGATCGGGTCGAGGCGGTGGATTCATGTCCAGCCGCGGGAGCACCAACGTGCTGACCCGCAGCACCGCCATCCTGGCGGCGTGCTTCTTCTGCGACCAGCCTGCTGCTGTCGGTGATTGCCGGTTGGAACCGCAATCCGGGTTCGATCCTGGGACTCCCGGGTACGGCTCCGATTTCGACCCCGGGCGCTCCGGCGCCAAAAGCGCCGGGAAACCTGCTGGAACAGCTCAAGCAGCAGGAAGGCGCGCCTTCGGGGCCGCAGGTGCCGCAATCGAAGTGACCTTCAAGGGCCGGGTGACCGGCCCTTCGACTTTGTAGAGCTGCCATGCGCGCAATGAGGATGGCGTCTAAACCGGCGTGGTGAATGAGGCCAAGAGTTTGAACGGACAGGACAAACAGGGCTTGTGATGAACGCTTCGAAGGGCAATCCACAGGGTCAAATCGCGCTCGGCGAATTGATCCGCCGGGGCTAAAGGTTAGGCCCCATGGCGCGGTACATCTTCATCACCGGCGGCGTGGTCTCCTCCCTCGGCAAAGGCTTGGCGTCGGCGGCGCTCGGCGCGTTGCTGCAGGCGCGCGGCTACAGCGTGCGGCTGCGCAAGCTCGACCCCTATCTCAACGTCGATCCCGGCACGATGTCGCCGTACCAGCACGGCGAAGTGTTCGTGACCGACGACGGCGCCGAGACCGATCTCGACCTTGGCCACTACGAGCGCTTCACCGGACGGCCGGCGACCCGGCAGGACAACATCACCACCGGCCGCATCTACCAGGAGATCCTCGCCAAGGAGCGGCGCGGCGATTATCTCGGCGCCACCATCCAGGTGGTCCCGCACGTCACCAACGCGATCAAGGAATTCATCCGCGACGGCAATGACGGCTACGATTTCGTGCTGTGCGAGATCGGCGGCACCGTCGGCGACATCGAAGGCCTGCCGTTCTTCGAGGCGATCCGCCAGCTCGGCAACGATCTGCCGCGCAATCACGCGATCTACATCCATCTCACGCTGCTGCCGTTCATTACCGGCGCCGGCGAACTGAAAACCAAGCCGACGCAGCATTCGGTCAAGGAGCTGCGCTCGATCGGCATCCAGCCCGACATCCTGCTGTGCCGCTGCGACCGGCCGATCCCGGCGGAGGAGCGCCGCAAGCTCGGGCTGTTCTGCAATGTGCGTCCGAGCGCGGTGATCGAGGCGCGCGACGCCGACAACATCTATGCCGTGCCCGAGGCTTATCATGAGGCCGGGCTCGATCGCGAAGTGCTCGCCGCGTTCGGGATCGAGCCCAAGGCGGAGCCCGACTTGTCGGTCTGGCGCAACATCAACGACCGCATCCGCAATCCGGAAGGCGAGGTCACCATCGCGGTCGTCGGCAAATACACCGGCATGAAGGACGCCTACAAGTCGCTGATCGAGGCGCTGTCGCACGGCGGGATTTCCAACAAGGTCGCGGTCAAGCTCGACTGGATCGAATCCGAAGTGTTCGAGCGCGAGGACCCGGTGCCGTTCCTCGAGCACGTCAACGGCATCCTGGTTCCCGGCGGCTTCGGTCAGCGCGGCGCGGAGGGCAAGATCAAGGCGGCGCAGTTCGCGCGCGAGCACCGCGTGCCGTATTTCGGCATTTGCTTCGGCATGCAGATGGCGGTGATCGAAGCGGCGCGGAACCTGTGCGGCATCGAAGACGCCAACTCCACCGAGTTCGGCCAGACCGCGAACCCGCTGGTCGGCCTGATGACCGAATGGATGAAGGGCAACGAGCTGCAGACGCGCGGCATCGACGGCGATCTCGGCGGCACCATGCGGCTCGGCGCCTATCCGGCCGCGCTCCAGCGCGGCAGCCGCGTCGCCGCGATCTACGGCACCTCGGAAATCTCCGAGCGGCACCGCCATCGCTACGAGGTCAACACCAATTACCGGGGCCGGCTCGAGCAGCACGGCATGCGTTTCTCCGGCATGTCGCCCGACGGGCTGTTGCCGGAGATGATCGAGTATGAGGACCATCCCTGGTTCGTCGGCGTGCAGTTCCACCCCGAGCTGAAGTCGCGGCCGTTCGAGCCGCACCCGCTGTTTGCTTCCTTCATTGAAGCGGCGGTCGAACAGAGCCGGCTGGTCTAGCCTTACTTTCGATCAGAACGCTCGGCCTGATGCCGACGGCGCGGCGCGTGCTATGCTTCGCGCATACAGAAACGCCGCGACCAACAAAGCGGCGGTCACGGGGAGGATATCGATGGCACAGATCACTTTGGTGGTCGACGGCACGGCGCGCACGATCGACGTCGACGATCCCGACATGCCGCTGCTCTACGCATTGCGCGACGAGCTTGGCTTGAACAATCCGCGCTTCGGATGCGGGCTCGGCCAATGCGGCGCCTGCACGGTGCAGATCGACGGCCGCGCGGTCCGCTCCTGCGTCACGCCGGTGTCGTCCGTCGCCGGCCGCAAGATCACCACGCTGGCCGGTCTCGGCACGCCGGAGAAGCCGCACCCGGTGCAAGCCGCCTGGATTGAGGAGCAGGTCAATCAATGCGGCTACTGCATCAGCGGCTGGATTCTCACCGCCGCTCGAACTGCTCGATCGCAATCCCAAGCCGACTGACGCGCAGATCAAGGACGCTTTCAACGATCTGATCTGCCGTTGCGGCACCCACGGCGCGGCGCTCAAGGCGGTGCGCCGCGCCGCGCAGCAGGCGTGAGGGAGCGCGATCATGACCGATATGACGCTCAATCGCCGCGCCTTCCTGAGCTCGACCGGCGCGCTGGTCGTCACGCTCGCTGCGCCCGCGATCGGGCCGAGGCATCCGCGCCGCGCGGTCGCCGACCCGCCCGCCGCTCAAGGGCGACCAGCTATCGTCCTACATCAGCATCGATGCCGACGGCTCGGTCGTCGCCTATTACGGCAAGATCGACGGCGGGCAGGGGCTCGGCACCGCCATCGCGCAGATGGTGGCGGAGGAAATCGACGTCGCCTATGAGCGCGTGCGCGTGGTGATGGGCGACAGCGCGCTCACGCTCGATATGGGCGGCGCGAGCGCCGCGATCGGCGTGTCGCATGGCGGCACCATGCTGCGGCGCACCGCTGCGGAAACCCGGCGTCTGCTGGTCGAGATGGCGAGCGACAAGCTCGGCGTAGCCGGCGAATGAGCTCACCGTCGACCGACGGCGTCGTGCATGCCATCGCCGAGCCAGCCAAGCGCGTGACCTATGCGGAATTGGTCGGCGGGCGCTATCTCGACAGCACCGTGAAGTGGAACGGCCGCGCTGAGCAACGGGCTCGCAGGTCGAGGTCCAGGCGCCGCTGAAGAAGCCGGCCGACTTCAAGATCATCGGCCAGTCGCTGCCGCGCCGCGATCTGCCCGGCAAGGTGTTCGGCACGCTCGAGATGGTCAATGACGTGCGGCTGCCGGGCATGCTGCATGCGCGCATGATCCGCCCGCCGGTCGCGGGCGCGGTGCCGGTGAAGGTCGACGACGGATCGATCAAGCACATTCCCGGCGCCAAGGCGGTCTGGATCAAGGACCTGCTCGCGGTCGTCGCCGAGAAGGAATGGAATGCGGTCAAGGCCGCGCGCGCGCTCAAGGTGACGTGGTCGGAGTCGAAGCCGAACTTCCCCGGCCACGAGAAGCTGTTCGAGCACATCCGCAAGGCGCCGATCGTCAAGCGCGAGTTCCAGCGCCAGAACGGCAATTTCGAGGAGGGCATCAAGCAGGCGGTCCGCATCGTCGAAGGCGAATACGAGTATCCCGACCCAGTCGCATGCCAGCATGGGGCCGGCCTGCGCGGTCGCCGACGTGCGCGACGGCGAGGCGACGATCTGGACATCGACCCAGAAGCCCTATGACTCCGCCTATTGCGTCGCCGAGCTGCTCGGCCTGCCGCGCGAAAAGGTGCGGGCGATCTGGATGTTCGGCACCGGCTCCTACGGCCGCAACGAGCAGGGCGACGCGACCGCGGACGCCGCGATCCTGTCGAAGCATCTCGGGCCGGCCGGTGCGGGTGCAATACATGCGGCACGAAGCGCTGGCCTGGGACCCGAAGGGCACCGCCTCGATCAACCGCAGCCGCGCCGGTCTCGATGCCAACGGCAAGGTCATCGCCTACGAGAACATCAGCAAGGCGTTCTCGCGGCTCGACAACAACACCCGCGAGACCCGCGCCGCCGACGTGCTCGCCGGGCAATTGACCGGACTGCCGCTCAACGCGGGACGAGAGCTTCGAAATCCCGGTCGCGTCCTACACCTTCGATCACGGGCGGCTCGGCTGGGAGATCATTCCGCCGCTGATGGAGCGCGCGTCACCGCTGCGCTCGACCCATCTGCGCGATCCCTACGGTCCGCCGATCCTGTTCGGCAGCGAATCCTTCATCGACGAACTCGCGGCCGCGACCAACACCGATCCGGTCGAATTTCGGCTGCAATATCTCAAGCATCCGCGCGACCGCGACGCGGTGCGCATTGCGGCCGAGAACTACGGCTGGGAGAAGCGGCCGTCGCCACGCAACGATCAGAAGGACCCGGACGTCGCGATCGGTCGCGGCATCGCGTTCCGGCGGCATTTCACCACCTTCATCGCGCTGATCGCGGAGGTCCGGGTGCATCGCCGCACCGGCAAGCTCGATCTGCTGCGCTATGTCTGCGCTCATGATGTCGGCATGATCGTCAATCCGGACACGCTCGGCACGTCATCGACCGGCAGCTCGTCTATGGCACCAGCCGCGCCATGGTCGAGGAGGTGCGTTTCGACGAAAACATGGTGACCAGCGTCGGACTGGGAGAGCTATCCCGGTCATGCACATGGACGGCCTGCCGGAGCGCATCGACATCGTGCTGATCCGGCGGCCCGAAGAGGCGCCGTCGGGCGCGGCCGAAATGGCGCTCGGCCTGGTGCCGGCGGCGATCGGCAACGCGGTGTTCGACGCGACCGGCGTGCGGTTGCGGCGGGTGCCGTTCACGCCCGAGCGCGTGAAGGCGGCGCTGGAGCGGGCCTGAGCTGCCGTGCAGCAAGGGGTGGCCTGCGATCGTTGATTTGTTTGACGATTACGGCCGTCCACATGGCTCGGGTCGCGGGTTGACCGGACTGGCCGCGGCCTCCATGGTCCGCCCCATGAGGCTTTGATGTTGAAAACCGACCCTGAACCCAATCCGGTGGTTGCCGTCGGCCGAGGTCGCGGCCAAGTGCGTTTCGGCAATCGATTTGCCGCTCGCGCTGATTGCCGGGCCGTGCGCGCTCGAGAGCCGCGCGCACGCGCTCGAGATGGCGGCCGCGCTCAAGGAGATCGCGGCGCGGGTCGGGATCGGGCTCGTCTACAAGACCTCGTTCGACAAGGCCAACCGCACCAGCGCGCGCAGCGCGCGCGGCATCGGCCTCGACGCCGCGCTGCCGATCTTTGCCGAGATCCGCGCGACGCTGGGCGTGCCGGTGCTGACCGACGTGCACGACGCCGCGCAATGCGCGCGCGGTCGCCGAGGCGGTCGACGTGTTGCAGATTCCGGCCTTCCTGTGCCGGCAGACCGATCTCCTGATCGCGGCGGCCGCCACCGGGCGCGTCGTCAACGTCAAGAAGGGACAGTTCCTCGCGCCCTGGGACATGGCCAATGTGGTGGCCAAGATCACCGGCGCCGGCAATCGCAACGTGCTGGTGACCGAGCGCGGCGCATCGTTCGGCTACAACACGCTGGTGTCGGACATGCGCGCGCTGCCGATCCTGGCGCGCTCGACCGGCGCGCCGGTGATCTTCGACGCCACCCATTCGGTGCAGCAGCCGGGCGGGCAGGGCACGTCCTCCGGCGGCGAGCGGGAATTCGTGCCGGTGCTGGCGCGCGCCGCCGTCGCGGTCGGGGTGGCGGGCGTTTTCATCGAGACCCACCAGGACCCCGACAAGGCGCCCTCCGACGGCCCCAACATGATTCCGCTCAAGGACATGGAAGGATTGCTTCGGACGCTGCAAGCGTTCGATCGCATTGCTAAACCACAGGGGTGAGCCTGCGCTGAGGGCGGGCATCGCCGCAGGGGGGAACGATGGTGTTGCAGTCGCTGGCCGGATTGCCGGCCTTTCTGGCCTATTTCTGCGTTTCGCTGGTCGCGGTGGTGACCTACCTGCTGATCTATCCATGGATCACCCCGCACGACGAATTCGAGCTGATCCGCAAGAACGTGCCGGGCGCCGCCGTCTCGCTCGGTCTGAGCGTGCTCGGCTTTGCGCTGCCGGTGGCGAGCGCGGTCGCGCATGCAGCCGATATCGTGGACTGCGTCATCTGGAGCGTCATCGCGCTCTTCGTTCAGATCGTCGCCTACTACGTCGCATGCATTCCGGTGCCGGACCTGTCGAAGCGCATCGAGGACGGGCGAGATGGCCGCCGCGATCTGGCTCGGGCTCGCCTCGGTCACCGCCGGCGTGCTGAGCGCCGCCTCGATGACCTGGTGAGCAAGCCGTGAAGCGCTCCTCCCAAGTCGCGCTGCTGCTGATGGGCGCCACCGGCGTCGGCGCCACCGCCTATGCGATGACGCCGCCGCGCGACTGTCCGCCCGCCAGTGCGCCGCCGGCGGCGGTTGCTCCTGCCGTGCCGAAAGCGACCAACACCGAGCCATGCCAGCCACGCCGGTCATGGGGAACGTCCGGTTGGACCCGCACCAATAGCAGCAGCCATTGGTCGCGTCCGGCATTCACGCGCACCGCCACGCCGACAACGACCCGACCGACGACTCCGACGACATCGCGACCGACGACCCGGCCCAGCACGCCCAGCGTTCCGAGGGCGGCTTCGGCGGCACCGGCCGCTCGTACTCATCGAGCAGTTGATGCAGCGCGATCGCCTGCGACGAACGCGCGGATTGGCGCGACATCGCCGAGCAGACCGGCTTCGATTTCCATACCATCGACGGCGAACGCTATTGGGACGAGCGCGCCTATTACGCCTTCACCCTGGAGCAGATCGAGCAAGATATCGAAGCGCCGACCGCGGAGCTCGATGAGATGTGCCGTGAGCTGGTCGAACGCGCGGTGTCGGACGAGCGCATGCTCAAGCTTTTGCGGATTCCTCCCGCGTTCTGGAACTGGCTCGTCGGCAAGCTGGAAGCGCGGCGATCCGAGCCTCTACGGCCGGTTCGATTTTCGATACGACGGCAAGGGCCCGGCGAAGCTTCTTGAATACAACGCCGACACGCCGACCGCCGTATTCGAGACCGCGGTGTTCCAGTGGCGATGGCTGGAGGACGCGATCGCGCGCAAGGTGTTGCCGTCGGACGCCGACCAATACAACTCGCTGCATGAACGTCTGATCGAAGGCTGGACCGCGATCGGCAAGGGCCGGCTGTTGCATCTGGCCGGCTCGCTCGACGTGCCGGAAGACGCCGGCACGCTCGCCTATCTGCAGGACTGCGCGCACCAGGCCGGGCTGGCGACATCGATGATGGAGATGGAGACGATCGGGCGCACGCCGCAGGGTCTGTTCGTTGATGCCAAGAACGTCCCGATCGATCTGCTGTTCAAGCTCTATCCCTGGGAATGGATGATGCGCGAGGCCTTCGGCGCGTACTTGCCGGGGGCATCGACGCAATTCGTCGAGCCGCCGTGGAAGGCGATCCTGTCCAACAAAGGCATCCTGCCGCTGCTGTGGGCGATGTTTCCAGGGCATCCCAATCTGCTGCCGGCCTATTTCGAGGACGACGACAAGGCCGCCGAACTCGGCGCGTCCTATGCGCGCAAGCCGCTCTATTCGCGCGAGGGCGCCAATATCGAGTTGGTGGTCGCCGGCGATGCGCTCGACCGCGATTCCGGGCCTTACGGCGCCGAAGGCTTTGTGCGGCAGGCGCTGGCGCCGCTGCCGCAGTTTGACGGCAATTACGCCGTGCTTGGTTCGTGGATCGCCGCGGGCCAGCCTTGCGGGCTGTCGGTGCGCGAGGATGCGAGCCCCATCACCAAGAATTCGTCACGGTTCCTGCCGCACGCCATCATCGGGTAGGAGGGTTGCATAAATCCGGGTTGCAAAACCCGCATACTCATTGTCCAAGGCCTGATGCCACGCCTTTGAACGGTTCCGACCGAGATCAAGCGAGCACGCCATTCCGCCCGTTCTGAAAATCGTCTTCCTCGTCGTGTTCGCGTCGACGCTGTTCAGCCGCGTCGTCGATCCGGTCATACCGCAGATCGCCGCCGATCTCGCGGTCGACGTGAAGACCGCAGCGTTGCTGTCGACCGCATTCACCTTGCCCTATGCGCTGACCCAGCCGGTGCTCGGCACCATCGCCGATTTCTTCGGCAAGACACGGCTCATGAACATGAGCCTGCTGGTGGTATCGGTCACGGCGCTGGTGTGTGCGGTCGCAACGAGCTTCTCGCTGGTGTTCGCGCATGCGCGTCGCGGCCGGTCTGGTCGCCGGCGGCGTGTTTCCGGTCGCGATGGCGTTGATCGGCGATCTCGTGCCGATCCATCAGCGGCAGGTCATGATCGGCCGGCTGCTGGCGGTCGGCTTGACCGGCAACGTGTTGGGCGCCGCTATCGCGGGCGTGATCGGCGACCTGTTCGGCTGGCGCGGGATCTTTGCGGTGATCGGAGCTTTCGGGCTGATCGTCACCGTCGCCGCGTTCTACACCTTGCGCGGCTTTCCGGTGCCGAAGCCGCGGCCGGTGTTCAATCTGCCGGCGGTGAAGGCCAACTATCAAAGCATCTTCGCCGATCCGCGCGCCAAGTTTTGCTTCGGCTCGGTGTTCTTCGAGGGCATCTTCATCCACGGCATCTTTCCCTATGTGGCGATCCTGCTGCTGGTCAGCGGTGAGGCGCGTGCCTCGATTGCCGGGCTCGTGATCGGCGCGTTCGGCCTGGGCGGCGTGATCTATTCGCTGTCGGTTCCGGCGCTGGTCAATCATTTCAAGGAACGCCGTCTGATGCTGATCGGCGGCGTGCTGGCCGCGGTGGCGCTCAGCCTCGCTGCGCTGCATTTCCCTTGGTATGCCCAGGTCGGCGTGTTCGCGCTGTTTGGATTTGGCTTCTACCTGCTGCACGGCTGCATCCAGGTGCACGTCACCGATCTGTCGGCGACGGCGCGCGGCGCAGCCACCTCCGTGCATTCAAGCTTCTTCTTCATGGGGCAGGCGACCGGGCCGGTCCTGTACGGCTTCGGCTACGCGCATGGCAGCCTTGAATTGCTGATGTTCCTTGGCTCAGCGGTGATCATTGTGGTTGCCATCGTGTGTTCGCGGTACTTGCGGCATCGCAGCGGTCAGTAGGCCAAAATCCGCATGTGCCATGTCCTCGCGACAGACCCCGCGGACTTGACAGCGGGCTTGTAGAGCCTCACCAAAATGCCCATTATGAAGGCGCCTGGGGTGCCGCGGGATCGCGGCTGAGATCAAACCCATCGAACCTGTCTGGGTCATGCCAGCGAAGGGAGCAGCCACGTGACGTCCGGTTCCGCACGCTTCGGCAACTCGCCCAAGGTCGCCATCATCGGCGCCGGGGTGATGGGCCTTGGCATCGCCTGGCGACTGGCGGCGCGGGGAACGAAGGTTGACGTCTTCGAGCGCGCGACCGCCGGCAGCGGCGCCAGCTATGCCGCCGCCGGCATGCTCGCCGCCTGTTGCGAAGCCGAACCCGGCGAGGACGCGCTGGTGGCGCTCGGGCGCGAGAGCCAGGCGCGCTGGCCGGCCTTCGCCGCCGAATTGCTGGCGGCGTCCGGCATCGACGTCGAGCTGCGGCAAGAGGGCACGCTGGTCGTGGCGCTGACCGCCGACGATCAGGCGCGCGCGCACCATCACTTGTCGCATCAGAAGAAGCTCGGCCTGCCGATCGAGTGGATTTCCGCGGCCGAAGCCCGCCGGCGCGAGCCGCATCTCGCCGGCAAGCTCGCGGGCGCGGTGTGGTCGCCGCAGGACCATCAGGTCGACAACCGCAAGCTTGCGGCCGCATTGCGCGTCGCTGCCGAAGGCGCCGGCGCCACCATTCACGAGCACACGCCGGTGAAAGAGATTGCGCTCACCGGAGGGCGTGCCGACGGCGTGGTGCTGGCCGACGGAACCAAAGTATCGGCCGACGTCGTGGTGCTGGCGGCCGGCGCATGGTCGCGCACGCGTGGCCGGGCTCGCGCCCGAGCAGCGCCCGCCGGTGCGCCCCATCAAAGGTCAGATGCTGTCGCTCAAGATGGATCCGGCGGCGCCGCTGATCAGTCACGTGGTCTGGGCGCCGGGCATCTACATGGTGCCGCGCCGCGATGGCCGCCTGATCCTGGGCGCGACCGTCGAGGAGAAGGCATTCGACACGTCAATGACAGCGGGCGGGGTGCTGACCTTGCTGGAAGCGGCATGGCGCACCGTGCCCGCGATCGAGGAACTTCCGATCGATGAAATGTGGGTCGGGCACCGTCCCGGCAGTCGCGACGATGCGCCGATCCTCGGTCCCGGTCCCGTCCACGGACTGATCTACGCCACCGGGCATCATCGCAATGGAATTCTGCTGGCGCCGGTCACCGCCGACACCATCGCGACGCTGGTGCTGGACGGCGCGGTCGATCCCGCGATCCGGCCGTTCGGCATCGAACGGTTTGCGCCGCCGCGGGCCGCTGAATAGGGTCGAGCCATGACGCAAGCCGCTCTCAACGCTTCCATTCGGGTCAACGGTCAGGACGAGCCGCTGAGCGCTGCGACGTTGTCGGCGCTGCTCGAGGAAAAAGCGCTCGATGTCGGACAGCGCGGCATCGCGGTCGCCCTCAACGGCGCGGTGGTGCCACGAGCCGATTGGCCGGCGACGCGCTTGAACCCCGGCGACAGCGTGGAGATCGTGCGCGCGCGTCAGGGCGGCTAATCGCAACTTGTTGCAAGCCGTTGAGCCTCGGAGTGCTCAGGAGTTGTTCGAAATGTCCGATCCGCTGATCATCGCCGGCCGCGAATTCCGCTCCCGGCTGTTCCTCGGCACCGCCGGTTATCCGAACCGGAAGGTGATGCTCAACTCCATCGCCGCCAGCGGCAGCGAGATGGTGACGGCGTCGATCCGGCGCATCAGCCTCGCCGGTGACGACGAAAGCCTGGTCGATCTCATTCCGAAGCACATCAACTTCCTGCCCAACACCGCCGGCTGCCAGACCGCGAAAGATGCGATCCTCACCGCTGAGTTGGCGCGCGAGGCGCTCGGCACCAACTGGGTGAAGATCGAGGTGATCGGCGATCGCGAACTGCTTTATCCCGACACCGAAGAGCTCATCAAAGCCACCGAAGCCTTGGTGGCGAAGGGCTTCATCGTGCTGCCCTATTGCACGGAAGATCCGGTGGTGTGCCGCAAGCTCGCCGATGTCGGCGCTGCCGCGGTGATGCCGCTCGGATCGCTGATCGGGTCGGGCCTCGGCGTCTCCAATCCGCACCTGATCGAACTGGTCTGCGCCCGCTCGCCGGTGCCGGTCGTGCTCGATGCTGGGATCGGCACCGCCTCCGACGCCGCACTCGCGATGGAGCTTGGCTGCTCGGCGGTGCTGCTGAACACCGCGGTCTCGAAGGCGCAGGACCCGGTGTTGATGGCGACCGCGATGCGGGCCGCCGTCGAAGGCGGCCGCGCCGCGCGCCTCGCCGGGCGGATCCCGAAGGTCGCCCATGCGGAGCCGTCGAGTCCGCAATTCGGCCTGGTCGGCACGTGAGGCTCCCGCAGCCGCCGCTGCTGCTGGTGACCGATCGCCGTCAGGCGCGCAAACCGCTGGTCGAAATCGTCGCCGCGGCGCTCACCGCGGGTTGCCGCTGGGTGAGCGTGCGCGAGAAGGATTTGCCCGAGGACGAGCAGATCGCCTTGGTGCGCATGTTGCTGCCGATCGTGCGGCGCAATGGTGCGTGCCTCACGTTGCACGGCGACGCCGCCTTGGCGAAGGCCGCCGGTGCCGATGGCGTGCACCTGCCGGCCGGGAGCGATGCCGCGGCGGCCCGCCAACTGCTCGGCGCGAGCAAGCTGATCGGCGTTTCGATCCACACCGCGACCGAGGCGTCGGTCATCGATCCGGCCGTGGCCGACTACGCCATTGCCGGGCCGGCCTATGAAACCGCCAGCAAGCCCGGCTACGGGCCGGAGATCGGCCGCAAGGGCTTGGCCGACCTCGCGCGCAGTTCGCGGGTCCCGCTGGTGGCGATCGGCGGGCTCAATACCATGCGCGCCGCCGAGGTTCTGGCGGTGGGCGTTGCCGGCATCGCCGTCATGGGCAGCGTCATGCGCGCTGCCGATCCCGGCTTGGAGATGAAGGCGCTGCTGGCGACGGTCGCGCGCTAGGGCGTGAACGATCAGGCGAGACTATTGGGCTATGGCCGTGCCTCGATCTTGTCCTGCGTCTTCGTTTCGAAATCGCTGGCGTCATGGCGTTCGCGCAATTGTTGTTCAAGCGGCCCCGAGGCGCGGTTGACCATCCGCCCGCGCTTGACGGCCGGGCGCTCGCCGATTTCTTTCGTCCATCGCGTCAGGTTTTTGTATTCATGCGTCTGCAGGAACTTGCGCGGGTCGTTGTAGGAGGCGCCGTTCAACATGCCGTTGCCGTACCAAGGCCAGATCGCCATATCGGCGATCGTATATTCGTCGCCGGCGATGAACCGATTGTTCGCAAGCTGCCGGTCGAGGACGTCGAGCTGGCGTTTTACCTCCATTGCAAAGCGGTCGATGGCGTATTTGATCTTCACCGGAGCATAGGCATAGAAATGCCCGAAGCCGCCGCCGACATAGGGCGTTGAGCCCATCTGCCAGAACAGCCAGTTCAGCGCCTCGGTGCGCTTGCCGCGATCCTTTGGCAGAAAGGCGCCGAACTTATCCGCAAGGTAGAGCAGAATCGCGCCCGATTCGAACACGCGTTGTGGCGTCGGTTCGCTATAGTCCATGAGCGCGGGAATTTTGGAATTCGGATTTACCCCGACAAATCCGCTGCCGAACTGGTGGCCCTCACCGATCCGGATCAGCCAGGCGTCGTATTCGGCTCCGCTGTGACCGGCGGCCAGCAGTTCCTCCAGCATAATTGTAACCTTGACGCCATTAGGCGTCGCCAGTGAATAGAGCTGCAGCGGATGCTTTCCGCGCGCCAATTCCTTCTCATGCGTCGCGCCCGCGATGGGGCGGTTGACATGGCCATAGCGCCAATTGGGAGTGTCGGCCTTCTCCCAGACCCAGACTTCCGGCGGCGTGTATTCGGGTATGTCATTCATGTTGGGCTCTCGTATGTCGCTCGATAGGTTGGCCGAATGGATAGGGCCCGGCTGGGGCCGCATTAGCCGCGCCCGCGGTACGGCGCGACGCCTTGATCCGGCACCCAGATGTCTTTCGGCAGTTTGCCAGCCTGCCAGAACACGTCGATCGGCATGCCGCCGCGCGGATACCAGTAGCCGCCGATGCGCAGCCATTTCGGCTTGAGCAGCGCGACCAGCCGCTTGCCGATCGCCACCGTGCAGTCCTCGTGGAATGCGCCGTGGTTGCGATAGCTGCCGAGGTAGAGCTTGAGCGATTTCGACTCGACCAGCCATTGCCCCGGCACGTAGTCGATCACGAGATGCGCGAAGTCCGGCTGCGCCGTGATCGGGCAGAGCGTGGTGAATTCGGGCACGGTGAAGCGCGCCACGTAGTCGGTGTCGCTGTGGGGATTGTCCACGCGTTCGAGCACCGCCTCTGCGGGTGAGGTGGGAAGCGCGGTTGGCTTGCCGAGCTGCTGAAGGGGCTTGTGAGGGGATTTGGCCATTTTATTGATGCGCGACGCCGGTGATGCTGTTTCGAAGTTCGATCGGTTGCGCGACGCTCGGCAGCGCTTCGAGACCCGCGCCGGTGCCCGTGATGGTCACCGTGCCGTAGTTGAGAATGCGGCCGAGAATAGACTGGTCGACCTTCACACTTTCGACCTTGTCCATGTTCATCTCATTGGTCGTGCGTTTGATCAGGCCGGTCTTGTAGATGACGCGGAGGTTCGTCACCGCAACCTCGGTCGTCCACCAGCCGAACCATTCGCGAACCAGAAACACCATTCCGACGACGGTCAGCAGGGCGGCAAGCCAACGGACCCATTTCGCCCAATCGTCCGATAGGAAACCTGCCCAAGCCACGGCGGCGAGCGCCGCGACCATGCAGAGCGCACCCGGCCAATAGACGATCCAGTGGGCCGCCGCGGTGTGGCGCACGACCTCGCCGGGCTGTAGGACGCGCTGGACATAGCTCATGAGAATTCTCCTGCGGCTAGGATAGTGGAGGTGGGGCCGCGGCACCACTGCGGGCCGGTCCTTTGCGCGGGCCCGGCCGATCCTGTAGAAGCACCGCGCCAGCAGCACCAGCCAATCTGCAAGGACGTCATGACCGCTATCATCGATATCATCGGCCGCGAAATCCTCGATAGCCGCGGCAACCCGACCATCGAGGTCGACGTGCTGCTCGAGGACGGCTCCCTCGGCCGCGCGGCGGTGCCGTCAGGGGCATCCACCGGCGCCTACGAGGCGGTCGAACTGCGCGACGGCGACAAGACCCGCTATCTCGGCAAGGGCGTGCGCAAGGCGGTCGAGGCGGTCAACGGCGAGATTTTTGACGCGATCGGCGGCATGGATGCGCAGGCGCAGGCCAAGATCGACGAAACCCTGATCGCACTCGACGGCACCCCGAACAAGGCGCGTCTCGGCGCCAACGCCATCCTGGGCGTATCGCTCGCGGTCGCCAAGGCGGCGGCGTCGGCAAACGACGCGCCGCTCTATCGCTATGTCGGCGGCACCGCGGCGCGGGTGCTGCCGGTGCCGATGATGAACATCGTCAACGGCGGCGTGCATGCCGACAATCCGATCGACTTCCAGGAATTCATGATCATGCCGGTCGGCGCGGAAAGCTTCTCCGAGGGCTTGCGCATGGGCGTCGAGGTGTTCCAGACGCTGAAGTCGGCGCTCAAGGATGCCGGCCACAACACCAATGTCGGTGACGAGGGCGGTTTCGCGCCCAACCTGAAATCGGCCGACGATGCCTTGAGCTTCGTCATGAAGTCGATCGAGAAGGCCGGTTACAAGCCGGGCCACGACGTCCTGCTGGCGCTCGATTGCGCGTCGACGGAGTTTTTCCGTAACGGCGTCTACGACTACGAAGGCGAGGGCAAGAAGCGCTCGCGCGACGAGCACGCGAAATATCTCGCCGATCTGGTTTCGCGCTATCCGATCGTGTCGATCGAAGACGGCATGTCGGAAGACGACTTCGATGGCTGGAAGGCGCTGACCGATCTGATCGGTAAGAAGTGCCAACTTGTGGGCGACGATCTGTTCGTCACCAACGTGGTGCGCCTTGCCGATGGCATCAAACGCGGGCTGGCCAATTCGATTTTGGTGAAGGTCAACCAGATCGGCACGCTCACCGAGACGCTCGCTGCCGTCGAGATGGCGCACAAGGCCGGCTATACGGCGGTGATGTCGCACCGCTCCGGCGAGACCGAGGATGCCACCATCGCCGATCTCGCGGTCGCGACCAATTGCGGGCAGATCAAGACCGGCTCGCTCGCGCGCGCCGACCGCACGGCGAAATACAACCAGCTGCTGCGCATCGAAGAGGATCTGGGGCCGCAGGCCCGTTATCCCGGCATGGCGGCGCTGAAGATCGCCCGCTGACGCGACGCGTTCGCAACTCGCATGGCGGATCGGATGGCGCTATACTCCGCGCCGCCATCGAAAAGATCCGCGGTGCCACGGATTGGGAGTGAGCCGAATGGACCAGTCAGTCGACCTGAAATCGTCGGACCGGCAACGCGCCATTCAGAATTTGAGCCGCTTCGTCGCCGCATCGGTGGATGCCGCGCAAGCCGGCGATGCGCCCTTCCATCACCTGGTGTTGGGGCACGTATTTCCCGACGACGTCTATGCCGCGATGCTCGCGGCGATGCCTGTGGCGTCGGACTACCGTCCGATGTCTGGCCGCGCCAAAGGCAACGACATGGCGGACGGAACCCATACCCGCGTGAAGATCGACTTGTTTCCGGAATACATCCGCGCGTTGCCGCCGGAAAAGCGCTCGGTCTGGGATGTGGTCGGCGCGGCGCTGTGCTCGACGGTGGTGAAGCAGGCTTTCATCCGGCGGCTCGCGCCCGGACTGTCCGCCCGCCATGGCGCGGACTTCGAGAAAGTCGGAATGTATCCGGTTCCGATTTTGACCCGGGATATTCCCGGCTACCGCATCCCGCCGCACCCCGACACCCATTGGAAGGGGATCACCGTCCAGCTCTATCTGCCGCGCGATGCATCGACCGCGCATATCGGCACGATTTTCCACGAGCGGCTGCCCGATGGACGCATGCCCAAGCGCAAGCAGATGACGTTCGCGCCGAACACCGGTTATGCGTTTGCAGTCGACCAGCACACGTGGCATTCGGCCGATCCGGTCGGTCCGGAAGTGACCTCGCGTGATTCGATTCTGCTGACCTATTTCGTCGATGCCGGCGCCTTGCGCTTCTTGCGCAACCGCGGCAAGCGCGCCGGCAATTTCGTGCTGCACGAGTTCCGACGCATCACCGGCTGAGCGGAACGACGGCGTTAAAGCACCCTTAATACCGTCGCGCCATCGTGGCGGCATGGTCACCCGCAGGCGGCTTCGAACAGTTCTAACGACGCTCGGCCTGTACGTGGCCGCGGCACTCCTGATCGGCTATTTCGGGGTCAACGCCTATACCGGGAACCACGGAATCAGAGCCCGGCAGGGGCTCGATGCCCAGCTGGAGCAGCTCGCCAGCGAGCGGGACGTCCTGCGGCAAGAACGTCAGCGGTGGGAACGGCGGGTCGCGCTCTTGAAATCCCAAAGTATCGATCCCGACATGTTAGACGAGCGGGCCCGGGCGCTGCTCGACTATGTGGATACGCGCGAAATAACATTAATGGTGCCCCGGCCGCGGTAGCGTTGGCTGCCAGGTGGGTCGCGAATGTCAAATCCACTGCACTAGGATGGCCAGGCTGCCTCCGCGGTCGTCGCCCGCCGCGGATATTCAACAATTGCAAACCGATTGCCGCGTGCCGCGCTTTCGTCCGCTCGGGATTTCGGCTAAGGGGAGGGCGGCCAATGGCCTAGTCTGGGCCGATTTCTTTGAGGAGCTTCATGGCCGCTGCCACCAGCAAAGCCGCCACCCAATCGGTTCCGGGACGCAAGGAATCGGACGCGCCGCCGGATCTGACCAAGGACCAGGAGATCAAGGCATTTCGGGAAATGCTGCTGATCCGCCGCTTCGAGGAAAAGGCCGGCCAATTGTACGGCATGGGCCTGATCGGCGGATTTTGCCATTTGTATATCGGCCAGGAAGCGGTCGTGGTTGGCATGCAGATGCCGCTCAAGGCGGGTGATCAGGTCATCACCGGCTACCGCGATCATGGCCACATGCTGGCCTGCGGCATGGACGCCCGGGGGGTGATGGCCGAGCTGACCGGGCGCCGCGGCGGCTACTCCAGGGGCAAAGGCGGCTCGATGCACATGTTTTCCGTCGAGAAGGGCTTTTTCGGCGGACACGGTATCGTCGGAGCGCAAGTGTCGCTGGGCACCGGCCTCGCATTCGCCAACCGATACCGCGGCAACGACAATGTGAGCCTGACCTATTTCGGCGACGGCGCATCCAACCAAGGGCAGGTTTTCGAAAGCTTCAACATGGCCAAGCTTTGGAAGCTTCCGGTCATCTACATCATCGAGAACAACCAGTACGGCATGGGCACATCGGTGGCGCGGGCGTCCGCGAGCACCCACCTTGCGACGCGCGGCAGCGCCCACGGCATTCCCGGCGAACAGGTCGACGGCATGGACGTACGAGCGGTCAAAGCCGCGGCGGAAAAAGCCGTGACATGGTGCCGCGAGGGCAACGGGCCGATCATTCTCGAAATGCTGACCTACCGCTATCGCGGCCACTCGATGTCCGACCCGGCCAAGTATCGGAGCAAGGAAGAGGTCGATAAATATCGCACGGAGCAGGATCCGATCGAGCAGGTCCGCGCCCGGCTGCTCGCCAAGAAGTGGAGCAGCGAGGACGCGCTGAAGAAGATCGACACCGAAGTGCGCGTCGTGGTCAATGAGGCGGCTGAGTTTGCGACCCACGACGCCGAGCCGGACGCTTCGGAACTGTTCACAGACGTCTACGCCTGACCGGAATAGCATGTCACAAGCCGCATACATCGTGGCCGGTCTTGCCGTCGCGGGCGCGCTCGCAAGTTGGATATTCGGCGCTGTCTTCTACATCAAGACGTTGCGCGCGATTTCGCAAACCGAGCAACGCGGACTGTTGATTCAAGCGATCGTGGCTTGGCCGTTCACGCTCGGTCGGCTGCGCGGAGACGCAGCCGCATCCGCGGTGAACGTGAACAAAGCGCTGATCGCCTTCTTCCTTTGCGTGATGGTCGCCATCTCGGCGATCTCGGTCGGTACCAATCTCGCGCGGGTTTCCCACTAGGTCGACTAACGGAACGCTTTACATGCCGATCGAAGTTCTGATGCCCGCGCTCTCGCCAACCATGGAGAAGGGCAACCTGGCGAAATGGTTGAAGAAGGAAGGTGACGCGGTCAGGTCCGGCGACGTTATCGCCGAGATTGAAACCGACAAGGCGACCATGGAGGTCGAGGCGGTCGACGAGGGAACGTTGGGCAAGATCCTGGTGCCGGAAGGCACCAACGACGTCGCGGTGAATACGCCGATCGCAGTGATCCTGGCCAACGGCGAGGATGCGTCGTCCATCAAAGCGACGAAAGCGCCACGGAAGCCGTCGCTCGATCCCTCGACCGCGGAACGGATCGCCGAATCCCAGCCGGTGGTCGAAGAGCGGACCGCCATCGTCGCGCCGCCTGCCGCGCCCGCGATCTCGGCGCCGCTCGAGCCCGAATTACCGGCCGGCGTTGAAACCGTCACCATGACCGTGCGCGAGGCGTTGCGGGATGCCATGGCCGAGGAGATGCGTCGCGATCCGAGCGTGTTCGTGATGGGCGAGGAGGTCGCGCAATATCAGGGTGCCTACAAGGTGACCCAAGGATTGCTGCAGGAATTCGGCGAGATGCGCGTGATCGACACGCCGATCACGGAACACGGCTTCGCCGGCGTCGGTATCGGCGCGGCGATGGCGGGGCTCAAGCCGGTCGTCGAGTTCATGACCTTCAATTTCGCGATGCAGGCCATGGACCAGATCATCAATTCCGCTGCGAAGACCCGTTACATGTCGGGCGGACAGATGGCCACGTCGGTCGTCTTCCGCGGACCGAACGGGCCGGCGGCACGGGTGGCCGCTCAGCATAGCCAGGACTTCACCGCCTGGTACGCGCACATCCCCGGGCTCAAGGTGATCGCGCCGTATACGGCTGCTGACGCCAAGGGCCTGCTCAAATCGGCGATCCGCGATCCCAATCCGGTGATCTTTCTCGAGAACGAAATTCTGTACGGGCAAAGCTTTCCGGTGCCGAAGCTCGACGACTATGTGGTCCCGATCGGACGGGCGAAAATCGCGCGCAGCGGCAACGACGTGACCCTGGTGGCATGGTCCATGGGCATGAGTTACGCCCTCAAGGCCGCCGACGAGCTCGCCAAGGACGGCATTAGTGCCGAAGTCATCGATCTGCGGACAATTAGGCCGATGGATATCGAGACCATCGTGGCGTCGGTGAAGAAGACCGGCCGGATCGTGACGGTCGAAGAGGGGTGGCGGCAGTCGGGCGTCGGCGCCGAGATTGCGGCGCAGGTCGTGGAACGCGCGTTCGATTGGCTCGACGCGCCGGTCCTGCGGGTGACCGGCAGGGACGTGCCGATGCCGTACGCGGCCAATCTCGAGAAGCTGACACTGCCGTCGGTCGCTGAGGTGGTCGAAGCGGTCAAGGCGGTCTGCTATCGGTGACGATCATGCGTATGCTTGTGTTGGCATTCTGCGTCGTTGGCATCGCGAGCTTGCGGATGCCGTCCTACGCCGTTGCTCAGCCAAACGTTCTTCTTGTTCCGATGAGTGTGAAGAACTATCGGGTCTTGCTACAGATTTCGCGGAACGGCGGCTGGGGAGCAACAGCCCATCGGAATTATCTTGTCGGACTGTTCGAGGGATTGTTGAGCTCTGAGGGCGGTGCAGCAGGTGACCGTCATGGACGATTATTCTGTCTTCCGCCCGATCGGGCGCGCGGCTCGCTCACCGGGACCTTCGAGTGGATGGAAACCGAATTGAACAACGTTGTCGCGAAGTCGCTGCCGGACGCCCACGTGGCGCGGATTTTCGTGACGCATCTCACCACGAGCTATCCGTGCCAGGGATAGACAGCAGAGGGGAGTTGATGGATCCCGAAAACGCCGCGCCGGTTTTCGACGCGCTCCATATCCCGCCGACCGTGCTCGAGAAGGGCGGGGTCGAGGTGTTACGCGCTGTCATTGTCGATGGCGACCTGCATGTCTCGCTGCGGCGGGCGTTCGACGACCCCGAGCCGTGGGGCATGTTGCTCGCGGATGTGACACGTCATATCGCCCGCATCTACGCGACCGAGAGCCAACTTACCCAGGACCAGGCGCTGGAGCGTGTCCGGGCGATCTACGAATCCGAGATGGAACGTCCGACCGATCCTGGCACCACGAGCGCGATCAGCTAAAGTAAGAACATCCATGCCCGTGAACATCCTCATGCCTGCGCTGTCGCCCACGATGGAGAAGGGCAACCTCGCGCGTTGGCTGAAAAAAGAAGGCGACAAGGTCAAGGTCGGCGATGTCATTGCCGAGATCGAGACCGACAAGGCCACGATGGAATATGAGGCGATCGACGACGGGGTACTGGCCAAGATCGTGGTACCGGCCGGCACGCAGGACGTGCCGGTCAACGGGCTCATCGCCGTGCTGGCGACGGAGGGCGAGGACCCGAAAGCGGCTGCCGCGGCCTCTGCCGCTCCCGCGAAAAGCTCCGCCGGAGGCGATCAGGCGCCGACCGCGCCGAAGCCTCCGCCGGCCGCAACGCCCGCCCCTGCCGCACGGCCGGCGGTGGCGGCTCCTGCGTCTGCCGCGCATGGTGCCAATCGCCTTTTCTCATCGCCGCTGGCGCGCCGGCTTGCCAAGGATGCCGGCATCGATGTGAGCCGGATCCAGGGTTCGGGACCGTATGGCCGCGTCATCGCGCGCGACGTCGAAGCGGCAAAATCCGGCCAAGGACTCATCGGCCGCGCCGATGCCGGCGCGCCGCTGGGCATCCAGGCGCCGTCCGACGACAAGATCCGCGCGCTGTTCGAGCCCGGCAGCTTCGATGTCATCCCGCACGACAATATCCGCAAGGTGATCGCGCGCCGGCTGATCGAAGCCAAGCTGACCATCCCGCATTTCTATCTCACGCTCGACTGCCATATCGGAAAGCTGCTGGCGGCACGCGAGGAGATCAATGCGTCGGCGCCGAAGGACAAGGACGGCAAGCCCGCCTACAAGATTTCGGTCAATGATTTCGTGATCAAAGGGTTGGCGCTGGCGCTGCAACGCGTGCCCGACGCAAATGTGACCTGGACCGAAGGCGGCATGCTGAAGCACAAGCATTCCGACATCGGCGTCGCGGTATCCATTCCCGGCGGGCTGATCACCCCGATCGTGCGCCATGCCGAGATGAAGTCGCTGTCGGTGATCTCAAACGAGATGAAGGACTATGCTGCGCGCGCGCGCGCGAAGAAGCTCAAGCCCGAGGAGTACCAGGGCGGCTCCAGCGCGGTGTCGAACCTTGGCATGTACGGCATCAAGGACTTTGCAGCGGTCATCAATCCGCCGCACGCGACCATTCTCGCGGTCGGTGCCGGCGAGGAACGAGCAGTCGTCCGTAACGGGACGATCGAAGCGGCGTGGATGATGTCGGTCACGCTCTCGACCGACCATCGCGCGGTCGACGGCGCGCTCGGTGCAGAACTGCTCGGCGCGTTCAAGGCTTTGATCGAAAATCCGGTGACGATGGTGGTTTGAATGTAAGGCTATCAAAAAGGCCGCGTAAGACGGCCCTAAATCGGGAGGATGGTCATGCGAGCTACAGAGGCACGTCGCTTTGCGATAACGCGCCGCCAAGCCATGGCTGGGGGCGTCGCATTGGGTGCTGCAACACTACTCGGCAAGCCGGCCCTGGCGCAGTAGTTGGTCGCCAACCAAAACCATCCGTATCATCGTGCCGTTCCCGGCCGGCGCCACCACCGACATGCTGGCGCGGTTGTTTGCGCAACGCATGACCGAGAGCCTCGGGCAAACCGTGCTGGTCGAGAATGTGGGCGGCGCCGGAGGCGCGCTTGGCGCCGACCAGGTCGCGAAGGCGGCGCCGGACGGTCACACGCTGCTGTTCCACAACATCACCTTCACCACCACGACGACCACGCTGCAATTGGCCGGCCGCTCCCGCCATGACATCGAGGCGGACTTCGTGCCGGTCTCGGTCGGCGCCTACGTGCCGTTCTGGCTGCTGGCGCATCCATCGGTGCCGGCGAACGACCTCAAGGAATTCGTGGGCTGGGCGAAGCAGACCAAAGAGAAGCTGAACTACGGGTCAACCGGTCCCGGCAGCATCATGAACCTGATGGGCGAGGTGCTCAAACGCGACGGCGGCATCCAGATGCAGCACGTGCCGTTCCGCGGCGCCGCGCCACTGGTGACGGAGATGCTGTCCGGGCGGATCCAGTTCGGCGGCGACCAGTTGTCGAGTTCGTTGCAGCACGTGCGCTCCGGCGCGCTGAAGGCGCTGGCGGTCGCAACGCCGTCGACGGCGATGCCGAAGGTCCCGACCGTGCGGCAGCTCGGCTTCCCCAATCTGGAGCTGCAAGGCTGGAACGGGTTTCTCGCGCCGAAGAGCACGCCGGCGCCCGTGGTCGCACGGCTGCAGCAGGAGATCGCCGCCGCCAGCAAGCATCCAAGACGTGGTGAAGCGGATGGCGGAGGTCGGGGCCGAGCCGTCCGGGTCAACGCCGGGCGAGATGCAAGCCATGTTGCGCGACCAGATCGCCAAGGTGAAACCCATCGTTGCCGAGCTCAAACTGACGATGGAATGACCTAAGCGTGATTGCTTTGCGCCCCAAATGTCAAATCACAATCACGCCTTAGCATTTCTTGATTGAGCATGATCTATTTCCGAAAATCGGTTCCGGAATTCGGGATCGAATGCTCTAGCGGGCTGGCCAAACCTCCTGAATTGACGGGAGTGCGGAGGAAAAGGCATGGTCGCCGCACGAGCGGCGCCCGCGCCGGTTGAAGGACCTTTGCCATGCCCCGTGTGGTACTTGACGGCAACCTGGACCATCTGGTCACCCCGCAGCATTCCGATGCGCGCGGCCCCGTCGTCCGTGGCGCCTCGATCGAGGTGATGAAGATGCACTGGCGCGCCGGCGACAGCGCCCGGGCCGCACCAGCACCCGGAAGAGCAGGCGATCTATGTGATCAGCGGCCGCATGCGCATGACATGCGGGGGTGAGACCTATGACGTCGGGCCCGGCGAGGTGAGCTACCACCCCTCCAATGTGTTGCATTCGGCGATGGCGGTCGAGGACACGGTGGCCATCAGCTTCAAGAACGTGGTCGCGCCATCCTACGAGGCGACAACCACCCTCTGATGGCGCAGCAACGTTTTTCCAATGTATTGGCGTGATTGCCCCGAAATCCGGCGTCGGAAGATTGCACGATGAGCGAACGCGAAACCCGAATTCGATCGATCGTCGTCACCTATTTTCCGATGTTCATCGCCACGCTGTCGTTGGTGACCTCGATCTACAATGGCTATTTGAACGCCCGCTTTGTGGACATCATCCAGCGCAACCTGGGCCGCGGCGAATATATGCGGACTTGCAAGGATGTGATCGATGCCTACTTCCAGGTCAAAGTGCGCGCATCCGTCATCAGCAGGAACCGCGACAACGCCCCCGCCACGCCCACGATGACCGGCGAACAAATCGAAGGTGCAAATGCCGTGGCCAGGCTCAGTGCGCTCGGTACTTATCTGGCCAATTTGCGGGACGACAGCGTCCGAACACGTTACACCGAACTGTCGCGAGCGGCGGAGGCTGCCGTGAGTGCGGCCAGCACGACGTCCCCGGCCGAGGTCGGCAAGCTGTTTGAGTCGGCTGACCGCATCTTTGCCGATCTGAATTCCGACTGCGTCAAGTCGGCGCTCGATAGGCCGATGTGACAAGCTGGGGCGCGAATGCAACGGATTGAACCTGCTGCCTCAAAACATTCTCTACGGGTGGACCTGAAACGACATGGCTGAAACGAACTTCGACATCATCATCATTGGATCCGGTCCCGGAGGTTACGTTGCCGCCATCCGGGCCGCCCAGCTCGGCTTCAAGACGGCGATCGTCGAGCGCGCGCATCTCGGCGGCATCTGCCTCAACTGGGGCTGTATTCCGACCAAGGCGCTGCTGCGTTCGGCCGAGATTTTCCACTACCTCCAGCACGCCCAGGACTATGGGGTGTCGGCGCAGAATGTCGCGTTCGATGCGGGAGCGATCGTCAAGCGCTCGCGCGCCGTATCGAAGCGGCTCAATGACGGCGTCGGATTCCTGATGAAGAAAAACAAGGTCTCGGTCATTTGGGGCGAGGCGACGATCGACGGGCCCGGCAAAGTCTCGGTCAAACCCGGTAAGGTGGAGGCGCCGAAAGGCGCGCTTGGCGCGGGCAACTACCAAGCCAAGCACATCATCGTGGCGACCGGCGCGCGGCCGCGTGCGCTGCCAGGCCTTGAGCCGGACCAGAAGCTGATCTGGACTTATTTCGAAGCGATGGTCCCGGAGCGCATGCCGAAATCGCTGCTGGTCATCGGCTCCGGCGCAATCGGAATCGAATTCGCGTCGTTCTACCGGACCCTCGGCGCGGACGTGACGGTGGTCGAAGTGCTGCCGCAAATCCTGCCGGTCGAAGACGCGGAAATCTCCGCTTTCGCGCGCAAGGCGTTCGAGAAGCAGGGCATCAAGATTTTGACCGGCGCCAAGGTCACGAAGCTCGACAAGAAAGCCGACAGCGTCACCGCCACCATCGACGATGGCAAAGGTGGCACGCAGTCGCTGACGGTCGATCGCGTGATCTCTGCCGTCGGCGTCGTCGGTAATGTCGAAAACCTCGGCCTGGAAAAGGCCGGCGTCAAAGTCGAGCGCGGAGTCGTCGTGACCGATGGTTTCGGACGCACCAATGTGTCCGGCATCTACGCCATCGGCGATGTGGCGGGCGCGCCGCTGCTGGCGCACAAGGCCGAGCACGAGGGCGTCATTTGCGTTGAAGCGATCAAGGGGCTGAAGGTCCATCCCATGGACAAGCGGCTGATCCCGGGCTGCACCTATTGCTCGCCGCAGATCGCATCGGTCGGGCTCACCGAGCAGGCCGCCAAGGAGAAGAAGCTCGACATCCGCGTCGGCCGCTTCCCCTTTGCCGGCAACGGCAAGGCGATTGCGCTCGGCGAGGACCAGGGCCTGGTCAAGGTGATCTTCGACAAGAAGACCGGACAGCTCCTGGGCGCCCATATGGTGGGCGCGGAGGTGACCGAGCTGATCCAAGGCTACGTGGTGGCGATGAACCTGGAGACCACCGAAGAAGAGCTGATGCACACGGTCTTCCCGCACCCGACGCTGTCGGAAATGATGAAAGAGGCGGTGCTTGGATGCCTATGGACGCGTCCTTAACGCCTGATCGGGCATAGGCCTTGCCCCATGGCGCTTGCGGCCAGCCGGCCCGCTTCGTAAGTAGTGGCCAGACCCGCGATACGGAGATTCCATGGTTGTCGTGGTCGACACCATCCGGTCAGACAAGCGCTCGCGCCACCCCGAAAAGGCGCATCGCGCCGACGCGCCGGTGACAAAGAAGCCGGATTGGATCCGCGTCAAAGCGCCGGTGTCGAAAGGCTATATCGAGACCCAGCGGATCGTGCGCGACAACGGCCTTCACACGGTGTGTGAAGAGGCCGGTTGCCCAAACATCGGCGAATGCTGGGACAAGAAGCACGCCACCTTCATGATCATGGGCGACGTCTGCACGCGCGCCTGCGCCTTCTGCAACGTCAAGACCGGACTGCCGGCTCCGCTGGATAGTGGGGAACCGGTGCGCGTCGCCGAGGCGACCGCGAAACTCGGCCTCGCCCATGTCGTGGTCACGTCGGTCGACCGCGACGACCTCGACGATGGCGGGGCAGGGCACATTGCGGCGACGATCCGCGCGATCCGTGCACGCTGTCCGAACACCACGATCGAGGTGCTGACGCCCGATTTCCTGCGCAAGGACGGCGCGGCGGACATCGTCACGGCCGCCAAGCCCGACGTGTTCAATCACAATCTCGAAACGGTGCCGTCGAAATATCTGACGGTGCGGCCGGGGGCCCGCTATTTCTCGTCCATCCGGCTGTTGCAGCGGGTGAAGGACATCGATCCGACGATGTTCACCAAGTCCGGAATCATGGTGGGGCTCGGTGAGGAGCGCAACGAGGTGATGCAGGTGATGGACGACCTGCGCGCCGCCGGCGTCGACTTCCTCACCATCGGCCAGTACCTGCAGCCGACGCGGAAGCACCACCCGGTGGTGCGCTTCGTGCCGCCCGAAGAATTCAAGGCCTACGAAACCATTGCCTATGCCAAAGGCTTCCTGATGGTGTCGGCATCGCCGCTGACGCGGTCCTCGCACCACGCGGGTGAGGATTTTGCACGGCTGAGGGCTTCGCGTCAGTCGCGCATGCTCTGAGATGCCGCAGTTCTACCGACAAGCGTCGGGTCAGGCACCCCGCGACCGACATGTTCGATCTTGTCGCCGACGTCGAGCGCTATCCCGAATTCGTGCCGATGTGTCGCGAGCTCAAGGTGCGGCAACGGACCAAGCGGGCGGACGGCGTCGAAGTCATCGATCGCGGACATGACGGTGGCCTACAAGCTCATCCACGAGACCTTTTCCAGTCGGGTGACGCTCGATCGGCCGAATTTGCAGATTTTGGTCGAGTACCTGAAAGGTCCGTTCAGCCATATGGACAACCGTTGGACCTTCCGCCCCACCGGCGAGCGCGCCTGTGAGGTTGAATTCTTCATTTCCTACGAGTTCAGGAGCGCGCTGCTGGGAATGCTGATGGGCGCCGTGTTCGACGTCGCGTTCCGTCGCTTCACCGCGGCCTTCGAGCAACGTGCCGACCGTATCTATCGCGGGTAAGCGGGGCTTAACCACCTATAGCTAGGTTTGGTCCTGCATCCTGGGACCAGCATGACGGCACTCCACCAGCCTCTCGAGCCACCCGCGCTACGGGCCGGGCCCGGCGCCTATCGCCGGCTGGCGCCGGCCGTCTTTCGCCGTGACGTTGTTTCTGTCGGCCCTGCTGCTGTTCGCGGTGCAGCCGATGTTCACCAAAATGGTGCTGCCGCGGCTCGGTGGTGCTCCCACCGTCTGGTCGGTGGCGATGGTGTTCTTCCAGGCGGCCCTGCTGGTCGGCTACGCCTATGCGCACCTGCTCATTCGATTTTGTTCGCTCGGATATGGCGCGCTGGTTCATCTCGTCATTCTCGCGGCAGCCGCGACCACCCTGCCGATCGGTATTGCGCTCGGCTTCGAGGCCCCGCCGACGACTGACATCGCTCTCTGGCTCATTGGTCTGTTTGCAGTTTCCATCGGCTTGCCGTTTGCGGTGCTGTCCGCCAGCGCGCCGCTGCTGCAAGGCTGGTTCGCGGCCAGCGGTCATCCGCAGGCGGGCAATCCCTATGTGCTCTATTCGGCGTCGAACCTCGGATCGCTGGCGGCACTGATCGCCTATCCGACCGTGATCGAGCCGTTCCTGTCGCTCAATCGGCAAACGCATCTGTGGTCGTTGGGCTTTGCGGCGCTCACGATTCTGGTCGCGACCGCGGGGCTGTTCGTGGTCGGCCGGCCAAGCTTGGCGCGGACCGCCACTCCATCCGAGCAGACGACGATGCGCACGCGCCTCGCGTGGATCGTGCTGGCGGCGATACCCGCGGGCCTCGTGATCGCCGTTACGTCCTACATCACCACCGACGTTGCGGCGGCGCCGTTTCTGTGGGTGCTGCCGCTGGCGCTGTATCTTCTGACGTTCATCGGGGTGTTCCGGGACCGCCCGTGGATGTCTCATCAATCGGTTGCTGCAGCGATCCCGTTTGTGGTCGCGCCGGTGGCGATTTTTCTGTTTGAGCCGCGAACACCGTCAATTGGGCGGTGGCGATCGCGTTCAACCTGATCGCTTTTTTCCTGCTGGCGCTGGTTGTGCCACAGCGAGGTCTATCGCAAGCGACCTGAGCCCGCGCGGCTGACCGAGTTCTATTTGTGTGTGTCGTTCGGAGGCGTCATTGGCGGGGTTTTTGCCGCGCTGATTGCGCCGCTTGTTTTTTCGCAGGTCTACGAATATCCGCTCCTGATCGTCGCTGCGCTGCTCGTTTTGCCCGGTGTTTGGTCGGGCGGAGCAAGGCGTCTGTTGATCGAGGCCGGGCCGGCCCTGCTGCTGGCAGCTATCGCCATCGTCGCGAAATACGCGTTCGATCTGCGAGTGACCGAGGCCGCGCTTCTGCCGCTCCAAATCGCGCTGATCGCGTTGGCGAGCTTGATGCTGCTACAGCGCCGCCGTGCCGCGCGGTTCGCCTCGCTGGTCGTGCTGGTGTTCGTGCTGACGGCACTGTGGCAGCCGGGTTTCAAAAGCGTGGAAACCGCGCGCAGCTTCTTTGGCGTGCACCAGGTGGTCGAAACGGCTGACGCCAGCCACCGCATCTTGTTGCATGGCACGACCGTTCACGGCGCCCAACGGCTGCAGGATGACGGCGGCGCCATGCCGCCGGAGCCGCTGACGTACTACTATTTCGGCGGGCCGATATCGCAGACGGTTGCGGCGACGCGCGCGATGAAGAAGGGCAAGCTCGCACGGGTCGCCGTCGTCGGCTTGGGGAGCGGCACCCTGGCGTGCCACAAGCAGCGCGGCGAATCCTGGACGTTCTACGAGATCGACCCGGAGGTGGTTCGGATCGCCAAGGATCCGCGATTGTTCAGCTTCCTGTCGTCCTGCGCACCCGATGCTGGCATTGTGTTAGGCGATGCGCGGTTGACGCTCGCTAAGGCGCAACAGCGCCACGACCTCATCATCATCGACGCCTTCTCGTCCGATTCCATCCCGGTCCATCTGCTCACGCGCGAAGCGGTCGCGGGCTATCTGTCGTTGCTCGAAGACGATGGCGTGCTGGTCATGCACATTTCCAACCGCCACATGGAGCTTGGCCGGGTCGTTGCGGCAGTCGGTGCCGCCGAGGGGTTGGTCACCTATCTGCGACAGGATGATGGGCTCCGCGGCGACTCTTCCGCGGAGCTACAAGCTGCTCGCCATCGTGACGGCGCTTGCGCGCAATCCGAAGCATCTGCGCGAGTTGACGCGGCAGCCGGGATGGACCGAACTCAAGCCCGACCCGCGCGTTCCGGCGTGGACCGACGATTATTCGAATATCGCCGGCGCCATCATCCGCAACAAATTCGGGCCGTGAGGCGGCTACGGCCGTTCGGCAAGCTCGCGCAGCATCGCGAGCGCTTCCACGACTGAAGCTTCGCGGACCTGGGCGCGGCCGATATCTCCGAAGCGACGTTCGCGATGGATCGCCGCGCCACCCCTTGCCGCCGCCGCGAAGTGCACGAGGCCAACGGGCTTGTCCGGCGTGCCGCCGCCCGGGCCGGCGATCCCGGTGACAGCAACCGCGAGCTCCGCCGGCGAATTGGCCAGCGCACCCGACGCCATCGCTTCGGCGGTCTCGCGGCTCACCGCACCGAAGCGAACCAGCGTGTCGGAGGCTACCCCCAGCATCGCCTGCTTGGCCTCGTTGCTATAGGTCACGAAGCCGCGCTCCAGCACGTCGGATGAGCCCGGCGATGTCGGTGAGCGTCGCGGCGATCAGGCCGCCGGTACAGGATTCTGCTGTCGCAATCCGAAGCGTCTTGCGCCGGCAAAGCTCGAGCAGGGCAGTGGCTTGCTCGATGAGCGGCCGCCATCAGTCGCTCCAGGGCAACCGGATGGTCGCGGTCGCGAACGCAACGATGCCTTCGCCGCGGCCGGTGAATCCGAGTTTCTCGCTGGTCGTGGCCTTGATCGCCACGCGGCTCAGCGACACTCCGGCGATTTCGGCGATCCGGGCCCGCATCGCATCACGGTGCGGCCCGACCCGGGGCGCTTCGCACACCACCGTGATGTCGAGATGCGCGATCAAGCCGCCGCGTGCGCGCATCCGCTCCACCGCGAACGCCAGAAACTGGTCGGAGGAGGCGCCACGCCATTGCGGGTCGCTCGGCGGGAAATGCACGCCGATGTCGCCGTCCGACAACGCGCCGAGGATTGCATCGACCAGGCTGTGCAGCACGACGTCCGCGTCGGAGTGTCCGGTCACGCCCTGCGAATGAGGAATTTTGATGCCGCCGAGCCAGATATGATCGCCGTCAGTGAATTGATGAACATCGGTGCCGAATCCGGTGCGGACGTCGCCGAGCTCGGCCAGGGGTGACGATTCTGCGCGCAGGAAATCCTCCGGGGTCGTGAGCTTAATGTTGCCGGTCTCGCCGGCAAAGGTCGCGACCTTGATGCCCGCCCATTCGGCGAGCGCGGCGTCGTCGGTGAAGTCGTCGCGGCCGGCTTTATGTGCCCGGCGATGGGCTTCGACGATCGCCGCAAATTGAAACGCCTGCGGCGTCTGAACCGCGCGCAGCAGCGAACGATCCAGCGTCCCCGTGACCAGGCCATTGCCATCGACGGTCTTGATGGTATCGGCGACAGGCAGGGCGGGCACGGCGGCGCCGCTTTCTGCCGCAGCGCCAATGGCCCGGGTGATCAATGCGGCCGATGCGAATGGACGAGCGGCGTCGTGAATGAGCACGATGTCGGGCGCTGCGTGCGGCGAGCGCCTCGAGCCCAGAACGGACCGAATCCTGACGGGTGGCCCCACCCGCGACCGGAGCGAGGAGACGCAGGCCCGCGGCCGCGCGCTCGAAGGCCTCGCGATCGTCTGGATGGATCACCGGTTGGACGAACGCGACCTCGCCATGGCCGGCAAACGACGCCAGGGAGCGTTGAATGGCCGTTCCCCCGGACAGCGTCCGGTACTGCTTGGGAACGCCTCCGCCGGCGCGCAGCCCGCGTCCGGCGGCGACCACCACTGCTGCGACCGTTCCTGCCATCCGCTGCATCCCTCCCGACTGGAGGCTGGGATTAGCGCGTCCCGGGGCCGGCGCAAACCGAGATTCCGGCCCGGGGCGCCTTGATTAGGGAAGACCCAACATTTTGCAGTGCAGCACTTGCCGGGGTCGTCCGGGTTGGCTAAAGTATGTGCAGAATAAAGGATCGCCTAATTCATGGGCACAGCGATAAATGCCTGCGATGGCAGCTAATTGCGAGCGAAAACCACTGACGGTCGGCGAGGATCACGCTGCCGAACCCGGTGGTGCTTGCCCCGATGTCGGGCGTCACTGACGCGCCTTTCCGCCGGCTCGCCGCGCAACTCGGGGCCGGCATGGTGGTGTCGGAAATGACCGCCTGCGCCAAGCTGATCGAGGGGCAGCGCGACGCCAAGTTGCGCGCGGAAGCATCGGGCGTGGGTCCACACGTGGTCCAGCTTGCGGGCTGTGAGGCGCGCTGGATGGCAGAGGGTGCACGCATGGCGGAAGCCAACGGTGCCGCAGCGATCGACATCAACATGGGATGTCCGGCGCGGCACGTGACCGGCGGCCAGTCGGGCTCGGCGCTGATGCGCGATCTCGACCACGCCCTAACCCTTGTCGAGGCCACGGTTGCCGCCGTGTCGGTTCCGGTGACGCTGAAGATGCGTCTGGGCTGGGACGAGCGCAGCATCAACGCACCAGAGCTGGCGCGTCGCGCCGAAGCCGCCGGCGTGCGCATGATCACGGTGCACGGCCGAACGCGGTGCCAGTTTTACAAAGGCCGCGCCGACTGGTCGGCGGTGCGCGCGGTCAAGCAAGCGGTGACAATTCCGGTTGTCGTGAACGGCGACATTGCCAATGGCGATCAGGCCAACGCGGCACTGGCCGCCTCCGGCGCTGACGCCGTGATGGTGGGGCGCGCGGCGCAGGGCAAGCCATGGCTCCCGGGACAGATTGCGCGCTATCTCGTCACCGGACGCCGTGAAGGACCGCCGGCGCTTGCCGTGCAACTGGCGCAGACGCTCGCGCTCTATGACGAGATGCTGACCCATCATGGTTTTGTCGGCGTGCGCCATGCGCGCAAGCATCTCGGTTGGGCACTGGACGTCGCAGCGGCGTCGGCAGGGACGGGAGCCGTCCGTCTCAAGGCACATCGCGAGAGTGTGCTGACCCAGAGCGATCCAGGCATTGCGCGCCGCCGGCTGGCTGCCGCCTTCGACGAATTCTCGCAATCCTGCGGGGTGGCGGCATGAACAGCATGGAACCGATGCCGACGCTGCCGTCCGGAACGGCCGACGCGATGCTCGACGCCTTGCCGCATCCGGTGATCATGGTCGCCGCGGACGGCCGGGTTGCCAATGCCAATGCCGCGGCGGAAGCATTCTTTGAAGCGTCGCTGCCGATGCTGCGCCGCCATTTGCTGGGCGATCTGGTGCCGTTCGGCAGCCCGCTGCTTCAGCTCATCGAGCAGGCCCGCGCCCGCGGCGCCGCGGTCAACGAATACAAGGTCGATCTTTCGACGCCGCGCAATCCCGGTGAACGGCTGGTCGACCTGCATGTCGCGCCATTGGCGGAGCGTCCCGGCAATGTCGTTGTCATGCTGCAGGAACGGACCATTGCCGACAAGATGGACCGGCAATTGACCCATCGCGGGGCGGCGCGCTCGGTGACGGCGCTCGCCGCGATGCTGGCGCATGAGATCAAAAATCCGCTTTCGGGAATTCGCGGGGCGGCGCAATTGTTGGAAACCAACGCGAATGATGACGATCGAACGCTGACTCGGTTGATCTGCGATGAGGCTGACCGGATCGTCAAGCTGGTCGACCGCATGGAGGTGTTCACCGACGAGCGCCCGATCGAGCGCCAACCGGTCAACATCCACGTCGTGCTCAACCATGTGAAGCGGCTCGCGCATTCCGGCTTCGCGCGGCACGTGAAGTTCGTCGAAGAATACGATCCGTCGCTGCCGCCCGTGCTCGCTAACCGCGATCAGCTCATCCAGCTGTTCCTGAACCTGGTCAAGAACGCCGCGGAGGCGATCGGGGAGGGCGCGGGCGATGGCGAGATCCAGCTTTCGACCGCGTTCCGTCCCGGCGTCAGGCTGGCGCGGCCGGGCAGCAAGACCCGCGTGTCGCTGCCGTTGGAATTCTGCGTCAAGGACAACGGGCCGGGCGTGCCCGACGACCTGCTGCCGCACTTGTTCGAACCGTTCGTGACGACGAAACCGACGGGGTCCGGCCTTGGCCTGGCGCTCGTGTCGAAGATCGTCGGGGATCACGGCGGCATCATCGAATGCGAATCACAACCACGACATACGATCTTTCGCGTGCTCATGCCCGTGTATCGGGACAACGTCGCCAAGCCGGGTGGCGCTGCCTAAAGGGGAATGCCGATGCCTGCCGGAAGTATTCTGGTGGCCGATGACGATGCTGCGATCCGGACCGTGCTGAACCAGGCGCTCTCGCGCGCTGGTTACGAGGTCCGCTCCACCAGTAACGCCGCGACGTTGTGGCGTTGGATCAGCCAGGGCGAAGGCGACCTGGTCATCACCGATGTGGTGATGCCGGACGAGAACGCCTTCGATCTGCTGCCGCGGATCAAGAAGCTGAGGCCCGACTTGCCCGTGCTCGTCATGAGCGCGCAGAACACGTTCATGACCGCGATCCGCGCGTCAGAACGTGGCGCTTACGAGTACCTGCCAAAGCCGTTCGATCTCAAGGAACTGATCACGATCGTCGGACGCGCGCTGTCGGAACCGAAAGTGCGGACATCGACCGCGGTCAAGCCCGACGAATTCGATTCCATCCCACTCGTCGGTCGCTCGCCCGCGATGCAGGAAATCTACCGCGTGCTGGCGCGGCTGATGCAGACCGACCTCACGGTCATGATTTCCGGTGAATCGGGGACGGGCAAGGAACTGGTCGCGCGCGCGCTGCACGACTATGGCCGGCGGCGCAGCGGTCCGTTCGTCGCGGTCAATATGGCGGCGATCCCGCGCGATCTGATCGAGTCCGAATTGTTCGGACATGAGAAGGGGGCATTCACCGGCGCCAATGCGCGTAGCGTCGGGCGTTTCGAGCAAGCGGAAGGCGGAACGCTGTTTCTCGATGAAATCGGCGACATGCCGATGGAGGCGCAGACCCGGTTGCTGCGCGTGCTGCAGCAGGGCGAGTATACGACCGTTGGCGGTCGCACGCCGATCAAGACCGACGTGCGCATCATCGCCGCGACCAACAAGGATCTTCGCATCCTGATCCAGCAGGGCTTGTTCCGCGAGGACCTGTTCTTCCGGCTGAACGTGGTGCCGCTGCGGCTGCCGCCGCTGCGCGAGCGGCTCGAGGACGTGCCCGATCTGATCCGTCATTTCCTTGTCGTGGTCTCGCGCGAGGGGCTGCCGCTGAAGCAGATCGACCAGGCGGCCCTCGATCGCCTCAAGCGCTATCGCTGGCCGGGCAACGTGCGTGAACTTGAGAACCTCGCCCGCCGTCTGGCGGCGCTCTATCCACAGGAGACCATCACCGCGGCTGTCGTGGATGCGGAACTGGCGCAACCGACAACCCTGACCGCGAACGAGGAACCGCGGCCGAACGAAAGTCTGTCCGCCGCGGTCGAGCGGCATCTTGCGGCCTATTTTGCGAGTTGTGGCGAAGGGTTGCCACCGCCCGGCCTGTATCACCGGGTGCTGAGGGAGATTGAATACCCGCTGCTGACGGTGACGCTGGTCGCCACGCGGGGCAATCAAATCCGTGCCGCCGATCTTCTCGGGCTCAATCGCAATACGCTGCGCAAGAAGATCAGGGACCTCGACATCCAGGTTTTCCGCACCAGCGGCTGAGAACCAGAGACGCTGCGGCGTATTCGCCGGGGCGCTGAGGGGCTTGCGCCTCGATGGCGGCGCCGCATCGACGCTGCGGTGGATTACCGGCGGCGCGCCCCGGAATTGTCGCAATTCGGCAACATTGTTGTATAAATGCCTCAGTGGCGTGCGGGGCCTCTCGCTGTTGCGCCACGGCAACAATCAATCCGCCCTATCAGCGATCGCGTGAATAATGACCAACGTCGGCCAGGCTGTCCCCGCCGTTGCCACGACCACCGCCCCGGGGCGGTTGGTGCGCCTGCTGGGCGTCGTGGCCGTCGTGCTCGCGTTGGCGTCGGCGCTCGCCACGTTCCTGGTGCTGGCCAATCTGACGCCAATCCCGCCGACCCATGACGTTGTCAGCGCCGTCCTGTTCGCCAACGGGCTGACCGTCCTGTTGCTGCTGGGGGTGATCGGCTGGGAGGTCTGGCGGGTGGTCCAAGCCCGACGGCATGGCCGCGCTGGCTCGCGGCTGCATGTCCGCATCGTCGCGCTGTTTTCGATCATTGCCGCGGTGCCGGCCATCCTCGTGGCCGTGGTGGCGAGCGTGACGCTCGATCGCGGTCTCGATCGCCTGTTTTCCGAGCAAACCGAACGGATGATTCAAAACGCGCTGATTGTCGCGGAGGCTTATCTGCGCGAACAGGCGGGGATCGTTCGCGCGGATACGATTGCGGTGGCGATCGAGATGACCCGCGCGAAGCCGATGTTCGATGAAAACCGCGATGAGTTTCGCCAGTTCATCAACTTTCAATCCGGCGTGCGCGGGCTTCCGGCGATCATGTTGTTCGACCGCGACGCCAAGGTGATCGACCAGGCAGAGGTCAAGATCACCCAAAACTTCATCACCCCGTCGCGGCAGACGCTGACGACGATCAACGAAAACGAGCCGCAGGTCGCAATGTTTCTGGACGACAATCACGTCGCCGGTTTGATCAAGTTGCGCGGCTACCCCGACACTTATCTATACGTCGCGCGATTGTTGGATCCGCGGGTCGTCGCGCAATTGCGTGCGACAGCGGAGGGGGTCAATCAGTTCACCGAAATCCAATCGCAGCGGTGGGGCGTGCAGGTCGCATTCGCCCTGATGTATGCCGTCATCGCGTTGATCGTGCTGTTCTCGGCGGTTTGGATCGGATTGAATTTCGCTAACTACCTGGTCGCGCCGATCCGTCGTCTCATTGGCGCCGCCCAAGTGGTTTCGACCGGCAACCTCTATGTGCAGGTGCCGACCCGGCGCTCCGAGGGCGATCTCGCTCAACTCGGCGAGTCGTTCAACAAGATGACCCAAGATCTGCGCAACCAGCGGGACGACCTCGTGCGTGCCCGCGACGTCATCGACAGCCGGCGTCGTTTCACCGAGGCGGTACTGGCCGGCGCCAGCGCCGGTGTGATCGGCGTCGATGCCGAAGGGCAGATCGGCATCCTCAATCGTTCGGCCGAACGGCTGATCGGACAGACCGAAGCCGAAGCGCTCGGCAAGCCACTTGATCAGATTGTGCCGGAATTGTCGGAGTTGTTCGCGTCTGCGCGTTCCGGTCCGCAGCGGTTGGTGCAAGGCCAGGTGACGATCAGCCGTGGCAACCGCGAGCGGAACCTGTCCGTGCGGGTGACGAGTGAGCAGTCGGCCGACACCGACCATGGCTATGTGGTGACGCTCGATGACATCACCGACTTGGTGAGCGCGCAACGCACCTCCGCGTGGGCCGATATTGCCCGTCGCATTGCCCACGAGATCAAGAACCCGCTGACGCCCATCCAACTATCGGCGGAGCGGTTGCGCCGGAAATACGGCAAGTCCATTACCGAGGATCCGGCGGTGTTCCATCAATGCACCGATACCATCATCCGCCAGGTCGATGACATCAAACGCATGGTGGATGAATTCTCGCAATTCGCGCGCATGCCGAAGGCCGTGATCGGCAATGAGGATGTCGCCGATACCGTGCGTCAGGTGGTTTTCCTGCAGCGCGTCGGCAATGCCGACATTGAGATCGATGCACAGATTGCGGAAGATCCGATGCCGGCCCGTTTCGACCGCCGACTCATCTCCCAGGCGCTCACCAACATCATCAAAAATGCGACCGAGGCGGTTGACGCGGTGCCGCATGAAACCCGCGGGCAGGGTCGCATTCTGGTGTCGGCGGCGCGTGAAGGCCGAGATATCGTCATCGACGTGATCGATAACGGCATCGGATTGCCGAAGGAGAGCCGCAGCCGGCTGCTCGAGCCCTACGTGACGACACGCGAGAAAGGCACCGGTCTCGGTCTCGCCATCGTCGGCCGCATCGTCGAAGATCATGGTGGACGGATCGAACTGAACGACGCCTCGGCCAAAGTGCCGGGCCAGCGAGGCGCGTGGATACGACTGAAATTTGCCGCTGACCCGGTGCCGGCGGCCACTGACGCGCAACCCAATACCCGCCAACTCGTGACTCCTTCGGTAAGCCAATGATCGCCGACATTCTTATCGTTGACGACGAAACCGATATCCGGGAGCTGGTGTCCGGAATCCTGCAGGACGAAGGCTATCAGACCCGGACCGCTCGCGATTCCGACGACGCCTTGGCGGCCGTCGGCAACAGACGCCCGAACATGGTGTTTCTCGACATCTGGTTGCAGGGCAGTCGGCTCGACGGGCTGCAACTGCTTGAGGCGATGAAGCAGCAACACCCGGATCTTCCGATCGTGATGATTTCCGGTCACGGCAATATCGAAACGGCGGTCGCCGCGATCAAAAAGGGCGCCTACGATTTCATCGAGAAGCCATTCAAGGCCGACCGCCTGGTGCTGGTCGCCGAGCGCGCCCTGGAAAACTCCCGTCTCAAGCGGGAGGTGAGGGCGCTCAAGCAACTTGCACCGCTGCCGACGGAAATGGTCGGGCAGTCGGCATCAGTCGTTCAGTTGCGACAGACGGTCGAAAAGGTGGCGCCAACAAACAGCCGCGTGCTGATCGTGGGTCCCTCGGGTGCCGGCAAGGAGCTTGCCGCCCGCACGCTCCATGCGCGCTCGGCGCGCGCGCAAGCTCCGTTCGTGGTCATCAACGCCGCCGCAATGATACCGGACCGGATGGAGAGCGAGCTGTTCGGTGCCGAGGCGGCGGATGGTGGCACCGACCACAAGATCGGCGCGCTCGAAGAGGCGAATGGCGGCACGCTTTTCATCGATGAAATCAGCGACATGCCGCGCGAGACCCAAAACAAGATCTTGCGCGTGCTGGTCGACCAGACCTTCCAGCGGGTCGGCGGCTCCAACAAGATCTCAGTCGATGTCCGTATCGTCTCGTCGACGACGCGCAATATCGAAGCCGATGTTGCGGCCGGGAAATTCCGCGAGGATCTCTATCATCGGCTTTCGGTGGTGCCGGTTCGGGTGCCTCCTTTGGCCGAGCGGCGCGAGGACATTCCGAACCTGGTGCATTATTTCATCGAGCAGATTTCGATCGCGACGGGACTTCCCAAGCGCCTCATCGGTGAGGATGCGATGGCCGTGCTGCAATCGCACGACTGGCCCGGCAATGTGCGCCAACTCCGCAATAACGTCGAGCGTCTGATGATCCTCGCCGGGGGCGAGCCCGACGCCGTGATCACCGCGTCGATGCTGCCGCAGGATGTCGGTTCGATGGTGCCGGCCATGCCCAACGGCAACGGCGGCGAGCAACTGATGGGCCTGCCGTTGCGCGAGGCGCGTGAGGTGTTCGAGCGGGAATACCTGGTGGCTCAAATCAGCCGGTTCGGCGGCAATATCTCCCGCACCGCCGAATTCGTCGGCATGGAGCGATCGGCGCTCCATCGCAAGCTCAAGGCGCTGGGCATCGACTAAGGACCGGCGGGGGCGTCAGCGCTTCGGCTCTTCGCCACGGTCGCCGGCCAATTCGCGCGGCCGTATCGCCCAGAACGCGACCAGCGCAATCGCCATCAGCACCGCAATCACAAGAAACGCCATGCCCCATCCAACGCGCGACATGCCGCCGGACAGGTCCAGCGTCCATCCAATCAGCAGCGGTCCGACAAAACCGCCCGCGTAACCGAAGCTCGAATGAACGGCGAGCGTGGCGCCGCGACGCGCGGGATCGGCGGTACCGGCTGATCCGGCCGTCAGAGATGCGGAGTCCAGCCAGACGATGACGCCATAGATCATCAGCAAAGTTGCTGCGATGGCGTAGGAGGACGAGCCCACAAATCCGATCATCGCGCCGATCAGGACCGATCCCGCCATCGCGCTTTGCACCAGCCTGCGACGGCCGAAGCGGATCGCAGCCTCGTTGCCGGCAACACTCGCCGCCGTGCCGATCAGGCCGAGACCGGTGGCCACCAGGGCGGGCGATATCAATGTGCCGTCCATTCCGGTGCTGAGTGCCACGTAGCCGAGGAAGGCGACGCCCCAACCGCGCAATGCGCTCATCTCCAGCGTGTGGACGCAGTAAGCGATGCCGTAGGCCATGGACGAGCGGTTCCGGAACACCGGCCGGAAATCGTAGAGAGACCGCGGCGGGCTTGGGGCTGCGGTGCGAGCCGGCACCAACAGCGCCACCGTCACCCAGGCCAGCGCAGCGCAGATCGCTGCGACCAGAAACGCCGCGCGCCAGCCCGCGAGGTTTGCGATCAGATCGCCGCATGCGAACGACAGCGCGCCGGCAATTCCGATGCTGGCGGCATGGCCTGCCGCCGCGCGCGCCATCATCCTGGCATCGACCTGGTCGGCCAGCAGCTTCAGGCCGGTCATGTAGGTGCCGGCCCAGCCGATGCCGGTGAGGGCGCGCAGCGCCAGCGCCGACCAGAAGCCGTCGGCATAGAGTGCGAACAGCAGGTGTCCGGCCACCGTGGCGCCGACGCCGAACAGATAGACGCGCTTAGGATCGAGCCGGTCGGTGAGCGTCACCAGAACCGGCACCGAAACCATGTAGGCGCCATAGAAGGCCGCGGTGATCCAGCCGGCCTCGCTGTTGGTGAGCGCCCACAGCGGCATCATGGCCGGCAGCAGCGCCGGCCAGAAGAAGGCGCCGATCTGCACCAGCACCTGCGCCGCGCAAACGAGGGCGACGAGGCGGCGAGCCCTGGTGTGTTCTGTTGCGTCGCCCGTCACGATCCCATCACCACGAGATTGCCGCGCGTCGGAATCGTTTGACGTTCCTACGGCCGACCGGCGGAGTTCGACGGGTCTTCTTCGCGCCAGAAGCCGAGCTTCTCCTGCGCCGCACGATCGGACAGCGAAAACAGCACGCAGTCCTCGTCGGCGGCAAGGTGATAGGGCGTCCAGGCCGGCACCACGAAGACGTCGTGCGGCTCGAAATCGAAGGTCTGGTCGCCGATGACGGCGGTGCCGCGCCCCTCGACCACGTTGAAAACCGTGCCATCGGTCGAGCGGTAGGTCTGGCCGGAGAATCCATTCGGCAGATATTGGATGAACACCGCGATGGTCGGGTAGACGTAGCCGCCGTCGAGCGGGTTGGCGTAGCGCATCTTGATGCCGTGCGAGGGATGCATCGGGCCCGAGCGCGCCAACCGCAGCAGAGCGTCGCGGGTGCGGTCGTATGGATAGACCAGCAGCGGAGAGGACGCCCGTCCGGTGGGATACGCGACCGGCATCAGGTTCGAGCCGAAACGTGCGTCGGCGTCTCCTTCAGCGAGCCATGGCGCCTGCGCGTCGTCGGGATAGTTCTCGCGAAAGATCGCGCCAAAGAATTGCCCGAACGGATTGTCGAGGGCATCGAGCCAGATCGCCGGCTCGGTGCCGAGATGGCCATGGTCGTGCCAGGTCCATCCTGGCGTGAGCACGAAATCGCCCGCGCTGCATGGGAACGCGTTCGCCTTCCACCGTGCTGTAGGCGCCTTCGCCTTCGATGATGAAGCGCAGCGCATTGGGCGAATGCCGGTGCGCGGGCGCGATCTCGCCGGGCTTGATCACCTGCAGTCCGCAATAGAGCGACGTGGTGATATAGCCGGTGCCGGGCAGACCCGGATTCTCCAAGCATGAATACACGCCGCTCGGCGTCCTTCGCGGTGATGAGATCGATCGCGCGCAAGAGCTGCGGACGCATGTCCTTGTAGCGCCAGATCGTCGGTATTGCGGGTGTTCCCGGTCCCATGCGCTGCGTGCGTTCCCACAACGGCCGCGCATTGATTTTTTGGATATCGCGGGAAAGCTGCGCGAGGTCGCCGTCAGTCGCCGTTGTGGCCATGTGTACGCTCTATGGGTTTCTCATCGCGGTGGATTGTACTCCGATTGCAGGCGGACTACACCGCAATCCGCGTCATCAGGAGGACCTCGGAAATATGTCCCGAATTGCCTATGTAAACGGCCGTTACTGGCCCTGGCGTGACGCCACGGTCCATATTGAAGACCGCGGCTATCAATTCTCCGACGGTGTGTACGAGGTCTGCGAGGTGAGGGGCGGGCGAATGGTGGATGAGAGCCGCCACATGGCGCGGCTCGAGCGTTCGCTGTCAGCCTTGCGCATTGCGATGCCGATGTCGCTTCCGGCGCTCGGCACGGTGATGCGCGAAACCATCCGGCGGAACCGCGTCCGCAACGGCATCGTCTACCTGCAGATCACCCGCGGCGTGGCGCGGCGCGACCATGCCTTTCCGGCCCCGGGGACGGCGCCAGCGGTGGTGGTAACCGCCCGCGCGCTCGATCCTTCGGCGAACGACATGCTGGCGGAGAAGGGCATCGCCGTGGTCACCGTGCCGGACAACCGTTGGGGCCGCGTCGACATCAAGTCGGTGGCATTGCTGCCCAATGTGCTCGCCAAACAGGCCGCCCGCGAGCAGGGCGCGCGCGAGGCCTGGTTCGTGGACCGGGACGGGAAGGTCACGGAAGGATCGTCGAGCAATGCCTGGATCGTGACCGCGTGCCGGGAAGGTGGTCACCCGCGTCGCCGACAGCGCGATCCTGCGCGGAATTACCCGGGACGTGCTGATCGACGCCATTGCCGCCAACGGGCTGACCTTGGAGGAGCGGCCATTCACGGTCGCCGAGGCGGCAAGCCGCTCGGGAGGCGTTCCTGACCTCGGCGAGCCAGATCGTGATGCCGGTGGTCCGGATCGACGGTAAGCCGGTCGGGGAGGGCAAGCCGGGCCCGGTCGCCCGGACACTGCGACAAACCTTCCACCGCTACGCCGAAGGCGGTTGATTGCGCCCTTTTCAGGCGAATTTGACCCCGTTTTCCCCCAACTTACGCTTGCGCTGACCCCTGGCCTGCCCTGTAATGCCAGGGTCCAAACCGCCGTGAACGAAGATCCAAAACCAGGGGCACGGCGGAGTTGGCAAATAAACCCGCGGGAAGGGGCCCGCGGGCTAAAAAACTGGGACAACGACAATGGCGGCCGACCGCTCGCAAAACTTGCAAGACACCTTCCTCAATCATGTCCGCAAAGGCAAAACACCGCTCACGATCTTCCTGGTGAATGGCGTCAAACTCCAAGGGGTCGTGACCTGGTTCGATAATTTCTGTGTGCTGCTGCGGCGCGATGGGCATTCGCAACTCGTCTACAAGCACGCGATCTCCACGATCATGCCGGGTCATCCGATCCAATTGTTCGAGGGGGGAGAAGAGGCGCCCGCGGCTGGGGACAAGGCATAGTTGGAACCGCGTCGGTTCGATCAGAGCAGCAATCGCCCGGGCCACCACGATGGCGCGGCGACTGGGCGCGCGATCGTGGTCGAGCCGCATGTGCGCGAGCGCGCCCAATCCGACGCGCGCGCGTCGCGGAGCCAACGCTCACCCGAGGCGAAGCTGGACGAAGCGGTCGGGCTCGCGCATGCCATCGATCTCGACGTGGTGTCGTCCGGGATCGTGCCGCTCGTCGGAATCCGACCGGCGACCTATGTCGGCAAGGGCAAGGTCGAGGAAATCGCCGGCGTCGTGAAAGCCGAGTTGGCGGGCATCGTGGTCATGGACTGCGCGCTGTCGCCGGTGCAGCAGCGCAATCTCGAGAAGGAATGGCAGGCCAAGGTGCTCGACCGCACCGGCCTCATTCTGGAAATCTTCGGGCGTCGCGCCCACACCCGCGAAGGCGCGCTGCAGGTCGAGCTGGCGCACCTGACCTACCAAAAGAGCCGGCTGGTGCGTTCCTGGACCCACCTTGAGCGCCAGCGTGGCGGCTTCGGCTTCCTCGGCGGGCCCGGCGAGAGCCAGTTGGAGACCGACCGCCGGCTGATCGAGGAGCGCATCGCGCGAATCGAGAACGACCTCGAAAAAGTAAAGCGCACGCGCAAGCTTCACCGCGACAGCCGCAAGCGCGTGCCGTATCCGATCGTGGCACTCGTCGGCTACACCAATGCGGGCAAGTCGACCCTGTTCAATCGGTTGACGCGGGCGCAGGTGCTATCTGCCGATATGCTGTTTGCGACGCTCGATCCGACGCTGCGTGCGATCAAGCTGCCGCACGGCGCGCGCATCATCCTGTCGGATACGGTTGGATTCATCTCCGATCTGCCCACCATGCTGGTCGCGGCGTTCCGTGCCACGCTTGAAGAGGTGATCGAAGCCGACGTGGTCCTGCACGTGCGCGACGTTTCGCATGAGGACGCCGAAGCGCAGCAGCACGACGTCGAGGATGTCTTACACCAGCTCGGTATCGACACCGAACAAAGCGGCCGCGTGATCGAGGTCTGGAACAAAATTGACAGTCTCTCCGAGGCCGATCGCGCGCGGGTGTTCAACCTCGTTGCGCGCCAGGACGCACAACAGCGACCCGTGGCGGTCTCGGCGCTGAGTGGTGAGGGCATCGAGCGCCTCATCGAGGCGATCGAAGCGCGTATCGCCCAGAACCGCACTTTGCTGGAACTGGTGGTCGATGGCACCGACGGCGCGGGGATCAGCTGGCTGCATCGCAACACGGAAGTGTTGTCGCGATCTAACCGAGATGACGGTAAGGTTGTCATGAGCGTGCGGGTCGATCCGGCCAAGGCTGGCGTCGTACGGTCGAAATTCAGCGCCGGTTAGAGCGCAGACGAAGGGAGGCCGATTTGAAACACATCACGACGCTGGTCGCGGGATTGGCGATTCTGGCTACGATCGCTGCGGCGCAAGATGCCGTCGCGCAAACCACGCTCCGCTTCGGCAAGATTCCATCGACCGTGCGTAACGTGGGCTCGCTCTATCTGCATGTGGCGGAACGGAAGGGCTATTTCGCCCGCGAAGGGATCAAGCTCGAAGTCGGTGCTGATCGAAGGCGGCACCGACCGGATGGTCGCGGCCATCGATGAAGGGAAAGTCGATCTTGCGCATTCCTCGACGCCCTATCTGATCTCTGCCGTGCTCAAGGGATCAAACGCCGTCGGCATCGCGGGGGAGGTGGGCAATCCGGTCTACACCTTGATCGTTCGTCCCGAAATCAACAGCTACGCCGACCTGCGCGGCAAGGTGATCGCGCTCTCGGTTGCAGCCGACACGATCTCCATCACCACCCGTAAGCTGTTGGCGAAGCACGGCGTCAAGGACGGTGAGTTCAAGGTGCGTCAGCTGGTCGGGACGCCGGTCCGTTATGCCTGCCTCAAGAGCGGCGAGTGCGCCGGCGTTCCGCTCGGTCAGCCGGCCGACATCGCCGCCGTCGCCGATGGCTTTCGCCGGCTCGGCGACACCACCGAGGCGGTCGGCAATTTCCAGTTCCAGCTCATTGTCGCGCACCGTGCTTGGGCGGCCGCCAATCGCGACAAGGTGGTTCCGTTCGTGCGCGCCATCGCCGACGCCTTCCGGTTCATTCGCAATCCGGACAATCGCGCGGAAACGATCAAGTTGATCATCGAGCAAACCGGCTCGTCGGAAGCGATCGCGCGGGCGGTGATGACGCTCTATTTCGAGCCCGACCGTGGCGTGATGCCTCGCCAGGCTGAGATCGATCTCAAAGGGCTCGCGCAAGTGATCGCGTTCATGGGCGAGGCGGGGGCGTTGCCGTCACCGCTGCCAGCCGTCGACCGGTTTATCGACCAGCAATATCTCGCGGCGGCAGGTCGCGCGTCGTGAGTAGTCGTTAGCCGGCTCAGTCCTTCTCCGCGGCCTTCGCCGCGTCCCAGAGCGCATCCATTTCGGCGAGCGTGGATTGCTCCGGGGTCTTGCCGCGCGCGGCCAGCGCGCGCTCGATCGCGCCGAAGCGCCGCTCGAATTTGCGATTGGTGGCGCGCAGGATCGCTTCCGGATCGGCATCCAGATGCCGCGCGAGATTGACCACCGCAAACAACAAGTCGCCGACCTCGGCGGCCGCAGCCTCACGCTGTCCGCCGCGGATCTCGGCCTCGATCTCGTCCGCCTCTTCGCGAATTTTCGCCAGCACCGCGAGCGGATCATTCCAGTCGAAACCGACCTTGCCGGCTTTCTGCTGAAGCTTGAGGGCGCGGGTCAGGGCAGGGAGCCCCACCGGCACGCCGGCCAAGCGCGCCGCTCTCAGCATGCTCCTCTGGCCGCCTTCTCCTCGTCCTTGATGCGCTGCCAGAGACCCTCGACGGCTTCGGCAGACAGTCCGCGCCGATCGCCGAATACATGGGGATGGCGGCGCAGGAGCTTTCTCGGTGATCGCCTCGACGACGCCGCCGAAGTCGAACGCGCCTTGCTCCTCGGCCATGCGCGCGTGGAACGCGACCTGGAGCAGGAGGTCGCCGAGCTCCTCACGCAAATCACCGAGGTCGCCGCGCGCGATCGCGTCGGCCACCTCGTAGGCTTCTTCGAGCGTGTAGGGCGCGATCGTGCCGAAATCCTGCTCCAGATCCCACGGGCAGCCCGTACCGGGCGTGCGCAGCGCCGCCATGATTTCCAGAAGCCGATGGATGTCGCGCGAAGGAGTCATCTCATGCGAAGATGTCATTGACCGCCTGCCCAGGTGATTGCCGGGCAGTCGATATCAGACCTTCGTCGCAAGCTTCGACGGCTGGCAGGCCTGCCGTTAACGATTAATGTCCGCTGCGGTCGGCGCCACGGCTGGCTTCGAACAGGAACCAGCAGCGCTTCTCGGCTTCATCGATGAAAACCTCCAACAAGCTCGCGGTCGCCACGTCCTCGTGCTCGTCGGCGAGCTTGTGCGCCTCACGCATATTTTCAATTTGAGCTTTATTGTCGGCCATCAGCTCGGACAGCATATCACCTGGCAAAACGAGCTCTTCGTCGTTGTCTCTGATCCGCTGCAGCTTGGCGATGTGGCCGATCGACCGGATGCGTCGTGCCGCCGATTTTACGGACGCGCTCGGCCAGGATATCGACGCTGGCTTCGATCTGGGCCGCTTGTTCGTCGAGCAGCAGATGGTAGTCGCGGAAATGCGGACCGCTGACGTGCCAATGAAAATTCTTGGTTTTGACGTACAGCGCGAACGTATCCGCCAGCAGCCCGTTGAGCGCCTCGGACACGCCTGGATGGCGTCGTCGGACAAGTCAGTTGGCGTGTTCAGGCGCGCAGCAGCCTGATGCGGTTCATCCTTTTTGCCTTGGTGGCCACGGACATACCTCGTGATTGATCGCGGGCGGGGGACAGCGGCAATGCGCTATCGTGCCTCGATTCAACGCGCGGATGGAACTCCGGTTCCATCATCTCAGGACCATCCAAGGACCATCTAATTCGCATAAGGTATATTATGGAACATCTCTATGGGCGGTATTTGGGCCCATTCTAGGCCCACAAATGAGGCTTTGAGCGGCTTAGCGAGGCTTGCTGGAGGCTTGTTTCCGGCAGCTCGATGGTTAGCCCATCATAGGCCGGCTCGACGTTGGCTGGCAGCCGGCTGCGCAGCTCGTCGTAGTCCAGATCGGTATGCAGATTGGTCAGAATGGCGCGCTTGGGTTTGAGGCTCTCGATCCAATCCAGCGCTTCGGCGACGCACAGATGCGTCGGATGCGGCTTGTCGCGCAGCGCATCGATGATCCACACCGACAGGCCTTCGAGCGCCGTGACGCTGTCGGCCGGCAGGCCCTTGAGATCGCAGGAATACGCCAGCGGACCGAAGCGGAATCCGAGCGAGGTAATGTCGCCATGCTCCTGGACGATGGGCAGGGCGCTGATGGCGCCACCCTGCCCCTCGACGGTCACCGTGCGATAGGGCTCCATTCGGTGCTCGCGCACCATGGGCGGATATTCGCTGCCGGGCGCGGCCGTAAAGCAGTAGCCGAAGCGGGCGTGCATGAGCTGCGAGACGCGCTCGTCAAGCCAGACCGGCACGCGCTTGCGGCGGTTGATGAACAGGCCGCGCAGGTCGTCGATGCCGTGGGTATGGTCGGCATGTTCGTGGGTGTACAAGACGCCGTCGACCCAATCGACGTTGGCGTCGAGCAGTTGCTCGCGCAGGTCCGGCGAGGTGTCGATCAGCACGCGGGTGACGCCGTCCGGCGCTGCGGCGTTCGACCAGGAATGACGTGCGCCGGCGGCGGTTTTTCGGGTTGTTGGGGTCGCAGACGCCCCAGCCGAGTGCGGGCCGCGGTACGCCGCCGGATGAGCCGCAGCCGAGGATCGTGAAGCGCAGCGTCATGCGTTTGATGCTCGCGCAGACTGCGTCGGCGTGTCTGCGGCCGCCATCGCGGGGCGCGGCACCTTGCTGAACAGCCGGAAGAAATTATCCGTGGTCTGGCGTGCGAGCTCGTCAAAGCTCACGCCGCGGGTCTCGGCCAAAACTTTGGCGGTTTCGACCACATAGGCGGGCTCATTGCGCTTGCCGCGGTATTTGCCGGGCGCGAGATACGGCGCGTCGGTCTCGACCAGGAAACGGTCATTCGGAAGCGACGCGGCGATGGCGCGTAAATCATCCGATTTCTTGAAGGTGACGATGCCGGTGAAGGAGATGCACAGCCCGAGCGCAATCGCGCGCCGCGCGAGGTCGGGACCGCCGGTGTAGCAGTGCAGGACCGCGGGGAAGGCGCCCTTCCCCATCTCCTCCTCCAGGATCCGCGCCATGTCGTCGTCGGCTTCGCGCGAATGGATCACCAGCGGCAGGCCGGTCTCGCGGGCGGCGGCGACATGGTTGCGGAAGCCGCGCTCCTGCGCGTCGCGCGGGCTGTAGTCGTAGTGATAGTCGAGCCCGGCTTCGCCGATCGCGACGACCTTGGGATGGTGCGTGCGCGCCACCAGGTCGGCGGTGCGTGATGTCCAGTTCCTCATGCGCCTGATGCGGATGGGTGCCGACCGAGCAATAGACATCTGGAAATTGTTCTGTAATTGCAATGAGATCGGCGTGTTTCTTCACCCGCGTTGAGATCGTCACCAGGCGGCCGATTCCGGCCTCCTTGGCGCGACTGACGATGCCGTCGAGGTCGCCAGCGAAGTCCGGAAAGTCGAGATGGCAATGGCTGTCGACCAGCATGGTCACGCCTGTGCACTGCCTTCGGTATCGACATAGCGCGGGAACACGCCTGCCGGCGGCGGCAGCAGCGTTCCGGCGGCGATCCGGTGTCCGCCGCCGAGCGCCGCAAAGTTTCGCTCGTCGGCGGGAATCGCCAACAGGTCGAGCAGCTTAGCGGCCGACGACCGGGACGAACGGCTGCGCCAGGATCGCGACCTGCCGGATCACCTCGGCGGTCACGTAGAGCACGGTGCCCTGCCGCGGCGGGTCGGTCTTGGCGAGCGCCCAGGGCGCCTCGCCCGCGAAATAGCGGTTGGCATCGGCGACCACGGCCCAGACCGCGTTGAGCACGTGATGCAATTGCTGGGTCTTCATCGCCTCGCGCGCTTTGCCGATCATCGCGTCGGCCGCGGCCAGGATGGTCTTATCGTTGTCGGTGAAGGCGCCCGGCGTCGGCAGCACGCCGCCAAGCTGCTTGCCGATCATGGACAGCGAGCGCTGCGCCAGGTTGCCGAGATCGTTGGCGAGGTCGGCATTGATGCGATTGACGATCGCCTCGTGGCTGTAGTTGCCGTCCTGCCCGAACGGAATTTCGCGCAGCAGGAAATAGCGCAGCTGGTCGACGCCATAGGCGTCAGCCAGCGCGAACGGGTCGACCACGTTGCCGACCGACTTCGACATTTTTTCCCCGCGGTTGAACAGGAAGCCGTGCGAGAAAATCCGTCGCGGCACCTCGATCCCGGCCGACATCAGGAACGCCGGCCAATAGACGGCGTGGAAACGCACGATGTCCTTGCCGATCACATGCAAATCGGCGGGCCAGTAACGGAGGAATTGCTCCGCCTGCGTGTCGGGGAAGCCGACTGCGGTGATGTAGTTGGTCAGCGCATCGACCCACACATACATGATGTGTTGCGCATTGGCGCCACCATCGGTCCCTTGGCGCTGGCCGGGCACCGGAATGCCCCACTCGAACGTCGTGCGCGAGATCGACAGGTCGCTTCAGGCCGCGCCTGACGAAGCTCGCGACTTCGTTGAGCCGCTCCTTCGGCAGCACGAAATCCGGCACCCGCGAATAGAGCTCGATCAGCTTGTCTTGATAGGCCGAGAGCTTGAAGAAATAGCTCTCTTCCTCGACCCATTCGACCGGCGTGCCCTGCGGTCCGAGGCGGACGCCGGCCTCCCCGACGCGGGTTTCATCCTCGTCGTAATAGGCTTCGTCGCGCACCGAATACCAGCCGGAATAATTCGACAGGTAGATGTCGCCGTTCTTCTCCATGCGCTCCCAGATCGCTTGCGACGAGCGATGGTGGCGCTCTTCCGAGGTGCGGATGAAGTCATCGTTCGAACAGTTCAGCCGTTCGACCATGGCCTGGAAGCGCGGCACGTTGCGCGCCACCAGATCGGCCGGCGTGATGCCTTCGCGCGCCGCGGTCTGCAGCATCTTGATGCCGTGCTCGTCGGTGCCGGTCAGGAAGTACACGTCGTAACCGTCGAGCCGTTGGAAGCGCGCGATCGCATCGGTCGCGATCGCCTCGTAGGCATGACCGATGTGCGGCGGACCGTTGGGATAGGAGATCGCGGTCGTCAGGTAGTAGCGACGAGGCTTTTCGGATTGCGTGGGCGCCGATCGCGGTTGCGCTTGCGGCAGCGCCGCGCGCGGCGCCGGTTTCTGCTCGGCAGCGACGGGCTGAGGCTTCGGAGTTGGTTCAGGCTTGGGTGTTGGCCGAGGCTCGGTTGCCCGCGGCTTGGTTGTGGATCGCGGCTTGGCGCGCTTGCTCTTGGATGTCTTAGCCAGCGGCTTGCGCGTGCTGCGCTTGGCCTTGCTCGTCTTCTTTTTGGATGTCGGGCGTCTTGTGGCGCGGCGCGCGCTTTCCCGGCCGCCTTTTTGCGCGACTTGGCTGCCGCCGCAGGCTTGCGTCGCTTGACCTTTCGGGTCTTCGATTTGGTTTTTGACTTTGTTTTCTTGGCCATGGTCAATCGGTTCAAACGGCTGCGGGACGATCCCGGACAAAGACATCGATGGCCGGGTCGCTGTCCGCCCAGGGCTTGGGCGTGCGCGGCGGCCGCGTCGCTTCACCCGCAGGCGGGACGAGCCCGGCCAACGATGGACTTCTAGGTATCAACCGCGCCTGCCCTCGGCAAGATCGGCGGGATCGGCGGCCATCACGGGCGCGCGGCGTCCGCGAGCCAGCCAAACACCGAGAATACCAGCGGTTTGCGGTCGAGATTGTAGGTGTCGGCATCGCTGGCCGCCTGGTTGACCCGTTCCCAGGCGTCGGCGATCCGAATCAGCCGCCGATTGTCCTGCGATCCGCTCGCCGAGCGCGCCTCCAGCCACTCATTGACGGTGTCGACGAAAGCCTCCAGCCGCTGCGGCTCCGCGCCACCCAACGCCTCGCCGAGCGCGTGCAGGGCGCGCGGATCGAGCGCCGGCAGGCGATCGAGTTGCGCCGTCACCTGTCGCCGCAGTTCGAGTGCGGGACCTTCGAGCAGCATCAGCGCGCGGCCGATGCTGCCTTCGGCTTGCGCCGCCGCTTCGCGAATGTCGGCGTCGGCGCCGTCGCGTCCGAGGGTGCGCGCTGCGCCGACGGCGACGTCGCTCTCCGACAGCGGACGCAAGGTCACGCGGCGACAGCGCGAACGGATCGTCGGCAACAGCCGCGCCGGCGCATGGCTCACCAGCAGCAGCAACGCATTCACCGGCGGCTCTTCCAGGATCTTGAGCAGCGCGTTGGCGGCCTGCGGATATTGCAGTTCGTCGGCGGTATCGACGATGCAAACCCGCCAACCGCCCTCGCCGGCGGTCGAACCGAAAAAGCCGACCGTGCGGCGGACATCTTCGACGCGAATGACGGTGTAGAGCTTGCCGGTCTTGTCGTTGAGCGCGCGTTCGAGCACCAGCAGATCAGGATGCGCCTGGGCCGCGATCCGTTGCGCGACCGGGTGATCGGCCGCAACGGCGAGCGACGTCGCCTGGCGCACGGCCGGTGCGGACGGGTCGGGGTTGGCCAGCGCGAACCGCGCCAGCCGATAGGCGAGCGTCGCCTTGCCGATGCCCGCGGGCCCTCCGATCAACCAGGCATGCGGCATGCGCCCTGCGCGATACGCTTCGAGCATCGTCTGCTCGGCCTCCGCGTGGCCAATCAGGTCGTGGACGTCACGGGGATGTGGCCACGCGTCGTCGTCATCGCGCGCGTTCGCGGCGGTCACGACGCGACGCCTTCGAGCGCGACCGGCGCGGTCGCCGGATCAAGCCGTTCATTGACGACCTTCCAGATCTGCTCGGAGATCGCTTCGCGGGTCGTATTGGCATCGATCAGCACGCAGCGGTTCGGCTCGCTCAGCGCGAGCACGCGGAACGCGTCGCGCAGCCGCTCGTGGAAGTCTTTCAACTCGCTCTCGAAGCGATCCTCGGCGGCATTGCCGCGGCGCTGGCCGGCGCGCGCCAGGCCGACGTCGGCGGGAACGTCGAGCACGAAGGTCAGGTCTGGTCTCATGCCATCGACCACCACGCGTTCCAGCGCCCGCAACAGGTTCGGATCAACGCCGCCCAGCTCGCCTTGATAGATCCGGGTCGAATCCATGAAGCGGTCGCAGACCACCCATCGGCCGCGCTCCAGTGCCGGCGCGATGGTGTTGTGGATGTGGTCGTCGCGCGCGGCGGCGAACAGGATGGCCTCCGCCGCCGGCCCAAGCGGCTTGGCCGCGCCCGACAAGCAGCACGTGGCGGATGATCTCGGCGCCCGGCGAACCGCCAGGCTCGCGGGTCAGGACGACGCCGATCCCGAGCGGACGCAGCCTTTGCGCCAGCAGCGCCGCTTGGGTCGACTTGCCGGTCCCCTCGCCGCCTTCGAAGGTGATGAATCGTCCACGCATGCGTTCAAATCGTAGTCATTGCGGCGCATTCGCCAACCGCTCGGGCCGGGGTTTGCGGGCTCAAACCCGTCCTGTCCAGAGAATTCGCGCGGCGGTGGCGAATTATAGCCGCTGCAAGCCGGCCCGGAACAGGCCGGAAAACAGCTCGCTGACCGCATCGAGCGTGCGCCGCGGCAACGAGCCCTGCTCCATCGACTCGGCCGCCTGCAACGGGACCTCGAGCGCGAGCACATCGCCGCGCCAGACTTTCAGGGTGCCGATCGGCTGGCCCTTTTTGACCGGCGGTCGCACCGGCCCTGGATAGACGACGCGGGCGATGATGCGCTCGCGCACCGCGCGGGGCACCATCAGCCTCACCTCGCGCTGGGCGACCAAGGGGACTTGGCCGCTGCCGTAGACCTTGGCGTGGGCGATGATCTCGCTGCCGGTGAACAGGGTATTGAATTGGAAGTTGTTGAAGCCCCAGTCGAGCAGCCTGCGCGCCTCGTCGGAGCGTTCCTTTTCGCTCTTGAGTCCGTTGACGACCACGATCAGGCGCAGGTCGTTTTGCGTGGCCGATCCCACCAGACCGTAGCCGGCCTCCTTGGTGAAGCCGGTCTTCAGACCGTCGGCGCCGATGTTCAACGTCAGCAGCGGATTGCGGTTGAACTGCCGGATCTTGTTGAAGGTGAATTCGCGCTCGCTGTAGATCTTGTAGAACTCCGGATAGGTCTGGATGATGTGTCGCGCCAGCCGCGCGAGCTCGCGCACGGTCATCAATTGCTTCGGATGCGGTAACCCGGTCGAATTGCCGAACGTTGATTTCGTCAATCCGAGCTCGCGGGCACGCGCCGTCATCAGCCCGGCGAATTTGTCTTCGTTGCGTGCGATCGCCTCGGCCAGGGCGATGCAGGCGTCGTTGGCGGATTGAATGATGACGCCGCGCAGCAGGTCTTCCACCGGGACGCGGCTGTTGATCGGCGCGAACATGCTCGATGTGCGCGACGGCGCGCCGCCGGTCCGCCAGGCATTGGTGCTGATCAACAGCTCGTCGGTGAGCCTCAGGCGGCCCTGCGCGATGTGGTTGAACACGACCTCCGCCGTCATCAGCTTCGACAGGCTGGCGGGCGGCACCAACTCGTCCGCATTGCGCTCGAACAGCACCGTGCCGGTGTCGGCTTCGATCAGGATCGCGGTCGGCGCCGCGGTGTTGAATTCGCCTTCACGGCGTGGGTTGGGCCCGGCCCAAGCCGAAACTGAAGCGGAAACCGTCAAGCATGTGATCAAAGCCGCGACGACCCATAGGCCCCGCGTCCATGCTCCCAGCGATTGTCGTTTGCGCCTGCCGATCATATGTGAAGTCTGGCGTTCGATTGCGGCGATTCGGAAGGGAGCTCACTCCCGCGGCTGGCTCCTGCTTAGCAAGCTCGATTTGCCGAAGGCAATGCCCGTGCGCCATGGTGCGCAGTTTGGTAGCGCTTAGTAAAGCCCGCGACCGCTCGTCAGGCCCAGCGCGCCGGTGGGTCGGCCTGATCCCGCTGCCGCATGCGAGGCCGCATCATAGTCCGGCGCGACCGAAACCGGCGCCCGCGCGCCATTCGGCGTTGTGGGTCGCTGTGCCGGCGCGGCGCGTTGCGGGACGCGAACTGACGCGTCGCCAAGCGCGTAAGGCCGTTCGGCGGGAAGCGGCGTCGCCTCCGGATCGCGATGGCTGACCGCCTGGACGGTGGGGCGTGCCGCCAACCGCACCGTCGCCGGCGCTGGCGCGGGGGTGCCGTGCCGCAGCGTTGCCAATAGCGAGGAGTCGTCACTGCCCGCGAGCCCGGCCCGGCCGACATACTCGACCCGGACCCGCGCCAAGCCTTGCCCATAGGTGCCGAGTGCCTTCGCCGTTCCGGTCGACAAATCGATGATGCGGCCCTCGGCATAAGGCCCGCGATCGTTGACCCGCACCACGATCGATCGGCCATTTTCCAAATTGGTCACGCGCGCATAGCTCGGCATCGGCATCGTGGGGTGCGCCGCCGAAATGGCGTTCATGTCGTAGGCTTCGCCGTTCGCGGTCTTGCGGCCGTGGAAATCGCCGCCGTACCAGGACGCGATGCCCTCGGCCCGGTAGGCCGGATCGTGGCTCGGATAGTAGGTGCGGCCGTTGATGGTATAGGGGTTTCCGAGCTTGAAGGTGCCCCCGCCCCGGGGGACCGGCTCGTTGTCGGCCACCATCTTTGGGCTGTAATTGGTATTGCGGACGCGTTCGCCGGTGCTACCGGCGCAATTGGCCAACAGCAACGCAACGGCCATCGGCGCGCATGCACGAGCAAGCGCTTTCAACCCGACCCTTGCGGATGGCTCCCCCATCGACCTCAGCGACCCCGCGTCCGAGCGGTATATCGCCTGCGGATCGCGGCCGGAATGGGGCCACCGTCGCTGCGGCAGCCGTGGGTGGTAAACAGTTGGTTTTCATGCGCGGTCGTGGCTCCGGCTGCCAAGGGGAGCTCGGCGACGCGGATCAATTGCAACGATCGACCGGCATAAACATCGCGTCATCAACACTGTCGCCTGTGCAATGACGTGCGATTGCGCTTGCCAATCGCCCACGCTCGGCCGCAGCATCCACCGTCAATGACACGGGAGGTTGGAGCGATGACGACGAAAGTGATCAGGATCCTGCAACTCACCGCCGCCGCGCTCGTGCTGAGCGCGGTCACTTACGGCGGGGTTTCCGCTGCCGAGAAGAAAAAGGAAGCCGCGCCGAAGGCGGCAGCGTGCAATACGATCAAAGACGAGAAGGCCTGCGAAGCGCGCCAGGACTGCACCTGGGTTGCCGCGGTCACCGACGCCAAGACCGGCAAGCAGAAGCGGCGCGCCTATTGCCGCGCCAAGCCGAAAGCCCCGGCCAAGAAGAAAACCTGAGATCGTCGGCAAGATACAGTCGGCCCATCATCGTCGGCGCGGCAACGCTGCGCCGGCTACTCACGAATGTGCTTATCGCCGGCTGTCGTCGGGCGCGCTTTCGAGCCCAAACCGATCGACCACGCTCGGCTGGATTACGCGCGCGTGCAGCATCAGCAGCACGAGCTGGGCGTCGAAGCTGTCGCCCGTAACCAGCGCAGCCTCGATCCGCTGTTCAACTGCGAGTGTGAGGTCGGCCCCGTTGGCGCCGGCGAAGCCGTTGGCGCCAATCATGCAATAGGCCACGATCTCCACCGCCGGACGATAGACGTCCGCCGGCGGATCGTCGCTGTTCGCCTGCTCCTTGAGCAGCGCGCAGACCGTGAGCTTGACGGCTTCCGGCACCAGCTTGGGATGCAGATCGACCGCGCGCAGCGCCTGATCCAACTGGCGCAGATCGCTGGAGCGACCGAACATGCCCATGAAGCCGATCGAGGAATTGCGGCGCATGATCAGAGCATGATCCCGAAAAAGCCTGCCCCGGACTTGATCCGGGGTGGAAACCGGTTTTCGGAAAAGATCATGCTCAAACGTAAGAATTGAGAGATCCGATCATTCGGATCGAACCCCGGTCTAGTGGAGTGGATTTGACATTCGCTACCCACCTGGCAGCAAGTACGCGATGCGAATGTCAAATCCAAACTCCACTAGCAGCCGGAGGTCCTGTCCCCGGTCCGCGCCATCGGCTTGCCGTTGATGAACACGTTGCTGGAGCCGCTCACGATCACCCCGCAATTGGTGCGATCGCCGACCCGCGCGGCCGGTCGGCCATTGATGATGACGTTGCTCGACCCTTCGAGGATGCCGCCGTTCGGCGAGGTTGTCGCGTCGCCAGCGCGTGCCGCCGGCAGATCGCCGGAGCGGACCTCCGAACTGCCGCGCACAACAACGCCGGGCGGCTCCGCCTGCGCGTGAGCGACGCCCGCTATGGCGGAGAGAATGCCGACGGTCAGCAAGGCTTTGAGAAGCGTCATGGGACGGGTCCAAGATTCGAGGCGCAGAATCCCTCCCCTTTCGGGCGATTACAAGGCCCGGACATCAGAGGCGGCTGTCTGCCAACGGACTTTTTGTTGTCGATGTTAATGAAAGTCTCGCGGAAGGGTGCCTCTTCACCAAAACTATCCTGCTCGTTTCCCCGGGACTTCCTGCGTGAAGTTGAGCTCTAATCTCAGCGTGCATCAGCCGGGGATTCTATTCTTAGGATTGTGCTGGGCCCGCAGCGGCTACATCTGTCGCGACCGGTTGGGCTAACGCGACCACGGTCGTTCGCTATACCGGCCGACCCTGCCTGGCTGGCTGCCAACAAGTTGTTCAAAGAGTGGGCACCGATACCTTATCCTCCCAATGGTTCGACCTGACCCATGTGGCCAATGAGGGAGATGAACCTTGCGGAAACTTCTAGTCGGCCTCGCGCTTACGATCGCGATTACCAGCGGCGCAATGGCGCAAAGCCAGTATCCTGCGAACACGGTTCGGATCATCGTGCCGAGTTCGCCCGGCGCTACCACCGATGTGCTAGCTCGCCTGATAGGCCAGGGGCTCACCCAATCGTGGGGTCAGCCCGTCATCGTCGAAAACCGCCCAGGCGCCGACGAAATGATTGGAGTGGGTGCGGCGGCGAAGGCGCCGGCGGACGGCTATACACTGCTGGTCACGAGCAATGCGGCGATCACTGCCGCCCCGCACCTTCACAGCCGCATGAGCTACGATCCGCAGAAAGATCTCACACCGATCCTCATGCTGGGCCAGGTAACGCCCGTGATGAGCGTGCCGGCTTCCTTACCCGTGAAATCGGTGCAGGATTTCATTGCTTTGGCCAAGGCCAAACCCGGTGCACTCAACTACGGCTCGTTCGGCAACGGCAGCTACGCCCATGTCGCAATGGAGGAGTTCAAGCGGCGCACGGGCACGCAGATGGTGCACATTCCCTACAGAGGAGCCACGCCAGCGATCACAGCGTTGCTCCGGGGCGAAGTCTCACTGCTCATATCGAACTTGGGCAGCATCGCTCCACATGCTAACGCAGGCAAGGTGGTGATCATTGCCTCGGTTGGTGCACAGCGGCCATCGATGCGCCCGGACCTGCCGACCGTCTCTGAATCCGGCCTCCCCGGCTTCTCGACAGGTGCATGGTGGGGTCTCTTTGGGCCGGCCAATCTTCCTCAGCCCATCGTCGATAAGATCAGAGCCGAGGTCACGCGCACCCTCAGCTCGGGCGAAGCACGCAAACTGTTCGAGACAAATACGTTCGAGGTGGTTCAAAAATCGCCGGAGCAATTTGCGCAGCTCATTCGCGACGACCTCGACAATTGGGGACGGCAGATCAAAGCCGCCGGTATCAAACCTGATTGAGCGCGGTCGGACCGCCTCAGGACTGGCGACGTGTTCAGGGGTAGCGCGACGGATCAGTAGACCGGATCCCTCACCTTCAAGCCGGCATCAATCCGAATAATCTCGCCGCTGATGTAAGAGGCACAATCGGATGCGAGAAAAGCTACCACATGAGCGACCTCCTCGACGCGGCCAGGGCGTCCGATCGGAAATCGCTTGTAGAGCTCGGGCCAGCGGTCCTTGCTTCCAAGTTCGCGCTCGGCGACACGCTCGGCGCCGCGGCGATGGCGGTCCGACATGATGGGACCTGGATTGACGGCATTGATGCGCACGCCGTCGCGGACGCTTTCACCACCCAGGCACTGCGTGAACATCATCAGTGCCGCATTGCCGCATGAGGTCGCGATGTAGTTGGGCTCCGGACGCTCGCCGGCCATGCCTACGATGTTGATGATCACGCCCCGCTTGCGCGCGATCATGCGTGGAAGAACGCATCGGGTCAGGTCGATGTAGCCGAAAACCTTGAGATCCCAACCATGCCGCCACGCCTCGGGCGTCACGTCAAAAAGCGACCCGCGCGGAATGGCGCCGGCATTGTTGACCAGAATATCGCAATCGCCCGCAAGATCGGCCAGCCGCTTGATGTTGTCATGCTTTGACAAATCAAACGCGTGAGTTGTCACAGGAACGCCGTGCTTTGCAGTGATGCCGTCGGCGACCTGCTTGAGCTTGCCAGCGTCGCTGGCGGCAATTGTGATTCTGCAGCCCTCCTCGGCCATGACATTTGCGACCAATTCGCCAATGCCGCGGGACCCACCGGTAATCAGGACTGAACGGTCTTTGAGGTTGAGATCCATATCCGCCACCCAACGATCCTTGCTATCGCAAGGTCCCCGCCATCAGACCGCCATCGATGATGACGGAGCCACCGCTCGTGAATGAGGAACGGTCCGACGCCAGAAACGCGACCGTCTCGGCGACCTCCTGGACCGTCGCCGCCCGGCCGCCCGGCATCTTGGCATGCAGCTCCTGCCATCGGGTGGCGTCGCCAAGCTCGCGCTGGGCGCGTTCCTTGACGTGCGCAAGGTGGCGGTCGGACGTTGTCGGTCCGGGATGGACAGCGACCACGCGCACACCCGAGCGCATGCTTTCGCCGCCGAGGCACTGCGTGAACATGTCCAGCGCGATATTGGCCATGCAGCCCGCGATATAGTGCGGGTTCGGCCGCTTGAAAGCGGCGCCAACGATATTGACGATGACGCCGCTTTGTCGCGCGCACATGCGCGGGTAGATGATGCGGGTCAGATCGACATAGCCGTAGACCTTCAGATCCCATGCCTTCCGCCAGGTCGCCGCCGTCGATTGTCGGTCAGCGTACCCGTTGGGATATCGCCGGCATTGTTCACCAGGATGTCGACGTCCTGGCAGGCCTGGCCGAGCGCCTCGACCTCCGACGTCAACGAGAGATCGCGACGGTGGGTCGCGACCGTTACGCCATGGTCCTTGGTCAGCCGATCCGCCAGCGTCTTGAGCCGCGCGTCGTCGCGCGCCGCCAGATGCAGATTGCAGCCTTCCGCCGCCATGGCTTCGGCGATCGCGATGCCCGATCCCGCGCGATGCGCCGGTGATCAGAACGGACTTTCCCTTGAGATTGAGATCCATCGGCTCACTGGTAGATCTTGAAGATTTCGCGGGCGAGCGTGGCGCGCATGATCTCGGCTGGACCGCCGGTGATGAGATAGCTGCGCGAGCGACGCCACATCGCTTCGATCGGCATCTCGGTGGTGAGACCCATGGCGCCGTGGAACTGGATGCAGCGGTCGGCCGCTTCGAACCCAAGCTCCGTGCAAAAGATCTTGCACATATAGGCGTCGTGGCGGCTGGCGATGCCCTTGTCGACCTTCCATGCGGTGCGGTGGGTCAGAAGCTGGCCCGGCCTGATACTTGGTGTAGAGATCGGCGACCGCGAATTGCACCGCCTGCCGCTTCGCCAGCGGCTCGCCGAAAGTGACGCGCTGCTGTGCGTACTTGCCGATCATCTCGAGACAACGCTGGGTGACGCCGAGGCCGTGCGTCGCCTGGTGCACGCGGTTGCGCGAAATCCAGGACTGCGCCTCGCGCATGCCCTGGCCTTCCTCGCCAACGAGGTTCTCGACCGGAACCTTCACGTCGTCGAGCGCGATCTCGTAGGTGACGTCGCCCATCATGTGATGGTTCTCGCGCACGATCGAGAGGCCTTCGGAATCCATGTCGACGATGAATACCGAGAGTCCGCCGCGCGATCCTTTCTCCGGGTCGGTCGAAGCGACGAGCTGCAAAAAATCAGCGCCCTTGGCATGCGAGATGAAGCGCTTGTAGCCGTTGATGACATAGTGGTCGCCGTGGCGAACGGCGCGCGTCTTCATGCGGCCGGGATCGCTGCCGGCCTCGGGCTCGGTCTGCGCGAAGGCTGCGGATTTCTCGCCACGCAGCAGCGGATAGAGGTACTTCTCCTTCATCTTCTCCGGCAGCCGCAGCAGGATCGGACGGGGCGAGGGCCCGAACACACCGTCGCCGCGGTTGGGCAGCGCGATGGAGCGGCTGCACCTCCTCCCAGACCACGGCGAGCGCGAGCAAAGACAGGCCCTGACCGCCGAATTCAGCCGGTGTGTCGAGCTGCCATAGGCCAAGCTCCCTGGCTTTGGCCTCCAGCGATGCCTTGTATTCGGGTTTGAGGTCCGGCCCGTCCATGCTGTGCATCTCGATCGGGATCAGCTCGCGATCCACAAACTTGCGAACCGTTTCCCGCAACAGCCGGATGTCTTCAGGCAACTCAAAGTCCATGCACGTCCCGCCCCAACAACACTCACGATTACAGGCAATCTATAAACGCCGATCAGCGTATGTCTATGGATATTGAACCAGCGACAGCAGCGTGCGACCATGCGATGCTGCGGGCATTGACGCAGGCAAAGAGCCGCCGAGAGCTCGCGTAAAGGGAGAGTGCCTTTGATTTGCGGTGTAGCAATGCAGCGTCGCTTGTTGTGCGCTGTCGCTTTCCTCCTGGCCGGCGTCCCCACCACATCCTGGGCCCAAGCCGATCCCGTCGCCGATTTCTACCGGGGCAAAACCGTCCACATCCTCATCGGCGTCAATGTCGGCGGCGGCTACGACATGGAGGCCCGGCTCATCGCTCGATTTCTTGGCAAGCACATTCCGGGGCAGTCCGACCGTGGTCGCCCAGAACATGGTCGGTGCCGGCGGGATCAAGATGGCGAACTACCTTTATGCGGTGGCGCCGCAGGATGGCACCGCCATCGGCATGTTCCCCAACACGCTGATCGCCGCGCAAGCGGTCGGAATCGGCGGCGTGCAGTACGACGCCAACCGATTTTTCTGGCTGGGGTCGATGAGCACCAGTCCCGCTCACCTTCGGCGTCTGGCACACCGCGGGGGTGCGGACCTTGGCGGACGCCCGGACCAAGGAGGTGATCGCCGCCGCATCCAATCCCGGCGCCATCACTTACACGTTCCCGCGTTTGCTGAACGAGATGCTGGGCACCAAGATCCGGATCGTTTCCGGATACCAAGGCAACTCGACCATGACATTGGCGATGGAGCGTGGCGAAGCGCAGGCGGTGACGAACTCCTGGGACAGCTGGCGCGCCACGCATATGCATTGGATCCGAGACAAGAAGGTCAATCTGCTGGTTCAGAGCGAGCCGAAATCTCGCGATCCAGAACTGACGGATGTTCCTTCGGTCCAGGAACTTGCAAAGAACGACAACGACCGCCGGGTCATCGATCTGGTCGTCGCCGGCGATGCCATGGGCAAGCCGATGGCGATCGCGCCCAACGCGCCGCCTGAGCGGGTGCGCGCGTTGCTGGCCGCCTACGAGGCGACCTTGCGCGATCCGGATTTCATCAAGGCGGCGACCGCCGCAAGATCTGAGATCAATGCTGTCCCGGGTGGACGTCTGCAGGAGATCGTTGCGCGCGTCCTGTCTACACCAGCGGATCTCAAGGCTCGCGCCCGCGCGATCATCGCAGAGTAATGCCGGAGAACAACCATGCCATATAAGGCGGCATCAACAGCCCTGCAGGACTTGGTCGTCCTCGATCTCACTCACGCGCGCGCCGGGCCGGTCTGCGTGCGCCAGCTCGCGGACTGGGGCGCCAATGTCATTCGCGTCGACCGCACGGGCAATCCCGAGGACTTCTCCGGACGTCATGAGGCGGATTTCCAGAACAAGCATCGCAACAAGCGCGGAATTGCGCTCAATCTGAAGAGCGGCGAAGGCCGCGCCGTGCTCTATCGGCTCGTGGAGAAGGCCGATGTCGTGGTGGAGAATTTCCGCCCCGACGTAAAGCAGCGTCTTGGCTTCGACTACGAAACGCTCAAGTCGAAGAACCCGCGCATCATCCTGGCCAGCATCTCCGCCTTCGGGCAGGACGGTCCTTACAAGGACGTTCCCGGCGTCGACCAGATCGTCCAAGGCATGAGCGGCCTGATGTCGGTGACCGGTGAGCCCGGCCGCGGGCCGATGCGGGTCGGGATCCCGATCGCCGATATCGTGACCGGGCTGTATGCCGCGCTCGGGATTCTCACCGCGCTGATGGAGCGGCAGAAATCGAACCAGGGCCAATGGGTGCAGGCATCACTGATTGAATCGCAGATGTTCATGCTCGACTTGCAGGCAGCGCGCTACCTGGTCGACGGCGTCGTGCCGAAGCAGGTCGGCAACGAGCATCCGTCAGGCGTGCCGACCAACACCTACCGGACCAAGGACGGCTTTGTGAACATCGCGCCGATCCCTTACATGTGGCCTCGGCTGTGCAAGGCGCTGGGACGCGACGACCTGACCGATCATCCGGACTACGCGACGCGCGAGGCAAGGCGAAGCCGGAGGAAGGAAGTCAACGGCCTCATTCAAGGCATTGTCGGCGAGATGGACACCGCCACAGTGACCAAGAAGCTGCTGGATGCCGAAGTTCCGTGCGGGCCGATCAATACGATCGATCAGGCCTTCAACGATCCGCAGGTGCAGCACCTCGGGCTCGTGCAGAAAGTCGCCGGCAGCAACGGCAAGGAAATTTCGCTCCCGCGTCAGCCGTTCCACTTGAGCCGGACGCCAAGCAAACTGACGGTGCGAACGCCCGAATTCGCCGAGCATACCGATGAGGTGCTGGCCGAATTCGGTTTCGAGCCCTCCGACATCAAGAGCCTGCGCGAGCTCGGCGCCGTGGAGTGACGGCGCACCGCGCCGAAGCACTCACTTCATGCCGGCCGCGTTGGCAACGTCCTTCGCTCGCGCCACCAGTGCTGGTGCGAACGACGCGGTGGCGAAATAGGCCTGCAATTCGCGACCCGACAATGGCTCGAGATCAAAGTTTATTTTCTTTGCATCCGCGAGAAACTCGGGGCTCGTCAGCACTGCATCGAAGGCTTGGCGCAATAACGCGACCCGATCGGCGGCCACGTCAGGCGCCATGAAGAAAGAGCGACCAATAAAAGCGGGCGCGGCAAAGATTTCCAGGACTTTGCGATTTTCCTCGGTCTTGGCGATGTCCACCATCCGAGGGAGGTGCTCGAGCCCCGGATTGTGCTCGCCGGTCTGGACCAGCAGGTTGATTTTTTTATCCCGCAACCACTCGGCATTCTCCGAGCGAACGACGGACCATGGCTGAGCGACCGCTTCGACCTCGCCCCGTTCCATCGCAATTTTGGCGGTGGCAGGGCCCTCGTAACCGGTGATCAGCCGCAACTTCGTGCCGGCGAGCATGTTAAGCGCCGTCCAGTTCAGGCGTGGCGCCGTGCCGGACGCAGCAACGATCAACTCCTCTGTGAGGGCGTCTTGAATTTTTTTCACTTTGGCCGTGTGCCACCCATAAAGCACCGCACTATTGCTCACCAATCGCCCGATCCAATTGTATCGCCTGACATCTCCGCGCAGTCCTGGCAACTCCAGGACTTGCCGCAGGAACAAGGCCTGCTCGAGCATGCCGATCACGGTGCCGTCTTGCGCTGTGGCGCTGAACAGATGGTTTGCTGCGCGGACACCAGCGCCGCCCGGCATGTTTTGAACGATCATGTTCGGCTCACCGGGGACGTGCCTGCCCATATGGCGCGCGAGTAGCCGGGCATAGCCATCGTAGCCGCCGCTTGCGCTCGATGGCACCACGATGGCGATTGTCTTACCCCGATAAAATTGCTCATTCGCTTGAGCAGGGGCAGTCCAGGAGATGATCGCGGAGACTGCACAGAATGCGAAAGATCGCATCGCGATCATTGGTACCTCCCCTTCTTCATTGCTTGGGCGCAGACTGACTTGGTGACCTGGCGCCAGCGATTTTTTAGTAGTCGGCTCTCGCCGCCCGAACCATCGGACTCTACGTCCAATCATCCGATGTGTGTTCGAAAAAACGCAAGCGTCCGACGTCGTGCGACGGCTGCCGACTTGGCGTGATGCCCCTTCCCTGCTCCGTCGAAACCATGACCGGCCGGATAAATATATGTCGGGAGATCCGGGTAGGCTCGCTTGATGGCTTCCACGTCGCTCAGAGGAATGAGGTGATCGGATTTGCCAAAATGAAGAATAGCCGGACAGCGTGGTGGGCGATCAAGCCAACCAGCAATATCCTTTCCGTAGTAACAAACGGCGGCTGCGACAGGCAGGGACGCGGCTACCAGCCATGCCACGGATCCGCCCACGCAGAATCCAAGAATGCCGACAGGGCCTGTGGTGCTCACGCGCGCGAGCGTGGCGTCCACATCGAGCAGCACATGATCCCAGTTGAGGGCCGATCGGAAACGCCCGGCAGCCTGGTGCGATTCCGGCGAGTGGTCGAACACCGACCCGCGCTGCTGACGGTCGTAAAGGGCCGGCGCTATCGTGGTATATCCGTCTGCGCAATATGCGTCGCATACGGAACGAATGTAGCCACCGACCCCGAACGCATCCTGAATAACGATCAGTGCTCCGCGCGGAGATTGACGAGGGGTCGCCATGTACGCATCAAAAACATGTCCGTCTTCGGCCGTGAGTTGAATGTCCGTTCCAAACTGGCCGTCAGATTGCACCAACACGCTGCACCTCCGCCGATCTCCCTGGTGGCGAGCATCTGGGGTGTCCGCCGTCCCGCATTTCGCCCACGTTCGCTGGCGGCCGGCAAGGCCAATCCTCAGCGGCAAATCGGTGGATCAGCTATCGCCAGTTGCCGGGAGGGCGCTGAAATCCTCACCTGAAGCGTGGGTAGCGTTGTGGGTGCGGCAGGCGCGATGAATGATGATGCGGCGGCGCTCTTTGGCTCGCGGCTCGCCTTTAATGCGAATTGCAACGACCGGCTGATCAATGGGACGCTTGGGCAACTGCGGGCGTTCTTGTCTTATGCGAAAGACGACCCGCGATAACCGTGGTGCCGACAGCGGTGCGACCCGAACCCGTGATGCGGGACGTCAATGAGCCGCACCATTCGAACGGTGGAATCAGCAACCTGGCCGCACTTACTGAAGGCTGGTGCGTGGGAGCGCGCCTCGATCTAGCGGGGCTGCCTCCCGGGATTCGATGTGCAGCGCCGTCTGCGTGTAGAGGCGCGCGATATCGAGCAGCATCTGCTTGTCGTCACCATCCCTGCTGAGTTCGGCTTCCTTGATGCAATTGCGCGCCAATTTCCGAAATTCGCTCGCCGACAGACCCATGACACATCCCTCTTACGCTCGCCCTCCAAACCCCCAGCGTGATTCGGAACCGAAGCCAGGATCGCGTCTAGAGCTAATACACACTATCCACAGGTAAATTTCGAAGCGCCTCCCAGGCGCTTGCATTCGCGACAATGCTGCTGGGACCGGACCGCGTGGGTGAAATTGTTTTACGAATTCAATCGCGTATGGGCTTGACTGGCGGAAGGGGTGGGATTCGAACCCACGAGAGGCGTTAACCTCTGCCGGTTTTCAAGACCGGTGCCTTAAACCACTCGGCCACCCTTCCAATCGTCGAAACATCAATCGCTTAACAAGGACACGAAGCGAACGAAAGTAGAAATTGCCACCGAGTTTGCCAGCCGATGCTACCCGAACCGCAAGGTTCGCGCCTCCAGGTCATCAGCGCGACGCGCGGCCGAACAGCTCGGGCTACAATGAGCAGGCGCTCGCCAACAACGGCGCCCAAAACCAAGGTGGAGGCTATTTGCGAACGAGCGGCGAAGGCGTCGCAGCCGGCGGCGCGGGGCTTCCCCAAATGCAAGGGGGAAAGACGCGATACCGACCTGCAAAGCGGCCAAGTTCATGGAAGCCAAATTGCCTGGCTGCCTCGGACACCGTTCGCACACCCGAACGGAAGCGATAGCGCCTGATGGGTGACACGCATGCGATCGGTGAAGATGGCTGCCTGACCCGTGGCGCCCATTGCGCTTCGAGTGCACGGACTTGCGCCTCGTATGGCTTCGCCGGCGACGCTGCGGACAATCCGAGGTCGGATGGAGACCGCCGACTAGACGCGCACCGTCCTCAAAACGGCGGCTCGCAGTAGTCCCAGAACCCCTGGGTGCGCGACGCATTCGTCCATATCCAGCAGAGATTTGGTGCCGGAGCGACCGGGATCGCGGTCGCAGCGATCACCGTGCCAAGCGCCACGCCACCAACAATAGTGCCGAAATACGGCCGCCGAACCCAGGGCCGCACGGTCGTGCCGTGGACATTGATGTTCACGTTGCCGCCCATGCCGCCCATGCCACCGGCACCGCCCATGCCACCGGCACCGCCCATGCCACCGGCACCACCCATGCCGCCGGCACCGGCCATTCCACCGGCGCCAGCCATACCACCGGCACCTGCCATACCACCGGCGCCAGCCATTCCGCCTTTGCCGCCGGCGCCGGCCATTCCTCCAGCGCCACCGGCCATTCCTCCAGCTCCGCCACCGGCCATGCCGCCGCCATGCCGCCGCCTGCCATGCCTCCACCCATGCCGCCGCGCATCTGGACGGATTTAATCAAGTCGTGATCCACCGTGCCGAGATCCGTGACGAGCGGCCAGGCCGAACTTGAATTAACCGAGTTCAACATCGTGGCGGTTGCCAGGGCCGCCCCGGACAGGACTGCGCGATAGTTCATGACTTTCTCCTTGGTTTCGACGTCAGGCGTTTCGACTTCACGTTATGACCACTTTGATTTTTCGCGGGGCCGCCAAGCCCACAGTGTTGCGAGGTTCAGAACAAGGGCATGGCCCTTGCGGTGCCACGTTGAGATTCGCCCGGCGAAGCGCCCGCCAAAAGGCTGGCCGTGATCCGAACGACGTGCCGTTCGACCGAGGGGGCGATTGTCGACAAGACGCACCCGTCTCTGATCGACCAGGTCGCATGTCGCAGCGGGAATTTCCGGATTGATCAATCCGGCCGGTGGGGACGCTTTCGTCCGTGTACACATTGGCATGCCCGCACCTTTACAACGCGAGAACGCTCATTCGGATTTGCAGCCGAAGCCGCGTTGCGTCTCCTGCTTCGATCGCGGATGAGCCTTGGCCAACGCCAAACTGTTGCCTGGCTGGCCAAGACTGTCTTCGTCGGCAATTCTATTGGTTGGTCACCGGCGGGCTATTGGACCGTGGTCCAATAGCGGGGCTTCTGCGCGGGCTGATGAACGGTGTTGATCAAATTACGTCAGCCAATCTGACTTGATGATCCGGCTCTTGTTGCGTCACTCGGACTGAGTGCTCGTTTTAATTCGCATTCTGTCCGGTTGTGGCCATGAAGACCGCCCCCGTTTTATGACCATGCTTGTTCGCCCACGTTGCCGTTCGCCCACGTTGCCGCCGGACGACTGAATAAGCAGATCGCCTCCGATCTTCGAACGGCGAAAAAGACCATCAAGGTCCACCGCGGCCGGATGATGGAAAAGTTGGGGGTACGCACCGTCGCAGATCTTGTGCGCCTCGCGGAAAAGGCAGGACTTTCAAGCAAACTACAATAGTCATCCGGGAATATTGGACCAACAGCCAACTCGACGACTGCCATGGGTCGGTCACATGCTCCCCCCATGATCGAATCTCCGCCTTGGATCGCGATTGTGGACGACGATTTGTCGGTCTTGAGTTCGCTGAGCCGTTTGCTGCGCACCCGCGCACTCTGCACAAAAACTTACGGTTCGGCGCAAGAATTCCTGGCGGTGCTGCCTGACGGCCTTCCCGGGTGCCTGATTGTCGACCTGCAAATGCCTGGCATGACCGGACTGGAACTGCTGCAGCGCTTGAAGCATCAGGGTATCCGAATTCCAACCATCATCATCACCGCGCACGACGATCCCGCAGTGCGCGAACGCTGCAAGTCGACTGGCGCCATCGCTTTTCTTTCAAAGCCCCTGCAGGACACCTCGTTGTTCGTGGCAATCAACAATGCCGGCACGATCGACGTGGACAGCAGCCATAAGGCCTGAGCGTCTGATGTCATTTTGCGACATTGGCCCAAGGTCCAACTCGACAGTCCGGCCATGAAGCCCCCTTAGTAGGCTGTGGGCTTGACCCCCCGATCCCCCCGATCCCCCGGTCCAGGTCCGCACGCGGCCAGATGCGCACTGGCCGCACTTTTTTAGCGGGTTGAACGACATCGATAGCGGAAGCCCACCCGCGCCAGCCGCAATCTGAACGGCTCTTTCGTTGGCGGACACCCGCCGCTGGCCACGTTTGCAGATATTGGAAGCCAGACTAGATTTGTGATGCTGTCCGCCCAGACAGGATCGCACGCGTCTCGCGATCGACGGCTTCGTGGTCGCGCCAATGGCACGACACTTTGGAGGCGTCAGAATGGTGACCGATCGCCACCTGACCGTTGCTCGCAGCGCTACGGCGGAGACAGAATTTCAAGGCCGGTGCTTAAACCACTCGGCCACCCTTCCGAACAGCCAGGGCAGCTACTTAAATGGGTCTGCGGCGCGGCACAAACCTAATTTGGCACCCGATCGCTCAGCCAAAGACGAGGGATACAATCGCCGCCGCTGCGAAGGCTGTGGAGGCTGCGAATGCATAGAGAGGCCAAGCCGGTATTGCCAGATCCAAGCCCAAGAGGCATGCGGCTCTCATGCTCTGAACCAGGCCGCGGTGGTCGAAGAATGCCCCGGCCACAAGACGATGGCCGGGGCATTCTTGCTGGCTGATCGACGCGAGCACCAGATCATCAACACGGAACAAGTCCGATCTGGTCCGCCCTCCGAAGACGACATCGGAGCCGACCAGAGGCGCCCCCCTCCCCGGTCCAGCGGGCGCACGATACTCAACCGCGCTTCGGCGCGTCTTGTTGCCATTTGCCAAAAACTTGATTGCCCCTGCCTTCGGCGCGCTGGAGCCTACGTCGCCTGGATAACGCGACTTCGAGGCGGCACCTTGCTACCATTCAGCTGATTGGGTCCGCGATACTATCCGGTTCTGGTGGTCCAATTTAACATTCGCATCCCATTTCCGCGGACTGTTTTGCGAATGTTAGAATCAAAGGACCACTAGCAAGTATAGGCTGCTAGTGGAGTTTTGGATTTGACATTCGCATCGCGTGCTTGCTGCCTAGTGGGTAGCGAATGTCAAATCCACTCCACGAGTAGCGCCTCGACCATGCGGGAGACCACCGTCGTGGGCGACCCTGACGCCAAGCGCTTTGCTGCCCTCCCCAGTGCTAGCGGAGGCATAGCGAGGCTTGCCTACGCGCGAGCAAAGGCGGCGGGCGTCGACACCGATCCGCTCTTGAAAAAAGCAGGCATCACCCAACGACAGATTGAAGACCCGGGCACTTCGTCTCAAGGTTTTGGATCAGGTCCGGTTTCTGAATCTCGTCGCCGGCGCGCTCCCGGATGATCATCTCGGATTCCATCTCGCGCTGACATCTGAACTGCGAGAGATCGGGCTGCTTTACTACATCTCGGCCTCGTCCGAGACATTGGGGCAGGCGATCCGGCAAGCGTCGCGATACAGCTCGATCGTCAACGAAGGCGTTGTCTTGCACTATTCAGAGCGCGACGATGTCAAGGTCGCATTTCGATATGTCGGCGTCAGCCGACATATCGACCAGCATCAGATCGAATTCTTTGTGACGACGACGGTTCGCATCTGCCGGCAGCTCACCGGGCAGCGGATCATGCCGACGCGCCTTCGGCTCACGCATCGCCGCGACGCGATCAACTCCGAGTTTTCTGACTTTTTCGGTGAGAACGTCGAGTTCGGCGCAACCGTCGATGAAGTCGCATTCGCTCCATCAGCCAGAACTCTGCCCGTTGTCGGCGCGGATCCCTACCTCAACAAGCTCTTGGTCGACTACTGCGAAGAGGCATTGGCGCGGCTGCCGGCGCACCTGGGTTCGTTTCGCTCAAGCGTTGAGAACGCCATCGTACCGCTGCTTCCACACGGAAAAGCCCAGGCTGCCGAGATCGCGAGCCGCCTCGGCGTGAGCCAGCGCACCTTGGCGCGGCGGTTGACATTGGAAGGCGTGACGTTTTCCGAAGTGCTGGACAGCCTGAAATCCTATCTGGCCCAGCGCTACCTTGCGGACGAGTCGCTGTCGATTTCCCAGATCGCCTGGCTGCTCGGCTATCAGGAGGTCAGCGCGTTCACGCACGCCTTCAAGCGCTGGACCGGCAAGACGCCGCGCGAGGCACGATCTTGAAAAGGTCCGGCGCCATACGCGGCGGCTACTCCCCTGAAATCGCGCGCGCCGCGGCCACGACATCGGGCGGCGTCTTGTAGAGCTCCTTGATAAAGCCTTCGACCTCGGTGCCGGTCATGGCGGTCACGGTGAGGCGCTGCTTGGTGGCGTCGGCGATGAATTCCGGGTCCTTCATGGTGGCGTCGAACGCGGTCCGCAACGCCGCCAGCCGGTCGGCCGGGACTGCCTTCGGCACGATATAGGGTCGCCCGATCAGCGCCGACGCCGTCAGCAGATCGAAGGTCTGGCGTTTCTTCGGATCGGTCAGCACCTCGCGAGCGATGAGCGCGCTCGCCGGCATGCCGGGCACCAGCGTCCGCGAATAGCGGATGTGGATGGTGATCTTCTGATCGCGCAACCATTCTTCCGGGAGGCTCGTCCACGAGCCACAGTCGCCGTCGAGCTCGCCGCGCTCGATCGCGATGCGCTTCTCGGCGCTGCCGGGATAGCCCAACACCTGATGCAGCTTGACGCCAAACAGGTCGCTCAGGATGCGGCTGTCGATATAGGCGGAGGTGCCGACGCCGGTGTTGCCGACCGTCATCTTTGGCCGCGCCAGCAGATCCTGCCAGGTCTTGATGCCGGTACCGTTCCACGTGTAGCAAATTCGGAAATCCTCGCTGATGTTGCCGACCCAGCCGAACTCGAGAAAGTTGACGCCTACCTTTTGCGGCACCGTGAGCGATTGCGTGATCAGGCCGGGGTTGAATGCATTGATGACGGTGCCGTCGGTCGGCGCAGCGGCCGCAAGATGCTTGACCGAATTGAGGCTCGCGGCGCCTGGCATATTCTGCACGAGGACGTTCGGATTGCCCGGAATGTGGCGCCCGATGTGCCGGCTCAGCACGCGCGCGTAGTGGTCATAGCCGCCGCCGGCCGAGAAGCCGACGACGATGCGGACGGTTTTGCCCTTGTAGAACGAGGCAACATCCTGCGCGGCAGCCGGCAGGGCCAGCAGGCAGTAGGTCAACAAGGCGGCCAAGAGCTTCATCGTACGCACATCTCCAAAGGGCAACAACAACTCCAAGAGCAACTAAGGCGTTCGCGGGCGGCTTCTGTCAGTTGCGGATATCTTGCAGGAACCAATCGGTCGGGATCTCGCGACCGAGCCCGGCCCGCTTGACCGCCTCAAAGACCTTACCCGCCACCGCGAAGAACTGGGCACCCTGCAAATTGCCGCGCTCGGAATAGGTGATTTGGTCGGCGGAAGTGCGGCCCTGGCGCCGGCCCTGCACCAGCTCGGCGAGGGTGACGCGCCGGTCGGGCAGCGCGTTGCCGTGCTTGCGGCGGCTGCGGCGTCCGTCGCCGTGCTTGCCCTGCAATGGCCGGGCCTCGTAGCCGAGGTGTTCGGCGTCGGTCGCGAGTTCCGGGTGGCCGACCGGGGCCGGTGTATCGCCGAAGCGAAGATAACGGTCGACTTTCGCGAGGCTCGCATCGTCCGGGCGGCCGGTGCCGCCAACCACGACGATATGCGCGCCCTTCTCCAGGTAGTTGCCGTCGGTGACCTCGAACGCGGAGTCGGTCAGCGCGGCGACGATGTGGGCGCCCTTGTAGATGTCCTCCGGGCGGTCGCAGACTTGCACCTCGATGTTGTAGGTCGCCGCCATCTCGCGACCGAATTTTTCGCGGTTCTCTTTGGTCGGGCTGAACAGCTGCAGCTTCTTGATGGTGCGCACGCGGGTGAACGCCTGCATATGGGTGCGCGCCATGCCGCCGGAGCCGAGCATCCCGACCACCTCGGCATCCTCGTTGGCCATGTATTTGACGCCGATGCCGCCGTCGGCGCCGACCCGCATGTGCTGCAGATGACCGTCGTTGATGAAGGCGAGCGGCTCGCCGTTCTCGATCGACGTCAGCAGGATCAGCCCGCAGAACAGCCCCGGCCGGGTGCAATATTTCTCCTGGGTGACGACGCCGTTGTATTCGCTCTCATAGATGATGTCGGACTTCATCCGGATCGCGAAATAGCCCGCGGTCGAGCCGCCCTCCATCGTGCCCCATTGATAGTTCTTAGTCGGGTCGCTGGTCGGAATCCGGATGTCGATGCGCGGACGGCAGACCGCCTCGCCGGCGGCAAGCTGGAGATAGGCGTCTTCAAGCGCCGCAAGCGTGTCCTCCATGGTGAGGACGCGCTCGACGTCGTGATTGTTGATGATGAGGGTCATCGAACGCTCCAACTCCAGTCAGGTGCGCGCCGGCACCTTGCACAGATTGATCATTGGCCGGCCGTCGCGAAAACGCGCCAGATTGTCGGCGAACAGTTTGCGCTGCTGCGGATAGCCGGACGACCCCTGCCCCGCCACGTGGGGCGTGATGATGACGTTCGGCATATCCCAGAGCGGGTTCGCTTTGTCCATTGGCTCGGTCTCGGCCACGTCGAGACCGGCGCCGGCAATGCGGCCCGCGCTCAGCGCAGCGGCCAGAGCGGCTTCGTCGATGATGCTGCCGCGCGCGACATTGACGATGATCGCCCCGGGCTTCATCGCCGCAAAGGCGGCCTGGCCGATCATATGATGGCTGGTGTCGTCGCCGCTGGTACAGATCGCGACCGCATCGGAAATCGCCAGCGCATCGGCGAGGCGCTCGCGCGGAAACACCTGTTCGACCACGTCATCCTGATCGGCCGTGCGCGACACCGCGATGGGCCGCGCGTTGACGCCTTGAAGTTTGCGCGCCAGCTCGCGCCCGATCGGTCCGCGTCCGACCACGCACACCACGGCGCCTTCGATCGAGGCGACTTGCTTGGTCACCTCGGCGCGCCGCCAGTCGTGAGCGCGCTGGTGTGTCATCGCGGCTGGCAGTTTGCGCATCAATGCGAGCAGCAGCATCAGCGCGTGTTCCGACACGTTGCCGGCCCGGACCCCGGCCGAATTGGTGACGATGACGCCCTCCGGGATGCCCATGGCGATGCCGTTGTCGATGCCGGCGGAGGTAAAGTGCATCCAGCGCAGCGCCTGCCCATGGCGGCGCAATGCCTCGCCCGTCTCGGGCGCGCAGGTGCGGTTGCTGGTCACATAGATCGCCGCGTCCGGGGCGGCGCGGGCCACGTCCTCGGGCGAGGCGACCACCGTCCAGCCGAGTTCCGGGAAGTCCCTGGTGAGTTGCACCGACGCTTCGGTCGGCCCAAACGGATACAGCAGCGCTTTCATGTCCTCCCCGGCGGCGCCCTCTATTAAGCGCATCGGCGGGGTTTTCTTGCATTTTTCTGCCCCTGGCACTAGCTCTCCGCCATCCGATGGCCGATCCCCGCCCCCCCAAAGTCAGCTTCGTATCGCTTGGCTGCCCCAAGGCGCTGGTCAATTCCGAGCGCATCATCACCCGGCTGCGCGCGGAGGGCTATGAACTGACGCGCCAGCACCAGGGCGCCGACCTCGCCATCGTCAACACCTGCGGTTTCCTTGAGAGCGCACAGGCGGAATCGCTCGATGCGATCGGCACCGCGCTGGCCGAAAACGGCAAGGTGATCGTCACCGGCTGCATGGGCGCGGAGCCTGAGAAGATCACCGAGCGCTTCCCGAACGTGCTGGCGATCACCGGACCGCAGCAATACGAGAGCGTGCTTGAGGCGGTGCACCGGGCGGTCCCGCCGCAACACGATCCGTTCATCGACCTGGTGCCGCCCGAGGGCATCAAGCTAACGCCGCGGCACTACGCCTATCTGAAGATTTCAGAGGGCTGCAACAATCGCTGCACCTTCTGCATCATCCCGAAGCTGCGCGGCGATCTGGTCTCACGGCCGGCCGCCGACGTGCTGCGCGAGGCCGAGCGGCTGGTCGCGGCCGGGGTGAAGGAGCTCCTGGTCATCTCCCAGGACACCTCGGCCTATGGCGTCGACATCAAATACGCCACCAGCCAGTGGCAGAACCGCGAGGTGCGGGCCAAGTTCGTCGATCTGGCGCGCGAGCTCGGCACGCTCGGCGCCTGGGTGCGGCTGCATTACGTCTATCCCTATCCGCATGTCGACGAGGTCATTCCGCTGATGGCCGACAACGCGAGCGGCGTGCTGCCTTATCTCGACATCCCGTTCCAGCATGCGAGCCCCGACGTGCTCCGCCGCATGAAGCGGCCGGCGGCGCAGGAACAGACGCTCGACCGCATCCGCCGTTGGCGCGAGATCTGCCCGGAGCTGACGCTACGCTCGACCTTCATCGTCGGCTTCCCGGGGGAGACCGAGGACGATTTCGCGCGGCTGCTGGATTGGCTCGACGAAGCCGAGCTCGACCGGGTCGGTTGCTTCCGTTACGAGCCGGTGAGAGGCGCGGCGGCCAACGACCTCGCCGCACTCGTTCCCAACGACGTCAAGGAAGAGCGCTGGAACCGCTTCATGGCGCACCAGCAGGCGATCTCAACGCGTCGCCTGCGCCGCAAGGTCGGTACCCGCCAACAGGTGATCATCGACGAGGTCGGGCCAACCGTTGCCAAGGGCCGCAGCCGGGGCGACGCGCCCGAGATCGACGGTGCGGTCTATGTGGCGAGCCGCCGGCCGCTGCGCGTCGGCGAGATCGCGACCGTGAAGATCGAGCGCGCCGAGGAATACGACCTGCACGGCACGGCGGTTGGATTTTAGCGCATATCCCAGTTTGGTTTGCTCCGCTCGTCCCCGCGAAAGCGGGGACCCAGTACCCACAAAAAGAAGAAACTGGATTCCCGCTTACGCGGGGCGGAGGATGGAGCCATGTTGCGATGGAGAATCCGCTACGTCGTCACTTCGCTCCGACAACTCCGACGATGGCGTTCGTGAGTGTTGCCAGCTCGTCCTCATCGATGGTGAAACTCGGCGCCAGATAGACCACATTTCCGAACGGACGGATGAACACGCCCTCCTCCACGAAGCGTGCGCGCAGCCCGTCGAGATCGTCGATCCGTTCCATCTCGACCACGCCGATGGCGCCCTTGACTCGGACATCCTTGACGCCACGCATGGCGCGGCACGGTGCCAACCCCTGTTCAAGAGCCGCCGCAATGTTTGCGACCTGCGTCAGCCGTGGCTCGCGCTCGAACAGATCAAGCGAAGCATTGGCGGCCGCGCATGCCAGCGCATTGGCCATGAAGGTCGGCCCGTGCATCAGCGCGTGCTTGGGGTCGTCCGACCAGAACGCATCGAACACCTTGCGCCGTGCGACGGTGGCGGCGAGCGGCAGCGTGCCGCCGGTCAGCGCCTTGCCGATGGTGATGATGTCGGGAACGACGCCGGCCTGCTCGCAGGCGAACATGGTCCCGGTGCGGCCGAAGCCGGTGAAGATCTCGTCGAAGATCAGCAGGAGGTCGTAGCGGTCGGCGAGCAGGCGCAGCCGTTGCAGGACGGTGGCGTCATGGAACAGCATCCCGCCCGCGCCCTGCACCAGCGGCTCGACGATGATGCCGGCGATCCGATCGGCGTGGCGCTCCAGCAGCGCAGCCAGCGCATCAGCGCGCAGCGTCGTCGGTCGGCAGGTCGGCGATCAGGTGCTGTGGCAGCAGCCCGTGAAACAGTCCCGTGCATGCCGGCATCGTCGCTCACCGCCATCGCGCCGGTGGTGTCGCCGTGATAGCCGCCCTTGAACGCGACGAACTGGCTGCGGCCGCGGACGCCGCGGTTGAGCCAGTATTGCACCGCCATCTTCATGGCGACCTCGACCGCCACCGAGCCGGAGTTCGGAGAAGAACACCCGGTCGAGATCGCCCGGCAGCAACGCTGCGAGCCGCCGCGCCAGCGTCAGCGCCGGCTCGTGCGCGAGTCCGCCGAACATCACATGCGGCATGGTCGCGAGCTGACGCTCGACGGCGGCCGCGGATATGCGGGTGGTTATAGCCGTGGCAGGCCGTCCACCACGACGCGATGCCGTCGATCAGTTCGCGGCCGTCGGCGAGCACGATGCGGCAGCCGTCGGTGCGCACGACCGGCAGCGGCGGTCGCGCGGTCTTCATCTGCGCATAGGGCAGCCAGATGTGCTCAAGCCCGGCCTGATACCAGCCCGGCGCCTTTGGGTCAGTCGCCATTCAAAGCATCCATTCAGCTTTCTTTCGTGCTAGACGCCATTTTGCCCTTGGGGGCAAGCACGAACGGTCACCCCGGAATGCGTTCATTGGAATCCTTCGCGGCAGCAAAGCTTGCAGAGCTTGACCGCTCAAGCCTGCATCGCGTGCTGGCCGAGACCGACCGGCTCGACGGCATCTGGGTGGACCGCAATGGCCGCCGGCTGCTGTCGTTCTGCTGCAACGACTACCTCGCGCTGTCCCAGCATCCAAAGATCAAAGCCGCGGCGATCGAAGCGACCAAGCGCTATGGCGTCGGCAGCGGCGCCTCCCGCCTGGTCACCGGCAATCACCCGCTGTTCGCCGAGCTCGAACAGCGCCTCGCCGCCCTCAAGGGCACCGAGGCGGCCTGCGTGTTCGGTTCGGGCTATCTCGCCAATAGCGGCATCATTCCTGCCCTGATCGGCCGGGAGGACTTGGTGCTGATCGACGAACTGGCCCATGCCTGCCTGTGGGCCGGCGCTCGGCTCTCGCGTGCGACCGTGGTGCCATTCCGGCATTCGGATATGGCGCATCTTGAGGCGCTGTTGACCGAGCACCGCGGCCGTCACCCGCGCGCCTTGATCGCGACCGACGGTGTCTTCTCCATGGACGGCGATCTCGCGCCTTTGCCGGAACTGGCGGCACTGGCGGCGCGCCACGACGCCTGGCTGATGACGGACGATGCCCACGGCATCGGCGTGGTCGGTGGCGGCCGCGGCTCGACTTTCGCGCATGGCAAGTCCGTCAACGTGCCGCTGCAGATGGGCACGCTGTCGAAGGCGATCGGTGGCTACGGCGGCTATCTGTGCGCCTCGGCCGCGGTGATCGATCTCATTCACAACCGGGCGCGCACCTTCGTTTATTCGACCGGCCTGCCGCCCGCGACGGCCGCCGCCGCCATCGCCGCGCTCGATTTGATCGAGCACGAGCCGGACTATGCGGCGCTGCCGCTGGCAAAGGCGCGGTTGTTCACGCGTCTGCTCAACCTTCCCGAAGCCACCAGCCCGATCGTGCCGCTGGTGATCGGCGAAGCGGAGGCCGCACTCAAGGCGTCGCAAACGCTGGAGGCTGAGGGCTTCCTGGTGATCGCGATCCGGCCGCCGACGGTGCCGACCGGAACGGCGCGGCTGCGCTTCACGTTCTCCGCCGGCCATCCCGACGCCGAGATCGAGCGCCTCGCCGCGGTCGTGCGCCGCTCCATTCTGGAGCGCTGAATGGTGGCCGGCGTCTTCGTCACGGGGACGGGCACCGATGTCGGCAAGACATTCGTCACGGCGGCATTGGTTCGTCATCTGCGCAACGCCGGCAAGACGGTCGATGCATTCAAGCCTGTGGTCTCCGGGTTTGATCCGCAGAAGATCGCGGGCAGCGATCCCGGCATCCTGCTGGCCGCCCTCGGTCGCGCGTCGACGATTGAGGAGGTCGAGCGCATCTCGCCGTGGCGCTTCAGCGCGCCGCTGTCGCCAGACCTTGCCGCCCAGCACGAAGGCCGCACGCTCGATTTCTCGCAGCTCGTGCACTTCTCCCGTGATGCGCTCGGCGCACCCGGCGCGATTTTCATCGAAGGCGTCGGCGGCATCATGGTGCCGCTTGATCAAACCCACACCGTGCTCGACTGGATGTCCGCCCTGCGCATTCCTGTGCTCGTGGTCGCGGGCAGTTATCTCGGCACCATCAGCCACACGCTGACCGCACTGCATGTGCTCGCCCATCGCAATCTCGACATCGCCGGCGTGGTGGTGAGCGAAAGTGCGGTACCGGGTGCGAGCCTTGACCAAACGGTCGCAGCAATCGCCCGGTTCGCCGTTTCGATCGAGGTGATCGGACTGCCGCGGCTGCCGCCCGGCGCGCCCGCGCCATCCGACCTTATGAGCCGGATCGAGCGCTGGTTTTGAACCGCGCTGCCCAGGCGGCTTTCCCCGATTGCTAACCTGCGGATTTCATGGGAGTATTTACCAGTTTCAGGGGCGTCCGGCGGATCAGACCCGCTGACTTCAGGAGGTTGGCCGATGAGCTTTCGCCGTCGCGTTGTTCGACCGGTCGCGGCACTGGCCGCCGCGATGATCTGGCAACCGGCGTTGGCCCAAGGGCCGACCCTGCTTGGTCTCACGGGACTACAGATCGAATACAAGGAGCCGACCAACGCGGGTCATCGACCGCTGTACGATCGGTTGAAACGCCGCGAGGTCCTCGAGCAATACCGCGAGTTCATGTCGCCCTTGCGGTTCAGGCGCTCCCTTCACGTCGCGCTCCAGGGATGCAGCGGGGTCATCAACGCATTCCATCAGGCCGGCCGGATTACCTACTGCTATGAATTTCTATCGGAAACCCAGCGGCAGGTGGCCGAAACCAACGTGCTTCCAGGCTTCCGCCGCGAGGACGCGATCGTTGGGGGTTTTGTCAGCACGCTGCTGCACGAAACCGGTCATGCTCTCTTCTACCTGTACGACATCCCGATCTTCGGTCGTGAAGAGGATGCGGCCGATGCCATCGCGGCCTATGTGGCGCTTCAATTCGGGCCGAGGACGGCGCGCAGGATCTTGACGGGAACGGCGTTCGTCTGGCGCGCAGCGGAACTGACGCGGCAAAAGAACAACAGCAAGCGCCGCTTCGAGGACTATGCCGATGAACACGGCACCGATGCGCAGCGGTTTTTCAACACGCTGTGCATCGCGCTCGGCAGCGACGCTGTTCATCGCACCACCACGTTCTCCGACTTCATCCCGCTGCTTCCGGAACGGCGCCGGACCCACTGCGGCAAGGAGTATCTGCACGTGAAGAACTCGTTTGCGAAGTTTGTGCTGCCGCATGTGGACGAGGCGCTGATGAAGAGGATTCGAACCAGGGAGTGGTTGCGAAGCGAAGACGGTTCTGAAATCGATCCGCCGCGGCCGCTCGGACCAAGCCTCGGTCCCGGTTCAAGTGGCCCCGCTCCTTCGCCCGGGCCGGGGCGACCGCCGTCGTCCAGCCCGAAGTGATAAGGTCCAGCGGGGACTCGCAGATGTGCTGGAGTGGCTTGTCAACGGCCGGAAAACGATCTCAATATTCGCTCAGTCCCGTAGATCCTTTGCGTGCAAGGGGAGTTCAATGAAGCTTGGTCCAAGTCGGTTGAGTGCGGCGGCGTCGCTGTTTGCGTGTCTCCTCAGTGCGGCGCTCGTCAGCATGGCGCTGGCACAACCGCCCAAGCCGGGCGGTGGCGGCGGCGGCGCAGGTCCGGGAACGGGTCCGGGAGCGGGCCCTGGGGCTGGGCCGGGCGGCCCTGGCCCCGGTCCAGGTGGACCGGGCGGTCCCGGAGCGGCGCCTTCGCCGACGTTTGTCCTGCGCATGTGCAACAAGACCAACGACGTCCCGGTCATATTCGTGGCCACCGCATCGATCGTCGGGCAGCAATTCCGGGCCCAGGGCTGGACCCAAGTGCCCAGCGGGCAATGCGTGCCGGTCGGCACCTTCCAGCGCCCGACGGTGTGGTGGCACGGCAGAGCGCCCACCGGCACCACCTGGGGCGAGAAATTCGACGTCGACCTCTGCGTCAACCTGAACGGCGGCTTCGACTACACCTGGGCCGGCTCGGGTCGCACCTGCGGTCAAGGTGAGACCGGCGTGCCGTTCATGAAGCTTGAGATCGCGCCGAACGCGAACTCGTTCGACATGAATTTGAATTGACGAATTTCAACTGACCACCGGCGGGGGCGCCAAGCAGCCGACGGGGCCGTTCACATCATGAACGGCCCCGTTTTTCATTCCTGAGATTGGTGACGGCAGCCAAGCCTATTCGCGTCGCAAGCCGCTGCGGATGTCGCTGCCTTCGGATGGGCCACGCGACGCGGCGCCGGTAATTCCTCTCACCGGCCCCGTCGGCTGCTGCGGAAACATGCCGGCCGTTGGGCGAAGACCTTCGAGGGTAGGCGCACGGTCGGAGACCGCGATCCGGTTTGACGCTCCGCTGATGACGCCGGCCTGTGGCGTCCGGCTCATCTCGAGCATCGCATTGCCGCCGCTCTGTGCCCATGCCGTGGGCACCAACGACGCAATGCCGACCAAAGCCGACGCTGCAAGGACACCGAATTTCATTCAAGGCTCCCTTGGTTCAGACGCGGTGCCATCTCCAAAAGCGCCCAAGCGCTTTCGCAGCATGGCGACGCCGCGAATATAGCCCATACCACAACCATCGTCGCCCTTGAGCTCGGGATGAACTTTGATTGTGTCGCACGTGCGGCATTTCATCCGGATTGCCGAAAGTTAAGGCCGCCATCACGGCAGGGTACGATCCGTATCGGTCGTTCGCCAGACGACCGCCGTGGGTGGCTTGTCAAATCCAGCAAAACAAAATCAATATTCGCGTTACTGTCGTGGCTCCCAGGAGAATGCATGAAGTCCTGTTCAAGTCGTTTGAAGTTGGGGGCGTTGCTGGGTGCGACTGTGCTCAGTGTGGCGCTCATCGGCGCAGCCCTGGCCCAACCGCCGAAGCCAGGCGGGAGCGGTGGCGGCCCCAGTGGCCCGGCGAGCGCTCCCGGTGGTGGCCCGGCGCCTGGGGGTGCCGGTCCCGGGGGTTCCGGACCTGGGGGCGGCACGCCGTCGCCGACATTCACGTATGAAATGTGCAACAAGGCGAACGACGGCGTGGTCTTTGTCGCGACCGTATCGATCGTCGGGCAGCAATTCCGGGCTCAAGGATGGACACAAATCCCACAGGGCCAATGCGTGAGACTCGGTCCATTCCAGCGCCCATCGCTTTGGTGGTACGCCAGGGCAACAAGCGGTGTCACGTGGGGAAAGGCCGATATCAATATATGCGTGAACCTCAACGGTGGATTCGACTACACGTGGGACGGCGCGGGCCGACCATGTACGCAGGCTGAGACTGCCGCGGCCTTCGTTAAGGCCGACATCGCGCCGCAATATAATTTAAGCGGCACGAACTTGAAATCCTTGAGCGTTCGCGCTTCTCAGGCGCGGTGCGCAGCATGCAACGCAGGGAACGGGCGGTTATTGGCGTCGCAAGGAGCGGCGGAGATCACCGCCCTGGCCTGGCGTATCGAATGCGAAATTGGTCGTCCCTCTGATCGGACCGGTCGGTTGTTCCGGGAGCATACCTGCCGCCGGGCGAGCGCTTTCAAGTGCGGGCACTTTGTCGGGTATGGCTACCCTTGCCGCTGAATTGACGGCACCGGTAGACCGCGCTGACTGGCTCATGGTGTCGCTTTGCGCAAACGAGGCCGGCACAAGCGAAACGACGCCGACCCACGTCGACGCTGCAAGAAAACCGAGTTTCATTCCGAAGCTCCTATTCTGAGGTCGGTGGTCCGCGCACCCGGAGAGCAGCACCGCGGCCCTACGCGCCAACCAAGGACGGCGTTTCAATCGCCATCCTTGGCAGAGGTGCTGCTCGATTGTGTCGCTCTTGCGACGCGCCACAGCCGCTACCGAAAGTTAAGGTGCGCACCATCAAGGAACGAGGATCGTCGATCCGGTGGTCTTGCGCGCCTCAAGATCCTCGTGCGACTTGCGGGCATCCTTGAGCGCGTATTTCTGATTGACCGGGATCTTCACCTTGCCGCTGCCGACCACGCTGAACAGATTGTTGGCGATCGACAACAAATCCTCGCGCTTGGCGGCGTAGGTGTTGAGCGTCGGACGGGTGCAGAACAGCGAGCCCTTGGCCTGCAGCAAGTTGATGTTGAAGGCCTCGATCGAACCGGACGCGTTGCCGAAGCTTGCGAACATTCCAAGCGGCTTGATGCAATCGAGCGACGCCGGGAAGGTCGCCTTGCCGACGCCGTCATAGACGACCTCGCACAGCTTGCCGCCGGTGATCTCCTTCACGCGGGCCGGAAAATCCTCCTCGCGATAAAGGATGGTGTGGTGGCAGCCATTCGCCTTCGCGAGCTCGGCCTTCTCCTTGGAGCCGACCGTCCCGATCACGTTGGCGCCCAGATAGTTGGCCCATTGGCAGGCGATCAGACCGATCCCGCCGGCCGCGGCATGGATCAGGACGTTCATGCCCTTTTGCACTTTGAAGGTCCGGTGCAACAGGTATTCGACCGTCATGCCCTTCAGCATCATCCCGGCGGCCTGCTCGTAGCTGATGTTGTCGGGCAGTTTGACCAGCCGGTCGGCGGGCATGATGCGCTCGGCGGCATAGCTCCCGAGCGCGGAGGTGTAGCCGACGCGATCGCCAACCTTGACCTCGCTGACGCCGGCACCGACCGCGATAACCTCGCCCGCCCCCTCGTTGCCGCCGATGAACGGCAGACCGCCCGCTGCCGGATAAAGCCCGGACCGAAAATAGGTGTCGATGTAATTGAGGCCGCAGGCGTGGTTTTTGATCCGCGCTTGCCCCGGACCCGGCGCCGGAACCTCGACGTCCTCGTAGGTCAGCACCTCCGGCCCGCCATGTTTATGTACTCGCACTGCTGCGACCATCATCGATCCCTTTCCAGATTGGCGGAACGCCGAGGGCTATCCGCAACGAGCCCGGCGCGAGGGTCTTAGACGCCTGTCGCACCACGGGTTCGGCGCGATCATAGGTGCGGATCGCGCCGACGCAAGGGACCTGCCGGGTGTTCTAAGTCTGACCGCGGGACCGCAGGGTTCGGCGCTTGCGGCGATTGCGGCCGGCGACCACGTTGACGACTTCGACCGCAGCCGCGAAGGCCATCGAGAAGTAGATATAGCCGCGCGGGATGTGCACGTCGAAGCCGTCGGCGACCAGCGCAACACCGATCAGCACCAGGAAGGCAAGCGCCAGCATCTTGGTCGTCGGGTGGTCGGCGACGAAACGGGAGACCGGACCGGACGCGGCATACATGACGATCATGGCGATCACCACGGCGGCGATCATGATCTCGATGTCCTGCGCCATGCCAATGGCGGTAATGATCGAATCCAGAGAGAACACGAGATCGACCAAGGCCAACTGCGTGACCACCCATAGGAACGCCTTCTGCCCGGACGGCTCCTCTTCGCCCTGATCGTCGCGCGCTTCGATCTCGGCGTGAATTTCGTGCGTCGCCTTGGCGATCAGGAACAGTCCGCCGCCGATCAGGATGATGTCGCGCCCCGAGATATCCATCCCCAGCACCGTCACGATCGGCGCCGTCAGCCGCATCATCCAGGTCAGGGCGAACAGCAGAACAATGCGGAATACGAAGGCCAGTGCGAGGCCGATCTGGCGGGCCCGCTTGGCCTGCTCTGCCGGCAGGCGCGAGACCATGACCGAAATGAAAATGACATTGTCGATGCCGAGAACGATCTCGAGCACGCTGAGCGCGACCAGCGCCGCCCATGCATTGGGATCAAACAGCAGGTCGATCATCGGTCATCCATTGATCGGCAAGGCCAACGGCAAAAAAGTACAGGCCGACGACGACAAGGCTATAGGCGATCCAGGGTTCGGGAGCGAGGTCGACAAGGAGCGCCGCCGCCGCCAGGATGCACCATAACGCAAGTGCGGCGAGCGTCAGCGGGCGCAGGCGTCGCACCCGGAATGGATGCAGGAATTTGATCGGCGCAAAGGTCAGCACCACCAGGATCGCTATCGCTGCCGCCGCCAGCCAGGCCGCCGGTTTCAGAATAAACAAATAGAATGCCACCGCGTTCCATAGCGCCGGAAACCCGCGAAAATAGTGGTCGGCAGTCTTCATATTGCGGTCGGAGAAATAGAGCGCCCCGGTGACGACGATCGCCAATCCCGCCGGAATCTCGAGCAGCGGCGGCAATAGGCCACTCGCCATGATCGCGTAGGCTGGCACGAAAACGTAGGTGATGAAATCGATCACCAGATCGAGCACGTCGCCTGACCAGCGCGGCAGGACTTCCGCCACGCGATATTTCCGCGCCAGGGTCCCATCGATCCCGTCAACGAACAGGGCGACGCCGAGGCACCAGAACATCACCGTCCAGCGCCGCTCGAACGCCGCCAGCAGGGCCGCAAAACCCAGCGCTACGCCAGTGGCGGTAAAGAGGTGAACGGCAAATGCACGGGCAGCGATCGGCGACGGCACGTCAATTCCTTTCTTTGCCAGCTAGGGTCAATTCTACATTGCAGTCCGCCGCGGGTGCTCGAAGCGCTGGCAAGCATAAGCTGCTATTCGAAGCGCGTTGACGGTCCTAGCGGTCAAGTCCGTGCCTGAAGCAAACCATGACTACACAACAACAGCCGAGGTGGTCGTGGTCGGAGGCGGTCCGGCGGGGCTGACCACGGCGATTGCGCTTGCCGCCGCCGGGGTTGAGACGGCTGTCGTCGCCATGCCCCCTGGCGGGCCCGACAACCGAACCACCGCCCTGCTGGCGAGTTCGGTCACCGCGCTCGAGGCGCTTTCCGTTTGGGAGCTTTGCGCGGAGCATGCGGCGCCGCTGCGGCGGATGCGGCTGGTCGACGATACCGCACGGCTACTGCGTGCGCCGGAGGTGTGCTTCGATGCAGCCGAGATCGGGCTGCCCGCTTTCGGCTACAACATTGAAAACCGCCACTTGATCGCAGCGCTCGACAGCCGTGCGCGCAGCATCTCCGCGCTGACGTTGATTGCGGCCAAGGCGGAGACGGTGACGATCGGTGAGAGCAGTGTCGCGGTCACGCTCGAAGACGGCGGGCAGGTCAACGCAGGTTTGGCGATCGGCGCGGACGGCCGGCGCTCACCGTGCCGGGCAGCAGCGGGAATCGCGACAGATCGCCATCGCTACCCGCAAATCGCGCTGACCTTCAATCTCGCGCACGCGCGGCCCCACGGCGATACCTCGACCGAATTCCATACCAAATCCGGGCCGTTCACGTTGGTGCCCCTTCCCGGCCTGCGCTCAAGTCTCGTCTTTGTCGTCAGCCCCGACGACGCCCCTCGCCTGACGGCGCTGGCCGATGCGGACGTTGGCCGACGAGATCGAGCGGCGATCGCATTCGCTGCTCGGCAAGATCGCGATTGAGCCCGGCCGCGGTGTGTTTCCGCTGGCCATCGAGACCGCTCGCTGTTTCGGCCGCAACCGGATCGCGCTGGTCGGCGAGGCCGCGCATGTGATGCCCCCGATCGGGGCGCAGGGCCTCAACCTCGGGCCTCCGCGACGCCGCGACCATTGCCGAGCTGATTGTGTCGGCGCGGCGGGATGGCCGCGATATCGGTGCGCCCGAGCTGACGGCCCGCTACGAGCACATGCGGCGCGCCGACGTGACGAGCCGAAGCTTCGCGGTCGATCTGCTCAACCGCAGCCTGCTCTCGGACTTTCTGCCGATGCAGGGCCTGCGCGGGCTCGGGCTTTACTTGCTCGGCCGTATTGGTCCGCTGCGCCGTGCGGCCATGCGCGAAGGCGTTGCGCCGGCGGCGTCGCAGCCGCGGCTGATGCGCGGCGACACGCTGTAGGCTGATCTAAAGGCGCTGCGTCGGCTCGACGCCAAACAGCGCCTGCCCGGCCGACTCGAAGTTCGACAGGTGCGCCTGTCCCTGCGCCAGGGCGGTATGCATGTCACGGAAGCGGCGCTCGAACGCGCTGCCTTGGAAAATCGCCATTGGTGCCCGGCGGAATGATAGGCGAAGTCCACGACCTCGCGTGCGCTGTCCATGCGCGCCGGTGATGGCGACCCGCAGCATGGCGCGCTGGTCGAGTGAGAAGCTGCCGCCGCTTGACGAGCTCTCCCAGATGTCGCGCAGGCTTTCGTGCAGCAACGCGCGCGCGCCACGCAGTCGGCCGGTCGCCTGCGCGACTTTGGATTGGATGACTGCGTTGTCGCGCAGGACCTGCTGCGACCCAAGCCCGGCGCCGGGCTTCTTGGTCTGTGCCAGCGCCATGAAGGCGCGCAGCGACGCGTCGGCAATCCCGAGTGCGACGCCTGAGAAGCCGATGCCATAGAGCGTCAGCAGCGGAATGTTGTAGAGCGCGCCGGCCTCGCGTCGGTCGGAGGCCTGATCGCGCCACGTCGTATAAGGCTCCGGCACAAACAGATCGGCGACCTCGTAGTCATTGCTGGCAGTGCCGCGCAGGCCGATGACATGCCACGTGTCATGGATGGTCGCCTGCGATGGTCGGAACAGCATGGTCCGCATCACCGGCCGTCCCGCGGCATCGAGGCGCGGCGCGCCGTCACGCTCATAGACCTGCGAATGCCCGCCCATCCAGGTGGCGTTGGCGCTGCCGCTTGCGAACCGCCACTTGCCGGTCACGCGGTAGCCGCCCTCGACCACTTGCGCCCGGGTGGGGCCGCCCGGTGGCCCCCAAGCGACGATCGCTCGCGGCGAGCCGAACACCTCGCGCGCGATCTGCGGATCGAGAAAGCCGGCCGAGTGGGAGCTCGCCAAGCGACTGCGCCATGCACCAGGCGGTGCTGGCGTCGGCTGCGGCAAGCGCCTCGATCACGCGGTTGAACGTCATGATATCGGCCGCGCCGCCGCCGAGCGCTGACCGGCATGAGCATCCGCGGAATGCCGGCTCGATCGATCGCGGCAAGGACCTCGTCATCGATCCGCCGCTCGCGCTCGATGCGATCGGAGGCAGCGCGAAATGGTCGAAGCAAGCCCCGCGCCCGCGCGACCCAATCGATTGTTTCGGTCTTGCTCTGCACTGGCACCTCAGGTCGGTAGACGGCCGTTAGCATCTCGCATCTGATGATGCCCGCACAAGCGATCTTGTGCGCGGCGCGACCAATTTAGCGGGCTGCGTCAACATGCCTGCGACAGCGCCTGCGCTGGCGCGTGCCAGCTGGCCTCCGTTAACATTCGACGCGATCGACCTGCCGCGCTGCGGCCTTCGCTCGGGAGATGAGAATGACCGGCATCATTCGGTTGGCGCTGCTCGCGGCGTGTGGCGCCGCGCTGCTTGGCGCAGCCGTCAACGCGCAGGAGCTACCCCTCGCGGACGGTCAGGTTCGTGGTGCCGTTCCCGGCCGGGTCCGGGCACCGATGTCCTGTCGCGGCTGCTTGGCCGATCATCTCAGCCGCAAATGGGGCCGCACCGTCATTTCCGAGAACGTGCCGGGCGCGTCCGGCAATATCGGCGCGCTCGACGTCTGGCGGGCTGCTCCGGACGGCCACACGATGTTGCTGGCACCGCCGGGACCGATCGCCACCAACCGCTTCCTGTTCAAGGAAATGAACTACAATTCGACCAAATGGGTGCCGGTGTCGTGGCTGACGACCGTGCCCTACGTGCTGACCGTGCGCAGTTCGTTCAAAGGCACGCTGGCCGATCTGATCGCCGAGGCGAAGGCCGGCAAGATCACCGCCGCGCTGCCCGGTCCCGGTGGCACCGCGCATTTGTCGGCGGCGCACCTGCAGGCGCTGGCGGGCGTGAAGATGGTCTACGTTCCGTACAAAGGGCTCGGCCCGGCCATGAACGACATCGTGGCCGGCCACGTCGATATGATGTTCGACACGCTGACCACCTCGTTGCCGTTGCATCAGCAGGGACGCATCCGGATCATCGCGGTTGCCAGTCCCGAAGCGGATCGCGTTGTTGCCCGACATCCCGACCGTGGCGGAATCCGGATATCCGACCTACCGGTCGATCACCTGGTTCGGTCTGGTCGCTCCGCCCGGTACGCCGCTCGCGCTCGCCGACCGGATTGGCAAGGACGTCGGCGAGGTGATCCGAAGCCCGCAGGTCATCGAGCGGCTCAACACCATGCAGATGGAGCCGGTCGGCGCCGCTCGCGAAAAGGCCGCTGCCTTCTTCGCTGAAGAGGCGACCTACTGGGGCCAAATCATCAAGGACGCCAAGATCGCGTTGCAGTGACGCCCGCGGCGGGAGACGACATATGCGTATGAGCAGAGTCCTGGTTGCAGCACTGGCCGTCTTGCTCGGCGGGCTCACGTGCGATCGTGCGGCGCAGGCGCAGCAGACATTCCCCAATCGCGCGGTGCGGATCGTGATCCCCTATCCGGCCGGCGGCGGCACCGACACCATCGGACGCCTGCTCGCGGATCAGCTCAGCCGCAAATGGGGGCAGCCGGTGGTGGTCGAAAATGTTGGTGGGGCTGCGGGCAATGTCGGAGCGGCACAGGTGTTCAAGGCGGCGCCGGATGGCCATACGTTGATGGTCGCATCGCCCGGTCCGATCGCCACCAACGCCTTCCTCTACAAGGACATGCCGTTTGACCCGGCGCGCTGGACGTCGATCGCTTTGCTGGCGACGGGTCCTTATGTCCTGGTGCTCCGCAAAAATTTCGACGGTGCAACCGTGAAGGATCTGATCGCGCGCGCCAAGGCGGCGCCGGGCAAGATCACCGCCGCGACCCCGGGCATCGGATCGGTTGGGCATCTCGCGACCGTTCAGCTTGAAATGCTCGGCGGCATCAAGACCACCCAGGTGCCGTATCGAGGCTTAAGTCCGGCCGTGAACGACATCATCGCCGGACATGTCGACCTGATGTTCGATACGCCGACCACGGCGTTGCCGCTGCATCGGGAAGGCCGCGTGAAGATCGTCGCAACCGGGACCACCGAACGCGTCGACGAGTTTCCCGACATTCCGACCATCGCCGAAACGCTGCCCGGCTACCGATCCGTGACATGGTACGCGATGACTGCGCCGCCCGGCATGTCTGCTGAACTCGCCGACCGCATCAATCGCGACGTCAACGACATTCTCGGACGCAAGGATGTCGCCGAACGCGTGCGCGGCATCCAAATGCGCCCCATCACCTGGTCGCGCGCCGCCGCAGCGACATTCTTCGGCGAAGAGACGCAGCTTTGGGGTCGCGTGATCAAGCAGGCGAACATCTTGCCGCAATAACGGCCCTCTGGAGACCATGCATGCAACGATACCTCACGCGACTGGTGGTCGGACTGTTCGCCGCATTGATGTTGGCGACGACGAGCCCGGCGCAAGACGCTTATCCGAACCGGCGTGTGACCGTGGTGGTGCCGTCGCCAGCCGGCTCGACCACCGACGCCCTGGCGCGACTGGTTGCCGAGCAGCTGCAGCAGAAGTGGGGCTCGCCGGTCATCGTCGAAAACAATTCGCGCGGTCTCAACGCCGGCGCCGAACAGGCGTCGCGCGCCGCCGCCGACGGCTACACGCTGTTGGTCAGTCCGCCGCTGCCGCTGACGGTGGCTCAACCTACTCTATCGAGAGATCGGCTATCAGCCCGGGCAGTTCGTCCCGGTCTCGCTACTTGCCAAAATACCGAACGTGTTGGCGGTCCGGAACAATTTCCCGGCGAAGACGGTCAAGGAGCTGGTGGCCTATGCCAAAGCCAATCCCGGCAAGCTGACCTACGCCTCGCAAGGCGCGGGCTCGACCGCGCACTTGAGCGGAGCGCAGCTCGAGGTGCGCGCTGGCATCAAGATGACGCACGTTCCCTATCGCGGCTCGGCGCCTGCGCTCAACGATCTCATCGCCGGACACATCGATCTGTTCTTCGATACGCTGACAACCTCGGTGCCGCTGTATCGGAGCGACAAGATCAGGATCATGGCAGTGGCCAGCCCGGAGCGGGTCGACGCCGTGAAAGAATTGCCCACCATTGCGGAGTCCGGATTTCCAGGCTTCCGTTCAATCACCTGGTTTGCCATGGCTGGGCCGCCAAAAATGCCGGCCGCGCTGGCTCAGCGTATCAACCGGGATGTTGTCGATATCCTCAAGCGGCCCGATGTCGACAAGCGTCTGCGGGAACTGCGGCTCGATCCGATGATCGGATCGCCGGCGGCCGCCGCTCAGTTTTTTGCTGAAGAAACCGCCCTTTGGGGCGGCGTCATCAAGGAAGCCAACGTAACCATCCCAAAATGAACGCTGGGTGGCCCCAGCGACACGAAAGGAGTGCCCAACAAGGTGTTTTGGGCTATTTGGAAGGCGTCATGAGCAAGACCCGCACTGCCAAATTTACGATCGGCCAGGTGGTCCGCCACCGGCTGTTTCCGTTCCGCGGCATCGTCTTCGATATCGATCCGGAATTCTCCAATACCGAGGAATGGTACCAGTCAATTCCAGCAGAGCGGCGGCCTCCCAAGGATCAGCCATTCTACCATCTCTACGCCGAGAACGCCGAGACCGAATACGTCGCCTATGTGTCGGAGCAGAATCTGTTGCTGGACAATTCCGGCGAACCGTTGCGGCATCCGCAGGTAGCGGAGATTTTCGAGAAGGACGACCGCGGCAGCTATCGCCGGCGCAACACAATACTCAACTGATGCCAAAGAAAACGAGGCGCGATTGCTCGCGCCTCGTCGAACGATTGCAGCACGTTTCAGAATAACGTCTTACTTCGGCTGCCCTTCGAGCTTCTTGCGTGCCTCTTCAGCGCGGCGCTGGAGCTCCTCTTGCAGCTTCTTCTGCTGTTCTTCGAAGACCTTCGGATCGGTCGGCGGTCCGTCATAGGCTTTGGCAAAATCATTGAGCGGCAGCACCAGGCTGAGCGCCTGGCCGGCGCCATTGATGCCCTGCACGACGAGACCTTGGCCTTTCTTCATGGTGTTGATGAGGTCAGTGGTCGCCTCATAGTCGGCCATGCAGCCGTTGTTGAAGCAAATCACGTAGGGCCCTGTGATCGGCTGGCCCTGGTCGATGATGACGCGGGTGCCGGGCTGCAACGACATGCCAAGCGGCAACGTCACGCGCAGGATCTTGCGCGGCTCGCCATCGGGCTCGATGAGAACGGCCGCGACCACCGGCTGGCCGGACTCGACCCGGCCGTCTTTGCCGGTGAAGCAGACCTGCTTGGCGTTCGCTTCCTGCCCCTTGAGGCAGAACTTCGTCCACGGAGAAAAGATGAGCTGCGGCGCTTCGGGCGCGCCCTGCTGCGGTGCCGCCTGCTTTTGTGCGGGTGCAGGCGCAGCCTTCGGTGCCTCTTTTTTCTTCGCCGGCGGAGCCTTTTTCTCCTCGGCGACGGACATCGAACCCGTCGTCACGACGGCAAGCGCGCCGATCAATGCAAAGGCAAATGCGTAGGCAGCCGGCCGGGCCGGCGCGAGCACGATCCACTTAAACATGGTCGATCCTTCTTCGTTACCGTTCCGACAGCGCGCGCAGGCCGGATCGAACGGTCGCCCCCATCGCGGCTGTGTCGGCATCAAATACGGCAACAGCGTGACATGGAAAACCACGCAAATTGCCGAATTCTGCCGGATAACGTGTGAAAACCCTCGGCGAATGTTGGTGATAACGCAGCCGGTCGGCTTTTGAAAGCGCTTTGACCATCCAAATTCGCCGCCCGCCAAACCAAGCGAATCCGTTATGGTTGTCAGTGGGAGCGGGAGCGATGGCGCCGTGACGATGATTCTTTGTCGGTGGTCGCACAGGCTTGCGATGGTTGCTGCCGTGCTGGCCGGGCTGAGCGCATCAGGCCATGCCGAGGGCCTCCCGCGCCACGCGATCGCCATGCACGGCGAGCCGGCGCTGCCGGACGGCTTTGCCCATTTCCGATACGTCAACCCGTCCGCGCCCAAGGGCGGCCGATTGTCCCAGGGCGTGATCGGGACTTTCGACAGCCTCAATCCGTTCATTGTGAAAGGGCTATTCCCGATCGGCATCCGCGCTCCGATGGTCAGCGCCGCCAATATTTTGACCGGCACCGTGGTCGAAGGCCTGATGGCGCGCAGCCTCGACGAGCCGTTCACGCTCTATGGCCTTGTCGCGCGTGCCGTGACCACCGATGCCGACCGCAGCTTCATCACCTTCCACCTCGATCCGCGCGCGCGCTTTTCCGACGGCAAGCCGGTCACCGTGGCGGACGTGGTGTTTTCGTGGGAATTGCTCCGCGACAAGGGGCGTCCCAATTTTCGTTTCTACTACGGCAAGGTCGTCAAGGCCGAGATCGTCGGCGAACGCTCGGTGCGTTTTGACCTGGCCGGCAGCGACGACCGCGAACTCCCGCTTATTCTGGGATTGATGCCGGTGTTGCCGAAGCACGCAATCAACGCCGAGACCTTCGAGGACACGTCGCTCGCCCCGTTGATCGGTAGCGGGCCATACGTGATCGGCAAGGTCGATGCTGGCCGCAGCGTGACGCTCACGCGCAGTCCGAATTATTGGGGGCGCGACCTGCCGGTGAACCGCGGCCTGTGGAATTTCGACGAGATCAAATTCGACTACTACCGCGAGCACAACGCTTTCCATGAGGCGTTCAAGCGCGGCTTGTTCGATCTGCGCACGGAATCGGATCCAGGCCATTGGCAAACCGGCTATGACTTTCCTGCCGTACGCGACAAGCGGGTTGTGAAAGAGGCGTTGCCGAGCGAACTGCCGGCGTCGAGCTATCACTTCGTCTTCAATACCCGCCGACCGATCTTCGCCGACACTCGCGTGCGCGAGGCGGTCGCCCTGCTGTTCGACGCCGAATGGCTCAATCACAATCTGTTCCATGATCTGTACCGGCGGACCGCGAGTTTCTTTCAAGGCTCCGAACTGTCGGCCCAGGGCCGGCCAGCCGATCAACGCGAGCGCGCGTTGCTGGCGCCGTTTAAGGGCGCGGTGCGCGCGGATGTGCTTGCCGGAGAATGGGCGCCGCCGGTGAGCGATGGCTCGGGGCGCGACCGGACGCTGATACGGCGCGCGCTCGCGCTGTTCGCCGAGGCTGGGTGGGAGCTGCGCGGCACCGAATTGGTCGAACGCTCCAGCGGACGGCCGTTCACGTTCGAACTCATGGTCACCACACGAGATGAGGAACGGCTTGCGCTCGCGTTCATGGGGCAGCTCAAGCGCGCCGGAATCTCAATTCGTGTGCGCATGGTGGATGCGGTGCAGTTTGAAGCCCGTCGCATCGCGTTCGATTTCGACATGATCCGCAACCGTTGGGACCAATCGCTGTCGCCCGGAAACGAGCAGTCGTTCTATTGGAGTTCGGCGGCCGCCGACCAGAACGGCAGCCGTAACTACATGGGTGCGAAGAACCCGGCGGTCGACGCCATGATCGATGCCGTGATCAAAGCCCAAAGCCGGGCCGACGTGGTTGCTGCCGTACGATCGCTCGACCGGGTGCTGATCTCCGGCTTCTACACCATCCCGCTATTCCACTTGCCTGAACAATGGCTGGCGCGCTGGACCGCAATCGAGCGCCCGCAAAACACACCGCTGTCCGGCTACGCGCCGGAAACCTGGTGGCGCAAAAATCCATAAGGGCCGCAACAATGAGGGCTGCAACATGATCCTCGGCGAACCAAGCGAGAAGCCGACGTCCACGGGCATTCGCGGACGCGCGACACTCGATGATCTCTTCCTGCGCGCACTGGCGCGCCGCCCCGACGCCATCGCGTTGATCGATCCCCCCAACCACGAGGATTTCACCGACCGGCCTCCCCGCTCGCTGACTTACGCGCAAGCCGATCGTCTGATTTCCGCCATCGCCGGGCGACTGCATCGGATCGGGTTGCGGTCGGATGCATTTGTCGGGCTGCAACTCGCGAACAGCATCGAATTTGTCCTGACCTTCCTCGCCGTGCTGCGGGCTGGCATGATCGCCATGCCGCTGCCGTTGCTGTGGCGGCGCGCCGACATAACGGCCGCGCTGAGCTGCGCCGGTGCAAGTGCCTTGATCGTCAACGGCCGCGTCGGTGCCCACGATCAGTTCGATGACGCGCTGCAGGCGGCGGCGGAGACCTTCCAAATCCGCTTTGTCTGTGGCTTCGGTCCCAATCTGCCCGATGGCGTCATCTCGCTCGACGAGCTGTTCGATAGCGAGACCTCGAACCGCTGCCGGCTCTGGAAGAGCGAGCTTATCCGCCCGGGCCTGCCGCGCATCTTGCCGTCGTCACCTGGGATACCGGTGCCGAGGGCCCGCTGCCGATCGCACGCAGCCATGCGGAACTGGCGACCGGCGGGCTCGCGGTGTTGCTCGAAAGCCGCTTGAAGCAGGAAGCCACGATCCTCACCACCATGACGATGTCGTCATTCGGTGGTTTGTCCTCGGCGCTCCTGCCCTGGCTGCTGGTCGGCGGCACGCTGGTGCTGCACCATCCCTTCGATCCGGAGACCTTCGTTCGTCAGCAGGAGGCGACCAAGCCCGATGCCCTGATCGTCCCCGGCCCCATGATCGGTCCGCTGATGGAGGCGGGCGCATTGGAGCCTGGCCCCCACCTCGGCAGCGTGATTGCCGTCTGGCCGGCGCCCGATCGACTGGCGCGCGTACCTGCGGCGCGCGGGCTGGGCAGCAATGTGATCGACGTGCAGGTGTTTGGCGAAATCGGCTTGATCGCGGGTCGGCGCACCGCAGGCGGCGAGCCTGCGGCGGCCGCATTCGGTCCGATGACGGTGCCGCGGGGCACCAAAGGCGGCGTGATCGTCGGAGAGCTGCGCGCCACGGCCAACGGCACCATTGCCATTCGCGGCCCTATGGTGCCGCGCGTCGCCTTCCCGCCCGGAATCGAGCAAACGACACTGCCTCAACTGAAGGTCGGACCTGGCGGGTTTGTCGATACCAAATTCGCGTGCCGCGGCGAGCAAAGGCAATCGGCCATGGTGGTGTCGGCACCGCCGCCCGGTACCATCAGCGTCGGCGGATATCGCTTCCTGTTGCGCGACCTCCAGGACGTGGTCGCCGAGGTCGATGGCGAGGCGACGCTGGCGGCGTTGCCGGATTTGACCATGGGCAATCGCCTGGCCGGGTCTTCGTCAGATCTGGTCGGCATCCAGCGGGCGCTGGCCGGGCGTGGGGTCAATCCACTGCTGGTCAACGCATTCCGCGAGCTGCGGCCCGTCTAGTGGGGCGAGGTGGGTAGCGAATGTCAAATCCACTCCACTAGTGGGGACTGGAAGACGGCTTCGCCTTCCGCAGTATTAAGTCGCTGCTTTACAAGGCGTTAACAGCGATCGCCTAGGGTTGGCGCGTTTCGTCACCCGAGCCGCGTAATGTTATGGCGATGCTAGGTCCAGTCGTCGTTATCGCCGAAATCCTCGGCGACCGATTTGGTTGAAAGCCTCGGCGCCGCCGGTGCGTTCCCGATCGTTGAAACGAAATTCGCCGATGCCGCGGCGGCGGTCGCCAAAATTCAGCCGGCCGCGCTGGTGATCGCCGATGGTGCGGTATCGCCGTCCAAATCGCAGCTGAAGGCGCTGCTCAAATCAGTCGAAGCGCGCGGCGCTCCGTACATGCCGATGATCGCGCGCGTCGATGCCTCGCAGACCACCGCGATCCCGCATGCGCTGCCGGTTGCTGCCAGCGAACCGTTGGATCGCTTGATCGCTTGCCTCAGGTCCGCATTACGGGTGCGCACCCAACATGCCGCCGTGATCCGGCGCGCGGTGTCGCTCTCGCCGGCGAAGAATCGTCCGATCGGCTTCGACGATCTGCTCGAGCATGCGACCGTCCTGTGCATCGGCCGCGGCCGCAACTATCCGATACTGACGACCGCGATCGGTGAGCGCGTCAATCTGATCGGCGCCATGAGCATCGAGACGGCCGGACAATATCTGAACGCCCGCGAGGTCGACGGCATTGCGATCAGCGACGGCTTCAGCCCGAGGGTGATCGAGGCCTTGTTGACGGTGCTCGGTGAAGACGTCCGGTTTCGTGATTTGCCGGTCGGCTTGCTCGGACGCGCGCCGCTGGACGATGAGCGCTTGGCCAATCTGGTGCGAGTGGACGCCGATCCCGAACTGCTTGCGCAGCGGCTGATCCCGTTTGTGCGCTTGCAGGCGTTTGATAGCCGACTGAAGCGTGTACTCAAATCGCTCGACTCCGAAGGCCTGGTCGATCCAGAAACCGGACTGCTCGGCCGCGACGCATTTTGGCGCGATCTTGAACGCGCCGTGCAGCAAGCCGAGGAAGACGGTGGCGCGCTGACCGTCGCGCGCTTTTCGTTCGACGACACCAACGACCAGCGATGCTCGATCGACGCCGCGCGGCTGTTCAGCCGCATGGTGCGCAATATCGACTTCGCCTGCCGTGAACAGGACGGCTCGATCATCGCCGCGTTCACAGAAACCGATCTGCGTAACGCCCATGTGGTGGCGCGCCGGATTGCGAGCGTGCTTCGCCACACCATGATCTCGCCCGATCCCGACCGCCGCTCGATCAAGCCCTCCGTGACGCTGGCAACACTCAAGCCCACGGACAATCTCAGCACGCTGGTGGCGCGGGTCGGCTCGTATCCCAAGGCTGGCGGCAGGCTGACGCGTCAGCTTACAGACAGCCGTTGCGAAAAGCGGTTTTATCGATCAGGGCGATGTTCTAAAGTGCTTCGGCAGCAACAGCGGCCCAAGGAGCACCGATGTCCCCGCTATCGATCGACGTGATTTCGGACGTGGTTTGCCCCTGGTGCTATGTCGGCAAGCGCTTCCTGGAAAAGGCCATCGCGCTCAAGCCCGAGATGCCGGTTGCGCTGCGGTTTCGGCCCTATTTGTTGAACCCATGGGTTCCGCGCGAGGGCATGAGCCGCGAGGACTATCTCATCACCAAGTTCGGTTCGGTGGAGCGCTATAACGCCAACAATCAGCGCGTCGCGGACGCGGCCGCAGCAGCCGGTCTCGACTACCAGCGCGACCTGATCAAACGTCAGCCCAACACCATCGACTGCCATCGTTTGATTGCCTGGTCCGAGCAACCCTCGGCCATGAAGCAGCGTCTGATGCAGCTCTATTTCGCCGAAGGCGGCGACCTCAGCGATCGTGAGGTGCTGGTCGCGGCTGCTGCCGACTGCGGGCTTGACGCCGCCGAGGTGCGTCGGCGCTTGGCGAGCGACGAGGACGTGGCGCGGATTGAAGCGGAAGCGAACTCGGCCAAGGAGGCCGGCGTCGAAGGCGTGCCGTTCTTCATTTTTGGTGGGCTGCTCGCCGTCAGTGGCGCGCAGCCTCCGGAATATCTTGCGCAAGCAATGGAGCGGGTCGCCGAAGAGCTCGCCAGCCGGGTCGCCGCGGAATAACGGCGAACCTCGCGATCACGCCGCCTTCGCAGGCTGCGCCAGCTCAACCAGCTTGCGCAGGATTTGCCGGGTGCCGCGCAGGCGGTCATCTGCGTTCTCCCAGTCATCCAGAAACACCACCGACTGGTCGGGCCTGACCCGGGCGCCCTCCTCGCGAATGAAACCGATGAGGCGTTCGGGATTGGCGAAGCTCTTGTCGCGGAACGCGACCACCGCACCTTTCGGGCCGGCCTCGATCTTCTCCACGTTGGCCTGCCGGCAAAGCGCCTTGATCGCGACGATCTGCAACAGGTACTCCACTTCGAGCGGCAAAGACCCGAAGCGATCGGCCATCTCGGCGCCGAAGGCCTCGATCTCGCGCTCGTCCTCGATCTCCGCCAGCCGGCGATAGAGCGCCAGCCGAACCGGCAGGTCGGCGACGTAGTCTTCCGGGATCATCACCGCCGTGCCGATGGTGAGCTGTGGCGACCACCGGTCGGCCACCGGCGCGGTGATGCCGGCCTTGAGGCTCGCAACCGCCTCCTCCAGCATCTGCTGATAGAGCTCGAAGCCAACCTCCTTGATGTGGCCGGACTGCTCCTCGCCGAGGAGATTGCCGGCGCCGCGCAGATCGAGATCATGGGACGCAAGCTGGAAGCCGGCGCCCAGCGTGTCGAGCGATTGCAGGACCTTGAGGCGCTTTTCCGCCTGCACGGTGATCTTGTGTTCTGCTGGCAGCGTGAACAGTGCATAGGCGCGCACCTTGGAGCGCCCGACCCGTCCGCGCAATTGATACAGCTGCGACAGCCCGAAACGATCGGCGCGGTGCACGATCAAGGTGTTGGCGTTCGGGATGTCGAGGCCGGACTCGACGATCGTGGTCGACAGCAGCAGATCGTATTTGCCGTCGTAGAACGCCGACATGATGTCGTCGAGCACCGTCGACGGCATCTGTCCGTGCGCCACCGCGACCTTCATTTCCGGCACGTGCCGGTCCAGGAACTGCTTCTGGCCGGCCAAATCCTCGATGCGCGGACACACATAGAAGCATTGGCCGCCGCGATAGCGTTCGCGCAACAGCGCCTCGCGCACCACCAGCGGATCGAACGGCGAGACAAAGGTGCGCACCGCCAGGCGGTCGACGGGCGGCGACGCGATGATCGAGAGATCGCGCACCCCCGATAGCGCAAGCTGGAGCGTGCGCGGGATCGGCGTCGCGGTGAGCGTGAGGACATGCACCTCGGCGCGCAATTGCTTGAGCTTCTCTTTGTGGGTGACGCCGAAGTGCTGTTCCTCATCGACGATCAGCAGGCCGAGATCCTTGAACGCGATGGCTTTCCCGAGCAGGGCATGGGTGCCGACCACGATATCGATCGAGCCGTCGGCGATGCCCTTCTTGACCGCGGTCAATTCCTTGCCGCTCACCAGCCGCGACGCCTGACCGATCTTCACCGGGAAGCCGCGGAAGCGCTCGCTGAAGGTCTTGTAGTGCTGGCGCGCGAGCAGCGTGGTCGGAACCACGACCGCAACCTGCTTGCCGTTCATCGCGGCGACGAACGCCGCACGCAGCGCCACCTCGGTCTTGCCAAATCCCACGTCGCCGCAAATCAGGCGGTCCATCGGGCGACCGGAGGCCAACTCGTTGACGGCGACATCGATCGCCGCTTGTTGGTCTTCGGTCTCCTCGTAGGGGAAGCTGGCGCAGAATTCGTCATAGGGTCCGTGCTCGACCGTCAGCCGCGGCGCCTCGCGCGTCTGCCGTTCCGCCGCCACCTTGATCAGCGCACCGGCGATCTCGCGAATGCGGCTCTTCATGCGCGCCTTGCGCGCCTGCCAGGCTCCGCCGCCGAGGCGATCGAGATCGACGCTGGTCTCTTCCGACCCGTAGCGCGAGAGCAGTTCCGTGTTCTCGACCGGCAAAAACAGCTTGTCGCCGCCGGCGTAGTGGATTTCGAGGCAGTCATGCGGCGCGCCCGCGGCCTCGATGGCGCGCAGCCCCACGAACCGGCCGATCCCGTGATCGACATGCACCACGAGATCGCCGGCCGCGAGGCTGGTCGCCTCGGCGATGAAATTCTCCGGCCGTCGTGCGGCGCGGCGCGGCCGCACCAGCCGGTCGCCGAGGATGTCCTGCTCGCCGATCACCGCCGCGTCGGCGGTCTCGAAACCGCTTTCAAGCCCCAACACCGCAAGGGCAACCTCAGGCAGCGGCAGCCCTTGCGCCGCCTGCCAGGACGCGACCGGCGTCAGATTGTTGAGCCCGTGCTCGGCCAGCACATGGCTCATGCGCTCGCGGGCGCCTTCGCTCCAGAGCGCAACAATGACGCGCTTGCGGGCGGCCTGCAGCGCGAAGACATGCTTGGTCACCGCCTCGAAGACATTGCGGCCCGGCTCGGCGCGTTCGGCCGCGAAGTTGTGTCCCTGCTTGGTGCCGGCGTCGACGATCGTGCCCTGGCCCATCCGGCACCGCAAAAGGCGTGAGACGCGCCAGCGGCACCGCGCGCAGCCGCTCCTGCCATTCGGTATCGAGGATATACAGGCGGTCCGGCGGCAGCGGGCGATAGGGCGGACCCGCATCGCGTTCGGTCAGCGCCTGGACCCGCGCCTGGTGGTAGTCGGCGATCTGCTCGAGCCGTTCGCGCGCGGCGTCTTCGTCGAGCGGTTCGAGCACGACCGGCGACCCGGGCACATAGTCGAAGATCGTTTCCATGTGGCTGTGGAACAGCGGCAGCCAGTGTTCCATGCCGGCATGGCGGCGGCCCTCGCTGACGGCCTCGTAGAGAAGATCGTCAGGCGTCGCCGCCCCGAACGCCTCCACATAGCCGAGGCGAAATCGCCGGATGGTTTCCGTGGTCAATTGAAATTCCGCCATCGGCACAAGATCCAGCGCCCGCAATTGATCGGTGCTGCGTTGGGTCTCCGGATCGAAGCTGCGGATCGTTTCCAACTGATCGCCGAAAAAATCGAGCCGCACCGGTTCCGCCATTCCCGGCGCGTAAAGATCGATGATCCCGCCGCGCACTGCATAGTCGCCGGGCTCGCGCACCGTCGACGCCCGCGTAAAGCCGTTCAATTCGAGCCAGCGGGTGATGCTCTCGAGATCGAGCACATTGCCGGGCGCCACCGACAAGGACTGGGTGCCCACGATATCTCGCGGTGGAACCCGCTGGAGCGCCGCGTTGACGGTCGTGAGCAGGACCGACGGCCGATCGCTGCCGCGCAGGCGCACCAGACGCGCCAGGGCAGTCATCCGTTGCGCGACGGCCCCGGCATGCGGCGAAGAACGATCGTACGGCAGGCAGTCCCAGGCCGGAAACTCCAGCACCGTCATGTCGGGCGCAAAGAACGTGAGCGCGCGCGCCAGCGCGGCCATGCGCGGGCTGTCCCGGCAGATGACGACGAGGCTCGTCGCAGGCGCGTTGCGGCGGGCGGCCACCGCACGGGCGAGATCGGCAATGATCAGCCCTTCGGCGCCATCGGCGACGCCTGACAGCGTCAGCGGGCGGCCCGGTTCCAGCAATTCGGCGGGCGACTTCGCCATCAGATCGCGTCCCCGCGACCGGCTTGGAAGTGACGGAGCTGGTGAAACAGCGGGCCGTCATGCGCGGGCGGCACCGCAGCTTCGCCGGTCAGCCAGGCCAGCAACTCGCCATCGGGCACGTCCATCAGGGTCTCGAATTCGGTTAGCTCAGCGTCGGTCAGGTCCGCGATGTGGCCGTCTGCAAATCGCCCCAGGATCAGGTCGACCTCGCGCAAGCCACGATGCCAGGCGCGGAACAGGAGCTTGCGGCGGCGGACGTCCAGTCCTTCGCTCGAACGTGCCGTCCCGGTCATCCGTTCCTCAATGCCAAAAGCCCGGACTGGCCGGGCGGCGTTTCTATAGCGGTCGCTGGCGGTATTGTCAGGGTGAATCGTCCGCCCCGAGTTGCGGAGCTGCCATGCGGCGGCGCGCTTCCCGGGCTTGAGGAAATCGGCGCCGCATGCGCTACCTTTGTAGATAGCGAGCCGGCCTGACCGGACATCCGCGGTCACCACGTCCAATCGGAGGTTTTCATGAGTGCCATCACCCTTGAACAGGCCAACCGCATCATCGCGGCGGTCCTGCAACGCGGGGCAGAAATCCAATGCCGGCCGTTGAGCGTGCTGGTGGTTGAGCCCGGCTGCAAGGTCAAGGCGTTCCAGAAGGAGGACGGCTCGTCGATGATCCGCTTCGAAATGGCGTTCGGCAAAGCCTATGCCGCGCTCGCGCTCGGACGCTCCTCCAAGCTGGTGCGCATTCGCGCCGACGAGCGGCCGATCTTCATGCGCTTTCTGCTCAGCGCCACCGGCGATCAGATTTTTCCGGAAGGCGGTGGGCTGCAAATTCGAGACGAGAGCGGCGACGTGATCGGTGCGATCGGCGTCACCGGCGATACCGAGGATCAGGACGAGGAGTTGGCGACCTACGGCATCCGGGCGGCTGGGCTCAAGATCGATGACGACTTCAAGGACATGGGACGACGCAGCGGCGTGCGGCTGACCAACATCTAAGACGCGCGACGCGCGGCGTATTGGCATGCGCCCAAACCGGCTCAATCCACTTTTTGGAGCTCTCACCGCGCTGTCCGGCGTCGGTCCGAAGCTCGAGCGCCTCTATCGCCGCTTGCTCGGCCGCGATGAGGAGGCTCGGCCGATCGACCTTTTGTTTCATCTGCCCAGTGGGGTCGTCGATCGACGCGCCCGTCCGAAATTATGTGACGTGGTCGCCGGCACGGTCGTCACGGTGGCGGTGACCGTCGACCGGCATCGGCCGTCGCCGCCGAACCGGCCGCGCGTGCCTTATCAGATCTATGCCAGCGACGAGACCGGCAGTCTGATCCTGACGTTCTTCAACGCCCGTCGCGACTATCTGGAAAAGCTCCTGCCAGTCGGCGAGCTCCGCTACGTCTCTGGAACGATCGGCCTCTACGACGGCATGTTGCAGATGGTGCATCCCGACCGCGTCGTCGACGAGGCGGGCTTGGCGAGCCTGCCGCTGGTCGAACCGGTTTATCCGCTGACCGAAGGACTGAGCCTCAATCAGGTGCGCAAGGCGATCGACGGCGCATTGGCGCGTGTGCCGGATTTGCCGGAATGGCAAGATCCGGCCTGGCTGCAGCGGGAAGGCTCTCCGACCTTCGCCGACGCGCTGCGGACGCTGCATCGGCCGTCTGACCCCGCCGACATCCGACCGGATAGCCGGGCCTGGTTGCGGCTCGCCTATGATGAACTGCTCGCAGGGCAATTGGCGCTGGCGCTGGTGCGCGCTCACATCCGACGTCCCGCCGGCCGCGCCGCGCCCGGGACCGGGGCTCTGCGCAAGCGGCTGATCGATGCGCTGCCCTATTCGCTGACGGCGTCGCAATCGCGCGCGGTTGCGGACATCGCCGCCGACCTCGCCAAGCCCGAGCGGATGCTGCGGCTGCTGCAAGGCGATGTCGGTTCGGGCAAGACCGTGGTGGCGCTGCTCTCCGCCGCGACCGTCATCGAAAGCGGGCGGCAGGTCGCGCTGATGGCGCCGACTGAAATCCTGGCGCGTCAGCATCATGCCACGATCGCACCGTTGGCAGGCGCCGCCGGCATCGAGGTCGCCATCCTGACCGGCCGCGAGCGCGGCCGCGAACGCGCCGATCTGCTGGAACGCGTTCGGCAAGGTGCGGTTCAACTGATCGTCGGCACCCATGCGCTGTTCCAAGAGGACGTCGCATTTCACGATCTCGGTCTCGCGATCGTGGACGAGCAGCATCGCTTCGGCGTGCATCAACGTCTTACGCTGGCGAAAAAAGGCGAAGCCGTCGACATGCTGGTGATGACGGCGACGCCGATCCCGCGCACGCTGGTGCTGACCTATTTCGGCGACATGGACATTTCCGAATTGCGCGAGAAACCCGCCGGCCGGCAGCCGATCGATACCCGCACGCTGCCGATCGGCCGGCTCGATGAGGTGACGGATGCGATCGGCCGTGCGCTGTCGGAGGGCCGGCGAATCTACTGGGTGTGCCCGCTGATCGAGGAATTGGAAAAATCCGACCTGGCGGCGGCACAAGACCGTTTCGCCTATCTCACGCGAGAAATTCGGCGCGCCGGTTGATCTCGTGCATGGCCGCATGAAGGGCGCCGAGAAGGATGCGGCGATGGCGCGGTTCGCGGCCGGCGAGACCCGCCTCCTGGTCGCCACCACCGTCATCGAGGTCGGCGTCGATGTGCCGGAAGCGACGGTCATGGTGATCGAGCACGCCGAGCGCTTCGGGCTCGCACAGCTCCATCAATTGCGCGGCCGCATCGGGCGCGGGACCGGGCGCTCGACCTGTCTCCTGCTCTACCGGGCGCCGCTTGGCGAGACCGCAACGGCGCGGCTGGAGATCATGCGCGCGACCGAGGACGGCTTTCGGATCGCCGAGGAGGACCTGCGGCTGCGCGGCGAAGGGGATGTCCTCGGCACCCGCCAGTCCGGCGTTCCAGGCTTTCGGATCGCCCGTATCGAAATGCACGGCGGCCTGATCGCGGTGGCACGCGATGACGCGCAGCTCACGCTGTCGCGCGATCCTTCGCTGGCGACCGAGCGTGGTGACGCGCTGCGTCACCTGCTCTACCTGTTCGGACGCGACGACGCGATCAGGCTGATCCGAGCGGGATGATCAATTGGCCGGTGCGGCTTGTTTCGCGCGCGCCATCCGCGCGGCGTTCGCCAGCGCGGCAAGCTTGCGCTGAGGATCGGCGCCACCGGGTTGTGCAAGTCCGGCCGACATCACCAATGTCATGGCGGATTCCACCGTAATATCGAGCTCGATGACTTCGCGGCGCGGCACGTAAAAGAAGAAACCCGTGGTCGGATTGGGCGTGCACGGCAGGAATACCGAGATGTGCTCGGTGTCGGGCAATCGACTTGCCACCTCGGCGCTGGGCGGCTGCGACAGGAACACCACCGACCACATGCCGGGGCAGGAAATTCCACCAAACCCACCCGGCGGAAGCTCGAACCCGATTTGGAGAACAGCGTCTCGAAGATCTGCTTCAGGCTGCGATAGATCGGCCGCACGATCGGCGTCCAGTTGAGAAGACGCTCGCCGAATTCGACCAGTTTGCGCCCGACCAGGTTTGCGGTCAGGAAGCCGAGCAGCGTCAGTGTCGCAAAAACGACGATCAGACCCAAGCCCGGAAGATGGAACGGCAAATAGGTCTGGGGACCATAGGCGACGGGCACAAGCGGGCGCACGAGTTCGTCGACCCAGTTGATGAACCACCACGTCAGGCTGATGGTGATGTAGAGCGGTCCGACCAGGATCAGCCCGGTCAGGAAATAATTCCGGATGCGGCTGACGACGCTCTGCTGGTGCGGCGTTTGCGCCGGTTCATCCCCGGCCGATTCATTGGAATTGGCGGCCGTCGACGTTTTCAGCGCACTGCTATCTGGCTCGGAATGGTTCATGACTACCCGTGCGGTCGGTCGTCCCCCGCCCGGACTTAGGCGTTCTGACCGACCTATTCAACTGTAACAGATTTCGCGAGATTGCGCGGCTGATCGACGTCGGTCCCCATGATCACCGCCGTGTGATAGGCGATGAGCTGGACCGGGATCGCAAAGACCAGCGGCGTTACCGTTGCCGGCATCTCCGGCAGGGCCAGTTTCACCATCGACTCGACATGCGCCTCACGCGCTCCCTGAGGATCGGTGATCAAGATGATCTTGCCGCCACGCGCGGCGACCTCCTGCATGTTGGAGACGGTCTTTTCGAACACACGATCGTGTGGCGCAATCACGATGACCGGCGTGGTCTCGTCGATCAGCGCAATCGGCCCATGCTTGAGTTCGCCCGCGGCATAACCCTCGGCATGGATGTAGGAGATCTCCTTGAGCTTGAGCGCGCCCTCCAACGCCAGCGGATAGCTGGTGCCGCGGCCGAGATAGAGCACATCGCGACTCTTGGAAAGATCGCGGGCGAGCTGTTCGATCGCGGGCTCGAGCTTGAGCGCTTCCGACATAAGCCGCGGAACCTCGATCAACGCCCGCGCCAACTTGTGCTCATCGTTCGCCGACAGTACGCCGCGAGCAACGCCGGCGGCGATGGCGAGGCTGGCGAGCACCGCCAACTGACAGGTGAATGCCTTGGTCGAGGCGACGCCGATCTCAGGACCCGCCAGGGTCGGCAGCACGACATCGCTTTCGCGTGCGATCGTCGAGCTCGGGACGTTGACGACCGACAGCACGTGCTGATTGTTCGCCTTGGCATAGCGCAGCGAGGCCAGCGTGTCCGCGGTTTCGCCCGACTGCGACACGAAAATCGCCAGGCCGTTGGCGCTCATCGGCGCCTCGCGGTAGCGGAATTCGGACGCAACGTCGATCTCGACCGGCAAGCGCGCGAAGCGCTCGAACCAGTATTTCGCGACCAGCCCCGCGTAATACGCCGTGCCGCAAGCCGAAATCGAAATCCGGTCGAGCTTCTTGAAATCGAACGGCAGCGCCACCGGCAGTGCGATGCGCTCGTTCGCCATGTCGACGTAGTGAGCGAGCGTATGGCCAACCACCTCCGGCTGCTCGTGGATTTCCTTCGCCATGAAATGGCGATGGTTGCCCTTGTCGACCAGGAACGACGAAGGCGGCGCCTTGTGCTTCGCGCGCTCGACGCGCGAGCCCGCGGCATCGCGGATTTCAGCGGTGGTGCGCGAGATCACCACCGAATCGCCGTCTTCGAGATAGGCGACGGTGTCGGTGAACGGCGCCAGCGCGATGGCGTCCGAACCGAGATACATCTCGCCGTCACCATAGCCGACGGCGAGCGGCGAACCCTTGCGCGCTCCGATCATCAGGTTGTCTTTGCCGTCAAATAGAAATGCGAGCGCAAACGCGCCCCGCAAGCGCGGCAGCGCCGCAGCCACCGCCTCGACTGGAGAGCGGCCGTTGTTCAACTCGCGGGTCACCAGATGGGCGATGACTTCGGTATCGGTTTCCGAGCCGAATTTCGCGCCGTCTTTTTCCAGTTCCTCCCGCAGTTCGCGAAAGTTCTCGATGATGCCGTTGTGCACCACCGCGAGTTGTTCGGTGGCATGAGGATGCGCATTGCTCTCCGTGGGGCGGCCGTGGGTGGCCCAACGCGTGTGCCCGATCCCGATCGTGCCCTTGAGCGGTTCACTGGCGAGCTTGACCTCCAGGTTGCGCAGCTTGCCTTCAGCGCGTCGGCGCGTGAGATGGCCGCCGCTTTCCAGCGTCGCGATACCCGAGGAATCATACCCGCGATACTCAAGGCGCTTCAGCGCATCGACGAGTTGGACAGCGACCGCTTCTCGGCCAAGGATGCCGACAATTCCGCACATCTCATGAGTTCCCATTTATCGAGTGCGACAATAATACCGCCAAAACATTGGTATTCGGCAGGAATGGCGCAAGCGTGGACGATCAAACGGGGATTAAGCCTAATACAGGCCCCGAAAGCCTCACTCGGCGGCCCCTTTCTTTGCTTTTGCCGCTTTTTTGATCGCGCGGATTCGTGTCGCCCCGCCGTCCTTCACCACTTGCCGCTCGCGGGCGATGGCCAGCGCATCCGGCGGAACGTCTTGGGTGATCACCGAGCCGGTTGCGACATAGGCGCCGTCACCGATTGAAACCGGAGCCACCAGCGCGGAATTTGATCCGATAAACGCGCCCTTGCCGATATCGGTCCGGTGCTTGGCGGCGCCATCATAGTTGCACACGATCGCGCCCGCACCGAAATTCGAACCGGCACCGAGGCGCGTGTCGCCGATATAAGCCAGATGATTGGCCTTGGCTCCGTCCTCGATCACCGATTCTTTGATCTCGACGAAATTCCCGATGTGCACATTCGCGCCGAGTTTGGCCCCCGGACGCAGTCGAGCATAAGGGCCGACCAACGCGCCCTTCCCCACATGGGCGTGATCCAGGTGCGAAAACGAGCGGATCACCGCGTTGTCCTCGACCGTAACCCCCGGTCCGAACACGACATAAGGCTCGACCACGACATCGCGGCCAAAGCTGGTGTCGGTCGCCAGGAAGACCGTGTCCGGCGCCACCAGCGTGACACCTGCGTCCATCGCGGCTTTGCGCAACCGTTGTTGCAATGCTGCTTCGGCTTCCGCGAGCTGAGCTTTGGTGTTGATACCGCGCACGTCGTCCTCCTCGGTCTCGATCACGGCCGCTTTCAGCTTCATGGTGCGAGCGATGGCGACCGCATCCGTCAGGTAGAACTCGCCCTTGCTGTTGTCATTGCCGATCCGCTTCAAAATCGACATCGCGGTCGCGCCGGCGAACGCCATCAATCCGCCGTTGCACAGATCGATGGCGCGTTCCGCAGCGCTGGCGTCGAGTTCCTCCCGGATGGCCGCGAGTTCGCCGTCGGCCATCACCAGCCGGCCGTAGCCGGTCGGATCCTTCGGGCGAAAGCCGAGCACCGCGAGCGCGGCACCATCCGCCAGGGCGTCGCGCATGCGGCGAAGCGTTTGCGGCCGGATCAGCGGGGTGTCGCCAAAGATGACGAGGATATCGTCGGCGCCGAGCGTCAACGCATCAGCGGCGGTCAACACCGCATGCGCGGTGCCGCGTCGTTCGCGCTGGACGAACAATTGCGCATTGGGTGTCGCGCGCTTGGCTTCGGCACAAACGGCATCGGCGTCGGGACCGACCACGACCGCCACGGCCGATCCGCCGGCCGCGCCGACCGCGGCGAGCACGTGCGACAACAGCGATTGTCCCGCGACGTCATGCAGAACCTTCGGCCGCGCCGAGCGCATCCGGGTCCCTTCGCCGGCCGCCAGGACAATTGCAAGACATGTGCGCTCGGCCATTCGAGCCTCCGATGATTGACCTGTGCGGCTCTTAACCGGCCGAGGCGACATAGAAAAGGGCGCGCCGGCGGGGCGTTGCTCACAAGGCAGCGAGATTGATCGGATTCTGTTAATGTTTTCAATGCGCTGATTCGCAGGAATTTGTCGACACGGGCATCAGACATGCGCGGACTGCTACGGCTGGCAGGTTGGGGTGGTTTGGCGGCGGCGGCCGTCCTGCTCGCTGTCATCGCGGCGAATTCGAATGGTCGGTTGCTGCGTCCGGGCGCGGACACCCAGGCCATCCGGGCCGCCGAGCTGGCCAAAGCCGAAGCAGCCAAAGCCGCGCAATTGGCCCGGATCGCGGCCACCGAGGACGAAACGCGCCGTCTTACCGAGATGGTCCGCGCGCTCTCCGCCGATCGCGAACGCCTGATCACGCGCGTCTCGGTGCTGGAGCGCAAGCTGGACGACGTGACCGGATCAATCAAAAAGCAAGCTGCGGCCGCTCCCGCGCCCACTCCAAACCCCGAGACGTTGCCCAAGATCACATCCGCGCCGCCGCCGGCAGCGCCGATACCTGCTCCATCCGGGCCGCCGATCCGTACCGGCAGTTTGCCGCCCCCCAGCAGCGCTCCCGAATCAGACAGCGCGCGACCGGCAGCCGGCGTCGACATCGGCGGCGCCAATAATTTTGATGGGTTGCGGACGCTCTGGAATTCCGTCACCGCCGCCCACGCCAGCCTGTTCGATGGGCTGCATCCGGTCGTGGCCGTGCGGGAGAACAACAAGTCACGCGCTGCCGACTTGCGCCTCGTCGCTGGACCACTCACCGATCTGGAATCCGCGACGCGGATTTGCACCGCGCTGGCCGCGGCCAAGCAGTTTTGCCGGCTTGTGACTTTTGAGGGGGCCCCGCTGACGCTCGCCGGCCGCCGAGCCGCCTGCGCGACCCGCTGCTGCTCCCGCTCCAAAGGCTCGTCCGGCGGCACCACGGCCACCGCCCCGCCCTGGCCCCTGAACGCGATTGCGGCGCGGCGGAGCCGCGGTCATAGTCCGGTCATGCAGGCGACTTTCTTCCCAACCGCGCGCCAAACCAACTGGCTGTTGATCGTGGGATTCCTCGCGATCGGCCAGGCCCTCTACCTGCGCTACCTCGCGATCGAATTCGCGCCGGTATCGCTTGCGTGCCAAGGCGGTCTGCAATCCTGGCTGTGCACGACATTTCGAGCCGTGATCGTGCTCTACAATCACGGTGCGTTTGGCTGGATCGCGCTGATTGCGGCGATGCTCAATCTGGTCCGCCCGTCGCTGGTGTTGATGTCGGTGGCGATCGCCGCGGCCGGTTTCGGCCTGGTGTTGCACAACACCGATCTTGCGGGCTTGGCGGCGGCGCTGCTGGTTCTTAGCCTGGCGCGGCCCGCCCCGGCAGCAGACTGATCGCCAAAGCCAGGAGGCCGGCGCAAAACCACAGCGCTTGCCAGTTGGCGAACGTCTCGCTGAGCGCGATGACGATCGCACACAGCGCCAGCAGCCCCGCCGCAATGGTTTCGGCATTCGCCCGCACGTCTTTACGCGTGGGCCAAGCTGTCATCATGAGCACGAACGGGACGACGGCGCCGGTGAGCGCGGTGAATGGGAAGTCGCGATAGCGCGGATTGAAAACAAGGCCGAGCGCCGCCTGCACCGCAAGCACAACAAGAACGATCAGCGCGGCACCGAGCGTCAGGGCAATCAGGTCGTGCGGCCAGCCGGCGCGGCGTCCGAGGATGCTTGCAAGCGTTGGGACGGTCATCCCTCGCACGATGGCGACCGCGCCGACAATCGGGGCGACAAACGCCACCGCGACCCAGCACAACGAACGCATCCAATCGATCGCCGACAGGCTCTCGACCGGCACCAATCGGATCGTCCAGCCGATCAGCGATCCAGAAATCGCAGCGCTAACCGCGACGGCAAGCCATGCCGAAACAGACTGCGATTGCCGCCGGCGTGCCGCCCATGCCGCGGCGAACACCAGCGCGGCGTAACCGATTCCGCCCGCCGCCTGCCAACGCCAGTGTGGATGATTGGAGACGCTGCCACCCCAGGCAAACTTGGGGTCGCGGGCATAGGCGTCGAACAGTCCCCAATGGCCCCCGACAGTGCCCTCGAGTTTCCGCTTCCAGGGCTGGTCGTAAGCCTCGATGAGATTGACGCGATAATTGTCCCGCTTGCCCATCGCGACCACGTCGTGCAGCACGCGAGCCGCGTTCACCGGCGACGGCAAGGCACCCTCGCGCATGCGGCCGGCGCTCGGCCAGCCGAACTCGCCGATAAAAATCTCCTTGTCGGGAAATGCCGCGATCACCTGCTTGCGGATCAGGTCGACGTGTCGCGCCGCTTGGTCCACTGGAATCGGATGGTCCTCCCAATAAGGAAGAATGTGCACCGTGATGAAATCGACCGCCGCGACAACGTCGCGGTGCCGGAGCCAGAATTCCCAAACGTCGGCATAGGTCACCCGCATCGGCACCTTGGCTTTGACCTCACGAATGGTGCGTGCGAGCTCGGGCGCAGACATCTCGCCGCGCAGCAACACCTCGTTGCCGACGATGATCGCTTCGATCACATCGGGAAACTTGTTGGCCAGTTCTATGGTGGTGTCGATCTGGCGGCGGTTGAGATCCGGCAGGTTCGATAGCCAGAGGCCGTGCAGCACCTTCATGCCGTGTCGCCGCGCGATCTCAGGAATTTTGTCGAGTCCGTGATCGATCGAATAGGTGCGGATGCAATTGGTCAGCGGTTTGAGCTGGGCGAGGTCTGCGTCGATCTGCCAGGGCTCCACCATGGTGGCGGGCCCTAAAGGGTTCTGGTTGCCCCGGAACGGGGCATAGGACACGCAGTCGAGCCGCCCGCCGGACCCCGGTGGAACCTGCGGCATTTCGACCGCTACGCCGAGCCAGGTCCAGACGGCCGCGATGACGGCCGCGACCAGGGCGAACAGAGACATCGCAATGCGCATTGGAGCGACCCCAGCGGAGGCGTCACGGCCGCCCCGGTTCCGCTTATCTTGCGTCACGGGCGCTGCCAAGCGGCGGTGTTTGGATCGGGGCCTTCCTCGGGGCAACCTAGGGACATTCCCGATCCACCCCTGGCTTAAAATGCTACCGTATTGGCGGACCGGCTGCCGGCTGCTTTAATGAAATAATCACGGCGCTCTCGACAAAGTCCCTCGGGTTGAGGCATGGGATTCGAGAGGCGTGAGCCGTGTCGCCGGCGCTGCCGGCAGTCGGGGATGGCCTGAGCGGCCTAACAATCGAGCGACCATGGTCTTTGCCAGTATGCGTTTCGCCGCTGCGACCCTGGGCGTGGTTATTTTGCTGTCTGCGGCGACCGCTGTACGGGCTCAAAGCGGGGACCCCAAGGCAGCTCCGCGGCCCCAAACCAGCGATACCGACGCCAAAAAAGAAGGGCAGCGCAAGCTCGACGAATTTGCCGAGGCGGCCAAACTGCTGGGAGGACCTGCCGCCAACCCCGAATGCGTCTGGCTTGGTCGCCGCGTTGTCAGCCTGATGTGGCGCGATGACCTCGATACCGCCTTCCGTCACCTCGACCTCTATGACCGCTTCGGCTGTCCGGCCGGGCATATCCAGGCGACGTTCCGCTGCCTCGTGCGGCAGGGCAGCTTCGACGGCAAGCCCCCGGAGACGCTCGCTGGCCGGGTCCACACCTGCTGGATCAACCCGACTGTCGAGGCCAAGCCGGCGGAGCCGGCGGCGGCGGCCGCCCCGACCGGAACGACCAACCGCTAATCTGTACAATCGTTCAGGCAGCGCAGCTAAGACTAACGCCAAACATTTTGGCGGTAGCATTGGCGCCGCCTTGGATTTGCCGTTACTACTCACTACTTGATTGTTTACCTCGGGCTAAGCTACCGTTACGCACGGTCTTGGGTGACCTTGGGGGATGGGTTCGGGCCCCGCTAGCTGCCCGTTTGGTTTGAACTTCCATGAGAACTCGTTGTTGCAGTCGTCGCGCTCGTCACGTGCGTGCATGCTGGCTTGTGGGGCCTTCTCCACCGGCAATATTCGAGCCCTGATTTTAACGGGCAGCTCGCCAGCGTCTCCTATTCGCCGTACACGCGCTCGCAGCATCCCGACAATGGCGACCGGCCGACCGCCGATCAAATTCGTGCCGACCTGCGGCAGCTGAGTTCCTACACCCGTACCATCCGAACCTATTCCTCGACCGCCGGTGTGGAACTGGTTCCCGGGATCGCCGCCGAATTCGGTCTGCGCGTGACGCTCGGTATCTGGATCGACAAAAACGAAGCTCGCAATGAGCGGGAAATCCAGTCCGCGATCGCGCTCGCTCGCCGCTACAGCAACGTGAGCGCCATCGTGGTCGGCAACGAGACCATGCTGCGCGGCCGAGAAGTCAGTCGACGAACTGATTTCCATCATCCAGCGGGTCAAGCGGGCCAGCCCGGTACCGGTCACCACCGGTGAAACCTGGGACGTCTGGCTCGGCCGAGATGATGATCCGGCCAAGGCGCGCAAGAAGATCGAGGACGCCGTCAAGCTGGCGTCCTCCGTCGACTTCATCGCCGCGCACATCCTTCCTTACTGGGACAAGCTGCCGGCCAATCAAGCGGTCGACCACACCATCCAGATCTACGATCAGATGCGGCGCGCCTATCCCGGCAAGCGCATCGTGATCGCCGAATTCGGCTGGCCGAGCGCCGGTTACAACCACCACAATGCGGTTCCGGGCCGCATCGAGCAGGCGCTGGTGATCCGCGAATTCCTCGCGCGCGCCGAGGCGTATGGCATCGACTACAACATCATCGAAGCGATCGATCAGCCTTGGAAGACCAATGAAGGCGGCGTCGGCGCCTATTGGGGACTGTTCGACGCCGCGCGGGACGCCAAGTTCGCATGGGTCGGACCGGTCAGCGATCCCGAGCATTTGAAGGTCGCCGGCCTGGCCTTGTTGCTCGGGCTGTTGTTCTCGCTGACCATCCTGGCGAAACCGCATGCGACCGCCGGTGAGGCGATGACGCTTGCGGTCGCCACCAACATGGTCGGCGCGTGGTGTGCCATCGTGTTCGCGTTCTGGAACGGGCACTATTTCGTTCCGGGCGCGGCCTTCGCATTCGGATTCGGCATCCTGTTGCTGATCCCCCTGGTGTTGATCGCATTGGCGCGCATCGAGGAAGTCGCGGCGGTCGCATTCGGCCGCGGTCCGCGTCGCCTGATCGCTGCGCCTTCGTCGCCGATCGACGGCTTCGCGCCCAAGGTGTCCATCCACGTTCCGGCGCACAAAGAGCCGCCGGAGATGTTGAAGCTCACGCTCGACGCGGTCGCGCGCCTCGACTATCGCGAATTTCGAGTGCGTGGTGGTGATCAACAACACGCCCGATCCCGCTTATTGGCAGCCGATCGAGGAGCATTGCCGCAGCCTCGGCGAGCGCTTCAAGTTCATCAATGTCGACAATCTCGAAGGGTTCAAGGCCGGCGCGCTTCGCCTGGCGCTCGCCAACACGGCCGAGGATGCCGAAATCGTCGGCGTGATCGACGCCGACTATGTTGTCCGGCCGGACTGGTTGAAGGACCTGGTGCCGTATTTTGCCGACCAGAAAGTCGGCATGATCCAATCGCCGCAGGATCACCGCGACGGCGACCGCTCGATCATGCACAACGCCATGAACGGCGAATACGCCGGCTTCTTCGACATCGGCATGGTCCAGCGCAACGAGGCCAACGCCATCATCGTGCACGGCACCATGTGCCTGATCCGTCGCACCGCGATTGCCAGCGTCGGCGGCTGGTCGAGCCGCACGATCGTCGAGGACACCGACCTCGGCCTCAGCCTGCTGGAACAAGGATGGCAGGTCCACTACACCAATCGCCGTTACGGCCATGGCTTGCTGCCTGACAGCTATGAGGCCTTCAAGAAGCAGCGGCATCGCTGGGCCTACGGCGGCTTCCAAATTCTGCGCAACCACTGGCGCAGCCTGCTGCCAAAGGCCTCCGGGCTGACGCGCGATCAGAAGCGCGAATACGCCGTGGGCTGGCTCAACTGGCTGGGCGCGGAATCGCTCGGCGTCGTGGTCGCGATCCTCAATCTGCTGTGGGTGCCGGTGATCGTGTGGCTCGACATCGCGATCCCTGACCGCATTCTCACCATTCCGATCCTGGCGGCGTTCGCCGTTTCATTGTTGCATTTCGTCGCCCTCTATCGGCTGCGGGTTTCTATTTCGCTGCCGCAGATGCTCGGGTCGGTGGTCGCCGCCATGTCGGTGCAATGGACGGTGGCGCGCGCGGTCGGACACGGCATCTGGAAAGAGAGCATGCCGTTCAACCGCACCGCCAAGGGCGGCAAGACCGGCCGGGGAACGGACTTTGCGGCGTTCTGGGAAGCGGTGCTGGCGGCGCTCCTGCTCGCAAGCGCCGTGATCGTCGTCAGCACGAACGTCAAGCAGATCACCGAGCTCAATATCTTCGCCGCCGTGCTGGTGGTGCAAAGCCTGCCGTTCATTGCGGCGGTCGCGATTGCGGCGCTGGAAGGCTCCAAGTTGAACGAATTCGCGTATTGGCGCGGTGTCGAGGCCAAGGTCACCGAGACGCTGCCCCGCCCGCCCGCCACGGCAGAAGTGCCGGCGCAGGTGCCGGCTGAAAACCGCATCGAAATCGCGCAGTAACATCGGCCTCGCCGGACGTTCCATCATCGCCCGCCCACGTGGCGGGCGATGTCTTTTGCAGCCACCGCATCGGTGGGCTGAGCTGTCGCCAGCGGCTGCCGATTGGTGTATCGACACCCCGCCATGACCAAGACAATGACCAAGACCCTCAAGACCGCGCCTGAGCTCGAGCGCTATATTCTCAACGCGCTGCGCACTTGCGCCGCATGCAACGCCATCAGCGCCGTCACCGTGACGCTGGCCGAGCGATCGGATTCAAACTGGGAGATTTCCCACATCAATGCCGCCGGTGGCGGCGTGCCCAGCGTCTGCGCAGCCATATGCGAGGACACCGCCGCCCGCCTGCGCGAGCAGTACGATCTGGTCGTCGAGATCGAACCGGAAGAGCTCTAGATTTCGATAGGCCGCGCCACGAGCGTAGCCTACCGAGTGGGCAAGCACTCACCGCAGGATCAGAACGGGCACCTTGCTGTGGGTGACGACTTCGTTGGCCTGACTTCCGAGCAGAAGCCGGTTCACACCGCGGTAGCCGTGCGAGGCCATCACGATCAAATCGGCACCGGTGTCTTTTGCGGCGCCCAGGATCCCTTCACCGGGATGCTTATCCGCCACATGGATCAACTGGCAATCGACGCCCTGTTCCTTGGCGGTCGCGCCCACCTTGTCGAGAACCCGCTTGGCGCCTCTCCGCCGCCAGGGCTTCGTAGCGGCCGATGGGATCTTTTTTGCCCTGGTCATAGTCGTGCGCCATGGCGAACGATGACCAGATATCGGTGACGGTCACCACCACAACCTTGGCGTTGTGTATCTTCGCCAGCGCGATGCCGTGGTCCGCGGCCTTGCTCGCCATTTCCGAGCCGTCCGTCGCAATCAAAATGCACTTGTACATGGCGTCATCCCCTCAGTTGCATTCTTGGCGGTTGATGCCCGTCCCCCGACGTATTGTGCCATAGTTCCGCTCCCGATCCATGCACGGAGACGATGGCGGATGTCACGGGTTGCCGGGCGGCACATTGCCGCGGAATGGGGCTTGGTCGCCGGAGCGACGGTTGATCGAGGTCTATACCGGGTTCGCGCCTGCGACGGCCTTACGCCGGCAGCGCGGTCTCGACCAAGCGCACCCAGTACGACGTCCCGATCGGGATGACCTCGTCGTTGAAGTTGTAGGCCGGGTGATGCAGTCCGGCGCTGTCGCCGTTGCCGACAAAGATGAAGGCGCCGGGGCGCGCTTCCAGCATGAACGAGAAGTCCTCCGCCCCCATCACCGGCACCATCGCGGTGTCGACGTTGTTCTCGCCGACGATCTGCCCCGCCACCGACGCCGCAAAGCCGGCTTGCCGTTCGTGATTGCGCAGCACCGGGTAGTTGCGCCGGTAGTCCACCGTCGCCTTGGCGCCATGGAGCCGGGCGACGCCCTCGACGACCTCCTTGATCCGGCGTTCCAGCAGATCGCGGACCTCGGGCGTGAGGCTGCGCGCCGTGCCGTCAAGCCGGGCGGTCTGTGGAATGACGTTGTCGGCATTGCCGGCGTGGAACATGCAGATCGACACCACCGCGGACTGCAACGGATCGACGTTGCGCGAGACGATCGACTGCAACTGGCTGACGATCGCCGCTCCCACCAGCACGCTGTCGACGCCGAGATGCGGGCGCGCGGCGTGTCCGCCCACGCCCTCGATATCGATGCTGAGGTGATCGGCCGCCGCCATGATCGGGCCCGGCCGGATCGCGAATTCGCCGACCGGCAAGCCCGGATAATTGTGCATGCCGTACACTTCGGAGATCTGAAACGTCTCCATCAGGCCATCATCGATCATGGCCTTGCCGCCGGCGCCGCCCTCCTCTGCCGGCTGAAAAATGACGACGGCGTTGCCGGCGAAATTTCGCGTTTCGGCCAGATAGCGCGCCGCGCCAAGCAGCATCGCCGTATGGCCATCGTGCCCACAGGCGTGCATCTTGCCGGGGATCGTCGATTTGTACGGGAGATCCGTGGCTTCGGTGATCGGCAAGGCGTCCATGTCGGCCCGCAGCCCGATGGTCTTGATCGACCCATCCGCCGGCTTGCGGCCGCGGATGACGCCGACCACGCCGGTGCGGCCGATCCCGGTCACCACCTCGTCGCAGCCAAAGCTCTTCAGCTTCTCCGCCACCGCCGCGGAGGTCCGGTGCACGTCGTAGAGCAGCTCGGGATGCGCGTGAAAGTCGTGGCGCCAGGCCGTGATGTCGCCGTGCAGAGCGGCAATCCGGTTCACAATCGGCATCGGTCGGCTCCTCTGGGCGCTCGGTCCGGGGGCGCGGCAGACTGGAAAGATAGGCGCGGAGTTGTGGATTTGACAGGACAATCCGGCGTCACCCTGCCCGCCTATTGACCGCTCCGGCGGTGCCCCCTACACACGCGGCAACGGCGGCGCGTTGTCGCGCCGGCCAGTTCCCCGGACCACGCCCAGGCGCGTCCAAGGGCCCGTAGCTCAGCGGTAGAGCGGCTGACTTTTAATCAGTAGGTCGATGGTTCGATCCCATCCGGGCTCACCAAAAAATCAAAGATATAGCCGAGTACCGATTTTGGAAGGACAAGCCAGGGGACTACCGGGAAACCCTTCAGAAACATCTCGGATTGGCGGGAGATCTGATCACCAGTTGAACTGGAGTGAGTCCTGCGAAAGCCGCCAAGGGTCGCAAAGACCATCGAAGAGAGAAAGCAGGACTGTGAAATAATCCTCTCATTTTTAGAGGAGGCTAGGGACGCGTATGGGGCCGACCGCGCGCGGTACAAGCCGATTGCCGGAGAGCTTAGCCTCCTCGTCTGCAATTTTGGAAATCATAAGCCGCTCTTGCTCGATTTGACGGCCCATTTCGGTTTTAGTCTACGAGGTTCCCCAACAGTGCCGCACGACAAGAGCCGAAATCACTAGTCGATTGCGAGATGATTCGGTTCATCAAGAACAAACAAGGGCCCAAGAGCAGGCGCACTGCGACGAAGAAAAGATAGCGCGGTTTTAGCTCGACAAGCGTCGCTCCGCGTAACGCTGCCGCTGCGACGTTATGTTAACGAGGGACTCGCCGTGTTCGTCCGACCCTATGAGTACAGCTTCCATGGCCTATACACGTGAAATTGCTGAACAGTGCGGTGTGGCCCACGAAGACGAGGAAATTAGGAAGGGATTCTCGCAATGCGAAGCTTCCGTCTTGGCGGAGAACAAGTCGACTTACGGTTTTGGTCAATTTCGCAGAGACCATTCTGTGCGCAGGTAAAGAGTTAATCGTTTTATGGTGACAAGAAATGGCCACCAGCTTCGACGCTTCCAAATGTCGCCAATCCATTACTAGGGATAACCATAATCCCCATCTTGACGGAAGCGGTTCTTAAAATCTTTCTCGGCTTAAATAGGCTCATGCCAAGACCGCTGCGATCTTCAAATAGAACGCGAATGGTGCGATTGTTCAGGCCGTCAACGGCCTTGGATCATTCAGCGCCACGCCTTGGACAGGCTCCGTCGCGCCGTTCTCGCCGCAGGCCATCGTCGGTGGCGTGAACAACTCACGTCGAAAATCCCGCTCACGTCCAGCGCTGCAGGCGCTCCTCGAGCGCGTTCCGGTGCAGCGTCCGCCGCTCGATCTCGCGGTTCACCGCCGTGATCGCCGGAGCGACGGGCTGGTCGAGCAGTTCCAAGCGATCGCGAAGGATCGCCAAGGAACTCCAGCCGCAGGCGGAGAGGAACCAGCCTGCGATTGTAGTAGTCGGTTGGCGAGCGCAGTTTCTGGATCCAGCGGCCGACACGAAGTGGAAAGCGTCGCAACCGGCTGGGAGGCGGCTTGATGCGAACGGGCGAGCCCGCTCCGAGAAGATTGCGACCGTGTTGACGGTAGTCGAGCACGGATTCCTCCGTGAAGCGGATTCGTGAAACGGCAGCGACCATGAGCGCGATCCAATAGTCGTGCTGCCATTCCGGAGGGATGGGCATGATCAATGGACGCAATGACGATCGGAAAGCGGACGCGGCGCCCTGGATCACATTGTTGGCGATGAGTTCCGAGAATTGGTCGCCGTTGGCGAAACGCTGTCGTCGACCGGCATTGAAGTCGCAGGTGTCCCAGAGCGTGAAGCCGAACGGCCTCAGATCGGCTGCAACCACCGTCGCATTGCCGAAGGCCGCACCGACCGACGGGTCCTGCATCAACGGCAGAATAAGCTCGATCTTTTGCGGCCGCCACACATCGTCATGGTCGGAGAGAAAGATGATATCGCCCGTGCACAACGAGATCGCCTGTTCGAAATTTTTGTTGCAACCCAGTTGCTTGTCGTTGCTGACGACCTTGACCGGAAATGGCGCCCGCGCGGCAAACGAATGGAGGATGTCGCGCGTCTGATCTTGCGAATTGTCGTCGCAGACCACGAGTTCGTCCGGCGGACGGCTTTGGCGCGCAATGCTGTCGAGCTGCTCCGCGATGAAGGCGGCCATGTTGTAGCAGCACATGGCGACGGAGACCGTGGGGTTCGACATTGGCTCCTTACCTACACGGTCGTCCAGAGACCGACAATTTGACAGGCCAGCTTTGTATTGGCGTCCCCACGGCGAGACAAGCGATCGAGCGAACGATGGACGGATCGGCGGGGCGAAAAAATTCCTCGCCGATTTGAATTCCCGGCAAAAAGCATTAGAACGAAAGCAGAAAATCTCGTCCGGGGGTGCAATATGGCGTCAAACAGGATCCATTCCTGATCGTCGGCGGCGGGATCGGCGGTCTGGCCGCGGCCTACGCGCTGGCGCGGCATGGCTTTCCGGTGCGCGTGCTCGAGCAGGCGCCCGAATTCAAGGAAATCGGCGCCGGCATCCAGCTCGGCCCGAACATCTTTCGCGCCCTCGACAAGATCGGCCTGCGCGACGCGGTGCTCGCCGATGCCCACCTGCCGCCCGCATGGAGATGCGGTGCGCGCTTGTCGGGCGACCTGGTCACGCGCATTCCGCTCGAAGACAAGCGTTTTCTCGATCGCTTCAAGTAGCCTTATGCGGTGATCCATCGCGCCGACATCCACAGCGCAATCCTCAAGGCATGCCTGAACGACAGTCACGTCACTTTGGAGACGCAGCGGACCGTCGAGACGTTCGAGCAGGACGCCGACGGCGTCACCGCGATCCTGCAATCCGGCGAGCGGGTCAGAGGGCGCGCGCTGATCGGCTGCGACGGCATGTGGTCGAAGATCCGCGACCGGATCGTCGGCGACGGCAAGCCGCGGGTATCCGGCCACATCGCCTATCGCGCCGTGCTCAAGAAGGACGAGGTGCCGCCCGACCTCTGGCGGCCGGACGTGATCCTGTGGGCGGGGCCGCGCACGCATCTCGTGCACTATCCGCTCCGGCGCGGCGAGCTCTTCAATCTGGTCGCGGTCTTCCACTCCGACCGTTACGAAGAGGGCTGGGACGCGAAGGCCGATGCGACGCTGCTTTGGGCGCATTTCAAGGGGCAGCGCCCCGAAGTGCTGCGCATGCTCGAGCGCATCGAGACGTGGCGGATGTGGGTGCTGTGCGACCGCGAACCGGTCAAGGACTGGTCGAAGGGGCGCGTCGCCCTGCTCGGCGACGCCGCGCATCCGATGCTGCAATATCTGGCGCAGGGCGCCGCGATGGCGACCGAGGACGCAGTGTGCCTGGCCGAGAAGGTCGCCGCGCAGCCCGACGATCTGCCGGCGGCACTCAGCGCCTATGTCCAGCAACGTTATCTGCGCACCGCTCGCGTGCAGATCATGGCGCGCGTCTACGGCGACTTCTATCATGCGCGCGGACCGGCGGCGGAACTGCGCAACCAGATGCTCGGCGGACGCACGCCGGAGGAATCTTATGAGGGGATTTCCTGGCTCTACGGCGCGCATGTGAGCGCTGCCCCGCCGAACTGGCGCTTCTCGTGAAAGGCTTCGTCCGTGACATCGATCCGCGCCGCCGTCTCCACCGACATCCGGCGCACCGAGGTGCGTGAGTTCGCGTCCCCCGCCATTCCGGCCGACGCCGGGCTGCTGCGAGTCGAGCTTTGCGGCGTCTGCGGCAGCGACTGGCCGTATTACCTGAAATATCCGCAATCGAAGGGGCCGCTGATCCTCGGGCACGAGACCGTCGGCACCGTCGCGCAGCTCGGCGGCGTCGCGGCGCAGCGCTTCGGCGTGAAGGAGGGCGACCGCGTCGCGCTCGAAGAATATCTGCCGTGCGGCCATTGCGACTATTGCCGCAGCGGCGATTTCCGCCTGTGCGACGAAACCGACACGCTCAACAAGTCCGGCACCGTGCGTTACGGATCGACGCCGATCAGCCAGGCGCCGTCGCTCTGGGGCGGCTACAGCCAGTATCAGTATCTGCATCCGAATTCGGTGTTTCACCGCGTGCCGGACCATCTGCCCGCGGAACTCGCGACGCTGGCCTTGCCGCTCGGCAACGGCGTCGAATGGGCGTACCTGCAGGGCAAGGTCGGCGTCGGCGAATGCATCGTCATCCAGGGGCCGGGCCAGCAAGGCCTCGCCTGCGTCGTTGCCGCCAAGGAGGCCGGCGCCAGCCCAATCATCGTTACGGGACTGGGCACGCCCACCGACCAGCGGCGCCTGGCGCTGGCGAAGCGGCTCGGCGCCCATCACACCATCAATGTCGAGGAGCAGGACCTGCTCGAGACGGTCTCCGGCATCACCGGCGGCGCGATGGCCGACGTGGTGATCGACTGCGCGTCGGGCGGGCCGTGGACCGTCGTGTCGGCGATCCAGCTCGCCCGCAAGGGCGGCCGCATTCTCATCGGCGGCCGCAAGGGCGCGCCGGTGCCGCAGTTCGACGTGGATGTCCTGTTCACCCGCTTTCTGACCGTGAAAGGCATGCGCGGCCACAGCTATCAGGCGGTGGAGCTCGGCCTGCAGATCATCGCCAGCGGCAAATATCCGCTCGAGGAGATGTGCACGCACACCTTCCCGCTCGACGCCGTGGACGAGGCGCTGCGCACCGTCGGCGGCGAGGGCCAGCCGGACGCGATCCACTGCGCCGTCGATCCCTGGCGGTGATTACGTGCCCTCGGCAGCTTCCGGGCGCACATGTCCGCGACCCCTACGCGCGTTCAGCGCAGCGTGTTCGACCGCCATGGTGCTGCTATGCAGACCCGGAGCCGGTAACCTTCTATGTGCAACAGAAGCCGCTCTGTGACGAGCTGGATCTCGGGTCTGCAGCGCGCTACTTCGTACTGCGACTGAGCGCAGGATCAGACCTCGTCAATTCGGCGGCAGGCCCGCGATCGCGCGGGCTTCGCCGGTCAGCTCGAGAATATGCAGGCCGGTATTGGAGCGGTCCGCGAGATAGATGTAGCCGCGGTCGTCGGTCTCGGCGTTGTTGCTCTGGATCGTGGCGTTGCTGCATCGCTGCTTGCCGTCGATCACGCCGCAGCGCTGCACCGTCGCCTTGCTGATCGGCGGAATGAAGTAGCCGACCTCCTTCGGCTGATACGGATTGCGGACGTCGAGCACGCGGACGCCGGCATTGAAGAACGTGATGAAGGTCAGCTTCTGATAGTAGAGCGGCCCCATGTCCTCGTTCGAGGAATGCGCGCCGAACCGCCCGCCCCGGGTGCAGAAATTTCCGCTCGCTTCCGGCACCGTCCAGTTCGACACCACCATCGGGTGCTTCTCGATGGTGGAGTCGACGAACCACACCATCTGCCGGGCCTCGCCGCACTCCTCGCGGAACGTCTCGTTGACGATCATCACGAATTCGCGGTCGCCTTTGTCGGCGTCCTTGGCGAACTCCTGAATCTTGATCCGGCCGAGCGGCATGGCGGTGTGCGCGCCGACCAGCGGCGTCATTTCCATGCGTGCGATTTCCGGATAGCGCAGGTTGTCCGGCGTCGGCTCCTTCGGACCCTTCAGCAGCTTCTCGCGGTCGAGGATTTGCAGGATGCCGCCGCGATTGGTGCCGTAGGCCATGTAGATGCGGTTGCCTTTCGCACCGGTCGAGACCATGCCATGCACCGTCACCGGGACGGCGCCGGTTGCGCCCGGCTCCTGGCCGGGCAGTCCGAAGTCGCGGATTTTCACCGGATTGGACGGATCGCTGAGGTCGAAAACCTCGACGATCCGGGCGCGCCAGCCTTTCGGCCGCGACACGATATAGGCGATGCCGCCCGCCTCGCATTCCCAGTAGTTCTTGTGGGTGTCGGTCATCCCGAGATGGCGCCAGAGCACCTTCGGCTTCGGTTGGATCGGTGACCTCCCAGATCTCATGGCCTTCGCGGCCGAACGTGCGCAGCAGGTAGACCCGATTGGGATCGCCCTTGCCGAGGGTCTTGCCGTCGCACACGCGCGTCATCTGCGATGCGCCGGCTTCGCCGTCGCCGACGGCGCCCGGGATGTGCCCGAGATATTTCGGATTTTTGGGATCGGTCACGTCCAGGATCGACGTGCCGTTGAACTCGTCTTGGCCGTTGATCGCGTTGCGCGGCGCCGGAGCTGGCTTTGCTGCCGCCATGATGCCCGACATAGGCGATGTAGCGTCCGCCCTGCTTGAAGATGGTCGGCTGATAGGCGGTGCGCGCCTGCAAATCATTGTGGCCGACGAGCCGCATGTTCAGCGCCTCCGGCGGATCGCCGATCTTGGGCGCCTGCGGGCGGGTTTGGGTCAGTCCCGGCATCGTCAGCAATGCGACGATCGCAGTCCGGTGGATGCCGTGCCCAACAGGGCACGGCAGGATAGGCCGCGTGCGCGGTTCATTCTGTTCTCCTTCCAATTGCCGAACGGCTTGTCCGAAACTATTTCAACCCGGCGACGCCTCGTGCCTCTCCGGACAGTTCCAGGATGTGCATGCCGGTGTTGGCGCGATCGACCACATAGATGTAGCCGCGATCATCGGTCTCCACATTGTTGCTTTGGATCGCGACTTTGCAACGGTCCTTGCCATCGACCTTGATGCAGCGCTGCGTGGTCGCCTCGTTGATCGCCGGAATGAAATAGCCGATCTCCTTTGGCGAATACGGATCGCGGATATCGACCGCACGCACGCCGGCATTGAACCACGTGAAAAACGCGACTTTCTGGTGATAGACGGGGGCGGTGCTCTCTTGCGCGGAATGGGAGCCAAAGCGTCCCCCGCGCGAGCAGAAATCGCCGCTCGCTTCCGGCACGTTGAAGTTCGAGACCACCGTCGGCCGCGCCTCGACCGTGGCGTCGACGAAGAACACCATCTGACGCGTTTCACGCTCCTGGCATTCGTTCACCAGCAACTCGTTGACGATCATGATGATGTCGCGGGTGCCGCCCGCCATGTCCTTCGCAAATTCGGCGATTTTCATCTTGCCGAGCGGAAGGGCGGTGTGGGCGCCGTTGAGCGGCATCTCGAGCTGGCCGATCACAGGCGCGCGCAGGTTTTCCGGCGTCGGCTCCTTCGGACCCGTCAACAGCTTCTGCCGATCGACGATCTGAACCACGCCGCCCCGGTTGGTGCCGTATGCGAAGATGACGCGGTTGTCCTTGACGCCGGTGGAGACCATCCCGTGCAGGTCGGTCGGCACCGTTCCGGTCGCTCCCGGTTGCTGCCCGACCAGACCGAAGTCGCGGATCTTGACCGGCTTCGACGGATCGCTGAGGTCGTAGATCTCGGTCATGCGGCGCGTGCGCCATTCCTTCAGGCCCGAGACCAGGTAGGCGATGCCGGTGTCGCACTCCCACCAGTTCTTGTGCGTGTTCACCAGGTTGGACGAGATCACGCCGACTTTCTTGGGCGCCGCCGGGTCGGCAACGTTCCAGATTTCATGCGCCTTGTTGCCGAACACCCGCAGCATGTAGACCGCGTTGGCATCGCCCTTCGGCAACGCACGGCCGTCGCACAGCCGCACCATTTGGGCGCCGCCTTGCTCGCCCAGGCCCTCGTCGCCTGGAATGTGGGCCAGGTACTTGGGATTTTTCGGATCGGTCACATCGACAACCGATGTGCCGTTGAACTCGGCCTGGCCGGTGATCGGGTTGACCGGCTTCGGAACCGTATTGGTGCCGCCGTGATGGCCGACATAGGCGATGTAGCGGTCGCCCTGGCGATGGATCACCGGCTGGTAGGCGCTGCGCGCCTGCAAGTCGCTGTGACCGACGAGCTGCATGTTCTTGGCTTCGGGCGCCGCGCCAACGCGTTGCGCATTGTGACATCGCGGGCATCGCCGCGAGCAGGGTTAGTCCAGCGATCGCGCTGGCGCTCAATAGACCGTTGCGGATGGAGATGGTGGACGATGTGTTGCCGCGTCATGGATGTCGCCTCCCTGAATTCTGTTTTTTGACGAACCGCCACACTGGCGTCGGACAGGATCGTGCACCAAGAATTTCACGTTACGGAAAAATCGTAAAGTACGCGCTGCCCCGGATTTGCCGGGGCGGGCGCAAAAAATAGCTCATCAGGCGAGCGCGGCTTTCACCCGCGCCGGATCGAACGGCAGTTCGCGCAGCCGCCGTCCCGTCGCCGCCGCAAAGGCGTTGGCGATCGCTGCTGCGGTCGGCCCCTGCGAGGCCTCGCCGGCGCCGAGCGGCCGATCGTTCGGCCGGTTGAGCAGCACGGTTTCGACTTTGGGCACGTCCGGCATCCGCATGATCGGATAGGTCGCCCAATCGCGCGACATGATGCCGTTGCGGTCGAAGCGGACGTGTTCGTGCAGCGTCCAGCTCGCGGACTGGATGAGCCCGCCCTCGATCTGGTTGGTGAGTCCGTCCGGACTGATGATCAGCCCGGCATCAACGGCAGTCCACGCCCGCGGTATCCTGATCTGGCCGCTGGCGCGATCGACTTCGACTTCGACAATCACGGCATTGAAGGCCGCGATGGTCTTGTAGCGGGCGTAGCCGATGCCGCGTCCGCGGGTGCCGTTGCCCTTCTCGCCCGGCTTCCAGTCGGCCGCCTTGGCGACCGCTTCGATCACCGCCCGCTCGCGCGGGTCTTTGAGGTGGGCAAGACGGAACGCGACCGGATCGACGCCAGCCGCCGCCGCCAGTTCATCCATGAACGATTCCACCGCGAACACATTGGCATAGCCGCCAAGCGTGCGCAGCGCGGATGTGCGCAGCGGGCTGTCCTTGATCAGGTGGCCGGTGATGCGCTGCCGCGGCAAGTCGTAGGTCGGGATCGAATTGCGCTCGCCGAAAAAGTTCGGCGGATTTCCCTTGCGCGCAGGCCCCGGCGGTTTCGGATCGGCCAAGTACCAACTCGACAGCAGGTTGATCCCGTCGGGATCGCCCGGCCGGTTGTTGTGGCCCTGGCTCCAGAGATCATAGTTCCAGTCCACGATCCGGCCGTCAGCCACCGCGCCGCGCGCCTGCATGCTCATCGCGGGGCCATAGGGCTCCCACATGAACTCCTCAGCGCGCATCCATTGCACACGGACCGGTCGTCCATTGGTGGCGCGCGCCAGCAGCGCCGCATCGAATGCCACGTCGTCGGCGCCGTTGTGGCCGTAGCAGCCGGCGCCTTCCATGTGGATGCAGCGGATCGACGGCGGTTTCATTCCGAGCGTGCGGGCGATCGTCGCCCGCAGCGGGTAGACGCCCTGGCTGTGCGTCCAGACGGTCAGTTGGCCATCGCGCATCTGTGCGACCGCGCAGGATGGTCCGAGCGAGGCATGGGCCTGGTAGGGACGGCGATAGGTCGCCTCGACCACTTTGGCGCCCGCCGGCAACGGCGCCTCCTTGTTGCTGATGACGGAGTCCTCCGTCGGCATCGCCTTCAGCTGCTCGTACAGTCGGGCTGGATCGGGCAGTGCTGGGCCGGCTTTCCATTTCGCCGAGGCGGAGAGCGCTTCGACGGCCTTGATGGCCTGCTCCTCGCGCTCGGCCGCGACGCCCAGGAAGCTGCCGTCGCGAACCACCGCAACGACGCCAGGCATCGACTTCACTTTGGCTTCATCGACCGCTTCGAGCCGCGCGCCGTATTGCGGCGGCCGCGCAATGCGGCCGTGCAGCATGCCCGGCAGGCGCAGGTCCTGCACGAAGGCAGCGCCGCCCGTGACCTTGGCCGGCAGGTCGACGCGCGGCAGCGATTGTCCGACCAGGCGGTGCTGGGCCGTTGGCTTCGGCGCCACCTTGCCAGTCGCCTCGCGCTTGAGATTGGCTTCGCTGGCGAGTTCGCCGTAGGTGACCTTGCGGCCGTCCGTTGCCGTGATGGTGCCGTCGGCGACCTTCAGGCCGTCGGCGGCAACACCAAGCTTCTTCGCCGCGAGTTCGATCAGGATGGCGCGCACTTCGGCGCCGGCGAGCCGTAGCGCCGTTCCAGAGGCCTCGACCGACAGACTGCCGGCGGTCTGACCTTCGTTCGGGGTGCGTCCGGTATCGCCGGACACGATCTTGACCCGCGCCAGCGGCAGATCGAGTTCCTCGGCCGCGATCTGGGTCAAAGCCGTCAGGATGCCCTGCCCCAGTTCCACCTTGCCGGTCAGCACAGTGGCCGTGCCGTCGGCATTGATCGCGAGCCAGGCACTGAGCAGACGGTTGTTGTTGAGACTACCCGGAAGTCGTGGCGGCTGTTGCGTCATGCCAAGCGGGGCAAGGCTGAAAGCCAACACGATGCCGCCGAGCCCGGCCGCGAAATCGCGGCGCGTCAGATGGGGAGCATTCATGGTCAGATCCTCCCGTTGGTCTGCGCAGCGCGCAGGACGGCGCGCACGATGCGGTTGTGGCTGCCGCAGCGGCATAGGTTGTCAGCGAGCCCTTCACGCACCTGAGCTTCTGTCGGCCGTGGGTTGCGATCCAGCAGCGCCTTGGCGGCCATGATCATGCCGTTGGTGCAGTAGCCGCATTGCGCGGCCTGTTCGTCGATGAAGGCCTGCTGCAGCGGGTGCAGCTTGGCCAGCGTGCCCAAGCCTTCCAGCGTGGTGACGTCCGATTGCCCGACGCGGCTGAGCGGCGTCACGCACGAGCGCGTCGGCGTGCCGTCGATCAGCACCGTGCAGGCGCCGCATTGCGACAGGCCGCAGCCGAATTTTGCGCCGTTGAGTTCGAGATCGTTGCGCAGCACATAGAGCAGTGGCGTATCCGGCTCGGCGTTGACCGAGCGCGTTGCGCCATTGACCTTCACATTGATGGCCATGGTGGCGTCTCCTCGAGTCGGTGGATCGTTGGAACTTCTTGTTTGAATGAATTCTATTGTGCGTTGCCCGGGCCGCGCCGTCGAGGGCTTTTCTAGAGCATGATCCCGAAAAAGTACGGGCCCGGTTTTCGGAAAAGCATGCCCTCGGCTTGACCCGAGGGATCATGCTCAATCAACAAGCTAAAGCGTGATTGCTGAGTTCAGCGCGGCGGCAGGTCGCCTTGCGCCCAGGCCGCGGCAGTTTGCGCACGGAAGTCGGCGAACCGCCGTTCGCTGATCGCGGCGCGGATACCGGCGGTCAACTGCTGGTAATAGGCCAGATTAATGGCCGAGAGCAGCGCGGCGCCGAGCGTTTCTCCGCTTTTGACCAGATGATGCAGATAGGCCCGCGAATAGTCGCGCGCCGGCGGATAGGCGTTCTCCTCGTCGAGCGGTCGCGGGTCGTCGACGTGGCGTGCGTTCTTGAGATTGATCGGACCGAAACGGGTGAACGCGACGCCATGGCGTCCGTTGCGCGTGGGCATCACGCAATCGAACATGTCGATGCCGCGCGCCACCGCTTCGAGGATATCTTCCGGCGTTCCGACGCCCATCAGGTAGCGCGGCCGATCGACCGGCAGCGCCGGCACGGTTTCGTCGATGGTCTCGCCGCATCACCTCCGCCGATTCACCGACCGCGAGACCGCCGATCGCATAGCCCTCGAACCCAATCTCCACCAGCTGCCGCGCGCTGAAGGTTCGCAACGCAGGATCATCGCCGCCCTGCACGATGCCGAACAACGCTCGGCCTTCGGTCGGCTCGGCCGTAAACGCGCGCCGAGACCGCTCGGCCCAACGCAGCGACAATTGCATGGCGCGATCAAGCTCCGATCGCGGCGCCGGCAAGCGCACGCATTCGTCGAGCTGCATGGCGATGTCGGAGCCGAGCAATCGCTGGATTTCGATCGCACGCTCCGGCGATAGTTCGACCGTCGCACCGTCCAGGTGCGAACGGAACACCACGCAGCGTTCCTCGATCTTGCGCAGTCCGGCAAGCGACATCACCTGGAAGCCGCCGGAGTTGGTCAGGATCGCGTGTGGCCAGCGCATGAAGCGATGCAGGCCGCCGAGCGAGGCGATCCGTTCCGCGCCGGGGCGAAGCATCAGGTGGTAGGTGTTGCCGAGCAGAATGTCAGCACCGGTGGCGCGGACCGTTTCCGGGGCGAGCCCTTTGACGGTGGCCTGCGTCCCGACCGGCATGAAGGCCGGCGTGCGAACGCTGCCGTGCGGCGTGACGAACTCGCCGCAACGCGCAACGCCGTCGGTCGCGATCAACTCGAAAGAGAATTCCATCAGACCAGTTGGGTGACCGAGATGACTTTCATCTGCGTCTCATACTGATCGCTGCGCCAGCTGATTGGCTGACCGAGGCCGATCGGTGCGGTCAGGATGTCGAACTGGTAGATGCGGTCATCGCCGCTGTAGCCGGTTCCGAAATCGGCCTCACCATTCTCGGTCAAGACGAATGGACAGGTGGCGCCCTCGTTGCGATCGCGCCAGATCCCGAAATAGTCGATGCCGGTTTTGACGTTGTTGCCCTGAAACACCAGATCGATGGTGATCTGCTGATGGCTGGCCTGGGCATCTTCAAGAACGATCCGGCCAAGACGCAATTGTTGGTCCATCAATTCCCCTCCTCGGTTGGGCCCCGGAACATAAGGCATGCGTCGCCATAGGAATAGAAGCGGTAGCCCTGGGCGATCGCGTGGGCATAGGCCCGTTTCATCCGGTCGAGCCCACAAAAGGCCGAAACCAGCATGAACAAGGTCGACCGCGGCAGGTGGAAATTCGTCATCATCACGTCAACGACGCGGAAGCGATATCCCGGGGTGATGAACAGCGCCGTTTCCCCCGCGAACGGGTGAACACGACCGTCCACATCTGCGGCGCTTTCGAGCAGCCGCAGCGAGGTCGAGCCGACCGCGACAACGCGATGACCGGCTTGGTGAGCCGCATTGACGGCGTCGGCGGTCGCTGCCGGCACGATTCCATATTCCGGATGCATCCGATGTTCGGACGTGTCCTCCGCCTTGACCGGCAAAAACGTGCCGGCGCCGACATGCAGCGTCACCGGGTGGATCGCGATCCCGCGTTGACCAAGTCTCTCCACCAGGGACTGAGTGAAATGCAATCCGGCCGTCGGTGCGGCCACCGATCCTTCGTCGTCGGCGAACATCGTCTGGTAGTCGGATTGATCGCGGTCGTCCGGCGCACGGCGGGCGGCAATATAAGGCGGAAGCGGCATGTCGCCGTGCTCCGCAATCGCCTGATCGAGCACCGGGCCGTGGAACGCAAACGACAGCGTCACTTCCCCGCCCTCGCCCTTCTCCTCGATACCGGCATCGAGTTGCCCGAGAAAGCACACCCGGCCGGTCTCGCCGAACCGCACCACGTCTCCGACAGCGAGGCGTTTGGCCGGCCGCACGAACGCGCGCCAGCGGCTGCCGTCGAGCCGTCGATGCAACGTCGCTTCGATCGCTGGCTCGGTGTCGCCGCGGCCGATCCGCCGCCCTTTCAACCGCGCAGGGATCACCTTGGTATCGTTGACGACAATGACGTCCCCGGCCCGCAATAGGTCGGGCAGGTCGCGGATGTGGCGATCGGCGAGTTCCGGATCGCCGCCCGGCGTCATGACCATAAGCCGGGCGGCATCGCGCGGCGCGGTCGGGCGCAGCGCGATCAGATCCGCCGGTAGATCAAAATCAAAGAGGTCGGTTCGCATCGCCGCCCGTCATTGCCCACAAGCCAGGGTAATGACAAGCGGTTTGCCGTCAGCGCCGCGGCGGGTAGGGATCGAGCCCGAAAGTCCACGCGGGCTGCCCGATGCCACGATCGTCCATCACCAGGACCTGAGTCGCTTCGCCCTGTTCTCCGAGCTTGTTGGCGGCGTCCACCGCAAACAGCATGGCTTCATTTTCGCTCTTGTACGGGCCGTAGTCGGCCCCGTCGAAACGAATGAACCAGACGTCTTCCTGCCGTTTGACCCAATAGAAAATCCGCGGGCAGTCGTGGAAGATAGGCTGGACCAAAGGTTGGTCCCGAAATTCGGGCCGTGCCATGACGATCCTCGCTGTTGTTGAGGTTCTCGCTCAAAACGCGCGCGGCGCGACGGCGGTTCCTGCCGACATGCGTAAGATTTCCATTAATTGTTCCAAATCGCGACCCGAATCAGTCGTGTCGCGGTGTCGCCGCGCTGACGTCAAACGATTGTCGCAGGCTGTCGGTAGCAACGTGCCATGTCATTCATGACTCGGGAGCCAACCCATGGGCACGTTGATGATCAGATGCCCGGATACGGGACGCGATATTTCGACCGGCCTGGTGGCCGATCGCCACAGCTTTGCCGCCATGCCCGTATTCTTCGCACGCGTGCTCTGCCCGCTTTGCAACACCGAACACGAATGGTTCGCGCGCGAAGCATGGGTGTGCGATGGCGCTCCGCCAGCTCGGCGGACGACGTCCTGACCGCGGTACGCGGATCGCCTACTGATCCGCCATCTTTGCCGAGACGATCTTGTCCGGATTCTGGACGGGCTCGCCGCGCTTGATCTTGTCGACGTTCTCCATGCCCTCGATCACCTCGCCCCAGACCGTGTACTGGCCGTTGAGGAATGACGCATCGTCGAAGCAAATGAAGAACTGGCTGTCCCCGGAGTTCGGGTTCTGCGCGCGGGCCATCGACACCGTGCCGCGGCGATGTGGTTCTTTGTTGAATTCGGCCTTGAGCTTCTGGCCGGAGCCTCCGGTCCCGGTGCCGTGGGGACATCCGGTTTGCGCCATGAAGCCCTCGATCACGCGATGAAAGACGATGCCGTCGTAAAATCCGTCGCGCACCAGTTCCTTGATCCGTGTAACATGCCCGGGCGCAAGGTCGGGCCGCATCGCAATCACCACTTTGCCCTGGGTGGTCTCCAGCACCATCGTGTCTTCCGGCTTTGCCATGTGTCAGTTCCTCTCGAATTGAAAACGTCGTGCCGGATTTCTTCTGTCCGGCACCTGATGCAACGCCGCATCACTTTGTGATCGTCGCCTTTTTAACGAAGTCCAGGCGCGGGAAGTTCTTTGCCAAATAGGCGTTGCCTTCCGTCTGGACCCGACCCTGATCCGGGCCCTGTCCTCGCGGAGCGCCTTCGCCATATCCGCTATGAAGCGCATCGACCACGTTCATTCCAGACGAAACCTGGCCGAACGGCGCAAAGCCCTGACGGTCAAGTGCGCTGTTGTCGCCGAAGTTGATGAACACTTGGCTGGTGCGCGTGTTGGGGCCGGCCATGGCGTAGGTGATGAAGCCGCGACGGTTGCTCTGGCGCACCGGGTCGTCCTGGATCCTTGCATCGCGCCACGGGGCCGAGATCTTTGGATCGCCATTGATGCCGAATTGGGCCATGAAACCGTCGAGCACCCGGAAGAACCTGACCCCGTCATAGAACCCGTTCTTGACCAGATTGTAAAAGCGATCAGCCCCGTTCGGCGCCCATTCGCGCGTAACGTCGACGACGAACGCACCCTTGCTGGTCTCGAAGCGCGCCTTGTAGGTCGCCGGTGCGGTTTCACGCAATGCGGCCGGATTGGTGAGAGCTCCCGACTGCCCGAACGCCGGCAGCGCCAGCATGCTGACGAGGACGGTTGCTACGAGCGTCATGCCGACGGCTTTTGATGTCATGGTGTTCCTTGCCTGGGCTTGAATGGTGATGCGCTGGAGTGCGACGACGCGCGTGCTGTCGAGCCTCAGCCCGATTTGCCAGCAAACTTCGTCTTCAGTCGCGCGGCCACGGTCGCGGGAACGAAGGGCGACACATCGCCCCCCATGCCGGCAATCTGCCGGACCAGTGTGGCGGTGATCGGGCGAACCGTAGCCGATGCCGGCAGGAACACCGTCTGAACGTCCGGCGCCATGGCGCCGTTCATGCCGGCCATTTCCATCTCATAGTCGAAATCGGTCGCGCTGCGCAGGCCACGGATGAGGATCGTGGCGGCCTCTCGCTGCGCGGCCGTCACGACCAGATCAGCAAATGTGATGCAACGCAGTTCGCAGCCGGCCGAGCGCGCCAACGGCGCGCAGGTCTCGTTGAGCATGGCGACCCGTTCGTCGGCGCTGAACAGCGACACTTTGCCAGGGTGGGTACCGATCGCCAGCACGAGCCGGTCGGCCAGCCGCATCGCCTGCCTGACGATATCGAGATGTCCGTTGGTGGGCGGATCGAACGAGCCGGGAAAAAGGGCGGTGCGCGGCATAGAGGCGGGTCTACCGCGCAGAATTGGGAACCGCAAGGGCGCCCTCCGTGCCGCTCGGCGCGGCCGGTTTCGATCCGCGTGCGGCTTTTCAGGTTCGATCCCCTTCGGACCGACATTTCCCCACAGCAAGCGCTGCCGTGCTCATGAACCTTTTTTCAGATTGGCACGACCAATGAACAAGAGGGCCGTGGATGGCCTTACGACCGGCGCATCAAGGGGGAGTCGAACATGTTGATCTTCAAGGCACTTTCAGCAGTTGCCGCGGCCGCGTTCGGAGCCGCCCTGGTGCTTTCGCTCCCCGGCTTCAGCCCCGAGGTCGAGGCCCGCACCCCTGCCCCCGTCGTCAAGAGCGACCGTCTCGACATCGCCCCCGCCGCCCCGTCCTGCACCCAGCAGGCTTGGCCCTATTACCAGGCGAACTGCCTGCGCGACCGCAACCAGCCCAACGGCCAGGCCCGCACCGTGCGCTTGGTCACCACCGATCGGGTTGCTCGCTAAGCAAACACCCCATCGACTTCTCCAAAACGAGGCCGGGCTTGCCCGGCCTCGTTTGCATTTGGAGCGGCGCTCTGTCCGGCGCGGCCGCTCAGGCTTCATGCTAACCTCACCAGCGTGTTCACTCACGTCTGGGACAAAGGATGGTCGGATCTCAATTCCTGCCTTGGCGGTTCGGTCTGGCGGCTGCGCTCGCTGCCATGCTGGCGCTCACGACGAGCCCGCGGGCGCAGACGCCGCCCAATGACCGCGATCTGCGGATCTACGCCGGTCTGCATGCCGCCGCTGCCCAGGGCGACGTCGCCGAAATCGAACGATTGATAGCGAATGGCGAGCGGGCGAACCTTCAGGATTCGAACAGTCGAACGCCGCTGCACGTCGCCGTCTACCGCAAGCACCACGCCGCGGCCCGCGCATTGCTCCGTCTTGGGGCCAACCCGAATGCGCTCGACGCCGATCGCTACGACATCGTCACCATTGCAGCGGTCCAGAACGACACCGAGATGCTGACCCTGGCGCTAGACGGCGGCGCCAATGCGCGCGCCATCACCGGTCCCTATGACAGCACCGCACTGATCGCTGCCGCCCAGCTTGGCCATGTCGAGGCCGTGCGCATCTTGATCGCGCACAAAGCGCCACTCGATCACATCAACCGGCGCGGATGGACGGCTCTGATCGAAGCGGTTGTTCTCGGCAATGGCGGGGCCAATCATGTCGCCACCGTTGCGCTGCTGGTGAAAGCCGGCGCCGATACCGACATCAAAGATCGACAAGGCGCCACCGCGCTCGCCTACGCACGCCAGCGCGGCTACCACGACATGGTGAAACTCCTGACGCCGGCGTCCGGACGCAGGACATAGCGACATCACCGACGGCAAGCTGAAAAGGAAACCGGTCCATGCGGAAGGTCTTACGGGCAGCGTCAGTCTGCATCCTGAGCGCAGGCTTCGCCGCCGCGCTCGTCGCGCCGCTTTCCGCCCAGGATCGCTATCCGAGCCGACCGATCCGCATCATCGTGCCATTCCCAGCCGGCGGGCCGATCGACGTCATGGCGCGGTTGGTCGGTCAGAAACTATCGCCCTCGCTCGGTCAGGTCATCATCGAGAACCGGCCCGGCGGCGGCAGCACGGTTGGACTGAAAGCGGCCGTAACCTCGGAACCAGATGGCCACACGCTGCTGTTTGGCGGCCTGATGACGCTGAGCGTTCTGCCCACTCTGTCGCGGTCGCTCGACATCGATCCCTTGACCGGCTTCGCGCCGATCGTCGCCGTCTCCGGCACGCCGTTCGTGCTGATCGTTCCGCCGCGCGTTCCGGCCCGGACCGCGCAGGAACTGATCGCCTTTGCGCGAGCGAACCCCGGCAAGATCAATTTCGGTGCTCCCGCCGGCGCAACGCCGATTATGGTTGGCGAACTGTTCAAACTGCGGACCGGCATCAACATTGTAACGGTCCCCTATCGCGGCGCGGCCAACGTGATGACCGACATGTTGTCGGGACAAATCGACATGTCATTCGAACCGACATCGATCACACTCAGTCATGTTCGCGACGGCAAGGTGCGGCCACTGGCGGTCACCGGCGCCACCCGCAGCACCGAGCTACCGGACGTGCCCACGCTGATCGAGAGCGGCGTGTCCGACATGGTGGCGGTGTCCTGGACCGGATTGGTGGCGCCGCCCCGAACGCCGCCAGCAATCGTGGCTCGCTTGAACCGCGACGTGAACGCCGCGTTAAAGTCCGAGGACATGATCGTGGCCCTGCGGAAACTTGGCTCGGTCCCGCTCGGCGGCACGCCGCAGGACTTTCGCAATCTCCTGAATGAGGAAGCACCCAAATGGCTCGCCGTCGTGAAGTCGAGCGGCATGAAGATCGACTGAGCGGGACCTCGTCGAGACCGTTATCGAGACTTTTCTTAAAATCGTAGCCATCGCAGGGATGAGCCGCTCACCGTATTTTTGCACGAATAATTTGGAAACGAGCGCCTAGGTTGGGACGTAACGAAATGATGGAGCACCGTTGTTATGTCACGATCCAACCGCGCGATTTTCGGCGCCGTGTTGTCGGCAGTGTTGCTGATGCAGGGTCATACCCACGCCGCCAACGACGACGATCGCCGCTTGCCGGATGAGTTGTCGCTGTTCGGTGGCGGTTGGGATCTCAACGGTCCGGCCATCTCCGGCACTCATACGCCAGGCGCCACTGATTTCGGTACGGACGACCGGCGCAACGACGAGACTGCACCCAGCGTTCCCCAGCGGCGGCGGGGTGGATGGGATGGCAACGGTCCGTCTATCTCGGGCCACAATGAGCCCGCTCCAGCGGCCGCCGAACTCGACATGGATCACCTGACCGTCGAGGCCGTCATCCTACCCAAGAATTAACCCGCATTTCGTTGCTTCCTTGGCTGCTCAAAGACTTGCAACCAGGGACCGGGGGCGAAGCGATGACGTGGTTGCGTCACACATTTTCGGCCGCGCTGGGTGTCTCCATCGCGGCCTCCTTTTTGAGCCCTGCATCGGCGGCCGCACCGCGATTGCAGGTTCAAGGCGGCATGCTGTCCGTGCATTTCGATGGCGGCGCCATCCTGCGTGGCCAGGATCTCAAGGGCATCGTCGTCCGGCTCCGCAATCGTTCGGGAGGCCCTTTCGAACTGCGCTTTGATGCCGTCGAGTTCGGGCCCGTTCGATGACGTCGAGTTCTACGACGTTGCGATCCGCAGGCAAGCCGACGGGGCGTGGACACCACTCTGCCGCCCCGGGCTCGATGGCCGTGCCCGCATCCTCGCGATTGAAAACGTGAACTCTCACGATCGATCGGACGCCGAGCCGATGGCGAGCCTGTCGCTGACCTGTACGGCGGGCGCCAAGGGCAAATGCATCATGCGCGGCTATCGGCCTTGGGCAACCAACACGACGGGCGCGCGGCTGGCCCCCTATTTCGAAGCCTGCGTTCGAATGATGCGCGCCGATTACTGCGGCGACGGCCGGTCCTACACGCAGGAGGGCATTCGGATTGAATCGTGGGATAATTTGGGAATCCGAACATCGACCAAATCATTGCCGTTCGAATCCGCATGGGACTCGCATGGTGCCGTTTGCATCGCGCGGGCGCGCGTGCCGTCAATCGCTCCTCTTGCCACCATCGTCAGTCACTGCCCGGCGCTCGCGGCCCGCGTCCGAGCGGACTGCAGCGATCGAGCCGGTCAGCCTGGAAGCGACGCGCTCCTCTGGAATGGTTCCGATGCCGGCGCGGCCAGCGCGCCAACTGCGGCGCGCTAAGGCAAATCCACTCCACTAGCAGCCTATACTTGCTAGTGGTCCTTGATTTTAACATTCGCAAAATCGTCCGCGGAAATGGGATGCGAATGTTAGAATCAGACCACTAGCGCGCCGGGTTGCCGGGCACGCTCCCGGTGAGGATCGGGTTCTCCACCGGAGCCACGGCGATCCCGCGATGGCCGATGCGATCGATGATCCGCTGCACGAGACCTGAGGTCTTGGCCTGTTCGACGAATTCACTGATGTAGGCGAGCCGCGCGGCCTGCCCCTTTTTCAGGGCGATGGCTTGGATGTTGGCGCCATAGTGCCCGTCAAGCACCTGCGACCCCGGGAGCTGCTTGGCATATTCGACAATGGGCGGCCGGGGCGACGCATAGGCATGGGCCTTGCCCGAACGCACCAGTTCGAACGCCTCATCGGGAATTTCGACGCTGATGATTTCGGCGTGTTTGATCACGTGCTCTAGCGCGTGCGTGGACGCGTGATTGCGAACCGCCGCAATGCGGATGCCGGGCTTGTCAGCGTCGGCAACGGTGCGGATCGATGAATTGGGCGGCACCAGATAGGTGAAGGGCACCATGATGTGCGGGGTCGCGTAGTCGACGTCGGCGGTTCGCGCCTTGGTGAGGCCTAGGAAGCCGGCGTCGCAGCCACCTCTTGCAGGCACTTGATCAGCACCGGGGGTGCTCGATTCCCAACCAGCTCAAGTTTGACCTTCAAATGCTCCGCCAGCGCCTGCGCGATCGGCACAATGACCGTGCCGGTGCCATGTCCATGAATCGCGCCGCTATTCGGATCCTGCACGAATTGCGGGAGATGCAGCCCGATGCGAATTTTGCCCGCGCTCACGATATCCGCCACGCGGGAATCGGACGGCGACTGGGCGTAGCCCGGCGCACTCACCAACATGATCGCGGCAGCAAGCAACACGCAACGACGAGAAATCATAACGGTCCCCTCTCTCCACAGACGCAACAGACTAAGCGAACAATCTTCATGGCGACATGCGGCACTGTTGCCGGTTCAAGCCTTCAGCCCGGCTCAGCCTAGCGCGTCAACGCCGGCTTTGGCCACGATGTCGTCCTGGTGCCCGGCGCCGCCGCTGACGCCGATGGCGCCGATCAGCTTGCCGTCGGCCACCAAGGGTAGGCCACCCGGCGCCGCGCACAGGCTGTGGAAGGTCAGGAACATGAGATGATCGTTGCCAAGCGCCTCGGTGAACATCCTGGTCGGCCGCCGGTACATCGCGGCGGTCTTGGCCTTGGCGATGGCGAGGTCGATCGACGCGTATTGCACGTCGTCCATCTTCAGGAAATAGACCAGGGCCCCGGTCGGCTCGGCGATTGCGATCGCCATCGGCCAGCCGTGCTTGCGCGCGCCGGCTTCAGCCGCGGCGGCGACGCGCTTGGCCAATTCAAGCGAGATCGGCATGCCGTGCGGCACCGGCGGTGGCGGCGCCGGCGGGGGGACGGACGTGTTGTCTGCGGACATGACGGTACTGATCCCGGGTCTGACTGTGTGGGCATTGGTTTCATACCGAGGGGTATCATTGCGTGCAATGCCGCCCGGCAGGCAACCGCCCGATCGCATGCATGCCATGCACCGGCCGAAGAAGCCTCGCTGCCCGGCTATCCCATGAATGCGAGTTAAGTTGACAACCCGGCATCAATATTTGCTGTGTATTGCTGGGTGCGCACTCACGGGACACAATCATCGACCAACCCGGACCATTTGGGCTGGTGACATCCAGGTACCGGCCGTGGCAGCGCGCGGACACATTACCGGCAGCGTGGCAGATGCGACAGCGCCGGGCGGAGCCGCCCCCGCCGGTCCGCTCAAATCCACGGCCCGTTGGCTCGTCTACCCAGCACTCGTCGCCGGCTCGTTGATGCTGCTGTGGGCGGCGCTGCATCTTGGCGCGTCATTGGCTTGGGCGCCGTACGCGGTGATCGCGATCGCCGGCCCCCTCGTGATCCTGGCTGAACGGGCGCTCCCCTATCGGGCTGAATGGCAAGCGTCCTGGGCCGACCTCGTGGATGATGGGCTGTACTTGTCGATCGTTCAGGTCGTGCTCCCCCTCGCCCTGGCGTGGACCGTCGTCTGGATCGTGAGCGCGAAGACCGCCGGCAGCGTCGTGCTGGTGGACATCTGGCCGTCCCACCTGCCGATCTGGTTGCAGCTCATTCTCAAGATCATGATCGGCGACTTCCTGCGCTACTGGCTGCATCGCGCTGCGCACACTTGGACGCCACTGTGGCGTCTGCATGCTGTCCATCATCAGCCGGAGAAGCTCTACACCACCAACGTGTTTCGATTTCATCCGGCCGAGAAGGCTCTTCAATTCATGCTCGATACGTTGCCGTTTATGCTGGTCGGCATCGGCACCGAGGTGCTCGCGTATTATTTCGTATTCTATTCGATGAGCGGATTGTTCCAGCACTCCAATTGCGATGTTCGGCTTGGCTGGTTCAACTATGTGATCAGCGGTCCGGAGGTCCACCGCTGGCACCATTCGCTGAAGCTGTCCGAGTTGAACGCCAACTACGCGCACAGCTTCGTCATCTGGGATCTGTTGTTCGGCACCTACTTCCGGCCGCGCGGCCTTGAAGTCGATCGGCTTGGGCTGCGTGGAGCAGAACTACCCCCGGCATTTCATCGGCCAGCTGCTGGCACCGTTCCGCGCCCGCCCGGACTCATCCGATGACGCTCCGTGACGCAATTGCGCAAGCCGTGTTCACCGTCGGAATGGAGACGGTGAGCCGCACCATCTTTCGACAGACGATGGCCGCGGCCGAGACGCCGCGAGACGCCCAGCAGCGCGCGTTGCGTTCAATTCTGCTGGCGCTGCAGGACACCGATCTCGGCCGTCGTTACGGCTACCACCGCATCGGCAGCCCCGAAGACTTTCGCCGGCTCGTTCCCATTCATGACTACGAGGCCATGCGCCCGCACATCGACCGGCAGATCGCGACTGGACAGCAGGTCGTGACATCGGAACGGCCGGTGATGTACGCCCGCACCAGCGGCACAACCGGCAAGCCGAAGCTCATCCCGGTCACCAACGGCGTCATTCGCAGCATCCGCCGGGCCCAGCGCGCAGTCGCCTATGTCCAGCACCGCGACTTCGGCGCATTCCGTGGGCGTGTGCTCGCGTTGGCCGGTGCGGTGCGCGAAGAAACGCTGCCCGACGGGACGCCCGCCGGAGCGACCACCGGCCTGATCTATCAGAACACGTCCCCGCTCATTCGGGCCAAATATGTCCTGCCAGCGCAGATCTTCGCGATCGAGGACTACGACCTGCGCTATGCGGCCATGGCGCGGATTGCCGCTCAATATGCCGATATCAGCGTGATCGCCACCGCCAACCCATCGACGATCTTGCGGCTGCTTCACGAGATCAAGACTGGCCTGCCTCGTATCGCCGACGAACTCGAACGCGGCGGCTCGAAGTCTCGCCGCGAGATTGCCTCCCGGCCAAACGGCGACGGCTGCCGCGTTTCAAGCCGCTCCGGAACGGGCGCTGGCGTTGCGGGCCCTGATCGAACGCGGCGGCTCCTTGACGATTGGCGACGTCTGGCCGGAGCTACGATCGGTGATGACGTGGCTGGGCGGCGGATGCGCGGTGGCGGCCGAAGCGGTGCGACAGAAGCTGCCGGCGTCCGCCCAGATGATCGATGCCGGCTATGTCGCGAGCGAGGTTCACGGCACCGTGGTGGTGGATGCCGAGCGCAACCTTGCATTGCCGCTGCTCGAAAACGTGTTCTTCGAATTCGTCCCGGTGCAGGACTGGGACTCGGGGCAACGCGACACCGTGCTGCTGCACGAACTCGACCAAGGCCAAGACTACCACGTTCTGGTGACAACGCGCAGCGGCCTGGTGCGCTATCACATGAACGACGTCCTGCGTGTCACCGGCAAGGTGGGCGCGACTCCGACCCTCGCATTCGTGCGCAAGGGCCGCGGCGTCACCAACATCACCGGCGAGAAGCTCGCGGAGGATCAGGTGAACCAGGCGGTCGCCAGACTGCTTGCGGAAGCGGGCCTGCGCACACCGTTTTACGTCTTCGTCGCCGATGCCGCGACGGCGGGCTACACAGCCTATATCGAAACCGGACTGGCCAGCCGACCGGCCTTCGCGGCACTTGCCGAACCGCTCGACCAGGCGCTGCGCAAGCTCAATATCGAATACGATTCAAAACGTGGCAGCGGACGGCTCAAGCCCTTGCGGGTCGTGCCCCTGGCCGACGGGACCGAACGGGCCTATCGCCATCATTGCGTCGCCAAGGGTCAGCGTGAGGCGCAATTCAAGGTGCTGACGCTCCAGAATGCAGACGAGTTCGATTTCGATGTCACGCCACACCTGATCAGCGAGCGGGCTGATGAAACTCCGGGTCGCTAGCTGCCCCTTCCCATTTCGCGGCAAATTCGAGCACGCTTCGGCTGTGCGCGAGCGCGCTGAAAACGTCATCGTCATCGCGGAGGCCGGCAACGGCCAATTTGGCTTGGGCGAAGGGTGTCCCCGCTCCTACGTCACAGGGGAAACGGTCGCCACCGCGATCGAGGCGATCGCTCGCTGGCGGCAAACCGGCGTCGAAGACATTGCCGACATCGCGACGCTGATGACCTGGATGGAGCGAAATCGCACCGACATCGACAGCAATCCGAGCGCGTTTGCAGCCATCGAGATTGCGCTGCTCGATCTGTTCGCCCGGCAGGCCGGTCAGAGCATGGAACAATTTCTGTCCGTCGATGAGCGGGACACGATGCTGAGAACATCCGCCGTCTATAGCTCCGGCGGAACCGCAAAGTTCGCGCTCCAAGCCGCGTTGTTTAATCTGAACGGCATGCAGAATGCCAAACTCAAGGTCAGCGGCCATCGTACGCGCGACCGCCAACGGGCCCGGTTGCTGTCATGGTTCGGGCCGCTGCGGCTTGATGCCAACAACCTGTGGGATTTTGCCGATGCCGCGATCGATGCGTTGAAGGAGTTGCAACGTTTCGCCTGGGCGGTGGAGGAACCGCTGTCGGCCCGTGACTGGCAAGGCCTTGCGGACGTCGGCGTCCGCACCGGACTGACCATCATCCTCGACGAAAGCGTCACGCGCCAGGACGATCTCTCGGCGCTTGTGGAGGGCGCAGCCTACATTCTCAACGCACGCGTTTCCAAACAAGGCGGATTGCTGCGAACGCTGGCGATCATCCGTGCAGCGCGCGAACGCGGCATGAAGATCATTGTCGGGGCGCAGGTCGGCGAAACCAGCATCCTGGCACGGGCCGGCATCGTCGCCGCGAAAGCGGCTGGCGCGGACTTGGTCGGGTTCGAAGGCGCGTTCGGAACACGCCTTCTGATGCGCGATGCGGTGACGCCGTCGATCGGGTTCGGCTACCGAGGCCAGGTTGACTTCGGTCCATACGGGAGAGAAGGGCTCGGTCTCATCCCTACAGCGGAGGTTGCGAACGCGTGCCGATGACCGGCGATCATCAGTTCGTGCGCGCAGCGCGCCCTTGAAAGCGCAGATGGAAGTCCGCAAGCACCAGCAAGAACGCAGCCAGAACCAGGTGGAACACGGTCGGCACGACGGCCTGGAACCAAGCTACGTGGCGAAGCAACGTCTGTCCTCCAACGAGCCGGAACAGCATGAATGCGAAGTACGCCCCTCCCAGAACGAGCAGCGTCACCCCGAGCCACTTTTGCGGGCGTTGCCTACCCCTAAGCAGGGCTGCGAGAACCCAGAACTGTATCGCGAGAATGACAAGCTGCGACACCAGCAAAAGCGGATACGGCACCGTCGCCGAGTGCCAGCTTTCGAACGGCGGCAGCCATGGGAGGGGCGCCCATGCCTGCAAAGCCTGCGCGCCGACCCGAAACAGGAAGGCCGCGATCAAGAATGCCAATAAGACGCAATGAACGCGAGGCGCTTCAATCGGCTGCGGCTTCGTGCGCAAAGCATGCATCCTTGAACACGCTTAGCCGTGACGATCAGCCGCCGTTGTCCTCGCCTTCGTCGGACAGCCGCTCGACCGAGACCACGCGTTCGCCTTCGGCGGTGTCGAACACGATCACGCCCTGGGTCGCGCGGCCAGCAATGCGGATGCCGTCCACGCGGGTGCGGATCAACTGACCACCATCGGTCACCAGCATGATCTGATCATCGTCTCGCACCGGGAACGACGCGATCAGATAGCCGGTCTTGTCCCGGATCGTCTCGGCGCCCTTTTTGCCTTCCCAGATGTCCATCGCGACGATGCCCTTACCGCCGCGACCGGTGATCCGATATTCGTAAGAGGACGAGCGCTTGCCATAACCTTTCTCGGAGACAGTCAGGATGAATTGCTCGGCTTCCGACATCTCGACGTAGCGGGTTTCGCCGAGTTCGATGGCGCCGGCAGTTTCCTCCGCATCGGCACTCACCTCCTCGGCCTCGCCGCCCACGCCGCGGCGAACGGCGCTGGCGCGCTTGAGATACGCCACCCGCTCCTCCGCGCTGGCATCGAGGTGCCGCAAGATCGACATCGAGATCACCTTGTCGCCCTCGGCCAGCGAGATACCGCGCACGCCCATCGAGGTCCGGCCCTGGAACACCCGCACGTCGGTCACCGGGAAGCGGATACATTGTCCACCTCCAGAGGTGAGCAAAACGTCGTTCTTCTCGGTGCAAATCTGCACGTCGACGATGGCTTCACCGTCGTCCAGCTTCATCGCGATGATGCCGGAGCGCCGCACGTCGACGAAGTCGGACAGCTTGTTACGCCGCACCGAGCCCCGCGTCGTCGCGAACATGACGTCGAGATCGGCCCAGGTGCTCTCGTCCTCCGGCAACGGCATTACGGTGTTGATGCGTTCGCCGTTGTCGAGCGGCAGGATGTTGATCAGCGCCTTGCCGCGCGCCTGCGGCGCCGCCTGCGGCAATCGCCAGACCTTTTCCTTGTAGACGCGGCCATGTGAGGAGAAGAACAGCACCGGCGTGTGCGTGTTCGCGACGAACAGCCGCGCGACGAAATCCTCCTCACGGGTTTGCATGCCGGAGCGGCCTTTGCCGCCGCGCCGCTGCGCCCGATAGGTCGAGAGCGGAACCCGCTTGACGTAGCCATGGTGCGAAACGGTGACGACCATATCCTCGCGCTGGATGAGGTCCTCATCCTCCATCTCGCCTTCCTGGTCGATGATCACAGTCCGGCGCGGCGTGGCGAATTCCTTCTTTACCGCCGCAAGCTCGTCCTTGACGATCGACTGGATGCGCGCGCGCGAGCGCAGGATGTCGAGATAGTCCGCGATCTCCAGGGCCAGCTTGTCGAGCTCTTCCTTGATCTCGTCGCGACCGAGCGCGGTCAGTCGCTGCAGCCGCAGATCGAGGATCGCCTTGGCCTGCTCGGCGGTCAGCCGGGCAGTGCCCGCCGACGACACGCGGTGGCGCGGATCGTCGATCAGGGCAATCAAGGAGGCCGCCGTCGAAGCGGGCCATTCCCGGCCCATCAACGCTTCGCGCGCCTCGTTGGCGTCCTTCGACGCCCGGATCATCCGGATCACCTCGTCGATATTGGCGACGGCGATCGCAAGGCCGACCAAGATATGCGCACGGTCGCGCGCCTTGCCGAGCAGGTACTTGGTGCGCCGGGAAATGACCTCCTCGCGGAACGCGAGGAACAGCGTCAGCAGGTCCTTCAGGTTCATCACCAGCGGACGGCCGCCGTCGAGCGCCACCATGTTGCAGCCGAAGGTGCTCTGCAATGCGGTGAAACGATAAAGCTGGTTGAGGACGATGTCGGCGACGGCCTCGCGCTTGAGCTCGACGACGACGCGATAGCCGTCGCGGTCGGATTCGTCGCGCAGCGCCGAAATACCTTCGATCTTCTTGTCGCGCCAGAGCTCCCCGATGCGCTCGACCATGACGGCCTTGTTCACCTGGTAGGGAATCTCGCTGATGATGATGACCTCGCGGTCGCCGCGCAGCGTCTCGATCTCGACCTTGCCGCGCATCACCACCGAGCCGCGGCCGGTATGATAGGCCGAGCGGATGCCCTGATGGCCGAGGATGACGCCGCCGGTCGGGAAATCGGGACCGGGGATGATGCCGATCAGGTCCTCGATGCTCAGCGCGGGATTGTCGATCAGCGCGACGCAGGCATCGATCACTTCACCCAGGTTGTGCGGTGGGATGTTGGTCGCCATGCCGACGGCAATACCGCCGGCGCCATTGACCAGGAGGTTCGGAAACCGCGCCGGCAGGACCACCGGCTCATTTTCGTTGCCGTCGTAGTTAGCCTGGAAATCGACGGTGTCTTTGTCGATGTCCGCGAGCAGCGACATCGCCGAGTCGGCGAGACGGCACTCAGTGTACCGCATCGCCGCCGGCGGATCGCCGTCGACCGAGCCGTAGTTGCCCTGCCCGTCGATCAGCGGCAGGCGCATAGAGAAGTCCTGCGCCATGCGCACCAGCGCGTCGTAAATCGCCTGGTCGCCGTGCGGGTGATATTTACCCATCACGTCGCCGACCACGCGGGCCGACTTCACATATTTCTTGTCCGGCGTGTGGCCGTTCTCGTGCATCGAAAACAGGATGCGCCGATGCACCGGCTTCAAACCGTCACGCGCGTCAGGGAGCGCCCGCGACACGATCACGCTCATGGCGTAATCGAGATAGCTGCGCTTCATTTCCTCCGCGATCGAAACGGGACGAACGTCCGAGGGCGAGTCGCCCGCCCCGGATGTGGGGTTCTCGTTGTCAGGCAAGGGCTAAAATCCTGGCGAATCCAATGTTGTGCATAGCCAATTCAACGCCCAAACGCCACCCGAAACCGTTTTGCGCATATAGCCATTTCTTTTTTATTTTCAATAAGATGTATGGGGCTGCTCACAGCTCTGCGCGAGCCCGGCCGGCCGCAACAATTCCGGGCGTGCTGACAGTCCTTGCCGTTGCAACAATGACCGATTACGGGCTGAATTAAACACCCGGCCGGCGGGTGGCCGGATCGCCGTGCGAACGAGGGTCCGCGATGCCGCTCGACTATCTCGTCTCCGCCTTGGTGACCTTGCTGGTGGTGGTCGATCCGATCGGCATGGCGCCGACATTCCTCGCGGTCACGCACGGACTACCGGCCAAGGCACGCAAGCAGATCGGCCTGCGCGCCAGCGTGATCGCGGCAATTGTCCTGATCGGCACCGCACTCGGCGGCAATTGGCTGCTGCGGCAACTGGGGATCGGCGTGCCGGCGTTTCGTATTGCCGGCGGCCTGCTGCTGTTCCTGGTCGCAACGGAAATGGTGCTGGGCGTGCGCATCAACCGGCAGTCCAAGCAAGCCGAGGACGCCTTGGAGGAGCATGTCCGCAATATCGCAGCATTCCCGCTCGCGATCCCGCTGATGTCCGGCCCTGGCGCCATCACGGCGACCCTACTGCTGGCCGGTCAAGCCGGCGGCCAACCCTTGCCCCTCGCCATCCTGCTCGGCGTGATCGTTATCGTGATGGCGGCGTGCCTACTCGTCTTCCTGATGGCCAATCGGATCGAGCGCCTGCTCGGCGTCACCGGCAATGTCGTGCTGTCGCGGTTGCTGGGCGTGATCCTGGCCGCCCTGGCGGTGCAATACGTGATCGACGGCGTGCGCGCCGCGCTCAGCGGCTGACGAATTGTCGGCGGTCAAATACGACCACGGGCGTGCGATCAGGCGGCAATCCGGCGCCTACCACAGGACCGGCTTGACGACCATCAAGACGAAGATCGCGACCATGGCGATGAACGCCGGCCATCCAAGCGCGAACCAGATGCGGTACAGCCGATGATAGTTGGCCGGCAAATCGGTTCCTGCCTGCACCGCAGCATGGGCAAGATCGCGCATCTTTGCCTGGATCCAGACCACCGGCAGCCAGCAGACGCCGATCAAGACATACAGCGTCAACGACATGACGATCCACGATTCCCATAGCGAGTAGCCGATCGCGAGGGCGAGGAACGTGCCGGAAACCGGTTGAATGATCGCGGCGGTGGCCGTGAAGACGACGTCCGCGATGACCACGACGCTCGCCGTATGGGCGATCGCCGCTGCAGCACGCGTTCGGTTTGCCATCCACATGAAGAAGGCTATGCCGAGTCCGGTCCCGAACAGGACGGTCGCGCCCAAAATATGGATCACTTTGAGCGTGAGCAGATAATTGGTCATCGCTCGTCAACGGGAGCATCGACGCCGATCAGCACGATGCCCATGCCCTGATACTCACAGTCAGTTCGGACACCGTTGCCGGGTGCGTGTCCAGCGGATGCGGTCAAGCACGACACCCTGCCCGCATATGCTCAGCTTATCGGTGACCGTGCCGCGCACGCGGATCATGCGGCCGCTCTGGCGAGGCCGCGGCAACACCGCGCTGATGTTGTAGACGGCGCCGTTCGCCGCTCGGATCATCAGACAGGTGGCGGTAACACCCGGATACGGACAGCCAGTGATCGAGACGCGCTCCATCCGCTTCGTCTCGGCCATACTGCCGGAGGATATCAACAATACGGCGCACACAGCCGCAACGCCGCCCGCCATCCGCGGACATAGCCTCCGAAAGATCCGCGACACCCTGCCCCCTCTCCGCCACGCAGGCGCAATCATCCTGCGAGGCGCGATCATTCTCGTCAGAACGGGATGTCGTCGTCGAGGCCGCGCTTGCCGCCGGCGCCGGCCGTCGCTGGTTGCCGCGCCCGCGGCGCGGTCCCAGAGGCACCGAAATCCGAGCTACCGCCGTCGCCGAGATCATCACCACCGCCGCCCGCGCCCGAGCGATCAAGCATGGTGAGTTGCGAGTTGAAGCCCTGCAGCACGACTTCGGTCGAATATTTCTCTTGGCCGTCCTTGTCGGTGTATTTGCGGGTCTGCAACTGGCCTTCGAGATAGACCTTCATGCCTTTTTTCAAATATTGCTCGGCGATCTTGCACAGACCTTCGTTGAAGATCACCACACGATGCCACTCGGTTTTTTCCCGGCGCTCACCGGTCGCCTTGTCACGCCAGCTCTCTGACGTCGCGACGCTGATATTGGCGATCGGCCGTCCGTCCTGCGTACGCCTGATTTCAGGATCGCGCCCAAGATTGCCAACCAAGATTACTTTATTCACTGAACCTGCCATGACGCTCTCCTAACTCGATGAGCCACCCTAAGCTCGCATCCTGTTGCGGCAAGCATGATCGCGGTTTTCCACACCCGCTTCCCAAGCGCGCGCCTTGTTGTCGTTCTTGATTTGTTCGTAACACAGCCGAGGGCCAGGAGCAACCGAGCAACAGCGCAATCGCGCTGCATTCCCCGTATTCCCGCACCGCTCACCCTTGGTGTCGCCCGTCCTCACATTCGTTCGCAATGCGAGCATCGCGCATCGGACACGATCAATCGTTGTCCACAGAATTGCCATATAGCTGGTGGGAACGCGCGGAATCGCTTTCCAAACTTTGCAAAGACAATAGGGTGAAAACGGCTAGGGGCACGCCGATGACTAAGCTTTCGAATTTGTTCGGACGTCCAGGTGGCGGTCCGATTCCTGACATCGGTCAGCGACGCTTGGCGCCCGACATGGAAGCAATCCAACCATCCGCTGCGCGAAACGAACCGATGCAAGCCTATCGAACCGATGCAACCCGTCAAGCCATTGCAAGCCTTTGAACCGGTGCAACCCGCCAAGCCGTTGCAAGCCTTCGAACCGCTGCAAGCCGTCGACGAGAGCGAAACCGTATCGGCTGCCGACGCGGGTTCGCGGCTGGGCGAAGAGAACGAGGTGCTGCGCAACCTTTTGGCCGAAACCGAGCGCAAGCTCGGCGAATTCGACGATCTCAAGGTGACGTTTGCCGCCCTGCTTGAGCCCGCCGGCCGGGCTTTGCGCACCTTGGAACAGGAGAAAACCCGCAATATCGGCCTGCTGCGGTCTCTGAACCAGCTCAGGACGAGCCATGACCTCCTTCAGGCCAAGTTCTTCGATCTGGAGTCGCGCGCCGCGGAGCTCGAAAGCGATAGTCAGAAGCTGCAGCGCGACGTGCTGGCGGGCCAGCAGGCGGCGCGCGCCCTGACCGAGGCCAAGTCCGATCTCAACCATGAGCTCGCGGTCGCGCGCGCGGCGATCGCCGAATTCGAGCGCCAGCAGCAGCAGCAAGCCAACAACATCAAGATCTTGAACGAGGACAACCAGCGGCTTCGCGATCAGACCGTGCGGGCGGATGCCCGCGGCGGTCAGCTGGAAACCCAGCTCAACGGCGCCCGGCAGAAACTGATGCTGCTCGAAGGCGACAAGGCGACCTTACAGAAGTCTCTCGACAAGACCGTGAGCGAAGCCTCCCGTCTGTCGCAAAGCCTCACCGAAACCGAGACCACGCTGACGGCGACCCGCACCCGGCTGTTGAGCCTGGAGACACGCCTGTCGGAGATCGAGCCTGAGCGAGGCCGGCTGATCAGTGAACTGAATGAAACCCACGAACGCTCTCGTGCCGAGCAGAACCGGGCCAATATCCAATTCGAAGCCGTGCAAGCGCGCGCCGAAATGGCCGAAAAACTGCTGACGAACACCCGCCAGCTGCTGTCGAGCCGGGTCGAGGATGCGCGGGTCGCGGACCGCCGCGCGATCGAAGCCACCCACGGACGCGATACCGCCCAAAAGCGCCTCAACGATCTTGAGGCCCGCAACAAAGTGATGGCGGCGCAATTGCAGGATCTGGAGCAATCGCACGCCAAACTGAGTGAGCGCGCCTCGGGCCTCGGCGCGACGCTGAAAACGCGCGACGCCCAAATGAGCGATGCCGAGGAACGGCTTCGCTCGTCCAGCGAACGCATTTCGCGGTTCGAGAGCGACATGAAGATCGCGCGGATGTCGGCTGATCGCCGCATCGACGAGCTCAACAACACCATCATCGATGAGCGCATGGAGCGTCAGGTTCTGGAGGGCGCGCTCAAGGCGGCACGTCAGGAATGCAGCCAGCTGCAGCGCGAGCTGTCGCAGATGCGGCTGCTCCGCCGCAGCCCCCGCCGCCGCACGAACCGGTCGTCCAGCCGGAGCCCGCCCCGGTGACGGCGATATCCGACCGGAGCGCCAACGCCGCCTAGTGGAGTGCGGCGCAAGCTGCCTTTGCAGAAAATCCTCCGCACGTGGCCGCGCTCGCGCTGGCGTGACGGTCCCTTCCGTCGCAACGCTGGCGGTTTGGCGGCATCCTGGCATCTTGGGTCATTCGAACGGGATAATTCGCGATGAACCGAAAGCAGCGTCGCCGGATGGCGCGGGCCGCACCGGCCGCCACAGCCGCCAAAGCAACCCGTGGGAGCAATGAGGCGGCCGCCGGCTTCTACGCGACGGCGTTCCTGCACTTCCAGGCCGGACAACTGTCCGAAGCGATGGACCTGTATCAACAGGCGCTCGTCGCCGACCCGCAACATTCCGGCAGCCTCCATCATCTCGGTTTGATCGCGCACAAACTCGGCCGCAACGACCTCGCCGTCGACATGATCGGCCGAGCGATCGCGTTGAACGAGACGAACCCGGTGCTCCACCACGACATTGGCGTGGTGCTCATCGCGCTGGGCCAGCACACGGAGGCAGTGCATCACAGCCAGCGGGCCATTGCGCTCAAGCCGGATGACGCCAACGCTCATTTGCTGCTGGGCGACGCGTGCTTGAAGCTGCAACGGCTGGATCAGGCGATTGCCGCGTACCGGCGCGGTCTTGCGCTCGATCCGAGCAACGCCGACGCACACAACAATCTCGCCGAAGCGCTGCTGACGCAGCGACTGCACGACGAAGCCGCCCCGCACTTCGAAGAGGCGCTCCGGCTCAAGCCCGACATTGCCACCGCCTATCACAACCTCGCCATGATCCATTATCTCAGGGGCGACAAGCTGCAGGCTCTGAACGTCATCGTACCGAGTTTGCGGATCAACGAGACGCCGTTTCTGAAGGCCTGTTTGTCAAATGCCTCCGCTTCGGCAGCACGGTTCCCGACAGCAGCCTGTTGCGCCACTATATCGTGCGCGCCTTGTCGGAGCCCTGGGGGCGCCCCGGCAGTATCGCCCCCACCTGCATCGTGCTTGTCAAACGCGATCCGCGCATCCAGCACAGCATTGATCGTGCGGTGGCGGCATGGCCGGCGCGTTTGTCGTGCCAGGACCTGTTCGGTCCCGACGGCTTAGCGCGCCGCCAGCACCGATGCGGTGTTGCGCGCCCTGCTGCACAACTCCTCCATTGTGAACGATATCCCGCTGGAGCGGTTTCTGACGATGGCCCGCGCCGCGCTGCTCGATGTCGCCGCAGCGACGCCCGCTATGCCGACGATGCGACGCTGGCTTTTTGCTGCACGCTGGCGCGACATTGCTTCATCAACGAGTACGTCTTCGCCTGCACCGCCGATGAAATCGCGCAAGTTGCCATCCTCCGCGATCAGGTGGTCGCTGCGCTGCGCTCGGGCGATCCGATCGCGCCGTTGTCGCTGGCCCTGCATTGCATCCTACGAACCATTGTATTCGCTTCCCGAAAGCGCCGCCTTGCTGGCGCGATCATGGCCCGACGAGATCGCCGAGCCTGTTGGTCCAGCAGGTCCGCGAGCCGCTGGCCGAGCGCGATTTGCGCGATGGCATTCCACGCCTGACCCCGATTGACGATGACGTGTCGCGTCTGGTGCGGGAGCAATACGAGGAAAGCCCCTACCCGCGTTGGGTCAAGTGCGCGGCGGATGAATCCGACGCACCCGATCGATGCCAGGATGCGCAGCGATTTTCCGCACGCGCCCTATCGTCCGATCGAACGAGCGGACAGCCTCGACGTGCTGATCGCCGGCTGCGGCACCGGCCAGCAGGTCGTGCAAACCGCCAGGCGTTACGCGGGCGCACGCGTCCTCGCCGTCGATCTCAGCCTCAGCAGCCTGTGCTATGCAAAATACCGCACCGACGCCCTCGGCCTGGACAACGTCGACTATGGCCAAGCCGATATCCTGAAACTGGCGTCGCTCAATCGCGATTTCGATCTCATCGCGTGCTCCGGCGTTCTGCACCATCTCGCCGATCCGCTGCAGGGCTGGCGCGTCCTGCTATCGATCCTGCGTCCGAACGGGCTCATGCACATCGCGCTCTACAGCGAGATCGCGCGGGCCCACATCGTTGCGGCGCGGGAATTCATCGCCATGCGCGGCTATCGTGCGACTGTCGACGACATCAGGCGCTGTCGGCAGGACATCTTCGCCCTCGATGAGACATCGCCAGCAAAGGCTGTCGTCCGAAGCGGCGACTTCTACACCACCAGCAATTGCCGCGACCTCTTGTTCCATGTGCAGGAGCACCGCTTCACGCTGCCGCAGATCAAGGCGTTTCTCGCCGAGAACGGGCTCGAATTGCTCGGCTTCGAGCTCGATGCCGATGTGCTGCAGCGCTATCGCGCACAATTTCCGGACGATCCCGCCGTGCACCGACCTTGATCATTGGCATGCGTTCGAGCAGCAGAACCCGCATACATTCGCGCGCATGTATCAGTTCGTGGTGCAGAAGCAGGCGTAACGCCGGCGGACCGCGCGTTACCAACAGGTCCCAAGCCGCCTGTTTTTAGCTCTGGCGAAGCCGCGCCGTTCTCACTATGTTCCGGCATCGCTGCCTCGAAGCATCCCGGTTTGAAGCGTCCGCACCGGATTCCCGTGCCGCGCCGGACTGCCGCCCTTTTCCGCCGCGAACGTGGAAGCCAATGAACGACCTGTTCGACCGTAACCGCCGCAAACCCGACGAAGGCCGCGTGATCGCGATCCGCGGCGCGCGCGAGCACAACCTCAAGAACGTCGACGTCGACATCCCGCGCGACCAGCTCGTGGTGTTCACCGGCCTGTCGGGCTCGGGCAAGTCCTCGCTCGCCTTCGACACCATCTATGCCGAGGGCCAGCGCCGCTACGTCGAGTAGCCTGTCGGCCTATGCGCGCCAGTTCCTCGAGATGATGCAGAAGCCGGACGTCGACCAGATCGACGGCCTGTCGCCGGCGATCTCGATCGAGCAGAAGACCACCTCGAAGAACCCGCGCTCGACCGTCGGCACCGTCACCGAGATCTACGACTACATGCGGCTGCTCTGGGCGCGCGTCGGCGTGCCCTACTCGCCCGCCACCGGCCTGCCGATCGAGAGCCAGACCGTCAGTCGCAGATGGTCGACCGCGTGCTGGCGCTGCCCGAGGGCACGCGGCTCTATCTGCTGGCGCCGGTCGTGCGCGGCCGCAAGGGCGAGTACCGCAAGGAGCTCGCCGAGTATCTCAAGAAGGGCTACCAGCGCGTCAAGATCGACGGCAAGTTCTACGAGATCGCCGAGGTGCCCGCGCTCGACAAGAAGTTCACCCACGACATCGACGTGGTGGTCGACCGCATCGTGGTGCGCGCCCGACATCGCCGCGCGGCTCGCGGATTCGCTCGAGCAGGCGCTCAAGCTCGCCGACGGGCTCGCCGTCGTCGAGATGGCCGACGGCGCCGCGGTCGCGGGCGCCAAAGCCAACAAGCAGCGCAACGAGACCGCCGAGCGCCTGATCTTCTCCGAGAAATTCGCCTGCCCGGTGTCCGGCTTCACCATCCCCGAGATCGAGCCGCGGCTGTTCTCGTTCAACAACCCGTTCGGCGCCTGCCCGGAATGCGGCGGGCTCGGCGTCGAGCAGCACATCGACGCCGACCTGGTCATCCCCGACAAGGACGCCACGCTCGCGCAAGGGCGCGATCGCGCCGTGGGCGAAATCGTCGCTCGCCCTATTACGTGCAGACGCTGGAGCGCTCGGCAAGCACTACAAGTTCACGCTCGACACCAAGTGGAAGGACCTGCCGAAGAAGACGCAGGAGGCGATCCTCTACGGCTCCGGCGACGACGAGATCCGCTTCACCTACGACGACGGCATGCGCGCCTACACAGACCAAGAAGCCGTTCGAGGGCGTCATCACCAATCTCGAGCGCCGCTGCAAGGAGACCGAGAGCGACTGGGCGCGCGAGGAGATCGGCGCGCTACTTCACCGACATCCCCTGCGAGGCCTGCAACGGCTTCCGCCTCAAGCCCGAGGCGCTGTGCGTCAAGATCGCCGGCCAGCACATCGGCGAGGTCGCCGACATGTCGGTCAAGGCGCGCCGGCGAATGGTTCGCCGAGCTGCCGCGAGCAGCTGACGCCCAAGCAGAACGAGATCGCGGTGCGCGTGCTGAAGGAAATCCGCGACCGGCTGAAGTTCCTGGTCGACGTCGGGCTCGAATACCTCACGCTCGTCGCGCGCCTCCGGCACGCTGTCGGGCGGCGAGAGCCAGCGCATCCGCCTCGCCTCGCAGATCGGCTCCGGCCTGACCGGCGTGCTCTACGTGCTCGACGAGCCGTCGATCGGCCTGCACCAGCGCGACAACGCGCGGCTGCTCGAAACGCTGCAGCGGCTGCGCGACCTCGGCAACACCGTGATCGTGGTCGAGCACGACGAGGACGCGATCCGCACCGCCGACTATGTGGTCGACATCGGCCCCGGCGCCGGCATCCACGGCGGCGAGATCGTCGCGCAGGGCACGCCCGACGACATCATGGCCAACCCGAACTCGCTCACCGGCCAATACCTCACCGGCGCGATGCGGCATCGCCGATGCCGGAGCGCCGCGCGCGCCGATGCGCGCCGCGCGCATCAAGGTGCGTCAACGCGCGCGGCAACAACCTGAAGAACGTCACCGCCGAGATCCCGCTCGGCCTGTTCACCTGCGTCACCGGCGTCTCCGGCGGCGGCAAGTCGACGCTGCTGATCGACACGCTCTACAAGGCGGTGGCGCGCAAGCTCAACGGCGCCGCGCAAGCCCCCGCCCCGCACGACCGCATCGAGGGCCTGGAGCACCTCGACAAGATCATCGACATCGACCAGTCGCCGATCGGCCGCACGCCGCGCTCCAACCCCGCGACCTATACCGGCGCCTTCACGCCGATCCGCGAATGGTTCGCCGGCCTGCCCGAGGCCAAGGCGCGCGGCTACGAGCCCGGCCGCTTCTCGTTCAACGTCAAGGGCGGGCGCTGCGAGGCCTGCCAGGGCGACGGCGTCATCAAGATCGAGATGCACTTCCTGCCCGACGTCTACGTCACCTGCGACGTCTGCAAGGGCAAGCGCTACAACCGCGAGACGCTCGACGTCACGTTCAAGGGCAAGTCGATCGCCGACGTGCTCGACATGACGGTCGAGGAGGCGCTGGAGTTCTTCAAGGCGGTGCCGCGCATCCGCGACATGCTGGAGACGCTGCAGCGCGTCGGCCTCGACTACATCCACGTCGGCCAGCAGGCGACGACGCTGTCCGGCGGCGAGGCGCAGCGCGTCAAGCTCGCCAAGGAACTGTCGCAAGCGCGCCACCGGCCGCACGCTCTACATCCTCGACGAGCCGACCACCGGCCTGCATTTCCACGACGTGGCGAAGCTGCTCGAAGTGCTGCACGAGCTGGTCGAGAGCGGCAACACCGTGGTGGTGATCGAGCACAATCTCGAAGTGATCAAGACCGCCGACTGGATCATCGACCTCGGCCCCGAAGGCGGCGACGGCGGCGGCGAGATCGTCGCGGCCGGCACGCCGGAGGACGTGGTCAAGGTGAAGCGCAGCTATACCGGGCAGTTTCTGAAGCCGGTGCTGGCGCGGCGGGAGGCCGGAGCGGAAGAAGGGGATCGAGGCGGCGGAGTGAGCCGTCACGCTTCGCGTTGGATCGGGGAGCTGGTGTTGTTGAACTTATTGCGGGGGCTCACCCCTAAAGACGAATTGATCATCGTCGTCGTCGCCGTTCGGGGCTATCCCGTCGTTGCCAGTGTCTACGGCGCATTAGCTGCACAACCAGGCGCTCCTCTTTTTCTCAGAGACGGACCTGATATTTCTGATCGTCCACGAGCTCGCAATAATGACGGGTCTCGGCATTTTCTTGTATGCGCGGGGCTGGACGCTCGAGCGGATCGGGCTCGGACCAAATGTGAGGGAGACGCTCGTCGGTATTGGCCTTGCTATACTCGTCTACGTGGTAGTGCAGATCGTTTGGACTGTGGCAGCACCTTCTTCCTCTTCGGTGCTGGAAGCCGCTTAAAGCGTTCAATCTGTTCGAAGACCGCATTAATCCCTTGGTTGCGATCGCCGTGTCGATTGTGAACCCGATCTTCGAGGAGACGTTTCTCTGCGGATATCTCATGTCGGTATTGAAGGGGCGCCTCGGAACGTGGGCTGCGATCAATGTGAGCGTCGGCATAAGATTGCTTTGCCATCTCTATCAAGGGATCGTTGGCGTCATATTCATCGTTCCGTTAGGTCTAATCTTTGCTGGATTGTATGCGCGCCAAGGTCGCCTGTGGCCATTGATCGTCGCCCATGCCCTCTTTGATTTTTTCGCATTGATCTAGAAGCCGAGGTGGATGAGCGAAGCGGCGAAGTAATTACTCGTCCATCATTGTCGCAATGAACGTCGCGGGATCGATGCAAAACTCGCGCAGCAGCCGAAAGTGATCGGTGTCCTCCAGTTTGACGCCCTCAAGACCGTATTTTGTCAACCGCAGTAATTTTGCTTCCGGAAGCGCCATCAATATCGGCGAGTGCGTCGCCATGACGACTTGGCAAATCTTCGATCGTTCCATGCGACACAAAGCTCAAATTCGATCTGCCGACTTGGCGACAGTGCCAATTCCGGCTCATCAAAAATATAGAATCCCTGGCGGTCGCAGCGCTCATCAAAGAAGCGCAGGAATCCCTCTCCGTGCGAATGAGACAAGAAGTCAGGCGGCGCACCTCCGCTGTCGAGCGCGGCTTCATCGAGGTAGCGCGCCACTGTGAAAAAACTTTCAGCTGAAGAACCAGCCCATTGTGATTTTCGGTAGCCAACTGGCGCGCAGCGCCCGAGCGAGGTTTCCACCCATACGTTCTACGGCTCAAGAGAGTGATCGACCGGCATATAGCCTTTTTGCCGCCGCCGGCCTCGTCGTAGCCTGCCATGGCAGCGATGCCTTCAAGCAAGGTCGATTTTCCGGTCCCGTTCTCGCCCACAATGATCGTGACCGCACGTTCAAACTCGAAATCGAAACCCTTGTGAAGAAATGGCAGGCAGAAGGGATAGACAAAGTCGTCCTCAACGCGTGACGGGTCGACCCAAACACGTTTGAGATACGGCGCAGGTAGATTGATGACGCGATTACGTCTCGCCATGTGCCAATCACTTTCTGGGCTAGGACAGCAGATTGACCCAACGAAACTCAAGAATGTGTATATTTCTTTTCGCGCAATCTTAAATTGTGCAATACTTTCAGCAAATCGCCAAACCAAAGAGGCGTCTGGGGCGGCGAGATCGTCGCAGCCGGCACGCCGGAGAGACGTGGCCAAGGTGGCGCGCAGTTATACGGGACAGTTCTTGAAGCCCGTGCTGGCGCGGCGGGATGTTGGAAGGAAGAAGGGGATTCAGGCGGCGGAGTGAGATTCAATCAATTTATTTGGGAGAAAATCAATGGAGGATGTTGACCTCGAATACGCCAAAATGGCTGCAACAATTAAGTCGTACACTGACAAGGGGCGGCCTATCTCAATCGCCTTTTTAAACTGGTTTCTCGAACACATATCGATTGGACCAAGTAGCCACGGAAGATGTGATCTGCGACAAGAGCAATGATCGCGGTATTGACGGCATCTACATAGACGAGAACCAGCTTGAGATTCATGTCCTGCAATCGAAGACCAAGCAGAATGGCACGATTGGAGATAAAGACCTTCGTGAATTCTCAGGAACATTGAACCAGCTTAGGACAACCGATGCTTTGGACGCTTTTCTCGCGGGCAAAGTTGACCAAGAGATGAA